>NZ_BAAGWW010000001.1:0-1228368 GCF_054780155.1 Microbacterium aureliae
TGCCCGGGAGTCTTCGACCCCCACGTACGCAACGCCTTCAGGTCCTCCAGCTCCAACCCGAACCCACCGAGGTACAACTGCACGTACTGCGTCAACGACGAGTGCCCCGCCGACAGGATGAACCGGTCGCGCCCCAACCACCCGGTGTCCGCCGGGTCGTGGCGCAGCACCCGCTGATACAGCAGGTACGCCGCCGGCGCCAGGCTCATCGCCGTGCCCGGATGACCGTTCCCGACCTTCTCCACCGCATCCGCAGCCAGCACACGAGCGGTATCCACCGCGCGCCCATCGATCTCATCCCAACGCAAATCCGACACCCGGCTGCCTTTCCTCGAGTAGCTCTGGCGCCCGGGAAACAGGCCGGTCCGCGGCCCTCATCCGAGCGGAGAAGGGGGAAACGGCGCGGGGCGCGCGTGTGGTCTCAGCATAGCGAAGGGCGATTCCGGCCCGGCTATGTGAAGCCGCTGTGTGACGCAGTTTGTCTCGCGCCGTCGGGCCGCCGGTGTCGCCCGCATGTCGCCGCCGTGACTTTCTGCTCACCCGCGCGGCGCATCGGTTGTGAGGGCGGGGCGGCCCCTGCGCCACGGCGGGGCCGGGGGCGGCGATGGCATAGACTGAGGGGGTTCTGCAGGCGGCGATTGCGGGGGCGATGGACATCACGACCACGGCGGGCGCACCGGCGACCGCCCGGCCTCCGCGTGCCGCCTCGGGGACCTTCGGCCGCACCGTCCGCGCCTACATCGCCCTCACCAAGCCGCGCGTCCTCGAGCTGCTCCTGGTGACCACGGTTCCGGTCATGCTGCTCGCCCAGGGGGGTCTGCCCTCGCTGCCGCTCGTGCTGGCCACCGTCATCGGCGGGTCCATGAGCGCCGGTTCGGCGGCCGCGTTCAACATGTACCTCGACCGCGACATCGACGCGCACATGCAGCGGACGGTCAACCGCCCGCTCGTGACCGGCGAGGTGTCGCCGCGCGGCGCGCTGATCTTCGCGTGGACGCTCGCCGTCGTCTCGACGGTGTGGCTGTGGGTGACCACCAACTGGCTGGCGGCGACGCTGTCGGCGGCCGCGATCTTCTTCTACGTCGTCATCTACACGATGGTGCTCAAGCGCCGGACCGAGCAGAACATCGTGTGGGGCGGCATCGCGGGGTGCTTCCCCGTCCTCATCGGCTGGACGGCGGTCACCGGCTCGCTGGCCTGGCCGCCGGTGATCCTGTTCGCGCTCGTGTTCCTCTGGACGCCCCCGCACTACTGGCCGCTGTCCATGAAGTACAAGGACCAGTACGACGAGGTCGACGTCCCCATGCTGGGCGCGACCCGCGACGGGTCGCAGGTGGGCCTGCAGGTCAT
Source organism: Microbacterium aureliae (assembly GCF_054780155.1). Taxonomy (NCBI): domain Bacteria; kingdom Bacillati; phylum Actinomycetota; class Actinomycetes; order Micrococcales; family Microbacteriaceae; genus Microbacterium; species Microbacterium aureliae. The sequence goes on from NZ_BAAGWW010000001.1 coordinate 1,351, forward strand.
CCTCTACGCGTGGGCCACCGTGGCCTGCTCGCTGCTGCTGATCCCGGTGGCCGGGATGGGCATCGTCTACACCGCTTCGGCGGCGGTCTTCGGCGGCTGGTTCATCTACGAGTCGCACCGTCTGTACAACCGCGCGGTGCGGGGGACCGAGCCGCGGCCGATGCGTGTCTTCCACGCATCCATCTCGTACCTGACGCTGCTGTTCGTCGCCATCGCGGTCGACCCGCTCCTGCCGTTCTGAGCGGGCCGCCGCGCGGCCGTCAGCGGCTCGCGCCGACCGGCTCGGCCTCGTCGGCCAGCGACTCGGGCTGCGTGTAGCCCAGCTCACGGTCGTACCCGAACGCGGCATCCTCGTCACGGACGATGTCGGCCTCGGGGGTGCCGGCCGTCGTGTGCGCGCGCAGCGATGCGAGTGTGGCGACGGTGAGGGCGAGAAGGATGCCGAGGACACCGGCCCCGACCAGGATGGCGCCCAGCACTGCGACGGACTGACCCACGTACACCTCGACGCCCGTGGCGGTGCCGTCGGTGAGGGTGGCGGTCATGATGTTCAGCTTGTCGGCCAGCAGTGCACCGCCGACGCCGGCGCTGGCCAGCGAACCGGCGACCAGTCCCCAGAACGGGATGCGGGTGATCAGGCGGGGGCGGGAAGCGGTGGAGACACGGGTGGTCATGGGAGATTCCTCTCGACGGACGAAACCGGGGTCGTCCGACCCCGGCATCCCTCACGGTGCCACCGTGACTCGGGAGGTTCCTCGGATGCGCCTATGCGTCCGCTGTGGACGCCGCGGGCTCGCGGAGGCGCAGGATCACCAGCGTCATGGCGGCCGCGGCCACCGCGGCGAGCACCATGTGGGCCCCGACGGCCAGTTCCGGCAGGCCGTTGCGGGCCTGGTAGAGGCCGATGGCGATCTGCACGAGCTCGATGCCCAGCAGGGCGGTCGTCCATCGCAGCAGGCGCGCGGCGGCGGCCCCCCGGCGTCGCACCGCGATCAGCAGCAGGACGGTGAGCAGCAGCAGGGCGTAGCCCGGCCAGGCGTGCACGTGCTCGAGCAGTTCGGCGTCGAAGCCGTTGCGTCCGGCCGCGGCGTCGCCGGAGTGGGGGCCGGCTCCGGTGGTGAGCACGCCCATCGCGATGGTGAGGACCATGGCCACCGACGTGGCGTGGGCCAGCAGGGCGGTGGCGCGCGGCACCACGCGGGTGCGCGGGCCCGCCGGCTCGTCCATGAGCGCCAGGAACGCCGCCGTCACGCAGACCAGTGCGAGCGAGGCGACGTAGTGGAAGCCGACGATGAAGGGATTCAGGCCGGTGAGGACGGTGATCCCGCCCACCACGGCCTGCGCGACCACGCCCGCGACGACGACGGCGGCCAGCACGAGCAGCCGGCGACGGCGCCGGTAGCGCGCGATGACGATGACGAGGACGACGACGGCGAGGATGCCGACCAGGCCCGTCATCAGGCGGTTCCCGAACTCGATGGCGCCGTGGATGCCCATCTCGGGGGTGGCCACGAGGGACTCCGCGGTGCACGTCGGCCAGGTCGGGCAGCCCAGGCCCGAACCGGTCAGGCGCACCGCCCCGCCGGTGCCGATGATGATGACCTCGGACAGGAAGGACAGCCACGCGAACACCCGCAGCGCGCGTCCTACGCGCCCGCCCGTACCGGTCGCGGCGGCAGCGGAGCGTGCGGGAGGCGTCGTGGCGGTGTCCGCGGGCATGTGGAGTCTCCTCGGCTCGGGTTCGAGATGAAGGCCCGTGTCACAGGTCGTACGGGGCGGGAGCGGAACCTGTAGAATCGTGGGGTCGGCTGCGGGCGCTCGGAGCGTCGCGAACCACTGACAGTCTAGGCGCGAAGGTCAGCGCCGAATGAGAGGGCCCACCAGCGGCATCCCCTTCCGGTAACTCCATCGGGAGAGCAGGAATGCCGGGGCGGATGACACCGTTGCGGCCCGGAGGAGAATCCGACCATGTCTGATGTGCTGATCGACCGCCCCGAACTCGAGAGCCTCGGCGTCTACGAGTTCGGCTGGCACGATCCCGACGCCGCCGGCGCGAGTGCCCGGCGCGGCCTGAGCGAGGCCGTCGTCCGCGACATCTCGGCGCTGAAGTCCGAGCCCGAGTGGATGCTGAAGACGCGGCTGAAGGCGCTGCAGCTGTTCGGCCGCAAGCCGATGCCGACGTGGGGCGCCGACCTGTCGGCCATCGACTTCGACAACATCAAGTACTTCGTCCGCTCCACCGAGAAGCAGGCGCAGTCCTGGGAGGACCTTCCCGAGGACATCAAGAACACCTACGAGCGGCTCGGCATCCCCGAGGCCGAGCGGGCGCGGCTCGTCGCCGGCGTCGCGGCCCAGTACGAGTCCGAGGTGGTCTACCACCAGATCCGCGAGGACCTCGAGGCGCAGGGTGTCATCTTCATGGACACCGACACGGCGCTGCGCGAGCACCCGGAGTTCTTCCAGGAGTACTTCGGCACCGTCATCCCCTCGGGCGACAACAAGTTCGCGGCGCTGAACACGGCCGTGTGGTCGGGCGGCTCGTTCGTGTACGTCCCTCCGGGAGTCCACGTGGACATCCCCCTGCAGGCGTACTTCCGCATCAACACCGAGAACATGGGCCAGTTCGAGCGGACGCTGATCATCGCCGACGAGGGCTCGTACGTCCACTACATCGAGGGCTGCACGGCGCCGATCTACAAGAGCGACTCGCTGCACTCGGCGGTCGTCGAGATCATCGTCAAGAAGAACGCCCGCGTGCGGTACACGACGATCCAGAACTGGTCGAACAACGTCTACAACCTCGTGACCAAGCGCGCCGTCGCCCACGAGGGCGCGACCATGGAATGGGTCGACGGCAACATCGGCTCGAAGGTCACGATGAAGTACCCGTCGATCTTCCTCATGGGCGAGCACGCCAAGGGCGAGACGCTGTCGGTCGCCTTCGCCGGTCCCGGGCAGCACCAGGACGCCGGCGCGAAGATGATCCACATGGCGCCGTACACGCAGTCGTCGATCGTGTCGAAGTCGATCGCCCGCGGCGGCGGCCGGGCGGGCTACCGCGGCGAGGTCCGCGTGGACGCCAACGCCCACCACTCCGCGAACACCGTGCGGTGCGACGCGCTGCTGGTGGACACCATCTCCCGCTCCGACACGTACCCGGCCATCGACATCCGCGTCGACGACGTGCAGCTCGGCCACGAGGCGACGGTGTCCAAGGTCAGCGAGGAGCAGCTGTTCTACCTGCAGTCCCGGGGGCTCCCCGAGGACGAGGCGATGGCGATGATCGTCCGCGGCTTCATCGAGCCGATCGCCCGCGAGCTGCCCATGGAATACGCGATGGAACTCAACAAGCTCATCGAGATGGGCATGGAAGGCAGTGTCGGCTAGATGACGACCACCACGCAGGCACCCGTGACGGTGCCGGGCTCGACCGCGCACACCGACGGGGCCGGGGCCTTCGTCCCCGTGCAGACCCGTTCCGAGCGGCCGAGGTCGTTCGACCCGTCCGACTTCGCCGCCCCCACCGGCCGCGAGGTGGACTGGAAGCACGCCCCGGTCGCGCGGCTGGCTCCGCTGTTCGCCGACGCGCCCACCGACGACCGTCCCGGCGACCCCGCCGTCTCGTACGACGTGGTCGCCGCCGAGCAGGTCCACGTCGGCACCCTCGCCGCCGCCGCGGCGCCCCGGGGCACCGTGTTCGCGCCCGAGGATCGCGTGGCCGCGCTGGCCTGGTCGCTCACGGACGAGGCGCTGCACGTGCGGATCCCCGCCGACGCGGAGCTGTCCGAGCCCGTGCAGATCCTCATGACCGGCAACGGCGCGGACCGCCGCGCCAACGCGCACATCGTCATCGAGGCGGGTTCCCACGCGCGGGCCACCGTGCTGCTGCGCCACACCGGCTCCGCGCGCTACGCGCAGAACGTCGAGATCGTCGTGGCCGACGGCGCCCACCTCGAGGTGGTCAGCGTCCAGCAGTGGGACGACGACGCACTGCACGCGGCATCCCACCAGGCCCGCGTCGGACGCGACGCCACCCTCCGTCACATCGTCGTCACCTTCGGCGGCGGCGTGGTGCGGGTCAATCCGGCCGTGGAGCTCGCGGGCACGGGATCGCGCGGCGAGCTGTACGGCTTGAGCTACGCCGACTCCGGGCAGCACTTCGAGAGCCAGGTCTTCCTCTTCCACAAGGGCGCCGAGACGTCCGGCGACGTGCTGTACAAGGGCGCCCTGCAGGGCGCGGGCGCACGCAGCGTGTGGGTGGGCGACGTGCTCATCGGGCCGGATGCCGTGGGCACGGACTCGTACGAGGCCAACCGCAACCTGGTGCTCACCGACGGTGCGCGCGCGGACTCGATCCCGAACCTCGAGATCGAGACCGGCGACATCCGCGGAGCGGGGCACGCCAGTGCCACCGGACGCTTCGACGACGAGCAGCTGTTCTACCTGCAGGCCCGGGGCATCCCCGAGGACGAGGCGCGGCGCCTCGTGGTCCTGGGGTTCCTGTCCGAGATCGTGCAGAAGATCGGCGTCGCCGATCTGGAGGCCGAGCTCTTCGCCGCGATCGAGACCGAACTGGCCCAGGAGGTGGACCGATGACCGCACAGCGCGCCTGCGCCCTGAGCGAGCTGGAACAGGACAGCGCCCTGCGCGTCGAGATCGACGGCGTCGCGATCGCCGTCGTCCTCGACTCCAACGGCGAGGTGCACGCCATCGGCGACACCTGCACGCACGGCGATATCTCGCTGGCGGAGGGCTTCGTCGACGGCGAGACGCTGGAGTGCTGGGCGCACGGCTCGGCGTTCTCGCTGCGCACCGGTAAGCCCCTCAACCTTCCCGCGTACGAGCCCGTCCCGGTCTTCGAAGTGACCATCGACGGCGACGACGTGCTGATCGACCCGACCCTGAAGAAGGAAGTCTGAATGTCTGTCCTCGAGATCCGCGACCTCCACGTGACGGTCGAGACGGATGCCGGCACCACCCCGATCCTCAACGGCGTGACCCTCACCATCACGACGGGTCAGACCCACGCCATCATGGGGCCCAACGGCTCGGGCAAGTCCACGCTCGCGTACACGATCGCGGGACACCCCAAGTACACCGTCACCAGCGGCTCGATCACGCTGGACGGCGAGGACGTGCTGGAGATGTCCGTCGACGAGCGGGCCCGCGCGGGCCTCTTCCTCGCGATGCAGTACCCGGTCGAGATCCCCGGGGTCACCGTGACGAACTTCCTGCGCACCGCCAAGACCGCTCTGGACGGTGAGGCGCCCTCGATCCGCACGTGGACCAAGGACGTCAAGGCCTCGATGAAGAACCTGCGCATGGACCCGAAGTTCGCCCAGCGCAACGTCAACGAGGGCTTCTCGGGCGGTGAGAAGAAGCGTCACGAGATCCTGCAGCTCGAGCTGCTGCGTCCGAAGATCGCCGTTCTCGACGAGACCGACTCGGGTCTGGACGTCGACGCGCTGAAGATCGTGTCCGAGGGTGTGAACCGCGCCAAGGCCGAGACCGACCTGGGCGTCCTGCTCATCACCCACTACACCCGCATCCTGCGCTACATCCGCCCCGACTTCGTGCACGTGATGGTCGGCGGGCGCATCGTCGAAGAGGGCGGGCCGGAGCTCGCCGATCGGCTCGAGGACGAGGGCTACGACCGCTACATCGCGCCGCTGGCCGAGGCCGCGGCCGAGTCCGGCGAATAGAATCGTCAGATGACCGCTACGCTCACGCCCGAGAAGTACGACGAGGTCACCGAGGCCCTGAAGGACGTCATGGATCCCGAGCTCGGGATCAACGTCGTCGACCTCGGGCTCATCTACGACCTCGCGTGGGATGACGAGAACGACGCGCTGGTCATCCACATGACCCTCACGTCGGCCGGCTGCCCGCTGACGGACGTGCTCGAGGAGCAGACCGCGCAGGCGCTGGACGATGTCGTGGAGCGGTTCCGCATCAACTGGGTGTGGATGCCGCCGTGGGGGCCCGAGCGGATCACCGACGACGGCCGCGACATGATGCGCGCGCTCGGTTTCGCCATCTGACGCCGGGGCGGCCCATCGGCGGCGCCGGTCGTTAGGCTCGACGGGTGAGCACGATCGCCCCTCTCGACGCCCTCCCCATCGATCAGCTGCGACGCCGTTCGAGCACGAAGTGGCGGAAGTATCCCGCCGACGTGCTGCCGCTGTTCGTCGCCGAGACCGATTTCGCGCTGGCGCCGGCGATCACCGAGACGCTGGCCGGCGCGGTGGAGCGGGGGGACACCGGCTATACGCCGCCGGATCCCGGCATCCGTGATGCGTATGCGGCGTTCGCCCGCCGGCGGTTCGGCTGGGACGTCGACCCGGCCCACGTGCGCACGACGTGCGACGTGATGATGGGCGTCGTCGAGATCCTGCGGGCCGCGATCGAACCGGGGGATCGGGTCGTCGTCACGCCCCCGGTCTATCCGCCCTTCTACGACTGCATCCCCGAGGCCGGCGGGGTGGTCGAACGCGTGCCGCTGCGGCAGACGGATGCCGGCTGGCAGCTGGACCTCGACGGCATCGAGGCGGCGCTGTCCGCCGGAGCGCGCGCGGTGCTGCTGTGCAACCCGCACAATCCCACGGGCACCGCGCACGAGGCGGCGGCGCTGGCGCGCCTGGCCGAGATCGCCGAGGCGCACGGCGCGGTGGTCGTCAGCGACGAGATCCACGCGCCGCTGGTGCAGCCGGGGGTCGCGTTCACGCCGTTCCTCGCCGCGTCCGCCGCGGCCGCGCGCGTGGGCTTCGCCGTCACCAGCGCGAGCAAGGCGTTCAATCTCGCGGGCCTCAAGTGCGCGCTCATGGTGACCGCGGGCGATGCCCCGGCAGCGCTCGTGCGAGGTCTCCCCGACGAGGTGGAGTGGCGCACGGGCCTGTTCGGCGCCCTCGCCGGCGTGGCCGCGTTCGACCCGGCCAGCGACGCCTGGCTGGACGCGCTGCTGGCGCGTCTGGACGCCAACCGCCGACTGCTCGCCGACCTGCTCGCCGAGCACGTGCCCGGCGCGCGCTACGTGATCCCGGATGCCGGCTTCCTCGCGTGGGTGGACCTCGGCGGGCTCGGCTGGGGGGACAACCCCGCGGTGAAGATCCTGCGCGACGCCAAGGTCGCGCTGCACTTCGGCCCCCACTTCGGCCCCGAGGGGCGCGGGCACGTGCGCATCAACTTCGGCTGCGCGCCGGATGTCCTGCGTGAAGCGGTCGAGCGGATCGGGGCGCTCGTCGCGCGCTGAGTTCAGTTCTCGGCGCGACCGAGCCGCCAGTACCCCATGAACGCCACGGCACGGCGGTCGATGCCGTGCTCGGCCACCAGCGCGCGGCGCAGCGTCTTGATCGCCCCGGCCTCGCCGGCCAGCCACGCGTAGAGCGGGGCGCTGCGCAGCGCCGCACCGCCCTTCGCCGTCCGCGGGACCTCCCACAGGATCTCGGTGTCCACGTCGATCTCGTGCACCTGACCGCCGCGGCCCGCAGGGGCCAGCCGCGCGGCGGCGGCCCGCGTCTCGCGCACCAGGTGGGTGTGGCGCTCTTCCTCGCCGCGGGCGGCGACGCGCACGTCGAAGCCCGGGTGCGCGGGGAGGTACGCGGCGTCGCCCGGGTGCGGGACCTCGAGGACGACGACCCCGCGTGCGTCCCGCGGGAGCTGCTCGAGGATCACCGCGATGGCAGGTGCCGCCGTCTCGTCGCCCGCGAGCAGCAGGGCGTCGGTCTGGGCGGGCGGGACGAAGTCGATCCCGAGGCTGACACCGGTGTGGTGGATCGTGGGGGCCAGCAGCATCACCTCGTCGCCGACGACGGCATCCTGGATCCACGCCGACGCCGGACCCGAGACCTCGTGCGCCACCATGTCGACGTCCACCTCGCGCAGCCCGGGGCGGACGTCGCGGGTGGTGTACGTGCGGAAGGGCGGTCGCTCCTCGCCGGCGAGCTCGCGCCAGCGCGCATACCAGTCGTCACCGGTGGGCATGGCGTCGAGGCCCGCGCCCGCGGCGGGGAAGACGACCTTGATCCGCTGGTCGTAGCCGGTGTCGCCGTACTCGTGCAGATCCTCGCCGGTGAAGGTGAAGCGGCGGAAGCTCGGGGTGAGGTCCGTGATCGCGGCCACCCGTGCGCGGAAGAAGCGCAGGGCGGGGCGTGCGGCGGGTGCGGTGGCGGTGGCGGTGCTCATGCGGTGCTCCTGGCGGTGGCGGGGACGAGGTCGTGGTGGCGACCGCGCGGGAGCACGATGGGCGCCCCCGAGGTCGGGTCCTCGACGATCAGCGACTCGATGTCGAAGACCTCGCGGATGAGGTCGGCGGTCATGATCCGGGCGGGCGCCCCGGCGGCGACGACGGCGCCGCGGCGCAGCGCGATCACGTGGTCGGCGTAGCGCGCGGCCATGTTCATGTCGTGCAGCACCATCACGACGGTCGTGCCGCGGTCGTGGTTGAGGTCGGTGAGCAGGTCGAGCACCTCGACCTGGTGCGCGACGTCGAGGAACGTCGTCGGCTCGTCCAGGAGCAGGACGTCCGTCTGCTGGGCGAGGGCCATGGCGATCCACACGCGCTGGCGCTGGCCGCCGGACAGCTCGTCGACGCAGCGGTCCGCGAGATCGGCGGTGTCGGTCGCCGCGAGGGCCTGGGCCACCGCCTCGTCGTCCTGCGTGCTCCAGCGCGACAGCGCCCCCCGGTGCGGGTGCCTGCCCCGGCCCACCAGGTCGGCGACGGCGATCCCCTCGGGAGCGATCGGGGACTGGGGCAGCAGTCCCAGCATCCGCGCGATCTCTCTGGTCGGGATGCGGTGCAGCGCCCGGCCGTCGAGGACGACGTCTCCCGTGCGCGGGCGCAGCAGGCGGGCGAGGGCGCGCAGCAGCGTGGACTTGCCGCATCCGTTCGCGCCGATGATGGCGGTGATGCGGCCGGGCGGGATCTCGAGATCGAGGTCGCGGACGACCGGGTGCTGGTCGTACCCGAGCGTCAGGGAGCGGGTCGCCAGGTGCGGCGTTCCCTGCGGGGCGGTGGTCACAGCGAACCTCCGGAACGGTGGATGCGGATGAGCAGGTACACGAGATAGGGGGCGCCGAGGACACCGGTCACGACACCCACGGGATAGCGGTCGCCGAGGGCGAACTGGCCGGCCATGTCGGCGATGAGGACGAGGGCGGCGCCCACGAGGCCCGAGGGCACCAGCGCGGATCCGCCCGCGCCCACCAGTCGTGACGCGATCGGACCCGCCATGAAGGCGACGAAGGCGATCGGGCCGGTGGCGGCGGTGGCCACCGCGAGCAGGGACACCGCCGCGAGGATCAGCAGGACGCGGGTGCGGGTGACTCCGACTCCCAGTGCGGCGGCGGAGTCGTCGCCGAGCCGCAGCATCCCGAGGCTGCGGTCCTGGATGAGCATGAGGGGAACGAGGACGGCGACCGCCAGGGCCACCGGGCCCGCCATCTGCCACGTGGCGCCGTTGAGACTCCCCGTCAGCCACCGCATCGCCGCCTGCAGGTCCCACGCCGGAGCCTGGGACAGGACGTAGGTGATGACGCTGTCGAGCATCGCCGCCACCCCGATGCCCATGAGGATCAGCCGCGCACCGGCGAATCCGCCGCGGTGGGACAGGGCGTACAGGACCACCGCCGTGATCAGCGCGCCGGCGAGGGCGAGCAGCGCGACGGTGGTCTCGTCGGCGGCCAGCACCACGATGCCGAAGACGGCCGCGACTCCGGCGCCCGAGCTGACCCCGATGATGTCGGGGGAGGCGAGCGGGTTGCGGAGGATCGTCTGGAAGGTCGCCCCGGCGATGCCGAACGCGAAGCCCGCGAGGGTCCCGAGCACGGCGCGTGGCAGACGCAGTTCGCCTACGGTGAAGCTCGCCCCCGGAACGCTCTGTCCGGCCACGACCCGCAGCACGTCGCCCGGCGGGTACAGCGTGTCGCCGAGCATGAGCGCGAGCAGGAAGGCGCCCGCCACGACGGCCGAGAGCGCGCCGACGACGACCGCGCGGCGGCGCGCCCGACGGCGCCGCCCGGTGAGGAGGACCTGAGCGGCGCTCACAGCTGGGGCACCTTCCGGCGACGGACGATCCAGATGAAGACGGGCGCGCCGATGAAGGCGGTGACGATCCCGACCGCGATCTCTTCGGGCCGCGCGACGACGCGGCCGACGACGTCCGCGGCGACGAGGAGTGCCGCCCCCAGCACCGCGGCGAACGGCAGCAGCCACCGGTGGTCCGGTCCCACCAGCAGCCGGCACGCGTGGGGGACGACGAGCCCGACGAATCCGATCGGGCCCGCGACGGCCGTGGCCGCGCCCACCAGCACCACCGCGCCCGCGGCGGCGATGAGCCTGGTGCGGGCCACCCGCTCGCCGAGACCCGTGGCGACGTCGTCGCCGAGTGCGAGCGCGTTCAGGCCGCGAGCGGAGTACAGGCAGATCGCGGTGCCCGCCAGCAGCAGCGGCGACACGGCGGCCACGCGGTCCCACGTGGCGCCCCCGACCCCGCCGATCTGCCAGAAGCGGAAGGTCTCGAGGATGTCGACGCGCGGCAGCAGGATCGCGCTCACCAGCGACGAGAACGCTGCCGAGACCGCGGCGCCCGCCAGTGCCAGCTTCAGAGGCGTGGCGCCGCTGCGGCCGAGCGAGCCGACGGCGTACACGAAGGCCGCGGCCCCGGCCGCACCCGCGATGGCGGCCGCCATGGTGGGGTAGGCGCCGCTCAGGCCGAAGAAGGCGATGCCGGTGACGACCGCCAGCGCCGCACCGCCCGAGACCCCGAGGATGCCGGGGTCCGCCAGCGGATTGCGCGTGACCGCCTGCATCATCGTTCCGGCGAGCGCGAGCGCGGCGCCGACGAGGACCGCCAGTGCGGTGCGGGGGAGCCGGGCGGCCACTGCCGCCTCGGCGATCCCGCCGGTGCCGCCCGTGAGCCCGGCGAGGATCTCGGAGACGGTGACGTCGCGGACCCCGAAGGCGACCGATGCCGCGCACAGTGCGGCGAGGACCGCGACGGCCGCGGTGAGGGCCGCCGTCCGCGCCGCGGCCGAGCGACGCGGCGAGGCGTCGACCGGCGGCGGCGTGCGCAGCGCTGCGGTGCTCACCCGTCCTGGGACAGCGCGTCGGCGAGGAGCGCGACGTACTCCTCGATGCCCCACCCGATCGACAGCGGAGACGGATTGGCCGAGGCGGCCAGGGGCGTGGAGTTCTCGAGGACCGCGATGCGTCCCTCGGCGATCGCCGGGATCTGCGACAGCAGCGGGTCCGCCTGAAGCTGCTCGACGATGTCCCCGTCCGGGTCGCCGTAGGTGACGAAGACGTCGACGTCCTCGAAGCGGTCCGCCTGCTCCGCGCTCACCGTGACGTAGAACGCGTCGGTGGATGCGGACTCCTCGGCGACGACCTCGGGGAGGGGCAGGCCGAGGCCGGCGAAGAAGCCGGGCCGCGTGTCGTGGCTCGTGTAGAAGCCGATCTGGCTGAAGTCGGCGGGGTCGATGTACGAGAAGAGCAGGCGCGCGTCGGCGAGCTCCTCGTGCGAAGCGAGAGCCGCCTCGACGTCGGCGTGCAGGTCGTCGATGAGCTGCTCGCCTTCGTCGGCGAGGCCGATGGCGGTCGCGTTCATCCGGATCATGTCCTCGTACGAGGTGCCCCACGCGACGTCGGGGAAGGCCACCACGGGGGCGATCTTCGAGAGCGTGTCGTACTCCTCCTGCGTCAGACCGGAGTACGAGGCGAGGATGACATCGGGCCGGGTGTCGGCCACCGCCTCGAAGTCGATCCCGTCCGTCTCGTCGAAGAGCACCGGGGTCTCGGCATCGAGATCGGCCAGGGCGTCCTCGACCCACGGCAGGACGCCGTCGGCGTCGTCGTCGCCCCACGTCGCCTTGCTCATCCCGACCGGGACGACACCCAGAGCGAGGGGAACCTCGTGGTTCGCCCACGCCACGGTCGCGATGCGCTCGGGCTCGGCGTCGATGACGGTCTCGCCGTAGGCGTGCTCGATCGTGACGGGGAAGCCTTCGGTCGCAGCCTGCGGGGCAGCATCCGGGGTCGTGCCGGCGGCGGAGGCGCAGCCGGCGAGCAGCAGGGACGTCGTCGCCGCGAGGGCGAGGGCGACGATGGGGCGGGTGGTGGGCACGATCTCTCCTCGAAAGTAAGGTACGCCTTACCTTACTCAGGGTCCCCTAACCTGCGAAATCGGCGGCGTCGTCGAAATAGAGGTGATGGTGCAGAGCGCATCGCGGATTGAATGCCGCCGCGCACCGCGGGCACCGGTCCACCAGACGGTATTCGGAGATGCGGAGGAGGTGCCCGCAGGGTCCGCAGAGCACAGCGCGCTCCTCGGCGGCGTCGTTCGGCCACGGCCGGGCGGCGTGGTCGGCGTACTCGGCATGGCAGAGGTGACACGGGTAGAACGATCCGCAGCAGGCGAACTTGATGGCGATGACATCGAGTTCGCCGGCGTAGTGGCGGCACCGCGTGTCGGCGTCGATCACGGCGCCGAGCACACTCGGGCCGTCAGGAGTCATCGCACGCCCCGTGCGCTCAGCGCCTCGCCGAGTTGATCGGCGTGCTTCAGCGCCACGATCAGAAACGGAACCACGAACGTCTGCAGACGTGCCGGCAGCCCTCGGGCGCGCTGCGCGTCGCGCACGTCGCCGGCCAGCCGCGCCAGGACGGGCACGGTTCCCAGGGTGACCACGAGGAGCAGGGCCATCCGGCCAGGGTCGACGCCGACGCGGCGCGCGGGGCGCAGTGCTCGTTCGAACGCCGTCAGGAGCTCGCTCACCCGCGTCGTGAGCACCAGCAGGGCGGCGAGGACGAGCGAGGCGCCCACGCGAGCGGTGTTCGCGATAGCGACATCCATTCCCAGGAATACCAGCTGCCCGGCGGCGGTGATCGCCAGCACCCAGCGCACGGCGAAGAGCTGGCGGCCGAGCGTGCGCATACCGAGCACGCCGTCGGCCACCCCCGAGAAGGCATACGAGATCACGACGATCACGCCCGCTGCCGCGGCCGCCCAGGGCTCTGAGGGCAGTGCGAGGATCACGAGCACCACGAGGAGGATCAGCAGCGTCTTCCTGCCGGCCGGCATCCGATGCAGCAGGCCGTCGCCCGGCTGGTAGAGGGTCAGCATCGGAGCTCTCGCTCATATCGAGCGATGACGCCACCGGGTTCTCCCACCGCCGCGATCCGGCCGCCCGCGAACAGCACAGCGGTCTCGCAGCGACGCGCGAGGGTCAGATCGTGGGTCACCATCAGCAGTCGATGTCCGGCGTCGGCCAACAGGTGGTCGGCGATGATCCGGGCGTTGCGCGCGTCGAGATACGCGGTGGGCTCGTCGGCGACCACGAGGTCCGGCCGACGGACGAAGGCGCCGCACAGCGCGAGCAGCTGCTTCTGGCCGCCGGAGAGATCATGGGCGGCCCGCTGGGCGAGGGGCGCCAGGCCGAACCGCTCGAGAGCCTCGCTGGTCCGTGCCCGGACCTCGGGGGCGGGCAGACGTTCTCCGCGAAGCGAGAAGGCCACGTCCTCGGCCACCGTCGGCATCACGATCTGAGCGTCGGGGTTGCTGAAGACGACGGCGGTGCGTCGTCGAAGCTGAGTCATGGTCCGCGCGCCATCGAGCCCGAAGACGCGCACCACGCCGGCGGTGGGGCGGATCAATCCGCCCACGAGGCGCGCGAAAGTGGACTTGCCAGAGCCGTTCTCGCCGATGACCGCGACCGTGCGCGCGTCCAAGCTCACCGAGACGTCGCGCATGACGTCCGCCTCTCCGATGCGCACATGGACCCCATCGAGGTGGATCGTCACCCGATCACCTCCATCACCGCCGCTACCCCCATGCCACCGCCGACCGACGCGGCGGCGACGCCGATCGATCCCGCCGGGCGGTTCACCCGCACCAGGCGGCTGAAGAGCCGCACCACAGCGACGGCGCCGCTCGCACCCCATGGATGACCGAGAGCCAGCGCGCCGCCGTCCGCGCAGAGGCGCGGGTCGTCGTCGGCCACGCCGATCCGGTCGACCACAGCGAGGCTCTGCGACGCGAACGCCTCGACGATCTCGAATGCCGTCACGTCGCCGACGGTGAGACCGGCGTCAGAGAGCGCCGCGTGCACGGCCCCGGCAGCCCCGACCCCCGGGAAGGCGGGATCGCACCCGACCATGGCCGACGCGCGGACCGCGAGGCCCTTCGCCGTCCCGGCCGGGGCCACCACGACGGCTGCGGCCCCGTCACCGATGCGGGTGGCGGTGCCGGCCGTCACGGTTCCCCCCGGAAACAGCGCGGGCAGTCGCGGAAGCAGCGCGCGTGCGGCGCCGATCGCATCGTCGCGGCAGGCGCCGCCGACCGGCACCAGCTCCGCGGTGAATCTGCCGGCAGCCGCGGCGACGATGGCGCGGTCGTGACTGCGTGCGGCATAGGCGTCCTGGCGCCCGCGTGAGATGCCGTCATGGCAGGCGAGATCCTCTGCGGCGCGGACCATATCGGGGTCCGCGAATCCGGGCGGCGTGAAGGGGGCGCGCTCGTAGGCGCGACCCTCGGCTATCCGGACAGGGGCGGTCGACGGGCTCTCGACACCGCCCGCGATCCGGACTCGCCCGTCGCCCGCGCGGACTGCCGCCACGGCATCCAGGACGGCTGCCAGACCGCTGCCGCACTGGCGATCGACGGTGCCGCCGGGAACGCGGGCGTCCAGTCCGGCGGCGAGCGCGGCTGCCCGGGCGGGGTTGCCGCCGGGGCCCATGCAGTTGCCCAGCACAACGTCGGCGACCTCGATGGGAGCCGCCGTCGCACGCGCTGCGTCGTCGAGAGCCGCGCGGATCACCGCAGCTCCGAGCTCCCAGACAGGGAATGCGGCCAGTGCCCGGCCACGGGTCGCGATCGGCGTGCGGCGGGCGGCGATGATGACGGGATCACGCTCAGACGTCAAGACGCGTCACCTCCCCGTCCGCGACACGCCGGATCGCCTCGGCTCGCGCCGGCTTGCCGGACGACGTGCGCGGCACGACGCCGCTGAACCACCGTCGGGGACGGTGCGCCGGAGCGAGGGCGGCCGTGATGCGATGACGCAGGTCGTGCGGAAGTGCGCCGCCCTCCACCTCCACGAGGGCAGCGACGAGCGCGCCCACATGGGCGGCCGGCAGGCCGAACACGACTGCGTCGCGTATCCCGGGGACGGTGCGCAGCATGGCTTCGACCTCATCGGGGACGATCGTGGCCGACGCGCTCAGGATCGCGTCGTCCGCCCGACCGAGAAGTCGCAGCCGCCCGTCGATGAGCTCCGCGCGATCGCCGACCGAGGCCCAGGCGCCCTCGCGCCGCAGCGGGCCAGCCGCTCCGGCGTAGCCCGAGCTGATGAAGGGGGAGCGCACCCACAGCACCCCGTGGCGCACGTCGATGTCCACCCCGGGGAACGCACGGAGCCCATCGCCGTGATCCAGTGCGACGAAGGACAGTTCCGCGGCACCGTAGTACGAGACGACGCGGATGCCGGCGGCCTCCGCTCGACGCCGGAGTTCGGGGTCGAGGTGCGATCCGCCGACCAGCGCGGAGCGCAGGGCTGTCGGGGCCCCGGCATCGAGGATGCGCGCGAGGGTCTGCGGTGTCGCGTGCAGCGAGGTGACGCCGGCGACGTGGACGCCGCCGGCGCCGAGGGCCGGGCGCGGGCCTCCGGCCAGCCCGTGTGCGATGGAGAACAGGGTGAGGGACGCCGAGGGAGGGACGGGAAGCGCCACCGCGCCGCCGTGCGTCGCTCCGAGAATCTCAGTCACCGCGGCGAACGACTGCTCCCAGGACGATGCGGTGCGGAGGACGAGACGGGGTGCGCCGGTGCTGCCCGACGTGAGGGTCGCCCAGGCGATGTCCCTGGAGGGACGGGCTCCCCCTGCCGCCTCACGGACGGCGTCCCGCTGCGCCCGAGGCCATCGCTCATCCGCGACGAGGGGGATCTGGCCGTCGGCCCGCGCATCGCGAATCCGTTCGACCAGCTCGGGTGCGCCGCCCGGAACGAGGACGATCACGCCACGGAACGGGGGGCGCCGTCGCGGGTTCGCGCAGGGGGTGCGGGCCACGTGCGCCCGAATGCACGGGGATACCCGCGGACGAGCGTGGTGACGATCGCCGTGGCGAGGGCTGCCTTGATCAGGTCGCCGGGGACGAAGACCAGGCTGGTCAACGCGGTCTCTGCCAGGGGAAGGCGGGTGACAAGACTCTGCACCGGAATGCCGAAGGCGTACACGACGAGGATGCCGCCGGTGACGACCCCCAGCAGAGTCCGCCAGGCGGCGGGCTTGCGGCCCCCGGCGTGGACGATGAGGCCGATCACGACCGCCGCGGCGATCCAGCCGATGAGGTAGCCGGCGGAGGGGCCGAAGAAGACGCCGATGCCCCCGCGACCGCCGGCCAGCAACGGCATCCCCACGGCGACGAGCGCCAGCAGCACCGTGACCGAGAGGGCCCCCAGCCAGGGGCCGAGGATCGCGCCGGCGAGCATCACGCCCAGTGTCTGGGCCGTGATGGGGACGGCCCCGAATACGGTGAAGCCGCCTGGCAGGCCGAGGACGGCGATGATCGCGGCGAAAACGGCCACGCGTGCGATCGCCGTGGCATCGAGGGTGTGGGCGGCACGATGCCCCAGGGCGGGGGCGGGGGAGTCGCTCATTGCGGGTCCTTCATCTCACAGCATCCTGAACAGCGTTCACTAGAACGGTGTTCACTATAGTGGGATGCGTGGCGCGAGAGGGAAACGGCCGCGGGCACACTCGCGAGGACGTCGTCCGGGCCGCCTTGCGGATCCTCGACGAATACGGTCTTCCGGACCTGACGATGCGTCGACTCGCGGCCTCGCTCGACGTCCAGCCGAGCGCGCTGTACTGGCACTTCCCGAACAAGCAGAGTCTGCTCGCGACCCTGTCGGACCGGATCGTCGCGCCGGCGGCGCCGGTCGCCCGCGAGGATGAGTGGGGGGCCCGCGTGGGCGCCGAAGCCACCGCCCTCCGCTCCGCATTGCTCGCCTGGCGGGACGGCGCCGAGGTGGTCGCCAGCACGTATGCGCTGGGGTTGGGTGCGTCAACGGCGAGCGAGCGCCTGGCGCGAGCGATCGAGGCGGGCGGCTTCGACGTCGAGACCGTCGATCGGGCCGCCACGGCGTTGCTGCACTTCGTGCTCGGTCACGTCCAGCACGAGCAGCAGCGCAGGCAGTACGACCGCCTCGGGCTGGCGGAGGGGACCACCGGTGCCCGGCCGGGAGATTCCGACGACGGTGCCTTCAGGTTCGGCGTCGACCTGCTGGTCCAAGGGTTGCGAGCCCACACAGCCGGGGTGGCCGTCAGCCCCTGACGAGCGCGCTCCAGGCGCGGAACCCGCCCTCGAGACTCGCCACGCCCGCGACGCCGAGCCGTTGCAGATGCGCGGTCGCCTGCGCGGAGCGCACACCGGACGCGCAGTACACGACGATGGCCCGGTCCAGCCGGACGCCGGCGGGGGGACCTTCCGAGATCAACTCCGCGAGCGGCATGTGCACGCTGCCGGGAAGATCGCCCGCGGCAAGCTCCGTGGACTCCCTGACATCGAGGAGAACCGGGGGTGAGGTCGAGGACAGCAGGCCCTGCAGCTGCCGGGCGGACACCGTCGGCACCGCGGAGCGGGAGCGATCGGTTCCCGCCGCCTCCGCGGCGCGGGGAACCGCTGCGCCGACGGCGGGAGGCACACGCCCCGCGCGGGCCAGCGTCACCGTGCGAACAGAGCCGGTGAGCGCGTCGATCACCTGCAGGCGACCGCACAGGCTCTGGCCGATCCCGGTCAGCAGCTTCAAGGTCTCCATCGCCATCACTGAGCCGACCATGGCGCAGACCGCGCCCAGAACGCCTGCCAGCTCGCACGGCGGGGCATCGTCGTCGGAGGGGGGTTCGGGGAACACGTCGCGGTACCGGAATCCATCGCGGCTGGAGAAGACGCTGACGTGGCCGGCGAAGCGCAGGACGGCCCCCCACACCACGGGGATCCCGAGTTCCTCGGCGGCGTCGGCGACCGTGTAACGAGTGGCGAACTCGTCAGATCCGTCCACGACGACATCGGCGCCCTCCAGCAATGCCGTCGCGTTCGCGGGGACGAGCCGGACGCGCCGAGGCTCGACGGTGACGAGCGGATTGGCCGCCGCCACCGCGCGCGCGGCTGATTCGACTTTCGGCGCACCCACCTCGTGCGTCCCGTGGATCACCTGCCGGCCGAGGTTGCTCATCTCGACGACGTCGTCGTCTATCAGGCGCAGTCGGCCGACCCCGGCCGCCGCGAGGTACGAGACCACCGGCGACCCGAGGCCGCCGGCGCCGACCACGGCGACGCGCGCCTGTTTCAACCGGCGCTGCCCTTCGTACCCGAGTTCGGGCAGCACGAGCTGCCGTGCGTAGCGAGCGACCTCCTCGGATGACAGGGCCGTGTCACCGTGCGTCACAGGTCGGCCCGCCCGGCCATCGAGGAGGACGCGAACGCGCTCTCGCGGCGCGGGATCCGTCCGGCCAGGCGAGCCGCGCGACCGGCTCGGACCGCGTCGCGGAACGCGCCT
Source organism: Microbacterium aureliae (assembly GCF_054780155.1). Lineage (NCBI taxonomy): Bacteria > Bacillati > Actinomycetota > Actinomycetes > Micrococcales > Microbacteriaceae > Microbacterium > Microbacterium aureliae. The sequence continues at coordinate 19,900 of NZ_BAAGWW010000001.1, forward strand.
GCCATGACGACCGGGTCCGCCGCCCGCATCACCGCCGTCGCAAGCAGGACGCCGTCGCAGCCCAGCTCCATCGCGAGCGCCGCGTCGCTGGCGGTGCCCACGCCGGCGTCGAGGATCACCGGCACCGCCGCTCGCGAGGCTATCAGGGCGATGTTGCGCGGATTGAGGATGCCGAGTCCGCTGCCGATCGGTGCGCCCAGCGGCATCACGGCCGCGCAGCCGATGCGTTCGAGGTGCCAGGCGAGTGCGGGATCGTCGTTGGTGTAGGCGAGCACCGTGAAGCCGTCGGCCACGAGCCGCTCCGCGGCTTCGGCCAGCTGCAGAGGGTCGGGCAGAAGGGTGTCCTCGTCGGCGATCACCTCGAGCTTGACCCACCCGGTCCCCAGTGCCTCGCGCGCGAGGTGTGCCGTCATGACGGCCTCGCGCGCAGTGAGGCAACCCGCGGTGTTGGGGAGTACACGGATGCCGGCGGCGCGGACGACGTCGTACAGCGCACCGCCATCGCGAGGATCGAATCGCCTCATCGCCACGGTGGTGATCTCGGTGCCGCTCGCGCGAAGTGCGCGGCCGAGCACGTCGAGGTCGCGGGCGCCGCCGGTGCCGACGAGCAGGCGGGATCCGATCGCCTCGCCGTCCAGCATCCAGCAGTCGTGGTGATCGGACACGTCAGCCTCCCTGCATCGCGGTGAGGACCTCCACGGCGTCGCCGTCGCTCACGAGGGTGGAATCCCAGCCGTCTCGCGGCACCACCGACCCGTTGAGTGCGACGGCAATGCCGCGGAGCCGGCTCGTCGGAAGCGGCGGAGTCCGGTCGGTCGCCGGGGTCGGATCGTCGCGCACCACGGCGGCGATCAGCCGGTCGAGGGGGAGCGGGGCGCGGTCGTCGCGCGCCGTTCCGTTCACGTGGATGGTCATGCACTCCTCTTCTCGTCTTCCCAGCGGGAGGCAGCGACGGCAGCGGGCACGCGGACGGCGTCCAGCATCTCGTCCGCCACCGTCCGCGCGATCCAGGGACTCAGCAGCACCCCGTGCCGGTAGGCGCCGAGCGCGAGGACGAGGGTCGGCAGGTCGGCGCCCTCGTCGTCGACGGCGGCGCCGAGCAGCGGCAGGTTGTCGCGGGTGGCCGGTCTCGCCCGCGCCCCGACCTCGACCACCTCGCTCTCGGCGATCGAGGGGTAGATCGTCCGCGCGTCGTTGATGAGGTCTCCCACGGCCCCGGTGAGCGGGCCTGTGGCGCCGTCCTCGCGATCCGATGCGCCGAGGACGATTCCGCCGTCGGCCCGTGGCACCAGGTAGACCTGGCGTCCCCGCACGACACCCCTCACCGTATGGCGCAGCGGAACGCTCCAGCGGCTGCTGCGCAGGCGCAGCACATCGCCGTACACGGGGCGGATGCAGGTGCCCAGCCAACCGGGCGATCCGGTCGGCGGGGTCTTGTGGCCGGTCGCCAGGACGACGGCATCCACCGTCGTCCTGCCTCCCCGAGTATCGGTCACCGCGGCGGTCCCGTCGCGCCTTCCGGCGGACGGCGCGTCGATGCCGACGATCGCGGTCCCGGTGAGCCACGCCGACCGTGAGCCCGCGCGACGGTCGAGGTCGCGCATGATCGCGGCGGCGAGGGCACGAGGATCGACGGCATGGTCTGCGGGAGCGCGGAAGGCGGCGGATACGGGCGCGATACCCGGCTCCAGGTGTCTCAACTCTGCTGCGGGCACCGGATCGAACGCGGCACCGGCCGCGACGGCGCGATCGGTCGACTCTTCGATCGCCGCCCCGTCGGCGGCATCCCAGCCCACCGCGAGAGTCGGCTCGGGGCGGTAGCCGATTCGTGCGGGATCCGTGCCGAGGAGTGCGATGTGGCTCGGGAACATCGCCGCCGCCTCACGCGCCCACCCGCGGATCCCCCCTTCCCACGGCTGGAATTCGCTCGCGGGGGCCAGCATGCCGGCTGCCGCCCACGTCGCGCCGCCCGCGGGGTGCGGGTCCCAGACGTGCACCGATGCCCCCCGCCGCGTCAGCTCGTGGGCGATCGTCAGCCCGACGATGCCGGCCCCGACGACGGCGACCTTCATGGCCCGAACGCAGACACGCGGCGCGCGGTATCGGGAGGAGAGGCTGTCACCTCAGGCCTCCACGCGAACCGAGGGCGCGTCGAGATAGACCGTTCCGCCCTGGTCGCGGAACTCCGTCGCCTTCTGCTGCAGGCCGGCGGCGATCGCCGTCTGCGCCGCCTCGTCGCCGAACCGGCCGCGGATGTCCTGGGAGATGCGCATCGAGCAGAACTTCGGCCCGCACATCGAGCAGAAGTGCGCGGTCTTGGCAGGTTCTGCCGGCAGCGTCTCGTCGTGGAACGCCTCAGCGGTGTCGGGGTCGAGCGAGAGGGCGAACTGGTCCTTCCAGCGGAACTCGAAGCGCGCCTTCGAGAGTGCGTCGTCGCGTTCTCGGGCGCGAGGGTGCCCTTTGGCGAGGTCGGCGGCATGTGCCGCGATCTTGTAGGTGATGACGCCTGTCTTGACGTCGTCGCGGTTGGGCAGCCCCAGGTGCTCCTTGGGGGTGACGTAGCAGAGCATCGCCGTTCCCCACCGGGCGATCTCGGTCGCCCCGATCGCCGACGTGATGTGGTCGTAGCCGGGTGCGATGTCGGTGACCAGCGGGCCCAGGGTGTAGAAGGGGGCGCCGTGGCAGACCTCGATCTCGCGCTCGATGTTCTCACGGACGAGGTGGAGCGGGATGTGCCCGGGCCCCTCCACCATCACTTGGACGTCGTACTCCCAGGCGCGAGCGGTGAGCTCGCCCAGGGTATCGAGTTCCGCGAACTGCGCGGCGTCGTTGGCGTCGGCGACCGAGCCGGGACGCAGACCGTCGCCCAGCGAGAAGGCGACATCGTACTGGGCGAAGATCTCGCACAGTTCGTCGAAGTGCGTGTACAGGAAGTTCTCGCGGTGATGGGCGAGACACCAGCCGGCCATGATCGAGCCGCCACGCGAGACGATCCCCGTCACGCGTGCGGCGGTGAGGGGAACATAGCGCAGCAGCACGCCGGCGTGGATGGTCATGTAGTCCACGCCCTGTTCGCACTGCTCGATGACCGTGTCGCGGAACACCTCCCACGTGAGCGCGTCCGCCTCGCCGTTGACCTTCTCGAGCGCCTGGTAGATCGGCACTGTCCCGATCGGCACGGGAGAGTTCCGGATGATCCACTCCCGCGTGGTGTGGATGTCATCCCCGGTGGACAGGTCCATGACGGTGTCGGCTCCCCACCGCGTCGCCCACTTGAGCTTTTCGACCTCCTCCTGGATCGACGAGGTGACCGCGGAGTTGCCGATGTTGGCATTGATCTTGACGAGGAACTCCCGCCCGATGATCATCGGCTCGTTCTCGGGGTGGTTGATGTTCGCGGGGATGATGGCCCGTCCGGCCGCGACCTCGCGACGGACCAGTTCGACGTCGCACCCTTCCCGCAACGCGACGAAGCGCATCTCCTCGGTGATGACCCCGCGCCGGGCGTAGTGCATCTGCGTCACCCGCCGGCCTTTCGTCGCGCGCAGCGGACGGGTCCTCCGGCCGCGCCACTCCGCGGATGCCGCGCCGCGGCGCACCGCGGAGCGTCCGTCGTCGGCGAGGTCCCGGGTCCGCCCGCCGTACTCCTCGACGTCGTCGCGGCCCCGGATCCACCCGTGGCGCAGCGGGGGGAGGCCCTCGGTGGGTTCGCACTCGGGGCCGGCGGTGCGGTAGACCTCGACATCCGCGTTGGGCGAGCCGTCGGGCGAGGGGTCGAGCCTCACGCGCGTGACCGGCACCTGGATGCCGGACTCGGCGTCGACGCGGAATGCGCTTCGATGGCGTGGGTGTACGACGGACATGACCGTCTCCTTCTTCCTTCGCTGGTGCTAGCCAGACAGGTTCGAACGGTCCAGGGGGCTACACCCTGATCTCAGCCACTGCCGTGGTTCCCGCGGGATACTGGTGAGAAGGCTAGCAGGCCCGAGTCGCGATGCACGTGGCAGCGGGCGACTTATACTTGGGGGCTGGCCATCGGCCATTCTCCGCCCCCCACCGAACGAAACGGACATTCGCTGTGCTCTCCGTGCACGACCTCGAGATCCGCGTGGGAGCCCGCGTCCTCATGTCCGACGTCTCCTTCCGGGTCACCGGCGGCGACAAGATCGGCCTCGTGGGCCGCAACGGCGCCGGCAAGACGACGCTGACCAAGGTGCTCGCGGGCGACCTGCTGCCGGCGGAGGGTCGGGTCGACCGCAGCGGCGAGCTGGGATACCTGCCCCAGGATCCCCGCGCGGGGGACCCCGAGATGCTGGCCCGCACGCGCATCCTCGATGCCCGGGGCCTCGGGACGCTGGCCCTCGGCATGAGGGAGGCGTCGCTGGCGATGGCCGACGACGACGCCGATGTGGCTGCGCGCGCGATGCGCCGCTACGGCAACCTCACCGAGCGCTTCGAGGCGCTCGGCGGCTATGCCGCCGAAGCCGAGGCCGCCTCGATCGCCCACAACCTGTCGTTGCCCGACCGCATCCTGGATCAGCCGCTGAAGACGCTGTCGGGCGGTCAGCGCCGCCGCATCGAGCTCGCACGCATCCTGTTCTCGGATGCCGACACGATGATCCTGGACGAACCCACGAACCACCTCGACGCGGACAGCGTGGTGTGGCTGCGCGAGTTCCTGAAGGGCTACAAGGGCGGCCTCATCGTCATCAGCCACGACGTGGAGCTCGTCGGCGAGACCGTCAACCGCGTGTTCTACCTCGACGCGAACCGCCAGGTCATCGACATCTACAACATGAACTGGAAGAACTACCTGCGCCAGCGGGTCGCCGACGAGGAGCGCCGCAAGAAGGAGCGCGCGAACGTCGAGAAGAAGGCCACCGCCCTGCAGCAGCAGGCCGCCCGCTTCGGAGCCAAGGCGTCCAAGGCCGCCGCCGCGCACCAGATGGTCGCGCGCGCCGAGAAGATGCTGTCGGGCCTGGACGAGGTGCGCCAGGTGGAGCGCGTGGCGAAGCTGCGCTTCCCGAAACCCGCCCCGTGCGGCAAGACCCCCATCACGGCATCCAACCTGTCGAAGTCGTACGGGTCGCTCGAGATCTTCACCGACGTCGACCTCGCCATCGACCGCGGATCGAAGGTCGTCATCCTGGGTCTCAACGGCGCGGGCAAGACGACGCTGCTGCGCATCCTCGCGGGTGTCGACGCGCCGGACACCGGGCAGGTCGAGCCCGGGCACGGCCTGAAGATCGGCTACTACGCCCAGGAGCACGAGAACCTGGACGTCGACCGCTCGGTGCTCGACAACATGATGTCCGCCGCGCCGGACATCACCGCCACCGAGGCCAGGAAGGTGCTCGGGTCGTTCCTGTTCACCGGAGACGACGTGCTCAAGCCCGCGGGGGTGCTGTCGGGCGGCGAGAAGACCCGGCTGTCCCTGGCGACCCTCGTCGTCTCGAGCGCCAACGTGCTGCTGCTGGATGAGCCGACGAACAACCTCGACCCCGCGTCGCGCGAAGAGATCCTCGGCGCCCTCGCCCACTACGAGGGCGCCGTGATCCTGGTGTCGCACGACGAAGGGGCCGTCGAGGCACTCAACCCGGAGCGTGTGCTCATCCTGCCCGACGGCGTCGAGGACATCTGGGGCCGCGACTACGCGGACCTCGTGGCGCTGGCCTGAAGCCCGTCAGCGGCCCGCGGCGTCCAGCAGGGCGTCCTCGGTCTCGGCGTCCCGGTCGCGCCGGCGCGACCGCGGTCGGCGTGTCGGCGCGGCATCCTCATCGTCCCGGCGGTGCGCCCGCTCGGTGCGGATGACGTAGCCGATGAAGACGAACCCCATGACGGCGAACAGGATCCACTGGATCGCGTACGACAGATGCGGGCCGGGGTCCTCGGACGGGCTCTCGAGCGGCTGCGGCCGGGTCCCGGGGGCCGGATCCTCGCTGACCAGCAGGCCGTAGGCGCCGAGTTCCAGCGTCTGTCGGATGTCGCCGCCGATCTCGTCGGCGACCAGCGGCAGGTTGATGGTCGGGACCTGTCCCTCGGGTGCCGACCGGCCCGAGCGCGGAACGGGCTCGCCCGGCTGCAGCCGCGCGACGACGGTGACCTCACCGGAGGGGGCCGCGGGGACGGCGTCGGGCTCGGGGCCCTCTCCGGGCGGCACCCAGCCCCGGTTGATCAGGAGGACCCGGCCGTCGCCGGTGCGGAAGGGCACGAGGACCTCGAAGGCGCTGGACCCGCCGTGCGCGCGGTTCCGCACGAGCAGCTGCTCCTCGGGCAGATACGACCCGGTCATCACGACCGGGCGCCACTGGTCGCCCGGATCGAAGCCGGATTCCAGCAGCTCCGCCACCGGCACGGCCGGCGCGTCGTAGTTCTGCGCGACGAGGTCGAGCTGGGCGGAACGCTCCTCGTTCCTGGCGAACTGCCAGTTCGCCAGGAACGCGCACGCCACGGCGAACACCGCCGCGAGCGCGAGATAGATCGCCCACCGGCCGGCGGCGGGCAGGTCCTGCATGCTGACGGCGCGCCTGCTCATCGCGGATCCGTCTCGGGGAGGGGCACCACGGTGACGGGGAAGCTCCGAGCGGCGAGATGATCGCGCAGGTGGTCGCGGTGCTCGTCGCAGGCCGCCCAGCTCTTGCGGCGATCGGGGGAGTGGATGCGCGGGTTGCGCCAATCGATCCGCCAGCGCGCGACGCGGCGGCAGCCGGCGCGCGAGCACTCCGGCGGCGGGGGCGTGTCGCTCATCCGGCCCGATCCGCCGGAGGCTTGGACGGCGACTCGCCGATGCGGATCACGCGCACGTCCGCCGCGGCGGGGGGCAGCGGTGAGGTGGGCGCGGCGGGCAGCGCCCGCTCCGGGCTGATGGCCTCGGTGCTGCGGACATCCTCGCCGACATTGGCCGAGACCACGGCGATGTAGGGCAGCAGCACCGCGGCGGCGCCGAGCACCCACGTGTGCCAGCCGTAGGGCGTGATGACGACCATGAGGATGAAGCACAGCACGCGGACGGCCATCATGACCAGATACCGGCGCGAGCGCGCGTTCGCCTCCTCGCGCGGCGAACGCGGCAGGGAGGTCGCCGATTGGGCGTTGTGCGGACTCTTCACGGTGATTCCAGGGTACGCCGCCGCGCGTGGGGCGGCGCCGCCTGGAAGCACCGGATTTCAGCTGAAAGAGGTGTCGCGGACGGTGGTGAGGAACGCCGGCAGCACGGCGAACAGCAGCAGCAGTCCGAGCACGGCGAGTCCGATGCCGACCCAGCCGAGGATCGTCCCGGCGAGCGCGAGCCCGCGTCCGCCTTCGCCGGACTGCTTGATCTGCGACAGGCCCATGTGGCCGGTGATCACCCCCACGATCGAGCCGATGAAGGGGACCACGACGAGTCCGGCGATCGAGGCGATGAGCGACACGATCGGCAGGGTGTTGGTCTTCACGGCCTGGCCGTATCCGGCGTACGCGGGCGCCTGGCCGTAGGGGGTCGGAGCCTGGTAGGACCCCGGGGCGCCGTAGGCGGGCGGAGCCTGGTAGGCCGGCGGGGCCTGCGGTGCGGCGGGCGGGGGATAGGCCGACGGCGGGGGATACGCGCTCGGTGCGGCCGGGTTCGAGGGCTCGGCGGACTGCCCGCCGGGGGTGTTGTCGCTCACGCGCTTGCCTTTCTCGCAGGATCCACCCTCAGCGTTCCAGCGGGGCGGGGCGGGTGTCAAACGGCGCGCCGATAGGCTGGAGCCGTTTCGTCACGAACCCGGGAGCACCTCTATGTCCACCCCACGCGTCGTCCTGGTCACCGGAGGCAATCGCGGCATCGGCCGTGCCATCGCCGAGCGCTTCGTCGCGGAGGGCCACCGCGTGGCCGTGACCGCGCGCTCGGGTGAAGGGCCCGAGGGCACCCTCACGGTCCGCTGCGACGTCACCGACGCCGCCGCCGTCGACGCCGCCTTCGCCGAGGTGGAGCGCGAGCTGGGTCCTGTGGAGGTCGTGGTCGCCAACGCGGGCGTCACGAAGGACACCCTGCTGCTGCGGATGACCGAGGAGGACTTCGACTCCGTCGTCGCCACCAACCTCGGCGGCGCCTTCCGCGTCGTCAAGCGGGCGAGCAAGGGGATGCTGCGGGCACGGTGGGGCCGCGTGATCCTCATCTCGAGCGTGGTCGGGCTGTACGGTTCGGCCGGCCAGATCAACTACGCAGCATCCAAGAGCGGCCTGGTCGGGTTCGCACGGTCCCTCACGCGGGAACTCGGCGGCCGGGGCATCACCGCGAACGTCGTCGCGCCGGGCTTCATCGAGACCGACATGACCGCGGCGCTCCCCGAGGACACCCAGGCCGAGTACAAGCGGAACATCCCCGCGGGGCGCTTCGCCTCGGCCGACGAGGTCGCCGGTGTCGTCACCTGGATCGCCTCGGACGACGCCGCGTACATCTCGGGTGCCGTCATCCCCGTCGACGGCGGCCTGGGCATGGGGCACTGAGGACTGCTCAGGGCAGCAGCGGAACGACCTCGGCGAGATCCACGGGCCCGATGACCACGTCCGCGCGCGAGCGGACCGCGGGCTTGGCGTTGAAGGCGACGCCCAGGCCCGCCGCGGCCATCATCTGAAGATCGTTCGCCCCGTCGCCGATCGCGATGGTCCGCGACATCGGCACGCCGTGCGCGTGCGCCCACTCCCGCAGCGCGGCGGCCTTGGCGGCCGCGTCGACGATGTCGCCCTCGACCGTGCCCGCCAGCATCCCGTCGCGCACGCGCAGCCGGTTCGCGCGCCACACGTCCACGCCCAGCGCGGGGGCGACGGTGTCGAGGATCTCGTGGAAGCCGCCCGAGACCACGCCGACGACGCCGCCGCGCGCGTGGACCGCGGCGATCAGCTCGACGACGCCGGGGGTGGGATCGATACGCGAGAGAACGCGTGAGAAGCGCTCCACCGGCACGCCCTCGAGGGCGGCCACGCGCGTGCGCAGGCTCGCGGCGAAGTCCACCTCGCCGCGCATCGCCGCCTCGGTCGCCGCGGCCACCTCTGCGCCGCGGCCGGCCTCGTCGGCGATCAGCTCGATCACCTCGTTGCGGATGAGGGTGGAATCGGCGTCCAGGACGACCAGCAGGCGCGCGGGCGAGGGCATCCCCCTACCGTACTGCGCGCCCGCCGCACGGGCGGGCGCGCAGCACGCTCAGCGCTCGACGCGGATGCCCTTGCCGACGACGGTGATCCCGGAATCGGTGACCGTGAAGCCCCGCGCGATGTCCCGCTCGCGGTCGACGCCGACGGTGGCCCCGTCGGCGAGCACGACGTGCTTGTCGAGGATCGCCCGGTGGATGCGCGCGCCGGCGCCCACGTGCACGTGATCGAACAGCACCGAGTCCGTGATGGTCGACCCGCCGCCGGCCAGCGTCCACGGGCCCACGACGCTGCGCTCGAGATGCGTGCCCGACAGCACCGACCCAAGCGACACGACCGAGTCGATGGCGTTGCCGATGCGCCCCACCGAGTCGCGGACGAACTTCGCCGGCGGGGAGTTGACCGCCTGCGAGTGGATCGGCCACTGCATGTTGTACAGGTTGAAGATCGGCAGCGTCGAGATCAGGTCGCGGTGGGCGTCGAAGAAGGAGTCGATCGTTCCCACGTCGCGCCAGTAGTACCGGTCGCGATCGGTCGAGCCGGGGACGTCGTTGCGCTTCATGTCGTACACGCCGGCCTCGCCGCGCCCGACGAAATAGGGGACGATGTCGCCGCCCATGTCGTGATTCGACGCCGGCAGCTCGCCGTCCGCCTCGACCGCCTCGATGAGGGCGTCGGTGTCGAAGATGTAGTTGCCCATCGAGGCCAGGACCTCGCCGGGCGAATCCGCAAGACCGTTCGGGCTCTGCGGCTTCTCCAGGAACTCGCGGATCCTCGAGGGGTCCTCGGGGTCGACGTCGATGACGCCGAACTGATTGGCCAGCGCCAGCGGCTGCCGGATGCCGGCGACCGTCGCGCGCGCCCCCGACTCGATGTGGGCGGCCAGCATCTGGCGGAAGTCCATGCGGTACACGTGGTCGGCGCCGATGACGATGACGATGTCGGGCTGCTCGTCGTTGATGAGGTTCAGCGACTGCAGGATCGCGTCGGCGGAGCCCGAGAACCATCGCTTGCCCAGCCGCTGCTGGGCGGGGACCGAGGCGACATAGGAGTCCAGCAGCGCCGACATCCGCCAGGTCTGCGAGACGTGGCGGTCCAGACTGTGGGACTTGTACTGCGTCAGCACGACGATCTGTCTCAGCCCCGAGTTGATCAGGTTCGAGATCGCGAAGTCGATCAGGCGGTACTGGCCCCCGAACGGGACGGCGGGCTTCGCGCGATCCGCGGTGAGCGGCATCAGTCGCTTGCCCTCGCCGCCGGCGAGGATGATTCCGAAGACCTTCGGCGCTGCAGGCATGGCACCCACCCTAGGACGCGATCGGCACTGTGTACCAGCGGCGCGTTGTACTAGCGTCAGGCGCATGCGGGTCGACATCATCTCCAAGGAGTACCCCCCCGAGGTCTACGGCGGTGCCGGCGTCCACGTGGCGGAGCTCGTCAAGGCGCTTCGCGCCACCATCGACGTCCAGGTGCGCGCTTTCGGCGCGCCGCGGGACGAGGCGGGGACGACCGCCTACGGGGTTCCGGCCGAGCTAGGGGGCGCCAACGGCGCCATCCAGACGCTCGGCACCGATCTGGCGATCGTGACGGACGTGGCCGGTGCCGACGTCGTGCACAGCCACACCTGGTACGCGAACTTCGCCGGGCATCTCGCCTCGCTGCTGCACGGCATCCCGCACATCGTCACCGCGCACAGCCTCGAGCCGCTGCGCCCCTGGAAGGCCGAGCAGCTCGGCGGCGGGTACGCGGTGTCGAGCTACATCGAGAAGACCGCCTACGAGGGCGCGGCGGCGATCGTCGCGGTGAGCGAGGGCATGCGCGCGGACATCCTGCGCAGCTATCCGGCCCTGGACGCCGACAAGGTGCGCGTGATCTACAACGGCATCGACACCGAGGCCTGGGGCCCCACCGAGGACCCCGCCTTCCTGGCTGAGGCGGGCATCGACCCGGACCGCCCCTCGATCGTGTTCGTCGGGCGGATAACCCGGCAGAAGGGGCTGCCCTACCTGCTGCGGGCGGCCGAGCAGCTGCCGCCCGAGGTGCAGCTGGTCCTGTGCGCCGGCGCGCCGGACACGCCCGAGATCATGGCCGAGGTCGAGGGCCTCGTGCGCGGTCTGCAGCAGACCCGTCAGGGTGTCGTGTGGATCGACCGGGTCCTGCCCCGGCGCGAGCTGTGCACGATCCTGACGGCGGCGACCACCTTCGTCTGCCCGTCGGTGTACGAGCCGCTCGGCATCGTGAACCTCGAGGCGATGGCGTGCGGCGCCGCGGTCGTGGGGACCGGCACCGGCGGCATCCCCGAGGTGGTCCTCGACGGCGAGACCGGGCGCATCGTGCCGATCGACCAGGTCCAGGACGGCACCGGCACCCCCACCGACCCCGACCGGTTCGTGGCCGACCTGGCGCGCGTGCTGACCGAGGTCGCCACCGATCGCGAGACCGCGCGGCGGTACGGCGAGGCCGGTCGCCGGCGCGCCATCGAGGACTTCAGCTGGACGCGGATCGCCGAGCAGACGGCCGCGCTGTACACGGAGGTGGCCGCCGCCGGCCGATAGGCTAGAGCCCATGCCGCAGGTGCTCGAGTTCTCCGACGTCGTCGTCCGCAGGAACGCCCGGGACATCGTCGACCACCTGCAGTGGTCGGTCGCCGATGACCAGCGGTGGGTGATCCTCGGACCCAACGGCGCCGGCAAGACCACGCTCCTGCAGCTGGCGGCGACGCTCATCCATCCGACCTCGGGTGTGGTGTCGGTGCTGGGCGAGCAGCTGGGCCGGACCGACGTGTTCGAGCTGCGCCCCCGCATCGGTTTCGCCTCGACGGCCATGGCGCGGCGCGTGCCGCCCGAGGAGACGGTGCTCAACGTCGTCCTGACCGCGGCCTACTCGGTGCTCGGCCGCTGGCGCGAGACGTACGAGGACATCGACGAGCGACGCGCGCTGCGGGTGCTGGCGGAGTGGAGTCTGGACCACCTGGCCGACCGCACCTTCGGCACCCTCAGCGACGGCGAGCAGAAGCGCGTCCAGATCGCGCGCGCGGTCATGACCGACCCCGAGATGCTGTTGCTGGACGAGCCCACCGCGAGCCTCGACCTGGGCGCGCGCGAGGAGCTGCTGAGCCTGCTCGGCGGGTACGCCCAGGCGCCGACGACGCCCGCGATGATCATGGTCACCCACCACGTGGAGGAGATCCCCGTGGGGTTCACGCACGTCCTGCTGCTCCGCGACGGCCGGGCCGTCGCCGCCGGTCCGCTGGCCGAGACCCTGACCGCCGAGGCCCTCACCGATACCTTCGGGGCGCCGATCGCGCTCACCGAGGACGGCGGGCGCTACGCCGCCCGCGCGGCGCGCTGAGCCGGTCCGTGCGGGTGGGCTCACGGGCCTGGTAAGATCGACCCTTGGTGCATTCGCACCGCAGACTTTGACCGTCCTGGCAAAATCCAGGACACCACTTTCAAAGGACTTCCCATGAAGACTGACATCCACCCCGAGTACAAGGCCGTCGTTTTCCGCGACCTCGGCTCCGGCGAGACCTTCCTCACGCGCTCGACCGTCTCGAGCGACAAGACGATCGAGCTCGACGGCGTCGAGTACCCCGTCATCGACGTCGAGATCTCGTCCGCCTCGCACCCGTTCTACACGGGCAAGCAGCGCATCATGGACTCGGCCGGTCGCGTCGAGAAGTTCAACCAGCGCTTCAAGAACTTCGGTTCCAAGTAAGCCGGACCGACGAAGGGCCCCGCTGCGGCGGGGCCCTTCGTCGTGCCCGGCCGCTCACCGGATCGGCCAGCTGCCGTCCACGTGGCCGTCGGGGTCGAGCCGGCCGATCCTCACGAAGTACTCCGTCAGGCTCGCCGCCTGCTCGCGCGCCCATCCGATCTGGCGGGTGTGGAGCTCGGCGGCCGTCGCCGGAAGCCACGCGGCGTAGCGCTGCGCGAGCGCCTGCGCCACCCGCCCGGCGGCCACGGCATCCGCCGACGCCGCGTGGGCCTCGTCGAGTCGCACGCGGTAGTGCTCGGCGACCACGCTGAGCGTGCGCTTGCCGCGCCGCCACCGGTCGTAGGCCTTGTCGAGCACGAGCGGATCGATCACCGCCGCGGGCGCCGCGATCGGGTCCACGCCGTGGCGGAGCGCCTCGTTCTTGAGCAGCGAGAAGTCGTAGGCCGCGTTGTAGGCCACCACGGGGATGCCGGAATCGAGCAGACCGCGAAGCGCCCCGACCACCTCGGCGACGACCGTGCCCGCCGGTCGCCCCTCGGCTCGGGCCTGCTCGGTCGTGATGCCGTGCACGGCGGTCGCCGCCTCGGGGATGGGGATGCCGGGGTCCGCCGTCCAGTCGCGAGCGTCGATGACCGAGCCGCCGGCGTCGAGGAGCCCGACGTGGGCGGTGACGATGCGGTCGCGCGCGACGTCGACGCCGGTGGTCTCGAGGTCGAAGACCCCGATGACCTGCATCCACGCCGGTGGTTCGAACAGGGCGAGCGGCTGCGGCTGCCAGGGGTCCATCCCGTCACAGTACGAACACCCGCCGACATCGCCCGGCCGACCCTCCGTAGACGGTCAGGTGCGGCGAATAGACTTCCCGGGTGCCCACGAACCCCTACGCAGACATGCTGGCGGGCATCCCCGTCGAGCGGCGCGAAGCGCAGGTCCTCGGCGGCCTGACGGCGTACTGGGTCTACGGCGACGACGACGCCACGACGACGATCGTCGCGGTGCACGGCTTCCGCGGCGAGCACCACGGCCTCGAGCCGGTGGTGGCACACCTGCCCGGCATCCGGGTCGTGATGCCCGACCTTCCCGGCTTCGGCGAGACGCCGCCGCTGCCCGGCCGGCGTCACGATCTCGAGGCCTACGCGCGGTGGCTGAGCGAGTTCGCCGCCGAGGTGGCGCCCGGCGCCGTGATCCTCGGGCACTCGTTCGGCTCCATCGTGGCCGCGGCCTCGGTGGCCGAGGGGCTGGCGACGCCCGGCCTCGTGCTCGTCAACCCCATCGGCGCCCCCGCGCTCGAGGGGCCGCGGGGCATCATGACCCGCCTGGCGATCCTCTACTACACCGTCGCCGCCCGCCTTCCCGCCCGGGCCGGGGACGCGCTCCTGCGCAATCGAGCGATCGTGCGGGTGATGAGCGAGACCATGGCGAAGACGCGCGACCGCGGGCTGCGCTCCTTCGTGCACGACCAGCACGACACGTACTTCTCCCGGTTCGCCGACCGCGACGTGCTGCACGACGCCTTCGTCACATCGGTCTCGCACGACGTGCGCGCCTTCGCCCCCCGGATCGCCGTCCCGACGCTCCTCGTGGCCGCCGTGCGGGACGACATCACCCCGATCGAGAAGGAGCGGGAGCTCGCGCGCCTGTTCGACGACGTGCGACTGGTCGAGATCCCCGACGTGGGGCACCTCATCCACTACGAGACCCCCGCACCCGCGGCGCAGGCGATCGAGGGGTTCCTCGCCGAGCTCAGCCGGCGCTGACGTCCTCGGCCGCCTTGCGCCGGCGGTAGGCGTTGACGTGCATGCGGTTGCCGCAGTTGCCGGTGTCGCAGTACCGCTTCGAGCGGTTCTTGGAGTAGTCGATGTAGACGCTCAGGCAGTCGTCGGCCGCGCACACCCGCACGCGTTCGTACTCGTCGGCGCGGATCACGTCGACGAACGCCATCGCCGCCTCGACGAGGATGCGGGTCGCGAGCGGGGCGTCGGGGGGCGTGGCGTGGATGTGCCAGTCGAAGTCGTCGTGGATGACGAGCTGGGGGAGGGCGGCGCCGTCGCGCAGCATGCCGTTGACCAGAGGGACCGCGCCGGCGCGGTCGACGAGCCAGAGCTGCCGCAGCCGCGGCCGGATGCCGCGCAGCGCGTCGAGTTCGGCCCGGTCGCGGGAGATGCGGCCGGAGTACGGGTGCGAGCGCAGGTAGCGCGTGAGGTCGTCGAGGTCGGCGAGGGTGTCGGTGCCGGCGGTGTCGGTGGCCGGCAGGGTGTTGACCAGGTCGACCGTCGCCGCCAGGGCGTCGCGGGTGTCACGAATGAAAACCATGTTGACCCCTGACACTACCAGCCGCTAATGTCACGAGTGTAAAAGCATTTTGCTCCTGACGCACCCTGCTCCTGACCAGTTCGACACCCCGGGACCGCCGTGACTGCATCCGCCCTCTCCGCACTCGCGCCGGCCCCGACGCGCCACCGCTCGACCGGTCTGATCCTCGCCGTCGCCTCGGCACTGGCGTTCTCGTCGAGCGGTCCTCTGGTCAAGCCCCTGCTCGAAGCCGGCTGGTCGCTGGGCGCCGCCCTCACCGTGCGCATGGGCGTCGCCGGGCTCATCCTCGCCCCGGCGCTGATCCGGGCGCTGCGCCACGAGCGCGGGTTCCTGCGCCGGCACGGCGCCCTCATCGCCGGCTTCGGGCTCACCGGGGTCATGGGCTGCCAGCTGTTCTTCTTCTCGGCGATGCAGCGGATGCCGGTGGCGGTGGCCCTGCTGATCCAGTACGTCGCGCCGGTGCTCATCGTCATCTGGGTGTGGGTGCGCACCCGCCGTCGCCCCTCCCGCCTCGTCCTTCTCGGCACGGTCGTCGCGATGACGGGTCTCGTCCTGGTCGTCGACATCTCGGGCGCCCGCTTCGACGCGCTCGGGACCGTGCTGGCGCTGTGCGCGGCCGTCTGCGCGGCGGCGTACTTCGTCATCTCGGAGCGCGCCGGCGACGACCTGCCGCCGCTCGCGCTGGCCGCCGGCGGACTCCTCCTCGGCGCGGTCGTCATGGTCGTCCTCGGACTCACGGGGATCCTGCCCTTCCGCGCACCCGCCGTGTCGATCGAGGTGGCCGGGGTCACCGTGCCGTGGTTCGTGCCGCTGCTGTGGGTCGCGATGGCCTCGACCGCCGTCGGCTACGCGTTCGGCGTGATGGCGGTGCCGCGCATCGGCTCGCGTCTGGCGTCCTTCGTCGGATTGTCGGAGGTGCTGTTCGCGCTCGGGTTCGCATGGCTGCTGCTGGGCGAGACGCCCGGTGCGGTGCAGTTCGTCGGCGGTGCGCTGGTGCTGGCCGGCGTCGTGGCGGTGCGTCTGGATGCCGATGTCACGGGCGCGACGGCGGCTCCCGCCGTGCCAGTTCCATGAGCGGGACGACGCGATGGGCGATGACCTCGCCCATGACCAGCGAGGTCTCGGTGCGCTCGACGCCTTCGATGGCGAGGATGCGGGCATCCGTGTCGAAGAGATGCTGCGTGTCGCGGCACGCCACCCGGATGAGCAGATCGACCTGACCGCTCAGGCCGTGCGCCTGGACGATCTCGGGCACGCGCTCGAGCTGCTCGGTGATGCGCGGTAGTTCCGCCTGGCGCACCGTGACGCTGATGAACGCCTCGATCGGGTAGCCGAGCGCCGCTGACGAGATCGCCCGCTCGTACGACAGGAAGACGCCGGAGCGGTCGAGGCGGGACATGCGCGCCTGGACGGTGTTGCGCGATAGTCCGAGCCGTTCGGCGAGGGCGACGACGGTCGCGCGGGGGTCGTCCGCGAGGGCGGTCAGCAGCTCGAGGTCGACGTGGTCGAGTGCGCTCATAGTGCTAAACGATAGCACGCTGTATACCGCGCCTGATTGTCAACATGCTCAAGCGCGAGCCGGATGCTTGAGCCACATGCCCGATCGACGTATCGTCGGCACTGTCGGCGAGGACGCCGACGATCCACCCTGGAGCGCCCCACGAAGGTGCCTCCCGGAAGAGAGGGATGACGATGGCGCACACCCTGACACCGACCGCCGATCTCGCGACCGACACCGACGACGTCGCACGGCTGGTCAGCCCCGACGGCGAGCGACTCGCCGACCCCGACCTCGACCGCTGGGTCGCCGACGTCGACGCCGACATGATGCGCGCGCTGTACCGCGACATGGCGCTGGTGCGCCGCATCGACGCCGAGGGCGTCGCGTTGCAGCGTCAGGGCCAGCTGGGCCTGTGGGCCCCCTGCCGCGGGCAGGAGGGCGTGCAGGTCGGCACCGCGCACGGCCTGCGCGCGGACGACTTCGCCTTCCCCAGCTACCGCGAGATCGGCGTGAACTTCGTGCGCGGTGCCAAACCCGCCGACTTCGTGCTGGCGTGGCGCGGCGAGGAGCACTCGACCTACAACCCCTACGACATCAACACCGCCACCCCGCAGATCATCATCGGCGCCCAGTCGCTGCACGCGGTGGGATACGCGATGGGCATCCAGCGCGACGGCACCGACCAGGTCTCCGCCGCGTACTTCGGCGACGGCGCCTCGAGCCAGGGCGACGTGAACGAGGCCATGGTCTTCGCCTCGTCGTTCCGGGCTCCCGTGGTGTTCGTGTGCACGAACAACCAGTGGGCGATCTCGGAGCCGGTCACCGTGCAGGCGAAGTTCCCGATCGCCGGCCGCGCCCCGGGCTTCGGCATCCCGAGCCTGCGCGTGGACGGCAACGACGTGCTCGCCTGCCTCGCGGCGATGCGGTGGGCGGTGCAGAACGCCCGTCGCGGGGGAGGACCGGCCTTCATCGAGGCGGTCACCTACCGCATGGGGCCCCACACGACGTCGGACGACCCCACCCGCTACCGGGACGCCGCCGAGGTCGAGCGCTGGAAGGAGCGCGACCCGCTGGCCCGTGTCGAGGCGCTGCTGCGCGCCGAGGGCGAGTTCGACGACGCCTTCGCCGCCGATGTGGCCGCCGACGCCGACCGTCTGGCCGCCGAGGTCCGCGCCTCGGCGATCGGAGCGCGGTCGCGACCGCCGATCGGCGTCCTGGACCACGTCTACGCCGAGCCCCACTCCGGCCTCGACGAGCAGCGCCGCTGGTTCGGGGCCTACCTGGACGGCTTCGCCGACGACGACAGCGTGAAGGAGCAGGGACGATGACGCAGCTGACGATGGCCAAGGCCATCAACGAGGGACTGCGCCGGGCCATGGCCGACGACCCGAAGGTGCTGGTCATGGGTGAGGACATCGGCAAGCTCGGCGGGGTGTTCCGCATCACCGACGGCCTGCTGGGCGAGTTCGGCGCGAAGCGGGTCGTCGACACCCCGCTGGCCGAATCCGGGATCATGGGCACCGCTGTCGGGCTGGCCTTCCGCGGCTACCGGCCGGTGGTCGAGATCCAGTTCGACGGATTCGTCTACCCGGCGTTCGACCAGATCGTGTGCCAGGTGGCGAAGCTGCACTACCGCACGCGAGGAAACGTGAAGATGCCGCTCACGATCCGGATCCCGTGGGCGGGCGGGGTGGGTGCCGCCGAGCACCACTCCGAATCGCCCGAGGCGTACTTCGTGCACACCTCGGGGCTGCGCGTCGTCGCGGTCTCGAACCCGCAGGACGCCTTCGTCATGCTGCGCCAGGCGATCGCGTCGGACGATCCCGTGGTCTTCTTCGAGCCCAAGCGGCTCTATCACGCCAAGGGCGAGGTCGACCTCGACCTCGATCTGGCGGATGCCGCGCCGATGGGTCTCGCCCGCGTCGCGCGGCCGGGCTCCGACGTGACGCTGCTCACCTACGGCGCGCAGGTCGTGACGGCGCTGGACGCGGCCGCGGCCGCCGAGGACGAGGGCATCTCGATCGAGGTCATCGACCTCCGGTCGATCTCGCCGGTGGACTACCGGACGGTGACCGCCTCGGTGCGCAAGACCGGTCGCGTCGTGGTCACCCACGAAGCCGCCCGCGAGGCCGGGGTCGCCGCCGAGATCGTCGCCAGCGTCACCGAGCGCTGCTTCAACTACCTCGAATCCGCCCCCGCGCGGGTGACCGGGCACGACATCCCCTACCCGCCCGCCAAGCTCGAGAAGCATCACCTGCCGGATCTGGACCGCATCCTCGATGCCGTCGACCGGGTGCTCGACAAGCCCAACAGCCTGACGGGGGTGGACCTGTGATCGAGGACTTCCGACTGCCGGACCTCGGCGAGGGCCTGCCCGAGGCGGAGCTGGTGCAGTGGCTGGTCGCCGAGGGCGACGAGGTGGCCCTGAACCAGACGATCGCCGAGGTCGAGACGGCCAAGGCGGTCGTCGAACTGCCGTCACCGTACGCGGGGACCGTGACCACGCTGCACGCCGCCGCCGGCGACGTCATCGAGGTCGGCTCGGTGCTCATCTCGTTCGATCTCGGCGGTGACGCGGCTCCGGCCTCGAGCGACGAGCACGCGGCCGCGGCGCCCGCTGCTGCGCAGTCCGCCGCTGACGCCGCAGCAGGCCACGCCGCAGACGACGCAGCAGGCGACGATGCCGACGAGAAGGCGCAGCCGAACCTCGTCGGCTACGGCGCGGCCCCCCGCGGTGCGGCACGGCCCCGACGGCGTGCGCGCGCGACGTCGGCCGCCCCCGTCTCGGGGGTCGACACCGCCGTCCTCGAGGCGGCGCCGCACGATGCCGTCCACGCACCGGACCTGCTCGAGGACGCACCGCTGGAGCGGCCGCGGTCCACGCCGCCGGTGCGTGCGCTCGCGAAGAAGCTCGGCGTCGATCTGGCCCTGGTCGAGGCGACCGGGGCGACGGGGATCATCAGCCGTGACGACGTCGAGGCCTACGCCCGGCAGGTGGGCGCCGCGCCGGTCGCCCCGGCGGAGGCGGCGGCCGAGCCCGTCGCGTCGCCGGCCCGGGGCGTGACGCGAACGCCGATCCGCGGGGTGCGCAAGCACACCGCCGAGGCGATGGTCCGGAGCGCGTTCACGGCGCCGCATGTGACGACGTTCCTCACGGTGGACGTGACCGCGACGATGGACCTGATCGCGCAGCTCAAGGCGGACCGCTCCCTGGCCGAGCACCGCATCGGCATCCTGGCCGTCGCGGCCAAGGCCGTGAGCGCGTGCCTGCTGCGCCACCCCTCGCTCAACTCCCGCTGGGACGAGGCCGCGGGCGAGATCATCGAGTACGGCTACGTGAACCTCGGGATCGCCGCCGCCACGCCGCGCGGGCTGATCGTGCCGAACATCCGCGACGCGCACGCGATGACGCTGTCAGAGCTCGCCGACGCGATCGGCGAGCTCGCCCAGACCGCCCGGTCGGGCCGGACGGCGCCGGCGGACATGTCGGGCGGCACCTTCTCGATCACGAACGTCGGCGTCTTCGGCGTCGACGCCGGCACCCCGATCCTCAACCCGGGCGAGGCGGGCATCCTCGCGCTGGGTGCCGTGCGCCGGCAGCCGTGGGAGCACCGCGGCGAGATCGCGCTGCGCGACGTGATGACCCTGGCGCTGTCGTTCGACCACCGACTCGTCGACGGCGAGCAGGGAGCCCGCTTCCTGGCCGAGGTGGGTTCGATCCTGCGCGAGCCCGGGCGGGCGATGCTGGTGCGCTGACCGCGGGGGTGTGGGGGCGGGAGCCGCCCTCACACCCCGAGGGCGGCGAGCGCCATCGACTCCAGGATCGCCCGCGCGTCGCTGTCGGCGCCGGATCGGGCGGTGTGGGGTGTGGAGTTCATCAGGCCGAAGCAGGCGTGCGCGCGCACGCGCAGATCCTCGCGGGATCGGGTGGGATGCAGGGCGGCGAGCACGTCGATCCACGTCTCGACGTATTCGCGCTGCAGGCGGCGGACTGTCCGCCGGTCCTCGTCGCGGAGACGTGTGAGATCCCGGTCCTGCACGCGGATGACGTCGGAGTCCGCCAGGGCGAAGTCGACGTGGAACACCACGAGCGCACGCAGCCGGTCGGCGTCGGCGTCGTACTCGGCCGTCACCCCGCGCCCGCCGTCCCGCAGACGCTCGCTCACGCCGATGAGCAGGGCCCCCAGGAGCGCCTGCTTGTTGGCGAAGTGGCGGTACAGGGCGGGCCCGGACACGCCGACGGCGGCGCCCAGATCCTCCAGGCTCACGCCGCTGAAACCGCGCTCGGCGAACAGTCGCGAGGCCTCTCGCAGGATCGCCGCCTGACGCTCCGCCTTGGCCCGATCGCGCTCGGTCAGCCCACTTGTCATTTCAGTTAACCCTCGCTAACCTGGATGCTCAGTTAGTGAACACTAACCACTGTGATCGCGGCGCGACAACCGCCGTGATCCGATCGTGACGTCGATGGAGATGACATGAGCGTGCTGGTCAGCGCCGCGACACGCGATCCGCGGTTCGAGCAGGCCGAGAGCGGTCAGTCCGCGCTGGCCGCGGAGCTGCGGACCCGGCGCGCGCGTGCCGCCGAGGGCGGGCCGCCGGCAGCCCGCGAGCGGCATGTCGCGCGCGGCAAGATGCTGCCGCGCGACCGCATCGACCGGCTCCTGGACGAGGGCAGCCCCTTCCTCGAGATCGCGCCGCTGGCCGCCGACGGACTCTACGACGGCGAGGCGCCGGGCGCCGGTGTCATCGCCGGCATCGGCCTCGTCCACGGCCGGCACGTCCTGGTCATCTGCAACGACGCGACCGTCAAGGGCGGGACGTACTATCCGCTCACGGTAAAGAAGCACCTGCGGGCGCAGGAGATCGCCCGCGAGAACCGGCTTCCCTGCATCTACCTCGTCGACTCCGGCGGCGCCTTCCTGCCGCTGCAGGCCGAGGTCTTCCCCGACCGCGACCACTTCGGCCGCATCTTCTTCAACCAGGCCAGGCTCTCCGCCGACCGCATCCCGCAGATCGCGGCGGTCATGGGGTCCTGCACGGCGGGCGGCGCCTACGTGCCGGCGATGAGCGACGAGACCGTCATCGTGCGCGACCAGGGCACGATCTTCCTCGGCGGCCCACCGCTGGTGAAGGCCGCCATCGGCGAGGTCGTCACGGCCGAGGAGCTCGGCGGCGGCGAGCTGCACGCGCGCCGGTCCGGCGTCGTGGACCACCTCGCCGACGACGACGAGCACGCCCTCGAGATCGTCCGCGACATCGTCGCGACCCTCCCTCCCGCCGCCGCACCGGTGTGGCAGGTCGCCGACCCGCGGCCGCCTGCGGCGGATCCGGCGGAGCTGTACGGGGTCGTCCCCGTCGACGTCAACCAGCCCTACGACGTCCGCGAGGTCATCGCCCGGCTCGTGGACGACAGCGAGCTGCACGAGTTCAAGCGCGAGTACGGCGACACCCTCGTCACCGGCTTCGCCCGCATCCACGGGCATCCGGTGGGCATCGTCGCCAACAACGGCGTCCTCTTCGGCGAGTCGGCCCAGAAGGGCGCACACTTCATCGAGCTGTGCGACCAGCGCGGCGTGCCGCTGCTGTTCCTGCAGAACATCTCGGGCTTCATGGTGGGCCGCGATGCCGAGGCGGGCGGCATCGCCAAGGACGGCGCCAAGATGGTGACCGCCGTGGCCACCACCCGGGTGCCCAAGCTCACCGTCGTCATCGGCGGGTCCTTCGGCGCCGGCAACTACTCGATGTGCGGCCGGGCGTACTCGCCGCGGTTCCTGTGGACGTGGCCGGCCAGCCGCATCTCGGTGATGGGCGGTGCGCAGGCCGCCTCGGTCCTGGCCACCGTCAAGCGAGATCAGCTCGAGGCCCGCGGCGAGGAGTGGGCGGCCGCGGACCAGGCCGAGTTCGAGGCGCCGATCCGGGCCCGCTACGAAGAGCAGGGCAGCCCCTACTACGCCACCGCGCGCCTGTGGGACGACGGCATCCTCGATCCCGCCGACACCCGCGACGTCCTGGGGCTCGCGCTCGACGTCGTCTCGCGCACCCCCCTCCCCGAACCGCGCTTCGGCGTCTTCCGGATGTGATCGCATGACCGACCTGCTCTTCCACACCGTGCTCGTGGCCAACCGGGGCGAGATCGCGCGGCGCGTCATCCGGACGCTCCGACGCCTCGGCATCCGATCGATCGCCGTCTACAGCGACGCCGACGCCGGCGAGCCGCACGTCCGCGACGCCGACGCCGCCGTGCGGATCGGCCCGGCGGCGGCGGTGTCGTCGTACCTCGATGTCGACGCCGTCGTCGCCGCCGCCGTCGCGTCGGGTGCGCAGGCCGTCCACCCCGGCTACGGGTTCCTCTCCGAGAGCCCGGCGCTCGCGCGGGCGTGCCGCGCGGCGGGCCTGGCCTTCGTCGGGCCACCGGAGGCGGCGCTCGAGGTGATGGGGGACAAGATCCGTGCGAAGGAGCACGTCGCCTCGCACGGCGTGCCGACCGTCCCCGGCTTCAGCGCGGCGGGCATGACGGATGCCGAGATCGCCGCCGCCGCGGACGCCGCCGGCTACCCGCTGCTGGTGAAGCCCTCGGCAGGGGGCGGCGGCAAGGGCATGCAGGTGGTCCGGTCGGCGAACGAGCTCGGCGACGCCCTCGCCACGGCGCGACGCGTCGCCCGCGCGTCGTTCGGAGACGACACGCTGCTGCTGGAGCGTCTCATCGAGCGTCCCCGCCACATCGAGGTGCAAGTGCTCGCCGACGCGCACGACACCGTCGTCCACCTGGGGGAGCGGGAGTGCACGCTCCAGCGCCGCCACCAGAAGGTCATCGAGGAGGCGCCGTCGCCGGTCGTCTCGGCGGCCACGCGCGACCGGCTCGGGAAGGCGGCGTGCGCCGCTGCGCGGAGCGTCGACTACCGCGGCGCCGGGACGGTGGAGTTCCTGGTGTCGGGTGCGGCGCCGGACGACTTCTTCTTCATCGAGATGAACACCCGCCTGCAGGTCGAGCACCCCGTCACCGAGATGGTCACCGGGGTCGATCTCGTCGAGGAGCAGCTGCGGGCGGCCGCCGGCCTGGCGCTGTCCGAGCGGGCGTGCGCGATCGACCGCGGCGAGACGCCGCTCCACGGTCATGCCCTCGAGGCCCGGGTGTACGCCGAGACGCCCGCCCGCGGGTTCCTCCCCGCGACGGGCGACGTGCTGGCGTGGCGGGCGCCGGCGGGCGACGGCATCCGCGTCGAAGCGGGCGTCGCCACGGGGTCCCGCGTCGGCGCCGACTACGACCCCATGATCGCCAAGATCATCGCGTGGGGGCCCGACCGCCCGACGGCGCTGGAGCGCCTGGATGCCGCACTCGCCGGCACTGTGGTGCTCGGCGTCGACACCAACATCGCCTTCCTGCGCCGCCTGCTCGCCGACGAGGGCGTCCGCGACGGCGACATGGACACCGGCCTCATCGACCGGATGCCCGAGCCCGGGCACCCGGAGCCGTCGCCCGCCGCGCTGGCCGGAGCGGCCGCCGCCGACCCGCCCGCCCCCGCTCGCCCGGGGGCGTGGGGCGACGTGGCCCCCGGCTGGCGAGCGGGGCTGCCGGCGCGCGCCGCGCAGCGGTGGTTCGCCGACGACGCCGGCGCGGTCCGGATGGCCGAGGTCCCCGCCGAGCCGCCCGCCGCCGACGTCGCGCGGGACGCCGACGGCGCCGTCTGGGTGCATGTCGACGGCGCCGCCCATCGCCTGCAGCCGCTCAGCCGCCGGCAGGTCTTCGAGCTGAAGCGCCGCGGTGCCGCCGCCTCGGCCGGCGCCGTCGATCCGGATCTGCGCGCCCCCATGCCCGGCGCCGTCGTGGCAGTCCACGTCGCCGACGGCGACCGGGTCCGCGCCGGCGACCGGGTCGTCACGATCGAGGCGATGAAGATGGAGCACCCGGTCACCGCGCCGGCCGACGGCGTCGTGCGCGTGCGCGTCGTCCCCGGCGAGCAGGTGCGCCGGGACCAGACGCTCGCCCACCTCACGCTCGACGCGCCCGCCACCGAACCCGGTGCCGCGGCGTCCGCATCCTGAACCGAGGAGAACCATGGAACGCCAGAGTCTGTCGGGTTACGAGCTGGACGACACCGAGCGCGAGCTCGCCGCGATGGTGCGCGCCTTCGCCGACGAGGTCGTCGCGCCGGTGTCCTACGAGGCGGACCGCACGAAGACGCTGCCGCTGGACGTCGTCGCGCAGATGGGGGAGCTCGGCCTGTTCGGCCTGCCCTTCCCCGAGGAGGTGGGCGGTCAGGGCGGCGACTACTTCGCGCTGTGCCTGGTGGTCGAGGCGCTCGCCCGCGTCGACCAGTCCATCGCGATCACCCTCGAAGCCGGGGTGAGCCTGGGCGCGATGCCGATCCACCGCTTCGGCACCGACGCGCAGAAGGCCGAGCTGCTGCCCGACCTGCTCGAGGGTCGCGCCCTCGCCGGCTTCGGGCTCACCGAACCCGAGGCGGGCAGCGACGCCGGGGCGACCCGGACGACGGCGCGCCTGGACGGCGACGAGTGGGTCGTCAACGGGTCGAAGCAGTTCATCACCAACTCCGGTACCGACATCACGCGCTTCGTCACGGTGACGGCGGTGACCGGCAGCGGCGCCGACGGCCGCAAGGAGATCTCGACGATCATCGTCCCGAGCGGCACCCCCGGGTTCACCGTCGGGCCCGCGTACGACAAGGTCGGCTGGCACGCCTCGGACACCCATCCTCTCTCGTTCGACGACGTCCGCGTCCCCGCGGCCAACCTGCTGGGCGAGCGCGGGCGCGGGTTCGCCAACTTCCTGCACATCCTCGACGAGGGCCGCATCGCCATCGCCGCGCTGGGGGTGGGCGCGGCGGAGGGGTGCCTCGAGGCGGCCGTCGACTACGCCGCGTCGCGATCGGTCTTCGGGGCGCCGCTGTCGGGCAGGCAGGGCATCCAGTTCATGATCGCCCGGATGCGGGCGCGCGTGCACACCGCGAGGCTCGCGTGGCATCATGCCGCCCGCCTGCGCGATGCCGGCAAGCCCTTCAAAGAGGCGGCGGCCATTGCCAAGCTCGCCGCGAGCGACGCGGCCATGGACAACGCCCGCGACGCGACGCAGATCTTCGGCGGCAACGGCTTCATGAACGAGTACCCCGTCGCCCGCCACTACCGCGACTCGAAGATCCTCGAGATCGGCGAGGGCACGTCCGAGGTGCAGCTGCTGGTGATCTCGCGGGCGCTCGGGCTCGACGGGTAGCGTGACAGCGTGAGCGACATCGTCCAGCGCGGCCGCTACGTCGAGGAGCTGACCCCCGGCGACCGCTTCCTGCACCGCCCCGGCCGGACGGCGACCGAAGCCGACAACGTGCTGTTCTCGTCCCTGACCATGAACACGCAGGCGCTGCACCTCGACGCGGCCCACGCCGAGACGCAGCCCTTCGGCCAGCGGCTCATGAATTCCATGTGGACCCTCGCGACGATGGTCGGCGCTTCTGTCTCGCAGATCACGCAGGGGACCCTCGTGGCGCAGCTGGGCCTCAGCGACATCGCGTTTCCGGCGCCGCTCTTCCACGGAGACACGCTGTACACCGAGACCGAGATCGTCCAGACCCGCCTGTCCGCCTCGCGGCCGGGGCAGGGCATCGTGACGATGCGGCACACCGGCCGCAACCAGCGCGGCGAGGTCGTCGCCACGGCGACCCGGGTCGCGCTGATGTGGTGCCGGGATGCCGCACCCGCCGATGCCGCGTCCGCGGAGGCGGCCGGATGAGCGCGCCGTTCGAGCTCGGGCCGGCGATCCTCTTCTGCCCGGCCGACCGTCCCGACCGCTACCGCACCGCGGCGGAGCGGGCCGATGCGGTCATCCTCGACCTCGAGGACGCCGTCGCCCCCGGCGCCAAGGCCGCCGCCCGCGGCGCGCTCATCGAATCCGACCTCGACCCGGCGCGCGTCATCGTGCGGGTGAACCCCGTGGGGACCCCCGAGCACGAGGCCGACCTCGCCACCCTCTCGCAGACCGACTACCGCATGATCATGCTGGCCAAGGCCGAGTCCGCAAAGGCCGCCCGGCGCATCGACGGGCGCTTCGCGGTGGTCGCGCTGTGCGAGACGGCGCGGGGCGTCCTGGCGGCCGAGAAGCTCGCGGCGCTCGACAACGTCGTCGCCCTGATGTGGGGCGCCGAGGACCTCGTGGCCTCGCTCGGCG
Source organism: Microbacterium aureliae (assembly GCF_054780155.1). Classification (NCBI taxonomy): domain Bacteria; kingdom Bacillati; phylum Actinomycetota; class Actinomycetes; order Micrococcales; family Microbacteriaceae; genus Microbacterium; species Microbacterium aureliae. Next base: position 46,719 of record NZ_BAAGWW010000001.1, read on the forward strand.
GCTTCTCCAGCCGCACGCCGACCGGCCGCTACCGCGACGTCGCGCGGACCGCCCGCTCGCGCGTGCTGCTGGCCGCCGGCGCGCACGGCAAGGCGGCGATCGATGCCGTGCACCTCGACATCGCCGACAGGAAGGGCCTGGCGCTCGAGGCGGCCGACGCCGCGGCATCCGGATTCCACGCCACCGCGTGCATCCACCCGGGTCAGGTCGACGTGATCCGCGAGGCCTACCGGCCCGACGAGGCGTCGCTCGCCTGGGCGCGGGGCGTCCTCGCCGCAGCCGAGGGACAGCGGGGGGTGTTCGTCCACGAGGGGCGCATGGTCGACGAGCCGGTGCTGCGGCACGCCCGCGCGCTGGTGGGCCGCGCGCGGTAGCCGGTCAGACGGGGGCGACCGCCGCGTACGAGCGCAGGCTGAGCCGGTCGCGCTCGTAGAGCACCTCGTGGGCCGAGCCGTTGGCGAGCCGCTCGCCGGGCAGCGGCAGCTCGCCGCCGGTGGCGTGCCCTATCACCTCTCGGATGAGGCCCCCGTGGGCGACGACGAGGAGGGTCGCCGGCGCGGGTGCGCTCAGCCGCCGCAGGTCGCGGACCACCTGCCGCAGGGCGCCGAGCGCGCGGCGCCGCAGCGCCTCGGGCTCCTCGGCGCCGGGCACGCCGCCGTGGAAGCTCGCGCCCCAGCGGGCGGTGAACTCGTCGATCCCCATACCCTCGGCCTCGCCGTAGGCGCGCTCCCGCAGCTGCGGGTACAGCCGCGGCGACGGCAGACCCAGCTCGCCGGCGATGATCTCGGCGGTCTCGCGGGCACGCGAGAGGTCGCTGGCGACGATCCCGACGCGGCCGGCACGGTCCAGGCGCTCCCGCAGCGCGGTCGCGGCGTCCCGCGCCTGCCGGCGGCCGGTGTCGTTGAGGGGGATGTCCGTCGCCCCCTGGATGCGCCGGTCGCGGTTCCAGTCGGTCTCGCCGTGGCGGATCAGGATGAGGCTCGTCACCCTTCGAGCCTACGTCCTGCCCGGCGCCGCCTCGCCCGCTGCCGCCTCGCCCTGCCGCCGCACGGTCGCCTCACGATGCCGGCAGGGCGTCCGCCAGCATCCCGAGCACTTCGCTCGTGCCCGCGTCGATCTTGACCGTCGCCCGCGCGTCGGCGCGGGTGGTGCCGCGGTTGACGATCACCACGGGCAGGCGCCGGCGACGCGCCCGCTCCAGCAGGCGGATGCCGGAATTGACCACCAGCGAGCTGCCGGCGATCACGAGCGCCTGGCTGGCCTGCACCAGCTGCTCGGCCTCGCGGAACTTCTCGAGCGGGATGTACTCCCCGAAGAAGACGACGTCGGGCTTGAGGACGCCGTCGCACACGCTGCACGCCGGCACCACGAACCCGTCGGTGCTCCGGGGGAGGACGTCGCCGTCCGGACCGAGCGCCACGGACTCCGGCACGGCGATCCACGGGTTCTCGGTCTCGACGCGGACCGCGAGGTCGCGCCGGTCGAACACCTGGCCGCAGCGCGTGCAGAAGACCCGCCGCATGGTGCCGTGGAGCTCCACGACGCGGCGGCTGCCGGCGCGCACGTGCAGGCCGTCGACGTTCTGGGTGATGACCCCGGTGGCGAGCCCCCGCTCCTCGAGGCGCGCGAGCGCGCGGTGCCCGAGATTGGGCTCCGCCGCGGCGAAGGTGCGCCACCCCAGATGACTGCCGACCCAGTACCGGCGCCGCGCGGCGTCGCTTCCGAGGAACTGCTCGACGGTCATGGGGGTGCGCACCGGTGCGCCCTTGCCGCGATAGTCGGGGATGCCGGAGTCTGTGGACACGCCGGCGCCGGTGAGCACCGCGATCCGCCGGCCGGCGAGGGCGTCGATCGCGCGCTGGACGGCGTCGGCGACGGCCGCGTCGTGCCCGGTCGCGAGCGCGGCCGGAGGCGATCCCGTGGACATCTGCCCCCTCTCGACCCTCCGAGTGTAGGCGTCGCGCTTTTCGGGCAGGTTACGGCTGGCAGAGTGGAGCGATGACGACGTCCCCCCAGTCGGTGACCGACGCCGGCGACCCGCGGCTGGCGGACTACCGCGACCTCACCGACGTGGCCTTGCGCCGCGTGCGCGAGCCGGCCGAGGGCCTGTACATCGCCGAGTCCGCCAAGGTGCTGCAGCGGGCCCTGCGGGCCGGTCACGTGCCGCGGTCCGTGCTCGTGCAAGAGAAGTGGCTGCCCGATGCCGAGCGGCTGCTGACCGGGCGCGACGTGCCGGTGTACGTCGTCAGCGCCGAGATCGCCGAGCAGCTCACCGGCTACGCCGTGCACCGCGGCGTGCTGGCCGCAATGCACCGTCCCGTCCTGCCCGAGCCGGCCGCGATCCTGGCGGGAGCGCGGACGGTGGTGGTGCTCGACGAGATCGTGGACCACACCAACGTCGGCGCCATCTTCCGCGCGGCGGCCGGACTCGGCGCCGACGCGGTCCTCATCGGCCCGCGGTGCGCCGACCCGCTGTACCGCCGCAGCGTCCGCGTGAGCATGGGGACGGTCTTCCAGGTGCCGTGGACCCGGCTCCCCGAGTGGCCCGCCGCGCGCGACGTGCTCGCCGCGGCGGGGTTCGAGCTGGCGGCCCTCGCGCTCGCCGACGACGCGGCGTCGCTGGCGGACTACTCCGCGCGGCGTCCCGAGCGCGTGGCGCTGCTGTTCGGTGCCGAGGGCGACGGGCTCTCGCGCGCGGCGCTGGCCGCCGCCGACGTCGTCGTGACCATCCCGATGGCCGGGGACGTGGACTCCCTCAACGTCGCCGCGGCCAGTGCCGTCGTCCTGTGGGAGCTGCGGGCGCGCTAGGGATCAGTCGCCGTCGCCGTCGCCGGCAGGCGCGTCCGACGGCGTGTCGATCGTCCGCAGCAGCACGGGGGAGACGTCCGGCCGCTTGGCGGTGATGTCGTCCCCGGACGACTGGTGGCGCAGCCGCCGCAGCACCCACGGCACGAAGTACTCGCGCGCCCACACCAGGTCGTGGGCCCGGGCCTGCCGCCACGTGCGCTGCGGCAGGACCCCCGGCTGCATCGGCTGCAGATCGTTGGGGACGTTGAGGGTGCGAAGCACCATGCGTGCCACCTCGTGATGACCGAGGGCGTTGAGGTGCAGCCGGTCGTCGTCGAAGAAGCGCGCGTCCTGGATCTCTTTCAGCGCCCACTGGTCGGCGACGATGCAGTCGTGCTTCTCGGCGATCGCCCGGATGTTCTCGTTGTAGATCGCGACCTTGCCGCGGATGCCGCGGAAGACGGGGGTGAAGTTCGTGTCGATGCCGGTGAACACCACGACGGTGGCGCCCTCCGAACCCAGCCGCACGACGGCATCCTCGAACTGCTCAGCGACGGCGTCGGGGTCGGAGGACGGGCGGATGACGTCGTTGCCGCCCGCCGAGAACGTCACCAGGTCCGGCTTGAGCGCCAGCGCGGGCTCGACCTGCGTCTGGACGATCTGGCCGATCAGCTTGCCGCGGACGGCGAGGTTCGCGTACGCGAAATCGTCGACCGAGGACGAGAGCACCTCGGCCACGCGGTCGGCCCATCCGCGGTGACCGCCGGGCGACGAGGGCTCCGGGTCGCCGATGCCCTCGGTGAACGAGTCGCCGATCGCCACGTAGCGCCGCCACGGATGGGGCTGGGCGTTGGGGACGTACGGGGTGCGCGCGGATTCGCTCGTGGGCATTCTCTTCCTCGGTTCGTGACCTCTCCCCAGCCTAGCGACGAGGCGTGCGGCGGCCCGGCCGCGCGGCCGGTGGGGGAGGTTTCGCCTAGGGTGGGTTCTCGCTGTCGAACGCGGGAGGGGGGATGCCGGTGGAGCAGGCCGACGTCCATCCGGAGGCCGCCGCGGCCGGCGCGCCGCACCTCGGCAGCTTCGCCGCCGAGCATCTGTCGCCGTCGTACCCGCAGCGCGCCCCGTGGGGCACGGCGCAGCGGCTGCGCGCGTGGCAGGCCGAGGCGCTGGACCAGTACTTCGGCATGGACGGTCCCGACGGCGAGGGCGCCGGCCCCCGCGACTTCCTCGCCGCGGCGACCCCCGGGGCCGGCAAGACCACGTTCGCCCTGCGTCTGGCGACCGAGCTGCTTCGTCGCCGGGTGGTCGAGCGCATCGTCGTGGTCGCCCCCACCGAGCACCTCAAGACGCAGTGGGCCGATGCCGCCGCACGCGTGTCGATCCGGCTGGATCCCGCCTTCAGCAACCGGCACTCCGCCCCTGCGCGCCACTTCCACGGCGTCGCCGTGACCTACGCCCAGGTCGCGGTGAAGGCGTCGGTGCATCAGCGCCTCGTGCTCGACAAGCGCACGCTCGTCATCCTCGACGAGGTGCACCACGGCGGCGACGCACTCAGCTGGGGCGACGCCCTGCGCGAGGCGTACGGCCGGGCGACGCGGCGGCTGCTGCTGTCGGGCACGCCGTTCCGCAGCGACACCGCCCCCATCCCGTTCGTGGAGTACCACCCCGACGACAAGGGGATCCGCCTCTCGCGCACCGACTACAGCTACGGCTACGGGCGCGCGCTCGAGGACGGCGTTGTCCGGCCGGTGATCTTCCTGGTGTACGCCGGTCAGATGCGGTGGCGCACGAAGGCCGGCGACGAGATGGAGGCCCAGCTCGGGCAGGACAACACCAAGGACATCACGTCGCAGGCGTGGCGGACGGCGCTGGATCCGGAGGGGGAGTGGATCCCCGCGGTGCTGCGCTCGGCGGACCGCCGCCTGAGCGAGGTGCGCGAGCAGATCCCGGATGCCGGGGGGCTCGTGATCGCGACGGATCAGACCGCCGCGCGGGCGTACGCCGCGATCCTGCGCGAGATCACCGGCGAGCAGCCGACGGTGGTGCTGTCGGACGAGGCCGAGGCGTCCTCGCGCATCGAGGAGTTCTCGGCGGGCACCAGCCGCTGGATGGTGGCGGTGCGCATGGTGTCCGAGGGCGTGGATGTGCCCCGACTGGCCGTCGGCGTGTACGCGACGTCGGCGTCGACGCCGCTGTTCTTCGCCCAGGCCATCGGGCGTTTCGTCCGCGCCCGCCGCCGCGGCGAGACGGCGAGCGTGTTCCTGCCGCACGTGCCGCAGCTGCTGGCCCTTGCCGGCGAGATGGAGCGGCAGCGCGATCACGCGCTGGACCGCGAGAGCGACGGCGACGACGACGGGCTGGACGACGACCTGCTCGACGCCGCCGAGCGCGAGGAGTCGGCATCCGACGCCCTCACCGAGGAGTTCAGCTACCAGGCGCTCGGCTCGCTCGCGCACTTCGACCGCGTGCTGTACGACGGACGCGAGTTCGGGCAGCTCGCCGTGCCGGGCACCCCCGAAGAGGAGGAGTTCCTGGGACTGCCGGGTCTGCTCGAACCCGAGCACGTCCACGAGCTGCTCATGCAGCGGCAGGCCCGGCAGGGACGCCACCGGCACGCCCGCGAGGCGCGCGAGGCCGCGGGCGAGGCGCCGTCGGCGCCCGCGCCCCCGGCCGCCCTGCATCGCACGCTGAAGGAGCAGCGGCAGCTGCTGAACAGCCTCGTCGGGCTGTACGCGCGACAGTCGGGCGAGCCGCACGGGGCGATCCACGCCGAGCTGCGGCGCGTGTGCGGCGGCCCCGCGGTCTCGCACGCGACGGTCGCACAGCTGCAGTCGCGCATCGACACGCTGCGTTCGCGGGTACGGGCCTGAGGCGGGTCGTTCGGGGATCCGAAATGCTGGCAATCCGCGGATCCGACGGGTTGCGGGCGCGGGCGGAAAGTAGCGTGAAGGCGTCCCCTTCCCCGTCCGCTTCGATTCGGAGTCCCTGTGAGCGCGCCCGCCGTCCCCGTCGCCCGTGACCGCCGTCGGTGGGCGCAGCACCTCGTGAACGAGCGCGCCGAGGCGCGCGTGTACCGCGAACTCGCCGCCCGCCGCGAGGGCGAGGAGCGGGCGATCCTCACCGCCCTGGCCGACGCCGAGGGACGCCACGAGGCGCACTGGCTGGAACTGCTCGGCGGGGAGCCGGACCGGCTGCCCAGACCGGACATGCGCACGCGGCTGCTCGGCTGGATGGCCCGCCGCTTCGGCTCGATCTTCGTCCTCGCCCTCGCGCAGAACGCCGAGGGACGCTCCCCGTACGCCGACGACCCGCACGCCACGGCCGCCATGGCCGCCGACGAGCGCATCCACCAGGAGGTCGTGCGGGGCCTCGCCGCGCGCGGGCGCCGCCGCCTGTCCGGAACCTTCCGCGCCGCGGTGTTCGGCGCCAACGACGGCCTGGTCTCCAACCTCGCCCTCGTCCTCGGCATCGGCGCCACCGGCGTCGCCCCCCAGTTCGTGCTCTTCTCGGGCATCGCGGGACTGCTCGCCGGCGCGCTCTCGATGGGGGCCGGGGAGTTCGTCTCGGTCCGCTCCCAGCGGGAGCTCCTCGCGGCGACCCAGCCGAACAACGACGCCGACCACGTCCTGCCGGACCTGGACCTCGACGCCAACGAGCTCGCGCTGGTCTACCGCACGCGGGGGATGAGCGAGGCCGACGCGCACGAGCGCGCGGGCCTCGTCCTCGCCGAGGCCCGCGCCGCAGAGGGGCCCGGACCGTACCGCCGGCACGACGAGTCCGGTGACGACCACGACGTCGTGGGCGGGGCGATGGGCGCCGCCACCTCGAGCTTCCTGTTCTTCGCGTCGGGGGCGATCATCCCGGTGCTGCCGTGGCTGTTCGGGCTCTCGGGGTTCGCCGCCGTCGTCCTCGCGCTCGTCCTCGTCGGCGTCGCGCTGCTGGCCACCGGCGCCATGGTGGGCCTGCTCTCGGGCGCCGCGCCGCTGCGACGCGCGCTTCGGCAGCTGGCGATCGGGTTCGGCGCGGCCGCGATCACCTACGCCCTCGGACTCGCCTTCGGTGTCAGCGTCGCCTGAGACCGGCATCCGGAAACGAAAAAGGCCCCGGTGACCGGGGCCTTTTCCATTCTGTGCGCGAGGGGGGACTTGAACCCCCACGCCCTATACGGGCACTAGCACCTCAAGCTAGCGCGTCTACCTATTCCGCCACCCGCGCAGGTGGTTTTCGGTTTCGCAACCGAGGATCGACACTACCACGTCCCCGCCCCCCGACCGAATCGCCCCGCCCCCTCCACCACATCACGTGATCTGCACGAACGCACCCGGTATTCGCGGTACGCAGCGGGTGATCTCGTGCGCATCACGTGATCCGTGCGGGGGTGGGGGTCAGGGTGGCGGTGCGCGGTCGGGGTGCCCTGCCGGTGCGGTGCGGGGCAGGGAAGGGGGAGAGGGCGCAGGGGGAGGGCGGGTAGGTTGGTCGGCATGCCCTCGCCCGAATCGACGCTGCCCGAGGTCGTGCGCATCGCCCGCGACCTCATCCGGTTCGACACCACCAACCACGGCGGCGGTCGCGCCGCCGGCGAGCGCGAAGCCGCCGAATACGTGGGGGAGTACCTGCGCGGGCTCGGCCTTCGCCCCGAGTACTACGAGCCGATCCCGCGGCGCACGAACGTCTGCGCCCGCATTCCCGGCCGCAACCCGGACAAGCCCGCGCTCGTCCTGCACGGCCACCTCGACGTCGTCCCCGCCGTCGCCGAGGACTGGTCGGTCGACCCGTTCGCCGGCGAGATCAGAGACGGGATGCTGTGGGGCCGGGGCGCCGTGGACATGAAGGACATGGACGCCATGATCCTCACCTCGGTCGCCGACCTGCTGCGGGCCGGCGAGCAGCCCGAGCGCGACGTCATCGTGACCTTCTTCGCCGACGAGGAGAACGGCGGCATCGAGGGCTCGGCGCTCGTCGTGCGCGATCGCCCGGAGTGGTTCGCCGGGGCGACCGAGGCGATCAGCGAAGTCGGCGGATACTCCATCGACGCCGGCGGCCGGCGCGCCTACCTGCTGCAGGTGGGCGAGAAGGCGCTGGTGTGGATCCGCCTCGTCGCCCGCGGCCGCGCCGCCCACGGCTCGAGCGTGCACGCCGACAACGCCGTCACCGCCCTGGCCGAGGCCGTCGCCGCGCTCGGGCGGACGGAGTGGCCCGTCACGCTCACCGACACCACGCGGCAGATGGTCGACGGCCTCGCGGCGCTCACCGGCGGCGACCCCGCCGATCCGGATGCCGTCGCCCGCGCCGCCGGGCCGGCCGCGGGCTTCCTGCGCTCGACGCTGCGCACCACGACCAACCCCACCGGCCTCACCGCGGGGTACAAGCACAACGTGATCCCCGATCGCGCCGAGGCGCTCATCGACGTGCGCGTCCTTCCGGGGACCGAGGAGTCCGCCCTCGCCGACATCCGCCGCATCGTCGGGCCGGGCGTCGAGGTCGAGATCGTCCACGCCGACATCGGCCTCGAGGTCCCCTTCGCCGGCGACCTGGTCGACGCGATGGTGGCGGCCCTCGGCCGCCACGACCCCGGCGTCCCGGTCGTGCCGTACCTCATGGGCGGCGGGACCGACAACAAGGCCCTCGCCGCGCTCGGCATCGCCGGCTACGGCTTCGCGCCGCTGCGGCTGCCCGCGGGCCTGGACTTCACGGGCATGTTCCACGGCGTCGACGAGCGCGTGCCGCTGGACGCCCTCGTCTTCGGACAGTCGGTGCTCACCGACCTGCTCCGCACGTACTGACAGCGGATGCCGGGCCCCCGGCATCCCTCACGAAAGGCACTGCATGCTGATCGAGGCGATCATCCTCGGCCTGGTGCAGGGACTCACCGAGTTCCTGCCGATCTCGTCGAGCGCGCATCTGCGGATCCTCGGCGAGTTCCTGCCGAGCGCGCAGGACCCCGGCGCCGCCTTCACCGCCATCACCCAGATCGGCACCGAGGCCGCCGTCGTGGTGTTCTTCTGGCGCGACATCGTCCGCATCATCGGCAGCTGGTTCCGGTCGCTCACCGGCCGCGTGCCGCGGAACGACCCCGATGCGCGCATGGGGTGGCTGATCATCGTCGGCAGCATCCCGATCGTCGTGTTCGGCCTGCTGTTCCAGGACCAGATCGAGACGACGCTGCGCTCCCTGTGGCTCGTGGCGGGGATGCTGATCTTCTTCGGCGTGCTGCTGGGGATCGCCGACATGGTCGGAGCCAAGAAACGCCGGCTCAACGACCTCACGGTCGGGCACGGCGTGGTCTACGGGTTCGCGCAGTCGCTCGCCCTCATCCCGGGCGTCTCACGATCCGGGGGCACGATCACGGCGGGCCTGTTCATGGGCTACGAGCGCGCCGCCGCCGCCCGTTACGCGTTCCTGCTGGCGATCCCGGCCGTCTTCGGCTCGGGGTTCTACCAGCTCGTGAAGAGCTGGAACGAGCCGGCGCTGTTCACGCTCGGCGAGACCGCGGCGGCCACCCTCGTCGCCTTCGTGGTGGCGCTGGCCGTCATCGCGTTCTTCATGCGGTGGATCTCGAAGCACAGCTTCCTGCCGTTCGTGATCTACCGCGTCGCGCTCGGGTCGCTGCTGCTCGTGCTGCTGAGCATGGGCGTGCTGCAGGCGTACTGAGCGCGCGGCGTCGCCGGTTCAGCGGCGCGGGTCGTCGCGGCCGGGCTTGTGGGGCCCTTCTCCGCCGCGCCGGAGGTAGCGCTCGAACTCCTGGGCGATGGCGTCGCCGGACGCCTCGGGGGAGTCCCACGTGTCGCGCGTGCGCTCGAGCTGGCGGATGTACTCCGTCATCTCTTCGTCGTCCGCGGCTGCTGCGTCGATGGACGCCTCCCACGCGGCGGCGTCGACGGCGAGCGACCCGCGGGGGACGTCGGCGCCGGTGAGGTCCTCGAGGCGGTCCAGCAGCGCGAGGGTCGCCTTGGGCGACGGGGTGTGGCCCGCGACGTAGTGCGGCACGCTCGCCCACAGACTCGCTGTCGGGATGCCGGCGGCGTCGGCGGCGTGTCCCAGCACGCTCAGGATGCCGACGGGGCCCTCGTACGTGCTCTTCTCGAGCCCGTGGCTCACCCGCAGCTGCTCGTTGTCGCTGCCGGCGAAGACCGAGATGGGCCGGGTGTGCGGGACGTCCGACATCATCGAGCCCATCGAGACGAAGCCGGTGATGTCCTCCCGCAGGGCGACGTCGATGAACTCCGCCGCGAACGCCTGCCACGCGCGGGCGGGCTCCACGCCCGTCAGCAGCCACAGCTGCGTCCCCCCGGCGTCCTCGGTCGGCCGCAGCAGGGTGGCCGAGGGCCAGGTCAGCACCCGTTTGCCCTCGGGGTCGGTGGAGATGCTCGGGCGCGTGTACTGGTAGTCGAAGTACAGCTCGGGGTCGACCGAGAACACCGGTTCGTAGGAGCCCTCGTCGCGCAGCTGCCCGATGGCGGAGGACGCGGCCTCGCCGGCGTCGTTCCATCCGTCGAACGCGGCGACCAGCACCCTGCGACCCAGTCCGTTCACGCGACCTCCTCCGCCCCCGGCGGGGGTTCACACCAGGATAGGCGTCGCGACCGTCCGGCGGGTCCGGCGCGCAGTCCGCCGCCGCCGCGCCCCCGTAGCATGGGCGGGTGACCCCGCCTGGAACCCTCGCCGCCGTCCTATGGGACATGGACGGCACCCTCGTCGACACCGAGCCGTACTGGATGGCCGCCGAGACGCCGCTCGTCGAGAGCTTCGGCGGTACGTGGTCTCACGAGCAGGGCCTGGCGATGGTGGGCCTCGGGCTCGAGGACTCCGCGCGCATCCTGCAGGAGGCCGGCGTGCGGATGGGCACGCACGAGATCGTCGACCACCTCACCGACGAGGTCATGCGGCGGCTGCGCGCCGACGGCGTCCCCTTCCGCCCGGGCGCCCGCGAGCTGCTCGCGGCGCTGCGCGAGGCGGGCGTCAAGACCGCCCTGGTGACGATGTCGATGCGGCGGATGGCGCAGTCCGTCGTCGACCTGATCGACTTCGACGCGTTCGACGTCGTCGTCGCCGGCGACGACGTCACCCGCCCCAAGCCCTACCCCGACCCCTACCTGAAGGCGTGCGAGACGCTCGGGGTGACCCCCGACCAGGTGGTCGCCATCGAGGACTCCCCGAACGGCCTCCGCTCCGCCGTCGCCTCGGGCGCCACGGCGGTGGGCGTGCCGCTCATGGTCTCGCTCGAGGGCGCCGGCGCCCACGTGCTGTGGCCCACTCTCGCCGGACGCACCCCCGCCGACCTCGCCGCGGTGCACGCCGCGCACCTCGAGCACATCGCCGCCCGTGCCGAGAAGGAGCACACCCGATGACCGCGCAGCCCCGAGGACCGTTCCGCGTCGGCGACCGCGTCCAGCTGACAGGCCCCAAGAACCGCCTGCACACCGTCACCCTGCGCGAGGACGGCGAGCTGCACACCCACCACGGCGTGCTCCGCCACAGCGCCCTCATCGGCCAGCCGGACGGCTCGGTCGTCGCCAACAGCGCCGGCCACGAGTACCTCGCCCTCCGGCCGCTGCTGCGCGACTTCGTCATGTCGATGCCGCGGGGCGCGGCGATCGTCTACCCGAAGGATGCCGCGCAGATCCTCGCGCAGGCGGACGTCTTCCCGGGGGCGACGGTCGTCGAGGCCGGCGTCGGCTCGGGCGCGCTGTCGCTCTGGCTGCTGCGCGCCGTCGGCGCCGACGGCCGGCTGGTGTCGTTCGAGCGCCGCGAGGAGTTCGCCGAGGTCGCGCGGGCGAACGTCGAGACGTTCACGGGCGGAGTGCCCGGCAACTGGGAGGTCGTCGTCGGCGACCTCGTGGAGTCGCTCCCGCAGGCGGTGGCACCGGCATCCGTCGATCGTGTCGTGCTGGACATGCTCGCCCCGTGGGAGTGCATCGACGTCGTGGCCGACGCCCTCGCGCCCGGTGGCGTGGTCGTCTGCTACGTCGCCACGGCGACGCAGCTGAGCCGGGTGGCGGAGTACATCCGCGGCACCGGGCTGTTCACCGAGCCCGACGCCAACGAGACGATGGTGCGCGGCTGGCACGTCGAGGGCCTGGCCGTGCGGCCGGACCACCGCATGGTCGCCCACACCGGCTTCCTGGTGTGGGCCAGGCGCCTCGCGCCGGGAGCCGTGCCGCCGGAGGTCAAGCGCCGGGCGTCGAAATCCAGCTACGGCGACGAGGACGTCGAGCTGTGGACCCCGGGGGCGGTCGGAGACCGCCAGATCACCGACAAGAACCTGCGCAAGCGCGTCCGCGAGGCGCAGCGCGCCGCCGACGGCGCCCGGCTGGCCGCCGCAGGCGAGGCCGGGGACGGATCCGCCGAGGCGTCGCTCTAGACTGTCACGGTGCGCAAGATCCTCGCTGCCTCCTCGGTCGTCGCCCTCGCCGCGGTCGGCCTGACCGGCTGCTCGCTGCCCGGGACCGCGGGGGACTGCCCGCGGCCGGCCGCCTCGGCCCCCGCCACCGACCTGATCACGGTCTCGGGACCCGTCGACAACGTGCCCGATGTGTCGGTCTACGCGCCGTTCCACACCCAGGCGACGGCCTTCCGCGACGTCGAGACGGGCACCGGCACCCCCATCCGCTCCGACGAGCAGCTGGCCGTCCTCGACGTCACGCTCGTCAGCGGTGAGACCGGCGACCTGATCGTCAGCACCCCGTACGACGGCAACTACTCCAGCCCCATCCCGCTCACGCAGTGGACGGCATCCTTCCCCGGCTTCGAGGACGCGCTGGAGTGCGCCGCCGAGGGTACGCGGGTCGCCGTCGCGCTGGCTCCCGGCGACATCGAGGAGCGCACGGCCCAGGGGCTCGGCATCGGCGAGGACGACTCGGCGGTCGCGGTCATCGACGTCCGCAAGGTGTACCTGCCCCACGCCGAGGGCGGGCTGCGCTTCAACGCCGGAAACGGCGTGCCGTCGGTCGTGCGCGCCCCCGACGGGCGGCCGGGCATCATCGTCCCCGACGGCGATGCGCCCGAGGACCTCGTCGTCCAGACCCTTATCGAGGGCGACGGCGAGGAGGTCACCGGCGACGTCCCCGTCCGCGTGCACTACACCGGCGTGACGTGGGCCGATCGCGAGGTGTTCGACAGCACGTGGGACTCCGCCCCCGCCTCGCTCACGCTCGACGGCGTGGTCCCCGGGTTCGCGCAGGCCCTGGAAGGGCAGCGCGTCGGATCCCAGGTGATGGTGGTCATCCCGCCCGAGCTGGGGTACGGCGACGCCGAGCAGGGCGCGATCCCCGCGGGATCGACGCTGGTGTTCGTGATCGACATCCTGGGTCTGGACGAACCCGCCGCCTGAGCCACCCGGGCTCCCCGCCCCCGCCGACCTAGGATGAGGGGGTGCCCGCGAACGTCCCTGCGAAGATCCCGCCCGAAGAGCGGCTGGTGAACCTCGTGGTCGCCCTCATGGCGACCGACCAGGGGATCACGAAGGACACCATCCTGGCCTCGGTCTCGGGCTATCGCGAGCAGGGCGAGTCCGGTGCATCGCGGGACGCGCTCGAGAAGATGTTCGAGCGCGACAAGGAGAACCTGCGACGGATGGGGGTGCCCATCCAGACGATCGGGGACTGGGCCGATCCGGACGACCTGCGCGAGGCGCGCTACCGCGTGCCCACCGCCGAGTACGAGCTGCCCGAGGACATCGACTTCACCCCCGCCGAGCTCGCGCTGCTGAACCTCGCCGGCGAGGTGTGGAGCGAGGGATCGATGTCCGGCGACGCCCGGACGGGGCTGCGCAAGATCCGCGCGCTCGGCGGGATCGCCGTCGACGCGCCCATCATCGGCTTCTCGCCCCGCCTGAGCGCCCGGGAGGCGGCGTTCGGCCCCCTCCACCGCGCCATCGAGCAGTGCCGCGTGGTCTCGTTCCCGTACTTCCGCCCCGGCGAGGCGGAGCCCCGCCGTCGCCGGGTGCAGCCGCTCGCGCTCGTCGAGTACGAGGCCCGCTGGCACGTCTTCGGCCACGACCTCGGGGTGGCGGCCGATCGCACCTTCCTGCTGTCCCGCATCGTCGGTCCCGTCGACCTCGAGCGCGACACGTTCGATGCGGCGCTCCGCGACGGCGCGGGGGAGCGGGCGCTGGCCGGACTCGAAGAGGTCGCCGCCCGCCAGTCGGCCCTGCTCGAGGTGGATCCCGGGACCGAGGCGGCGCTGCGGCTCGCGCGCCGCGCCCGGCCCGCCGAGCAGGGGGTGCACGTGCCGTACGTCGACCTGCACGTCTTCGCCGACGAGCTCGCCTCGTACGGCCCCGAGGTCCGGGTCGTCGAGCCGCCCGATCTGCGCGACGCCGTCATCGCGCGCCTGACCGCCGCGCTGAGCGTGCACGGAGGGGGACGATGAGCGCCGCCCGCGCCCCGCTGGCCACCGATCGCGCGGCCCTTCTGCTGCAGCTCGTGCCCTATCTCGTCGGCAAGGGCGAGGTGTCGCTGGCCGAGGCGGCCGCGGAGTTCGACGTCACGCCCGAGCAGATGCGGTCCATGGTCGAGAGCCTGACGGTGATCGGCCTCCCCGGCGACGGCGGCTACTGGCAGATGGCCAACGACCTCTTCGACATCGACTGGGACCTGCTGGACCAGCAGGACGCCATCGTCATCACGAACGCGGTCGGGCTGGAGCGGACGCCGCGCCTGAGCGCGCGCGAGGCCGCCGCGCTCCTGGCCGGGCTGCAGCTGGCCCGGGCGATCCCAGGGGTCGGCGACACCGAGGTGTTCGCGGGGCTGCTGGCCAAGCTCGCGCGCGGAGCGGCCAGCGCGCCGCCCGAGGTCATCGTCGCCCCGGGGCCCGTCGACGCCGTCCGCGACGCCGTCGCGGACGCCCTCCGCCGCGGTGTCGCGGTCTCGTTCACGTACCGTGCGCCCGATGCCGCTCCCACGACGCGGACGGTGGACCCCGTCAAGGTCCACATCGCCGACGGCCAGTGGTACCTGCAGGGGTGGTGCCACCTGCGGCAGGCGATGCGCACCTTCCACCTGGACCGGGTCAGCGACCTCGCCCTCACCGACGTCGCCAGCACCCACGGCGAGGAGCCGGTGCCGGACTGGTTCCAGCCGGGTGAGGGTGACGTCGTGGCCCGCTTGCGGTTCCCCAGCGCGCTCGCGCCGCTGGTGGGCGACTACCTCGAGCGGGCGACGATCGAGTCCGCTGCCGACGGGACGACCGTGGCGACCCTGCGCATCGCCGACGAGGCGAGTCTGCGGCGGCTCGCCGCGCGACGCGGCGGTGACGTCGAGATCCTCGAACCCGCGGGAGCCCGCCGCGCGGCCGCGGACTGGGCGGCCGCGGGCCTCGCGCTGTACGCCTGACGTTCACGGGCGGTTCGGGCGATCCCGCGGCATCCGCGCCGGGCGTGATTAGACTGGCACCACCCTGTTGGCAAGAAGACGGAGCGCACCATGTTCGGCAACCTCAACGGCTGGCACCTGCTGATCCTGCTCGCCGTGATCCTCCTGCTCTTCGGTGCGGCCAAGCTTCCGGCCCTCGCCAAGAGCGTCGGGCAGTCCGCCCGCGTCTTCAAGGGCGAGATGAAGGCCATGAAGGACGAGGATGCCGCATCCGCCGGCTCCACGTCCGCCGACGGCCGCACCGCCGCGACACCCGACGCCACGCCCTCGGTCACGCCGCCGCCGCCCGGCGACGGTTCCGCGGACAACCGCGCCTGAGGCCGGTGGTCACCGCCGGGCCGCCGCGGACCGAGGAGCCCGACGTCCCGCGGCGCGACAAGCGGATGTCGCTCGGGGCGCACCTGATCGAGCTGCGCCGCCGGCTCATGTTCGCCGCCCTCGCCCTCGTCGTGGGGATGGTGGTCGCGTTCATCATCACCGACCCGATCATCCACTGGATCACCGGGCCCATCCGTGAGATCACCGAGCGTCGCGGCGACGAGTTCTCGGCGCTGAACTTCACCAACGTCACCAGCGCGTTCGACATGCGCATGCGGATCGCCTTCTCGATCGGCATCTTCCTGTCTGCGCCGGTGTGGCTCTGGCAGATCTGGGCGTTCATCATGCCCGGCCTCACCCGCAAAGAGATCCGCTACACGATCAGCTTCGTCGCCGCCGCGGTGCCGCTGTTCTTCGCCGGCTGCTGGGTGGGGGTCCTCATCGTCCCGCACGTGATCGAGCTGATGTGGGGGTTCACCCCCGAGGGCGGCGTGAACTTCTACAACGCCGCCGAGTACTACGACTTCGTGTTCAAGCTGATGGTCGTCATCGGCGTCGCCTTCGTCCTGCCGGTGTTCCTGGTCGCCCTCAACGTCGCCGGCATCATGTCCGGCCGGGCGATCCTCAAAGGCTGGCGGGTGGCGATCCTCATCGCCACCACCTTCGCCGCCCTGGCCACCCCCGCGGCCGACGTCGTGAGCATGCTGATGCTCGCCGGCATCCTGACCGTGCTCTTCTTCGCCGCCGGCGGCCTGTCGCTGCTCTTCGACCGCCGCCGCGCGAAGCGTGCGGCGACGCTGCTGCCCCCCGAGGCGGGCGCATGAGCGGACCGGGCCCCGCCGATCGCTACGCGCGGGCCCGGCAGGCCGGCGAGGACGCGCGCAGCCATCCGCTGACCGCCGCCTTCGCCGCGGCCCAGCGGTTCGAGCTCGACCCGTTCCAGCTGGCCGGATGCCGGGCGCTCGAGGCCGGTCGCAGCGTGCTGGTGGCCGCGCCCACGGGGGCGGGCAAGACGATCGTCGGCGAGTTCGCGATCCACCTCGCCATGCAGGAGCCCGGCGCCGCCGGCGACAAGGCGTTCTACACCACGCCGATGAAGGCGCTGTCGAACCAGAAGTTCCGCGAGCTCCAGGACGTCTACGGCGCCGATCAGGTGGGGCTGCTCACCGGCGACACCAACATCAACGGCTCCGCGCGCATCGTGGTGATGACCACCGAGGTCCTGCGCAACATGCTCTACGCCGACTCCCCGGCGCTGCGCGGGCTGCGCTACGTGATCATGGACGAGGTCCACTACCTCGCCGACCGGTTCCGCGGCGCGGTGTGGGAGGAGGTCATCATCCACCTGCCGCCGTCGGTGCGGCTGGTGTCGCTGTCGGCGACGGTGTCCAACGCCGAGGAGTTCGGCGACTGGCTGGACGCCGTCCGCGGCGACACCGAGGTCATCGTTTCGGAGACCCGCCCGGTGCCGCTGGAGCAGCACGTCCTGGTGCGCGGCGACCTGCTGCCCCTCTTCGACGACCGCGCGGGCATCGCCACCGCCCAGGTCAACCAGGAGCTCATGCGCCTGCGCTCCTTCAAGGGCCCGGCCTTCGAAGGCAACCGCAGCGCGCAGGCGTCCCGCAGCGCCGCCCACCGCGACGGCCACTCCTCCCGGCGCCCGCAGCGCGGGGGTAGGCGCCCGGTGCGCCCCTCCAACGTCCGGCGCATCGAGCGGCTCGACCGCCCCGACGTCGTCGAGCTCCTGGGCAGATCGAACCTGCTGCCCGCGATCTTCTTCATCTTCAGCCGTGCCGGCTGCGACGCCGCCGTCCAGCAGGTGCGGCGCTCGGGCCTGCGGCTGACCTCGCACGAGGAGCGCCTCGAGATCCGTGCCATCGTCGAGGAGCGCACCCGCACGCTGCCCGACGAGGATCTCGCCGTCCTCGGCTACTACGAGTGGCTCGACAACCTCGAACGGGGCGTCGCCTCCCATCACGCCGGCCTGCTGCCGGCGTTCAAAGAGGTCGTCGAGGAGCTGTTCCAGCGGAAGCTGGTTCGCGTCGTCTTCGCCACCGAGACCCTCGCGCTCGGGATCAACATGCCCGCGCGCACCGTCGTCCTCGAGAAGCTCGAGAAGTTCAACGGCGAGGCGCGCGTGGCGATCACGTCGGGGGAGTACACCCAGCTGACCGGCCGCGCCGGCCGGCGCGGGATCGACGTCGAGGGCCATGCCGTGGTGCAGTGGACCGAGGGGCTGGACCCGCAGGCGGTCGCCGCCCTCGCCTCGCGCCGCACCTACCCGCTGAACTCCAGCTTCCGCCCGACCTACAACATGGCCGTGAACCTCATCGACCAGTTCGGCCGGCCGCGGGCGCGCGAGGTGCTGGAATCCTCCTTCGCGCAGTTCCAGGCCGATCGCGCCGTGGTGGGCCTTGCCCGGCAGGTGCGCGAGAAGGAGGAGTCCCTCGCCGGCTACGCCGCGGCGATGACGTGCGATCGCGGCGACTTCGAGGAGTACGCCGGCATCCGCCGCGCGCTCAGCGACGCCGAGAAGCTCAACCGCAAGGATGCCGGCGCCTCGCGGGCGACCCGGGACGCGCGCCTGCGCGAGATCGCGGGGCTGCGCAAGCGTATGCAGCGGCATCCGTGCCATCAGTGCCCCGACCACGAGCTGCACGCGCGCTGGGCGGAGCGGCACGAGAAGCTGCGCCGCGAGATCGAGCGCACGCGGCGCCAGATCGACACGCGCACCGGAACCGTGGCACGCGTGTTCGACCGCGTCGTGGACGTCCTGACGGCGCTGGACTACGTCCGCACCGACGAGCACGGGGCGGTGACCCTGACCGAGGCCGGTCGCACGATGCGCCGCATCTACGGCGAGCGCGACCTGCTCGTGGCCGAGAGCCTGCGCCTGGGACTGTGGCGGGACCTGGATGCCGCGTCGCTGGCCGCCCTCGCGTGCGCGCTGGTCTACGAGCCCCGTCGTGACGAGGCCGGCCCGGGCGAGCACCGCCTGCCGCGCGGACCCCTGCGGCCGGCCCTCGCCGCCACCGAGGACCTGTGGCAGCGGCTGGACGACCTCGAGCGCGACCACCGGCTGCCCGGGTCCGAGCCCATCGCGACGGGGCTCGTGCAGGCCATGCACGGCTGGGCGCGGGGTGCGGCGCTTGACCGCGTGCTCGCCGACGCCGACATGGCCGCCGGTGACTTCGTCCGGTGGACGAAGCAGACCATCGACCTGCTCGACCAGCTGTCCCTCGTGGCGCCCGCCGAGCTCGCGCAGACCGCGCGGCGCGCCCTCGACCAGGTGCGGCGGGGCATCGTCGCGTACAGCTCGCTGTGAGCGGTCAGAGCCGGATGCCGGCGGTCACGGCGGCCGGACGCGAGCGGGTGCGGCCGCTGCTGCCGCTGTGGCTGGCGGTCCTGGTCTCGGCGGCAGGCGGGTGGGTGCTCGACCTCGCCTTCCCGGATGTGGGGTGGTGGCCGCTGGCGCCGGTGGGCGTGGGGATGGCGCTCGTCGCCCTCATCGGGCGACGACCCGGCGGCGCGCTGCTGGTGGGACTGGTCTTCGGCGCCAGCTTCTACCTCATCCACATCGTCTGGATCACCCGCTACCTGGGCCTCATCCCGTGGTTCGCCCTCGCGGGCATCGAGACCGTCTTCATGGGCGCGGGATCCCTGCTCCTCGCCGCCGCGTACGCGTGGGTGCCGCGGATCTCGGATCGGCGGGGGGTGCGGCTGGTCGCCCTCCCGGCGCTCGTGGCGGGCCTGTGGACCGCGCGGGAGCTGTTCATGGGGTCCTGGCCGTACACCGGCTTCCCGTGGGGGCGGATCGGGATGAGCCAGTCCGAGAGCCCGCTGGCGCACGTGGCCTCCTGGACGGGCGTCGCCGGCCTGACCTTCCTCATCGTGTTCCTGTCGGCGGCGGTGATCGAGTGGGGGCGGGCCCGGCGGTGGCGGGATGTCCGCACCGCCCTCCCCTCGGGCGTGGCAGCCCTCGTCCTGCTCGTCACGCCGGCCTTCCCGACGACGCCCGCCGGCGACCTGCGGGTCGGGGCGGTGCAGGGGAACGGGCCCTCGGGCTACTTCGACGAGCGGGCGCCCGACGCGGTGCTGGACGCCCAGCTCGCGGCATCCGCCCCTCTGCTGGGTGAGGACGTGGACGTCGTGCTGTGGCCCGAGGGCGGCATCGACTCCGACCCGCTCGCCGACACCGGGACGGCGGCGATCCTGGACGCGCTGTCGCGCCGGGTCGACGCACCCCTGGTCGTCAACGCCGCGACCACGCGCGGTGCCGACACCTTCAACACCTCGATGCTGTGGGTCGCCGGCGAGGGGGCGGTCGCGCTGCACGACAAGGCCAACCCCGTGCCGATGGGGGAGTACGTCCCCGACCGGTGGTTCTACGAGATGATCGTCCCCGACCTCGTGGGACTCATCCAGCGGGAGTACACGCCCGGGTCCAACCCCCCGTATCTCGACGTCGCCGGAGTCGGTGTGGGACTGGCGATCTGCTTCGACGTCATCTACGACGCCGTGATCTGGGAGGGCGCGCGCTCCGGCGCCGAGGTCTACATGTTCCAGACCAACAACGCCGACTTCCGGGACACCGACGAGAACCTGCAGCAGCTGGCCTTCGCGCGGATGCGCGCCATCGAGACGGGCCGGTCGGTAGTCAACATCTCCACCGTCGGCACCAGCCAGGTGATCGCGCCGGACGGCACGACGATCGACGGCCTCGGTGCGGGCGAGGCGGGGCACCTGCTGGTCGATGTCCCGCTGCGAACCGGCCTCACGCCCGCCGTCCTCGCCGGGGGTGCGGTCAAGCTCGTCCTCGGGTGGGGGAGCCTGCTCGCCCTGGTAATCGCCGGCCTCGTGCACCATGGGCGCACACGCAGAACGCCGGCCCCCGAAGGGACCGGCGCGCAGAGGACGCGTTGACTCAGGCGGTCTTCTTGTCCGCGGTCGAACCGGCGCCGCGGCGGGCGCGGAGCAGGGCCAGGCGCTCCTCGAGGAGTTCTTCGAGCTCGGGCAGGGTCCGGCGCTCGAGCAGCATGTCCCAGTGGCTGCGGGGGGTCTTGTCCCCGGAGTGGTCCACTGTCGCGGTGCCCTCGCCGATGCGGAGGAGGGCTTCGGCGCCGCACGTGCGGCACTCCCACGCCTCGGGCACCTCGGCGTCGGCCGCGAAGGTCAGGGTGGTGTCACGTCCACAGGACGTGCAGCTGTAGACGTGCTGTGCACGCTCATGGAAAACGACGCCCTCTTCGCTCTGTAGGCTCTGGGCGCCGAGTCGGATGCCGCGCAGGCTGCGGTCTGCCATTGTGTGGTCCTCTCGTCGCTGATCAGGTATAACGAACACACCTGGGCGGATCATCCGAACTGGCGGGGCGAAACGGCCATTCACAGCCGATGCTCAGCGGTCGGCGCTCTGCGTCAGCGGCCCGCGCGCGAAGCCACGACGCGCAGCGCTCGCGCGGTGTCGTCGGTGACCAGGCCGTCGACCCCGAGGTCCAGCAGCCGGGACATGCGGGCCGGTTCGTTCACCGTCCACACGTGCACCTCGGCGCCCGCCCGGTGCGCCGATTCGACCAGGCCCCGCGTGACCACCCGGACCCGGCCGTGGTGCTCGGGAACCTGCAGCGCGTCCACGCCCGCGAGTGCGCGGCGGGTGAGGACGTGCGAGCGCAGCCGGACCGCCGCGACCACGCGGGCGACCGTGGCCGTTCCGGCCGACGTCGCCGGGCGGATCGCGGCGCCCGCGCGCTCGGCGGCGGCGAGCGCCGCCCGGCGGCGCGCATCCGAGAAGCTCGTCAGCAGCACGCGCTCGGCGTGCGGCGCCACGAGCGCGCCGACGGCCTCTGCCGCGGTCGCGGCCTTGACGTCGAGGTTGAACCGCGAGTCGGGGAAGGCCTCCAGCGCCTGGCGAAGCGTCACGAGGCCCCCGCGCTCGGACATGATGTCTTCGAGCTCGCGAAGGACGACCGCGGCGACGGGGCGCGGATCGCCGGCCACGCGCACCAGGTCGTCGTCGTGGAAGAGGACGGCCTCGCCATCGGCGGTGAGGTGGCAGTCCGACTCCAGGTACTCCGCACCGGCGGCGTGCGCGGCGGCGAGGGCGAGGAAGGAGTTCTCGGCGATCCCGTGCGCGGCATCGGCGGGCGTCAGGTAGCCGCGGTGGGCGAGGACGCGGGGATGGTCCCCGCCGAACCAGGGATGCCGGGGGTCACGCCCCGTCATCGCGGAGCCCCGGCGCCGACGCCCGCGCCTCGGAGGCGATGTCGTCCGCGGCGGTCGCCGCCTCGCGTGCCGCGGCGACGGCCGCGTCGGCGGCGCGCGTGCTCTCGGCGTCCGGCGTGGCGCGGACGCGCGGTCCGCCGCCGGGCGCCGCGCGGCCCCCGAAGGCGTCGCCGATGCCCTTCAGGGCCTCGGTGAACTCGCTCGGGATGATCCACATCTTGCTCGACGAGCTCTCGGCGATCTTCGGCAGGGTCTGCAGGTACTGGTAGGCCAGCAGCTTGTCGTCCGGGTCGCCGACGTGGATCGCGTTGAAGACCATCTCGATCGCCTCGGACTCGCCCTGGGCGCGCAGCACGGCCGCCTGCTTGTCACCCTCGGCGCGCAGGATCTCGGCCTGACGCCGCCCCTCCGCCTCGAGGATCTGGGACTGCTTGGACCCTTCGGCGGTGAGGATGGCGGCGCGGCGGTCGCGCTCGGCGCGCATCTGCTTCTCCATCGAGTCCTGGATCGACGCGGGCGGGTCGATCGCCTTGAGCTCGACGCGCGAGACGCGGATGCCCCACTTGCCGGTGGCCTCGTCCAGGACCACGCGGAGCTTGCTGTTGATCTCGTCGCGGCTGGTGAGCGCCTCTTCGAGATTCAGGCCGCCGACGACGTTTCGAAGCGTCGTGGTGGTCAGCTGCTCGACGGCGCCGAGGTAGTTGGCGATCTCGTACGTCGCGGCGCGGGCGTCGGTGACCTGGAAGTAGACCACGGTGTCGATCGACACCACGAGGTTGTCCTCGGTGATGACCGGCTGCGGCGGGAAGGACACCACCTGCTCGCGCATGTCGATGAGCGGGCGGAGCCGGTCGATGAACGGCACCAGCAGGTTCAGCCCCGGTGAGAGCGTGCGCTGGTAGCGGCCGAGGCGCTCGACGATGCCGGCGTTGGCCTGCGGGATGATGCGGATCGCGCGGAAGAGCACCACCACGACGAAGATCGCGATGACGACCAGCAGGATGACGACGAAGATCTGTCCCACGAACTGCCCGATGTCCACCATGATGTTCCCCCTCAGTCGGTGCGATGGTCCGCGTCCAGCGGTGACACCTCGACGGTCGCCCCGCGCACCGCGCGCACCCGCACGCGGTCGCCGACGCCCGGCGCGGCATCCGGTCCGTCCGGCGCCAGGCGCGCCGTCCACGTCTCGCCGTTGTCGAGCTTGACCGACCCGGCGCCGTCGACGAACGCTGTCATGACCCGCCCGCCCATGCCGTACAGCGCGTCGACGTTCATCGGCACCGCGGCGGAGCTGCGCCGGAGCGCCCGCAGCAGCAGCGGCCGGATCGTGAACAGCAGCAGCGCCGACAGCGCCGCGGCGGCGCCGATCTGCAGCCACCACGGCCCGCCGAGAAGGTTCACCCCGAGCCCGCCGACGAGGGTGCCCGCCGCGAGCATCAGGAAGGTGAACTCCAGGCTCAGCAGCTCGATGATGACGAAGACGAACGCCAGCGACAGCCACAGGATCCACAGGTACTGCGTCAGATCCGGCAGCATCGAGCGGTCCCTTCGGCCTGGTGTGGCTCGACCCTATCAACCCCCCGGCCGGCGGGGCCGGGATTGATAGGGTCGACTCGGCCCGCCCGTCGCGCGAGCCCCCGCACCGAGCCGATGGAGCACCCATGACCCAGCCACTCGCCCCCGGATCCCTCGCCGGCCGCACCGCCCTCGTGACGGGCTCGTCGCGGGGCATCGGCGCCGACACGGCGCGCTACCTGGCCGAGGCCGGCGCGAACGTGGTCATCAACTACCGCAACAAGGCCCCGCGCGCCGAGAAGCTCGCCACCGAGCTGCGCGGCCTGGGGGTGGAGGTCCTCGTCGTCGGCGCCGACCTCACCGACGCCGAATCGGTGCAGGCCATGTTCGACGCGGTGCGCGAGGCCTTCGGCTCGCTCGACGTCCTCGTGCTCAACGCTTCGGGGGGCATGGAGGCGGGCATGGGGGAGGATTACGCGCTGCAGCTGAACCGTGACGCGCAGGTGCGGGTGCTCGAGACCGCCCTGCCGCTGCTGTCCGACGGGTCGCGCGTCGTCTTCGTCACGAGCCACCAGGCGCACTTCATCCGGACCACGCCCACGATGCCCGAGTACGAGCCGGTCGCGCTGTCCAAGCGCGCCGGCGAGGACGCGCTCCGCGAGCGCATCCCGGCCCTCACCGAGCGCGGCATCGAGTTCGTCGTCGTCTCGGGCGACATGATCGAGGGCACCATCACCGCGACGCTGCTCGAGCGGGCGAACCCGGGCGCGATCGCCTCGCGCCGGGAGTCGGCGGGCAAGCTGTACAACGTGCAGGAGTTCGCCGCCGAGGTCGCCCGGGCGGCGGTGGAGCCCGTCCCCGCGGACAACACCCGGCTCATCGGCGACACCGGCTCGTTCGCGGGGGAGTGAGGTCGTGCGAGCGCGGGACATCGAGACCCTCGTCGCCCTCGGCCGCCCCGCCCTCGCCCCGGACGGGTCGTTCGCGGTCTTCGCGTCGTCCCGGCCGGACATCGCCGCCGACCGCGCGGTCGGGCAGCTGTGGCGTGCGGAGCTGCCGGGCGGCACGGTCCGCCGGCTGACCCGCGGCGTCGCCGACAGCGCTCCGAGGCTCTCGCCGGACGGCACGCGCGTGGCCTTCCTGCGCGCCGACGGCAAGGGCAAGGCGCAGCTGCACGTGGTCGAGGCGGCCGGCGGCGAGCCCATCCAGGTGACGGATGCCGCGCTGGGCGTGTCCGAGGCGGCGTGGTCGCCCGATGGGCGCACGCTGGCGTTCGTCGCGCGCGAGCCCGAGCGCGGGCGCTACGGGACCGTGGAGGGCCTGGATGCCGGAGCGGAGCCGCCGCGGCGGATCACCGGCATCCGGTGGCACGCCAACGGACTGGGCTACACGATCGACCGGCCCTCCCATGTCTTCCTCGTCGCCGCTCCGGGCCGCGATGACGAGCCGCTGTACGACCACGCTCCCGATCCCGATGCCGACGCGTCCCCGCGACGGGTCGTCCGTCATGACGCCCGCCGGGTGAGCGGCGGCGAGCTCTCGCACAGCGGGTGCGTGTTCACGCCCGACGGCAGCGAGATCCTCACCGTCGTCGACGATCTGCAGCCCGCGCGGGCCGATCTGCGCAGCCGCGTGATCGCCCTGCCGGTCGACGGCGAGGCGCAGCCCCGCGAGGTCATCGGCGCCCACGCCGGGCTCGGCGTCCAGGACGTCGTCGTCGCCGATGACGGGACGATCGCCCTGCTCGCGCACGACGTGGGCGAGTCGGGCGTCGACTTCATCGCGCCGGGCGTCGGGCTGTGGCTGCTCGAGGACGGCGTTCCGCGGGCCCTCACCGATCTCGAGACCGTCGACCTCGGTGAGGTGGGCAGCCACCTGACCGCGGTCGGCGACGACTTCCTCGTGCAGGATCGGGCGCGCGGGCGCGTTCGGCTGCTGCGCGTATCGCGCGACGGCGCGGCCACGGAGCTCCTGGACGGCGACGTCGAGGTGCTCGGGCACGCCGCCGCCGCAGGTGTCGTGGTGGCCACCGCCGCCAGCCCGACCTCGGCGGGCGAGCTGCGCGTGGTGGGGGAGGGCGAGCTCACCGACTTCGGCGCCGCCGCCCGCGCCGCGGGGATCGTCGCGCCGCGCGAGCTCACCGCCGAAGGGCGCGACGGCTATCCGGTGCACGGCTGGGTCGCCGTCCCGGCGGGGGAGGGGCCGTTCCCGGTCCTGCTCCAGATCCACGGCGGACCGTATGCGTCCTACGGCATACACCTCTTCGACGAGACCCAGGTACTCGTCGATGCCGGCTACGCGGTCGTGTACTGCAACCCCCGCGGATCGGCGGGATACGGGCGCGCCCACGGGCGCAGCATCCGCCAGCGGATGGGTACCGACGACTTCGCGGACGTCATCGACTTCCTCGAGGCGGCCGTCGCGTCCGATGCGCGACTGGACGGCGCACGCGTGGGCGTGATGGGCGGCTCCTACGGCGGCTACCTCACCGCGTGGGTGATCGCCCACGACCACCGGTTCGCCGGCGCGATCGTCGAGCGCGGCTTCCTCGACCCGGTCAGCTTCCAGGGGACGAGCGACATCGGTTCGTTCTTCGGCGACGAGTACGTCGGAGTGGACCCCGAGCAGATCGCGCGGCAGAGCCCCATGGCCGTCGTCGACCGCGTCCGCACGCCCACCCTCGTGCTGCACTCGGAGCTCGACTACCGGTGCCCGCTCGAGCAGGCGACGCGCTACTACTCGGCGCTGCGCCGGCACGGCGTGGATGCCGAGATGCTCGTCTTCCCGGGCGAGAACCACGAGCTCACGCGCTCCGGACGGCCGAGGCATCGCGTGCAGCGGTTCGATGCCGTGCTGGAGTGGTGGGACCGGCACCTGCCGGTGCACGCCGCCGGCGCCGTCAGCTGAGCAGGAGCGTCACGGCCAGGAGCACCGGCAGGCAGCCGACCGTGGTGAGGAAGACGGTGTCCCGCGAGATCGTCTCGCCGATGCCGTAGCGCTGGGAGTAGTTGAAGACGTTCTGCGCGGTCGGCAGCGCCGCCAGGACCACGACGACCAGCACTTCGGCGGGGGAGAGGCCGAACCAGACGGCGACCGCCCACGCGATCGCCGGCATGACGAGCAGCTTCAGCGCGGTCGCCAGCAGGATGTCCCGGCGCCGGCCGCTCGGGCCCAGCACCCGCTGGCCGTGCAGCGAGATGCCGTAGCTGATGAGCAGCACCGGCACGCAGGCCGCGGCGATGAGACGCGCCGGCTCCATCACGATCGGTGGCAGCGTGACGCCGGTCACCGACACCAGCGTCCCGAGGGCGGACCCGAGGACGATGGGGTTCGACAGCGTCCGCCCGAGCGTGCGCCACAGCGACGACCGGCCCGACGTGACGGCATCCAGGATCGCCATCGTGATGGGCGTGAACACCAGCAGCTGCATGAGGATCACGGGTGCCGGGAACGCGGCGCTGCCCAGCAGATACAGCGACAGCGGGATGCCGATGTTGTTGGAGTTGACCTGGCCGGCGCTGAGCGCGCCGATGACGGTCTCGCCGACCGAGCGCCGCCACAGCAACCGGGCCACGACGATGTAGACGGCGAACACCGCCACGGCGGCGATCGCCGACACGGGCAGCAGCGCCGAGAACAGCGTGCGGACGTCGGCCTCGGCGAGCACGACGAACAGCAGGAAGGGCGACAGGACGAAGAACGTCAGTCGTGCGAGCACCGGCCGCGCATGCTCACCCAGCAGATCGATGCGCCCGAGGATGTAGCCCACGACGATGGCGACACCGACCACGACGAAGCCGGTGAGCGATTCGAGCACGATCCGAGCCTACGACCCGTCGCTACGCCCGAACGTGCGCTTGCCGATAATGCACATTATGTCACCTCATTGAGCGACTGCACGAGAACGGGGCGGCGCCCATCCGGCGCCGCCCCGCTGCTTCGACCGCTGGGTTACAGGCCCGCGGTGTCGTCGGTGGTGCTCGTGCGCTGACGCGTCACGCGCTGGTTGGTGGCGGGGTCGATCTCGGTGCGCGAGATGCTCTCGCTCTGACGGCGGCGCAGCATCAGGATGAGGCCGATGAGGAAGACGACGACGCCGGCGCCCATCAGGATGTAGCCGATCAGATCGAGGTTCACAGCTTCGACCTCGACGTTCACCGCGAACGTGAGGATGGCGCCGATGACGAACAAGACGATTCCGGTTCCGATGCTCATGCGAGGTTCCTTTCCGGGGCGGCGGGGGTGCTCCCCTGGCGCGAGGCGACAGCGCGCCTCATTCCGCAGGATGGCAGTCGGGCGGATCACCATGCACGGGCTTGACAGGACCCGCGATGATGTGATCCGGATGCCGCTGTCTGAGCCCATCGCTAACGTCGGAGCATGGCAGTCTCTCCCCCGCACGTGGTCTTCTTCACCGCCGCGACGCTCGACGGGTACCTCGCCGACGACGTCGATTCGCTGGCGTGGCTCTTCGCGGTGCCCGGCGCCGCCGAGGCCGAAGAGGGCATCGGCGGCTTCCTCGACGACGTGTCCGTGCTGGTCATGGGATCCACGACGTACCGCTGGGTGGTCGAGCACGAGGACCTCGACGCGCATCCGGAGCGATGGCCGGCGATGTACGGCGACCGCCCGACCTTCGTCTTCTCGTCGCGCGTGCAGCCCTCGCTCGGGGACGCGGACATCCGGGTGCGGCAGGGCGACGTCGACCTGGTGTGGGACGAGATCGCCGAGGCGGCCGCGGGCGGCGTGGTGTGGCTCGTCGGCGGCGGCGACCTCGTCGGCCAGTTCGCCGACCGCGGCCACCTCGACGAGATCCGCGTCTCGATTGCACCCGTGACCCTCGGCGGCGGTCGCCCGCTCCTCCCCCGGCGCCTCGAGTCGGATCGCCTGACGCTGACATCCGTCGGGCGGACGGGTCAGTTCGCCGAACTCCGCTACGCCGTCGCGCCGCCCGGAGCCACCTGAGACCACGTCGCGTGCTTCGGCTCGCGGCCGTCACCGGAGGACGTGCCGGTGATCCGGCGGCGCACCCACGGCCCGACGTGTTCGCGGTAGTAGGCCGCCTGGCCGACCCCGATGGCGGGCAGCTCCGGGAGGGACCACCACTCCCCCGGAGCGCCCACACCGAGGGCGTCGAGCACCCGTGCCGCGACCCGGTGATGCCCCCGGCTGTTCATGTGGAGTCGATCCGCCGACCAGTACGGCGGGGTGGATAGCTCGGGATCGTGCCAGTTGAATGCCCGCACGATGTCGTCGCGGTCGGCGATCGCGGCGGTGACGGCCGCGGTCAGCAGGTCGCCCCGGCGCTGGATCACGCGGCTGAACGGCAGCTGCCCCGACGGGTTGGCCCCGGCCAGGAGGATCAGCCGCACACCTTCCTCATCGCAGCGCCGGATGACATGCGCGAACGCCTCGACGATGTGCGCGATGCTCGTGCGCGGCCGCAGCATGTCGTTGCCGCCGCCGTTGAACGACAGATGCGTGGGCTTCAGAGCGAGTGCGGGCTCGAGCTGCTCCTCGACGATCGGCCACACGAGCCTGCCGCGGATGGCGAGGTTGGCGTAGGACACCGGCTGACCGGCCGCGTCGGCCCAGCCCTGCGCGACGAGGTCCGCCCACCCGCGCGTACGGCCGTCCGGCAGCTCGTCGCCGACGCCCTCGGTGAACGAGTCGCCGAGCGCGACGAAGCGGATGTCCTTCATCCGCCCAGCGTACGTCGTGCTCAGCGGTCGTCGAGCGCGAGCCCGCGCCGGTCGATCAGCCCCCACGCGGCGCTGGCGCCGACGGCGAAGAACGCCGCGAAGACGATGAACAGCACCGGGGCGCCGCCGAGGGCCAGCAGCGGCGGCACGCTCAGCGGGGCGAGTATCGACGCGATGCGTCCCGCGCCCGCAGCCCACCCCGAACCCGTCGCCCGCAGCGACGTGGGATACATCTCCGGGGTGACGGCGTACAGCGCCCCCCACGCGCCCAGGTTGAAGAAGCTGAGCGCCATCCCGGACGCGATGACGGCGGCCTCGGTCGAGGAGGTGCCGAAGAACACCGCCGCGATCGCGGATCCCACCAGGAACACCGAAAGGGTCAGTCGCCTGCCCCACTTTTCGATCAGCCACGCGGCGGCCGCGTAGCCCGGAAGCTGGGCCAGCGTGATCACGAGCGTGAAGCCGAACGACCGGACCAGGTCGTAGCCCTGCGACACCAGGATCGAGGGGATCCAGATGAAGGCGCCGTAATACGAGAAGTTCACGCAGAACCACACCGCCCAGAGGGATGCCGTGCGCACACGGAACTCTCCCGACCACAGCGCGCGCAGCCGCTCGCCCGTGGTCGTCGCCGCCGGCGGTGCGGCGACTGCAACGGCAGCAGTGCGGCGGGCGGCGGAGGTGCCCATCGCCGCCGACTCCTCGAACGAGCGCACCACCTGCTCCGCCTCGGTGTGGCGTCCCCGGCGCTCCAGCCACCGCGCCGACTCCGGCAGGCCCCACCGCACGACCAGGGCATAGGCGGCCGGGACGGCGCCGATCGCGAACGCCCAGCGCCAGCCGTCGTCGGAGCCCGGGATCACGAGGAATCCGATCAGAGCCGCCGCGGTCCATCCCAGCGCCCAGAAGGCCTCGAGGATCACGATGAGGCGGCCGCGCATGCGCGCGGGCGCGAACTCGCTGACGTACGTCGAAGCGACGGGCAGCTCGGCGCCGAGGCCGAGGCCGACGAAGAAGCGCAGGACCAGCAGCGCCGCCAGGCCGCCGACGAGGGCGCTCGCGCCGGTGGCGACGCCGTAGATCAGCAGCGTCAGAGCGAACACCTGGCGGCGGCCGATCCGGTCGGCCAGCAGGCCGCCCAGCGTGGCGCCCACGGCCATCCCCACGAACCCGATCGACGCGATCCACGAGGTCTCCCCCGGCGTCAGCTGCCACTGCACGGCGACCGCGGCGAGGATGAAGGAGATGAGCCCGACGTCCATCGCGTCCAGCGCCCAGCCGATGCCCGAGCCGGTCAGGACGCGAGCATGACGTCGGGTGAAGGGCAGCCTGTCGAGGCGCTCCGAAGGGCCGACCGCGGTGTCTGACATGACGCTCATGGTACGGAAACGGCGACTGTTCGGGATCTTCGAATGGATCAGTTCGAAGTCATGCGCTTTTCACAGGGCATTCACCTGCACCACACTTGCCACAACGCCCATACACATCGCCGTGTGCGCTGAGCCCCGTGAGCGCCCGAACGAAAGGCTCCCCCCGTGACCCCCCACACCTGGCTGATCATCGCGCTGGTGATCTACTTCGCCGCCATGATCGGTATCGGCGTCTACGCCGCGACCAAGACGAAAGACCACGAAGACTACATGCTGGGCGGCCGGAACCTGCCGCCCGCCGTCGCGGCCCTCTCGGCCGGCGCGTCGGACATGTCCGGCTGGCTCGTGATGGGCCTTCCCGGCGCGATCTACGCAGCGGGTCTCGTCGAGGCGTGGATCGCCGTCGGCCTCACGATCGGCGCCTTCCTCAACTGGAAGCTGGTCGCTCCGCGTCTGCGGGCCTACACCGAGGTGGCCAATAACTCCATCACGATCCCGAGCTTCTTCGAGAACCGCCTGCGGGACAAGACGCGACTGCTGCGCATCCTCTCGGCGGTCGTCATCCTCATCTTCTTCACCCTTTACGTCTCGAGCGGCATGGTCGCCGGCGGCGTCTTCTTCCAGAGCGCCTTCGGTGGCGACTACCTCGTGGGCATGCTGCTTGTCGGCGGCGTCACGGTGTCGTACACCCTCTTCGGCGGCTTCCTCGGCGCGTCCCTCACCGACATGGTGCAGGGCATCATGATCCTCGCCGCCGCCCTGATCGTCCCCGCCCTGGCGGTGGTCGCCCTCGGCGGGTTCGACGAGGTGGGCCCGGCCCTCGACGCCGAGCACCTCTCGCTGCTGGGCGGAGACGCCCTGACCGGCGCGACCGTCATCGGCATCATCTCCGCTCTCGCGTGGGGCCTCGGCTACTTCGGCCAGCCGCACATCATCGTGCGGTTCATGGCGCTGCGCAACGCCCAGGAAGCCAAGGTCGCCCGCCGCATCGGCATGACGTGGATGATCGTTTCGCTGATCGGGGTGATGTCCGCCGGCTTCATCGGCATCGCCTTCTTCGAGCAGCGCGGCACGCCGCTGGACAACCCCGAGACGGTGATCCTCGAGATGGCGCAGCTGCTGATGCACCCGCTCATCGCCGGCCTCGTCCTCGCCGCCGTCCTCGCGGCCATCATGTCCACGATCTCGAGCCAGCTCATCGTCACCTCGTCCGCCCTGGTGGAGGACGTCTTCCTGGCGATGCGCAAGCCGAAGCCGTCGCAGCGCGTGCTGGTGATCCTCGGCCGGGCGTGCGTGCTCGTCGTGTCGACCATCGCCGTCGTCCTCGCGCTGAACCCCGAGTCCTCGATCCTCGAACTTGTCTCGTTCGCCTGGGCCGGCTTCGGCGCCGCGTTCGGCCCGACGGTGCTGCTGTCGCTCTTCTGGCGGCGCCTGACCGCGTGGGGCGCCCTGGCCGGCATGGCCGCCGGTGCCGCGACGGTGCTGCTGTGGCCGCTGCTGAACACCGGGCTCTACGAGATCGTCCCCGGCTTCGGGCTCAACCTGCTGGTCGCGTGGATCGTCAGCCGGCTCACGTACCGCCACGAGCCCGAGATCGACGAGGAGTTCACCCGCACCGGCGCGATCGTGACCATCGGCACGCCGCAGCCTGAGCCCGCCGCCAAGGGCGAGTGAGGGCGCGTGGCGTCACGCGAGCATGTCGTGCACGAGTGGCGCCACGCGGGTCCCGTAGAGCTCGATCGAGCGCATCATCCGGTCGTGCGAGAGCGTGCCGGTCGAGAACTTCATGTCGAAGCGGTCGGCGCCGAGCGTCGTGACCGTCGCCGCGATCTTTCGGGCGACCGTCTCGGGTGAACCGACGTACAGTGCGCCCTCCGGCCCGACATCGTGCTGGAAGCGCATGCGGCTGTACGGCGGCCACCCGCGCTCGCGTCCGATGGTGTTGTTCATCGCCTCGAAGCCCGCGTACGCCTCGTCCCACGCCTGCTGATCGGTCTCGGCGATGTGGCCTGGCGAGTGCACGCCGACGGGCAGGACGGGACGGCCGAGTGAGGCCAGGGACCGGCGGTAGAGGTCGGCGAAGGGTCGGAAGCGCTCGGCCGGCCCGCCGATGATCGCGAGCATGAGGCCGTAGCCGTAGCGGGCGGCGCGGACGACGGATTCCGGAGAGCCTCCCACGCCGACCCACGCGGGGAAGCCCGCGGCGGTCTTCGGGTACACATCTGCGTTCTCCAGCGGCGCGCGCAGCGTCCCCTGCCACGTCACGGGGCGCTCGTCGCGGAGCTGCGAGAACAGGTCCAGCTTCTCTTCGAAGAGGGTCTCGTAGTCTCGCAGGTCGTATCCGAACAGCGGGAAGGACTCGATGAACGACCCCCGGCCGAGGATGACCTCCGCGCGGCCGTGAGAGACGGCATCCAGCGTGGCGAATCGCTCATAGACCCGGACGGGGTCGTCGCTGGAGAGCACGGTGACGGCCGTGCCGAGCCGGATCCGCTTCGTCCGCGCGGCGGCGGCGGCCAGGACGATCTCGGGGCTCGAGATCGCGAACTCCTTGCGGTGGTGCTCCCCCACGCCGAAGAAGGCCAGCCCCACCTCGTCGGCCAGCACCGCCTCGTCGACGACGTCTCGGATGGTCTGGTCGTACGACACGAGGTCCCCCGCCTCGTCGCGGGTGATGTCGCCGAAGGTGTCGAGGCCGAGCTCGACCGGTGCGGTGGCGGTCATGAGGACGATCCTTCCATTCATGCGAATGAACCGCGCGACCGTCGCGCACATTCCCGCCGCGCGGGCATCGATCCGGCGTACCGTGGCGCCCATGGCGTTGTTCGACGATCGCGCGGATGCCGGCCGGCAGCTCGCCGCCGTGCTGCAGCAGGCCGGGACCGAGGTCTTCCGCGTGTACGGCATCCCCCGCGGCGGCGTGGTCGTCGCTGCCGAGGTGGCGCGGGTCCTCGGGGTCCCGCTGCGCGCGATCGGCGTGCGGAAGCTGGGGACGCCCGGGCACGAGGAGTTCGCGGTCGGTGCGATCGCCGAGGACGTTCGCGTCGTCCACGCCGACGCCGTCCGCCGCGACCGCGTCACGGCGGAGCAGCTGGACGAGGTGGAGCGGCGGGAGCGGGCGGAGCTCGCGCGCCGGCGCCGGCTGTTCGAGCCCGAGGCCGACGATGTCGGGGGCCGGGCCGTCCTCGTCGTCGACGACGGGGTGGCCACCGGTGCCACCGCCGAGGCGGCCTGCCGCTCGCTGCGCGCGCGGGGCGCGGCATCCGTGATCCTCGCCGTCCCCGTCGCGCCGTCGCGCTACGAGCCGGCGACCGGGGTGGCCGATGCGTACGTCTGCCCGAACCGGATGCCGGACTTCTGGGCGGTCGGACCGTTCTACCGCGACTTCACCCAGGTGGAGGACGCGGAGGTCGCCGCGCTGCTGCGCGACGACCTCCGCGGAAGCGACGGCTGACTCAGCCGACGAGCGCCATGCGCAGGGTGTCCAGGCCCACGCCGCCCACGTCCAGCGCGCGCTTGTGGAACTGCTTGATCGAGAAGGCGTCGCCCTCGCGCTCGGCGACCTCGTCGCGCAGCTGCTCCCAGATCCGCTGGCCGACCTTGTAGGCCGGCGCCTGGCCCGGCCAGCCGAGGTAGCGGTTGACCTCGAAGCGGACGAACTCCTCGGGCATGTTCACGTTGGCGAGCATGAACTGCAGCGCGTAGTCGGCATCCCACACGGCCTCGCCGTCGGGTCGCGGCTTCTCGAGGTGCACGCCGATGTCGAGGACGACGCGGGCCGCCCGCATCCGCTGACCGTCGAGCATGCCGAGGCGGTCCGCCGGGTCGTCGAGGTACCCGAGCTGCTCCATCAGCCGCTCGGCGTACAGCGCCCAGCCTTCGGCGTGGCCGCTCGTGCCGGCCAGCAGACGCCGCCACGAGTTCAGCTGGGCGCGGTTGTAGACCGCCTGCGCGATCTGCAGGTGATGTCCCGGCACGCCCTCGTGGTACACGGTGGTCAGTTCCCGCCACGTGTCGAACTCGGTCACCCCCTCGGGGACGGACCACCACATCCGGCCGGGACGCGAGAAGTCGTCGGTGGGGCCGGTGTAGTAGATGCCGCCCTCGTTGGTCGGAGCGATCATGCACTCCAGCCGCCGGATCGGCTCGGCGATGTCGAAGTGCGTGCGCCCGAGCTCCTCCACCGCGCGGTCCGAGGTCTGCTGCATCCACTTCTGCAGCGCCTCGGTGCCGTGGAGCTTGCGCGAGGCGTCCTGCTCGAGGAACTCCACGGCCTCTTCGACCGACGCGCCCGGCTTGATCTCGTCGGCGATCGCCTCCTGCTCGGCGACCATGCGGGCCAGCTCCTCGAGCCCCCACTCGTACGTCTCGTCCAGGTCGATGGTGGCGCCCAGGAAGCGACGCGAATGCAGGGCGTACAGTTCGCGGCCGACGGCGTCCTTCTCGGGCGCGGCGGGCACGAACTCGGTGCGCAGCACCTCGGCGAGGTGGTCGTAGGCGACGCGGGCCGCGTTGGCGTTGTCGGCCAGATCGCGAGCGAGGGCGGCCGGCAGCTGGCCCTCGGCGGGGGCCGCGTCACCGGCGAACTCCGCGAAGAAGCCGGCCTTGGCGGTGTAGCGCGCGATCTGGGTGATCACCTCGCTCACCTGCCTGCGGGCAGGCAGGGAACCCGAGGCGGCGCCCGCGCGCAGCGTCTCGATGTAGCCGTTCACCGCGGTCGGCAGTGCCCCGAGCCGGGTCGAGATGACGGACCAGTCCTCGGCGGTGTCGGTGGGCATGAGGTCGAACACCGCCCGCAGGTTCTGCGCGGGGCTGGCGATCACGTTGAGATCGCGCAGGTGCCAGCCGGCGTCGTGCAGGTCGAGGTCCAGTTCCAGCTCGCGCACGAGGTCGGCCTTCGTGACGACGTCGATGTCGTCCACGGGCTCGGCGGCCTTCAGCTCGGAGAGCGTCCGGCGCGCGGCGTCTGCGAGGCGGTCGTGGCCGGCCGGGGAGGTGTCGCCGAACCGGTCGTTGTACTCGAAGCGTCCGATATAGGTCGCCACGGTGGGTTCGAGCTCGACGAGGGTGTCCACCCACGCATCGGCGATCGTGTCGACCGGCGTGGGGGTGCGTGCAGGTTCAGTCATCCCTCGAGCCTAATCCGGGCGGGCGCGCGTCGGCGAGTGCGCGCTGCGGGGCGGTGGCGCGAGACCGCCTCAGTGCCCCGCTTGGTTCCAGTCCTGCCCGCGCCCGATCTGCACCTCGAGCGGCACCGAGAGGGCGGCGGCGTCGCCCATGCGCTCGCGCACGATCCGCTCGGCGGCATCCCACTCCCCCGTGGCGACCTCGATGACGAGCTCGTCGTGGATCTGCAGCAGGACGCGCGAAGCGAGGCCCGCGGCCGCGAAATCGTCGTGGATGTGGACCAGGGCGATCTTCATGATGTCGGCGGCGCTGCCCTGGATGGGCGCGTTCAGCGCCGCCCGCTCGGCGTTCTCGCGGAGCACCCGGTTGGGACTGGCGAGGTCGGGGAACGGCCGCCGCCTGCCGAAGATCGTCTCGGTGTAGCCGTCGATGCGGGCCTGCTCCACCGACGATCGCAGGTAGTCCCGCACGGCGCCGAACCGGGCGAAGTACTCCATCATGAGCTGCTTGGCCTCGGACTGCTCGATGCGCAGCTGCTTCGACAGACCGAACGCCGAGAGGCCGTACACCAGGCCGTACGACATCGCCTTCACCTTCGTGCGCATCGGGGCGGTGACGTCCTCGGGGGCGACGCCGAACACCCGCGCACCGACGAAGCGGTGCAGGTCCTCGCCGGAGTTGAACGCCTCGATCAGCCCGGGGTCCTCGGACAGGTGGGCCATGATCCGCATCTCGATCTGCGAGTAGTCGGCCGTCAGCAGCGTCTCGTACCCCTCGCCCACTTCGAAGGCCGCGCGGATGCGCCTGCTCTCTTCGGTGCGGATCGGGATGTTCTGCAGGTTGGGGTCGGTGCTCGACAGCCGGCCGGTCTGACTGCCCGTCTGGACGTAGGTGGTGTGGATCCGCCCGTCCGGCCGGATCGACGTGTCGAGGGATTCGATGATCTGCCGGAGTTTCGTCGCCTCGCGATGCTGGAGCAGCAGGTCGAGGAAGGGATGCGGCGCCGTCTCTTGCAGATCGGCGAGGACGGCGGCGTCGGTGGAGTACCCGGTCTTGGTCTTGCGGGTCTTCGGCAGCTGCAGCTCTTCGAACAGCACCTCTTGGAGCTGCTTGGGCGAGCCGAGGTTCACCTCGCGGCCGATCGCCGCGAACGCGCGCTCGGCGATCCCGTCGGCGCGTTCGCCGAGGTCGCGAGAGAACGACGACAGCTTGTCGTGCGAGACGGCGACGCCCGCCAGCTCCATGTCGGCAAGCGCCGTGAGCGTGGGCAGTTCGATGTCGGCGAGGACCGCGGCCACGCTCGGCGCCATCTCGCCGCGCAGCGCCGCGGTCACCCGCACGGCGAACCACGCGAGCTGGCCCGGGGTGGCTCCCTCGGTCTCGGGGACGAGCTGGCTCGGGTCGGCCTCGGGAAGCTTCTCGTTCAGGTAGCGCTCCACCAGGTCGGCCAGCGTCTTGTCGGGGAAGCTCGGCCGCAGCAGCCAGCCGGCGAGGATCGGGTCGAACGCCAGTCCCCCCGGGCGCAGGCCCGCTCGGCGCAGGGCCTTCACCTGCGTCTTGCCGTCGCTCATGATCTTCGGCGCGGCCGACTCCAGCCACGGACCGATGGCGGCGGCGACGTCGTCGCTCCAGGTCGCCTCGGCCGCGGCATCCGCCGTGGCCACGCCGATCCGGCGGGGCAGGCCGTTCTCGACGACGAGGGCCACGGCCACCTCGCCCCCGGCGGCCGCGAGCCACGCAGCGAGTCCGGCCGGGTCGGGTTCGGCGGGCGCCGGCATCGGCTGGGCGGGCGACGTCGCCTGGGGCGCCATCGCCTCGTCGACGCCGGCGGCCTCGAACACGCGCGGCAGCAGGGTGCGGAACTCCAGCCGGGCGAAGATGTCGCGCACGGCCTGGGCGTCGATGGGGCGGACGGCGAGGTCGGCGGGTCCCACCGGCAGCTCGACGTCGGTGAGCAGCCGGTTCAGCGCGCGGTTGCGGCGGACGTCGTCCAGATGCTCGCGCAGATTGCCGCCCACGACGCCCTTGATCTCGTCGGCGCGGCGAAGCAGCTCTTCGAGGGACCCGAACTGGGTGAGCCACTTGACGGCGGTCTTCTCGCCGACTTTCGGCACACCCGGCAGGTTGTCGCTGGTCTCCCCCACCAGCGCCGCGATGTCGGGATACTGCGCCGGCGGCAGACCGTACTTCTCCACCACGGCGGCGGGGTCGTAGCGCTTGAGCTGGGACACCCCCTGGACGTTGGGGTACAGCAGCGTGATGTCGTCGGTGACCAGCTGGATCGTGTCCCGGTCGCCGGAGCACACCAGCACGTCATAGCCCTCGGCGGCACCCTGCGTCGCCAGCGTGGCGAGGATGTCGTCGGCTTCGATGTCCTCCTGCGCGAGCACGGTGATGTTCATCGCGGCGAGGCACTC
Organism: Microbacterium aureliae; assembly: GCF_054780155.1. Classification (NCBI taxonomy): domain Bacteria; kingdom Bacillati; phylum Actinomycetota; class Actinomycetes; order Micrococcales; family Microbacteriaceae; genus Microbacterium; species Microbacterium aureliae. The sequence goes on from NZ_BAAGWW010000001.1 coordinate 84,548, forward strand.
CTGCAGCAGCGGGATCTGCCCCTTGAACTCCGCCGGGGTCTCGGAGCGATTGGCCTTATACTCGCTGTACTCGCGCGTGCGGAAGGACTGCCGCGAGGTGTCGAAGGCCACCGCCAGATGGGTGGGCTTCTCGGCCTTGATGAGGTTCACGAGCATCGCCAGGAACCCGTAGATCCCGTTGGTGTGCTGGCCGTCCTTCGTCGAGAAGTTGTCGACGGGCAGAGCGTAGAACGCGCGGTACGCCAGCGAATGGCCGTCGACGACGAGGAGGGTAGGCTTTGCGGAGTCCGTCACCCCGACAGCCTAGTCGCGGGCACCGACGCCCCTTCCGTCGGGCCCTGAGGAGAACCATGTCCGACCACTCCCCCGCCGACGTCGACGGACTGCAGTGGGCGGCCGACCGCGGCATGGGCGCCCTCGCCGAGCGCATGGGCATGCGCTTCACCGAGTTCTCGGCCGAGCGGTGCGTCGCGACGATGCCGGTCGAGGGCAACACGCAGCCGGTCGGCCTCATGCACGGCGGTGCGTACGTCGTCCTCGGCGAGTCGCTCGGGTCGATGGCGGCGAACCTCCACGCCGGACCGGGCAGGCTCGCGGTGGGCGTGGACATCAACGCCACGCACACCCGCTCGGCGACCTCGGGGATCGTCACGGGCGTGTGCACGCCGGTGCACCTCGGCCGCACGATCACCGTGCACGAGATCGTCGTGTCGGACGATCAGGGAAGGCGCTGCTCCACCATCCGCATCACCAACCACATCAAGGCGATGCCGCGCGAGTAGTCCTACTTCTTGGGTGCGAGCTGCTCGATGATCGCCTTGGCGACGTCCTGCATCGTCAGACGGCGGTCCATCGACGCCTTCTGGATCCAGCGGAACGCCTCGGGCTCGCTCAGGCCCATCTTCTCGTTGAGCAGGCCCTTCGCGCGGTCGACGAGCTTGCGGGTCTCGAAGCGTTCGACCATGTCGGCGACCTCGGCCTCGAGCGTGATGATCTGCTCGTAGCGGGCCAGGGCGATCTCGATCGCCGGCAGCAGGTCGTTGGGGGTGAAGGGCTTCACCACGTAGGCCAGGGCGCCGGCCTCGCTGGCGCGCTCGACGAGCTCCTTCTGGCTGAACGCCGTCAGCAGCACGACGGGGGCCACGTGGTTCTTGCTGAGCTTCTCAGCGGCCGAGATGCCGTCGAGCTGCGGCATCTTCACGTCCATGATCACCAGATCCGGGCGCAGCTCCGTCGCCAGCTGGACGGCTGTCTCGCCGTCTCCGGCCTCGCCGACGACGTCGAATCCGTTGTCCCGCAGGATCTCGACGATGTCGAGGCGGATGAGCGACTCATCCTCGGCGACGACGACCCGACGGGGAGTCGGCGGGGCTGCGGGGGCGGTCTGCTCTTGCTCAGTCACCATTGAATCCTACGGTATGGTCAATCGCGGACGCGCGGCCCGCCGTGCGCGCCGGTGTGGCGGAATGGCAGACGCGACCGACTCAAACTCGGTTGCCCGCGAGGGCGTGTGGGTTCGACTCCCACCACCGGCACCACCACTGCTTCACGAAGAGCGGATGCCCCGACAGGGGGCGTCCGCTCTTCTGCGTCTGCGACAGCCGGCCGCGCTCGGGGGCTTGCCCGCATCCGCTACCTAGTGATACTTTGTACCGGTATTCAGTGTCACTGAGTAGCGGTTCCGAGGAGGGGCGATGGGCAAGCAGGAGACGGAGATGCTCAAGGGCACGCTCGAAGGGATCGTGCTGGCGGTCCTGTCCGATCGTGCGGCCTACGGGTACGAGATCACCGGGTGGCTCCGCGATCAGGGCTTCCGCGACATCGCCGAGGGCACCGTGTACGCCCTGCTGGTGCGGATCGAGCAGCGAGGTCTGGTGGACGTCGAGAAGGTCCCGTCAGAGAAGGGTCCCCCGCGCAAGGTGTACTCCCTCAACGTGAAGGGCCGCGAGCAGCTCGCGGAGTTCTGGAGGACGTGGAGCTTCCTCGCAGAGCGCATCGGACGGCTCCACCGGGAACACGACGACGTGACGTCGAAGGAAGAGGTTTGACATGGCCGCCAAGTGGTACGAGCGGGTCACCGGCTCGCTCGAGCAGAAGAAGCAGTTCCGGCAGTACCGCACCCGCATCGAGGCGCTCCCCGAGCCCCATCGGGCCGCCGCCAAGGCCGTCGAACGGTACCTGATGACCGTCGGAGGGATGACGGACGGCGCCGCCCTCGCGCAGATGCTCAGCGACTCGGCCGACCTGTGGGAGCGAGCAGCGGTGGACGGCGCGCCCGTCCGCGACATCGTCGGCGCAGACCCGGCCGCCTTCGCCCAGGAGTTCGCCGCGGCGTACTCCGGCCGGCAGTGGACGGACAAGGAGCGCGATCGCCTGAACAAGGCCATCGACGACGTCGAGCGAGACGGCCGGTCATGAGCGCGGGGACCGCCCTCGAGGTCGCCGGCCTGGAGAAGTCCTACGGCACCGTGGAGGTGCTCCGCGGCGTCGACGTCGCCGTTCCGCGCGGGAGCATCTTCGCGCTCCTCGGCTCCAACGGCGCCGGCAAGACGACCCTCGTGCGCATCCTTTCGACGCTTCTCAGACAGGATGCCGGCACAGCGGCGGTCGCCGGGTTCGACGTCGCCCGGCAGCCGCAGCGGGTGCGCGAGGCGATCAGCCTCACCGGGCAGTTCGCCGCCGTCGACGAGGTGCTGGGCGGACGGGAGAACCTGACGCTCATCGCGCGGCTGCGCCACCTCCCGGACCCGGTCCGCCTCGCCGACGGACTGCTCGCCCGGTTCGTTCGGCATGCTGCTGTTGTTCACCCTGGCGCTGACATGGCTGGCGGTGATCCCGGGCCTGACGGCGAAGACGGTGGACGGCGCGAGCGCGTTCTCGTACCGCGGCGACGGCGATCTACCGCAGGAAGGTGAGCTGACCTGCGGACGCAGAACGCCCCGCATCGGATCCCTCGTGGCGAGGGCCCGCTGCGGGGCGTTCAGGCGTGCGATCAGTCGCGCGTCTTGTAGATCGGCGCCTTGCCGTGGACAGCGTCGCCGACCTTGTGGATGCGGATGTCGTTGGTCGACCCCTGGATTCCGGGAGGCGAGCCCGAGACGACCACGACCTTGTCCCCGACCTTGGCCATGTCGTTGGACAGCAGGTAGTCGTCCACCTGGATGAACATGAGATCGGTGTGGGCGACGTGCTCGACGAGGCTGGACTGCACGCCCCACGTGACCGCCATGCGGCGACGGATCGCCGGCTCGGGAGCGAACCCGATCATGGGGATGCGCGGGCGCAGCCGGGACATGCGCCGCGCGGTGTCGCCGGACTCGGTGAAGATGCAGAGGTACTTCGCCTCGACGAACTCCGCCACCTCCATCGCCGCGAGGGTGATCGCGCCGCCCTGCGTGCGGGGCTTCGTGGTGAGCGGCTGGATGCGCTCCAGGCCGTGCTCCTCGGTGGACTCGATGATGCGGGCCATCGTCTCGACGACGATGACGGGGTAGTCGCCGACGCTGGTCTCGCCCGAGAGCATCACCGCGTCCGCGCCGTCCAGGACGGCGTTGGCGACGTCGCTGGTCTCGGCGCGCGTCGGCACCGGGTTGTTGATCATCGACTCGAGCATCTGCGTCGCGACGATGACGGGCTTGGCCATCCGCCGGCACAGCTCCACCGCGCGTTTCTGCACGATGGGCACCGCCTCCAGCGGCAGCTCGACGCCCAGGTCGCCGCGGGCGACCATGATGCCGTCGAACGCGTCGATGATCTCTTCGAGATTGTCGACCGCCTGCGGCTTCTCGATCTTGGCGATGACGGGGACGTGGCGCCCCTCTTCGGCCATGATGACGTGGACGCGCTGGACGTCCTTCGCGCTGCGCACGAACGACAGGGCGATGAGGTCCGCGCCGGCGTTGAGTCCCCAGCGCAGGTCGGCCTCGTCCTTCTCGGACAGGGCCGGGACGTTCACGGCGACACCGGGCAGGTTGATGCCCTTGTTGTTGGACACCGGACCGCCGACGATCACCTTGGTGGTGACGACGGTGCCGTCGGTGTCGATGACCTCGACGCGGACCTTGCCGTCGTCGATCAGGAGGGTGTCGCCGGCCTTGACGTCCTGCGGCAGTCCCTTGAAGGTGGTCGAGCAGATCTCCTTGGTGCCGGGGACGTCCTCGACGGTGATCTTGAAGATGTCGCCCTCGGCGAGGTCGTGGGGGCCGTCGGCGAAACGGCCGAGGCGGATCTTGGGTCCCTGCAGGTCGACCAGGACGGCGACGGCGCGGCCGGCGTCGTCAGCGGCCTTGCGGACGTTGGCGAAGTTGTTCTCGTGGACCGAGTAGTCCCCGTGGCTCAAGTTGAAGCGGGCCACGTCGACTCCGGCGTCGATGATGGCTCGCACCATCTCGTACGACGAGGTCGCGGGTCCCAGCGTGGCGACGATCTTGGCGCGTCTCATTCCGTGCTTTCTTCGAGGGGTTTCGGGGTGGCCGAAGGCCGTGGCAAGCCTACGCGTGCTGCAGACCGATGGCGACATCGGTCGGACGGACCGGAGCGGGCAGCTCGGTCTCTCCCATGAGGTACTCGTCGACGCGCGCGGCGGCGGCGCGGCCCTCGGCGATCGCCCACACGATGAGCGACTGGCCCCGCCCGGCGTCACCGGCGACGAAGACGCCGGGCGCCGTGGCCTGGTAGTCGTCGTCACGGCGCAGCACGCCGCGGTCGGTGAACTGGGCGCCGAGCTGCTCTTCGAGCATCGCGCGCTCGGGACCGGTGAAGCCCATCGCGATGAGGACGAGGTCGGCGGGGATCTCGTGCTCGGTGCCGCTCTTCGGGACGCGCCGGCCGTCGACGAACTCGGTCTCGGCCACGCGCAGCGCGCGCACCTCGCCCGCGTCGTTGCCGAGGAACTCCACCGTCGAGGCCAGGTAGGCGCGCTCCCCGCCCTCTTCGTGCGCGGACTGCACCTCGAAGACGGTGGGCGCCATGGGCCAGGGCTGGTGGGTCGGGCGCTCCGACGGGGGCTGCTTACCGATGGCGAGGTTCGTCACGCTCAGCGCCCCGTGGCGGTGGGCGGTGCCGATGCAGTCGGCGCCGGTGTCGCCGCCGCCGATGACCACGACGTGCTTTCCCTCGGCCGAGATCTGGTGAGGCACGGAATCCCCGGCGACCGCCTTGTTCGACTCCACGAGGTACTCCATCGCGAAGTGGACGCCGGCGAGGTCCCGGCCCGGGATGGGCAGGTCCCGCGGGATCGTGGCGCCCGTGGCGACCACGACTGCGTCGTAGCGGGCACGCAGGTCCGCCCACGAGATGTCCTTGCCGACCTCCACGCCGGCACGGAAGCGGGTCCCCTCGTCCTGCATCTGACGAAGGCGCGACTCGAGGTGGCGCTTCTCCATCTTGAAGTCCGGGATGCCGTAGCGCAGCAGGCCGCCGATGCGGTCGTCCCGCTCGAACACCGCCACGGTGTGACCGGCGCGCGTGAGCTGCTGGGCGGCGGCCAGGCCGGCGGGTCCGGAGCCGACGACGGCCACCGTCTTGCCGGTGAGGCGCCCCGGGGGCTCGGGCTCGACCCAGCCGTTGGCGAAAGCCTCGTCGATGGTCGAGACCTCGATCTGCTTGATGGTCACCGCGGGCTGGTTGATCCCCAGCACGCACGCGCTCTCGCACGGTGCCGGGCACAGCCGGCCGGTGAACTCGGGGAAGTTGTTGGTCGCGTGCAGCCGCTCGATGGCCGCGCGTCCCTCACCCCGCCAGGTCAGGTCGTTCCACTCGGGGATGAGGTTGCCCAGCGGGCAGCCCTGATGGCAGAACGGGATGCCGCAGTCCATGCAGCGGCCCGCCTGGCGGCGGATCACGCCCGAGTCGGCGGACTCGTACACCTCTTTCCAGTCCATGATCCGGACCGGCACCGGCCGCCGCGGCGGGAGCTCCCGCTCGGTGACCTTCAGAAAGCCTTTCGGGTCAGCCACCCGTCACCTCCAGGATGCGGCTCCAGACGACGTCGCCGTCGGGGTCCAGCCCCTCGGCCACGGCCGCCTGTCGCGTTTCGAGCACGGCGGCGTAATCGCGCGGGACGACGCGCACGAAGCGGCCGAGCTCGATGTCGAAGTCGTCGAGCATCGCCTGCGCGAGCGTCGACCCGGTCTCGGCGACGTGCTGCTCCAGCAGGTCGCGCAGGATCTCGGCATCGCCCGAGCCCAGCTCGCCCAGGACGAGCTCGCCCGCGGCCAGCGCCTCGCGGTTCACCAGCTCGTGGTCCAGGCGGTACACGTACGCCGTGCCGCCGGACATGCCGGCACCGAGGTTGCGCCCGGTGGCGCCGAGGATGACGGCCAGGCCGCCGGTCATGTACTCCAGGGCGTGGTCGCCGACACCCTCGACGACCGCCGTGGCGCCGGAGTTGCGGACGAAGAACCGCTCCCCCACGACACCGCGCAGGAACATGGTGCCCTGCGTCGCGCCGTAGCCGATGACGTTGCCGGCGATGACGTTCCGCGAGGCGTCGAAGCGTGCGTCGCGAGGCGGGCGGACCACGATCTGCCCGCCCGACAGGCCCTTGCCGACGTAGTCGTTCGAGTCGCCCTCGAGGCGCAGCGTGATGCCCGCCGGCAGGAAGGCGCCGAAGGACTGCCCGGCGGAGCCGGTGAGGGACACCTCGATGGAGCCGGTGGGCAGGCCGTTCTCGCCGTGCGCGCGGGTCACGTGGTGGCCGAGCATCGTCCCGACCGCACGGGCGGTGTTGCGCACCGGCAGCGAGATCTCGACGTGACCGCCGTGGGCGATGACGTCCTGCGCGCGCTCGATGAGCGCGACGTCGAAGTGGTCCTCGAGCTCGTGGTCCTGCGGGCGCAGGTTGCGGCGCGGCTCCTCGGCGCTGAACACCGGGCCGCCGATGACGGGCGCGAGGTCCAGTCCGCTGGCCTTCCAGTGGCGGATGGCGCCGTCGACGTCCAGGAGCTCGGTGCGGCCGATCGCCTCGTCGAGCGTGCGGAAGCCGAGCTCGGCGAGGTACTCTCGGACCTCCTCGGCGATGAACTCCATGAAGTTCACGACGAACTCCGGCTTGCCGGTGAACCGCTCGCGCAGAACGGGGTTCTGCGTGGCGACGCCTACGGGGCAGGTGTCGAGGTGGCACACGCGCATCATGATGCAGCCGGACACCACCAGCGGAGCCGTGGCGAAGCCGAACTCCTCGGCACCCAGCAGGGCGCCGACGATGACGTCGCGGCCGGTCTTGAGCTGGCCGTCCACCTGCACCACCACGCGGTCGCGCATGCCGTTGAGCATGAGCGTCTGCTGGGTCTCGGCGAGGCCGAGCTCCCACGGGGTGCCCGCGTGCTTGAGCGAGTTCAGAGGGCTCGCGCCCGTGCCGCCGTCCTGACCCGAGACCAGGATGACGTCGGCGAGCGCCTTGGCCGTGCCCGCCGCGACCGCCCCGATGCCCGACTGGCTGACCAGCTTGACGTGCACCCGGGCGCGGGGGTTGGCGCGCTTGAGGTCGAAGATCAGCTGCTTGAGGTCCTCGATCGAGTAGATGTCGTGGTGGGGCGGCGGAGAGATGAGTCCCACGCCCGCCGTCGCGTGGCGCGTGCGCGCCACCCACGGGTACACCTTCGTCGGCGGCAGCTGACCGCCCTCGCCGGGCTTGGCGCCCTGGGCGAGCTTGATCTGGATGTCGTCCGACTCCGTGAGGTACATGCTGGTCACGCCGAACCGGCCCGACGCGACCTGCTTGATCGCGCTCCTGCGCTCGGGGTCGAGCAGCCGGTCGACGTCCTCGCCGCCCTCGCCGGTGTTGGACTTCGCCCCGATCCGGTTCATGGCGATCGCGAGGGTCTCGTGCGCCTCCTGCGAGATCGAGCCGTAGCTCATCGCTCCGGTCGAGAAGCGCTTGACGATCGACGCCACGGACTCGACCTCGTCGATGGGGACCGGCGTTCGTCCCTCGGTCTTCAGCCGGAACAGGCCCCGCAGCGTCTTCAGCTCGTGCGCCTGGTCGTCGACCAGCTTGGTGTACTCGCGGAAGATGTCGTACCGGCGGGTGCGCGTGGAGTGCTGCAGCCGGAACACCGTCTCGGGGTTGAACAGGTGCGGGGATCCGTCGCGGCGCCACTGGTACTCGCCGCCGGTCCACAGCCGCTCGTGGGCGCGCACGGCGGCGTCCTCGGGGTAGGCGTAGGCGTGGCGCGCGGCGTTCTCGGCGGCGATGACGTCGATCCCGACGCCCCCGAGCTTTGTCTCGGTGCCCGTGAAGTAGGCGTCGACGAAGTCCTGCGACAGGCCGATGGCTTCGAACACCTGCGCGCCGGCGTACGACGACACGGTCGAGATGCCCATCTTGGACATGATCTTCAGCACGCCCTTGCCGAGCGCGTAGATCAGGTTCTTGACCGCCTTCTTGGGCGTGACGCCGGTGATCGAGCCGGCGCGCACCAGGTACTCCACCGTCTCCATCGCGAGATAGGGGTTCACCGCCGAGGCGCCGTAGCCGATGAGCGTGGCGATGTGATGCACTTCCCGCACGTCGCCTGCCTCGACGACGAGGCCCACCTTCATCCGCGTCTGGTTGCGGATGAGGTGGTGGTGCACGGCGGCGAGCATCAGCAGGGACGGGATCGGGGCCAGGTCCTTGTTGGAGTCCCGGTCGCTCAGCACGATGAACTCGGCGCCGTCCTCGATGGCCTGGTCGACCTCGACGCACATCTGCGCGAGCCGCTTCTGCATGCCCTTGTGCCCGGCCTCCACGCGGTAGAGCCCGCGGATGGTGACCGAGCTGCGCCCCCGCAGCGCCGTGTCGATGTGCTGGATCTTGGCCAGCTCGTCGTTGTCGATGACGGGGAAGTCGAGGGTCACGGTGCGCGTGTGGTCCGGGCCCCACGTCAGCAGGTTCCGCTCCGGACCGAGCCCGAGCGACAGCGACGTCACCACCTCTTCGCGGATCGAGTCCAGCGGCGGGTTGGTCACCTGGGCGAACTGCTGGGTGAAGTAGTCGAACAGCAGGCGCGGGCGGTCGCTGAGGACGGCGACGGGGGTGTCGCTTCCCATGGCGCCCAGCGGCTCGGCGCCGTTCTGGCCCATCGGCGCGAGGAGGATCCTGACCTCTTCCTCGGTGTAGCCGAAGGTGCGCTGGCGGCGGGTGATCGAGGCGATGGGGTGGACGATGTGCTCGCGCTCGGGCAGGTCCGCCAGGCGCACCCGGCCGGCATCCAGCCATTCCTTCCACGGCTCGAGAGTCGCGAGCTGGCGCTTGATCTCGTCGTCCTCGATGACGCGGCCCTCGGCGGTGTCGACGAGGAACATGCGTCCGGGACGCAGGCGCCCGCGACGCTTGATGCGGGCCGGCTCGAAGTCGAGCACGCCCGTCTCGCTGCCGATGACGATGAGGCCGTCGGTCGTCTCGGTCCAGCGACCGGGACGCAGGCCGTTGCGGTCCAGCGTCGCGCCCACCAGGGTGCCGTCGGTGAAGATCAGGGCGGCGGGGCCGTCCCACGGCTCCATCTGGCCGGAGTGGTACTCGTAGAAGGCGCGCAGGTCGGGGTCCATCCCGGCCTGCTTCTCGTATGCCTCGGGCACCATCATCATGATCGCGTGCGGCAGGCTGCGACCGGTGAGGGTGAGTAGCTCCAGCACCTCGTCGAAGGATGCCGAGTCGCTGGCGCCCTCGGTGCAGATCGGCAGGAGCGGCTCGATGTCGCCCAGCAGCTCGGACTCGAGCTGGGACTGCCGTGCGCGCATCCAGTTGCGGTTGCCGTTGACGGTGTTGATCTCGCCGTTGTGCGCGAGCATGCGCAGCGGCTGCGCCAGGGGCCATGACGGGAAGGTGTTGGTGGAGTAGCGGGAGTGGACCACCGCCAGCTCCGAGGCGAACCGCTCGTCCTGCAGGTCCGGGTAGAACGGCTCGAGCTGGAGCGTGGTGACCATACCCTTGTAGCCGAGCGTCCGCGAGGACAGCGAGACGAAGTAGGCGCCGAGCTCGTTGCGGGCGCGCTTGCGCAGCCGGAACGTGCGGCGGTCCAGCGCCAGTCCGGACAGCGCGGGGGTGTCCCCCACGGCGGGGCGCGAGACGAACAGCTGCTCGAAGACGGGACGGGCGGCGAAGGCGAGCTTGCCGAGGTTCTCTTCGGCGGTGGGGACTTCGCGCCAGCCGAGCACGACGAGGTTCTCGGCGGCGGCGATGCGCTCGATGCCCGCCTTCTGCGCCGCGCGCTCCTCGTCGTCCTGCGGCAGGAAGATCATGCCCGCGGCGTACTGCCCCACGTCCGGCAGGTCGAAGTCGACCACGGCGCGCAGGAAGGCGTCGGGCATCTGCGTCAGGATGCCGGCGCCGTCACCGGTTCCGGCATCCGAGCCGATGGCGCCGCGATGCTCGAGGTTGCGCAGCGCCGTCAGCGCCAGGTCGATGATGTCGTGACCGGCGTGACCGCGCAGCGTCGCGACCATCGCCAGGCCGCACGCGTCCTTCTCGAAATCGGGGTTGTACATGCCCTGCTTGGCGGGGAACGCGTCCAGTCGGGTCGCGTTGCTCGCCTGCGCAGAGGCGTCGTGACGGGGGCTCGAAGCCATACCAACCGTCCTCACGTTGATGCTCAGATGGGACGACGTCGGCCCGGGGTGCTCCGCGACGCGGAGCATGCGTTATTTCGGGGTGGCGGTGCTTGTGGCTGCGCTCGCAGGGACCTCGGCTGTCGGCGGTTCGCTGACGTCGACGAAGTCATCGGTTTCCTGTGATTGTACAGAATCTTCGGGAGTCCATTCCCGGCCGGGGACGTACGGCGAGGGCTCGTAGCCGGGGTGCCGCCGCTTCTGCACGACGATGATCGCCAGGCCGATGACGACGCCGAAGATGGCCGCCCACACGTTGGTGCGCAGCCCCAGGATGATCTCGCTGGGGTCGATGCGGATGGACTCCCACACGATGCGCCCCGCGCTGTACCACGCCAGGTACGCCCCGAACAGGCGCCCCCACTGCATGCGGCGGCCGCGGCCGAGCCACAGCAGCACGATCACGCCGGCGACGTTCCAGACGACCTCGTACAGGAAGGTGGGGTGGAAGAGGGTGTCGGCGGCGAGTCCCGGCGGGAAGGCGGCGTTGTCGCTGTCGATCTCGAGGCCCCAGGGCAGATCCGTGGGAAGGCCGTACAGCTCCTGGTTGAACCAGTTGCCGAACCGGCCGATCGCCTGGGCGAGCAGGATTCCGGGGGCCAGCGCGTCGGCGAAGGTCCAGAAGCGGATGCCGGTCCAGCGGCAGCCGAGCCATGCCCCGACCGCACCGCCGAGGAGGGCGCCGTAGATCGCGATGCCGCCCTCCCAGATGTACAGCGCCGTGAGGGGGTCCGCTCCGGGACCGAAGTAGAAGTCCCAGTGGGTGAGCACGTGGTAGATCCGGGCCGCGACGATCGCGACGGGCACCGCGATCAGGGCGATGTCGATGACCACCCACGGCTCGGCGCCCCGCTTGGTCAGACGGTGGTTGGTCAGCAGGACGGCGACGATGATGCCCGCGATGATGCACAGCGCGTAGAAGTGGATGCGCAGGGGCCCGAGGTCGATGTAGCTGACGGACGGGCTCGGGATGCTGGCAGCGACGCTGCCGGCGAGCGTGTGAGCGGCATGGATCATGGCGGATCGAGTCCTTGGCTGTCGAGGGCGTCGGCGTCGGCCGACGAGGAGAGTCTAGAGCGCCGGGGCCGCGGTGCCCGCGGTGAGGGCGGCCGCCTCGGCGCGCAGCGCGTCGAGGCCCCCGTCGCGGAGCGCCCGCACGAGGGCGGTGCCCACGATCGCGCCGTCGGCGTACTCCAGCACGCCGGAGACCTGATCGGGGGTGGAGATCCCGATGCCGACGCACGCGTGCCCGGCGCCGTGGGCGCGCAGGCGCTCGACGAGTCTGCGCGCGGCCTTGTCCAGCTCCGCCCGCTCCCCCGTGATCCCCATCGTCGAGACGGTGTACACGAACCCGGTGGAGTGCGAGACGATCAGGTCGAGGCGCTCGTCGGTGGACGTCGGCGCGGCGAGGAAGACGCGGTCGAGCCCGGTCCGGGTGCTCGCCGCGATCCAGTCCCCCGCGGCATCCGGGGTGATGTCGGGCGTGATGAGCCCGGCGCCGCCGGCGGCCAGCAGATCGTCGGCGTAGCGGTCGACGCCGTACTGCAGCACGGGGTTCCAGTAGGTCATCACGAGGACCGGGGCGTCCACGCGCCGCGTGATCTCGCGGACGGCGGTGAAAGTGTCGCGCAGCTTGAACCCCGCCTCCAGGGCGACCTGCGTGGCCTCCTGGATCACGGTGCCGTCCATCACGGGGTCGGAATAGGGCGGACCGAGCTCGAGGATGTCCACTCCGGCCTCCACGAGGGCGACCGCCGCCTCGATGCTCGTCTGCAGGTCCGGGAACCCGAGCGGGAGGTAGGCGACGAACGCGCCGCGGCCCTCGGCCTTCGCGGCGTCGATGGCCGCCGCCACGCGCGAGGTCACAGCTTCATCCCCTCGCCCTTGGCTTCGTCGGCGGCCGGCGTCTCGGGCACGGCTTCGGCGTCGTAGAGGTGGAAGTAGCGGGCTGCGGTGTCCATGTCCTTGTCGCCGCGGCCCGAGAGGTTCACGGCGAGGACGGCGTCGGGGCCGAGCTCTCGCCCGATCCGCAGCGCCCCCGCGAGGGCGTGGGCGGACTCGATCGCGGGGATGATCCCCTCGGTGCGCGAGAGCAGGCGCAGTGCCTGCATCGCCTCGTCGTCGGTGGCGGGGATGTAGGTGGCGCGGCCGATCGAGGCGAGCCACGCGTGCTCGGGGCCGACGCCCGGATAGTCCAGGCCCGCCGAGATCGAGTGCGACTCCACCGTCTGGCCGTCCTCATCCTGCAGGACGTAGGTCTTCGCCCCGTGCAGGATGCCCGGGCGGCCGCGTTCGATGGATGCGGCGTGACGGGGGGTGTCCACGCCGTCGCCGGCCGCCTCGACGCCGTAGAGGGCCACGCCCTCGTCGTCCAGGAACGCGTCGAACATGCCGATGGCGTTGGAGCCGCCGCCCACGCACGCCAGGACCGCGTCGGGAAGGCGTCCCACCTCGGCCAGCAGCTGCTCGCGCGCCTCTTCGCCGATCACCTTCTGGAAGTCGCGCACCATGGCGGGGAACGGATGCGGTCCCGCGGCGGTGCCGAAGATGTAGTTCGTCGTCTCGACGCTGGCCACCCAGTCGCGGTACGCGTCGTTGATGGCGTCCTTGAGGGTGCGCGAGCCGGTCTTGACCGGCACGACCTCGGCACCCAGCAGGCGCATGCGGGCGACGTTGAGAGCCTGCCGCTCGGTGTCGACCTCGCCCATGTAGATGGTGCAGTCGAAGCCGAACAGGGCCGCGGCGGTCGCCGTCGCCACGCCGTGCTGGCCGGCGCCGGTCTCGGCGATCACGCGCGTCTTGCCCAGGCGCTTGGTCAGCAGCGCCTGCCCGAGGACGTTGTTGATCTTGTGCGAGCCGGTGTGGTTGAGGTCCTCGCGCTTGAGGAAGATGCGCGCTCCCCCGGCGTGCTCGGCGAAGCGGGGCACTTCGGTGATGATCGACGGGCGGCCGGCGTAGCTGCGCAGCAGGTGCGAGAACTCGGCCGCGAACGCCGGGTCCGCCTTGGCCGCGTCGTACTCCGCGGTCAGCTCGTCGATGGCGGCGATGAGCGACTCCGGCATGTAGCGGCCGCCGAACTCGCCGAAGAACGGACCGGTCGCCTCGCGGAGAGTCACTGTCCTGCCTCCAGGAATCGGGTGAGGGTGGCGACGGGGTCGCCCGTGACGAGCGCCTCGCCGATGAGGACGACGTCGGCGCCGGCGCGCCGATAGTGCGCGACGTCGTCAGGGGTGAGCACCGCCGACTCGGCGATCTTCACCGCGTCGGCCGGCAGCTTGTCCGCCAGACGGCCGAAGAGGTCGCGGTCCAGCTCGAACGTCGACAGGTCGCGGGCGTTCACGCCGACCAGTCGTGCGCCGAGATCCACGGCACGGTCGACCTCGTCCGCCGAGTGCGTCTCGACCAGCGGGGTCATGCCGAGCTGGCGGGTGAACTCGTGCAGTCGCCGAAGCAGCGGCTGCTCGAGCGCGGCGACGATGAGCAGGACCATGTCCGCGCCCGCCGCCCGCGCCTCGAGGATCTGGTACTCGGTGGCGATGAAGTCCTTGCGCAGCACCGGGACGCCTACGGCGGCCCGCACGGCCTCGAGGTCGGCGAGGCTGCCCTTGAAGCGCCGGCCCTCGGTGAGGACCGAGATCGCCGAGGCGCCGCCGGTCTCGTAGAGCGAGGCCTGGCGGGCGGGGTCGGGGATGTCGGCGAGGTCGCCGCGCGAGGGGCTCGCGCGCTTGACCTCGGCGATGATCTTCACCCGGGATGCAGGTGCCAGGGCGGCGAGGGCGTCCAGCGCGGGCGGCCGTGACAGCGCAGCCGCCTCGACGTCTCGTTGCGGGCGCTCGGATGCGCGCGTACGGGCATCCTCCACCGCGCCGGCCGTGAGGTCGGCGAGCATGATCAGTGCTCTTTCGCCGCGTACTTCGCGCCGCCGACACCGTAGCCGGCCCGGGCCATCGCCCAGCCGACGATCGCACCGACGACCACGAGAGCCGCCGATGCCCACACGAGCCACTCGATCGCGAAGAAGAAGGCGACCGTGCCGATCGCGATGGCGACGAGCATGATCACGACAGCGGTCCAGGCGGCGGGCGAGTGTCCGTGGCCGGGGTCGCCGATGGGGTGGCTCATTGATCTCCTCCGGAGGTGTCGGGCGGTGAAAGTCTAGCGGGTTCACGCCGTCGGATCGTCGCCGCGGGACAGGTCGTCCCACGAGTCGATCGCGTCGACGCGGCGTCGGGCGGTCTCGCCGGCGGCCGGCATCCGTGCCTCGCGCGCCCCGCTCCCGGCCTCTGCCGCCGAGCGGTAGCGGCGGTCGCTGGCGCTCCACCGGTGGGCGGTGAGCAGCACGAGGACGCCCGCGGAGAGCAGCACGAGCCACGCCGCCAGGGCGATCGCCGGCCACGGCGTCGCCACGAGCGAAACCACCAGCTCGGCGACGGCGGCCAGCCCCGTGATTCCGGTCGCCTCGGTCACCGAGGACGCCACCGAGCTCACCGGGGGCGCCGCGACGACGGGGACGGTGAGGGCGCCGAGCGCCGCGGCGAGCAGCACGCAGAGCACGCCGAAGGCGTAGCGCAGGATCCTGCCGGCGATGCTCAGTGCGGCTCCCAGGGCGAGCGCCGCCAGGCTCAGCGGCGTGAGCAGGGGGACCGCGTCCGCGCCCGCGACCTGCAGCGGCTCCGCGGCGCCGTCCGCGAGGGTCGCCGTCACCCACACCTGGGTCGCCGAGACGACCCCGAGGGCGGCTGGGGCGAGGATGCCGACGACGGCGAGCAGACGCGCGCGGCGGATCACGTGGCGGGGACCGCCTCGAGGTCGACCGCGTCGAAGCACGTGCGGGTGCCGGTGTGGCAGGCCGCGCCCACCTGCTCGACCGCGACCAGGATCGCGTCCCCGTCGCAGTCCAGGCGGGCGCTCTTGACGAGCTGGATGTGCCCCGAGGTGTCGCCCTTCCGCCAGTACTCGCGACGCGAGCGGGACCAGAACGTCACGCGACCCTCGGTCAGCGTGCGGCGCAGGGCCTCGGCATCCATCCAGCCGAGCATGAGGACCTCGCCGCTGTCCCACTGCTGGATGATCGCGGCGACCAGGCCGTCGTCGTCGAAGGCCACGCGATCGATGCGCTCCTGCAGCGACGCGCTCACGAGCGTGCCCCGTCCACGGCGGCCTGACGGACCTCGATGCCGGCGGCCTGCATCGCGTGCTTGACATCGCCGACGGTGAGCTGACCGGAGTGGAAGACGGATGCCGCGAGCACCGCGTCCGCTCCGGCGCGGATCGCGGGGCCGAAGTCCTCGGCCCTGCCGGCACCGCCCGAGGCGATGACCGGGACGCTGGAGACCTCGCGCATGAGCGAGACGAGCTCGAGGTCGAAGCCCTGCTTCGTGCCGTCGGCGTCGATGGAGTTGACCAGCAGCTCGCCGGCGCCGCGCTCGATCGCCTCGCGCGCCCACGCGAGGGCGTCGAGGGTCGTCTCGGTCCGGCCGCCGTGGGTGGTCACGACGAAGCCGGAGTCGGTGGTCGGCGAGCGCTTCACATCGAGCGAGAGCACGAGCACCTGCGCGCCGAACCGGTCGGCGATGTCATCCAGCAGCGACGGGCGGGCGATCGCGGCGGAGTTGACGCCGATCTTGTCGGCCCCCACCCCGAGCAGGCGCGCCACGTCGTCCGCCGTGCGCACTCCCCCGCCCACTGTCAGCGGGATGAACACCTCTTCGGCGGTCCGCCGGACGACGTCGTAGGTGGTCGATCGCTCGTCGACGGTGGCGGTGACGTCGAGGAACGTCAGCTCGTCCGCGCCCTGGCGGAAGTACTCGCGGGCGAGCTCGACGGGGTCCCCCATGTCGCGGAGGTTCTCGAAGTTCACGCCCTTCACCACGCGCCCGGCGGCGACGTCGAGACAGGGGATGACGCGGCACACCAGGGCCATCAGAGCCTCGCGTTGTGGATCGCGGTCACCAGGATCGCGCGCGCGCCGAGGGCGTACAGGTCGTCCATCACGCGGTTGACGGTCGTGCGGGCGACCATCACGCGCACCGCGACCCACTCGGGGTCGCGCAGCGGCGAGATCGTGGGCGACTCCACTCCCCCGGCGATCTCGACGGCACGGTCCACCAGGGCGACGGGCAGGTCGTAGTCGACCATCACGTAGCGGCGGGCGACCATGACGCCGCGCAGGCGGCGAAGAAGCGTATCGGTGCCGGGGACCTCGGTGGGCCCGGCGACCAGGACGGCCTCGGAGCGGAGGATCTCGGGTCCGAAGACCTCGAGGCCCGCCTGACGCAGGGTGGTTCCGGTCTCGACGACGTCGGCGACGGCGTCCGCGACGCCGAGGCGCACCGCCGACTCCACCGCGCCGTCCAGCGGCACGAGGTCGACGGCGATGCCGTGGCCGTCGAGGAAGGAGTCCACCAGACCCGGGTACGAGGTGGCGATGCGGACGCCCTCGAGGTCGGCGAGCTCGCGGAAGCGTCCCGGAGGAGCGGCGAAGCGGAAGGTCGACCCGGCGAAGCCCAGGGCCTCGATCTCACGAGCCCCCGGCATCCGCGCGTCACGCAGCAGGTCGCGTCCGGTGATGCCGACATCCAGCGCCCCCGACCCGACGTAGGTGGCGATGTCCTTGGGGCGCAGGTAGAAGAACTCGACCTCGTTGGCCGGGTCGATGATGTGCAGATCCTTGGGGTCGCGCCTGCCGGTGTAGCCGGCCTCGGTGAGCATGTCGGCGGCGGTCTCGGCGAGCGAACCCTTGTTCGGCACGGCGATGCGGAGCATGGTGGGCTTTCTGGAGGGGGACGGGCGGGCGGGACGGCTCACAGATGTCGGTAGACGTCCTCGAGGGTCAGGCCCTTGGCGACCATGAGCACCTGCAGGTGGTAGAGCAGCTGCGAGATCTCCTCGGCCGCGGCGTCCGACGACTCGTACTCCGCCGCCATCCAGACCTCGGCGGCCTCTTCGACGATCTTCTTGCCGATGGCGTGGACGCCCGCGTCGAGCTGCGCCACGGTGCCGGAACCCTCGGGTCGCTCGGTGGCCTTGGCCGTCAGCTCCGCGAACAGTCCGTCGAACGTCTTCACTCTGCAAGGGTAGCGAACCGCGCGGCGCCGCGACGCCGGACGACCGCTCAGCCGTGGTGGTGACGGGCCGCGGCGGCGCGCAGGCCCGCGATGGCGGCATCCGGGTCCGACGCGCCGAAGACCGCCGATCCGGCCACGAACGTGTCCGCGCCGGCCTCGGCGGCCTGCGCGATCGTGGACTCGCCGATGCCGCCGTCGACCTGGAGCCAGACCTGTGAGCCCCGGCGCCGCGCCTCGTCGGAGAGAGCGCGCAGCTTCGGCATCGTCTCGGGCATGAACGACTGACCGCCGAAGCCCGGCTCCACGGTCATCACCAGGATCTGATCGAACTCGTCCAGCACGTCGAAGAGGGACTCCACGGCGGTCGCGGGCTTGACCGCGACGCCGGCGCGCGCTCCGCGGGTGCGGAGCGCGCGGGCGAGGGCGACCGGCTCGCTCGCGGCTTCGAGGTGGAACGTCACCGAGGCCGCGCCGAGTTCGGCGTACTCCGGGGCCCAGCGGTCCGGCGCGTCGATCATCAGGTGCACGTCCAGCGGCACGGGGCTGGTCTGCTGGATCCGCCCGACCATCTGGGGGCCGAAGGTCAGATTCGGCACGAAGTGGTTGTCCATGACGTCCACGTGCACGAAGTCGGCGCGTGCGATGCGCGCGAGCTCCGTCTGCATGTTGACGAAGTCCGCCGCCAGGATGCTGGGGTTTATGCGGATGCCGGAGCCGGTGTTGTCGTCGAGGTGGCGCACCCGACCATTATGCCGAGGCGCCGCGCGGTGGCCGGCGCCGGCCGGGTCAGCGGCGGCGCAGGAGCGAGATCGACATGGCGTCGGTGTTGTGCCGGTGCGGCCACAGCTGCGCGCGGCCGGAGCCGTCCACCTGCGGGAGCAGGGCGAGCCCGTCCCCGGCGATGCGGGTGAGCACGTCGCGGGCCGACACCTCTTCGACCGCCTCGCCCCATTCGCGCCGGACTTCGGCGACGACGCCGGACGTCTCGGCCAGGTGCGGGGAGCACGTCACGTAGGCGACGACGCCGCCCGGCGCGAGCGCACCGAGCGCGGCGCTGAGCAATCCCGTCTGCAGCCCGGTCAGCTCGGGGACGTCGGCGGGCGACTTCCGCCATCGCGCCTCGGGCCGTCGGCGCAGGGCACCGAGGCCGGTGCACGGCGCGTCGACGAGGATGCGGTCGTACGACCCCGGCGACTGCTCCGCGCGGATCCTGCCGTCGAGTTCGCTGACGGGGACGTCGGCGGGCACCGCCGACACGGCGGCGCGGACCAGCCCGGCCCGTGCCGGCGAGATCTCGTTCGCCTCGAGGTGCGCGCCGTGGGCGAGGGCCTCGGCGGCGAGGACCGCGGTCTTCCCGCCGGGGCCCGCGCACAGGTCGAGCCAGCGTTCGCCCTCACGCACCGGCGCGAAACGGGTGAGGGCGAGCGCGGCCAGCTGCGATCCTTCGTCCTGCACGCGGATCCTGCCGTCGGATTCACGGACGATCTGCTCGGGATCCCCGCCGGGGAGCCGGAACCCCAACGGCGAGAACGAGGTGCGGCGCACGTCGCCGGGGACCTCGGCGAGTCCCGGCAGCGCCGCCATCGTCACGCGGGGCGAGATGTTGTCCGCCGCCAGCAGCGCCTCGAGCTCGTCGGCGCGCCCCTCGGCGGCCAGGGCGCGGCGGAAGGCGCGGACGACCCAGACCGGGTGCGAGTGCAGCATGCCGAGACGTTCGTCGTTGGACCGCGCGGTCTCGGCGATGCGCGTCATCCACTCCCCGGGGGTGTCCCGCGAGATGCGCCTGAGGACGGCGTTGGCGAATCCCGCCGGCCCGCGGCCGAGGACGGAACGGGCGAGCTCGACGGACTCGTTGACGGCGGCGTGGCTGGCCACGCGCGTCGCCAGCAGCTGGTGGGCGCCCAGACGCAGCGCGTCCAGCACCTCGGGATCGATCTCGTGGATGCCGCGGTCCGCGGCCATCGCGATGATCGCGTCGTAGGTCCCCTGGCGCCGCAGCGTGCCGTAGGTCAGCTCCGTCGCCAGTCCCGCGTCCGCGGGCGACAGCGAGGCGCGGTCGATCGCCTTGGGCAGCAGCAGATTGGCGTACGCGTCGGACTCGTGCACGGCGCGGATGGTGTCGTACGCGACCCTGCGGGCCTGGCTCACGCGGCTCATGACCCCGCCACCGGATCGTCCGTGCGGAGTCCGCGCCACCAGTCCGCGGCGGGCATCACGCCCTTGCCGGCCGGCTGCACGGCGACGAGGCGCACCGGCTCCGTCGCCGTCCCTACCAGCACCTCGGCGCCGTGGCGGGCGAGGCGGCCGGGGGCGAGGCGCGGTGCGTCGGCGGCCGCCGGGAGGGCGCCTGCGATCTTCAGCCGGGCGCCCGAGATCGTCGTGTGGGCGCCGGGCTCGGGCGTCGTGCCGCGCACGCGCGCGAGCACCTCGGCGGCGGGACGCGACCAGTCGACGAGACCGTCGGCGAGCGTCAGCTTCGGCGCGAAGGATGCTTCGCCCCGCTGCGGCACGGGCCGGGCCGCACCGCCGGCGACGGCGTCGACGACCTCGTGCAGCAGGGACGCGCCGTCGTGGGCGAGCGCGTGCAGGACCTCGCCCGCGGTGGCGTGCGCCGGGATGTCGTACGGCCGCTCGGCGTACACGTCTCCGGCGTCGAGCTCGGGGACGAGCCGGAAGACGCTCGCGCCGGTCACGGCGTCCCCCGCGATGATCGCGTGCTGCACCGGCGCCGCCCCGCGCCAGCGCGGCAGCAGCGAGAAGTGCAGGTTGATCCAGCCGTGGGCAGGGAGGGACAGCAGCGGCTCGCGCACGAGGCCGCCGTAGGCGACGATGACGCCCAGGTCGGGCTCGACCTCGGCGATCCGGGCGGTGGCGTCGGCATCGAGCCGGTCGGTCTTGATCGTCGGGATGCCGAGTCCGGCGGCCGCGGCGGCGACGGGCGAGGGGGTCAGCACGCGCTTGCGTCCGAGAGGGGCGTCCCGCCGCGTGACGACGGCGGCGACCTCGTGGTCGGTGGCGGCCAGGAGCCGCAGCGACGGGACCGCCGCGTCGGGGGTCCCCGCGAAGACGAGGCGCATCGCGCTCCTCACACGTCGATGTCGGGCACGTCCACGCGCACCCGGAGTGTCTGGCGGGGGCCGGCAGGGCGTCCTTTGGTCCGCCGTGAGGCGAGGGCGTCCGAGACCACCGCGGCGCGCAGAGTCTGCGTCACGCGCGCTCCCACAGCGTAGTCGAACCGCAGCACCGCGCGGACGCCTTCCGCTGCCGGGACGGGGCCGAGGACCGCCGTGTCATCGAGCTCCGGGACGGCCGCGCGCACCTCGCGCAGCGCCGTCTCGACGGCGGCCCGCGCGCCCTCGACGACGGCGACGCGGACCGTCGGCGGGAGCCGGAGGGGTCCGCGGTCCGCGAGCTCCGCCTGCGCGTAGGCGGCGGGCGTCCACGTGGCCAGGGCGCGTGCGACGGGGCCGGCCACCCCGACCAGGTGCACCGGCGCGCCGGGGGCGGCGAGGGATGCCGCGTGCGTCCACCAGCGCAGGCACGACTCGCCGATGCGCAGATCCTCGGCCAGCAGCATCCGTTCGCCGTCTAGCAGGATGACGGCGCGGTAGCCGCCCGCCGCGATCGGCTCGGCGCCGCGGGTGGCCACCACCAGTGCGGGCCGGGCGTCGACGTGCGCGACGGGGTGATCGCCGTCGGCGACGATGACGCGGATGCCGGGGAACGCCCTGCCGAGCTCGTCCGCGGTCCGCTCGCTGCCCGAGGCCGCCATCCGCACGCGGGTGGCGGCGCAGTGGGGGCACGCCCAGCCGGTGGCCGTCCGGGCGCACCACGAGCACTGCGGCGCCGCTCCCGGTCGCGCCGCCCGCAGCGGTCCCCCGCAGTGGGTGCAGCGTGCCGGCTTGCGGCAGTCGGCGCACACCAGCACGGGGGCGTAGCCGGGGCGGGCGACCTGGACGAGCACGGGTCCGCCGGCGAGCGCCTCGCGCGCCGCCGCATAGGCGCTGGAGGGGACGCGCGCCCCGCGGGACTCCCCCTCGCGCGTCGCGCTGAGGATGACCCGCGGTGACTCCCGGCGCTTCGCCGCGATCTCGCGCACCCAGCCCATCGCGACCAGGCGCTGGACGTCGGTCGTGCGGGTGTGGCCGGCGAACAGCAGCGCGCAGGACTGCATCCCCTGGCGCACGAGCGCGGCGTCGCGGGTGTGCACCCCCGGGCTCAGCGGCTCGTCCAGGAGCGGGTCCCCGTCGTCCCAGACCGCGATCAGCCCGCAGTCCGCGACAGGCGCGTAGACGGCGGAGCGGTTGCCGAGGACGATGCACGGCGCGTCCGCGAGCGTCCGCAGGAACCCGGCGTAGCGCGCCGGCGAGCTCTGCCGCGAGTCGTCGCGGACGACCGCGGCCGGGTCGACGCGACCCTCGAGCGCCGCCTCGAGCTGGGCGAGATCCCGGTGGTCGGGCACGACCAGGACGGCGCTCCTGCCGCGCGCGAGCGTCTCGAGGGCGGCCGCGGCCAGCAGCAGCGCCCACGCGCCGACGTCCGCCCCCGAGAGGGCGACCGCGGGCCGTGGCGGGGCGTCGACGGCGACGCGGCCGTCTGCGGCGAGGGCCTCGTCCAGGCCCGGGTAGGCGGACAGCTCGGCCCGCGCCCACTCGGCGGTCTCGGCGGAAACGTGGGGCGGTTCCGGCGGCGGGGCGGCCCGGAAGGCTTTCTCGGCGCGCACCATCCGCTTGGGGACGGCCAGGCGCAGGATGTCGCTGGCGGATCCCGCCGCGCGGTCGGCGACGCGCCGGGCGAGGTCGTAGAGGGATGCCGGGAGCACCGGCATCGGTGAGACGACCGCCTCGAGGTCGGACAGCGGCCGGTCGGCGGGCGCGGCGGGGACCACCTCGATGATCCAGCCTTCGACGACTCGCCCCGCCGAGCGGAGCGGCACCTTCACGCGGACGCCTGCCGCGGCATCCTGCTCGAGGTCTGCCGGGATGGCGTAGTCGAACAGGCGGTCCAGCTGCGGCAGCGGTGAGTCGATGAGGACGCGCGCGACGCGTCGCGCGGTCACGTCAGAGTCCGGCGGCGGCGCGGAGCGCGTCGATGCGGTCGGTGCGCTCCCACGTGAAGTCCGGCAGCTCCCGGCCGAAGTGTCCGTACGCGGCGGTCTGGGCGTAGATCGGGCGGAGCAGGTCCAGGTCGTCGATGATCGCCTGCGGGCGCAGGTCGAACACGTCGAGGATCGCGTGGGTGATCGCCTCGTCGGACACGTGGCCGGTGCCGAACGTCTCGACGTACAGGCCCACCGGGCGGGCGCGCCCGATCGCGTAGGCGACCTGCACCTCGAGCCGGTCGGCCAGACCCGCCGCGACGGCGTTCTTGGCGACCCAGCGCATCGCGTAGGCGGCGGAGCGGTCGACCTTCG
The DNA here is from genome assembly GCF_054780155.1 of Microbacterium aureliae. Taxonomy (NCBI): domain Bacteria; kingdom Bacillati; phylum Actinomycetota; class Actinomycetes; order Micrococcales; family Microbacteriaceae; genus Microbacterium; species Microbacterium aureliae. The sequence continues at coordinate 107,618 of NZ_BAAGWW010000001.1, forward strand.
AGGGATCCTTGCCGCTGAAGGCGCCGCCGCCGTGGCGGGCCGCCCCGCCGTAGGTGTCGATGATGATCTTGCGGCCGGTCAGCCCGGCGTCGCCCTTGGGCCCGCCGATGACGAAGTCGCCCGCGGGGTTGATGATGGCGTCGACGTGGCCGACGTCCAGCCCGGTCTCGGCGAGCACCGGGTCGATGACCTCGGCGCGGACGGCGGCGCGCAGCGCCGCGATCGAGATGTCCGGGTGATGCTGCGTGGACAGCACCACCGTCTCGACGGTGCGCGGGACGACTCCGTCGTAGCCGATCGTGACCTGGGTCTTGCCGTCGGGCCGCAGGAAGGGCAGCGCGCCGCTGCGGCGGGCGCCGGCCAGGCGCTCGGCGATGCGGTGGGCCGTCCAGATCGCCACCGGCATCAGCTGCGGTGTCTCGTTCGTGGCGTAGCCGAACATGATGCCCTGGTCGCCCGCGCCCAGCGCGTCCAGCGGGTCCACCGAGCCGCCCTCTCGGTGCTCGATGGCGGTGTCCACGCCCGTGGCGATGTCGCTGGACTGCTCGCCGATCGACACGCTCACACCGCACGAGTCGCCGTCGAAGCCGGTCTCGCTCGAGGTGTAGCCGATGCGGTTGACCACTTCCCGCACGATCCCGGCGATGTCGACGTAGCCCTCGGTGCGCACCTCGCCGGCCACGTGCACGAGGCCCGTGGTGACGAGGGTCTCCACCGCGACGCGGCTGTGGCGGTCCACGCGCAGGAGCGCGTCGAGGATGCTGTCCGAGATCTGATCGCAGATCTTGTCGGGGTGGCCCTCGGTGACGGATTCCGAGGTGAACAGGCGCAGTTCTGACATCGATGCTCCCGGGTCGTGGCGGGGGTGCGGGTCGGCACCAAGTATGCCGCTGACGAACGACACCGCCGGCGCCGGACGCCACGTGGCGTCACGGTGCCGACGGTGTCGGCTGATTCACTCGGCGCTGCGAAGGCGCAGCTTGTCCTCGTGGATCTCGTGCATCGCGATGGTGAGGGGCTTGTCCTCGACGGTCGAGTCGACCAGCGGGCCGACGTTGTCGAACAGGTTCCCCTCGTGCAGGTCGGAGTAGTAGTCGTTGATCTGGCGGGCACGCTTGGCCGCGTAGATCACCAGCTGGTACTTCGAGTCGACCTTCTCGAGCAGACTGTCGATGGGGGGCTCGATGATGCCCTGGTTCGTTCCGGCCATGCGAAACCTCCTGATTCGGGCTCCGGCGCAGGATGCGGGAGCCGGTGGACGTGGGCGGCGCGTCAGCCGTCGCGCGAGGGATGCGCGGGCGCCTGCGCCAATTCTACGACCTCGCGCGCCGCCGAGGCGACGTCGGCGTTGACCACGCGGTAGTCGAACTCGCTCTGCGCGGCCAGCTCGCCCTTGGCGGTGCGCAGGCGCCGCGCCCTCTCCTCGGGTCCTTCGGTGCCGCGTCCGACGAGGCGCTGGACCAGCTCGTCCCAGCTCGGGGGCAGCAGGAACACCAGGGTCGCGGACGGGTCGGCCTCGCGAACCTGCCGGGCGCCCTGCAGGTCGATCTCGAGCAGCGCGGTCCGTCCCGCCTCGAGCGCGCGCTCGATGGGGCCGCGCGGCGTGCCGTAGCGGTGGGCGTTGTGCACGGTCGCCCACTCCAGCAGCTCGCCGTCGGCGATCAGCCTGTCGAACTCCGCCTCGTCGACGAAGTAGTAGTGCTCGCCCTCGACCTCGCCCGGCCGCGGGGCCCGCGTGGTGGCCGAGACGGACAGGTGGATCTCGGGGTGGTGCTCCTTGATGTGGGCGGCGACGGTCCCCTTGCCCACCGCGGTGGGTCCGGCGAGCACCACGAGACGGCTCCGTCCGCCGCGCGGTCCCTGCTCGGGCCAGCGCACGTCCAGGAACGCCCGCAGGGCATCCCGCTGGCGTGAGCCGAGGCCGGCGAGGCGCTTGACCGGCGAGATGCCGAGATCGGCGAGGATCCGGTCGCGCTTGCCCTCGCCGATGGCGGGGATCGCGGTGAGGAACTCCGTCACGCGCATGGCACCGGCCGGCGACTCCGGCTCGGCCAGCGCCCGGCGCAGCAGCTCCTGCGGGGTGATCACCCGCATCGCGACATCCTTCTTCAGCGCCGCGCGCGCGCGGCGCGCGGCGACGGCGCGGCGGGATGCCGCCGCCCGGTCGACGTCCGGCGGGGTCCGCGAATCAGCCACCGAGCACCTCCCGGTACAGCCCGGCGCGCTCGTCGATGCGCGCGACGAGTCCCCCGGGTCCGGCCGACAGGATGCTGCGGCTCTCGGACGCGATGACGTTGCGGGTCACCGCGCCGAACAGCGACGGCAGGTCGGCGGGGTCGGCTCCCTGCGCGCCGAAGCCGGGCGCGAGGATCGGCGCGCCGCGGAGGACGTCGTCCGAGAGCCCGAGCGGCTCGCGGTCGACGGTGGCGCCGACGACGAGGCCGACCGGCCCGAGGCCGCCGGCGAAGGCGGCCGAGGAGTTGACCCACGTGACGTCGCGGGCCACGCGCGCAGCGACGGTCTGGCCCTCGTGCGCGGACACGTCCACCGGCTGCGCGCTCTGCAGCGCGGCCGCCTCGGGATTGCTCGTGGCGGCGAGGACGAAGACGCCCTTGCCGTCGCGCACGGCGGCGGTGAGGGTGTCGCGGAGCGAATCGGGGCCGAGATAAGGGCTGACGGTGACGGCGTCGGCCTCGAGCGGCGAGCCCGGCTGCAGCCACGCGTCCGCGTACGCGGCCATCGTGCTGCCGATGTCGCCGCGCTTGGCGTCGGCGATCACCAGCAGCCCGGCCGCGCGCGCGGCGGCGAGGGTCTGCTCCAGCGCGGCGAATCCGGCGGAGCCGAAGCGCTCGAAGAAGGCCACCTGGGGCTTGACGACGCCGACGCGTCCGGCGGCGGCATCCACCGTCCGCAGCGCGAACTCGCGCACGCCCTCGGCGGAGTCCGGCAGCCCCCATCCGGCCAGCAGGTGGGCGTGCGGGTCGATCCCCACGCACAGCGGACCGTGCGCGGCCAGCGCGCGGGTCAGCCGCTCGGCGAACCCCGTCACGACGCGGACGACCGATCCGCGGCGTACTCCTGCAGGCTCTTCACCGCGAAACCCTCGCGCAGCACCGGCAGGGCGCTGACCGCCGCGCCGAGGACGGCCATCGTGGTGAACAGCGCCTTGTCGCCGGCGACCGCCGCCGCGCGGATCTCGTAGCCGTCGGCCCGGGCCAGGCCCCCGCTCGGGGTGTTCACGACGATGTCGATCTCGCCGGCGTTGATCAGGTCGACGATGTTGGTCTCGCCGGTCTGCTGCGTTTCGGAGTATTTGCCGACGACCCGCACGTCGATGCCGTTGCGGGCGAGGATCTCGGCGGTCCCCTCGGTGGCCACCAGGTCGAAGCCGAGCTCCTGCAGGCGGTGGGCCGGCAGGATCACCGCGCGCTTGTCGCTGTCGGCGACCGAGATGAACACCGTGCCCTCCAGCGGCATGCCGCCGTACGCGGCCTCCTGGGACTTCGCGAACGCGGTCGGGAAGTCGCGGTCGATTCCCATGACCTCGCCCGTGGAGCGCATCTCGGGGCCGAGCACGGAGTCCACCGTCTGGCCGTCCGCGGTGCGGAACCGCTTGAAGGGCAGCACGGCCTCCTTCACCGCGACCGGAGCGTCCAGCGGTACGCGGGAGCCGTCGACCTCGGGCAGGAGGCCCTCGGCCTTCAGCTCGGCGATGCCGGCGCCGGCCATGACGCGGCTGGCGGCCTTGGCGAGCTGGATGCCCAGCGCCTTCGAGACGAACGGCACGGTGCGGCTGGCGCGGGGGTTGGCCTCGATGACGTAGAGCACGCCGGCGCTGATGGCGAACTGGACGTTCAGCAGGCCGCGCACGCCGATGCCGCGAGCGATGGCCAGGGTGGCCTCGCGGACGCGGTCGATGTCGCTGCGACCGAGGCTGACCGGGGGCAGCGTGCAGCTGGAGTCGCCCGAGTGGATGCCGGCCTCTTCGAGGTGCTCCATCACGCCGCCGATGAACAGCTCGTCGCCGTCGAACAGCGCGTCGACGTCGATCTCGATGGCGTCGTCCAGGAAGCGGTCCACCAGCAGCGGCAGGCCCGGGCCGATGATGGCCTGGTCGGCGATGCGCACGAAGTAGTCGCGCAGGCTGTCGGTGTCGTAGACGATCTCCATGCCGCGGCCGCCGAGCACGAAGCTCGGGCGCACCAGCACCGGATAGCCGATGTCCTCGGCCACCGCGACGGCGCCGTCGACGTCGATCGCCGTGCCGTGGCGCGGGGCGACCAGGCCGGCGGCGTCCAGGATGCCGCTGAACAGGCCCCGCTCCTCGGCGAGGTCGATGGCCGCCGGGCTGGTGCCGAGGATCCGGTAGCCGGCCTCCTCGATGCCCTTGGCCAGCCCCAGCGGCGTCTGCCCGCCGAGCTGGCACACGACGCCCAGGATCTCGCCCGAGCGCGACTCGGCGTGCAGCACCTCGAGGACGTCCTCGAGCGTGAGGGGCTCGAAGTAGAGCCGGTCCGAGGTGTCGTAGTCGGTGGAGACGGTCTCGGGGTTGCAGTTGACCATGATGGTCTCGAAACCGGCATCCGCCAGCGCGAACGACGCGTGCACGCACGAGTAGTCGAACTCGACGCCCTGGCCGATGCGGTTCGGCCCGGAGCCGATGATGACGACCTTGGTGCGCTCGGACGGCGAGACCTCGGTCTCGGCGTCGTAGCTGGAGTAGTGGTACGGCGTGAGCGCCGGGAACTCCCCCGCACACGTGTCGACGGTCTTGTACATCGGGCGCAGGCCGAGTCCGTGGCGGATGCCGCGCACCTCGGTCTCGGCGATGCCGCGCAGCTGCGCGATCTGGGCGTCGCTGAATCCGTGATCCTTGGCCAGTCGCAGCGTCTCGAGGTCCAGGTCGGCGGCCGCGGCGATGAGGTCGGCGACCTCGTTGATGAGGACCATCTGGTCGATGAACCAGGGGTCGATCTTGGTCGCCTCGAAGGCCTGCTCGGGCGTGGCTCCCTTGCGGAGCGCCTGCTGGAGCACGACGATGCGGCCGTCGGTCGGGGTCTCGGCGATCTTCAGCAGTTCGTCGACCGAGCGCTCCTCGGCACCCCAGTGGAAGCTCGAGCCGCGCTTCTCGAGGGAGCGCAGCGCCTTCTGGAGGGCCGTGGTGTAGTTGCGCCCGATGGCCATCGCCTCGCCGACGGACTTCATGGTCGTGGTGAGCGTCGTGTCCGCGGCCGGGAACTTCTCGAAGTTGAAGCGCGGCACCTTCACCACGATGTAGTCCAGCGTCGGCTCGAAGCTTGCCGGGGTGACCTTGGTGATGTCGTTCGGGATCTCGTCCAGGCGGTAGCCGATGGCGAGCTTGGCGGCGATCTTCGCGATGGGGAAGCCGGTGGCCTTCGAGGCCAGCGCCGACGAGCGCGAGACGCGCGGGTTCATCTCGATGACGATGATGCGGCCGGTGGCGGGGTCCACCGCGAACTGGATGTTGCAGCCGCCGGTGTCCACGCCCACGGCGCGGATGATGTCGATGCCGATGTCGCGGAGCTTCTGGTACTCGCGGTCGGTGAGGGTGAGCGCGGGTGCGACGGTGATCGAGTCGCCGGTGTGGACGCCGACGGGGTCGACGTTCTCGATCGAGCAGACCACCACGGTGTTGTCGGCGGTGTCCCGCATCAGCTCGAGCTCGTACTCCTTCCACCCGAGGATCGACTCCTCCAGGAGCACCTCGTGGGTGGGCGAGTCGCGCAGACCCGCGCCGGCGATGCGGCGGAGGTCGTTCTCGTCGTAGGCGAAGCCGGACCCCAGCCCGCCCATCGTGAACGACGGGCGAACGACGAGCGGGTAGCCGAGCACGGCCGCGCCCGCGAGCACCTCGTCCATGGAGCGGCAGATGCGGCTGGCCGCGACGTCCGCGCCGGCCTCGATCACCAGCTCCTTGAAGATCTGGCGGTCCTCGCCCTTGCGGATGGCGTCCACCTTCGCACCGATGAGCTCGACGTCGTACTTGACGAGGATGCCGCGGTCGTGGAGCGCCATCGCGGCGTTCAGCGCGGTCTGCCCGCCCAGGGTCGGCAGGATCGCGTCGGGCTTCTCCTTCGCGATGATCGTCTCGATGACCTCGGGGGTGATCGGCTCGATGTAGGTGGCGTCGGCGAAGTCCGGGTCGGTCATGATCGTCGCCGGGTTGGAGTTGACGAGGATGACGCGCACGCCCTCCTCGCGCAGCACCCGGCAGGCCTGGGTGCCGGAGTAGTCGAACTCGCAGGCCTGGCCGATCACGATGGGGCCGGAGCCGATCACCAGGACGCTGCGGATGTCGTCGCGCTTGGGCATTACTGGGCGTCCTTCTTCTCGAGGTGGGCGGTGACCATGTGGGCGAAACGGTCGAAGAGGTAGTTGGCGTCGTGGGGGCCCGCCGCCGCCTCGGGGTGGTACTGCACCGAGAAGGCGGGGATGTCGAGGGCGCGGAGCCCCTCGACGACGTTGTCGTTGAGGCCGACGTGGCTCACCTCGACGCGGCCGTAGCCCTGGGGGCTGTCGAACTCGCCCTCGAGGGGCGCGTCGACGGCGAAGCCGTGGTTGTGCGCGGTGATCTCGACCCGGCCGGTGGTCTTGTCCAGCACCGGCTGGTTGATGCCGCGGTGGCCGAACGGCAGCTTGTACGTCCCCAGGCCCAGCGCCCTGCCGAGCAGCTGGTTGCCGAAGCAGATGCCGAAGAAGGGCAGCCGGTCATCGAGCACGGCGCGGAGCACCTGGACGTGCGCGTCCGAGGCGGCAGGGTCGCCGGGGCCGTTGGAGTAGAAGACGGCGACGGGATCGATCGCCCGGATGTCGTCGATCGTCGCCGTCTGCGGCAGCACGTGGACGTCGAAGCCGCGCGCGGCCAGGTTGTCGATCGTGGCCTGCTTCACGCCGAGGTCCAGCACGGCGAGGTTGCCGATGCGCTCGCCGGTCGCGGGGGTGATCTCGGCAGCGGCGACCGACACCTGCGCCGACAGGTTCTGGCCGGCCATCTGCGGTGCCTCGCGGACGAGGCGCAGCTGCTCGTCCTGGTCGAGCGAGGCGGCCGGTCCCGAGAAGATGCCGCCGCGCATGCTGCCCGCCGAGCGGATGTGGCGGGTGACGGCGCGGGTGTCGATCCCCGAGATGCCGACGATGCCGTCGGCATCCAGGGCCTCGTCGAGGGACTGCTCGGAGCGCCAGTTCGACACGACGCGGGAGGGGTCGCGCACGATGTAGCCGGCGACCCAGATCCGCCGGGACTCGACGTCCTCGGAGTTCATGCCGGTGTTGCCGATGTGCGGCGCCGTCTGCAGGACGATCTGGCCGGCGTACGAGGGATCGGTGAGCGTCTCCTGGTAGCCGGTCATGCCGGTGGCGAAGACGACCTCGCCGAGGGTCGTGCCCACCGCGCCGTAGGCGCGGCCGCGGTGGCGGGTGCCGTCCTCGAGGACCAGGACGGCCGGTTCGGTGGAGAAGAGTGCAGTCATGCGTCGTTTCCCGTCGGGAGGGGGCGGATGCCGCGGACGGCGTCGGCGAGCGCGCGCGCCGACGCCTCTTGCGGGCGGAGGTAGGAGTCGACGACGGTGTCGTCGTCGATGCGCCAGGACAGTCGCACCAGGCCGTCGCGCTCGACGACCCGGTCGATGGCGAGCGTCGCCTGCTCGACGCCGGTGATGTCGGCGGCGGGGATCGTCACGCGCGGTCGGCCGGTGAGGTCGAGTGCGACGCCGGCGGTCGCGACGGTCACGTCGGCGCGGGAGCGGAAGTCGAGCCCCGCGATCGCCAGACGCTCCATCGGCTCGTCGTGGCGGGTGGTGGCCACGTACAGCGCACGGAAGGTGCCGGTGATGGCGGACTCGGCGGGCAGCTCGCCGACCGGGGCGTGCAGTCCGGCATCCCGCCGCGCCCTGCGGCGCCACGACCACGCCAGGGCGGCGACGGCGAGGACGGTCACCGCGAGGATGACCAGCAGCGCGCCCTCGCGGGTCATGCCCGCTCCCCCAGGGTCTCGACGAGGGCGCCGTCGGCGAGGGTCACGCGTCCGCGGTGGACCGTCCAGCGGACGTCGCCCGGGAGTTCGCGACCGAGGTAGGGCGAGTTGACGCTCCGGCCCCGCAGGTCCGCGGTCTCGAAGGGGCGCACCGGCGCCGGGTCGTAGAAGGTGAGGGATGCCGGCTGCCCGGCGGTCAGCGGCGTGCCGTGGCCGGCGAGCCGGCCGATGCGCGCGGGTTCGCGCGACATCACCCGCGCGACGTCGGCCCACGTGATCAGGCCCGTGTCGATCATGGCGGCGTGGACGACGCGCAGCGCGCTCTCGAGCCCGACCATGCCGTTGGCCGCCGCCTGCCACTCGCACGCCTTGGCCTCGGCGGGGTGGGGCGCATGGTCGGTGGCGACGATGTCGATCGTGCCGTCGGCCAGTCCCTCCCGGACGGCGTGGACGTCCTCGCTGCGGCGCAGCGGCGGGTTGACCTTGAACCGCGCGTCGTAGCCGCGGGCCAGCTCGTCGGTCAGGAGCAGGTGGTGAGGCGTGACCTCGGCGGTGACGTCGATGCCGCGCTTCTTGGCCCAGCGGATGATGTCGACCGAGCCGGCCGTGGAGACGTGGCAGATGTGCAGGCGCGAACCGACGTGCTCGGCCAGCAGGACGTCGCGGGCGATGATCGACTCCTCGGCGACGGCCGGCCACCCGGTGAGCCCGAGCTCGGCCGAGACCACGCCCTCGTTGAGCTGTGCGCCCTCGGTGAGGCGCGGATCCTGCGCGTGCTGGGCGATGACGCCGTCGAACGCCTTGACGTACTCGAGGGCGCGCCGCATGATCAGCGGGTCCCACACGCAGAACCCGTCGTCGCTGAAGACCCGCACCCGCGCGCGCGAGTCGGCCATCGCGCCGAGCTCGGCCAGACGCTCGCCGCGCTGCCCGACGGTCACGGCGCCGATCGGCTGGACCGTGACGTAGCCGGCCGCCTCGCCGAGGGCGAGCTCCTGCTCGACGACGCCGGCGGTGTCGGCGACGGGCGAGGTGTTGGGCATCGCGAAGACGGCCGTGTAGCCGCCGGCGGCCGCGGCGCGCGACCCGGTCAGCACCGTCTCGGATGCCTCGTACCCCGGCTCGCGCAGGTGCGTGTGCAGGTCGACGAGGCCCGGAAGGGCGATCAGCCCCGACGCGTCGACGACCGTGGCGCCCGCACGGTGCCCGATGGAGCCGATCTCGGCGATGAGTCCGTCCTCGACGAGGATGTCCGCCGCGGCGGATCCGTCGATTCCGGCACCGCGGAACAGCAGGACCTCGCTCATCGTGCGTCCTCCTTCTCGTCGTGCGCGTCGCTGCCGGCCAGCAGCAGGTACAGCACGGCCATCCGCACCGAGACGCCGTTGGTCACCTGTTCGAGGACCGTGGAGCGGGGGGAATCGGCGGCCTCGGCCGAGATCTCGAGGCCGCGGTTCATCGGCCCCGGATGCATGACAATGCTACCGGCGGCGAGGGCGTCCAGCCGACGGGCGTCCAGCCCCCAGCGGCGGGAATACTCCCGCTCAGTGGGGAAATACGCGGCGTTCATGCGCTCGCCCTGGATGCGCAGCATCATGAGGACGTCGGGCCCGGCGCCGATGGCGCGGTCGAGGTCGTACTCGACCCCGACGGGCCACGACGAGACGTCCTGCGGCACCAGCGTCGGGGGCGCGACCAGAGTCACCTCGGCTCCCATCGCGTGCAGCAGCCACACGTTGGAGCGCGCGACGCGCGAGTGCAGCACGTCCCCGACGATCGTGACCCGCACGCCGTCGAGGCCGCGGCCCCGGCTGTCCGCCCCGTGCCGCCGCTTGCGCATCGTGAAGGCGTCGAGGAGCGCCTGGGTGGGATGCTCGTGCGTGCCGTCGCCGGCGTTGACGACGCCCCCGCTGATCCAGCCGCTCGTGGCCAGGGTCCGCGGCGCCCCGGACGCGCCGTGGCGGATGACCACCGCGTCGGCGCCGAGGGCCTCGAGGGTCTGGGCGGTGTCCTGGAGCGACTCGCCCTTCGAGACGCTCGAGCCCTTGGCCGAGAAGTTGATGACGTCGGCCGACAGGCGCTTCGCCGCGGCCTCGAACGAGATGCGCGTGCGGGTGGAGTCCTCGAAGAACAGGTTGACGACCGTCTTGCCGCGCAGCGTCGGGAGCTTCTTCACCTCACGCTGCTGGGTGAGGGCCATGTCCTCGGCCACGTCGAGGATGCGCACGGCCTCGTCGCGCGTCAGCGAACGGGTGTCCAGCAGGTGCCTCATGATCCGATCGTCACCTCCTCGGCGCCGTCGACCTCGGCCAGGCGCACGTTGACGCGCTCGTCGCGGGCGCTCGGCAGGTTCTTGCCCACGAAGTCGGGGCGGATGGGCAGCTCGCGGTGGCCGCGGTCGACGAGCGTCGCCAGGCGGACGACGGCAGGCCGGCCGATGTCCTGCAGCGCGTCGAGGGCGGCGCGGATGCTGCGGCCCGAGAACAGCACGTCGTCGACGAGGACGACGGTGCGTCCGTCGATGCCGCCGGCGGGGATGCGGGTCGGCTGCGGCGCGCGCGTGGGGTTGCGGTGCAGATCGTCGCGGTACATCGTCACGTCCAGCGCGCCGACGGCGGGTCGGGTACCGCTGAACTCGGCGATCAGATCGGCGATCCGAGCGGCCAGCGTCACGCCGCGCGTGGGGATCCCCAGGAGGACCAGCCCCTCGGGGCCCTTGTTGGACTCGAGGATCTCGTGGGAGATCCGAGTCAGGGCCCGGGCGATGTCGGCCTGGTGCAGCACGGTGCGCGTGCTCATCCGCCGCTCCCTTCTCCGCCTCACGGGACGGGGTTAAAGGTTGCTGTGGTGCGCGTCCATGCTACCGGACGCGCGGCGGGGGTCACGCCGCCGGCCGCTCCGCGTCCGTGCCGTCCGCCTCGTCGACCTGCGATGCCCGGATGGGGTGGCCCTGCGTGGTCAGGCAGCGGCCGGAGGCGAGATCCCACTTCCAGTCGTGCAGCGAGCACGTGAGCACGCCGTCCTCGATCTTGCCCGTCTTCGTCAGGTCGGCACGCAGGTGCGGGCAGCGGCGCTGTACGATCCAGTCGCCGAGCTGGGCGTCCTCGGTCTGGTCGGACTGCTCGGCGTACCAGTTCTCGACGTATTCGATCCGGTCGCGCGAGAGGCACTTGAGGAAAGTCGTGAGGAACTCGTTGAACTTGCCGCTGCGGCCGACCTCGAACTGCATCGACAGGAAGATCGAGTTCGACCAGTCGATCTCGTGATCGGCGATGTTGGTCGACACTAGGTCGGCGGGGATCGTGTACCAGTACACGCACTCCTCCCCCGCGTACTCGCGCACCTTGGCCTTGGGGAAGTCCACGACCATGTCGAGCTCGCCGATGCGGAAGCGCACCATGCCGCCCACCCCGTTGCGGATCGTCCGGGCGCGGCGCAGCAGCGGCTCCCACCACTCCCTGATCGCCTCGAGCATCTCGGCCGGGGGCAGGACGGCGGCGCGCGCGGCCTCCTCGGCACGGATCTCGTCCTGGCGGCTGTCCCGCTGTTCGGCGAGGTAGGCCCACTTGTCGTCGAAGATGCGGTCGATCTCGGCATCCGTGTACAGGGTCTGCGTCACCGAGATGCGTCCGCCGTCCAGCTCGACCACGGTTCCGGGGACGAACTCGTACCCCTTCTGCTGCGGGCGCTCCTCGGCCATGAACGACAGGAACTGCCGCTGATCGGTGAAGATCGCGTCGTTGTGGAGGCCGTACCCGTTGTAGCGGAAGAGCTCCTCGCGCAGGAACATGGGGGGCCCCGCCATCGGGAAGACGTGCTCGGCGTCGACCTTCTCGATGTAGTACATCGCGCGCTTGTTCTGCGCGTCCCGCTTGAGCTTGGCGAAGTTCTGCTTGGCCTCCTGCGGCAGGTCGTACACCATCGGCCACCAGATCGCCCCGGACACCTGCGTGAAGTACGCGTCGGGCTTCGAGAACCCCAGCAGCTTCTCGAGATCCAGCGGATGCGCGTCGTTCTGGTTCAGGATGCTCGCTGTGCCGTCGTCCACGCTCAGCGACGAATCGCCGATGGGGCCGTCGCTGGGCGCCCGCAGCGGCGTGACCATGAGCTTCAGGTCGCCGAACTCCAGCGGGACGCCGGCCTGCGTGTAGACGATGTTGTCGTAGCCGAGGCGGCGCAGATCCTGCTCAAGGTCGTCGGTGGGGTACTCCGGCAGCAGCACGCGGATGCTCTTCGGGACGTGCCGCTCCAGCAGCGCCGGATCGAAGTGATCGCGATGGCGGTGCGAGATGTACAGGAAGTCGGCGCTGCCGAAGCGGTCCCAGTCCAGCGCCCGGTTGTCCGGGAAGGGGAACCATGAGCCGAAGAACGACGGGCCCACGACAGGGTCGCACAGGATGCTGCCGCCCGCCGTCTCGATGAACATCCCGGCGTGACCGAGGCCCGTGATCCGCATGATCTCCTCCTGAGTAGAACCGCCCCCGAGTCTACGACGACCCTCGGCGCGCACCTGGGACCGCGCCCGGGCGCGCGCCGGCTCCGTCAGTCTGCGAGGAGGGCGCGGATGTCGTCGGCGCCGAGCGCCTGCGAGAACGCGTCGTGGTCGAGGACGGCGCCGACCAGCCGCGCCTTGCGCTGCTGCAGGGCGAGCACCTTGTCCTCGATGGTGCCGGCGGCGATCAGCCGGTAGACCAGGACCGGCTTGGTCTGCCCGATCCGGTGGGTGCGGTCGATCGCCTGCGCCTCGGCGGCCAGGTTCCACCACGGGTCGGCGACGAAGACGTAGTCGGCCTCGGTGAGGGTGAGGCCGAAGCCGCCCGCCTTCAGCGAGATCAGGAACACCGGGTCCGTCCCGTCGCGGAACCGCTCGACGACCCGATCGCGGTGGCGGGTGGACCCGTCGAGGCGGACGAAGCCGAGACCCTCTTGCGCGAGTCGTGCCTCCACCAGATCGAGGAACGAGGTGAACTGGCTGAACACCAGGCTGCGGTGGCCTTCTGCCGCCGCTTCGCGCAGATGCTCGACGAGCACATCGACCTTCGCCGAGCCGATCGCCGCATCGGCGGGATCGACCAGGCCCGGCGCCATGCTGAGCAGCCGCAGCAGCGTGAGCGAGCGGAAGACGATGAACCGGGTCCGGTCGAGGTCCGGCAGCAGGCCCATGATCTTCTGGCGCTCGCGCTGGAGCACGAGGTCGTAGCGGGCGCGGTGGGCGGGCGAGAGCTCCACCGGGAGGATCTGCTCCTGCCGGGGCGGCAGGTCGGCTGCGACCTCGTCCTTGGTGCGGCGGAGGAGGAACGGACGCAGGCGCCGCCGCAGCCGGTCGAGGCGCTCTGCGCGGAAGGCGCCGCCCTCCTGGTTCTCGGGAACCTTGCCCTTCTCGATGGGGCCGACGTAGTCCCGTCGGAACCGCGCCGCCGAGGGGAAGAGGCCGGGTGCCGTCAGTGCGGTCAGGGCCCGCAGCTCGGTGAGGGAGTTCTCGATGGGGGTGCCCGTGAGGGCGAACACCGCGTCGGCGTCCAGCGCGGCGGCCGCGCGATGGATCTGAGTGTCGGGATTCTTCGCGAACTGCGCCTCGTCGAGGATGACGATCCCCCACCGCCGGGCGGCGTAGGACCCGGCATCCCGGCGGAGCACCGTGTACGAGGTGACCACCACGTCAGCGTCCGCCGCCGACTCGCCGCTGGAGGCGGCCACGTGCACCCGGAGCCCCGGGGCGAACCGGGCGGCCTCGTCGCGCCACACCGCGGTCACGCTCGTCGGCGCGACGACGAGGAAGGGGCGGCCCTCGCCGTGCTCGCGCGCATGGACGAACAGTGCGAGGACCTGCAGGGTCTTCCCCAGCCCCATGTCGTCGGCGAGGATGCCGCCCAGCCGGTGACGCCACAGCGTCGCCAGCCACGAGAATCCCGCGCGCTGGTAGGGGCGGAGGGTCGCCGAGAGCCCCGGCGGCTCGGGCGCCGTGGCATCGCCGCCGCCGGCGCGCAGGTCCGCGACGCGCTCCCGCCACGCCACCGCCGGCAGCGATTCGTGGGCGAGGTCCTCGAAGTCCGCCCACAGGTCCACCTGGTACCTGCTGAGGCGAGGGCCGGCCTGCCACTCGGCGAGGTCGCCGGCCTCGTCGATGAGCTCGCGCAGGCGCTGGAGGGCGGGGTGGGCCAGCGAGAACGAGGTGCCGTCGGCGAGCCGCAGCGTGGTGCGCCGCTGCGTCAGGGCGGCGAACAGCGGCGCGAACGGGATCCGGTGCCCGTCGATCGTGACGAGGATGCCGAGGTCCAGCCAGTCCGGATCGGTCGACTCGACCGCGGTCACGGTGATCTCGGGCGTCCCGGCGAGCTCGCGGTGCCGGTGCGGCGGCGGGGGCACCGCGACGGCGCGGGAGGTGCGGACGCTCTCGCGCGCCGTGAGCTCGTGGTAGTGCTCGCCGAGGAACTCCGCCGTCTCGGCGAGGGGGATCCGGGCGCGCCCGCCGGCGTCGAGCAGCCTCGCCGCGGCGGGGCCGACGGCCGCGGGGGCGAGGTCGATGCTCCCGGCCTCGAGGTCGAAGGCGTAGATGCCGCTGCGGCCCACGACTCCCCCGACCTCGGCCGCCGAGTCGCCGATCCGGCCGCGCGCGATGAGGTCCAGTCCTCCCCCGTCGGCCGGCATCACCTCGACAGCGGTCTCGCCGTCGGCGTGCAGCGTGACGACCACCCCGCCCCGCGCACCCGTCAGCGGGATGCCGCAGCGCCCCGCGGCCGCCAGGTGATGCCACACCAGTGCGGACTCGACGGTGTCCAGCACGAGCCAGTCCGCGAGATCCGCATAGGTGGCGAGGGTCCGCACCTCGCGGGCGATGCTGTGCAGCTCGGCGAACCACCGGGCCTGCTCGGGGCGGAAGCGGTCGCCGGGGCGCCGCACCTGCTCCCACGACACGCCGGTGCGCACCCAGGCGGACGTGCGGTCGCTGTGCACCAGCGGCCGCAGGCCGAGAACGACGTCCTCGGGCCGGGCGCGCGCCGATGCCGCCGTCGCCGGGCGCAGCGCGCGGGGGGCCCACGGGGATCGACCGGCGGCGGCCCGCTGCAGGACGTCCACGCCGAGGGCGAGAGCAGTCCCGCCCGCGGCCTCGGCGGGCGCGACGATGTCCCGCCAGTCGCGGCCGGCGCGCGCAGGTGAGGGCATCACCGCATCCTGCCGTGCGCCTCCGACCTCACCGGCACGACGTGCGCGTCAGGCCCCGCGCGCCACGCGTGCCAGGACGCCGTGGATGAACGCGCCGGACTCATCGGTCGAGAACTCCTTGGCGAGTTCGACGGCCTCGTCGATGGCGACCCCGGTGGGGACGGCGTCGTTGAAGAGGATCTCCCACACCCCGATGCGCAGCAGCGCCCGGTCGACGGCGGGCATGCGCGCCAGCGTCCAGTCTTTGGCGTAGGTCGTGATCTGCTCGTCGATCTCGTCGCGGTTGTCGTCGATGCCGTCCACGATCTCGCGGGCGTACAGCCACGACGCCTCGCGGGCCGGCTCGCTCGCGGCGCGCGTGGCCTCGGCGGCGATGATCGTCGCGAGCTCCTCGCCGCGCACGTCGCTCTGGAACAGGATGTCGAGGGCGCGCTTGCGCGCCTTGGTGCGTGCGCTCATCGGGTCAGGCCGCCCGCGTGCTCAGTTGACGCGGCCGAGGTAGTCGCCCGTGCGGGTGTCGACCTTGACCTTGGTGCCCGTCTCGAGGAACAGCGGCACCTGGATCTCGTAGCCGGTCTCGACCGTCGCGGACTTCGTGCCGGCCGACGAGCGGTCGCCCTGCAGACCGGGCTCGGTGTAGGTGATCTCCAGGACCACCGACGCGGGAAGGTCGATGTACAGCGGGTTGCCGTTGTTGAGGGCGATGGTGACCTGCTGGTTCTCGAGCAGGAAGTTCGCCGCGTCGCCGACGGTGGCGGCCGGGACGTTGATCTGGTCGTAGTCCGTGGCGTCCATGAACACGAAGCTCTCGCCGTCGTTGTACAGGTAGGTGAAGTCGCGGCGGTCGACGTTCTCGATGTCGATCTTGGCGCCGGCGTTGTAGGTCTTGTCCACGACCTTGCCGGTGATGACGTTCTTGAGCTTCGTGCGCACGAACGCCCCGCCCTTGCCGGGCTTGACGTGCTGGAACTCCACGACGCTCCAGAGCTGCCCGTCGATGTTGAGGACGACGCCGTTCTTGATGTCTGCGGTGGATGCCATGAGGGTGCGAATCCGTTTCGTTGAAGGGAGAGGGCGGTCGCCGCCCGTGAGGATGCCCGGGGGCCCGACGCGCCGACGTCCGATTCTACGGGATGCCGCGTCGCGGCCGGATCGTCAGCCCTCGGCCTGCCCGGTGAGCGCGTCGATCAGCAGCCCGACGGCCCGGCCGTAGCCCGCCACCCCCTCGCCGATCACGTGGACGGTCGCGACGTCGGCGACGTACGAGAAGCGGCGGAAGTTTTCGCGCGCCGTGACGTCCGAGATGTGGACCTCGGCCACCGGCAGGGCCACACCCGACAGCGCGTCGCGCAGCACGACCGACGTGTGGGTGAGCCCGCCGGGGTTGATGACGATTCCGGCGCAGTCCTCGCGTGCGGCGTGGATCGCGTCCAGCAGCACGCCCTCGTGGTTGCTCTGGACGGCGCGGACGTCGAAGCCGCGGCGGGCCGCGGCCTCCGTGGTCAGTCTCTCGACGTCGGCGAGGGTGGCGGTGCCGTAGACGGCGGGCTCGCGCGTGCCGAGGAGGTTCAGGTTGGGCCCGTTGACAAGCAGCAGGCGGCGGGGCGTGGTCATGGCCGCACGATATCAGCGCCCGCGGCGGCGCCGGCCTGCGCCGTGAGCCGGACCGGCGCGTTGGCGACCCCGTAGCCGTCGTACCGGCCGCGACGCTCGACGAACTCGCAGAACAGGTTGCCGACCGTGGCGGTGTAGAAGTGCAGATATTCGCCGTCCTCGTCGCGGTCGAAGACGAGGTCGAGGTCGCGCAGCATCCCGACGAAGCCGTCGTCGAGATCGAACCGAGCGGTGAGGTCCTCGTAGTAGTTCTGCGGAATGGGCAGAGGTGTCAGGCCCCGCTCGCGCGCCGACCGCGCGAGGGCGACGATGTCGTCGCACGAGAACGCGACGTGCTGCGGCATCGCCGTGGCGTCGTCCTCGAGGATCGGCGGTGAGACGTTCAGCGGGATGCGGACGGCCCCGTCCGCCGATCGCATGACCCGGCTCGCCACGAGGCCGTGCGGGCTGGCCACCTCGGCCGAGCTCGCCGCGGTGAGCTCCAGCATCGCCGAGAAGAACAGCACGGCCTCGTCCTCGGCCTGCCAGGGCTGGCCGAGGCTCACGTGGTCCACCGCGAGGATCCGGCTCGTACCCGGCGCCGACCCATGCTCGAACTCGGCGGTCCATTCCGGCTCGGTGCGCGAGCCCGCCGGACTCCAGTAGATCTCGGTTCCGTCCGGCGCGATCGCGCCCTCCAGCTGCTGCTCCCCCGCGTAGGTGCGACGGTGCGCCGGGGGTGTGCCGAGCTGCCGCGCCCGTGCGGTGAGGCCCGAGGTCGAGGGGACCGTCAGGCCGATGGCGGCGATGTGCGGCGCGTGCTCGCGGACCTGCTGCTGATTGAGCACGACGCGCGCCTCGCCGGCCGTCCACAGCGTGACGGGCTTGGTGCGATGCTTCCCCCTCGGCGTGAACCCGGCCGCCTCCAGCAGCGCCTCGATGCCGGAGGTGTCTTCGACTTTGATCTCGACGAAGTCGAACCCGGACACACCGCCGCTGCCGGGCAGGCGCGCGTAGTCCGCGGGTGCCTCGTGCTCCCGCTCGCGCGCGACGGCATCCTCCAGCCAGCGCAGCGAACGGCGCGCGTGCACCGCCGTCCGCCGCACGTCGATCTGACGGAAGGTGTCGTTGAAGACCTCGAGCGAGACCGGCCCGCGGTAGCCGGTGCGCACGACGAGCGAGAGGAACCGGGTCAGATCGAAGCTCCCCTCCCCGGGGAACAGGCGGTGATGCCTGCTCCAGCGTGTTCACCGCGGTCATCTCGCTGATCGCCGCCGTGAGCGCCCTCACGGCACGCGAGTCGAAGGGCATCCCGACCGCCGAGCTCGGGCTGACGTCCGAGAAGCGCGAAGATCTCGTGCCCGCCATCTGACGATCGCGGCACGCTGGTCGCCGCCGTCTGATCGCAGCCGTCCGAGGCCCCGCTCCGTGTGGAGAGCGGGGCCTCGGTTCACGTGCGTCGGGGGGGCGCTGCGGCAACGGCGCTCAGCCCGCGACCTCCTGGTAGGCCGCGAACAGCAGCGATTCGTCCGGCGCCTGCAGCACGGTGGGCTTGGCGATGTCGTCCAGCACGATGAAGCGCAGCATCCCGCCGCGGCTCTTCTTGTCCCGCTGCATCGTCGCCAGCAGCTGCGGCCAGGCGCCGGGGCGGTAGGTCGTCGGCAGGCCGAGCGAGGTCAGGGTGTCGCGGTGGCGCTGGGCGGCGGCATCCGGAAGCCTGCCCGCGAGCCGCGACAGCTCGGCGGCGAAGACCATGCCCACCGAGATCGCCGCGCCGTGGCGCCAGCGGTAGCGCTCGGCGTGCTCGATGGCGTGGCCGAGCGTGTGCCCGTAG
Organism: Microbacterium aureliae; assembly: GCF_054780155.1. NCBI lineage: Bacteria > Bacillati > Actinomycetota > Actinomycetes > Micrococcales > Microbacteriaceae > Microbacterium > Microbacterium aureliae. The sequence goes on from NZ_BAAGWW010000001.1 coordinate 126,202, forward strand.
TTGAGGATCTCGCGCAGGCCCGCCTCGCGCAGGTCCTCCCCCACGACGCGCGCCTTCATGTCGATGGCCAGCTCGATGGTGCGGCGGAACTCGGCGCTGCGCGGATCGGTCGCCGTCTCGGGATCGCGCTCGATGATCTCGAGGATCTCGGGCGAGTGGATGAACCCCGCCTTGACCACCTCGGCGTAGCCGGCGACCCGCTCGTTGCGCGAGAGCCCGTCCAGCAGATCGAGGTCGCACACGACGGCGCGCGGAGTCCAGAAGGCGCCGACGAGGTTCTTGCCCTCGGCGGTGTTGATCCCGGTCTTCCCGCCCACGGCGGCGTCCACCATGCCGAGCACCGTCGTGGGCACCTGCACGACCTCGACCCCGCGAAGCCACGTGGCCGCCACGAACCCGGCCAGATCGGTCACCGCGCCGCCGCCGAAGCCCACGACGGCATCCGTGCGGGTGAAGTCGGCCTTGCCCATCACCTGCCAGCAGAACGCCGCGACCTCCACCCGCTTCCCGGCCTCGGCGTCGGGGATCTCGGCCAGCAGCACCTCGCGGTCGCCCACGAGAAGCGCGCGCAGGCGCTCGGCCTGCTCGGCGAGCGTCGGCGGGTGGATCACCAGCACCTTGCGCGCCGCGGCGGGCAGCGCCTCGCCGACGGTGGACAGGATGCCGTGGCCGACGGTGATGCCATAGCTGGCGTCGCCGCTCACGGTGATGGTGGTGGCATCGGTCACGTCGACTCGCTCCGCTCGTTGGTTCCGGTCCCCGCGGTCTGCTCCCGGGGGTGCCCGCCGTCGCGGATCCAGGCCACGACGGCGTCAACGACGTCCTGCAGCGGACCGCTCGAGGTGTCGAACGTCGCATCCGCCAGCTGCTCGTAGACCGGGCGCCGCTCCTCGAAGATCGCGATCCAGCGCGCGATCGCGTCGTCGCCCTTCAACAGCGGCCGGTTGGAGTCCCGGACCCGCCCGGCGACGACCTTCGGCGACACCGTGAGCAGGACGACGCGGTGGCCGGCGAGCTCGCGTCGCGTCTCGGGATCGAGCACCGCGCCGCCGCCGAGCGACACGATCCCGCCGCCCGAGAGCGCCTCGACGACGGCCTCGCGCTCCACGGCGCGGAAATGCGCCTCGCCGCGTTCGACGAACAGCCGGTCGATCGGTCCGTGCTCGCGGACGACCGCGGCATCCGTGTCGAAGAAGGGCACGCCCAGGGCGCGCGCCGCCTTCTTGCCGATGCTGGTCTTCCCCGCCCCCATCGGGCCGATCAGCACGACCGCGTCAGAGCGCGAGGTCATGGTCTGCGAGGGCGACGTCGCTCTCGGTCGCGCTGCGCAGCGTCCCGGGGATCGCGGCGAGGTAGGACTCGACGTTCCGCCGGGTCTCGCCGACGCTGTCGCCGCCGAACTTCTCCAGCACCGCCTCGGCCAGGACGATCGCCGTCATCGCCTCGGCGACCACGCCCGCCGCCGGGACCGCGCAGACGTCGGAGCGCTGGTGGTGGGCGGCGGCGGTGTCACCGGTGGCCACGTCCACGGTGCGCAGCGCGTGGGGCACGGTGGCGATCGGCTTCATGCCGGCGCGCACGCGCAGCACGGTGCCGGTGGACATCCCGCCCTCGGTGCCGCCCGCACGATCGCTTGCGCGGGTGATGCCGCCGTCGGTGGCGAAGAGCTCGTCGTGGGCGCGCGAGCCGCGCCGTGTCGTGGTGAGGAAGCCGTCCCCTACCTCGACGCCCTTGATGGCCTGGATGCTCATGAGCGCCTGGGCCAGCTTGGCGTCGAGGCGCCGGTCCCAGTGCACGTGCGAGCCGAGTCCGGGCGGCAGGCCGTAGGCGAGGACCTCGACGACACCCCCCAGCGTGTCGCCGTCCTTCTTGGCGGCGTCGACCTCGGCCACCATCGCGGCCGAGGTCTCGGCGTGGAAGCAGCGCAGCGGATCGGCGTCCAGCGCGTCCACGTCCTCGGGGCGGGGAAGGTCGGCGTCCTCGGGCACGCGCACGGGTCCGATCGACAGCGTGTGGCTGACCAGACCGATGCCGAGCTCCGAGAGGAAGCTGCGTGCCAGCGCGCCCAGGGCGACCCGCGCGGCGGTCTCGCGGGCGCTCGCCCGCTCGAGGATCGGCCGGGACTCGTCGAAGCCGTACTTCTGCATGCCGACGAGGTCGGCATGCCCGGGTCGCGGGCGCGTCAGCGCGGCGCCGCGGCCGCGGGAGCGCTCGGTGAGCTCGACGGGCTCGGGGCTCATCACCTCGACCCACTTCGGCCACTCAGTGTTGCCGATGCGCAGCGCGATGGGGCTGCCGAGCGTCAGGCCGTGGCGGACACCGCCCGAGATGCTGAGCTCGTCCTCCTCGAACTTCATGCGCGAACCCCGGCCGTAGCCGAGCTTGCGGCGCGCGAGGTCCGCCTGGATGGCGGCGCGCGTCACGGGCACGCCCGCGGGCAGGCCCTCCATGATGGCGACGAGTTCAGGGCCGTGCGATTCGCCGGCAGTCAGCACGCGGAGCATTGATCTAGTCTCCCATGAGCGCGGAGCGCATCGCGGCGACGACCGCCGGCTCGTCCGCGAGCGGATCGTCGGGGCTTCCCGACACGAAGATGCGGATCTGCAGCACGGCCTGGTGAAGCAGCATCCCGAGCCCGGAAGATGCCGGCCCGCCCACCCGCTCCCAGGCGCGCGAGAGCCCGGTGGGCCAGTGGCCGTACACGACGTCCAGCAGCCGGCCCCCGGACTCCGCCAGCGCGTCCGCGATGTCGCCGGCCAGCACCGCGTCCCCGGGCAGCGCGGCGATCGTGAGCGGGACGGCCTCACGCCGGGGCGCCTCGAAGGCGGAGCGGGTGAGACGGATGCCGATTTCGTCGGCGAGCCGCGCGAGCGCCTCGACGGCCTCGGGGCGGCGGGCGACCACGTCGACCTCGCGCGCGCCGAGTTCGCCCAGCGCGACCAGCGTCGAGGTCGCCGTCGCCCCGGCGCCCACGATGCGCGCGCGGGCCACATCCGAGACGCCGGTCTCGTGAAGGGCGGCCACGATCCCGCCGACATCGGTGTTGAAGCCCCGCGGGGCGCCGTCGGCGAGCAGCAGCGTGTTGACGGCGCCGGTCAGTTCGGCGCGGCGGTCCCGCACGGCCGCGGCGCGGAACGCGACGCCCTTGAGGGGCATCGTCAGCGACAGCCCGCGCCAGCTCGAATCCAGATCTGCGAGCGCCGCCGCGAAGCCGTCCTCGGCCACGCGCCGGCGGCCATAGGTCCACTCGAGGCCGAGGACGTCGTACGCGGCGGCGTGCAGCTGCGGGGATCGGCTGTGCGAGATGGGGTCGCCCCACACCGCGAGCCGATGGGCCGAGCTCGTCAGCACCCCGAATCCGGGTTCTCGACGCACCACGCTTGCCACTGCGCCACCCCGCGGTTGTGATCGGCGAGGTTGGAGGTGAACAGCGTCTCTCCGGTGTCGAGGTTGACCGTGACGAAGTACAGCCAGTCCCCGTCGGCGGGGTGCATCGCGGCGTCGATGGCGGTGTCCCCCGGGTTGGAGATGGGGCCGACGGGCAGGCCGGGCTTGACGTAGGTGTTCCACGGGTTGTCGTCGTACTGCGCCTCGGCCGACGTACTGGCGCTGCCGGCGTGCATCTCGCCGTAGCCGTACTGCGCGGTGGAGTCCATCTGCAGCATCCCGAACGTCTCCTGATTGCCCGGGTCGAGCCGGTTCTGGATGACGCGCGAGACCTTGTAGAAGTCCTCCTCGAACCGCGCCTCGCGCTGGATGATCGACGCGATCGTCAGCACGCGGTGGCGCTCGTCGGCGGGCACGCCCGCGTCGTCGAGCGAGCGGATCGTGCGGTCCACCATCCGCTTGATCACGTCCGAAGCGGTCATCCCGGGGTCGAACGTGTACATCGCCGGGAACAGCCACCCCTCCAGGGTGTCGGCGTCGACGCCGTACGCCGACGGGTCCGCCGCCGCCTTCTCGAAGTCCTCCAAGGGCAGCCCCAGACCCTCGGCGAGGATGGGGAGCGTCTGCTCGACGGTGAGCCCCTCGCGCACGAGCGCCGAGTCCTCCATCTTGTTGTCGGGGTTCTCCAGGGCCTCCAGCGCCGCCGCGGAGGTCATGCGCTGCTGCAGCTTGTACACCCCCGGATAGAACGTCGGGCTCTGGCCGGTCTTGATGAGCATGTCGTAGAAGGCGCCCGGGGTCATCGTCACGCCCGCGTCGAACAGCGTCTGCGAGATGGTGGACGGCACGTCGCCCGAGCTGATCGTGACCAGGGCCTCTCCGGTGGCGAGGCCCTCCTCGTAGTCCTTCGGCTCCTCCCAGCCCATGAGCTCGCGGATCTGGGTCTCGTAGGTGTTCCACACCCACAGGCCGCCGGCGGCGATGCCGCTCACCAGCGCCACGACGATGCCGAGCGCGATCCAGCCGCCGGTGCGTCGCCGGCGGCGGTCGGGCTCCGGGGGCAGGTCGCCGAGTTCGTCGGTGGTGCCCTCGCCGCTGAAGAGGTCCTCGAGCGTGGAGGTGCGCGCGGCGGTCGCGACGCCGCCGGCGGACGCTCGGGATGCGGTGGGTGCAGGTGTCGTCTCGCGAGACACCGGTGCGGGGACCGGGGCGGACACGGACTCCCCCACCAGATCGCCCACGGGGTCGGCGGCGGGCGCCCGGTCGGGGGCGGGAGCGTCTGCGGCGGGAGTGCGACGCGCGGCGGCCGCGCGCGCGGCGCGTCGGGACTGCGGCACGTCGGCGCCGCCGGCGGCGGCCGACCCCGAGGGCGGCTCGCCCGGCTCGGTGCGCGGGGCGCGGTGCCGGTCCGCGGAGCGGGGGTCCGGCAGCTTTCCGTACAGGTCGGCGAACGGATCGTCGAACGGGTCGTGGGGCATGTCAGGCGGACTCCAGGGGGATGGGCGTTCCGGCGGGGCGTCCCGTGCGCTTCTCGACGTCGAGGGCCTGCTGAAGGAGCACGACCGCCGCAACCTGATCAACCATGCTACGAGACTCACGCTGGGACCGTCCCGAATCGCGCAGCGCCGCATGGGCGGAGACCGTGCTCAGCCGCTCGTCGACCAGCCGGACGGCCGCGCCACCGCGCGCCGCGAGGGCGGCGGCGAACTCCCGCGCATCGGTCGTGGACGGCGTGTCCTCGCCGCGCAGATTGAGCGGCAGGCCCACCACGATCTCGAACGCGTCGTACTCGGCGGCGAGGGCCGCCACGGTCGCGACGGATTCGTCGGTGCGCGCCACGGTCTGCACAGGCGTGGCCAGCAGCCCGTCGGGGTCGCACCGGGCGACGCCGACGCGGGCCTTGCCGACGTCGACGCCGAGCCGGACGCCGCGGCGGAATCCGCTCACCGCGTCAGCGCCTCGCGGATCGCCGCCAAAGCGCCGGGGATGGCCGCGGCATCCGTGCCGCCGCCCTGCGCGACGTCATCGCGCCCGCCGCCGCCGCCGCCGAGCGCGGCCGCGGCCGCCTTCGCGAGCGGACCGGCCTTGGCACCCGCCGCGCGCGCGGCCTCGTTGGTCGCGACGATCACCACCGCCCGGCCGGCGATCTCGCCGGCCAGTGCCACGACACCGGCATCCGTCCCGAGCCGATCGCGGACCTGCAGGGCGAGCGAGCGGACGTCGTCGGCGGACCCTGCGGCCCCCACCGACTCGGCGACGACGCGGAAGGAGCCGGCGGCAGCTGCGGTGGCGGCCAGGGCGGGGACGCGGTCGCCGAGGGCCTTGGCCTCGAAGGCGGCGATCTTCTTCTCGGCCGCCTTGAGGCTCGCAGTCAGCTCGGCGATGCGGGCCGGCAGCTGCTCACGAGGCGTCTTCAGCGAGCCCGACAGCTGGGACACCAGGGCGCGTTCAGCGGCCAGCGACCGGAACGCGTCGAGGCCGACGAGCGCCTCGACGCGGCGGTTGGCCGCGCCCACGCTGGACTCCCCCACGAGGTTGATGAGGCCCACCTCGGCGCTGGTGGCGACGTGGGTGCCGGCGCACAGCTCGCGCGACCAGGGTCCGCCGATGTCGACCATGCGCACGGTGTCGCCGTACTTCTCGCCGAAGAGGGCCATCGCGCCGAGGGACTTCGCCTCGTCGAGCGCCAGCACGCGCGTGGTGACCTCGAGGTTGTCCCGCACGGCGTTGTTGGCGATCTCCTCGATCTCGCTCTTCGTGGCATCCGACAGCGCCTGGCTCCACGAGAAGTCGAATCGCAGGTAGCCCGCCCGGTTGAGCGAGCCCGCCTGGGTCGCCGTGCGGCCGAGCGTGTCGCGCAGGGCGGCGTGGACGAGGTGGGTGGCCGAGTGGGCCTGGCGCGCCGCGCGGCGGTTGGCCGCGTCCACGACGGTGCGCGCGGGCTGACCGACGCCGACCTCTCCCGAGGTGACCTCGACGGTGTGGCTGACGAGCCCCGGCACGGGCTTCTGGACATCGAGCACCTCGAGCTCGTAGCCCGGGCCGAGGATGATGCCCTTGTCGGCGACCTGCCCGCCGGACTCGGCGTACAGGGCCGTCTCGGCGAGGATGACCTCGGCGATCTGCCCCTGCGCGGCGCGGTCGACCGCCTGCCCGTCGACGAGGACGCCGAGGACGCGCGACTCGGTCTCGAGTTCGGTGTAGCCGGTGAAGGCCGTCTCGCCGAGGGCGCGGAACTGGCGGTACACGCTCTGGTCGGCGATGGCGCGCTTGCGCGACTTCGCGTCCGCCTTTGCCCGCGCTCGCTGCTCCTGCATGAGCGTGTCGAACGCGGCGCGGTCCACCGACAGCCCGGCCTCCTCGGCGATCTCGAGTGTCAGATCGATGGGGAAGCCGTAGGTGTCGTGCAACAGAAACGCCTCGGCGCCTGCCAGCGCGGTGCCGCCGGCATCCTTCGTCTGCTCCACGGCGAGGTCGAGGATCGTCGACCCGGCCGCCAGCGTCCTCAGGAAGGTCTCCTCTTCGGCGAAGGCGGCCTGCGAGATGCGCTGCCAGTCCTCCACGACGACGGGGTAGGCGGTGGCCATGGCGTCGCGCGAGGCGGGGAACAGCTGCGGGAACGTGGGGCCGTCCACGCCCAGGAGCCGCATCGCACGGATCGAGCGGCGCATGAGACGGCGCAGGATGTAGCCGCGGCCGTCGTTGGAGGGCATCACGCCGTCCGACAGCAGCATGAGCGAGGACCGGACGTGGTCGGCGATGACGCGGAAACGCACATCGTCCTCGTGAGACGCGCCGTAGCGGCGGCCGGAGAGGTCGACGGCGCGGTCGAGGACGGGACGGACCTGGTCGGTCTCGTACATGTTGTCCACGCCCTGCTTGATGAAGGCGACGCGCTCCAGGCCCATGCCGGTATCGATGTTCTTCGCCGGCAGCTCCCCCACGATGTCGAAGTCGACCTTCGAGCGCACGTTGGTGATCGCGTCCTGCATGAACACGAGGTTCCAGATCTCGGTGAACCGGCTGTCGTCGACCGCGGGTCCGCCGTCGCGGCCGTACGCCGGGCCTCGATCGAAGTAGATCTCGGAGCACGGGCCGGCGGGACCCGGCTGGCCGGTGGACCAGTAGTTGTCCTCACGGCCCATGCGCTGGATGCGCTCGGCGGGAAGGCCGGCGACCTTCTGCCACAGCGCGGCGGCCTCGTCGTCGTCCTGATAGACCGTGACCCACAGGTCGCGCTCGGCGAAGCCCAGGCCGCCGTCGGACTCGGACGCGGTGAGAAGCTCCCACGCGTACGAGATGGCGCCTTCCTTGAAGTAGTCCCCGAAGGACCAGTTGCCCAGCATCTGGAAGAAGGTGCCGTGGCGGGCGGTGTGGCCGACCTCTTCGATGTCGTTCGTGCGGATGCACTTCTGCACGTCGGCGGCGCGCGGGTAGGGGGCGGGGACGACGCCGGTCAGATACGGGATGAACGGCACCATGCCGGCGACCGTGAACAGCAGAGAGGGGTCATCGGTCACCAGCGACGCGGACGGCACGATGACGTGGTCGTTCTTCTCGAAGTAGTCCAGGTAGCGCTGGGCGATCTCCGCGGTCTTCATTCAGGTCCTCGCAGTGGGCGGTCTTCTCCCCGGGAAGCGGGGCGGGGGATGTCAGTCGGCGTTCTTGCGCGCGGCGTCGGCGACGGCGACCGCCGCGGCGTCCTTGACCTCGTCGACGAGGCCGGCGAAGCGGGCCTCCTGCTCGCGGTAGGCGTCGCCGATGCGGTCGGTGAACTCGGTGATGCGTGCATCGACCTCGGCCAGCACCTCGTGTCCGCGCGGGTCCTTGTTGACCAGGTGGGCCAGGACGAACCCGCCGGCGATGCCGAACAGGAACCACAGCACGTTCTTCATGTCACCACTCCTCGGCCGCGGGCACGGCATCGCTCCATCGTATGCGCAAACGCCGGAGGGCGCCGGGTCTCCCCGACGCCCTCCGGGCTTGCGACGGAACGTCAGCGCGCCGCGTAGTACTCGACGACCAGCTGGACGTCGCAGACCACGGGAACCTCGGCGCGCTTCGGGCGACGCACGAGGCGCGCCTGCAGCTTGTCGAGCTCGACCTCGAGGTAGCCCGGAACCGGGGGGAGCACCTCGGCGTGACCGCCGGCGGCTGCCACCTGGAAGGGCTCCATGCCCTCGCTCTTGGCCTTGACGTGGATGAGCTGACCCGGCTTCACGCGGAACGACGGGCGGTCGACGGTCTGGCCGTCGACGAGGATGTGGCGGTGCACGACCAGCTGGCGGGCCTGCGCGGTGGTGCGGGCGAAGCCGGAGCGGACGACGAGGGCGTCCAGGCGCATCTCGAGCTGCTCGACCAGGTTCTCACCGGTCAGGCCGTCCTTGCGGCGGGCCTCGTTGAACGCGATGCGCAGCTGCTTCTCGCGGATGCCGTACTGCTCGCGCAGACGCTGCTTCTCGCGCAGCCGGACGGCGTAGTCGCTGTCGGCCTTGCGCTTGGTGCGGCCGTGCTCACCCGGAGCGTAGGGGCGCTTCTCGAGGTAGCGGGCGGCCTTCGGGGTCAGGGCGACGCCGAGGGCGCGGGACAGGCGGACCTTGCGGCGGTCCTGGGACTTCGTGGGCACGAAGACTTCCTTCCGATGACGTGGCCGCGTCTTTCACGGCTCACGGGCGTATCTCCCCGACGTCGCCCGCCGGGCCGCACGCCGGGGCGGCACCGATCGGTAGGTGAAGAAGAAGGGGGATGCCCGAAAACACGGTTTCGAGCCGATCCATGCTATCAGACGCCTTGGATCAGCCCGGGGGGTCCAGCAGGCGCCGGATCTTCTCGAGCCGCGCCTGCACGTCGCGCTCCGCGCCGCGGGCCGTGGGCTGGTAGTAGCGGCGCCCGCGCAGCTCGTCGGGAAGATACTGCTGACGCGCCACCCCCACCTCGCTGTCGTGCGGGTACACGTAGCCCTTGCCGTGCCCGAGCCGCTTGGCTCCGGGGTAGTGCGCGTCCCGAAGGTGTGCGGGGACCCGGCCGAAACCGCCCGCGCGGACGTCGGCGATGGCCGCGTCGATGGCGAGGTACGCGGCGTTCGACTTCGCGGTGGTGGCCAGGTACGCGGTCGCCTCGGCGAGCGGAATCCGCCCCTCCGGCATCCCGATCAGCTGCACGGCGTCGGCGGCGGCCACGGCCAGGACCAGCCCGTGCGGGTCGGCGAGCCCGATGTCCTCGGCGGCCGAGATGATCAGCCGCCGCGCGATGAACCGCGGGTCCTCCCCCGCTTCGATCATGCGCGCGAGGTAGTGCAGGGCCGCGTCCGGGTCGGAACCGCGGATGGACTTGATGAAGGCGCTGATGACGTCGTAGTGCTCGTCCCCCTGGCGGTCGTAGCGCAGGAGCGCCCGGTCCACCGCCTGGGCGACGTGGTCGGCCTCGATCCGGGGGGCGGCGCCGTCGTCCGGCACCGGGGCGAGCGTCGCGGCCGCCTCGAGCGCGGTCAGCGCCCGCCGCGCGTCACCCGACGCCAGCCGCACCAGCGCGTCCCGCGCCTCGCCGGCGAGCTCGACCGCGCCGGCGAGCCCGCGAGGATCGGCCACGGCACGATCGACGAGCAGCCCGAGATCGTCGTCGGTGAGCGGGCGCAGGGTCAGCAGGAGCGAGCGGGACAGCAGTGGCGCGATCACCGAGAACGACGGGTTCTCGGTGGTGGCGGCGATCAGCACGACCCAGCCGTTCTCGACGCCGGGCAGCAGCGCGTCCTGCTGCGCCTTGGTGAACCGGTGGATCTCGTCGAGGAAGAGGATGGTCGACTGGCCGTAGAGGTCGCGCTGGGTGAGGGCCTCCTGCATGACCTCGCGGACGTCGCGCACACCGGCCGTGATGGCGGAGAGTTCGACGAAGCGGCGCCCGCTCGAACGCGCGATCGCCTGCGCGAGCGTCGTCTTGCCCGTCCCCGGCGGTCCCCACAGGATGACCGAGGTGGCGGTCGTGCGGGCGTCCGGATCAGCGAGCGAGACCAGCGGCGAGCCGCGCCGCAGCAGATGCGACTGCCCGGCGACCTCGTCCAGCGACGTCGGCCGCATGCGCACCGCGAGCGGGGTCTGCCCCGAGAACAGCGCGCTGGATGTCGTCACCGGATCAGGCTAGCTCCCGCCGCGGACGACCGGCGGTTTGCCGGTCCCTCGGGCCCGGCCCTAGGATCGTCACCGCCCGGGACGGCCCCGGATGCAGGAGGTTTCGCGTGGCGAAGGCAGGCAGGGATCGCGCGTCCAGGGCGGTCCGCGACCGCGCTCGGCTGTACCAGGCGCGCCGGGCCTTCCACGAGACGCGCGCTCGGCGTCGTACGCGCGACAACATCGTGGCCGGTGTCGCCGGCGGCCTGCTGATCCTCGGGATCGCCGCCGCGCAGACGGTCTACTTCACCGCGGGCCCGGGCGCGCCGGAGCCGACGCCGACCTCGACGCCGATCCGCACGATCGCACCGACGCCGGGCGAGACGCCCGCCGAGACGCCCGCGCCCGACCCGTCCGCGTCCCCCGCGCCCACACCCTGAGACCGAGAGCCCGCGGCCGGACCCCACGAGACCGCGTCGAGGCCGTACTAGGCTGGGCCCGTCCATCCCCCCACAGGCGGCGCCGGCCGCGATGAGGTGCTAACCGTGACTGCCGACGCAGAGACCACTCCCGAGACCGCCACCGACGAGCCCTGGGGCCGCGTCGACGACGACGGCACCGTGTCGGTGCGAGAAGCGGGCGAATGGCGGGTGGTCGGCCAGTTCCCCGACGGCACGCCGGCGGAGGCGCTGGCCTACTTCGAGCGCAAGTTCGCCGACCTCGCCGGCGAGGTGACCCTGCTCGAGGTCCGGCATCGCCGGGGCGGCGCATCCGCCGCGGACCTGCGCAAGGCCGCCCGGGCGGTGTCCGACAAGCTGACGGATGCCGCGGCGGTGGGCGACCTCGCGTCGCTTCGCTCCCGCGTCGACGCGCTGCACTCCACCCTGGACGAGGCCAGTCAGACCGAGGCTCGCGAGGCCAAGGAGGCCGTCGAGGACGCCGTGCGGGAGCGCACCGAGATCGTCGAGAAGGCCGAGGCGCTGGCCGCCCGCGATCCGAAGTCGGTGCAGTGGAAGCAGGCGTCGGCCGAGATGAGCGAGCTCTTCGAGCGCTGGCAGCACCACCAGCAGAACGGGCCGCGCCTGCCCCGCGCGACCGGGCAGCAGTTGTGGAAGCGGTTCCGCGACGCGCGCGGCACGGTGGACCGCCACCGCCGCGAGTTCTTCGCCGGGCTCGACGAGGCGCACAAGGCGGTCCGCGATCGCAAAGCCCGGCTCGTGGAGCGCGCCGAGGCGCTGGCGCCGCGGGGCGAGGACGGCATCGGCGCTTACCGGGATCTGCTGGACGAGTGGAAGTCCGCCGGGCGGGCCGGCAAGAAGGCCGACGACGCGCTGTGGGCTCGTTTCAAGGCCGCCGGCGACGCGCTGTACGAGGCTCGTGGCGTCCGCGAGGCCGCCGAGGTCGAGGCGTCCCGCGAGAAGATCGCCGCTCGGCGCGAGCTGCTCGCCGAGGCGCAGGCGGTCGCCGACGAGCGCGACCTCGCGAAGGCGCGTGCCCTGCTCACCGGCATCCAGCGCCGCTGGGACGACCTCGGTCGCGTGCACCCGCGAGAGGTGGAGCGAGCGCTCGATGACGACCTGCGCAAGATCGAGAACGGCCTACGCTCCCGTGAGGAAGCGGACTGGAAGCGCAACGATCCCGAGACGAAGGCGCGCGCCAACGACATGACGCGTCAGCTCACCGACGCGATCGACAAGCTCGAGCAGGAGCTCGAGCAGGCCCGCGCCACGAAGGACCAGAAGGCGATCGCCGCGGCATCCGAGGCCCTCGAAGCGCGCCGCGCCTGGCTTCGCGCCCTCGGCGGCTGATCCGCGGCGAGTTGTCCACAGGCCGCCGCCGTCCGCATCGGACGGCGGCGCCGATGCGGCACACTGCCGCCATGCGCTCGATCTTCGTCTACCACGTCGATGACCGGCTGTCGGCGGCCGAGCTGTCCGCAGCCCGCCTCGACGGCCACGTCGTCGAGCTCGGCGACGCCTTCATCCCCGCGGATGCCGTCGAGACGGCCGCGCTGCGCGCCGCGTCGCTGCACCGCATCGTGGGCGACGACCTCGCCGCCTCGCACCTGACGGCCGCCTGGATCCACGGGGCGCTGGACCATCCGCCGCCGCGGCACACCGTTCAGCGGGCCGCCGCGCGCCGGCTGCACCACGTCATCGGTCGGCGCTTCGTGTACCGGGACCCCGTCGTCCCGGCCGAGGACCTGGTCCGGATGGGCGGCGTCCAGGTCACCACGCCCGCCCGAACGCTGGCCGACCTCGCCCGCCAGTCCGGCGACGACGAGCTGCGCGCGGCGCGCACGATGGCGGCCCGCCTTCCCGCGGTGGTCGCCGAGGCGCTCAGGTGGTTCGCCTCGGCCGGCAGGCTCCCCCGCAAGCGCGCCGCGATCGCGCTGCTGGAGTCCTGCGCGGCCGGCGCGGTCAGGACGAGGTGACGCGGTAGACGTCGTACACCGCGTCGATGCGCCGCACGGCGTTGAGCACGCGGTCCAGGTGCACGATGTCGCCCATCTCGAACACGAAGCGGCTGATGGCCAGGCGGTCGTTCGAGGTCGCGACGTTGGCCGACAGGATGTTCACGTGGTGCTCGCTGAGGACCCGGGTGACGTCGCTGAGCAGCCCCGACCGGTCCAGCGCCTCGACCTGGATCTGCACCAGGAAGACGCTCTTGCTCGTCGGCGCCCACTCCACGTCGATCAGGCGCTCGGGGTCCTGCATGAGCGCGGCGACGTTGGTGCAGTCCGCCCGGTGCACCGAGACGCCGCTGCCGCGCGTGACGAAGCCGATGATCTGATCACCGGGGACGGGCGTGCAGCACTTGGCCAGCTTCACCAGGATGTCCGGCGCGCCGCGCACCAGCACCCCCGAATCGCCCCCGCGCGGGGCGCGGCTGCGTCCCACGTGTGGCAGGTCGATCGGGCCGGTCGAGGTGTCGCTCGCGCTGACGAGGGCGGTCACCTTCTCGATGACCGACTGCGTCGAGACGTGACCCTCGCCCACGGCGGCGTACAGAGCCGAGACGTCCTCGTAGCGCAGCTGCTGCGCGACCTCGGTGAACGAGTCCTGGCTCATCAGGCGCTGCAGCGGCAGGTTCTGCCGGCGCATCGCGCGGGCGATGGCCTCCTTGCCCTGCTCGATGGCGTCCTCGCGGCGCTCCTTGGTGAACCAGCCGCGGATCTTCGACCGCGCCCGCGTCGACTTCACGAAGCTCAGCCAGTCCTGGCTGGGGCCGGCGTCCGGGTTCTTGGACGTGAGGACCTCGACCACGTCGCCGCTCTTGAGCTCGGTCTCCAGCGGCACCAGGCGGCCGTTGACCTTGGACCCCATCGTGCGATGGCCGACCTCGGTATGCACCGCGTAGGCGAAGTCGACCGGCGTGGCGCCCGCCGGCAGGCCGATCACGCGGCCCTTCGGCGTGAAGACGTAGACCTCTTTCGCGCCGATCTCGAAGCGCAGGGAGTCCAGGAACTCCCCCGGGTCGGCGGTCTCGGCCTGCCAGTCCGAGATGTGGGCGAGCCAGGCCATGTCCGCGTCCAGGGCCTTGGCGTCCGAGCGGCCGCCGCCGGCGATCTGCTCCTTGTACTTCCAGTGAGCCGCGACACCGAACTCCGCCTGCTGATGCATCTCGTGCGTGCGGATCTGGATCTCGACGGTGCGGCCGCCCGGGCCGATCACCGTGGTGTGCAGCGACTGGTAGAGGTTGAACTTCGGCGTGGCGATGTAGTCCTTGAAGCGGCCGGGCAGCGGCGTCCACCGGGCGTGGATGGCGCCGAGCACCGCATAGCAGTCCCGGACGCTGCCCACGAGGATCCGGATGCCGATGAGGTCGTAGATGTCGTCGAACTCGCGACCGCGGACGATCATCTTCTGGTACACCGAGTACAGCTGCTTCGGGCGCCCCATCACGCGGCCTCGGATGCGCAGATCCCGCAGATCGGCGTCGACCGCGTCGATGACCTTCTGGACGTACTGCTCGCGCTGCGGCGTGCGCTGCCTGACCAGGCTCTCGATCTCGGCGTAGAGCTTGGGGTGCAGCACCGCGAACGAGAGGTCCTCGAGCTCGGACTTGATTGTCTGGATGCCGAGGCGGTGGGCCAGCGGCGCGTAGATCTCGAGTGTCTCGGTCGCCTTCTTCGCCGCCTTCTCGGGCGGGACGAATCCCCACGTGCGGGCGTTGTGCAGCCGGTCGGCGAGCTTGATCAGCAGCACCCGGATGTCCTTGGACATCGCCACGATCATCTTGCGGACCGTCTCGGCCTGCGCGCTCTCGCCGTACTTGACCTTGTCTAGCTTGGTGACGCCGTCCACGAGCATCGCGACTTCGTCGCCGAACTCCGCGGTGAGGGTGTCCAGACCGTACCCGGTGTCCTCGACGGTGTCGTGCAGGAGCGCGGCGGCGATGGCCTTCGGACCGAGCCCCAGGTCGGCGAGGATCTGGGCGACGGCGAGCGGGTGCGTGATGTACGGCTCGCCGCTCTGCCGGCTCTGCCCGGCATGCGCGCGGTCGGCGACCGCATAGGCGCGCTCGATGATCGTCAGATCGCCCCTGGGATGGTGCGTGCGCACCGTCCGCAGGAGCTTCTCCACATCGTCGCGGCGCGCCGCACGGGAGAAGATCCTCGGGACCAGCCGCCGCAGCGACGACGGTGCCGGAGGAACGGTCTCGGCCATGCGGTTCTCCCTCCGGGCGGTCGGACAATCCTACGCCCGCGGGCGCGGCGGATCAGACCGGCTGACCCGCCAGCTCCCGCGCCGCCAGCACGCGCTCGTCGCGTGTCTTCATGCCCGGCTCGTTCTCGCGCAGCAGCGAGTACAGCGGCGCGGCGACGAAGATCGTCGAGTACGCCGCGACGATCGTCCCGACGAAGATCGACAGCGAGATGTCGGTGAGCGTCTGCGCGCCCAGCCACAGCGCGCCGATGAACAGGATCGCCCCGGTGGGAAGCACGGCGACGACCGTGGTGTTGATCGAGCGGACCAGGGTCTGGTTGACGCCGAGGTTCACCGATTCGCCGAACGTGCGGCCGGAGACTTCGCCGTCCTCGCTGGTGTTCTCGCGGATCTTGTCGAACACCACGGTGGTGTCGTAGAGCGCGTACGAGAGGATCGTCAGGAAGCCGATCACGGCCGCCGGCGAGATCTCGAAGCCGAACAGCGCGTAGATGCCGACCGTGATGACGAGCACGTCCACCAGGCCGATGATCGCGGCGATCGACATCTTCACCGTGCGGAAGTACAGCGCCAGGATCAGGAAGGTCAGGGCGAGGAAGATCGCCAGGCCCCACAGCGACTGCCGGGTGACGTCGGCTCCCCAGCTGGGGCCGATGAAGGAGTAGCTGACCTCGTCGCCGGGCACCTGGTAGGCGTCGGCGAGGGCCGCGGTGACCTCACGGCTCTCGGCATCCGTCATCTGATCGGTCTGCACGCGGATGGTGTCCTCGCCGACCGTGACGACCTTGGTCGTGGCGCCCGGGACGACCGTGCGGACGGCGTCGGTGGCCACCGCCTGGTCTGCCTCGGCCACGCCGCTGACGGTGAACTGCGAGCCGCCGGTGAACTCGATCGAGAACTGGATCGGCCGCACCAGCGGCACGAGGGCGGACCCGATCACCAGGATCGCCGCGATGATGAACCACAGTCGCCGCTTGCCGACGAACGGGATGGACGTGCGACCGGTGTAGAGGTCGTTGCCGAACTGGCTCATGGAGCGCATCAGCGGTCCCCCTCGGTGTCGTTCGTGCGCTTCTTGCCGCCGTCTGCCGCCGCCAGTTCGGCCTGCTTGCGCTCGGCGATGGTCTGCCGGCGCACCGCCTCGCCGCGCGACTTCGACGCGCGACGGCCCGAGGGCGTGGTCGCCGTGGCGGCCACGGGTGCGCGGAACTGCGCGCGTCCGCGGTACACCGCGCCCAGGGCGGCCGGGTCCATGCCGGACAGCGGGTGGCCCGATCCGAAGAAGCGCGTGCGGGCCAGCAGCTGGAGCACGGGGTGGGTGAACAGGATGAAGATGAGGACGTCGATCGCCGTGGTGAGCCCGAGCGTGAACGCGAAGCCCTTCACGGTCGAGTCGGCGAGGATGTACAGCACGATCGCCGCGAGGACGTTGATCGACTTCGAGATGTAGATCGTGCGCTTGGCGCGTCCCCAGCCGTCCTCGACGGCGCTCGTGATCGACTTGCCGTCGCGGAGCTCGTCGCGGATGCGCTCGAAGTAGACGATGAAGGAGTCCGCCGTGAAGCCGATCGTCACGATGAGGCCCGCGACACCGGCCAGCGACAGGCGGAAGCCCATGCGCCAGGCCAGGATGCAGAGGGTGACGTAGGTGAGGACGGCCATCACCGCCAGCGAGGCGATGATGATGAAGCCGAGCGCGCGGTAGACCACGAGCGAGTACAGCGCCACCAGCGCCAGGCCGATGAGACCCGCGATGAGGCCGATCTGCAGCTGCTGGGAACCGAGGGTGGCCGAGATGGAGTTGGAGCTCTCGACGGTGAAGCTCAGCGGCAGGGCGCCGTACTTGAGCTGGTCAGCGAGGACCTTCGCGGTCTCCTGCGTGAAGCTGCCGGTGATGCTGGGCTTGCCGTCCAGGATCACGCCGTTCATCGACGGCGCCGACAGCACCGAGCCGTCGAGCACGAACGCGAACTGGTTCAGCGGCGGCTGGGCCCCGTACAGGCGCTGGCTGATCTCGCCGAAGGTCTGCGTGCCCTCGCCGTCGAAGACGAGGTTGACCGCCCACAGGCCGTTGGTCTGCTGCAGGCCGAACGTGGCGTCGTTGATCGACGAGCCGTCCAGCTCGACCGGTCCGAGGATGTACTTCACGGTGCCGTCGGCGTCGCACGTGATCAGCGGCTCGTCGGTGGGCGCCGAGGCGGGGTCGTTGGCGGGGTCCGCGCAGTCGTACGCGAGGAACTCCGCCGACAGCCGCTCGGTGATCCACGACGGGTCGCTGCCGTTGGTGGGCGCGGCCGTGGGCGTCGCCGACAGCGTCTCGGCGGGTGTCGGATAGGGCGTGGCGTTGCCGTCCTCGCCGACGAACGTGTTGGCGGGCTCACCCGCCAGCAGGACCGCGCGCAGCTGCAGCTGGGCCGAGGCCTCGATGCGCTGACGAGTCTGCTCATCGGCCTGGCCGGGGATCTGGACGACGACGTTGTTGCCGCCCTCCGTGGTGACGTCGGCCTCGCCCACGCCCGACGCGTCCACGCGCTGGCGGATGATCGTGACCGCCTGGTTCATCTGCTCCGCAGAGGGCGCGGCGCCGTCCTCGGTCTGGGCCTGCAGGATGATCTGCGTGCCGCCCTGCAAGTCCAGGGCCAGCTCGGGAGTCCACGAGCTCTGCTGGAAGACGTGGACGCCGAGGGCGTTGATGCCGAACAGCACCGCGGTGACGGCCACGAGGCCGGTCAGGGCGCGCCAGGCATGCCGGACAGGGGTGGGTGTCGCCACGAGTCAGCTCTTTCCGTGCCCGAGGGCGCTCAGACGTTGGGCTTGCGGTCCGCGTCGGTGTCGGGCTCGATGGTGCCGCTGCCGTCGGTCAAGTCGGTGCCGGCGGGCTCCGCCGGGGCGACGTCGGCGTCGGCGACCGGCTCCGACGGCGACACGATGCGCAGGATGGCCTGGCTGTGGACCTTGATGTCCACTCCGGGCGCGATCTCGACGATGGCGGGCTGGTCCAGGTTGTCGGCGTCGTACGAAACGATCGTGCCGTAGAGACCGCCCTGCAGCAGGACCTCGGCGCCGGGGACCGTCTGGCGTGCGCGCTCCTCCTGCTCGAGCTTCTGCTTCTGCATCCGCCGGCGCGAGCTCCAGAACATGAAGACCAGGAGGACGGCGAGCAACAGGATGAGGCCGTAGTTGGCGAAGAAGTCGGCGAAGCTCATGGAGAAGGGGGCGCCTTTCGGTTCCGGCTCGCGCCAGAGCGGCACTGCCTGTGCAGGAGAAGGGGGCGGGCCGAAGCCCTCAGCGATTATAGGTCATCGATGTCGAGCATCGATTCCGGCGAGGGCACGCCGAGGTGGCGATAGGCCTCGGGAGTGGCCACTCGGCCCCGCGGCGTGCGCCCCATGAATCCGATGCGCACGAGGTAGGGCTCGACGACGGATTCGATCGTCTCGGCCTCCTCGCCCACCGTCACCGCGAGCGTGGACAGGCCCACGGGACCCCCGCGGAACCGGCGGATGAGCGCGTCGAGCACGGCGCGGTCCAGGCGGTCCAGGCCGATCGCGTCGACATCGTAGAGGTCCAGGGCGGCGTCGACGGTGGCGTGGTCGGCATCCCTCCCGTCGCCGTGCACGATCGTGTAGTCGCGCACGCGGCGCAGCAGCCTGTTCGCGATGCGCGGCGTCCCGCGGGACCGGCGCGCGATCTCGGCGCGCGCCGCCGGGGGGATGCCCACTCCGAGCATGATCGCGGAGCGCTCGATGACCCGCTCGAGCTCGGCGGGCTCGTAGTACTCCAGGTGCGCGGTGAATCCGAAGCGGTCCCGCAGCGGGTTGGGCAGCAGGCCCGACCGGGTGGTCGCCCCCACCAGCGTGAACGGCGCCAGATCCAGCGGGATGCTGGTGGCACCGGCGCCCTTGCCCACCATGATGTCGATGCGGAAGTCCTCCATCGCCAGGTACAGCATCTCTTCGGCGGAGCGGGCCATGCGGTGGACCTCGTCGATGAAGAGGACCTCGCCGGGCGTGAGGCTGGACAGCAGGGCCGCGAGGTCGCCGGCGTGCTGGATGGCCGGGCCGCTCGAGAGCCGCAGGGGCCGCTCGCTCTCGTGGGCGACGATCATCGCGAGAGTCGTCTTGCCCAGGCCTGGGGGGCCCGAGAGCAGGATGTGGTCGGCAGGCCGCTGCTGCAGGCGCGCGGCGTCCAGCAGCAGCTGGAGCTGACCGCGGACCTTCTGCTGGCCGACGAACTCCGACAGCGAGGACGGCCGCAGGGCGCCCTCGATCGCGAGCTCGGCGTCGTCGGTGGACTCGGCGGCGACGTCTCGCACGTCATCCATTCACGGTCTCCTTCCGGGCGGGGCCGAGCACCGCCAGCGTGCGACGCAGCAGCGCGGGCACCGAGGCGAGGTCGGCGTCGGACGCGTCCGCGACGACGCCTGCGACGGCGTCGGCGGCTACCCGCTCGGACCAGCCCAGCCCCGCGAGCGCGACCACGACCTGCGCCGAGACGTCGGCGGCTCGCGCGGCGGGGGCCGGACGCGTGCCCGCCGGAGCGGCCAGCTTGCCCGCCAGCTGCACGACGATGAGCTTGGCCGTCTTCGGGCCGATCCCCGACACGCGGCGGAACGGCGCGTCGTCGTCGTCGGCGACCGCGTCGGCGATCTGGGCCACCGTCAGCGAGGACAGCACGCCCAGAGCGGACTTCGGCCCGACGCCGGTGACGCCGAGTAGCAGCGTGAAGGCGGCGAGCTCGTCGCGCGAGGCGAACCCGTACAGCGCGAGCACGTCCTCGCGGACGATGAGCGTGGTGTGGAGCATCGCGGTGTGGCCCACCGCGAGCGACCGTGACTGCTGCGGCGTGACGGCGACGGCGAGGCCGACGCCGCCGACCTCGACGACGACCGACTCGTCCTCGATGTGGATGACGGTCCCCCGGACGGACGAGATCATGAGGCGAGCCTAGACGGGGTTTCGCAGGTTTGTTCGAGCGACACGCTCAGCGGCGGGACGCGCGCTCGGCGAGGGCCCACGCGCGCTGTGCCGGCGTCAGCGCCGACGCGCCCGCCGCGGAGCGCGCGGGCTGCCAGGCGTGGCACAGGGCGAGAGCCAGCGCGTCCGCGGCGTCGGCGGGTGTCGGCGGGGCGTCCAGCCGCAGGATGCGCGCGATCATCGCCTGAACCTGGCGCTTGTCCGCCGCGCCGTAGCCGGTCACCGCGGCCTTGATCTCGGTCGGGGTGTGCGTGGCCGCCGGAAGGCCCCGCTCCCCCGCGATCAGCAGTGCCACGCCGCTGGCCTGGGCCGTGCCCATCACCGAGTGCCGGTTGTGCTGCGAGAAAACCCGCTCCACGGCGACGACGTGCGGCTCGTGCTCGTCGATGACGGCGCGGATGCCGCGCGCGATCGCCGCGAGCCGCTCCTCGATCGGCGCGTCGGGAGCCGATCGGACGACCCCGACATGGACGAGGGTCGCCGAGCGGTCCGGCAGGACGTCGACCACGCCGACCCCGCAGCGCGTGAGCCCGGGGTCGACGCCGAGCACGCGCCGGGCGCCGCGGGCTGCTGACCTGTCCACCCGACCACCGTAGGCGTCCGCCGGGACACCGCCCGTCAGGCGCGCCCGGGGCTGCTAGTCGTCGGCCTCGAGCTCGGCCTGGACCTCGGGGGTCAGGTCGAAGTTGCTGAAGACGTTCTGCACGTCGTCGCTGTCCTCGAGCGCGTCGATGAGGCGGAACACCTTGCGGGCCGTCTCGGCGTCGACCTCGACCTTGAGGTTCGGGACGAACTCCACGTCGGCGGACTCGTAGTCGATGCCGGCGTCCTGCAGCGCCGTGCGGACGGTCACGAGGTCGCCCGCCTCGGTGATGACCTCGAAGCCCTGCGCGTGGGGTTCCACCTCTTCAGCGCCCGCTTCGAGGACGGCGAGCATCACGTCGTCCTCGCTGGTCCCCTCGCCCGACACGACGATGACGCCCTTGCGGGTGAAGTTGTAGGCGACGCTGCCGGGGTCGGCCAGCGTGCCGCCGTTGCGCGAGAGCGCCGTGCGCACCTCGGCCGCGGCGCGGTTCTTGTTGTCCGTGAGGCACTCGATCATCAGGGCGACCCCGTTGGGGCCGTATCCCTCGTACATGATCGTCTGGTACTCGACCGCGTCGCCCGAGACCCCCGCGCCGCGCTTGATGGCGCGATCGATGTTGTCGTTGGGGACCGACGTCTTCTTCGCCTTCTGGACGGCGTCGTAGAGGGTCGGGTTGCCTGCGAGGTCGGCACCGCCGAGCTTCGCGGCGACCTCGATGTTCTTGATGAGCTTGGCGAACGACTTGGCACGGCGCGCGTCGATGACGGCCTTCTTGTGCTTGGTCGTCGCCCACTTGGAGTGGCCGGACATGGGCTCCAGTCTAAATGGGCTCAGAGGGCGAATTCGAAGCCGAAGCGGGCGGCCAGGAGCGCCACCAGGTCGCGCGGGATCTTCGCGATGTACGCGGGCGCCGGTGCCAGGGTGTCGGCGCCGCCGATGAAGGGGAAATACACGGGGCCGTCCGTCTGAGCCTCGATGTCGTCACGGATCGCGGTGATCTCCGAGCCGATGCGGCGCAGCGCCGGCAGGGTGATCGGCGACGCCAGGCGCAGGGTGTCGCTCACCGGCATCCGCCAATGAGGGATGCGGGCGCCATGGCGCTCCCGCTCCTCATCGCCGAGCGGCCCGAGGATGCGGCCCCACGCGCCGATCCCGGGGACCGGAAGGGTGCGGTCCCACACGAAGAGGGTGTCGCCCGGCCGGGTCATCGCCACGAGCTCGTGGGACCACTCGAAGCGTCGCTCCGATCCCGCCTGCGGCGCGATCAGAGCCTCGCCGACGACGCCGCGCGAGGGCGCGATCATCCAGTACCGCTCCTCGGGCCGATCACGCCACCAGTCGTTGATCGTCATGTATGCAACCTAGCGGTCGGCCCCGTCGTTGAGGCGTCGCGCACCGCCGCGAGCAGGAGCCCGTGGAAGCGGTGCTCGCCGGTCACCTCGGGGTGGAACGCCGTGGCCAGCAGGGGCCCCTGGCGCACCGCCACGATGCGGCCGTCGTCGAGGCGGGCGATCGGCTCGACCCCCTCGCCGGTGTCGACCACCAGCGGAGCCCGGATGAAGGCCGCGTGCACCGGCGGGTCGCCGAGCACCTCGACCCGCAGGTCGGTCTCGAACGAGTCGACCTGGCTGCCGAAGGCGTTGCGGCGGACCGTCACGTCCAGCCCGCCGAAGGTCTGCTGGCCCTCGATGCCGTCGAGGATGCGATCGGCGAGGAGGATCATGCCGGCGCATGTGCCGTAGACCGGCATCCCGGCCGAGATCGCCGCCCGGATGGGCTGCTGCATCCCGAACGCGCGCGCGAGCTTGTCGATGACGCTCGACTCGCCGCCCGGGATCACCAGCCCGCGGACGGCCGCGAGCTCGTCGGGGCGGCGCACCGTGACGGCATCCGCCCCCAGGTGGTCGAGGACGCGAAGGTGCTCGCGCACGTCCCCCTGGAGGGCGAGGACGCCGATGCGGGGTCTGGCGGTCATCGGCGCCAGGTCACCAGCCGCGCTCGGCCAGGCGATGCGGGGCGGGCAGGTCGGCGACGTTGATGCCGACCATGGCCTCGCCGAGGCCGCGCGAGACGTCCGCGATGACCTTGGGGTCGTCGTAGAACGTGGTCGCCTTCACGATCGCGGCGGCCCGCTCGGCGGGGTTGCCCGACTTGAAGATGCCGGATCCGACGAACACGCCGTCGGCGCCCATCTGCATCATCATCGCCGCGTCCGCCGGGGTGGCGACGCCGCCGGCGACGAAGAGGACGACGGGGAGCTTGCCGGTCTCGGCGACCTCGGCGACGAGCTCGTACGGCGCCTGCAGCTCCTTGGCCGCGACGTACAGCTCGTCCTTGGTCATCGAGCGCAGGACGTTGATCTCGCCGGTGATCTTGCGGATGTGCTTGGTGGCCTCGGAGACGTCGCCGGTGCCGGCCTCGCCCTTGGAGCGGATCATCGCGGCGCCCTCGTTGATGCGGCGCAGCGCTTCGCCCAGATTGGTCGCCCCGCAGACGAAGGGGACGGTGAAGCCCCACTTGTCGATGTGGTTGACGTAGTCGGCCGGCGACAGCACCTCGGACTCGTCGATGTAGTCCACGCCGAGCTGCTGCAGCACCTGCGCCTCGACGAAGTGCCCGATGCGCGCCTTGGCCATCACCGGGATCGAGACGGCCTCGATGATGCCGTCGATCATGTCGGGGTCGCTCATCCGCGAGACGCCGCCCTGCGCGCGGATGTCCGCCGGCACGCGCTCGAGCGCCATGACCGCGACCGCGCCGGCGTCCTCGGCGATCCTGGCCTGCTCGGGGGTGACGACGTCCATGATGACGCCGCCCTTCAGCATCTCGGCGAGGCCGCGCTTGACGCGGGAGGAACCGGTGGCGGGTGCGGACATGACTACTCCTTGTTTGACCTATGCCAAAAGATAGCATGCCTGGTACATAGACTGTGGCCGGGAGGGCACGATGACGACACACGCCGAGATCTCGGGCTCGTCGGCGATCGAGATCGCCGAGAGCGTGCGCGAACTCAGCGACCGGGGCCTCCTGCGCCCGGGCGAGCTGCTGCCCTCGGTCCGCGACCTCGCCCACCGGCTCGGCGTCAACCGCAACACCGTCGTGGCCGCGTACCGGCAGCTCGCGCAGGCCGGTCTCGTGCGCTCACGCGGACGAGGAGGCACGCGCATCGCGGACCCGGATCCGATCGCCCAGGAGGGCTACGCGGCGGACACCGTGCTGCGCGACGTCGGCACCGGCAACCCCGATCCGGCCCTCATCCCCGACCCCTGGCCGGCCCTGTCGGGCATGGCCGGCCGGCCCGTGCTCTACGGCGAGCCCGTCATCGACGCGGCGCTGGAGGGCTGGGCCGATGCGTGGATGCGGGAGTCGGTGGATCCGGCGCTGGAGCTGCGGCTCACCGTCACCAGCGGGGCATCCGATGCCATCGAGCGGCTGCTCGCCCAGTCCCTCACCCGCGATGACGCCGTCGCCCTCGAGGACCCGTGCTTCCTGACGAGCAAGAACATCGTGCGGCAGGGCGGCTACCGCGCCGTCGCCGTGGCGGTCGACGACGAGGGCATGACGGTGACCGGGCTGCGCGCCGCGCTCGAGGCGGGCGTGCGCGCGGTGGTGTGCACCCCGCGCGCGCAGAACCCCACCGGGGCGAGCCTCACAGCCGAGCGCGCCCGAGCGCTGCGCGACGTGCTCCGCGACCACCCCTACGTGCTCGTCATCGAGGACGATCACTTCTCGATGCTCTCGGCGCGGGCGCACCACTCCCTCATCGGTCCGGGCCACCGGCGCTGGGCGCTCGTACGCTCCGTGTCGAAGTTCCTGGGCCCGGACATGTGCGTCGCGGTGACCGCATCGGATCCGGTGACCGCCGACCGCCTCGCGATGCGGCTGAGCCCGGGGACCACCTGGGTGAGTCATCTGCTGCAGCGGCTCGCCGTCGCGCTCCTGACGGACGAGACGGTGCGCGCCGGCATCCGCCGCGCAGGCGATCACTACGCCGAGCGCAACGCCGCCTTCTGCCGCGCCCTGCACGCCGAGGGGCTGAAGGTGGCGCCCGGGGACGGCCTCAGCGTGTGGGTGCCCCTTCCCGTGGCCGGACGCGACGTCGTCCCCCACCTGATGCGGCGCGGGTGGCTCGCGCGACCCGGCGAGGACTTCGTCCTGGGGGACGAGTCGGCCGCCCGGCACGTGCGGCTGACCGTCCACGACCTGGACGACGAGGGGCAGCAGCGGCTCGCGGCGGATCTGGCGGCGGCCGTCCGGGCCGCCGGCGGCGTCGTGGCATGATCGAGCGGTGAAGATCCTCTCGATCCAATCTGCGGTCGCCTACGGCCACGTCGGCAACTCCGCGGCGGTGTTCCCCCTGCAGCGCATCGGCGTCGAGGTGCTGCCGGTCTACACGGTCAACTTCTCCAACCACACCGGATACGGTGCCTGGCGGGGACCCCTCATCGCTCCGGAGCAGGTGCACGAGGTCATCCTCGGGATCGAGGAGCGCGGCGTCCTCGGCGACATCGATGTCGTCCTGTCGGGCTACCAGGGCAGCGAGGGGATCGCCGACGTGATCCTCGACGCCGTGGCGCGCGTGAAGGCCGCCAACCCCGGCGCGGTCTACGCGTGCGACCCGGTGATGGGCAACGCGACGTCCGGATGCTTCGTTGCTCCGGCGATCCCGGACCTGCTTCGCGATCGCGTGGTGCCGGCCGCCGACATCATCACCCCCAACCAGTTCGAGCTGGGGTTCCTCACGGGGATGCCGGTGGACACGCTCGAGCAGACGCTCGACGCGGTCGAGAGCGTGCGCGCCCGCGGCCCGCGAACCGTCCTGGTCACCAGCGTCGTGCGCCCCGGTGCGCCGGAAGGCTCGATCGAGATGCTGGTCGTGGACGACGACGGCGCCTGGATCGTGACGACGCCGCGGCTGCCCCTCAAGGCGAACGGCTCGGGGGACGTCACCGCGGCGCTGTTCACCGCCCACTACCGGCGCGAACGAGACGCCCGGGCGGCGCTGGCGCGTACGACCTCGAGCGTGTTCGACCTGCTGCAGGCGACGCTCGATTCGGGCGAGCGCGAGCTGCAGCTCATCGAGGCGCAGCAGTTCTATGCCGAGCCTCGCCTGCAGTTCGAGGTCGCGCGCCTGGGCTGAGCGCGCCCCGCCCCGGGATCAGGCCGGCCACGCCTCGGCGACGGCGGCGCGGACCTCGCCGAGCAGCTGCGGCAGGGCCTTCGTGCGGGCGATGATCGGGAAGAAGTTCGCGTCGGCCGACCAGCGGGGAACGACGTGCTGGTGCAGATGCTCGTCCACACCGGCCCCGGCCACCGCTCCCTGGTTCATGCCGATGTTGAACCCGTCGCACCGCGACACCTCGCGCAGCACCCGCATCGCGGTCTGGGTGAGGTCGCCGATCTCGGCCACCTCCTCAGCCGTCGCCTGGTCGTAGGTGGCGATGTGCCGGTACGGGCACACCAGCACGTGGCCGGAGTTGTAGGGGAAGAGGTTCAGCAGCACGTAGGCCGTCCGGCCGCGGGCGACGATGAGCCCGTCCGCGTCGGACTTGTCCGGCGCCGCGCAGAACGGGCACGTCTCGCGGAGCACCTCCGGCCCCGCCGCGATGTACGCCATGCGATGCGGCGTCCACAGGCGCTGGAAGCCGTCGGGGACCCCGGCCAGGTCGGCCTCGGTCTCGGTCCCGGTGTCGTGGACCTGCTCGCTCACGGCAGGTCCTCGGCGGTGTCGACGAGGACCTTGCCCTCGATGGCCCCCCGCACGCGGGCGACGGCCTCATCCACGGGGATGCCGTTGAGCTGGGTGCCGTCGCGGAAGCGGAAGGACACCGTCCCGGCGGAGCGGTCCTGCTCCCCCGCGATCAGCATGAGCGGCACCTTCTGGGTGGTGTGCGTGCGGATCTTCTTCTGCATCCGGTCATCGCTCAGATCGATCTCGGCGCGAACCTGCGCGCCGCGCAGGCGGTCGACGATCCCGCCCAGGTAGTCGGCGTACTCGTCCGCTACCGGGATGCCCATCACCTGCACCGGCGCCAGCCACACCGGGAACGCGCCGGCGTAGTGCTCGAGCAGGATCGCGAAGAAGCGCTCGATGGAGCCGAACAGCGCACGGTGGATCATGATCGGGCGATGCTTCTCGCCGTCCGAGCCGGTGTACTCCAGGCCGAAGCGCTCGGGCAGGTTCGGGTCGACCTGCACCGTGGACAGCTGCCACGTCCGGCCGATGGCGTCGCGCGTCTTGAGGTCGATCTTCGGCCCGTAGAAGGCGGCTTCGCCCGGAACCTCGGTGAGCTTGAGCCCACTGGCCAGGGCGACGTTGCGGAGGGCGTTCGTGGAGTAGTCCCAGAACTCCTCGGTCCCGATCCACTTGCCCTTCTCGTCATCGCGCATCGACAGCTCGAGCTCGAAGTCCTCCAGCCCGAAGTCGCGCAGCATCGAGATGACGAACTCCAGCACGCGCGTCGCCTCGCCCTCGAGCTGCTCGGGGGTGACGAACAGGTGCGAGTCGTCCTGCGTGAAACCGCGCACGCGGGTCAGCCCGTGCAGGGCGCCCGAGAGCTCGTTGCGGTACACCGTCCCGTTCTCGGCCAGCCGCATGGGCAGGTCCCGATAGCTGCGCGCGCGCTCCTTGTAGATCAGGATGTGCATCGGGCAGTTCATGGGCTTGAGGTAGTAGTCCTGGCCCTGCTTGACGACGTGACCGTCCTCGTCCACCTCTTCATCCATGCGGATCGGGGGGAACATGCCCTCCCGGTAGGTGACGAGGTGGTTGGAGGTCAGGAACAGATCCTCCTTCGAGATGTGCGGCGTGTACACGTAGGTGTAGCCGCCCTCGACGTGGCGACGGCGGGCGTGCTGCTCCATCTCGCCGCGGACGACACCGCCCTTGGGGTGCCACACCGACAGCCCAGAGCCGATCTCGTCCGGGAACGAGAAGAGGTCGAGCTCCTTGCCGAGCTTGCGGTGGTCGCGCTTGGCCGCCTCCTCGAGGCGGTGCTGATAGGCGCGCAGCTCGTCCTTGGTGGGCCACGCCGTGCCGTAGATGCGCTGCAGCTGCGGGTTCTTCTCGCTCCCGCGCCAGTAGGCGCCGGCGATGCGGGTGAGATCCCAGCCGTTGCCGACCATGCGGGTGCTCGGCACGTGGGGACCGCGGCAGAGGTCCTTCCACGCGGTCTCGCCGTCGCGGGTGACGTTGTCGTAGATCGTCAGCTCGCCGGCCCCCACCTCGACCGAGGCTCCCTCCGTCGAAGCGGCGCTGCCCTTCAGCCCGATCAGCTCGAGCTTGAACGGCTCGTCGACGAGCTCGGCGCGCGCCTCGTCCTCGGTGACGACGCGGCGCACGAAGCGCTGGCCCTCGCGGACGATGCGCTCCATCTCCTTCTTGATCGCCTTGAGGTCATCCGGGGTGAACGGCTCGGCGACGCCGAAGTCGTAGTAGAACCCGTTCTCGATCGGCGGACCGATGCCGAGGTTCGCCTGCGGCTTCACGCGCTGGACCGCCTGGGCCAGCACATGTGCCGTCGAGTGGCGCAGGATGTCCAGGCCGTCGGGGCTGTCCGCCGTCACCGGCTCGACGTCGTCCTCGGCGGTCACGGTCGTCGCGAGATCCATCAGCCGGCCGTTGACCCGCAGTGCGATCACGGTGCGGTCGGGGAAGAGGGCGAAGCCGTCGGCGGGGAAGGTCACGTCCGAGGGGACGGCGGCATCGGTCACAGCGAATCTCCTGTACAAGCGGGGACCACCAGGCTACCGGCCCGCCGGGGCGAGCCTCGCCGGAAGACGACGAAACCCCCGGCGGACCGGGGGTTTCAGGTGGTGGGCGATACTGGGATCGAACCAGTGACCTCTTCCGTGTCAGGGAAGCGCGCTACCGCTGCGCCAATCGCCCGAGTCGTGCTCCGGTCGGGACCGGGAGTGGAGGTGGCGACGGGATTCGAACCCGTGTAAACGGCTTTGCAGGCCGGTGCCTAGCCGCTCGGCCACGCCACCGTGTGTGGTTCGACCCACGTGTTGACGATCCCGAGGGATCCCCGCACTCGAGCGGATGACGAGACTCGAACTCGCGACCCTCACCTTGGCAAGGTGATGCGCTACCAACTGCGCTACATCCGCATTTCGTTCCCGGAATCTCTCCCGGGCACTTGAAAGACTCTAGCCGATCCTCGGCGTCATGCAAAACCAGACGCACCCCGGGAGTGTTCGTCCCGATGGTCGGCGGCGGGTTCCGGCATCCGGTAGGATCGTCTCTCGTGCCCCTCGGGTGCACGGGCGATTGGCGCAGTTGGTAGCGCGCTTCCTTCACACGGAAGAGGTCATCAGTTCGAGTCTGGTATCGCCCACCGCAGAAGCCCCCGGGATCGTGAATCCCGGGGGCTTCGTCGTGCGGCGCGTGTTCGCCCGCCCGCGAACCAGGGGATCGACCGCGAACCCCAGGACCACGCCCCCGGTCTCGCGGCGAATCCCCTGGGTCGCCGGTTCCGCCAAGCAGCGCCGCGCACGACGACGGGGCGCCCGGTCCGAAGACCGGCACGCCCCGCCGTCGTGCTGTGCGCCGAGATCAGACGCGCTCGTCGAGCAGGTAGCCCTCTTCGCCGTGCACGACGGTGTCGACGCCGGCGAGCTCGTCCTCGTTCTTGATCCGGAAGCCAAGCGTCTTCTGGATCGCGAAGCCGATCAGCAGCGCGACGACGAAGGAGTAGATCAGCACGCCCAGCGCCGCGACGACCTGCGAGAGCAGCTGGCCCGCGCCGCCGCCGAGGAACAGGCCGGTCCCCGTGGCGAAGAAGCCCAGGTAGAGGGTGCCGATCAGGCCGCCGACGAGGTGGATGCCGACGACGTCGAGCGAGTCGTCGTAGCCCAGCTTCCACTTCAGCTCGATGGCCAGGGCGCAGACGGCGCCGGCGAGCGCGCCGAGCAGCAGGGCCCAGCCGGGCGTCAGGTTGGCGCACGCGGGCGTGATCGCGACCAGGCCCGCGACGGCGCCCGAGGCGGCGCCCACCGAGGTGGCCTTGCCGTCCTTGAGCTTCTCGACGATCAGCCAGCCGAGGATCGCCGCGGCGGTGGCACCGAGGGTGTTGACCACGATCAGGCCCGCACCGGTGTTGTCCTCGCCCAGCAGGCCGAAGGTGCCCTCGGCGCCGGCGTTGAAGCCGAACCAGCCGAACCACAGGATCGAGGCGCCCAGCAGCGTCAGCGGCACGTTGTGCGGCTTCTGGATGCCCTTCTGGAAGCCGATCCGCTTGCCCAGGACGAGCGCCAGCGCCAGAGCGGCGGCGCCGGCGTTGATGTGCACGGCGGTGCCGCCGGCGTAGTCGATGACCGCCGGGAGGCCGGTGTTGTCACCCCAGTTGAAGATCCAGCCGTCGCCCCACACCCAGGCCGCGACAGGGAAGTACACGATCGTCGCGAACAGGCCGGCGAACAGCATCCACGAGCCGAACTTGGCGCGGTCGGCGATGGAGCCCGAGATCAGGGCGACGGTGATGATGGCGAACGTCGCGCCGAAGGTCGCGCCGACCAGCGTCGCGCTGTCGGCTCCGCCGAGTCCGAAGTCCGAGAAGGGGTTGCCCGAGAAGGCGAACGTGCCGCCCCCGAGGCTCATGTTGAATCCGTAGAGGATCCACAGCACGCTGATCAGACCGAGGGCGCCGAAGCTCATCATCATCATGCTGACGACGCTCTTGGCCTTCACCAGTCCGCCGTAGAAGAAGGCCACGCCCGGGGTCATGAACAGAACCAACGCGGTTGCTGTGATCGACCACGCGAAATTTCCGCTATCCATGAGATTCCTCATCCATGTGTCGTGTTACTCGAGGCGCCGGATGAGGCCGCAGGTCGGGTCGCGGCTGTTCCGGGCGATGCCCAGTGTCCCGAGCCGCGGTTTCCGCCGGGGGGCGAGTCGTGTTTCGGCGTCGTTACGGCATGGGCGCCGACGTAAACATCACATTTCGCGGAGTCAGGCGAGCGTCGACGCGACGAGCCGCGAGACCGCGCGCAGGTACTTCTTGCGATAGCCGCCGGCCAGCATCTCGTCGGGGAAGATGCGGTCAAGGGTGACGCCGGTGGCGCGCAGCGGGATCTGGGCGTCGTAGACCCGGTCGACGAACGCCACGAAGCGCAGGGCCGAGGACTGGTCGTCGAACACCGTCACGTCGCGGAGCCCGACGGTGCCGACGCCGTCGATGAGGCGGATGTAGCGTGACGGGTGCACGCGGGCGAGGTGCGCGACGAGCCGACCGAAGTCGTCGTCGCTGGCGACCGACGCGGCGGCAGCCGCGGCGATCGCGGCGTCGTACCCGGCCTCGTCGAGCGCCACGGCGTGGCCGTCGACAGCGCGATGGCGGTAGTCGGTTCCGTCGATGCGGATCGTCCGGAAGCTCTCGGCCATCGCATGGATCTCCCGCAGGAAGTCCTGTGCGGCGAACCGGCCCTCGCCGAGCGCGTTGGGCGGCGTGTTCGAGGTCGCCGCCAGCTTGGTGCCCGATGCGACCAGCTCTCCGAGCAGCCGCGTCATGACCATGGTGTCGCCCGGATCGTCCAGCTCGAACTCGTCGATGCACAGCAGCTCGGTGCCGCGGAACAGCTCCACGGTGTTCTTGTAGCCGAGCGCGCCGACGAGCGCGGTGTACTCGATGAAGGACCCGAAGTACTTCCGGCGAGCCGGCATGGCGTGGTAGACGGCGGCGAGCAGGTGGGTCTTGCCAACCCCGAAGCCGCCGTCGAGGTAGACGCCGGGCTTGGTTTCGGGGAGCCGCTTCGGACGCCGGAAGAACCCGCCTCGCGCGGCGGGCGCGCCGACGCCCGCGAAGGCCATGAGCAGCTCCTTGGCCTCCTGCTGCGACGGGTACTGCGCGTCGGCGCGGTAGGAGTCGAAGGTCGCGCCGGCGAACTGGGGCGGCGGCGTCAGCGCGGCCACCATCTCGGCCCCGGCCAGTTCGGGATTGCGGTCGGTGAGGTGGACGATCCCGGAACCTGCGGCGCTCATGTCGAGTCCACCCTACGGCGCACGGAGCGTCCTCGGCCACGCGGCACCCGCGCCACCGACCCGCTGCGTTCGCCCCGCTCGTCTCCCCTCGCGGCAAGATGGAGCGATGACCGAGGCCCCGCTCCCCCACGCACTGGCTGAGCTCCGCGAGGACTTCGCCGCCCTCCCGCCGTCCGAGCGGCTCGAGCTGCTGCTGGAGTTCGGCCGGGACCTGCCGCCGGTGCCGGAGCGCCTGCGCGGACGCGAGGACCTCTTCGAACGCGTCACGGAGTGCCAGTCCCCCGTCTTCGTGCGCGTCGAGGGCTCCCCTGCGGCGGTCGAGCTGTACGCCGTCGCCCCGGTGCAGGCACCCACCACGCGGGGTTTCGCGGGGATGCTGGTGCGCTCGGTCGACGGCCTGGCGACCGACCAGGTGCTCGCCGTCCCGGACGACTTCCCGCAGACCCTCGGGCTCGAGACCGCGGTCTCGCCGTTGCGCCTGGCGGGGATGGCCGGAATGCTGCGACGCGTGAAGCGTCAGGCCCGCGCTCTAGCGGACTGACGCCGCCGCCTCACTCGGGGAGGCTCACTCCGGGATCGCCTCGTCGGGAGTCGACTCGGTCAGCGCGTGCTGCTCGAGCCATTGCCGGATGCCGGTGCTCCAGCGCTCCTGGTCGTAGTTCCACAGCTTCGCGTGGCGGGCGACGTCGAACACCCGCATCTGGACCAGGTCGGGCCGCGCGACGACGAGGTCGTGCGAGGCGTCGGAGGGGACGAAGCCGTCGTCGTCGCTGTGGAGGATGAGCACTGGATGCCGCAGCTCGGACGCGCGGGCGACGATGTCGAGCCGGTCGAACGGGATGGCCCCGCCCGCATGCGTCAGCGGGGCGGCCCACTCGGTGCGCAACGCACCGACGGCGAGCTTGGCCACCGCGGGCGGGATCCGTTGCTCGTGAGCCTGGTAGTCCAGGACGACCCGCCAGTCGATCACCGGGGACTCCAGCACCACGCCGGCGATCGCCGACCGGTGGGCGGAGTGCAGCGACAGCTGCAGCGCGATGGCGCCGCCCATCGACCATCCCATGAGCACGATGCGGCGGGCGCCGCGGCGGCGCGCGAAGCCGACGGCGGCATCGACGTCGCGCCACTCGGTCGCGCCGAGCGTGTAGGTGCCCTCGCGGCTGCGCGGCGCTTCGCCGTCGTTGCGGTAGCTGACCAGCAGCGACGTGATGCCGAGCGCGTGGAAGACGGGCACGGCGCGCAGGCATTCGGCGCGCGTGGCGCCCCGGCCGTGGATATGGATCACCCACACCTCGCCGCTTCCCGAGGGGAAGAGCCACGCGGGGCACGGGCCGGAACCGGCGCCGATCAGCTCCGGGCTGAAGGGCAGGTGCAGTTGCTCGGGACGGTCGTAGTACCAGCCGCTGAAGGACGCCTCCGGCTCGAGCCGGGCCGTCGCCGGCACGTGCGTCAGCAGTTTCCGGGTCACGCTCAGCTCATCCTCGGACAGCACGGATCCGAGCTTGAGGTACTCGGCCGAGCCGCGCGTGAACAGCCCGTAGCGCCCCGGCAGGACGGTGTCGGGGGTGCGGGTGAGCGTGATCGTCTGCGCAGCGGTGTCCAGGGCGAGGATGCGCGTGTCCGGGATGCGCGCGGCAGGCGTCACGACCTTGCGCGCCATGCGGAGGGAGGCATATGCCAGGGCCGCGCTCGCGAGGGCGAGGGACGCGCTGAGCACCGTGACCGCCGCCCGCAGGCCGGCGATCACGGCGGGAGAGGCGCCGCTCGCGGCGCGCCTGGAGTCGACCATCGCGGCCCCACTCTAGTCTGTGCGGGTGGCTGAGCATGGTGCGGGCGAGACGCCGACCGCATTCGACGCGGCGGTGGACGAGATCCTCGCGGTGCGCTTCCGGGACGATCTGATCGTCGAGCGCATCCCCGCACCTTCGGGGCTCGCCCCCTACGCCCTCGCACTCTCGGCCGACGTCCGGCCGGACGAGGACGGCGAGTCGGCCTACGGCACGGGGCGCTTCATCCTGCTGCACGACCCCGACGAGCCCGGTCCCTGGGACGGGCCCTGGCGCGTGGTGTGCTTCGCGCAGGCGCCCCTCGAACCCGACCTCGGGACCGACCCCCTCATGGCGGATGTCGCGTGGTCGTGGCTCACCGACGCGCTGGGCACCCGCGGCGCCGTCTACCACTCCGAATCGGGCACCTCCACCAAGACGCTCTCGAAGGGCTTCGGGTCGCTCGCCGCCGAGGGTGAAGGCGCCCAGATCGAACTGCGCGCCTCGTGGTCGCCCGAGGGATCCCTCGCGGCGCATGTGGAAGCATGGGCTGAGGTGGTGTGCATGCTCGCAGGGCTCCCGCCCGGGTCGGAAGGGATCGCCATGCTCGGATCGCGCAGGTCGCCGCGTGGCTGAGTACATCGTCATCGCGGATGCCGCGGGGCTCGCGTCCGCGTGCGCCGCCCTCGCCGCGGGTGAGGGCCCGGTCGCCGTCGACGTCGAGCGCGCCTCCGGCTTCCGCTACTCCCAGCGCGCATACCTGATCCAGGTGTTCCGGCGCGGAGCGGGCGTGTTCCTATTCGATCCCCCGCCGATCGGCGACTTCACGGCTCTGCAGGATGCCATCGGCGATGAGGAGTGGGTGCTGCACGCCGCGAGCCAGGACCTGCCGTCGCTGCGGGAGCTCGGGCTGGAGCCGCGGGAGATCTTCGACACCGAACTGGCTGCGCGTCTGCTCGGTCACGAGCGCGTGGGGCTCGGCGCCGTCGTCGAGGACACTCTCGGCATCGCCCTGGCCAAGGCCCACTCCGCATCCGACTGGTCCACGCGCCCGCTGCCGCAGTCCTGGCTGGAGTACGCCGCACTCGACGTCCTCCACCTGGTCGACGTGCGCGACGTCCTCGTCGCCGAGCTCGAGGAGCAGGGCAAGCGCGCGTTCGCCGCGGAGGAGTTCGCGGCGGTGCTCGAACGTCGTCCGAAGCCCGTGCGCGAGGATCCGTGGCGCCGGCTCAGCGGCCTGCACACCGTGAGGGGCCGCCGGGCGCTGGCGGTGGCGCGGGAGCTGTGGCTGGCGCGCGAGGCGTACGCGCAGGAGCAGGATGTGGCCCCGGGAAGGCTGGTGCCCGATCGCGCGCTCGTGGCCGCGGTGCTGGCCGACCCCGCGTCCAAGCAGGCGCTCGCGGGCGTGAAGGAGTTCACCGGCCGTGCCAGCCGGAGCCAGATCGACCGCTGGTGGGATGCCATCCAGGCGGGGCGGGCCAGCACCGACCTGCCGCTCGAGCGCGCCCGCGGGGGCGACGCGCTGCCGCCGCCGCGGGCGTGGGCGGATCGCAACCCCGAGGCGGATGCCCGCCTGAAGGCGGCCCGTCCGGCCGTCGAGGGGCGTGCGGCCGAGCTGGCGATGCCGACCGAGAACCTGCTGACGCCCGAGACCCTGCGCCGTGTCGCGTGGTCTCCCCCGTCTCCGCTCGAGTCCGAGGCGGTCGCCGATGCGCTGCGCGAACTCGGCGCGCGCGAGTGGCAGATTGCGCAGACTGTACAGGTGATCGTCGATGCCTTTGTGGAATCCGTGCAAGAGCCCGGCGAGGGCGCGGAAGCCGCTTCGTAGGTTGCGGCCAACCGATTCGGAGCGCTCCGAGAGCGGTTCCTAGTCTTTCGGCATCCCAACCATTGGAGGCAGTGTGGCCGAGCTTTCGGACGTCTTCTTCATCGACGGCATGCGCACCCCGTTCGGGCGCGCCGGCGAGAAGGGCATGTACTGGAACACCCGATCCGACGATCTCGCCGTCAAGGCGACGATCGGAGTCATGGAGCGCAACCCCGCCGTGCCGGCGGAGCGCGTGGACGACGTCGCCATCGCCGCGACATCGCAGACCGGCGACCAGGGGCTGACCCTCGGCCGCAGCGTCGCGATCCTGGCGGGGCTGCCCCAGACCGTGCCGGGGTTCGCGATCGACCGCATGTGCGCGGGCGCCATGACGAGCGTCACGACGATGGCGGCATCCATCGGCGTGGGCATGTACGACGTGGCCCTGGCCGGCGGCGTCGAGCACATGGGTCACCACCCGATCGGCGGCAACGCCGATCCCAACCCGCGGTTCGTCGCCGAGAAGATGGTGGACCCGGGTGCGCTGAACATGGGCGTGACGGCGGAGCGGATCTTCGACCGCTTCCCCCACCTGACCAAGGAGCGGTCGGACCGCTTCGGCATGCTCAGCCAGCACAAGGTGCAGGCCGCCTACGACGCCGGCAGAATCCAGCCGGACCTCGTGCCCGTCGCGGTGAAGGACACCGACGGGTCGTGGGGTCTCGCCACCGAGGACGAGGGCCGCCGTCCCCAGACGACCATGGCCGATCTCGCGGCGCTGAAGACGCCCTTCCGCCCGCACGGCCGGGTGACCGCGGGCACGTCCTCGCCGCTCACCGACGGCGCGACGATGTCGCTGCTCGCCGGCGGCGGGACGGTGAAGGAGCTCGGACTTCAGCCGAAGATGCGCCTCGTCTCGTTCGCCTACGCGGGCGTCCAGCCCGAGATCATGGGGATCGGGCCGATCCCCTCGACCGAGAAGGCGCTGCGCAAGGCGGGGCTTTCCATCGAGGACATCGGGCTGTTCGAGCTCAACGAGGCCTTCGCGATCCAGGTGATCTCGCTGCTGGACCACTTCGGCATCGCCGACGACGACCCCCGGGTGAACCCGTGGGGCGGGGCGATCGCCTTCGGTCACCCCCTGGCTGCCTCGGGCGTGCGGCTGATGATCCAGCTCGCTGCCCAGTTCGCCGAGCGCCCGGACGTCCGCTACGGCCTCACCGCGATGTGCGTGGGCCTCGGGCAGGGCGGCTCGGTCATCTGGGAGAACCCGCACTACGACGGTAAGAAGCGCAAGTAAGGGCACGGACGGATGACGAACTACGACACCATCGACTTCTCGCCCCTGCAGGCCCTCGCCGACGGCGAGGTCGTCACGCACTCCCGCGTGCGGGACATCACCCTTCCCTCCGGCAAGGTGCTGGCGCTGATCACCCTGGACAACGGACGCGATCACACCCGTCCCAACACCCTCGGCCCCGCCACGCTGACCGAGCTCGGGGCGACCCTGGACACGCTCCGGGCACGGGCCGCGGGCGGCGAGATCCACGCCGTCGGGATCACCGGCAAGCAGTACATCCTCGCCGCGGGCGCCGACCTGTCGGACATCTCGCGCGTGGGATCGAAGGACAACGCGCGGCTCATCGCCCAGCTCGGCCACCACGTGCTCGGCGGGCTCTCGGAGCTGGGCGTTCCGACCTTCGCGTTCGTCAACGGCCTCGCCCTCGGCGGCGGTCTCGAGATCGCGCTCAACTCGACCTATCGCACCGTCGACTCCTCGGCGGCAGCGATCGCGCTGCCCGAGGTGTTCCTCGGCATCATCCCGGGCTGGGGCGGCGCGTACCTGCTGCCCAATCTGATCGGCATCGAGAACGCCCTCGAGGTCGTCATCTCCAACCCGCTCAAGCAGAACCGGATGCTGAAGCCGCAGCAGGCGTTCGACCTGGGGATCGTCGACGCGATCTTCCCCGCGGCGAACTTCCTCGAGAACTCGCTGCGCTGGGCCGACGGCGTCCTCGCCGGGAAGACGAAGGTGGTCCGCAAGAACGAGCCGGGCAAGATCGAGCGCCTGACCAAGTGGCCCATCGCCGTGAAGATGGCCCGCTCGATGCTGGAGTCCAGAATCGGAACGGTCCCCCGCTCCCCCTACGTCGCGCTCGACCTGCTGGACAAGGCGCGCGGCGGCACCCGGGCCGAGGGATTCGCCCGCGAGGACGAGGCGCTGGCCGAGCTCGTCGCCGGAGACCAGTTCGCCGCATCCATGTACGCCTTCGACCTCGTGCAGAAGCGCGCGAAGCGGCCGGTGGGCGCACCCGACAAGTCGCTGGCCAAGAAGGTGACGAAGGTCGGCGTGATCGGCGCGGGACTGATGGCGAGCCAGTTCGCGCTGCTGTTCGTGCGGAAGCTGCAGGTTCCCGTTCTCATCACCGACCTCGACCAGGCGCGCGTGGACAAGGGCGTGGCCCACATCCACGACGAGATCGGCAAGCTCGAGCAGAAGGGCCGCCTGGATGCCGACACCGCCAATCGGCTGAAGGCGCTGGTGACCGGCACCACGGACAAGAGCCTCTATGCGGACTGCGACTTCGTCATCGAGGCCGTCTTCGAGGAGGTCGGCGTGAAGCAGCAGGTCTTCGGCGAGATCGAGGCGATCGTCGCCGAGGACGCCATCCTCGCCACCAACACCTCGTCGCTGTCGGTCGCCGAGATCGGCGCGAAGCTCGCCCACCCCGAGCGCCTGGTGGGGTTCCACTTCTTCAACCCCGTGGCCGTCATGCCGCTGATCGAGGTCGTGAAGACGCCGGTGACGTCGGATGCCGCGCTGTCGACGGCGTTCGTGGTGGCCAAGGGCCTCGGCAAGAACGCGGTGCTCACCGCCGACGCGCCCGGGTTCGTGGTCAACCGCCTGCTGGCCAAGGTCATGGGCGAGGCCGCGCGCGCCGTCTACGAGGGGACCCCCGTCGACGACGTCGAGAAGGCGTTCGTGCCGCTCGGCCTGCCGATGGGGCCGTTCCAGCTGATCGACCTGGTGGGCTGGAAGGTCGCCGCCCACGTCCAGGACACGATGGTGCGGGCGTTCCCCGAGCGCTTCTACGCCAACGAGAACTTCCACGACCTGGCCGAGCTCGACCAGGTCGTGGAAAAGGACAAGGGTGGGCGGGTCACCGGCTGGACCAAGGCCGCCGAGAAGGTGCTGCGTCCCGCCGTCGGCTCCTCGCCGGCATCCGCGGACGAGATCCTGCGCCGCGTGCAGGACGGTCTCGCGCACGAGATCCGGATCATGCTCGACGAGGGCGTGGTGCCCGAGGTCGAGGACATCGACCTGTGCCTCATCCTCGGTGCGGGCTGGCCTTTCATCGACGGCGGCGCCTCGCCGTACCTCGACCGCGAGGGGGCGTCCGAGCGCGCCTTCGGCGACACCTTCCACCACCCGGTGATCGCAGGAGTCGGCGGCTGACCGCAGCCAGAGGCGCGCGAGCGCGCGAGACTCCCTCGAGTCTTGCGCGCTCGCGCGCTTCTCGGCACCGGGGGCGTCGGCCAAGTGCCGCCGCGGGGACGTGGCACCGAACGGTCCGGGACGGATCGGTGAACTCTGGCCCGAGAAGGCCCTCGGCGGACGTTCGGGGGTTCGGGGCACGGCATCCTGGCATCGTCGCCGTCACGGCGCGAACGGAGGGCATGACCGGATGCTGGATGCCATCAGCGGGATGTTCAGCGGCAGCGCGCTCAGCGTGCTGGTCAAGACGAGCGGGGCGGCCCTGACGCTGCTGGTGGTCGTCCCCGCGCTCATGAAGCTCTTCCTCGTCACGATCGACGAGGGCTCCGCGGCCATCCGCACGCGCAACGGCAGGCCCATCATCCGGAAGGGCTCACGGGCGGGCGGGGACGGTCGCGGCGAGGTGGTGGTCCTGCGTCCTGGCACGCACGGCGCCTTCCCGATCCTCGCCTGGTACCGGATGGTCGATGTCCGGGCGCGGTCCACCGACCTGCCGGCGCGTGCCCTGACGGGCGCCGACGGCCACCAGCACCTGGTGCACGCGTCCTTCGACTGGCGTCCGTTCGTGTCCGGTCACGACCTGCGCGTGCTGGAGCTCGACGTCGTCGACGGCCGGGAGCGGGCCGGCAACATCGTCGGGGCCGCCCTGCGCGATCGCGTGCATACTCTGCCGGGCGCCGTGCTGCCCGACAACGCCGGCCTGTCCGCCGATGTCGTGGCCGACTGCGCCGAGACGGTCCGCCGCGAGTGCGGCATCGAGCTCCTGGCGGTCATGGTCACGGGCGACGCGCTGACCGACGGCTATCTGCTCTCGCAGGCCCTGCGCGGCGGTCCGGTGGGTCCGCAGGACTCGTGGGATGCCGCGTCCGCCGTGTACGCCGCGCGGCTGAGCCCCGTGGGCTGACCCCCGTCGGCTGAGCCCCGTCGGCGTCGCTACTGCGGTCGGGCCGCGGACCACTCCCGCACGTCGGGCAGCTCGTGGACGGCCGCGCGCGCGACGGGGATGCGGGTGCCGAGCACCTGGGACACCACGTCCTGGGCGATCTTGGCGGCCGTGAGGCCGGCATCCTCGAGGATCTGCTCGCGGCTGGCGTGGTCGATGAAGGTGTCCGGCACGCCGAGCTCGTCGACGGCGGTGTCCACGCCTGCCTCGCGCAGCACCTGACGCACGCGGGTGCCGATGCCGCCGACCCGGATGCCGTCCTCGATGGTGATGACGAGGCGGTGCGCTGCCGCGAGCTCCACGATCGACGGCTGCACGGGCACCGCCCAGCGGGGGTCGACCACGGTGGCCCCGATCCCCTGCGCGCGCAGGCGCTGGGCGACGTCGACGGCGATGTGCGCCATGGGGCCGATCCCCACGATGAGGACGTCCTGCGCATCCGAGCGCGCGAGGATGTCGACGCCGTCGGCCAGGCGCTCGAGTGCGGGCAGGTCCGCGCTGACGGTGCCCTTGGGGAATCGCAGGACGGTGGGGGCGTCGTCGACGGCGACGGCTTCGTTCAGCTCCTCGCGGAGCGTCGCGGCGTCACGGGGAACGGCGATGCGGATGTTCGGCACGATCTGGAGCATCGCGAGGTCCCAGATGCCGTGGTGGCTGGGCCCGTCGGGGCCGGTCACCCCCGCACGGTCCAGCACGAACGTGACGCCCGCGCGGTGCAGCGCGACGTCCATGAGGACCTGGTCGAAGGCCCGGTTCATGAAGGTCGCGTAAATCGCGACGACCGGGTGCAGTCCCCCGAACGCGAGCCCGGCTGCGGACGCGACGGCATGCTGTTCCGCGATGCCGACGTCGTAGACCCGGCTGGGGAAGCGCTCGGCGAAGGGCAGCAGGCCCGTGGGGCGGAGCATGGCGGCGGTCATCGCGATGACGTCGTCGCGGTCCTCCCCCACGGCGACGAGCTCGTCCGCGAACACGTCCGTCCAGGCGGTCGAGCCGCTCGCCGCGCCCACCGTCTGCCCGGTGACGGGATCGATGCGGCCGACCGCGTGGAACTGATCGGCCTCGTCGTCCCGTGCGGGCTGGTAGCCACGGCCCTTCTCGGTGATCGCGTGGACGATCACGGGGGCGCCGTACGACTTGGCCAACTCGAGGGTCTCGATGAGCGATTCCAGGTCGTGCCCGTCGACGGGCCCGAGGTACTTGATGTCGAGGTTCGAGTAGAGCGCGGCGTTGTTGGTGAACCGCGACAGGAACCCGTGCGTGCCACCGCGCACCCCGCGGTACACGGCGCGCCCCACGGGGCCCAGCAGGCGGAAGAAGCGGTCCGAGCCCTGACGGAGCGTGCGGTACGTCGTCGCGGTGCGCACGCGGTTCAAGTAGCGCGCCATGCCGCCGATCGTCGGGGCGTACGAGCGGCCGTTGTCGTTGACGACGATTACGAGATTGCGGTCGTTGTCGTCGCTGATGTTGTTCAATGCCTCCCACGTCATGCCCCCCGTGAGGGAGCCGTCGCCGACGACGGCGACGACAT
Organism: Microbacterium aureliae; assembly: GCF_054780155.1. Taxonomy (NCBI): domain Bacteria; kingdom Bacillati; phylum Actinomycetota; class Actinomycetes; order Micrococcales; family Microbacteriaceae; genus Microbacterium; species Microbacterium aureliae. The sequence continues at coordinate 167,451 of NZ_BAAGWW010000001.1, forward strand.
GACGGTCGCGGCGCCCGGTGAGCGTGAGCGCGCGCGAGATCCCGTCCGCCCAGCTCAGCGAGCTGGAGGCGTGGGAGGACTCCACGACGTCGTGCTCGCTCTCGGAGCGCTGCGGGTAGCCGGCGAGCCCGCCGCGACTGCGCAGCAACGAGAAGTCCTGCCGTCCGGTCAGCAGCTTGTGCACGTAGGACTGATGCCCGGTGTCGAAGACCATCGGGTCGTTCGGGGAGTCGAAGACCCGGTGGAGGGCGATCGTGAGTTCCACGACGCCGAGGTTGGGCCCGAGGTGGCCGCCGGTGCGGGCGACGTTCTCGATCAGGAACGCTCGGATCTCGTCGGCGAGTTCGGAGAGCTCGGACGCGGTGAGCGCGTCCAGATCGCGGGGACCCGTGATGCGTGCGAGCAGCGACATCCTCGCTCCTTTCGCGACTGTTGGCCCGGCCAAGTCTATCCGGGCACAGCACGACGGGCCGGGAGGAGACCCCCGGCCCGTCGGTGTGATACGTCTCAGACGAGCGAGCGCAGCACGTACTGCAGGATGCCGCCGTTGCGGTAGTAGTCCGTCTCACCGGGCGTGTCGATGCGCACGACGGCGTCGAACTCGACGGTCGCCTTGCCGGGCGCCGAGAACTCGCTGGGCGCGGCGGTGACGTGCACCGTCTTCGGAGTGACACCCTCGTTGAGCTGCTCGAGCCCCGTGATGGACACGATCTCGGTGCCGTCCAGGCCGAGCGACTCCCAGCTCTCGCCCGCGGGGAACTGCAGCGGCACCACGCCCATTCCGATCAGGTTCGAGCGGTGGATGCGCTCGAAGCTCTCGGTGATCACGGCCTTCACGCCCAGCAGGCTGGTGCCCTTGGCCGCCCAGTCGCGCGACGAACCCGAGCCGTACTCCTTGCCGCCGAAGATCACCAGCGGAGTGCCGGCGGCCTGGTAGTTCTGGCTGGCGTCGTAGATGTACGACTGCGGTCCGCCCTCACGGGTGAAGTCGCGGGTGTAGCCGCCCTCGACGACCGCGCCGTCGGTGACGGCGCTCACCAGCAGGTTCTTCAGGCGGATGTTCGCGAAGGTGCCGCGGATCATGACCTCGTGGTTGCCGCGACGCGAGCCGTAGGAGTTGAAGTCCTTGCGGTCCACGCCGTGCGCAGCGAGGTACTGCCCGGCGGGGCTGTCGGCCTTGATGTTGCCGGCAGGGCTGATGTGGTCGGTGGTGACCGAATCGCCCAGAGTGGCCAGCACGCGCGCGCCGGCGATGTCGGCCACCGGGGTGAGCTCCATCGTCATGCCCTCGAAGTACGGGGGGCGGCGGACATAGGTCGAGGACTCGTCCCACTCGAAGACGTCGCCGGTGGGCGTCGGCAGGTTCTGCCAGCGCTCGTCACCTGCGAACACGGTCGCGTACTGCCGGGTGAACATCTCCTCGTTGATGGACGAGTCGATGGTCGCCTGCACCTCGGCGGCGTCGGGCCAGATGTCGCGCAGGAACACGTCGTTGCCGTCGCGGTCCTTGCCGAGCGCGTCCGTCTCGAAGTCGAAGTTCATCGAGCCGGCCAGGGAGTAGGCGATCACCAGCGGGGGGCTGGCGAGGTAGTTCATCTTGACGTCGGGGTTGATGCGACCTTCGAAGTTGCGGTTGCCCGAGAGCACCGCCGTGACGGCGAGGTCGTTCTCGTTGACTGCCGCCGACACCTCTTCGATGAGCGGCCCGGAGTTGCCGATGCAGGTGGTGCAGCCGTAGCCGACAGTGAAGAACCCGAGGTCCTCGAGGTCCTTCGTCAGGCCGGCCTTCTCGTAGTAGTCCGTGACGACCTTCGACCCGGGAGCGAGCGTGGTCTTCACCCACGGCTTGGCCTTCAGCCCCTTCTTGACGGCGTTGCGCGCGAGCAGGCCCGCCGCGAGCATCACCGACGGGTTGGAGGTGTTCGTGCACGAGGTGATCGCGGCGATCGTGACGGCGCCGTGATCGAGCGTGAACGCCTCGCCGCCGGCCAGCTGCACGCGCGTGGGCTTGCTGACCGTCGCCGGCGCGTGCGAGTGGTGGTGGTGCTCGTGGTGGCTGCCCTCGTCCTCGGGCGAGAGCCCGGGCGGGTCGGATGCCGGGAACGACTCCGAGATCGTCAGGTCGACGAGGTCGTGGTCGACATCGGCGTAGTTGGTCAGATCGGCCTCGAACTGCTCCTTGGAGCGAGACAGCTCGATGCGGTCCTGCGGGCGCTTGGGCCCGGCGATCGAGGGCACCACGGTCGAGAGGTCCAGCTCCATGTACTCGCTGAAGACCGGCTCGCGGGAGGGATCGTGCCACAGGTGCTGCGCCTTGGCGTACGCCTCGACCAGGGCGAGGTTCTGCTCGCTGCGACCGGTGAGGCGCAGGTAGTCGATCGTGACGTCGTCGATCGGGAACATCGCGGCGGTCGAGCCGAACTCCGGGCTCATGTTGCCGATGGTGGCGCGGTTGGCCAGCGGGACCGAGGCGACGCCTTCGCCGTAGAACTCGACGAACTTGCCGACGACACCGTGCTTGCGGAGCATGTCGGTGATGGTCAGGACCACGTCGGTGGCGGTGACGCCGGTGGGGATGGAGCCGGTGAGCTTGAAGCCGACCACGCGCGGGATGAGCATCGACACCGGCTGGCCGAGCATCGCGGCCTCGGCCTCGATGCCGCCGACGCCCCAGCCGAGCACGCCCAGGCCGTTGACCATCGTGGTGTGGGAGTCGGTGCCCACGCAGGTGTCCGGGTACGCGCGCAGGACGCCCTGCACCTCGCGGTCGTAGATCACCTTCGCGAGGTGCTCGATGTTGACCTGGTGGACGATGCCGGTCCCCGGCGGCACGACCTTGAAGTCGTCGAACGCCGTCTGGCCCCAGCGCAGGAACTGGTAGCGCTCGCCGTTGCGCTCGTACTCGATCTCGACGTTGCGCTCGAGGGCGTTCTCGGTGCCGAAGAGGTCCGCGATGACGGAGTGGTCGATGACCATCTCCGCGGGCGAAAGGGGGTTGATGCGGCTCGGGTCGCCGCCCAGCGCGGCCATGGCCTCGCGCATGGTGGCGAGATCCACGATGCAGGGCACGCCGGTGAAGTCCTGCATGACCACGCGCGCGGGCGTGAACTGGATCTCGGTGTCGGGCTCGGCCGCGGCATCCCAGGACCCGAGCGCCTGGATCTGCTCCTTGGTGACGTTCGCGCCGTCCTCGGTGCGAAGCAGGTTCTCGAGGAGCACCTTCAGGCTGAACGGGAGCTTGTCGTAGCCCTCCACCGTCTCGATGCGGAAGATCTCATAGTCGGTGCTGCCGACCGTCAGGGTGCCCTTGGCACCGAAGCTGTCAACCGTGGACACGCGTGTCTCCTTCGTCGGCGGAGGTTTATCTTGATGTCGAGATAAACGTATCAGGTAGATCGTCGGGGATAGAGGGCTCGGACCGCAAGCCATGTGACGGCGACCATCGGCGCGAACAGCGGCAGGCCCATGACGATCTTGAGCGTGCCGAGCGCCGTGACGTCGCCGGCGAAGTAGAGCGGCAGCTGCACGATCAGGCGGGCCGCGAACAGCCCCGCCCACGCGATGGCGAGCCAGAAGAACGTGCGGCGCTTGCGCGGGTCGGCGCGCCACGCGGTGCCCTCCCCCATCAGGAAGCCGGCGGCCAGGCCGATGAGCGACCAGCCCACGAGGGCCGAGACGAGGAAGGCCGAGCCGTACACGGCGTTGGTGATGAAGCCGGGGACGAAGGTGTCCTCGCCTCGCCCGGTGAACAGCGCCAGCGCGGCGGCGACACCGGCCGCGACCAGGCCGCCGATGGCCGCGCTCGGCTGCGAGCGCTGCAGCAGCCGCACGACCGTGAACACCGCGGCCAGACCCACCGAGAGCCCGAGGCTCAGCGGCAGATGCCCGCGGGAGGTCTGCGGGTCGAGCGTGAGCGTCCACATCACCACGAACGCCAGGCTGGGAAGGACCGACTCCAGGATGCCGCGCCAGCCGCCCATGGCGGACCACACGACGTGGCCGGTGCCGGCGTGGCGGGCGGGGTCGATTCCGGCACGGCGCGCAGCGCTCCCCAGCGCCGCGCCGAGGAGGTCGGACGGCGAGGCGGGCTCCTCCCGCGGCGTCCCGGGATCCTCGGGCGCGGGCGGGGTCACACTCACGCGGAGCCGGGGGTCGCCGGCATGCGCAGCGGGATGAGGTCGCGCGGCGGCATGGGCGAGCCGCCGCGGACCACGACGATCGAGCGGAAGAGGTCCTCGACCCGCTCGGCCGCCTCGACGTCGGAGGTCGCCGCGCCGCCGATGACGCCGCGCAGGAACCATCGGGGCCCGTCCACGCCCACGAAGCGGGCGAGGCGCATGCCGGCCGTCCCGTCGGCGGCGGCGGCGGGCACCTCGGCGAGCAGCTCGGGTCCGAGCGGCCCGTCGCGTTCCTCGACACGCCCGCCCTGCTGGCGGATCTGACCGCGGATCTGCTCCCGGGTCTCATCCCACAGCCCGCTGGAGCGGGGAGCGGCGAACGGCTGGACCTGCAGCGTGGATCCGGCGTAGTCCAGTCCGACCGCCACGATCCGCTTGGTCTGCTCCTCGACCTCCAGGCGCAGGTTGAGCCCTTCGCGGGGCAGGACCTTGATGCCGCCCAGGTCGATGTAGGGGCGGACGGGGTTCGCCTCGCTCTCGTCGAAGGGGCCGGACTCCGCCCGCCCGGCGGGCGCGCTCTTGCCCTGGGGGTCGTCGGGGATGATCTCGCTCATACGCGGGCCTCCTTGCTCTGGTAGCCGGTGGAGCCGAAACCGCCCTCGCCGCGGACGCTGCCGGGCAGCTCGTCCACGGGGATGAACCTCGCGCGCGGCACCGGCATGACGATCAGCTGTGCGATCCGGTCCCCCACGGCGATGTCGAAGGGCTCGGCGCGATCGGTGTTCAGCAGCGACACCTTGATCTCGCCCCGATAGCCCGCATCGACGGTTCCGGGAGCGTTGACGATCGTGATGCCGTGCTTGGCGGCCAGTCCGCTGCGCGGCACCACGAAGGCGACGTAGCCGTCGGGCAGGGCGATGCGCACGCCCGTGCCGACGAGCGCGCGCTCGCCAGGGGCGAGCCGCACCGCTTCGGCCGCGGTCAGATCGGCGCCGGCGTCGCCGGGGTGGGCGTACACGGGGGCCGCCGACGCGATAATGGGGACGTCCACGGTTTCAGACACGCAACGAGGGTAATGCAGAACGCATCCGGCGAAGACTCCGCTCCCCGCTACCGGGAGCGGCTGAGCCCGTCCCTGCGCGTCCTGGCGGCCGCCGCGGTGGCCGCCCCGATGGCGGCCCTCGTGCTGGCGCCGCTGGACAGGGCGCTCGCGCTCACCGCGGGAGCAGCTGTCGGCGTCGCGCTGGTGGCGGCGATGGTGCTGCTGTCCCCCGTCATCGAGGTCTCGCAAGGCGTCCTGCGCGCCGGAAGAGCGCGCATCGACGTCGGTCTTCTCGGCGCGCCGCGGGTCCTTCAGGGTGATGCTGCGCGCGCGGCGCGGGGAGTCGGTCTGGACCCGCGGTCGTTCCACGTGATCCGCGGCGGCATCGAGCCGGTGCTGGTCGTCCCGATCACCGATCCGGACGACCCGGCGCCGTCGTGGGTGCTGTCCTCCCGGACGCCGGATCGCCTGGCCGCCGCGGTGCGGCGGGCTCAGGCGGCCGAGGTCACGCGGCGCATTCCCGGCAGATAGGGCCGTCGGCGCCGTCGTGGTCGAGCTGCGACCGGTGCTTGACGAGGAAGCAGTTCATGCACGTGAACTCGTCCTCCTGCGGCGGCAGCACGACGACGTCCAGCTCCAGGTCCGACAGGTCCGCACCCGGCAGCTCGAAACCCGAGGGGTTGTCGGCGTCCTCGACATCGACCGACCCCGACATCTTGTCGGGAACGCGCTCCTTCAGAGCCTCGATCGACTCGCTGTCGTCGTCGGTCTTGCGGGGGGCGTCGTAGTCGGTGGCCATGCGTGAATGTCTCTACTTCCAGGAGGTGCGGGGGTGCGCCCGCCGGTTCGGGCGGCCATAGTTTGCATGACCGGCGGATGAATCGCAAATGCGGATCCGGGTGCGGGCGCTGCGATCGGGCAAACGGGCGGCGCGCCCGTGATATTCCCGGCCTCGGCCAGGCGCTGTGACAGCATGGGCGCACATGGCTGGATGGAGAGGCGTTCGCATGGAACAGCTCAAGGTCATCGGCACCGAGGACGACCGTCTCGTCCTGGCGACCGAGGCGGGTGACAGGTTCTCGCTCGCGGTGGACGAAGTGCTTCGCGCGGAACTGCGCCGCGCCCGCCGGGACGAGCACGCCGACGCCGGGGCGACCCGCCCGAGTCCGCGAGAGGTCCAGGCGCACATCCGGGCGGGCATGACCGCTCGCGAGGTCGCCGAGCTCCTGGGCGCCCGCATCGAGGACGTCCAGCGCTTCGAGGGTCCGGTGCTGGCAGAGCGCGAGCACGTCGTGGGTCAGGCGCTGGCGGTGCCGGTGCTGCTGGGCGGCGACTTCGAGGCGGACGCGCAGCACACCTTCGGTGCCGCCGTCCGCGCCAAGCTGAGCGAGGCCGGCGCCGTCGGCGAGCGGTGGACCAGCTGGAAGGAACAGGCGGGCTGGGTCGTCAAGCTCGAGTTCACCGCCGGCGACATCGATCACGACGCGCGCTGGGGGTTCGAGCCCCGCCGCAGCACGCTCACCCCGCAGAACGCCGACGCCATTCAGCTCTCGCGACAGGGGTCGCTGCCGGAGGGGCTCATCCCCCGCCTCCGCGCGCTGGATGCGACTCCGGCCAAGGACGACTCCCGCTTCGACAGCGGCGCATTCGGCCCCCGTCGCCACCCGGAGGCGGACGTCGAGGCGCCCGAGCTGCCGGTGGCCCCCACGCCCGCGCAGGAGGCCGCGATCAAGCGCCGCAGCGAGCCGGTCGCGACGTCGGCCGAGACCGCAGACCTGCTCGAGGCGCTCCGGCGCCGCCGCGGTCAGCGGGAGCCGCTGCCCGGCGCCGACGAAGCGGCACAGGTGTCGTCGTCCTCGCCGGTCGCCCTCTTCGACGCCCCCGAGAGCCGTGTCGATGACGACGGCGCCGACGCGCCGGGCGAAGCGACCGCCGTCGCCGAGGGCGGTCGACGCAAGGGACGGACGTCCATGCCGTCGTGGGACGAGATCGTCTTCGGAGCCCGGACCGACGACTGATCGGTCAGGGCGCGAACGCCCCCAGGGGGATGAGCGGGACGACGCGCTCCTCGTCCGTCAGCGAGCCGTGCTGGCCGACCATCCGCTGCGGTCCCTTGTCGCTCTCTCGGTCGTCGTAGTACGCGATGCCCCCGCGGGCGGCCACGAGGACATCGCCGATCCGCGCACGCACCTCGGGTGCCACGCTCTGACCGAACAGCCCGGCGCCGACCGCCTCGTCGCGGGACATCACCCAGGAGCGGTGCGATTCGGCGCCCCGCCACCGCTCGAGGACCCCGGCCTCGGCGCCCGGCTCGGCGTACAGGTGGAGCATCCGCGGCTCGCCGCCGATGAGCATCACGCCGTCGGTCAGGCCGTCGCCGTCGCCGAGCAGCACGTGGCGATGCCGGGGGACGTCGACCATGCCGTGGTCGGCCGTGACGACCACGCCGACCTCCGTGCCACTGCGACGGTGCAGGTCCGCGGCCGCCGCGTCCACCCGCTCCAGCGCCGCCGTCCACTCGTCGGACTCCCAACCCAGCCGGTGACCCAGCGCATCCAGGTCCGGGGTGTACAGGTACGTGAGCGATCCGGGGGTCGTGGCGGCGAGGTCCGCGGCGGTCGCCACGCGCTCCTCCAGGTCGTCCACCCCGTGGAAGCGGGCGCCGCCGAGGGTGACGGCGGTGAATCCCGTGCCTTGGTACTCCGCCTTCGACACGGCGAAGAACGGCCGCTCGCCCTCGGTGTGCGACGTCGACCGGAACCACCCCTCGGGCAGCTCACCGGTGTCCCACCCGCGCAGCTGATTGGCCGCCCGCGCCGTGCCGGGAATGCGGGCGCGGTAGCCGACGATGCCGTGCTCCCCCACGCCTCGCCCCGTCAGCAGGCTCGACAGTGCGCTGGCCGTGGTGCTCGGGAACACGGTCCGGGCCGTCGCGCGCCTGCCGGCGGCCCGTGAGAGGAACCGTGCGTGGCCCGCGCGAGCGGACAGATTGCGGGCGCCGAGCCCGTCCACGACGAACACGATCGCACTGCGCGCAGGACCGAACCACGTGGATTCGCCGTCGAGGGCCGCGGCCATCTCGCCGACGAGGCCGGTGAGGCTCCGGGAGCCGGAGGGGTCCGCGGGTAGGCTGAGGGACATCCGGGCCAGTCTCCCACACGGCGGATTCGGCCCCTCGCAGTTCGCCGTCCCCGAGGCCACACCGTCATGCCTGCATCCCGCACCGATCCCGCTCCCGCCGATCACGGCCGCATCGAGGACGTCGACGTCTCGACCGAGATGCAGGGGTCGTTCCTCGAGTACGCCTATTCGGTCATCTACTCCCGCGCCCTGCCGGACGCCCGGGACGGACTCAAGCCCGTCCAGCGCCGCATCCTCTTCCAGATGGCGGACATGGGGCTGCGGCCCGACCGCGGTCACGTCAAGAGCGCACGCGTCGTGGGCGAGGTGATGGGGAAGCTGCACCCCCACGGGGACGCGGCCATCTACGACGCGCTCGTGCGCCTCGCGCAGCCGTTCTCGCTGCGCGTGCCGCTCGTGGACGGCCACGGCAACTTCGGTTCGCTCGACGACGGTCCCGCCGCCGCGCGGTACACCGAGGCGCGCCTGGCCCCGCCGGCGCTCGCCCTGACCGAGAACCTCGACGAGGACGTCGTCGACTTCATCCCGAACTACGACGGGCAGTTCCAGCAGCCGGAGGTCCTGCCCGCGGCCTTCCCCAACCTGCTCGTCAACGGCGCCACCGGGATCGCGGTCGGCATGGCCACCAACATGGCGCCCCACAACCTCGTGGAGGTCGTGGCGGCCGCCATCCATCTGCTCGACAACCCCGACGCCGGGGTCGAGGAGCTGATGGAGTTCGTGCCGGGACCCGACCTGCCCTCCGGCGGCATCATCGTCGGCCTCGACGGCATCAAGGACGCCTACACGACCGGGCGCGGCACGTTCCGTACCCGCGCGAAGGTGTCCATCGAGTCGCTCGGGCCGCGTCGCACCGGGCTCGTCGTCACGGAGCTGCCGTACCTGGTCGGTCCCGAGCGGGTGATCGAGAAGATCAAGGATGCCGTGGGGTCCAAGAAGCTCCAGGGCATCGCCGACGTCGTCGACCTGACCGATCGCCACAAGGGACTGCGGCTGGTCATCGGCATCAAGACGGGCTTCGATCCGCAGGCGGTGCTGGAGCAGCTCTACCGGGTGACGCCGCTGGAGGACTCCTTCGGCATCAACAACGTCGCCCTCGTCGCCGGTCAGCCGCAGGCGCTGGGCCTGCGCGAGATGCTGCAGGTCTACCTCGGCCACCGCATCGAGGTCGTCACACGACGCAGCCGCTACCGCCTGGACCGCCGCCGCGAGCGGCTGCACCTGGTCGAGGGCCTGCTGATCGCCATCCTCGACATCGACGAGGTCATCCAGGTGATCCGCTCGTCGGACGACAGCGAGCAGGCCCGGACGCGGTTGACCGAGGTGTTCGACCTCTCGACGGTGCAGGCGGAGTACATCCTCGAGCTGCGGCTACGGCGTCTCACCCGGTTCTCGCGCATCGAGCTCGAGGCCGAGCAGGACGAGCTGAAGGCCGAGATCGCGCGGCTGGAGGAACTTCTGGGCAGCGACGTGCTGCTGCGCGCGCAGGTGGCTCGTGAGCTCGAGGCGGCGGCCGAGACCTACGGCACGCCCCGCCGCACCCTGCTGCTGAACGGCGGGGTGGCGGCGTCGAAGGCGTCACGGTCCAAGCAGCCGGCGGATCTGCAGATCGCCGACTCCCCGTGCCGGGTCTTCCTGTCGGCCACCGGCCGCATGGTGCGTGCCGACCTCGGCGGCGACGACTCCCGTGGGATCGTCCCGCCGTCGCGCCGCTCCAAGCACGACGCCATCCGCTCCGCCGTGGACGCGACGACGCGCGGCGACCTCGGTGCCGTCACCTCTGCGGGCCGTCTCATCCGCTTCTCACCCGTGGACCTGCCGTCGGTGCCTCCCCATGCGGTGCAGCCGGCCGCGGGCACGCGCGCCGACCACTACCTCACGCTCGGTGCGGACGAGCACGTCGTCGCCCTCGTCCCCCTGGCCGACGCGCCCGTGATGGCGCTCGGGACGGCGCAGGGCGTGGTCAAGCGCGTCTCGGCAGCCGAGCTGGCCGGCAAGCACGACATCGAGGTCATCGCGCTCAAGCCCGGCGACCGGGTCGTCGGGGCGGCGCCCGCCGCGGACGACGCCGAGCTCGTCTTCGTCACCTCGGATGCCCAGCTGCTCCGTTTCGACGCCGGGAGTGTCCGTCCTCAGGGGCGCGCGGCGGGCGGCATGGCCGGGATCCGGCTCTCTGCCGGCGCCCACGCGGTCTACTTCGGTGTCGTGCCGGCTGCCGACGCCGACACCGTCGTCGTCACCGTCGCGGGCTCCACGAGTGCGATCGCGGGGACGGATGCCGGGACGGCCAAGGTCTCGGCGTGGGAGGAGTTCCCCGCCAAGGGCCGTGCGACCGGTGGTGTGCGCGTGCAGCGCTTCCTCAAGGGCGAGGACGCCGTCACCCTCGCGTGGGTGGGCGTCGAGCCGCGCGCCGTCGGCGGCGACGGAAGCGTCCGGGCGCTGCCGTCGGCGGGCGCCAAGCGCGACGCCTCGGGACAGCCGCTGGACGCGGTGGTCGGCGCCATCGGCACCACCGTGCGGTAGTGGACGCCGGGCGGTGACGACCACCGCGCGGTGAGAGACCGTCGCCCGTCGGCGGCGGTCGGTGCTCAGGCGTCGATGCGCTCGCGCGCGAGGCGGTCGGACGCGTCGATGATGAACTCGCGGCGCGGGGCCACCTCATTGCCCATGAGGAGTTCGAACACGGTCGTGGCCGCCTCGGCATCCGACACCTGGACACGGCGGAGGAGTCTGCCGGCGCGATCCATCGTGGTCGTGGCCAGCTGCTCGGCATCCATCTCGCCGAGCCCCTTGTAGCGCTGGATCGGCTCGTGCCAGCGCCGGCCGGACTTGCGGAGCTTGGCCAGCAGCGTGTGCAGCTGGTTCTCGTTGTAGGTGTAGATGGTCTCGTTGGGCTTGGAGCCGGGGTTGATCACGATGACGCGGTGCAGCGGCGGCACCGCCGCGAACACGCGGCCGTCCTCGATGAGCGGTCTCATGTACCGGAAGAACAGCGTCAGCAGCAGCGTGCGGATGTGCGCGCCGTCCACGTCGGCGTCGCTCATGAGGATCACCTTGCCGTACCGGGCGGAGGCGAGGTCGAACGTGCGCCCGGAACCGGCGCCGATCACCTGGATGATGGAGGCGCACTCGGCGTTGGAGAGCATGTCGCTGACCGACGCCTTCTGGACGTTGAGGATCTTGCCCCGGATCGGCAGCAGCGCCTGGTACTCGCTGTTGCGGGCGAGCTTCGCGGTGCCCAGTGCCGAGTCGCCCTCGACGATGAACAGCTCGGACTCGGCCACATCGGTCGATCGGCAGTCCACCAGCTTGGCCGGCAGCGACGACGACTCCAGGGCGTTCTTGCGGCGCTGGGTCTCTTTGTGGGCGCGCGCCGAGATGCGCGCCTTCATCTCGGCGACCACCTTGTCCAGCAGCTGCGCCGCCTGCGACTTGTCGTCGCGCTTGGTGGAGGTCAGCCGGGCGGTGAGCTCCCGCGTGACCACCGACGTGACGATCTGGCGCACGGCGGGAGTGCCGAGCACCTCTTTGGTCTGACCTTCGAACTGCGGCTCGGGAAGGCGCACGGTGAGCACGGCGGTCAGGCCCGCGAGGATGTCGTCCTTCTCGAGCTTGTCGCCGCCGACCTTCAGCCGGCGGGAGTTCAGGGCGACCTGCTCGCGCAGGACCTTCATGAGCGCCTGCTCGAAGCCCTGCTGGTGCGTCCCGCCCTTCGGGGTGGCGATGATGTTGACGAATGAACGTGTGACCGTCTCGTAACCGGTTCCCCAGCGGACGGCGATGTCGACGTGGCACTCGCGCTCCACCTCGGTGGGCACCATCGCCCCCGAGGGCTGCAGCACCGGGACGGTCTCGATGAAGGTGCCGGACCCGGTCAGGCGCCACGTGTCGGTCACCGGCGCGTCGGGCGCCAGGAACTCCGCGAACTCCGAGATGCCGCCGTCGTAGCGGTGGGTGGTCTCGACGGGATCGCCGGACCGCTCGTCGCGGATGACGATCTCGAGACCCGGCACGAGGAAGGCCGTCTGGCGGGCGCGCTGCTCGAGCTCGGCGACGGCGAACGCGGCATCCTTCGTGAAGATCTGCCGGTCCGCCCAGTACCGGATGCGCGTGCCGGTGACGCCGCGCGCGGCCTTGCCGACCACGCGCAGCTCACTGCTGCGCTCGAACGGCTGGAATGCGGAGTCCGGCGTCGGGCCGTCGAAGATGCCGGGCTCGCCGCGGTGGAACGACATCGCCCACGTCTTCCCGCCGCGGTCGACCTCGACGTCCAGTCGCTCCGAGAGCGCGTTGACGACCGACGCGCCCACGCCGTGCAGACCGCCCGATGCGGCGTACGACCCGCCGCCGAACTTTCCGCCGGCGTGCAGCTTGGTGAAGACGACCTCGACACCGCTCAGGCCCGTGCGCGGCTCGACGTCGACCGGGATGCCGCGCGCGCGGTCGCGGACCTCGACGCTGCCGTCGGCATGCAGGACGATGTCGATCCGCTCGCCGTGCCCGCCGAGGGCCTCATCGACGGAGTTGTCGATGATCTCCCACAGGCAGTGCATGAGACCGCGCGAGTCGGTCGAGCCGATGTACATACCGGGCCGCTTGCGGACCGCCTCGAGACCCTCGAGCACCTGCAGGTGGTGGGCGGAGTATTCGACGGTCACAATCCTCAAGCGTATCCGCGCCGCCGACACGCCCGTGCACGCCACACGGCTGTCACGGGTCGACGTACGCGCTCAGCGAACTGTCACCCGATCGGGGCATCCACCCCGCGCGCGCGTGGTTGTATGTCATGACCGATACCCGAAGCACCACGCGCACGAGGAGGCACCGACATGAACACGCTCTCGACACCGACCGAGCCCGCGGCCGTCCTCGAGCACCGCCTCACCGCGACCGACCGCTGCGACTCATGCGGCGCGCAGGCCTACATCGCCGCCGAGGTCAACGGCAGCGAGCTGCTCTTCTGCGCGCACCACGGCCGCAAGTACGAGGAGAAGCTCCGCGCGGTCGCCACGTCGTGGCACGACGAGACCGCCCGGCTGCACGAGACTCTCTGAGTCCGCGCGCAGCCGTATCCGACGACGCCGAGACCCGATCAGGCCCGCAGGCCCGGTCGGGTCTCGGCGTTCTCGCGCGGAATCCCCGGTGACAGGCGCACGGCGATCTCTTCGCCGATGGTCCCGATCGCCTCGGCGAGCCCCGTCGCGGTGGTCTCGCCCCACTCCCCCGGCCCGTAGATGCGCACATCGTCGCCGGCTCGTGCCCCCGGCCAGGGCTGGACGTCCGACGTCTCGCCCACATGCAGCAGTCGCCGCGGCCCGCCGGGGGTGCCGACCGCGACACGCCCGCCCAGACTCGAGGGCAGACCGTCCAGCATCCCGATGTCGACGCGCGCCGATCCGTCGGTCACGGCCGTGACCGACGCCGTCAGCGTCGCCACCGGCGTGACCCCCAGCGCCCGCGCGTCCGGGCCGCCCGCCGGCGCGATGCCGTAGCAGAAGGCGCCGACCCGCACCATGTCGTAGCGGAACTCCGCTCGCGCGGTCCCGGCGGCGCTGGCCGCCAGGTGCCGCAGACGCGGCCGCAGGCCGGCCTCGCGCGCGACGTCCACGGCGCTGTCGAAGAGCGCCCGGGCGGCGTCGTCCTCGGCGTCGGAGGCCTCGGCGATGTGGCTCCACACGCCGACCACGTCGATCCGCCCCTCCTGCTCGAGGGCCCGCGCGCGCCGCACGACGGCCGGCCATTCCTCGGGCCGGATGCCGTTGCGGTGCAGGCCGGTGTCGATCTTCAGGTGCACGCGGGCCACGGCCCCGGCGGTGCGAGCGACCTCGGCCGCGTCCTCCAGCAGGGCGGCGTCGCCGACCCCCAGGTCGAGGTCCATCGCGACGGCGGCGGTGACGTCGTCGCCCTCGGGCAGCACCCACACGAAGATCCGGATGCCGTCGCCCGCGATCCGCCGGACCGCCGCCGCGGTGGCGACGTCGAAGGCGCCGATCCACGTGATCCCGCGGGCGACCGCGCACGGAACCACGCGTTCCACACCGTGTCCGTACGCGTCGTCCTTGACCACGAGCATCAGCTCCGCCGGGGCGACCAGGCCCCGGACGTGGTCGATGTTGCGCTCCAGCGCGGCGAGGTCGACCGTCAGCCGGGCGCTCACTCGAGCACCCGCTTCGCGTGGCTGCCGACCGCCGCGACGAGCTCGGCCGCATCGAGGCCGGTCGCGCGCTCCCACTCAGCCAGAGCGGGGTGTCCTGCGGCGGGGTCGCCGAAGAACCACGCGACGTCGCCCCGCTGCACCGGCGCGTCGCCGATCTCGACGACGCACACGTCCATGGCCACGCGGCCGAGGATGGGGCAGCGGATGCCGCGGATGCTCACCGACGCCGACTCACCGAGGGCGCGCACGACGCCCTGCGCGTAACCGCCGGCGACCAGAGCGATCCGCGTGTCGGCGTCGGCCCGGTGGAGGTAGCCGTAGGACACGCCTTCGCCGCGGCGCAGGAGCTTGGTGCTCAGCACCGTCCCGGACAGGCGCATCACGGGCGTGCCGGCACCGTCCAGCCCGTACAGCCGGCGGGGATCGATGCGGGTCGCGCCCGGCGGGATCCTGTCTGCGACATCGTGACCGGCGGCGCGGAGGCTCTCAGCCACGGATGCGTCCGCGACGACCGTGCGGGGCCCCAGCGGCCGGAGCACCGACGCCACGACGTCCGCGCCGTGGCCCCACGCGTCGGCGCGCAGGTCGAGGACGGCATCCGGGGCCGCGTCGAGGGCGTTGCGGCGCAGCGCGTCGGCCGCGATGCGGGCGAGGACGCTCATCGTCGGAGGGCGTCACCCATCGCGCGCTCGTGCCGCGGGCGCGAGCCTTCGCGGATGCCCGTGGCGCTCACGCGCGTCTCGTACAGCCCGGGCGTCCAGTTGCCCTCGATGAGCACGGGCGCCTCGGGCCCGACCGCGACGTCCCACCCGACATAGGGCACGTCGGGGATGCGGCGGGCGGCCTCGTCGACGAGCGCGATGACCTGGTCCCACAGGGGCACCTGGAAGTCCACGATCGACTGCTCGGAGTCGGGGTGCTCGAGGTAGCGGCTCTTGTGCTTGCCGGTGTGCCCGGGGCCGACGGAGTGGCCGTCGTCGTCGAGCATCGTGAAGAAGCCGCCCCACGTGAACTGATCGCTCACGGCGCCGCGGCCGAACTTCTGCACCATCACCAGCGGGTGCACGCGCTCGCCGTCGAAGTAGGTCGTGATCCGGGTGGTGTTCACTGTGCCGGCGCAGTACGACGCGAGGTACGGATGCTGCACGATGGGCTGCTCGATGAGCACCTGCCCCTTCGCGATCAGCTCCGCCCGGTAGGCCTCCCAGTCCGTCACGTCCGACGTGTCGTAGCGGAAGACGCCCTTGCCCTCTCGGCTGACGGGCACCTTGGCGATGATGACCGGATGCCGCTCGGCGAATGCGCGCAGCCCCTCGGCGTCGGTGTCCTCGAGGGAGATCCACTCGCGCCCGAGCAGGTCGCCGAACGCGCGGTTGAAGCTGATCTTGTTCTCGAGCGTCTTGGCCGACTCGCGGTCGTTGAGCGCGTTCGCCAGGTGGTGCTGCAGCAGCGACGTCATGAACGTCCGGCGCTCCCGCCGGTTGAGCAGCGCGAAGTCCGCCTCGTAGTAGTCGAGGTAGGCGGTGTCGCGGAACGCGGCCGACCACAGCATGTCGAAGAAGATCGGGACGGCCCACTTGCCCTGCTCGTCGGAGATCTGGCGGGCGAAGCCCCACACGCGGGACGGCCGGAAGGCGGCGGCGCGCTTGAGGAAGTAGCCGGCGCGGGCTTTGAGCGAGATGTCCATAGAACTGCCGATTATACGAGGCCGACCGCGCGCGGCCGGGCTCCCGGGGCGGCGGCCCGCGCGTGTTAGCGTGTCCGGGTGTCACAGGTCTCGTTGCGCGTGCGCTATCTGTTCCAGCGGGCGAGGCGCCTCAGCCCGGCCAACGTGATCGAGTTCGCCCGTCAGGTCAAGCGCGTCTCGCGGGCTCCGCTGCCGGTGATCGTCGCCGACATGCTGTGGTGCTCGGTCCGGTACGAGATGGGCTTCCGCGACTACGCGGTGTGGGACATCCGGCTGCTGTCGGGACGCGAGCGTGCGACGTGGATGACCCATCCCAAGGCGATCCGCCTCAACAACACCCTCAACGGCCCCGACTCGGCCGCGCTCCTCGGGGACAAGCCCAGGTTCTACCGCGACTTCGCCGACATGATCGGGCGGGAGTGGATCGACGCCGCCGATGCCGAGCCCGCGGACCTCGCCGACTTCCTCGGCAGGCACGACCGGGTCCTGGTCAAGCCCGCCCGAGGCGAGGGCGGGCGCGGCATCGCCGCGTTCACGACGGCCGACATCGCCGACATCGACGCGTGGCGGCAGCAGCTGGTCACCGACGGCCGGACGCTGGTCGAACAGCTCCTCCCCCAGCACGAGCGCATGTCCGAGCTGTACGCCGGCAGCGTCAACACCCTGCGCATCATCACCTATCGGGCTCCGGACGGCGTCTTCCATGTCATCGCCTCTGTGCTGCGCATCGGCAACGGCGGCGTCGTCGACAACTTCGCCGGCGGCGGCATGTTCACGATGCTGGACGACCGCGGCGTCGCCAAGTGGGCGGGCGTCGACAAGAACTCCCACGTCTTCGACCGGCATCCGGTCACGGGCGTCGCGATCGCGGGCTTCGAGGTCCCCTTCTACCGCGAGGCGCTCGCCATGGTCGAAGAGGCCTCGCGACGGCTCCCCACGGTGCCCTACGTCGGGTGGGACGTCGCGATCACGCCGACCGGTCCCGCACTCATCGAGGCGAACCACAACTCCAGCGTCTTCCAGATGAAGCCGAGCGTCTCGGGCGTGCGCACGGGCCTGCTGTCGCGCTACCGCGACGCCGTCGGCGCAGGGGTGCTCGACCGCCGAGGCTGACCGCGGGTCAGCGCGAGAAGCGCTCCCGGACGAGGCCGATCGCGCCCGACAGCTCGGGGGTGCGCATCGCGGCGAGGACACCGAGGTACGCGGCGCCGCTGACGACGCCGATGAGGGCGGTCCCCGCGGCAGCCGTGAACACGTTGTGCAGCATCCAGCCGCCGGTGCCCCCCGACCAGGCGAACACCGCGTATCCGAGCGCGCCGCTGGGGAGGCCGGCCACGAGGAAGCGGGCGAGGGCGAGGACGGGCGCGCGCAGTCCGAGCAGGCCGAGCTTGCGTCGCAGCAGCCAGATCGCCAGCAGCAGCTCGATGATGCCGCACGCGGTCTGGACGGCCGCGACGGAGGCCGTGAGGTACTCGGCGGGGACGGTGTGGACCGCCGCGATCGTCAGCACGACCACGAGGATCCCCTGGACGAGCGTGAAGAAGAACGGCGTCCGGGTGTCGCCGTAGGCGTAGAACGTGCGCTGGATGATGAACAGCACCGCCATCGGGACGAGCGAGAACAGGAACGCCACCAGCACCGGCGCCGCCAGTTCGGCGTCCGACGCGGCGTTGGTGAAGATGCGGGATGCCGGCACCGCCGCGGCGATGAGGGCCGCCGCCGCGACGACGACGAACAGGCCGAGGGTCCGGATGGCCGCGGCGATGTCGTCGCGCACCGCCTGGTCGCGGCCGGCCGTGGCGTGTTCGCTGATGCGCGTGAAGTAGGGAGTGCCGATCGAGAGCACGATCAGGGCGTACGGGACCATGTACACCAGCCACGCGTTCCCCCAGACGGTGACCGAGACGTTGTCGCCGGAGGCCTCGGACATCGCCCGGACCTGGACGATCCCGGCGCCGAGGGTGACCAGCACCATCCCGAACGTCCAGGTGGCAAGGCCCCCCATGCTCCCGAATCCGACCCCGCGCCAGCGGAAGTCGGGGCGCAGCGGGATCCCCGAGCGTCGCCAGACGACCGCCAGCACGACGGCTTGAGCGATGATGCCGAGCGTCGCCGTCCCGCCCACGAGGGCGATCGCGCCCGGCGTCCAGCCGTCCAGCCCGCTCCGGTCGCCGCCGAAGAGCAGGATGAACGCGGCGAAGCCGGCGATCGAGACGATGTTGTTGAGCACCGGCGCCCACGCGTACGGCGTGAAGATCCGGCGGGCGTTGAGACTCTCGCCGATGAGGGCGAACATGCCGTAGAAGAAGATCTGCGGCAGGCACCAGTAGGCGAACGCGGTAGACAGCGCGCGCTGCTGCTCGGAGAACCCCTCCGCGAGGATCCAGATCAGCCACGGCGCGAGGAGCATGGCCACGGCGGTGGCCGCCAGCAGGATGCAGGCACCCGCCGTGAGGAGCTTGGGCAGGAAGACGCGGCCGCCGTCCGCCTGGGTGCTGGCGGCGACCACGCGAGGGACGATCACCGCCGTGAGCAGCCCCGTCGAGATCAGCGTCAGAACGGTGTTGGGCAGCTGATTGGCGACGTAGAACGCGTCACCGGCGGCGTAGATGCCGATCGCGCTGACGAGCACGACCGTCCGGATGAGCCCGGTGATGCGGGACGCCAGGGTGCCGGCGGCGATCAGCGAGCTCGCGCGCGCGAGATTCATCCGAGGATGTCGCTCACGCGGCGCGGACGATGCCCAGCGGCGTCGACTGGTGCCCCTGGCCGAGCGGGTTGTCGCGCAGGATCGCGACGAGCCGGCGCTCGGTCTGGCGGTCCACGGTCGAGCCGAGGATGTTCCCGCCGAGGTCGTTGATGTCGACCACCGCCACCTCGCACACGCCGCCGAGCAGCGCCTTGAGGTGCTCGGCGACCTCGCGCGGTCGCTCCGGGCCCAGGACGACGGCCTTGTTGTACGGCGGAATGGTTCCGCTGGTAGGTCCGTCGATGGCGCGGGCCTTGTCGCCGGCGATCCGGTAGAAGTCGCCCTTGCGACCGAAGGCCTTCGTCACGGCCGAGACGGCCGCGGCCAGCAGGATGCGCGGCGTGCCGCATTCCCGGAGGGCCATCTCCATCGTCTCGGGCATGCCCAGGCCGATGCCGTAGGGCGTGCGCGTGACGTACTTCGAGAGAAAGAGCGCCAGGCGACGCGGCCTGATCTCCTCGACGAGGTACGACCGCCCCTGCGTGATGGCGACGATCTTCTCGGTCACGAACAGCAGGTCGCCGGGCCGGACCTCGGCGGCGGCGTACTCGCGGACGAACGCGTCGAGGTCGTCGCCCGGCATCACCACGCGCGTGCGGATGGGGACGCGGGCGTACGACGCGCCGTCGATCTGGACCGTGAGCGCCTTCCCGGCGTTCGCCTCGCTCACTCGAGGTAGTCCCGCAGCGACTGCGAGCGGCTGGGATGGCGCAGCTTAGCCATCGTCTTGGACTCGATCTGGCGGATCCGCTCGCGGGTCACGCCGAAGGTGTCGCCGATCTGGTCGAGCGTCTTGGGCTGCCCGTCCCCGAGGCCGAAGCGCATGCGGATGACGCCCGCCTCACGCTCCGAGAGGGAGTCCAGCAGCGATTCGAGCTGGCGCTGCAGCATGGTGAAGCCCACCGCGTCGGCGGGCACGACAGCCTCGGTGTCCTCGATGAGGTCGCCGAACTCGCTGTCGCCGTCCTCGCCCAGCGGGGTGTGCAGCGAGATCGGCTCACGGCCGTACTTCTGGACCTCGATGACCTTCTCAGGCGTCATGTCCAGCTCGCGGCTGAGCTCCTCGGGCGTGGGCTCGCGACCGAGATCCTGCAGCATCTGACGCTGGACGCGCGCGAGCTTGTTGATGACCTCGACCATGTGCACCGGGATGCGGATGGTGCGCGCCTGGTCGGCCATGGCGCGGGTGATGGCCTGGCGGATCCACCACGTGGCGTAGGTCGAGAACTTGAAGCCCTTGGTGTAGTCGAACTTCTCGACGGCGCGGATGAGACCGAGGTTGCCCTCCTGGATGAGGTCCAGGAACTGCATGCCGCGGCCGGTGTAGCGCTTGGCGAGGGAGACCACCAGGCGCAGGTTCGCGCCCAGCAGGTGGGACTTCGCGCGCTGGCCGTCGCGGGCGACCCACTGCAGGTCCAGACCCAGCTGGCTGGTCTTCTCGGCGGCCGACATGTGCGACAGCTTCTCTTCGGCGAACAGGCCCGCCTCGATCCGCATCGCCAGCTCGACCTCTTCGGCCGCGTTGAGCAGCGGCACCTTTCCGATCTGCTTCAGGTAGTCCTTGACGGGGTCGGCGGTGGCACCCGTGATCTGCGTGGAGTAGACCGGGACATCGTCTTCGTCGCTCGAGGACAGCACGATCGCGCCGGTGGGCAGCGGCTCGGTGAAGGCAGGCTTCGTGCTCTCTTCGTCCTCGTCGCCGTCGCCGGCCGACTTGTCGTCGGCCTTGTCCGTGGCATCGGCGTCATCGGTGTCGTCGGCGGCGTCGGCCTGGTCCTCCAGCTCGACGTCCGCTTCGATCTCGTCGTCGTCCTCGTCGTCCGCGCGCTTCTTGGCGGCCGTCTTCGGGGAGGCCTTCGCGGTCTTGGCCGCGGGCTTCTTGGCGGCGGGCTTCTTCGCTGCCGGCTTCTTCGCAGCCGTCGCGGGCCCTTCGGCGGAGGTGGGCTCGACGTCGGTGTCCTTCGCCGCCGCCGCGCGGTCCTTGGTGTTCGTGCCTGGAGTCACGTTTCGCCTTTCACCAGCGGGTGCCGACAGCACATCCCCCGGTCGATCTCGGACACTAGTAAGACCCTTGTCAAGTCGATCGGCCCTCGCGCGGAGCGCGTCGGACGATCCTGACAACGGGTCGGAAGGTCCATTGTCTCATACTCCCCGCGCGCGCCCCGTCTGCGGGTGGCCGGTGTTCCGTCTCCGAAGACAACGCCCCCGCCCGCGCCGGCATTCCGTGCTCAGGAGCCCCGCTTGTCCTCGTCGGAGGGACGGGTGGCCAAGAACCGCTCGAGTTCCGCTGCCAGCTCCTCGGCGCTGGGCAGGTCGCCGGTGTGGACCATGGGGGTCGCCGTGGTGGAGCCGGCCATGTAGGAGTCGTACCGCTCCTCCAGCGCGCTCACCATACGTGAGAGCTCGTCGCTGGCCTCCACCTGCTCGTCGACCTTGCCCAGATATTCGCGGTTCTCATCGCGCAGCACGTCGCCGGCGAAGACGAGCCCGGTGGCGACGGTCAGGCTGTCCAGCGCCGCCAGCGCCGCGGCGGGGTACTCGGTGTCGCCGAGATAGTGCGGCACGAGCAGCACGAAGCCTGCCACGGCAGCCCCCGACTCGGCGAAGCGCAGCTCCAGCAGGTGACCGGCGGTGGCGGGGACCTGCGTCTGGGGCTGCCAGACCGAATGCGCCGCCGTGAGCTCTGTCCGGGTGCCGCTGACCGTCGTCCCGAGCGGGCGGGTGTGAGGGACGGGCATCGGGATGGCGTGCACCCACGTGACCGTGCTGACGCCGTACTCGTCCGCCAGTGACACCACGGACTGCGCGAACGCGTCCCAGGCGAAATCGGGCTCGTACCCGGCCAGCAGCAGGAACGGCTGGCCGAGGGTGTCGTGCGCGAGCGAGAGCTCCAGGCGGGCGGGCCGGTAGTCGCTGAGGTGGTCCTGGTCGAACGAGATGACAGGTCGGCGTGCGCGGTAGTCCAACAGGACGTCGTTGCTGTAGACGGCCAGCGGCACCGGATCGGTCTCGTCCCGGAAGTACTGCACCAGGCGAGAGACGGCGCTGCCGGCGTCGGTGAAACCGGTCAGGGCGATCACGAGGGGGAGCCCGCGCGCGACCGCCGGGGCGGCGGCGGAGCGCTCGAGGATCGGGCCGGGGAACAGCATGACCTCCATGCTACGAGCAGCCCGTCACCGGCGGATCCGGCCGCGTCCCGCTCACAGCGAACAGCGGCGTCCATAGGATGGAGCCCATGTCGCACCCCGACCTCGAATATCGTTCCGATCCCCCCCGAGAGGCCGGCGCCGACGCCGTGCTGCTCGCCCTCCCGCCCGTCACCGACGCCGAGGACCCGGCGCTCGCGGACTGGCCGGGACTGCGCGAGGCCCTCCTGGCCACCGGCTTCACCGGCTCCCCGAACTCCTTCGTGCGCGTCCACGCCCCGCAGTCCACGACGCTTCCCCTCGCGGTCGTCGGCACCGGTGCCGACCCCGACGCGGCTGCCGTGCGGGATGCCGTCGGCACCGGCATCCGGTCCCTCACGGGGTTCACGACGGTGTCGGTCGCCCTGCCGGCGGCGCCCGCCGCGTCGTGGCGTGCGGCCGCGGAGGGGGCGCTCCTGGGCGGGTACCGGTTCGACGGCTACAAGACCGAGGCCCCCAAGCCCCGCGCCGCGCGCGTGCTCGTGCACGGCGTCGAGGACCACGCGGACGAGGCGGTCCTCGACGAGGTGCGCGCCGAGGCGGCGGCCGTCGCCCTCGTGAAGGATCTCGTCCACACGCCCGCCGAATGGCTGGGCCCGGCCGATTTCGCCGAGCGCGCCGCCGAGGCCGTCGCGGGCCTGCCCGTGACGGTGGAGGTGCTCGACGAGGACGCGCTCCGCGAGGGCGGCTACGGCGGGATCCTGGGGGTGGGCCAGGGCTCGGACCGCCCGCCGCGTCTCATCCGGCTGGACTACTCCCCCGACGGCGCGCGAGGCCACATCGCGCTGGTGGGGAAGGGCATCACCTTCGACACCGGAGGCCTCTCGCTCAAGCCGGCGGCCTCGATGGTGGGGATGAAGTACGACATGGCAGGCGCCGCGACCGCGCTGGCGGTCCTGCGGGCGCTGGCTGCGACCGCTTCTCCGGTCCACGCGACGGCGTGGCTGTGCGTGGCCGACAACATGCCGTCGGGCCGGGCGACGCGACCCGGGGACGTCCTGCGGATGCTGGACGGCACGACCGTGGAGGTGCTCAACACCGACGCCGAGGGCCGCCTCGTGCTCGCCGACGGCCTCGTCGCCGCCAGTCGCGAGAAGCCCGACGTGATCGTCGACGTCGCCACCCTCACCGGTGCGATGGTCGTCGCGCTCGGCAACCGCCACACCGGCGTCATGGGCGACGACCAGGCGGTGGAGGCGTACCTCGCTGCGGCGGCGCAGGCCGGAGAGCAGGCGTGGCAACTGCCGCTGCCGGATCACATGGTCGATGAGCTCGATTCCCCTATCGCCGACCTGCAGAACGCCAAGATCGGCGATCCCGCGGGCGGTGCGCTGTTCGCAGGACTCTTCCTGCGCCACTTCGTCGGGCGGTCGTCGGACGCCCCCGACGCGGCCCGCATCCCGTGGGTGCACCTGGACATCGCCGGATCGGGGACGAACAAGGGTCCCGCGTACGGCCACACCGACAAGGGACCCACCGGGGCGACCGTGCGCAGCCTCATCCGCTTCGCCGCGGGGGTGGGCGCATGAGCGAACACGTCTTCGACCTCGTCGTCCTCGGCGGCGGCAGCGGGGGCTACGCCGCCGCGCTGCGCGCGTCGGAACTCGGCCGGCGTGTCGCGCTGGTCGAGAAGGACCTGCTCGGCGGCACGTGCCTGCATCGTGGGTGCATCCCCACCAAGGCGATGCTGCACGCGGCGGAAGTGGCCGAGAGCGCGCGCCACGCCGCGCAGATCGGCATCCGGGCCGCCTTCGACGGCGTCGACCCCGCGGGGGTGCGCGCGTACCGCGAAGGCATCGTGAGCAAGAAGTTCAAGGGACTGCGCGGCCTGATCACCGCGCGCGGCATCACGGTCGTCGCCGGCGAGGGACGACTCGAAGCCGGCCCTGCGGTGCGCGTCGGCGACGACGTCTACCGGGGCACGGACGTGGTCGTGGCCAGCGGCTCCTACAGCCGCACGCTGCCGGGCCTCGCGCTCGGCGGGCGCATCCTCGACAGCGAGGCGGCTCTCGCCCTCGACGTCGTGCCCTCCTCGGTGGTGATCCTGGGCGGCGGGGTGATCGGTGTGGAGTTCGCCAGCGTCTGGCGCTCGTTCGGCGTCGAGGTCACCATCGTGGAGGCGCTGGACCGGCTCGTGCCCACCGAGGATCCGAGCTCCAGCACCGCCCTGCAGCGCGCCTTCCGGAAGCGCGGCATCACCGCGCGCACCGGAGTGCGCTTCGCTGCGGCGTCTCAGGACGATGAAGGGGTGACCGTAGAACTCGAGGACGGCGGCGCCCTGCGGGCGGACTACCTGCTTGTCGCGGTGGGGCGGGGGCCCGCCACCGGCGGCATCGGCCTCGACGAGACCGGAGTGGAGCTCGACCGCGGATTCGTCGTCGTCGACGAGCGGCTGCGCACGACCGTCCCGCACGTGTGGGCGGTCGGGGACGTCGTCCCCGGCCTGCAGCTGGCGCATCGCGGATTCCAGCAGGGGATCTTCGTCGCCGAGGAGATCGCGGGGCTGACACCGGTGCCCGTCGACGATCTGCACGTGCCCCGCGTCACCTACAGCAGCCCCGAGGTCGCCTCGGTCGGCCTCACTGAGGAGCGCGCGCGCGAGCGCCACGGCGCCGAGAGCGTGTCGGTGCACGAATACAACCTGGCGGGCAACGGCAAGAGCGAGATCCTCGGCACGGCCGGCATCGTCAAGGTGGTGCGCGTCGTCGACGGCCCCGTCGTCGGCGTCCACATGGTGGGCGACCGCGTCGGAGAGTTGATCTCTGAGGCGCAGCTCATCGTCGGCTGGGAGGCCCACCCCCAAGACGTCGCGCCGTTCCTGCACGCCCACCCCACTCAGAGCGAGGCGCTCGGCGAGGCGCTCCTGGCTCTCGCGGGCAAGCCGCTTCACACGCTCTGACGAACCGACCCACCCGCATCACTAAGCTAGACGCCAATCGGCATCTTTAAGGAGACAAGCCCATGAGCACTTCCGTGGTCCTCCCCGCTCTCGGAGAGAGCGTCACCGAGGGAACGGTGACCCGCTGGCTCAAGCAGGTCGGCGACACCGTCGAGGCCGACGAAGGACTGCTCGAGATCTCGACCGACAAGGTCGACACCGAGATCCCCTCGCCGGTCGCCGGCGTCATCGAGGAGATCCTCGTCCAGGAGGACGAGACAGTCGAGGTCGGCGCGGTCCTGGCGAAGATCGGCGACGGCTCCGGCGCCGGCGCCCCGGCGCAGGAGGCGCCCGCCGCCGAGGCTCCCGCCCCGGCCGAGGCCCCCGCGGCCGAAGCCCCCGCCCCGGCCGAGCAGCCCGCAGCCGAGCAGCCCGCAGCCGAGCAGCCCGCAGCCGAGCAGCCCGCACCCGAGCAGCCCGCACCCGAGCAGCCCGTACCCGAGCAGGCGGCCCCCGCCGCACCGGCCGCGCAGCCGGCGGCATCGGGCGGCAAGGACGTCGTCCTCCCCGAGCTCGGCGAGTCGGTCACCGAGGGCACGGTGACGCGCTGGCTGAAGCAGGTGGGCGACGACGTCGCCGAGGACGAGCCGCTGCTCGAGATCTCGACCGACAAGGTCGACACCGAGATCCCGGCGCCGTTCGCCGGGGTCCTCCAGGAGATCCTCGTGAAGGAGGACGAGACGGTGGCCGTCGGCTCACCGCTCGCCCGCATCGGTGACGGCGCTCCCGCTGCCGCGCCGGCCGAGGCGCCTGATCAGGAGGCGTCCGCGCCGGCCGAGGCTCCGGCCGAGGCCGCGCCCGCACAGGCTCCCGCGCAGGAGGCACCCGCCCAGCCCGCGCCCGCCGCGGCTCCCGCACCCGCTGCAGCTCCCGCCCCGGCGCCCGCTGCCCAGCCTGCTGCCGCTCCGGCGCCTGCCGCTCCGGCCCAGGCCGGCGGTGACGACGAGGGTGTCACCTACGTCACTCCGCTCGTTCGCCGCCTGGCTCAGCAGCAGGGCGTGGACCTCAGCACGATCTCCGGGTCGGGCGTGGGTGGCCGCATCCGCAAGGAGGACGTCCTGAAGGCGGCCGCCTCGACGGCGGCTCCCGCGGCGGACGCACAGGCTGCTGCCGCTCCGCAGGTCGAGGTCTCGCCGCTGCGCGGCACCACCCAGCCGATGTCGCGGCTTCGGAAGGTCCTCGCCGAGCGCGCGGTCGCGTCCATGCAGGCCACGGCCCAGCTGACCACGGTCGTCGAGGTCGACGTCACGAAGCTCGCCGCCTACCGCGACGAGGTCAAGGCGGACTTCCACGCGAAGACCGGCGACAAGCTGTCGTTCCTGCCCTTCTTCGCCCTCGCCGCCGCCGAGGCCCTCCAGGCGCACCCCGTCATCAACGCCACGGTCGACGGCGACAAGATCGTCTACCCGGCGACCGAGAACCTGTCGATCGCGGTCGACACGGAACGCGGCCTGCTGACGCCGGTCGTCCGCGACGCGGGGACGAAGAACATCGCGCAGATCGCGCACGAGATCGCCGATCTCGCCGCGCGGACCCGCGAGAACAAGCTGAAGCCCGACGAGCTGGCCGGCGGAACGTTCACGCTGACCAACACCGGCTCCCGCGGTGCGCTGTTCGACACGCCGGTGGTCTTCCTGCCGCAGTCGGCGATCCTCGGGACGGGAACCGTCGTCAAGCGGCCGGGTGTGGTGAAGATCGACGGGCAGGAGGCCATCGCGGTCCGCTCGTACGTCTACCTCGCACTGTCCTACGACCACCGCATCGTGGACGGCGCGGATGCGGCCCGATTCCTCGGCGCCGTCAAGGCGCGCCTCGAGCAGGCCTCCTTCGCCTCGCAGCTGGGGGTCTGAGCGGGGGCCGGAAGGCCTCTCGATCATGGCTGCTGCGCGACGTCGTGAACGTCGCGCAGCAGCCATCTCTCGTTCTGGCGCGCCATCACGACCAGCTGCCGGCGGCCATCCGTCCCTGCGACCTGGAGGATGACGACATCGCCGAGGTCGTCGACGAGCTGTACTGCCAGCCGGTCGGCGGGCTCGTCGATGGGACCGGCCGGCAGTGTGCGAGCCGGGTCGTCCTGGATCCCCGCCAGGCACGCGACATCGCCCTCGCACGCGCGCCGTGCGGTCAGCAGCGCCACGAGCCGGTCGCCGATCGCCACGGAGTCGCCCGGCCGAGCGCGCGCCTCGGCGTCACCGGCATCCGTCTCCGTCACGGGTGGCGTCTGGTGCGGATGCGGCGCAGACTCGGTCGGGCTCGCCCGCACCGCCGGCTCCGCGGCCGAGGGCTCCCCCGGTGCCGGCCACATCATGCCGGCTACCACCACCACGCCGGCGGCCGCGCCCGCGAGTGCCCACGGGCGGCGGGACCCCGGCGGCCGGCCGGCCCGGCGCCAGAGCCCCGTCGTCGCCTTGGACACGAGATCGGCCAGGTCGGCGTCGACGTGGCGCACCAGGCGTCCCGTCCAGGGCTCGGCGGCCGGTTCGCCGCCGAACATCGGCTCGTCCCGGCGGGCGGAAGCGGCCAGTCGGGGTGCGGGGACGGCGAGGACGAGGGGAGCCGGCTCCGCCTCGTCGAACAGCGCATCCTCGGCGCGCGCGAGTTCGAGCCCCGAGAGACGGTCGGCGCCCGCCGCCTGACGCACCTCGTCCCAGCAGGCCAGGGCGACGTCGCCGCGAAGGCGGTCGAGCAGGGCGAGGCAGGACGCGCGGGCGGGGTCGTCGCCGACCCCTGCCGCGAGGAGGGGACGCCCGTCCGCAGCCACCCACCACTGCCCGGGTTCCTCGGGTGCGTCCCGCAGCTCGGCCAGGGCTCGCAGTGCGCTCACCGCCAGCGTCACCGCCTCTCCCGCGCCGATCGCGATACCGGCGCGCGCACGCCGGTCCAGGAGGCCGGCCACGGTCTCGTCGCACGCGGGGAGCACGACGTCGTGCCCGCCGGGCCGGCGCACCACGTCGTGAGGGGCGAGGAGATGACCGTCCGCCTCGGCGCGCCAGCCGGCCCAGTCCGCCGGCAGCGTCGCCGCGTCGACCACGTGCACGCGCTCGCCCTCGGCGTCGTGGCACAGCATGCCCGGCCAGGGGGCGTCGGTGCCGCCCGAGATGGCGCGGACGCGACGGAAGATGCGCGACGCGTCGGAAGGAGAGGACATGCGCACCAGCGTCGCCGTGCACGATCGGACCGCGGCGACCCGGGCGGGCATCTGTGGACGATCGTCGCGTCGCGCCCACCTGGGGAGGAGAGGTTGCGGGACCGGTTGAAAGGTAGGCTTGTCGGCATGGCAGCCCGCACCACCTCCCCCGAGAAGCGCCCCGGCTTCTTCTCGCAGATCCGCACGCTCTACACCTTCACCCAGAAGGAATATCGCTGGCTGCCCTTCCTGCTGATCGCCGTCCTGCTGGCCGGCATCGCGCTCGGCGTCGGCCTCGGGTTCCTCCTCCCCCCGGTCCAGCCGTGGAGCGTCGTGCTGTGGGGTATCACGGGCCTCATGCTGGGCATCCTGGCCTCGCTCATGACGATGACGCGCCTGTCGACGCTGGCGATGTACAAGAAGATCGACGGGATGCCGGGAGCCACCGGTCACGTCCTGTCGACGTCCCTCGGCCGTAAGTGGCAGTCCAGTGAGATGCCCGTGGGGATCAACCCCAAGACGCAGGAGGCGGTCTACCGCGCGATCGGGCGCGGCGGGGTCGTCATCGTGGGCGAAGGCGCGCGCGGGCGGCTGACCCGGCTCGTCGCCGATGAGCGCTCGAAGGTCCAGCGCGTGGCCGCAGGCGTCCCCGTGCACGTGTTCTACGTCGGTCACGGTGAGGACGAGGTGACGATCGACAAGCTCGCGTCGACCATCAAGTCGCTTCCGAAGAAGATCGATCGCGCCACGATGGCGGCCGTCATCCGTCGCGTCGACTCGGTGTCGCAGTCGCTCGCCTCGCTGCCGATCCCCAAGGGCATCGACCCGACGAAGGTCCGCGCCCCGCGCCCGCGCTGATCGGCCGTCAGGAGCGGATGAGCACCGTTCCTGCCGCCTTGTCGTGCAGACCCCGCTGATCGGCGTCCCAGATCAACGCGGGGATGACGAGGATCAGCAGCAGCGTCCGCAGGATGGGCCGCCACAGGCCCGTCCACGCGCCGTCGAGGCGCACGAGCCGCATGCCGAACAGGCGATGGCCGGGGCTTCCCTGGAGCGTCGGGATGAACACGATCTGGATGATCGCGAAGATGGTGAGGATCGCCAGAGCGTCCCAGCCGAAGAATCCCGACAGCAGGTACGCCGCCCCGTAGTCGAGGAAGAGCGCGGCGACGCGCCGACCGACCCGTGCGAGGGACCCGGCGCCTTCACGCGGCATCCCGAGACGTTCGCCGGGATACTGCTGCACGCTGTCGCTCACCGTTCCAGCCTAACCAGCGGCGTGTAACATGCCGGAAACAATGGTGTCACTGTCGGGCAACGGGCCCGCGGTACCGTGCCTGACATGCTCGCCCTGCGAGCGGCAGTTCCCGATGCCCTACCTCTGGAGAGTTCATGTTCAGTGATTCATCCGAGGTGCTGAAGTTCATCAAGGACGAGGACGTGAAGTTCCTCGACATCCGCTTCACGGATCTTCCTGGTGTGCAGCAGCACTTCAACATCCCGGCAGCCACCGTCGACGAGGAGTTCTTCACCGTCGGCCAGTTGTTCGACGGCTCCTCCATCCGGGGCTTCGCCAACATCCACGAGTCGGACATGCAGCTCATCCCGGATGTCTCGACGGCCTACATCGACCCGTTCCGCGAGGCGAAGACCCTCATCATGGTCTTCGACATCTACAACCCGCGCAACGGCGAGATCTACTCCAAGGACCCGCGTCAGGTCGCCAAGAAGGCGGAGAAGTACCTCGCCTCCACCGGCATCGCCGACACCGCGTTCTTCGCACCCGAGGCCGAGTTCTACATCTTCGACGACGTCCGCTACGAGGTGAAGCAGAACGCCAGCTTCTACTCGGTGGACTCCGAAGAGGGTGCGTGGAACACCGGTCGCGTCGAAGAGGGCGGGAACCTCGCCAACAAGACCCCCTTCAAGGGCGGCTACTTCCCCGTCTCGCCCGTCGACAAGCAGGCTGACCTGCGCGACGACATCAGCCTCAAGCTCATCGAGGCCGGCCTCCACCTCGAGCGCGCACACCACGAGGTGGGCACCGGCGGCCAGGCCGAGATCAACTACCGCTTCGACACGATGGTCCACGCGGCGGACGACATCCTGAAGTTCAAGTACATCGTCAAGAACACCGCCGAGCAGTGGGGCAAGGTCGCGACCTTCATGCCCAAGCCGCTCTTCGGGGACAACGGCTCGGGCATGCACACCCACCAGTCGCTGTGGAACGACGGCAAGCCGCTGTTCTACGACGAGAAGGGCTACGGCGGCCTGTCCGACGTCGCCCGCTGGTACATCGGCGGCATCCTGGCACACGCCCCCGCGGTCCTGGCCTTCACCAACCCCACCCTCAACAGCTACCACCGCCTGGTGAAGGGCTTCGAGGCGCCGGTCAACCTGGTGTACTCGGCGGGCAACCGCTCGGCTGCCATCCGCATCCCGATCACCGGCACCAACCCGAAGGCCAAGCGCATCGAGTTCCGCGCGCCGGACGCATCGGGGAACCCCTACCTGGCCTTCGCGGCACAGCTGATGGCCGGCATCGACGGCATCATCAACCGCATCGAGCCGCACGAGCCGGTGGACAAGGACCTCTACGAGCTGCCGCCCGAGGAGGCCAAGAACATCCCGCAGGTGCCGAACTCGCTGCTGGACTCCCTCGAGGCCCTCCGCGCGGACAACGAGTTCCTCACGCGCGGGAACGTCTTCACGCCCGAGCTCATCGAGACGTGGATCGAGTACAAGATCGAGAACGAGATCCAGCCGATGGCCCAGCGCCCGCACCCGTTCGAGTACGAGCTGTACTTCGGGGTCTGATCGCGCCGCGACCACGCGAAGAGGCTCCGGACGGATTCCCGTCCGGAGCCTCTTCGCGTTGCGTCAGCCGTAGAAGAGCTTCTCGAAGACGCGGCGCGCGCGCCGGGTGGCCCCGAAATAGTCCTCCTCGACGCGCGTCGCCGAACGGGGCGGGTAGCCGAGCAGCCTCCCGATGCCGTCCAGCCGCGCGCGATCGGAGGGCAGGACGTCGCTGGTCTGCCCCGAGAGCAGGGTGTTGGCGGAGCGGAGCCTGCTCGAGAGCCGCCAGGACTCGGCCAGCAGGTCGGCGGCCGGAGCGGGGAGGAGTCCCTCGGCCTGAGCCGCGCGCAGCGCCGCGATCGTCGAGGTGGTCCGCATGCCGGGCACCCGGTGCGCGTGCTGGAGCTGCAGGATCTGCACGAGCCACTCCACGTCCGAGAGCGAGCCGGGGCCGAGCTTCAGGTGGCGCGCGGGGTCGGCGCCCTGCGGCAGGCGCTCGTTCTCGACGCGCGCCTTGATCCTCTTGATCTCGCGCAGCCCCTGCGGGTCCGCCGCGACGGGGAAGCGGACTTCGTCAGCCAGCTCGGTGAAGGCGTCGATGAGCTTGACGCTGCCGGCGACGCCCCGCGCACGCAGCAGGGCCTGCGCCTCCCACGACAGCGACCAGCGCCGGTAGTACGCCTCGTAGCTCTCGAGCGATCGTACGAGCGGACCGCTCCGGCCCTCCGGACGCAGGTCCGCGTCGAGGTCGAGCGGGACGCGGTGATCCTCGGACTGATTGCGCAGCTCCGAGACGATCTGCAGCGCGAGCCGCGCCGCGCGCTCGGGGTCGACCGAGTTCGCCCGGTAGACGTACATGACGTCGGCATCCGATCCGAAGCCGAGTTCGCGCCCGCCGAAGCGTCCCATCGCGATGACCGAGAAGTCGAGGTCGTCGTCCTCGGGCGGCACCACCTCGCGCCGCACCGCCCGCAGCGCCGCCTGGATCGTCACCTCGGTGATGGTCGTCAGCGCATCCGCGATCTGCTCGATCGTGATGCTGCCGAGGATCCCCGCCATCGCCACGCGCAGCAGCTCCCGCCGCCGGAGCGCGCGGACGGCCCGCATCGCCTCGGTCATCCCGGAGTGCCGCGTCTGGATCGCCCGCGCCTCCTGCTGCAGCGCCGCACCGGATCTCGGCTGCAGCAGCTCCTCGTCGTCGAGCCAGGCCGCGGACTCCGGGATCCACTCCATCAGCTCGCCGACGTAGCGCGAGCCCGACAGCACGCGGGTGAGGCTCTCGGCGGCGCCGGAGGAGTCCCGCAGCATGCGCAGGAACCACGGGGTGCTGCCCAGACGCTCGCTCAGCCGGCGGAAGGCGATGAGTCCGTAGTCGGGGTCGACGCCGTCGGCGAACCAGCGGATCATGACGGGCATCAGGTGACGCTGGATCGTGGCCTTGCGGCTGATGCCGCTGGTGAGAGCCCCGATGTGGCGGAGAGCCCCGTTCGGGTCGGCGAAGCCGATGGCGGCCAGACGGTCGTGGGCCTGCTCGGTGGACAGCACTCGCTCGTCGGCGGGGAGGGCGGCGACGGCCGAGAGCAGGGGACGGTAGAACAGGCGGACGTGGATGTCGCGCACCTCGCGCTTGGTCGCCTCCCACAGCTGCCACACCTCATCGCCGGACGGCGCCAGGCCGCTTGCGCGGGCGAGCACGCGCCGGTCCTCCGGCCGGGCCGGCATCAGGTGGGTGCGGCGCAGCGACCGCAGCTGCACGCGGTGCTCGAGCAGCCGCAGCACACGGTAGTGCCGGGCGAATGCGGCCGCCTCGCTGCGGCCGATGTACCCCTCGGCGACCAGCGCGTCCAGCGCCTCGAGCGTCCCGCGCTGGCGGATGCGGTCGTCGCTCAGTCCGTGCACGAGCTGCAGGAGCTGCACGGTGAACTCGATGTCCCGGATGCCGCCCGGGCCGAGCTTCAGCTGATACGGGACGTCCTCGGCGGGGATGTGCTCGGTGACCCGCTCGCGCATGCGCTGGACGGAATCGACGAAGTTCTCGCGGGCCGCGCTGGTCCACACCTTCGGCTGGACCGCACGGACGTAGTCGGCGCCCAGCTGCGGGTCGCCCGCCAGCGGTCGGGCTTTCAGCAGGGCCTGGAACTCCCAGCTCTTGGCCCATCGGTCGTAATAGGACAGATGGGACTCGAGGGTGCGCACCAGCGCGCCCTGCTTTCCCTCGGGACGCAGGTTCGCGTCCACCTCCCATAGCGGCGGCTCGATCTCGACTCCCGAGATCCCTCGCATCGTCTGCATCGCCAGCCGCGTGGCGATGTCGACGACGCGTGCGTCGTCGAGGTCCTCGGGAGCGGCAGCGGCGGCGCCGGCGACGAAGATGACGTCGACGTCGCTGACGTAGTTCAGCTCGCGCGCCCCGGTCTTGCCCATCCCGATGATCGACAGCGCCGTGGCGGCGACCTGCTCGCGCGGGCAGGCGCCCACCCCCGGAACGCCCCGCGACACGCGCGTGCGGGCGACGGCGAGCGATGCCTCGAGCGCCGCTCCGGCGAGGTCGGCCAGCGCGGCGGCGACCCCCGGGAGCTCGTCCACCGGCGAGGGGCTGAGCAGGTCGTAGCCCGCGATGCGCGCGAGCAGCCTGCGGTACCGTACCCGCAGCGCCACCCAGGCCTCCTCGCCGCCGGTGGCCGCGAAGCCTTCGACGGCGGCGACCGAATCGAGCATCGTCGAGCGGAGCTCATCCTCGTCGGGCAACGCCGCGCCGGCGCC
Organism: Microbacterium aureliae; assembly: GCF_054780155.1. Lineage (NCBI taxonomy): Bacteria > Bacillati > Actinomycetota > Actinomycetes > Micrococcales > Microbacteriaceae > Microbacterium > Microbacterium aureliae. The sequence goes on from NZ_BAAGWW010000001.1 coordinate 201,154, forward strand.
GCGCAGCGAAGCGATCTCGTCCGGATGCCGGAAGAAGAAGTCCGCGAAGCCGGAGGAGGCGCCCACCAGTGCCCACAGTGCCCGCCAGCCGGCGTCGTCTTCGTGTATCCCGCCGACGGCGGCGGCGTCCCGCCGGGCGATGCGGACCACGGCCGTCAGCGCGGCATCGGGGTCCGCGGTGTCCGAGGCCCGCAGGGCGAGCTCATCGCGATCGAGCGAGAGCGTGCCGGCGAGCTCGTCGAGCAGGGCGTCCGCCTCGCCGAGGGAGCTGAAGCCCAGGCGCGCCAGGCCGGTGAGCGAGGTGGAGCGGTCCGACGCCGACATGGGATCGGCTCAGAGCATCTCGAGGTTGCTCTTCAGCTCGAAGGGCGTGACCTGGGAGCGGTACTGCTGCCATTCGCGCCGCTTGTTCAGCAGCACGTAGTTGAACACCTGCTCCCCCAGCGTCTCGGCCACCAGCTCGGAGTCCTCCATGTACTCCAGGGCATGGTCGAGGCTCGCGGGGAGCGGCGCGTAGCCGAGCGCGCGACGCTCGGCATCCGTCAGCGACCACACATTGTCCTCGGCCTCGAGGGGCAGCTCGTACTCCTCTTCGATGCCCTTGAGCCCCGCGGCCAAGAGGAGGGCGTAGGCGAGGTAGGGGTTGGCGGCGGAGTCGAGCCCGCGGTACTCCACGCGCGTGGACTGGCCCTTGTTCGGCTTGTACATCGGCACCCGGACGAGCGCCGACCGGTTGTTGTGGCCCCAGCAGATGAAGCTCGGCGCCTCGTCGCCGCCCCAGATCCGCTTGTAGGAGTTGACGAACTGGTTGGTCACCGCCGCCATCTCGTTCGCGTGGCGGAGCAGGCCGGCGATGAAGTGCCGTCCGGTCTTGGACAGCTGGTACTGCGCGCCCTCTTCGTAGAACGCGTTGACGTCGCCCTCGAACAGCGACATGTGGGTGTGCATGCCGCTGCCGGGCTGCCCGCCGAGCGGCTTGGGCATGAACGTCGCGTACACGCCCTGCTCGATGGCCACCTCTTTGATGACCGTGCGGAAGGTCATGATGTTGTCGGCCGTGGCCAGCGCATCGGCGTAGCGCAGATCGATCTCGTTCTGGCCGGGGCCGCCCTCGTGGTGGCTGAACTCCACCGAGATGCCGAGGTCCTCCAGCATCCGGACCGAGCGCCGGCGGAAGTCGTGCGCGGTGCCACCGGGGACGTTGTCGAAGTATCCGGCGGAGTCCACGGGGATCGGCCCCTCGGGGCCGTAGGCCGAGGACTTCAGCAGGTAGAACTCGATCTCGGGGTGGGTGTAGAAGGTGAAGCCGGCGTCGGCGGCGCGCGCCAGCGTGCGCTTGAGGACGTTACGGGGATCGGCCACCGCCGGCTGCCCGTCCGGGGTGGTGATGTCGCAGAACATGCGGGCGGTGGGGTCGATCTCGCCCCGCCACGGGAGGGTCTGGAACGTCGTCGGGTCGGGGTGGGCCAGCAGATCCGACTCGTAGGAGCGGGTCAGGCCCTCGATGGCGGAGCCGTCGAATCCGAGACCCTCCGCGAACGCGCCCTCGACCTCGGCGGGGGCGATCGCGACGGACTTGAGCGTGCCGATGACGTCGGTGAACCACAGGCGGACGAACTTCACGCCCCGTTCCTCGATCGTCCGAAGCACGAAGTCACGCTGCTTGTCCATTGCATCCTCTCCCGGGCCGGCTCCAGCCAGACTACTGGTCGGCGTCGGCGGGGCCCGACGACGAGCCGCGCGCCGGCCAGGCGTCATCGCGGGCGTCGTCCTCGGCCCACGCCCGGGAGCGTTCGCGCATGAGGCGCGGCGCGTCGGCCGCCTCCTCCTCGGTGTCGAAGGGACCGGCGCGGTCGACAGCCGGAGACGCGAATCCGCGCTCGACCTGTCCCGTCGTCAGGTTGTACCAGTACTTCTCGCTGTCGGTGGTCACGGTTCCTCCCAGGTCCCTCGTCGGCTCCGGTGCTCCGATCCTACTGAGGGAGCGCCCCGCGCTGACTAGGCTGTCGATCATGGCTAGTGAGGCGACGCAGGCTGTCGGAGTCGACATCGGCGGGACGGGGATCAAGGCCGGGCTGGTCGACCTCGCCAAGGGCGAGCTGATCTCGGACCGCATCAAGGTGGCCACGCCCCGCGGGGCGGAGCCGGCCGACGTGCTGGATGCCGTGCGCGGTGTCCTGGAGCGTCTCGGCGTCACCGATCCAGCCGTGCCCCTCGGCGTGGCCTTCCCCGCCATCGTCAAGCACGGCCGCACGCTCTCGGCCGCGAACGTGTCGAAGGCCTGGATCGGGTTCGAGGCCGAGCGGTTCTTCGAGGAGGGGCTCGGCCGCGACATCCACTTCGCAAACGACGCCGACGTGGCCGGCATCGCCGAGCTTCAGTACGGCGCAGCGAAGGGTCGCGACGGCCTGATCATCCTCACCACCCTGGGGACCGGCATCGGATCGGCCCTGCTGCACGAGGGCATCCTGATCCCCAACTCCGAGCTGGGGCACCTGCAGCGCGCGCAGCACGACGGTGACGCCGAGACGTACTCCGCCTACTCAGCGATGGAGCGCGAGCAGCTGTCGTGGGAGGACTGGGCGGCGCGCCTGCAGTGGTACTACCGGTACGTCGAGTTCCTGTTCAGCCCCGATCTGTTCATCGTGGGCGGCGGCGTGTCCAAGCACGCCGACAAGTTCCTGCCGCTGCTCGATCTGAACACGCCCATCGTCCCGGCGGTCCACCGCAACAACGCCGGGATCATCGGCGCGGCGGCACTGTCGCTCCTGGGCGCGGGGGCGCTGCGCGACGACACGGCCTGAGGGGCGAATGGGCCGGCCTGTACGCCGGGTTCTGTCCGAGGGCCGGAGCCCCGTGGACGGTCATCTCTCTCGGCGACACGTTGCCGTGCCGCTCCAGCGGCCTACCCGGGGACTCGGCGGGCCGCGTCGTCATCCCCTGTCTGGCCTTGCTCCGGGCGAGGTTTGCCGTGCGGATCGTGTCACCACGATCCCGGTGGTCTCTTACACCGCCCTTTCACCCTTACCGCGGCGAGGCCGCGGCGGTCTGCTCTCTGTGGCACTGTCTCGCGGATCGCTCCGGGTGGGTGTTACCCACCGCCCTGCCCTGTGGAGCCCGGACGTTCCTCGGCGCCCACGTGCCGTGGGCGACGCGACCGTCCAGCCGACCCATTCGCGTGGTCGATTCTAGCGGCGCGCAATTGGCCTCACGCGCCGCCGGCGGACGCACCGATGCGGACCTCGACGGGGAAATCGAGCGGGAAGTCCCCGAAGAGCAGGCGGCCCGCGGTGTCGGCGGCGGCGCGCACGGCTTCGGCCGCGGCCTCGGCGTGCTCGGCCGGCGCGTGGATGAGCACCTCGTCGTGCAGGAAGTATGCAAGGTGCGCCCGCCGCGAGAAGACCGGCCCCGAGGCGGTGGCCTCTACGGTGGCGAGGGGCAGGGCGTGCAGGCGGCCGCGCAGGTCGGCGAGCCAGGCGGCCGCCCACTCCGCGGCCGTCCCCTGCACGATGAAGTTGCGTGTGAAGCGCCCGCGCTCCCGCGCCTGCGCAGCGGCCCGCTCGCCGGGGGCCCCGTGATCGGATGCCGAAGGAAGGGACGCGGGCGGGGTCGTGCGGCCCAGCAGCGTCGAGACCGCTTCACCGCGTTCGCCGCGGGTCGCGGCGCCGTCCACCAGCGCCATCGCGCGGGGGAAGGAGCGCCGGAGGTGCGGGACCAGACGCCCCGAGGCACCGCTCGTGGCCCCGTACATCGCTCCCAGCATCGCGATCTTCGCCTCGGCGCGGGTGCGGAGGGGCGTGGAGCGGACGATGCCCTCGTAGAGATCCCGGCCGCGGGCGGCGCGCGCCAGGGCGAGATCGCCGCTCATCGCGGCCAGGACCCGCGGCTCCAGCTGGGCCACGTCGGCACTGACGATGAGCCAGCCGTCGTCGGCGCGGACCGCCTCCCGAAGCAGTCGCGGGATCTGCAGCGCCCCTCCGCCCGCCGACGCCCATCGGCCCGTCACCACGCCGCCCGGGATGTACACCGGCCGGAATCGGCCGCCACGGACCCACGTGTCCAGCCACGTCCAGCCGTTCGCCGAAAGCAGCCGCGTGAGGCGCTTGTACTCCAGCAGGGGTTCCACGACCGGATGCCGGTGCTCCCGCAGCTCCCACTTGCTCGTCGACCGCGTGAACACCCCCGCGCGATGCAGGGCGCGCAGCAGCTGCGGCGGGGAGTCGAGCTGCGCATCGGGCTGGCCGAGGGCGTCGCGCACGGCGGCCGCGCTCTGGGAGATCCGTGCAGGGATGCCGCCCGGCCCGCGGGATCCGAGCACGTCCACGAGGATCCGGTCGTGCTCGGTCGCGTCCCACGGGATGCCCGCGGCCGACATCTCGGCAGCCACGAGTGCCGATGCGGATTCGGCCGCGAGCAGCAGCCGGAGCGCGCCCGGTGAGGAGGACGACGAGACGACGGCGCGCTGACGCGAGAACTCGGCGATGAGCACGTCCGCCCCGGACGGTCGTCGTGCACCCTCGCCGTCCCACTCGAACAGAGTCGCGTCGGACGGCGTCCCCGCCGTCGCGGGCGCTTCCCATCGGTCCGCGACGTGCGGCGCGGCATCCGCGCGATCGGGCCAGCGCAGGATGGCCTGGCCGGACCTCAGGTCGTGGCAGCGCGCCACGCGGACGCCGTCGGCGAGCAGGCGTGGATAGATCGACGCGGTGTCGGCCCACACCCAGCGCACCGGGCCGGCGCTCTCGCGCCGCGCCACCGCCTCGGCGAGGGCCTCCCCTGTCACGGCCCGGCGCGCCCCGCCCGTGCCGTCCGCGAGCACGTCGACCAGATCGACGCCGTCCTCGGTGGGTGCGAGGACGACCGTGACCTCGGCGGCCGGGGAGCGGTGCGGTTCAGCCACGCCCGGCCCGCGGGAGCCGGAGTGCCCTCACAGCCCCGATTCTTCGGTGCGCACGAGCACGCAGCCGCACTCGGGGCAGAACAGCACGTCGTCGTCGGCCGCCTGCCGCATCGTCCCCAGGTCCGTGCCCGAGAGCATCATCCGGCAGCCTTCGCACGTGCGCTGCACGAGGAGCGCGGCTCCGGTCCCCCGCGACGCCAGTCGCTCGTAGAGGGCGAGCAGGTCACCGGGCACCTGCGCGGCGACCGCTTCGCGATCGCGAGTGGCCGCGTCGTGGGCGGCCTGCGCCTCGGCGACGGCCTTCTTGCCGTCCGCGCTCAGCCGCGCGCCCTCGGCGTTGGTGTCGGCGATGAGCGCCTCCTGCTCGGCGACGGCGCGCTCCGCGGTCTCGAGGTTCTCCATCACCTCGAGCTCGGCATCCTCGAGAGCGCTCTTGCGTCGGGCGAGCGCCGCGAGCTCGCTCTCGAACCCCTGCGCCTCCTTCGGGTTGGACGACGCGGCCAGCCGCTGGGCGTCACGCGCGGATCGCGCATCCACCACGGCCACGTCGGATTCGATCCGCGCGAGCTCCGCGCGCAGGTCGTCCCGCGCGCCCTGGCGCGAGGTCAGCTCCTGCGAGAGCCGCTGCCGCTCGGCCAGCAGCTCCTTGACGCGCTCGGCCTGAGGCGGGTGCGAGCGCGCGTGGTCGGCCCGAGTGATGCGGGTGTCCAGGTCGGCGAGGTCGACGAGTCGGCGCTGGTCTGCGGGGCTGGCTTTCACGCGATCAAACCTACCCGCCGCGCGCTTGTGCCGGAGTGGGCCCTGCCGGGATCGAACCGACGACATCCACGGTGTAAACGTGGCGCTCTACCAGCTGAGCTAAAGGCCCCCGCCGCTCAGTCTACGAGGATGACGGCTCCGGGCCTCGGCGAGCCCGCCGACTGGGTAGGCTGGGGGGCGGTGTGTTGTCCGGCGTGAACAACGATCGGCCCCACCTGTTGCGATTCCCTGGCACGATCTGCCAGACGACGAAAGGTCTTCTGTGACTGTCAACGATCAGGATCCGTACTCGCAGGAACCCCTCGACAGCGATCCCGAAGAGACCGCCGAGTGGCAGGAGTCCCTCCAGCAGCTCGTCCAGGCCAAGGGCCGCGGCCGCGGCCGCGAGATCATGCTCAGCCTGCTGCAGTCCTCGCACGACCTGCAGCTGAACGTGCCGCAGGTACCCACGACGGATTACATCAACACGATCACCCCCGATCGCGAGCCCGAGTTCCCGGGCGACGAGGAGCTCGAGCGCCGGTACCGGCGCTGGATCCGGTGGAACGCCGCCTTGACGGTCCACCGCGCCCAGCGCCCCGGCATCGGCGTCGGCGGGCACATCTCCACGTACGCCTCGTCGGCGTCGCTCTACGAAGTCGGCTTCAACCACTTCTTCCGCGGGCTCGACGACCCCAACGGCGGCGACCAGGTGTTCATCCAGGGGCACGCCTCCCCCGGCATCTATGCGCGCTCGTTCCTCGAGGGTCGCCTCAGCGCGGCGCAGCTGGACGGCTTCCGCCAGGAGAAGTCGAAGGCTCCCGAAGGAATCCCGTCCTACCCGCACCCGCGCCTCATGCCCGAGTACTGGCAGTTCCCCACGGTGTCGATGGGCATCGGACCGATCAACGCCATCTACCAGGCGATGACGAACAAGTACCTCACCAACCGCGGCATCAAGGATCTGTCGTCCTCCCACGTTTGGGCCTTCCTCGGCGACGGCGAGATGGACGAGGTCGAGAGCCGCGGCCAGCTGCAGGTCGCCGCCAACGAAGGACTGGACAACCTGACCTTCGTGGTGAACTGCAACCTGCAGCGCCTCGACGGGCCGGTGCGCGGCAACGGCAAGATCATCCAGGAGCTCGAGAGCTTCTTCCGCGGCGCGGGCTGGAACGTCATCAAGGTCGTGTGGGGCCGCGGCTGGGACGAGCTGCTGTCGCAGGACGTCGACGGCGCCCTGGTGCGCCTCATGAACACCACCCCCGACGGCGACTTCCAGACCTACCGGGCCGAGGACGGCGGGTTCATCCGCGACCACTTCTTCGGTCGGGACGAGCGCACCGCGAAGCTGGTCGAGACCTGGTCGGACGAGGACATCTGGGGCAAGCTCCGCCGAGGCGGGCTGGACTACCAGAAGGTCTACGCCGCCTACAAGACGGCCGTCGAGCACAAGGGACAGCCGACGGTCATCCTCGCCAAGACCATCAAGGGCTACGGCCTCGGCCACCACTTCGAGGGGCGCAACGCGACGCACCAGATGAAGAAGATGACGCTCGAGGACCTCAAGCACTTCCGGGACTCGATGCGCATCCCGATCACGGACGAGCAGCTCGAAGAGAACCCGTACGAGCCGCCCTACTACCACCCGGGCGACCAGGACGAGACCATCCAGTACATGCTCGAGCGCCGCCGCGCGCTCGGCGGCTTCCTGCCCGAGCGGCGCTCGCACCACGTCGGGCTGGAGCTGCCGGGCGACGCCGCGTACGCACTGCCCAAGAAGGGCTCGGGCACGCAGGAGATCGCCACCACGATGGCGTTCGTCCGCCTGCTGAAGGATCTGCTGCGGGCCAAGGACTTCGGTCACCGCATCGTCCCGATCATCCCGGACGAGGCGCGCACCTTCGGCATGGACGCCTACTTCCCGACGGCGAAGATCTACAACCCGCACGGCCAGAACTACACCTCGGTCGACCGCGAGCTGCTCCTGGCGTACAAAGAGAGCCCGCAGGGGCAGATCATGCACGTCGGCATCAATGAGGCCGGGGCCGTCGCGGCCTTCACCGCCACCGGCACTTCATACTCCACCCACGGCGAGCCGCTCATCCCGGTCTACGTCTTCTACTCGATGTTCGGCTTCCAGCGCACCGGTGACGCGCAGTGGGCCGCCGGCGACCAGATGGCCCGCGGGTTCATCATCGGGGCGACCGCCGGGCGCACCACGCTGACCGGAGAGGGGCTGCAGCACGCGGACGGCCACTCGCAGCTGCTGGCCTCCACCAACCCCGCGACGGTGTCGTACGACCCCGCCTACGGGTACGAGATCGCCCACATCGTCCGCGACGGCATCGAGCGGATGTACGGCGGCACGCACCCCGACCCGAACGTCATGTACTACCTCACGGTGTACAACGAGCCGATCGTGCAGCCCGCCGAGCCCGAGGGCGTGGACGTCGACGGCATCCTCCGCGGCATCCACCGGATCTCGTCGCCCGAGGGCGACGGACCGCGTGCGCAGATCCTCGCCTCCGGCGTGGGCGTGCCGTGGGCGCTGGAAGCCCAGCAGCTGCTGCGCGACGACTGGGGCGTCCACGCCGACGTGTGGTCGGTGACGTCCTGGACCGAGCTGCGCCGCGACGGCCTGGCCGCCGACGAGCACAACTTCCTGCATCCGGATGAGGAGCCCCGCACGGCCTACATCACGCAGAAGCTCGCCGGCACGCCGGGTCCCGTGGTGGCCGTCAGCGACTTCATGCACGCCGTCCAGGACCAGATCCGCCCGTGGGTGCAGCACCAGTTCGTCACCCTCGGCGCCGACGGCTTCGGCTTCTCGGACACGCGCGCCGCGGCCCGCCGCTACTTCAAGATCGACGGCCCGTCGATCGTGGTGCGGACGCTGCAGGCGCTGGCCGCCGAAGGCACCGTCGACCGGTCGCTCGCCGCGCAGGCGATCGAGAAGTACCGGCTGCACGACGTGACCGCCGGCACCAGCGGGAATGCGGGCGGCGAGAGCTGATCGACGCGATGCCCGCCTCTCCGGCCCCGATGGACAAGGCCGAGACGCTCGCCTGGCTGCGACGCATCTCGGGTGACCTGGCGACGGTCACCATCAAGCGGCTCGAGGACACCCTTCCGTGGTACGCCGAGATGCCACCGGCCCGACGCTCCGCCGTCGGGCTGGTGGCCCAGGCGGGCATCACCTCTTTCATCCAGTGGTACGACGATCCCGGATCCACGCCGTGGATCGCCGCCGACATCTTCGCCGCCGCTCCCCGCGAGCTGCTGCGCAGCGTCAGCCTGACCCAGACGCTGCAGCTCATCCGCGTGACCGTCGAGGTCACCGAGGAGCGCGTCACCGGCAAGGGCGAATCGCTGCGCGAGGCCATCCTGCTGTACTCGCGTGAGGTGGCCTTCGCCGCCGCAGACGTCTACGCCCGCGCCGCCGAGGCGCGGGGGCTGTGGGATGCACGCCTCGAAGCCCTCGTGGTCGACTCGATCCTCACCGGCGAGGCCGACGAGGAGCTCCCCAGCCGCATCGCCGCCCTCGGCTGGCACGGCCACGGCGAGTGCGCGGTGCTGGTGGGGACCACTCCCCCGCAGTTCGACGTCGACCAGCTGCGCCGGACCGCCCGCAAGCTCGGGGCGGACGTCCTCATCGGCGTCCAGGGCTCCCGGCTCGTGCTCGTCGTCGGGCGCTCCGAGACCGCCGCGAAGGACGACTCGGCCGGCGAGCTGCCGTTCACCGAGATCGCCAAGCGGCTGGAGCCCGGCTTCGGCAGCGGGCACCTCGTGCTCGGTCCCGCCGTGCCGGCGCTCGTGGAGGCCGGCCAGAGCGCCCGCGCGGCCCTGGCCGGGTTCGCCGTCGCGCGATCGTGGCGCCACGCGCCGCGGCCGGTCGAAGCCGACGACCTGCTGCCGGAGCGGGCGATGGCGGGCGACCCCCTCGCCAAGCAGACGCTGGTGGAGCGCATCTACCGTCCGCTGCAGGCGCACAGCGCAGACCTCGTGGCCACCCTGTGGAGCTACCTCGACAACGGGCGCTCGCTGGAAGCCACCGCTCGGGAGCTCTTCGTGCACCCGAACACCGTCCGCTACCGGTTGAAGAGGGTCTCCGAGGTGATCGGCTGGGATGCCACCGGTCCCCGCGAGGCCCTCATCCTGCAGACCGCGCTGATCCTGGGGTCGATCGGCTCTGACGCGACACGCCGCCGGACGGCCCCGTCGCGGCGGCAGCCGGCCTCCGCGCTGGCCTGAGCCACCCGCGCGACATGCCGCGCGTTTAGTGCGGTAGCGACAAACGAACCGCCCATTTCTGTGAGGGAGTCGCCAGAAGCGCCCGGTCGATCCTTGGCAGGATGGATGGGTGATCATCGCGGTGTTCCCCGGCCAAGGCTCGCAGACTCCCGGCTTCCTCGCTCCGTGGCTCGAGCAGCCGGGAGCCGCGGACAAGCTGGCCGCCTACTCCGAGTGGGCCGGCGTCGACCTGGTCGCCGCGGGCACCGAGTGGGATGCCGACCGCATCCGCGACACCCAGGTCGCTCAGCCGCTGATCGTCGCGGCGAGCCTGCTGTCATGGAATGCGCTGGACTCGCGCGACCACATCGGCGGCGTCGCCGGCCACTCCGTGGGCGAGTTCGCCGCGGCAGCGGCCGCCGGCATCCTGACCGACGAGGAGGCCCTGCGGCTGGTGGGCATCCGCGGACGCGCGATGGCCGAGGCGGCCACGGCGACCCCGACCGGCATGGCCGCCGTGCTCGGCGGCGACCAGGACGCCGTCGTCGCGCGTCTCGAGGAGCTCGACCTGACCCCCGCCAACTACAACGGCGGCGGCCAGCTCGTGGCCGCCGGCTCGCTCGACGCGCTCGCGGCCCTCGCCGCCCAGCCTCCGGCCGCGACGCGGGTCATCCCGCTCCAGGTCGCCGGCGCCTTCCACACCCGCTACATGCAGCCGGCCGTCGCGGTGCTGCGCGAGGCCGCAGCCGCCGTCCGTCCCGCCGATCCCGACGTCACCATCTGGACCAACCGCGACGGCGCGGCCGTGGCCGGCGGCCAGGCATTCCTCGACGCGCTGGTCGACCAGGTGGCCTCGCCGGTCCGCTGGGACCTGTGCATGGCGTCCTTCGCGGATGCCGGGGTGCACGGCCTTATCGAGCTCTCGCCCGCCGGGACGCTGACGGGCCTGGCCAAGCGGGCGCTGCGCGGAACACCCGCGGTCGCCGTGAAGACTCCCGAGGACCTCGCAGCCGCGCGGGACCTCGCCCGATCCACCGACGAACGACCGGAGACCGCATGACCGCCGCACTCATCCAGCCGCGTGGCGCCGCGCACACCCGCATCCTCGCCTACGGCGCGGCGCGCGGTGAGATCGCCGTCCCGAACGAGGACCTCGTCGGGCCCATCGACTCCAGCGACGAATGGATCCGCCAGCGGACCGGCATCGTGACGCGTACGCGCGCGGTCGCCGAGACCGACGCGATCGATCTGGCCACCGACGCCGCCCGCGAGGCGATCGAGAGCTCGGGATTGGCCGCGTCGGAAATCGACGCCGTGATCGTCGCGACGATCAGCAACCCCAAGCAGACCCCCTCGGTCGCCGCCATCGTCGCCGACCGGGTCGGGGCCAACCCTGCCGCGGCGTACGACCTCAACGCCGCGTGCGCCGGGTTCGCCTACGGCATCGCGCAGGCCGACGCGCTCATCCGCGCGGGCGCCGCCCACCACGCCCTCGTCATCGGCACCGAGAAGCTCAGCGACATCGTCGATCCCGCCGACCGCAGCATCTCGTTCCTGCTCGGCGACGGCGCCGGCGCCGCCGTGGTGGGACCCAGCGACACGCCCGGAATCGGACCGACCGTGTGGGGCTCGGACGGCTCCAAGGCGGATGCGGTGGGAATGGACCACACCCTCACCGAGTTCCGCGACGGCACCGCCCCCTGGCCGACCCTGCGCCAGGAGGGCCCCACGGTCTTCCGGTGGGCGGTGTGGGAGATGGTGAAGGTCGCCCGGCAGGCACTCGAGGCGGCCGGCGTGACTCCCGCCGATCTCGCCGCGTTCGTCCCCCACCAGGCCAACATGCGCATCATCGACGAGTTCGCCAAGCAGCTCGGCCTGCCCGAGACGGTCGTCGTCGGCCGCGACATCGAGACGACGGGCAACACCTCGGCCGCCTCGATCCCGCTTGCGACGCACCGGCTGCTCCAGGAGCACCCCGAGCTCAGCGGCGGTCTCGCCCTGCAGATCGGGTTCGGCGCCGGGCTGGTGTTCGGCGCCCAGGTCGTGGTCCTCCCGTGACGGCGCAACCGGCGACCCTAGACTGAATCCCGGCCCGCCCGGGTCCGCGAACCCCGAAGAAACAGGAGAAACCATGGCATTCACCAACGACGAGGTCCTCGCCGGACTCGCCGAGCTCATCACCGACGAGACCGGCATCTCGGCCGACGAGGTCGCGATGGAGAAGTCGTTCACCGACGACCTCGACATCGACTCGATCTCGATGATGACGATCGTCGTCAACGCCGAGGAGAAGTTCGGCGTCACCATCCCCGACGACGAGGTGAAGAACCTCAAGACCGTCGGCGACGCCGTCACCTACATCACGTCCAACCAGGCGTGAGTGCCACCGGTGGGGGCACCAGCCCCCACCGGTCGCTCCGCTCCACCCCGAGGAAACCCATCGCATGAGCACCCCCCGCATCGTCGTCACGGGCATCGGCGCGACCACCCCGGTCGGCGGCACCGCCCCCGAGAGCTGGTCGGCCCTGCTGCAGGGCGCCTCGGGCGCACGCAGCCTCGAGTACGACTGGGTGGAGCAGTATCAGCTGCCGGTAACCTTCGCCGCCGAGGCGAAGGTGCGCCCCGAAGAGGTCCTGGCCCGGCCCACGGCCAAGAGGCTGGATCCCGCCTCGCAGTTCGCTCTCGTCGCGGCCATGGAGGCCTGGGAGGACGCCGGCGCCCCCGACGTCGAGCCCGAGCGCCTCGGCGTCGACTTCGCCACCGGGATCGGCGGCGTGTGGACCCTCCTCGACGCGTGGGACACCCTGCGCGAGAAGGGGCCCCGTCGCGTCATGCCGATGACGGTGCCGATGCTGATGCCCAACGCCGCCGCCGGCAACCTGTCCCTGCACTTCGGTGCGCGCGCCTACGCCCGCACCGTCGCCAGCGCCTGCGCGTCGAGCACCGAGTCGATCGTCAACGCCGTCGAGCATCTGCGTCGCGGGTTGGCCGACGTCGTCATCGCGGGGGGAACCGAGTCGGCGATCCACCCCATCACCGTCGCCTCGTTCGCCTCGATGCAGGCCCTGTCGCGGCGCAACGACGACCCGGCCACGGCCTCGCGGCCGTGCAGCGTCGACCGCGACGGCTTCGTCATGGGCGAGGGGGCGGCCTGCCTCATCCTCGAGACTGAAGAGCACGCCCGGGCGCGCGGCGCGAAGATCTACGCGGCAGTCGTGGGCGGCGGGGTCACCGCCGACTCGTACCACATCACGGCGAACGACCCCGAGGGGCTGGGCGCGGCCCGCGCGGTGCGGATGGCGCTGGAGGAGGCGGGAGCCTCCCCCGACGACGTCACCCACATCAACGCGCATGCCACGTCGACGCCGGTGGGCGACCCGAACGAGTACCAGGCGCTCAAGGCCGTCTTCGGCGACCGCATCGACGAGATCCCCGTCTCGGCGACGAAGGCCTCGACCGGGCACCTGCTCGGCGGCACGGGGGCGCTCGAAGCGATCTTCACGGTCCTTGCCCTCCGAGACCGCAAGGCTCCGCCGACGATCAACATCACGACGCAGGATCCCGCCGTGCCCTTCCGCATCTCGGGGAGCCCCGCCGACCTCGGGTCGGGCGATCAGCTCGCCATCAGCAACTCGTTCGGCTTCGGCGGGCACAACGCCGTCGCCGCCTTCACCTCGGTCTGAGCGTTCCGCACGCCGAGACGCCCCGGGTCGAACCCGGGGGCGTCTCGCGGTGTCAGGGGGGATTCGCTTCCTCGCCGCCCGGGAAATCGTCCTCCGAGCGTCGGTACCGGCGCCTCCCCGCCTGGACGTCTGTGTGCGGTCAGCCGACCTTGTGCAGCCAGACCACGGGCGCGTCGTCCCCGGCGTGGCGGAACGGCTCCAGCTCCTCGTCCCACGCCGATCCCAGGGCCACGTCCAGTTCGCGCTGCAGCTCGAAGGCATCGCCCGCGGCGACCTCCATCGCGTAGCGGATGCGGTCCTCGCCGATGACGACGTTGCCGGCGGCATCCGTCTGGGCGTAGTGGATGCCGAGCCCCGGCGTGTGCAGCCAGCGCCCGCCGTCGCTGCGCGGCGTCGGGTCTTCGGTGACCTCGAACCGCAGATGCTCCCAGCCGCGGATGGCGGTGGCCAGCGCTGCGCCCGTGCCTGCCGGCCCCTCCCAGTAGAACTCCGTGCGCCGGCTGCCGGTGAGCACCGGCTGGTCGGCCCAGTCGAAGTTCACGGCACGGCCGAGCGCGCGTCCTGCCGCCCACTCCAGGTGGGGACACAACGCTCGTGGCGCGGAGTGGATGAAGATCACGCCGCGCGCCTGGGTTGTCGCCATGATTTCTCCGTTTCCTCAGGTACGTCTTCCCCTACGACCTGACACGGATCCCGTGGCGAACTGCTGAAGTTGTGGGCCCATTATCGCGAACCCGCGCACGAATCACAACCATGTAAGAAGCGACACGCGCCCCGGCCGTGCGAGCCGGGGCGCGTGTCGGTGGATCGGCCGCTCAGGCCTCGCTCATGGCCTGCAGATCGGCCTTGCCCTTGGCGGCGTAGTACGCGGCGCGTGCCGCGTCGCGACGGGCCTGCTCGGCCTGGCCGGCGTCGCGGGTCTCCTGGTCGACCTCGACGTAGTCCGTCGTGGGGTGACCGTGGTACTTCTCGATGTACGCATCGAGCTCGGGGCCGGATTCCCACGAGGTGATCAGGCAGTAGCGCGGCTCGTCGCCGGTGTGGTGGACGGCGTGCCACAGGCGCTGCGTGTCGACGATCAGCTGCGCTCCGGCGGGCAGGGCGATCCGGTACTCGACGCTCGGATCCGTGCGGTTGTCGCGCAGGACGAAGTAGCTGTCCTTGTCGTCGGTGAGGTTGAAGAACCCGCGGACGATCCAGCCGGTGCCGTCGGGGTTCAGCCGGTTGTTGTCGTCCTGGTGCAGGTTGTACAGCGCATCGGCGTACGAGTTTGGCTGCAGCTCGATGATGCGGCAGCGGCCGACGTTGGAGCCCGGCTCCTTCGCGCGCGCCGTGAGCGTCGGGGCGATGTCGGTCTGCGCGTCGATCCAGACGCCGTCCTTGTCGGTGCGCGGCGGCGTGTGGTTCCAGAAGCCGTTGCACTCGATCTCGCCCTTGGCCGAGGCGAGCGGCGCGAAGCGGGTGTCACCCGAAGACTTCCAGTCGACGTACTCGAGGTCGAGCCACTCCTTGGGGTCGACGGGCTCGGTGTACGGATCGAGCACCACGAAGCCGGTCTCTTCGAGAGCGGCGGACTTGATGTAACCCATGCGGATCATGCCTTTCGGTCAGCGGGCCAGCACGTTTCAACAGGCCTCGCGCAGGCAAGCCTACTGCGTCGACTAAACTCGACGACGGCGTGCCCGGCCGTGCCGTGGCCGGCGAAGACGCCGTGCGCGAGCCCCGAAGGACGTCCCCGAAGCATGGTCACAGCCGTCACCGCCACCAACGTCGACGCCACTGCGGTGAACACCGTGGGCTGGCTGGCCGGGGGCGAGGGCAGCATCGTCGTCCCGGTCTATCAGCGGCAGTACCGATGGGACATCGGCGCCTGCGAGCAGCTTCTCGCCGACATCCGCGCGGTCGCCGATGACGACGAGACGCACATGCACTTCATCGGGTCGATCCTCTCGTCGGTCTCGCCCGACGGGCGCGAGCGCGTCCTCATCGACGGCCAGCAGCGCACCACCACGCTCATGCTGCTCGTGGCGGCCCTGCACCACACCGTCGCGGAGTCCGACGCGGCACTCGCCGCCGAGATCCGGCGCGTGCTGGTGCGGGCGGATGATCCCGCCCGGACGAAGCTGCGCCCGCACCCCGCGTGGGCGAGGACCTTCGAGAGCATCGTGCTCTCTCCCACGAGCGCGTCGGGCGCGGCGTCGAGATTCGCCGACAACTACGCGTTCTTCCGCAGCCAGGTCGGCCGGGACGAGGCACCCCGGATCTGGCGCGGACTGCAGAAGCTCGAGCACGTCGCCATCACCCTCGGCGCCGGCGCCAACGCTCAGCAGATCTTCGAGAGCCTCAATTCCACCGGTGAGCCGCTGCGCGATCACGAGCTGATCCACAATTACGTGCTGATGGGTCTCGGGCACGCCGAGCAGCGCGAGGTCGAGGAGCAGTACTGGCTCCCGATCGAGCGGGACACCGGTGAGGCGATCGCCGAGTTCTGGCGCCACTACCTGATTATGAGCGGCGGCCGCGACGTGCCGCCCACCGGCGGCAGGACGGTCTACGACGCCTTCCGCCAGCGCTTCCCGCGGCTGGACGTGGACGGACTGCGGCACAACGCCGCCGAGTGGCGCGCGCTGGCCGCCGCGTACCGGACGCTGCTGGATCCCGCGACCGAGGTCGACGGCGAGATCGCCGCGGAGCTCGCCGGCATCGCGGTCTTCGGCACGAGCATGCACCCGGTGGTGCTCCGCGCCTACCGCGATCACCAGCTCGGGCGCCTCCCCCGGCAGGACTTCACGACCCTGCTCGGGATGCTGCAGTCCATGCTGCTGCGCCGCGTGCTGGTCGGCGTGGGGACGGACCGCCTCGTCGCCCGCCTCTGCCGGGCGTACGCCGAGGGCTTCGGCGAGTTCGTCGCGGTGGTCTCCCGCGTCACGCCGTCGGACGAACGGGTGCGCGTGGCGCTGAAGTACTCCGAGCTGCGCCACCCCGCCTACGTGCTGTCGCGGCTCGCCGGGCTCCCCACGGCGGACGGCGTGGGAGTGGACCACGTGGTCCCCCTCGCGCCGCAGGACGGGTGGGAGGGCGGGTCGGGGCGGCCGTGGGCCGAGCTCACCGAGGACGAGCAGAACAGCCTGCGGGCTGTGGCGGGGACTCTCGGCAACCTCGTGCTCCTCGAGGAGGACCTCGCGATCGAGGCCTTCGACCGGTCCTTCGCCGACAAGGCACGGGTGTTCGCCCGCAGCGGGGTGGGCCTGACGCGCGCGGTCGCCGACGCGCCGGAGTGGAGCACCGCGAAGATCGCCGAGCGCAGCGCGAGACTGAGCGACGAGTTCGTGCGGATCTGGCCGCGCCCGGGCGGCCGCGTCATCGACGACGACGGGCTGACGCCGATCCTCGACGCGGTGCGGCGTGCCGGCTGGCCGCGCGGCTGGCAACGCGAGTGGGCCTATGTCGAGTACCGGGGCGAGCACTGGGAGGTTCCGGACGTCAAGTACCTCTTCAACCGCGTGTTCAAGCGCCTGTGGTCCGATTCGCGTGAAGCCGTGGTGTCCTTCAGCGCGCGCCGCGGCGGACCCGTCTACCCCGACCCCTCCTGGAACGGGCAGTGGGATCGGCTCGACGACGCACACCACCTCTACATGGGCTGGGACTACGGCTACATGCTGGACGCCGTGCAGGGAGTGCTCCGCGAGGCGGGGATCGAGTCGGAGGTCTTCGTGAAGTACTCCTACATCGGCGAGGCGATGCAGGAGCAGTGAAACCGGCGGCGGGCCGTCAGACCCGCCGCCGGGAGGTAGGGCGGGTGGGACTTGAACCCACGATCGTCGGGTTATGAGCCCGCTGCCTTGACCAGCTTGGCCACCGCCCCTCGCCTACGAGCCTAGGCCACGCGAGCACGGCCAAAGCGGACCCTCAGCGCCGGTCCGGCCCGTCGACCTCGGGGTCGCGCACCGGAGGCTCCGGCCACACCCGCGCCACCGCCTCGGTCACCCGCAGCGAACCGGTGCTCGGGTGCGGTGCGTCGCCGGCATCGCTCCCCCGCGCGATCGGGATCTCCTGACTGTCGCTCAGGATCTGCGGGTGGTAGCGCGCCAGCTGCAGCACGCCCCACACCGCGATGGCGCCGACCACGCCGAAGGCGATGTAGGCCCACAGCGGGGCTCCCGAGGCCTCGCCGAGGACGAGCAGGCCGATGAGGATGGCGACCATCGGGTCGATCACGGTCAGGCCGGCGATCACGAGGTCCGGCGGGCCCGAGGAGTAGGCGGTCTGCACGAAATACGCCCCGAGGACGGTTCCGGCGATGAGAGCGGCCAGGCAGGCGAGCGTGAGCCACTCGAAGTCCCCGTCCTGGATACGCTTGATCACGACCTTGGCGAGGGTGGCGACGAAACCGTAGATGACCCCCGCCGCCATGATGTAGAACAGCGCGCCCATCCGGCGCCGCAGCCACGCCCACAATCCGCCGAAGACGACGGCGACGGCGGCCAGCAGCAAGAGGATCGTGATCAGCTGGGTGTTGCTGATGCGCTTCTCGGTGGCGTAGAGCGCGGCGATCGTGACGAACACGAAGATGCCGCCCACGCACGCGGCGATCGCGATGAGCGAGCGCTTGGTCGGCGTGTGACCGCTGATCCGGGCGTTGAGCAGCGTGGTGACGACCAGCGCGATCGCTCCCAGCGGCTGGACCACGATGAGCGGGGCGAAGCTGAGCGCGGCGAGCTGGCAGACGATGGCGCACGCCAGCATGAGCGTGCCGATGACCCAGGACGGGCGCGAGAGCAGCCGGAGCATCTGCGCGCGGCTCAGTCCGTGGCTGGCGACCGAGCCGCTGAGGACCTCGACCTTGAGCACGCCGCGGTGCTGGTACTGCGCGCCGAAGGACATGAAGACGGCGCCGAGCAGTGCAAGGGGGATGCCGATGAGGATGCCGGGGTTCTGGAAGGCGCCGACCAGCTGGTCGCCCACCTCTTCGAACTCGTTCGCCGACCAGATCACGACAGAACCCTAACCGTCCGGGTGGCTCGATAGGCTCAAGGCGTGGCCGTTCTCCCGATTCGCATCATGGGCGATCCCGTCCTCCATTCCCCCGCTGTCGCCGTCGACGAGGTGACTGACGACATCCGGCGCCTCGTGGCGGACATGTTCGAGACGATGGATGCCGCTCCCGGCGTGGGCCTGGCGGCGCCGCAGGTGGGCGTCGCCCTGCGCATCTTCACCTACTCGTACCAGGATGACGACGGTTCGCCGTGGCGCGGGGTGATCCTCAATCCCGAGTTGTGGATGCGGCCGAGCGAGCCCGGCGACCCCGACCCGGACGAAGAGAGCGAGGGGTGCCTCTCGTTCCCGGGCGAGCGCTTCCCGCTCCGTCGCTCCGATGCGGTCCTGGTCACCGGCACGGATCTCGAGGGCGCTCCGGTGCGCATCGAGGTGGACGGCTGGCGTGCCCGCATCATGCAGCACGAGTTCGACCACCTCGACGGCGTGCTCTACATCGACCGCATCGGCGACGGCGACTGGAAGACCGCCCAGAAGATCGCGCGCAAGCGCGGCTGGGGCAGGCCCGGGCATGCGTGGACTCCGGGGGTCGACGACCTCGAACCCTGATCGTCAGCGTTCGAGGCCGGTCGACCCCCGGCGTCGCCTATCGCTTGGCCCGATAGATGTCGCCCATGTTGGTGCCGAAGTAGAACACGCCGCCGACGACCGCGAGGCTGGTCGCCGTACCGCGCATCTCGGTGGTGATGGAGCCGCCGTGCCACGTGTAGGACCAGTTGGGCACGGGGATGTCGATGTTCATCACCGCCGACCAGGTGAGTCCGTCCGTGGACGCGTAGACCGTGTCGTCCGCCGTCGTCCCGTTTGCCCGCACGAGCGCGTAGACGGTGCCGCCGTCGACGTAGAAGTCGCTGAGCACCCCGCCGGTGCTGCCGAGGGTCGCCGACTGCGTCGTGGGCTTGCCGGTCGCCGCGGTGTTGTACACCCACACGGTGTTGTTGGCCGCCTTGCCGATGATCTTGCTGCCGAACGAGACGACCGTGTGCGCGTCGTGGATGCCGGCGGCCACGCTCGACGGCATCGTGAGGGTCGACCAGGCGCCGTTGGAATAGACGTCCATGACCTTGTTGCGCATACCGTACTGGTCCGCGACGGTCGCCGACGCGTAGAGCTTGCCGCCCGCGACCGACAGCCAGTAGTAGCGGTCCTGGTCGTGCGAGCCGATCTGGGATGAGCGGACTTTCGCGATCTGCCAGGTCTTGCCGCCGTCCGCGGACTTCTTGATGGCCGCAAGATACGGGGCGCTGCCGTATACGGCCGTGTTCGGGTTGACGATGCTTCCCGCCAGGAAGATCTCGGTTCCCAGCGTCGCCACGTCGAAGACGTGGACGAACGGCGTCGCGGCGGCGTACGCCCACGCCCCGCCCCGGTCGGCGGCGAAGCCCGCGTTCGAGGTCCAGCCGACCTTGGGATCCACGTCGGCGGTGTAGATCGATCCGTCGAATACGCGCAACGCGTCCAGCTCCTCGCCGTTCACGGTCAGATGCCGGGTCTGCGCGCCGGTGGACAGGCTGTGCGAGTTCAGCGCGATGGGTCCGATGTTGTCGGTGTAGCTGCCCCACGATGAGTAGAGTTCGCCGCCCGACGAGGCGAGGTCGTGCAGCGAGCGATTCCAGTGGTCGGTGAGCGACGCCGCGTCGGTGTTGACCGCGAAGCGGGTACCCGAGATGGTGGGAGGAGCGGCGGGGGCGGGCGCTGTCTGGGCGGAGCCGCCCTTGCCGCCTTTGCCACCAGAGGGTTTGCCGGCCCAGGCGGGCGCGGCTCCGCCTGCGAGGACGGCGACGAGGGCGGTCGCGACGATGACGGATGCGAGGGGAGGTCGACTCATGTCTCTGAATATGTCGACCGGCGATTCCGCTGTCTGTAGGCCTTATGGGGGACATTCACCGCGAAATGGAAAAGCCCCGAGGTGGAGCTCGGGGCCTTCCGCTCCCCCACTTGGACTCGAACCAAGAACCTATCGGTTAACAGCCGATTGCTCTGCCAATTGAGCTATGGAGGAATGCGTCCCGCTCGTGCGGGCAACCACACCATCGTAGCAAAGGCCGGAGGGTGCTCCGTACGTCACGTGACGATGAGCCGCCGATCCAGGGGCGTCCCGGGTGTCCACAGCAGTTCGTCGGGGTCGTGACCGAAGGCCACGGGATGGCCGGCGTCGAGCACGAGCACGTCCGCGTCGAGCTCTCGGATGACGGCGGCGTCGTTGGTGACGACGAGCGCCGCCATCGCGTCCTCGCGACGGCGGCGGAGCACCGCGTCGCGGGCGGCGCGGCGCACCTCCACGTCGAGATTGGCGAAGGGCTCGTCGGCCACGAGCAGCCGAGGCTGCAGGACCAGGGCGCGCGCAAGTGCCACCCGCTGGCGCATCCCCGCACTCAGCTCGTAGGGATACTTCGCCGCGGTGCCGAGGGGAAGCATCAGCTCGTCCAGCAGGGCCGCGACCCTCACGGCCAGTGCCCGCTGGTTCACGCGGCGGTCGCGACCGGTGATCGGCTCGGCGATCACCTCGGACACGGTGAGCCGGGCCGGCAGCTTCGCTCCCGCCGACTGCGGGAGGTAGCCGGTGGCGTAGTCCAGATAGCGGTGGGCGCGGCCGGGATGACGCACCGAGACGCCCTCCACGAGCGCGTCGCCGCCCACGACACTGAGGCCGTCCTCGTCGACGCCGGCCAGCACCGCCGCCAGCGACGACTTGCCTGACCCGGTCGCGCCGACGACGGCCAGCGCGCCCCCGTGCGGCACCACGAAGGACACCCCGTCGATCACGCGCTGATCATCGCCCCGGCGGGAGTTGCGGACGATCGACAGATCCACGCAGCGGATGGCGGCATCCGGGTCTCGACGGCGGGACATGCCCTCATCCTGCCGTGCGCGCCACCCCCACGCCACCCGACGCGCTCACCCGTCGGCGGCCACGCGCTGCCGCTCGAGGTCGAGCTCGCGCAGCTGGAGCCGGATTCTGCGGCCTTCCGTGCTGTCGGGGGCGACGCGCTGGACCGCGCCGAGCAGCTCCGCCTTCTGCCGGTCGAGGCCGCGAACCAGGATGCGGCGGGCGAGGTCGGTCGTCGAGGCCAGCGCCGCGGCGTCGGTGAGGGCGGGGAAGTCGGCCGCGAGGAGCTCGGCCGCGAGGGTGCGGTACGGCTCGCGCACGGCGCCGACAGCCTCGGACGACCATCCCGGCCGGTCCAGATCCTCCGCCGCCTCGATCGCCTGCCGCACGGCATCCAACGCCGGATGCCGGAAGGGCTGGGCGAGCGACCGCGCGAGCAGATCCCGATCCACGCGGTGGCCGAACTGCAGGAATCCCATCAGCGCGTCGCGCTCGAGGGCGATCTCGGCCGTCCGCGGCAGGGAGGCGATCGTCACTCCCGGGGCAGCGCCCTCGGCAGGGGCGTCCGCGCCGCGCGCCGCGGATGCCGGCCGCGCATCTTCCCGGGGCGCACTGCGGGACGATCTCTCCACCTCCCGACGCACATCCTCGGTGTCCATGCCGAGCCGCCGTGCGAGGACGCGCACGTACTCGGGCTGCAGCAGCGGATCGCGGAGCTCTGCCACCACGGGCGCGGCCGCGCGCAGCGCACCCACCCGGCCCTCGACGCTGGCCAGGTCGAAGCCCGAGATGCGCTGGTCGAGCACGAACTCCACCATCGGAACCTTGGTCTCCAAGAGCGCCCGCACCGCGCCGTCGCCGCGACGCAGGCGCAGGTCGCAGGGGTCCAGGCCCTCGGGTCCGGTGGCGACATAGGTCTGGGCGTTGAAGCGCTTGGCATCCGCGAAGGCGCGCAGCGCCGCCTTCTGGCCCGCGGCATCCGGATCGAAGGTGAAGACCACCTCGCCCGCGGTGGAGTCGTCCCCCATCACGCGGCGGAGGACGGTGATGTGGTCGCCGCCGAATGCGGTGCCGCACGTCGCGATCGCCGTCGTGATCCCCGCGAGATGGCAGGCCATGACGTCGGTGTAGCCCTCGACCACGACCACGCGATGTTCGCGGGAGACGTCGCGCTTGGCGAGGTCGAGGCCGTACAGGACCTGGGCCTTCTTGTAGATCGTCGTCTCGGGCGTGTTCAGGTATTTCGGGCCGTTGTCGTCGTCGAAGAGGCGGCGGGCCCCGAACCCGATCACCTGCCCGGTGACGTCGCGGATCGGCCAGATCAAGCGCCCGCGGAAGCGGTCGTACACCCCGCGCTGCCCCTGAGAGACGAGGCCGGCCGACAGCTGCTCCTCGTCGGAGAATCCGGCAGCCTTGAGGGCCGTGTGCAGCGCTGACCACCCCTTGGGGGCGTACCCGACGCCGAAGTGGGCCGCCGCACCGGCATCGAAGCCACGCTCGCCCAGGAAGCGCCGGGCGATCTCGGCCTCACCCGATGACAGCTGGCCCCGGAAGTACTCCGCCGCCGTCGTGTTGGCCTTGTACAGCCGCGCGCGGCCGGTGCCCTCGGGGGCGGCGCCGCCGTCCTCGTAGTGCAGCGTGAAGCCCAGGCGGCCCGCCAGTCGCTCCACCGCCTCGGTGAAGGTGACATGGTCCATGCGCCGCAGGAAGGAGTAGACGTCCCCCGACTCGCCGCAGCCGAAGCAGTGGTAGAAGCCGGCCTGCGGGCGCACGTTGAAGCTCGGACTGCGCTCGTCGTGGAACGGGCACAGTCCCTTCAACGAGCCGACGCCGGCGGACTTGAGCGCCACGCGCTCGCCGATGATGTCGGCGATGTTCGTGCGTGCCTTGACCTCGTCGACGTCGGCCTGGCGGATCCTCCCCGCCATCAGACCGCCACCCGCGGAACGGTGCGGCCGGGCCGGCTGCCCGGCGCCCAGATGCCCAGCGACGCGGCATCCACCTCGCCGATCAACCGCCCGTGCCACGCGATCGCGAGCTGGTCGGTGAGGCTCGCCACCTGGTCGACGACGACCCGCCGCCGCGCCCGGTCATCGACGGCGGCGGCGAAGTCCTCGCCGTGCAGCGCGTCGAGCCGGTCCGGCTGCTCCCACAGCGCGGACGCGAGCCGCTTGAGCACGCGGCGCTGCTCCTTGTAGAGATCCTTCCGCCCCTCGATCGAGACCACCACGGCGCCGATGATGCCCTTCAGGACGGCCATCTCGGCCTCGACCACTCGCGGCACGACGACGTGCGCCCGGTAGCGCGTCAGGGACGGAACCGCGTACGCCTCGCGCGTCGCCGTCGTCGCCGCGCGCGCGAAGCGGCCGATGAGGTCCGAGGTGAGGTTCTTCAGCTGCGCCATCGACGACCGCGTGCCGTCAAAGGAATCGATCCATTCCGGCATCCGCATGAGTCGGTAGAGCGCGTCGGCGAGCTCGTCGCGGGCGAAGTCGAAGCCCACCCACGCCTGGATCGCATCCAGCAGCGCCTCGTGCTCCCGCACGTCGGCGAGCCGCGCGGGGTCGAGATAGCCGTTGACCATGGCGTCCTCGAAATCGTGCACCGAATAGGCGATGTCGTCCGAGAGGTCCATCACCTCGGCCTCGATGCAGCGGACCCGACCGGGAGCCCCCTCGCGCATCCAGCGGAACAGCGGCTCGTCGTCGGGGTAGACGCCGAACTTCAGTCGCCCGCCGGGGTCCGGGAGGGGGTGCTCCGAGGTCCACGGGTACTTGCAGGTCGCGTCCAGGCTCGCCCGCGTGAGGTTGAGGCCGAAGGAGCGGCCGCCGTCGTCGAAGACCTTCGGCTCCAGGCGCGAGACGATGCGCAGCGTCTGGGCGTTGCCCTCGAAGCCGCCGATGTCCTCTGCCCAGTCGTTCAGCGCGCGTTCCCCGTTGTGGCCGAACGGCGGGTGGCCGAGGTCGTGACTGAGGCAGGCGGTGTCGACGACGTCGGCGGCCAGCTGCAGCGACGTGGCGAGCTCGCGGCCGACCTGGGCGACCTCGAGCGAGTGCGTCAGACGGTTGCGGGCGAAATCCGCCGGGGACGCCGGGCTCAGCACCTGCGTCTTCGCCGCCAGGCGCCGCAGGGCCGCGGAGTGCAGCACGCGCGCGCGGTCGCGCGCGAAGTCGTCGCGCTGGGAGCGGTGGCGCTCGGCGTGGAACCGCTCGGCATCCTCGTCGGAGTAGCCGTGCGGACGCCCGGCGCCGCCGGCGTCAGCCGCCACTGTGGTCGAGCTCCGCAGCGGCCAGAAGCCGTCCGTCATCCGCCGCGAGAGCGCGCGAGTCCAGCCAGCCGTCGGGCAGCGCGGGACGCTTGGGGGTGCCCGCCCGGCCGCGCTGCCCTTCCGCCGCCGCCCCCGGATAGGGAGCATCCAGGTCCAGGGTGGCCAGCAGCGCGTCGATCTCGGCGAGGGTCGACACGGTGGCCAGCGCCGCGCGGGTGTCGCCGCCGACGGGGTACCCCTTGAAGTACCAGGCCACGTGCTTGCGGATGTCCCGGCACCCCCGCCCCTCGTCCTCGAAGAACTCCACCAGCAGCTCCGCATGTCGGCGGAAGGCCCTCGCCACGAACCCGAGCGTGGCGTCCACGGGTTCGCCGGATGCCGCGCCCGGACCCCCCAGGGCGCGGGCGAGGTCGCCGAACAGCCACGGCCGGCCCAGGCAGCCGCGACCCACGACCACTCCGTCGCAGCCCGTCTCGGACATCATCCGGCGGGCGTCCTCGGCCGACCAGATGTCGCCGTTGCCCAGGACGGGCACCGAGGTGACCGCCTCCTTCAGGCGCGCGATCGCCGACCAGTCCGCATTCCCCGAGTAGAACTCCGACGCCGTCCGCGCATGCAGCGCCACCGCGGCGACACCGGCATCCTCGGCGATCCGGCCCGCCTCGATATAGGTCAGATGATCGCCGTCGATGCCCTTGCGCATCTTGACCGTCAGCGGGATGCCGCCGGCGGCACGGGCCGCCCGCGTGACGATGTCGCGGAACAGCTCCGTCTTCCACGGCAGCGCCGCCCCGCCGCCCTTGCGGGTGACCTTCGGGACGGGGCAGCCGAAATTGAGGTCGATATGGTCCGCGCGGTCCTCGTCGACGAGGACGCGGACGGCCGACTCGACGGTTGCCGGATCGACGCCGTACAGCTGGATGGACCGCGGCGTCTCGGACTCGTGGTGGGTGATGAGCCGCATCGTGGTGGCGTTGCGCTCGACGAGCGCCCGCGACGTGATCATCTCGCTGACGTACAGGCCCGCGCCGTATTCGCGGCAGAGCCGCCGGAAGGCGGTGTTGGTGATGCCCGCCATCGGCGCCAGCACCACCGGCGCATCGAGTTCGATGGGGCCGATGCGCAGCGCGGGGGCGGGCGCGAGGACGGAGGACACGTCGTCCATTCTCACAGACTCCGCCGAATGTGCGCCGAGCCCGTCCCCACCCCCGCGGGGGCGCTTAGCCTGGGAGCATGACCGACGCCATCGCCACCGACGTCCGCCAGATCCCCTTCCACACGGCCGAGGGCGACGTCGCTTCTCTTGCCGACTACGCCGGCCGGGCCGTGCTCGTGGTCAACGTCGCCTCGCGTTGCGGGCTGACGCCGCAGTACGCTCAGCTCGAAGATCTGCAGCGCGCGTACGCCGATCGCGGGTTCACCGTACTGGGGTTCCCCTGCAACCAGTTCATGGGCCAGGAGCCCGGCACGATGGAGGAGATCCTCGACTACTGCGCCACGACGTGGGGCGTCACCTTCCCCGTGGCCGCGAAGGTCAAGGTGAACGGCCCGAAGGCTGCGCCCCTGTTCGCCGAGCTGCGCAAGACGCCGGACGCGGACGGGCGGAGCGGACGCGTGCAGTGGAACTTCGAGAAGTTCCTCGTCGCCCCCGACGGCACGGTGAGCCGGTTCCGGCCGCGGACGGCGCCGGATGACCCGCAGATCGTCGCGGCGATCGAGGCGGTCCTCCCCCGCTGACGCCGGTCAGCCGACGGCGACCCGCTCGGCCGCGACCTGGCGGACGATCTGCGCGAAGGCGGCCGCCGGCCGCGCACCCGACACCCCGTAGGTCTCGTCGATGACGAAGAAGGGGACGCCGGTGATCCCCCACGCCCGGGCCTGGGCCTGGTCCGCCGACACCGCCTCGCGGAATCGGCCCTGCTCGAGGGCGTGCCTCGCCTCGTCGGCGTCCAGCCCCGACTCGGCGGCGAGGGTCACCAGGTCGTCCACGCGGCCGACGTGGCGGCCCTCGGTGAAGTACGCCGCCATGAGCCGCTCGGCCATCTCGTGCTGGCGCCCGCGAGACTTGGCGTAGTGCAGCAGCTCGTGCGCACGGACGGTGTTGGTGTGCTGCAGCAGGTCGACTCGGTAGCCGAGGCCGGCCTCGGCCGCCACTGCGGTGACGCGCTCGAGCATGGCTCCGGCCTGCTCGCGCGAGATCCCCTTGTGCTGCACGAGGTAGTCGCTCTCGTCGCCCTCGAAGTCCTCGGGAGTGTCAGGTGAGAGCTCGAAGGAGCGGTAGACGACCTCCACCTCGGGCAGGTCGCCCTCCGCTGCGGCGGCGGCCAGCCCCTGCTCCAGGTTGCGCTTGCCGATGTAGCACCACGGGCACGCGATGTCGCTCCATACGTCGATTCGGATCTTGTCGGTCACGAAGAGACCCAACGCCCCGGCATCCGCGCTATTCCGCCACGCGAGCCGACGGCGCTCATCTCGGGCGGTCGACGGCCCCGCCGAAGCGCCGATCGCGGGAGAGGTAGAGCGAGATCGCGTGCCACAGGTCCGTGCGCGAGAAGTCCGGCCAGAGGGTGTCCAGAAAGACGAACTCGGCGTACGCCGACTCCCACAGCAGGAAGTTCGAGGTGCGCTGCTCGCCGCTGGAGCGGATGAAGAGGTCGACGTCGGGCATGTCCGGCTGGTAAAGGTGCCGGCGGATCATCTTCTCGGTGATCGCGGACGGCCGCAGGCGTCCGGCGGCCACCTCCTCGCCGATGCGGCGCACCGCATCGACGATCTCGACCCGGCCGCCGTAGTTGACGCACATCGTGAGGGTCATCACGTCGTTGTCCCGCGTGAGCTCCTCGGCGTACTGCAGCTCCTTGATGACCGAGCCCCACAGCCGGGGTTTGCGACCGGACCACCGCACCCGGACGCCCCACTCGTTCAGCTGGTCGCGGCGGCGATGGAGCACGTCGCGGTTGTAGCCCATGAGGAAGCGGACCTCCTCGGGCGACCGCGCCCAGTTCTCGGTCGAGAACGCGTACACGCTCAGATGGCGGACGCCGGCCTGGATGGCGCCGGCCACCACGTCCAGCAGGACCTCTTCGCCGGCCTTGTGCCCCTCGACGCGGGTGAGCCCGCGGTGGTTCGCCCACCGGCCGTTGCCGTCCATCACGATCGCGACGTGCGCGGGGACCCGGCCCTCGGGGAAGGCCGGCGGATGGACCCCGGTCCAGTCCAGGGGGCGGTAGGCGACGGCATCCCGATGGGTGTAGGGCTTGGGGGTCATCGCGGGGTCTCCGTGGGAACGTGGGCGAGCGAGCGGATGCCGCGCTCGAGATGCCACTGGGCGTAGGCGGCGATGAGCCCCGAGGCGGCCGATGACGCGCCGCGGCCGGCGTCGTCGATGACCTGCCAGTCCCCGGCCATGAGGGCGCGCAGGACGGCGGCGGTCGCGGAGTCCAGCCGCGCCGAGCCCGCCGGCGCGCAGGACGAGCAGACCATCCCCCCCAGCTGGGCGACGAACGACTCGTGCGGGCCGGTCGCGCCGCAGCGCGCGCAGTCGGTCAGGCCGGGAGCCCACCCCGACAGCGCCATCGCGCGCAGCAGGTAGGAGTCCAGGATCGCGCGCGCGGCGTGCTCGCCGCGCGCGAGGGCCCGCAGGCCCCCGACCAGCAGCAGGTACTGCTGCGGGGTCGCCTCGGCCTCGTTGAGCCGGTCGGCGGCCTCGACCATCGCGTGCGCGGCGGTGTAGCGCTCGTAGTGGACGACGATGTCGGCGCCGTACGCGCCGATCGACTCCGCCTGCTGCACGATGTCCAGCGAACGCCCCTCGTACATCTGGACGTCGGCGACCATGAACGGCTCCAGGCGCGAGCCGAACCGCGACGACGTCCGGCGCACGCCCTTCGCCACGGCACGGATCTTGCCGTGCCGCCGGCTCAGCAGCGTCACGATCCTGTCGGCCTCGCCCAGCTTGTGGGTGCGCAGGACCACGACCTCGTCGCGATAGGTGGGCACCCCTCGATTATCCGCGGTCGCGGCCTTCCGGGGCGCAGGCCGGGCCGGGCCGATAATGAGGGGATGGACGAGCCGCTGTTCGTGATCCCGCTGTGGGCGGACCTCACCGCCGTGGGACTGGGCGGCATCCAGGGCGCACTGTTCGCCTCGGGGTTCCGCGGTCAGCGACGTCTCGACCTGCTCGGGGTGGCGATCATCGGCATGGTGATGGGCATGGGAGGCGGGCTCATCCGCGATCTGCTGCTCAACGTCACCCCGGCGACGCTGCAGAGCAACTGGTATCTGCTCACGGCCACCGGCGCGGCGATCGTCGGGATGCTGCTGGCGGGCGTCTTCCAGCGCCTGAACGGCGTCATCGTGGGGCTGGACGCCCTGGTGATCGGGATGTTCGGCGCCTTCGGCACGAGCAAGGCACTGGGCCTCGGACTCCCGCCGGTGCCCGCGGTGCTCGTCGGGGTGTGCGCCGCCGCGGGAGGCAGCATCCTGCGCGACATCATGATGGGCCTGCCGGTGGCCATCATGCACGTCGGCTCGCTCTACGCCGTGGCTGCCGGCGCGGGCTGCGCGTTCCTCGCCGTGGTCCACGCGTTGGGCGCACCCCTGCTGATCGCGGCGATCGTGGGGATCGTCGTGACGGCGATCATCCGGCTGCTGGCGGTGATCTTCGACATCTCGCTGCCCGAGCAGCGGGCGCTGTACCGCCGCAAGGTCGCCGTCGAGACCGCCGCGATCCCGACCCGGCGCCCCTGACGGGGCGCCGGGTCGGGATCTCACACGCCCGCGAGCGCCCCCGCCTGTGCGCGGGTGCGGATCGCCCGGTTCACGCCCGAGACGATCGCCTTGAGGGATGCGGTGGAGATGTCGCCGTCGATCCCGACGCCCCACAGCCGGTCGCCGTCGACCTGCAGCTCGACGTAGGCCGCGGCCTGCGCGTCGCCGCCCGCGCTCAGCGCGTGCTCGACGTAGTCGTAGACGGTGACGTCGAAGCCGTGTCCGCGCAGCACCTCGAGGAAGGCGGCCACGGGCCCGTTGCCGCGGCCGCTCGCGGGAACCCGCTCCTCACCGTCGCGCAGGGTCACCTCGAGCAGGACGTCGCCGGACATGTCGCTCTGCGTGCGCGTGGACAGCAGCTCGAAACGGCCCCAGCGCTCGTCGGCGTCGTCGGCGGGCAGGTACTCGTCGGTGAAGATGGACCAGATCTGGTCGCTCGTGACCTCGCCGCCCTCGGCATCCGTCTTGGCCTGGACGACGCCCGAGAACTCGATCTGCAGCCGTCGCGGCAGGTCCAGGGCGTGGTCGGTCTTCAGCAGGTAGGCCACTCCCCCCTTGCCCGACTGCGAGTTCACGCGGATGACCGCCTCGTAGGAACGGCCGAGGTCCTTCGGGTCGATGGGCAGATACGGCACGGCCCATTCGAGGTCGTCCACCGGCACCCCGGCCTGCTCCGCGCGCGCGGCCATCGCCTCGAAGCCCTTCTTGATGGCGTCCTGGTGCGAGCCGCTGAACGCGGTGAAGACGAGGTCGCCCGCCCAGGGGCTGCGCTCCGGAACCGGCAGCTGGTTGCAGTACTCGGCGGTGCGCTTGACGTGGTCGATGTCGCTGAAGTCGATCTGCGGGTCGATCCCCTGCGTGAGCAGGTTGATGCCCAGCGCCACCAGATCGACGTTGCCGGTGCGCTCGCCGTTGCCGAACAGGCATCCTTCGATGCGGTCCGCGCCGGCCATGTAGCCGAGCTCGGCCGCGGCGATCGCGGTGCCGCGGTCGTTGTGCGGATGCAGCGACAGGATGATGTTCTCGCGGTGGGCCAGGCGTCGCGACATCCATTCGATGGAGTCCGCATAGACGTTCGGGGTGGCCATCTCGACCGTGGCCGGCAGGTTGATGATGACCTTGCGGTCAGCGGTCGGCTCGAGCACCTCGATCACCTGGTTGCAGATGTCGACGGCGAACTCCAGCTCCGTGCCGGTGTAGCTCTCGGGCGAGTACTCGTAGAACACGCGCGTCCCGGGGATGCGCGTCTCGAACTGCCGGCACAGCCGCGCGCCCTCCAGCGCGATGTCGATGATGCCCTGCTTGTCGGTGCGGAACACCACGTCGCGCTGCAGGACGCTGGTGGAGTTGTAGAGGTGGACGATCGCCTGCTTCGCGCCGGCGATGGCCTCGTAGGTGCGCTCGATCAGGTGGGCGCGCGCCTGGGTGAGCACCTGGATGGTCACGTCGTCCGGGATGAGACCCTCGTCGATGAGCTGGCGGACGAAGTCGAAGTCGGTCTGGCTGGCGGACGGGAACCCGACCTCGATCTCTTTGTAGCCCATCTGCACGAGCAGCTCGAACATGATGCGCTTGCGCTCGGGGCTCATCGGATCGATCAGCGCCTGGTTGCCGTCGCGCAGATCCACCGCGCACCAGCGCGGGGCGGTGGTGATGCGCCGGGACGGCCACGTGCGATCGGGCAGATCGACGCGGAGCTGATCGTGGTAGGGCCGGTACTTGTGGGTCGGCATGCCCGAGGGCTTCTGGGTGTTCTCCATGGTTCGTCGCTTTTCGTTCACGGCCCGGCCGCGCGGGCTGGCGGCAGGCTCGGGGCGGATGGTGCGGGCCGATGAGAAGCTCCGCGACGAGGAAGGCCCTAGAACGAGGACTCGTCGCGGCGGCTAAGAAGGAGAAGGATGCCGGCGCGCATGGGTCGATGCTACCAGGATGTCTTCGAAACGGCTGAGACGAACCAATTGTGCTCGACACTGTGAGGGTGTGAACCGCTCGCACCGACAATCTGCACTCGTCCTGACCGCCGCGACAGCGCTGCTGACGGTCCTGCTCGCCTCGTGCGCCACACCGGGTCGCCCCGGCGCGGCGGACCCCGCCCCCGCGGCGACGCTCGCCCCGCCACCGCCCCCCGCGGGCGAGGTCATCGCGCAGGGCACGGTCCTCGACACTGGAGACGACCCGCAGCTGTGCCTCGGCGGTGTCGCGGAGTCCTATCCGCCGCAGTGCACCGGCCTGCCGCTGCGGGGTTGGGACTGGGAGTCCGTCGAGGGCAGCGAGAGCTCGGACGGGACCACGTGGGGCGCGTACGCCGTGCAGGGGACCTTCGACGGCGAGACGATGACGGTGACCGCCGAGCCCATCATGCTGGCCCTCTACGATCCGATGATGATCCCCGACCCGACCGGCGGACGGCCGGGCACGGCATCCGAGGACACCCTCGCCCAGCTGCAGGAGGAGATCTGGGAGCGCCTGGGCGCACAGGCCCTCACCGCGTCGGCGATGGACGGGCGCCTGTGGGTGGACGTGGTGTGGGACGACGGCACGCTGCAGTCCGCCGTGGACGCCGACTACGGCGAGGACGTCGTCATCGTGCGTTCGGCGCTGCGGGAGCTCGCCGGCTGATCAGAAGCCCAGCCGGCCGAGCTGCTTGGGGTCGCTCTGCCACTCCTTGGCGACGCGCACGTGCAGGGACAGGAACACCCGCGTCCCCAGCAGCGGCTCGATCTGCGCGCGGGCCCGCGCGCCGACATCCCGCAGCCGGGAGCCCTTGTGCCCGATGATGATGGCCTTCTGGCTGTCGCGCTCGACGATGAGGTCGGCGTAGACGTCGGTGAGGTCGGAGTCCTCGCGGGGCGAGATGTCCTGGACGACGACGGCGATGGAGTGCGGCAGCTCGTCGCGGACTCCCTCGAGCGCGGCCTCGCGGATGATCTCGGCGATCCGGTCCTCGAGGGTCTCGTCGGTGACGACGTCCTCGGGGTACAGGGCCGGTCCCACCGGCATGAGCGAGAGCAGCTCGGCGGCCAGAAGGTCCAGCTGCTCGCGCGTGAGCGCGGACAGCGGGATGACCGCTGCCCAGTCCGGGCGGAGGGCGTCTACCTCGATGAGCCGCTCGGTGATCTGCTCCCGGGACGCCGCATCCGTCTTGGTCACGATGGCGACCTTCTTCGCCCTGCCGTAGCCGTCGAGGGACTCGGCGATGCGCCGGTCGCCCGGACCGATCTTCTCGGTGGCCGGGACGCAGAACCCGATGACGTCGACGTCGCCGAGCACCTGCTCGACGAGATCGTTCAGGCGCTGCCCCAGGAGGGTCCGCGGGCGGTGGAGCCCGGGCGTGTCGACCAGGACGAGCTGACCCTCGGGTCGGTTCAGGATGCCGCGGATCGCGCGCCGCGTCGTCTGCGGCTTGTCGCTCGTGATCGCCACCTTCTCACCGACCAGGGCGTTGGTGAGCGTCGACTTCCCGACGTTCGGGCGCCCGACGAACGTGGCGAAGCCGGACCGGGCCTGCGGGACGGGGGCGGTGTCTTCTGCGGTCATGGCGTGCTCCTCACGGTGCGCACTTCTCCGGTCTGGGATCGTGCGGTCGACGGCTCCGCCGGCGCGGCCTCGGTCTCGGCGTCGGCGTCCTCTTCTGCGGCCCGCTCGACGATGACCGTGGCCAGCCTCCCGCGGCCGCGGGACGCGCCGCCGGTCATCACCAGCCCCGCCAGCTGACCGGTCGCCCCGGGCTGCGGCACGCGACCGAGGGCCTTGCCCAGCAGTCCGCCCACGGAGTCGACGTCCTCGTCCTCGAGCTCGATGCCGAACAGGTCGCCCACCTCGTCCAGGCTCATGCGCGCGGACACGCGGAACCGGCCCGGGTCGAGCTCGACCACCTCGTCGCCGCGCGGGTCGTACTCGTCCACGATCTCGCCGACCAGCTCCTCGATGAGGTCCTCGAGGGTCACCAGGCCCGAGACGCCGCCGTACTCGTCCACGACCATGCAGACGTGCACGGCTTCGCGCTTCATCTGCTGCAGGAGCGTCTCGGCCTTCATCGACTCCGGGACGAACACCGCGGGCCTCGCGATGCGCAGGATCGGCGCGTCGCGCCAGCCGGCCTCGTCGCGGAAGCCGAACTGCACGAGGTCCTTCAGGTAGAGCAGCCCCACGACGTCGTCCGCCTCGTCGTCGACGATCGGGATGCGCGAGACGCCCTTCTCGAGGAAGATCGCCATCGCGTCGCGCGTGGTCGCCGACGCGTCGGCGGTCACCATGTCGGTGCGGGGCACCATGACCTCGCGCACGTAGGTGTCGGTGAACTCGAACACCGAGTGGATGAGCTCGCGATCGTCCTCTTCGATGAGCTCGTTCTCGGCCGCGTCGTCGATGATGCTCAGCAGCTGCTCCTCCGAGGCGAAGTTGCCGCCGCGGCGGACCCCCGGGGTGAGGCGGGTGCCGAGCGCGGCCAGCCCGTGGGCGAGGGGGCCGAGCAGGATGCGCACCCCGCGCACGACGGGAGCCGCGGCGCGCAGCAGCCCCGTCGCGTGCTGTCGCCCGACACTGCGGGGGCTGACTCCGACCACCACGTAGGACACGCCCGTGAGGATCACCGCCGCGGTGAGGGTCGCCCACCAGATGCTGTCGAAGATGAGCGTGAGCGCGACCGTCACCAGCACCGCCGCGGTCGTCTCGGCCAGCACGCGGATGAAGGCCACGGCGTTGGCGTGGGCGTCGGGATCGATAGCGATCTTCCGCAGCGATGAGGCGTTCGGGCCGGCAGATCCCCACTCGGCCAGATCGGCGCGGGAGGTCACCGACAGCGCCGCGTCGAGGGCGACCATGAGGGCGCCGAACGCCAGCAGGACCCCCGCGGCGATCAGCAGCAGAGTGGGTGTCATGGGCGCTCGCGTCGTCGTTCGCCGTGCTGGAACCCCACGATGAGGTCCTTCTGCAGCGCGAACATCTCCCGCTCCTCGTCCGGCTCGGCGTGGTCGAAGCCGAGCAGATGCAGCAGCCCGTGCGTGGTGAGCATCACCAGCTCGTCCATCGTGGAGTGCTTGGCGGCGACGGCCTGCGTCTCGGCGACCTGGGGGCACAGCACGATGTCGCCGAGCAGACCGGGCGGGGTGGGCTGGTCCTCGGTGCCGGGGCGCAGCTCGTCCATCGGGAAGCTGAGGACGTCCGTGGGGCCCGGCTCGTCCATCCACTGCACGTGCAGCGCCTCCATCGCCCCCTCGTCCACCATGAGGATGGCGACGTCGGCGTCGGGGCTGATGTGGAGCTCGGCGAAGTTGTGCTCCATGAGGCGCAGCAGGACGGTCTCGTCGACCGCCACGCCGGACTCGTTGCTGATCTCGATGGTCATGAACGTCCCCGCTTCGGAAGATGGTCGCGCGGTCCGGCCGGCCGCGAGTGCCCGCGACGGTCGGCGCGGGAGGCGAACTCCGCCGCCTCGTCCCGCTCGCGTCGTGCGGCCAGCCGCCGTTCGTCGTACTCGGTGTACGCGTCCACGATGCGCCCGACCAGCGTGTGGCGCACGACGTCGTCGCTGGTGAGGTAGGCGAAGTGGATGTCGTCGATGGTGTCGAGCACCCGGGTCACCAGCCGCAGGCCCGACGCACCCTGGGGCAGGTCGATCTGGGTGATGTCGCCGGTGACGACCATGCGCGTTCCGAACCCGAGCCGGGTGAGGAACATCTTCATCTGCTCGGGGGTCGTGTTCTGCGCCTCGTCGAGGACCACGAAGGAGTCGTTGAGCGTGCGGCCGCGCATGTAGGCCAGCGGCGCCACCTCGATGGTGCCCGTGGCGATGAGCTTGGGCACCAGCTCGGGGTCCATCATCTCGTTGAGCGCGTCGTAGAGCGGTCGCAGGTAGGGGTCGATCTTGTCGGTGAGGGTTCCGGGCAGGAAGCCCAGACGCTCCCCCGCCTCGACGGCGGGACGGGTGAGGATGATCCGGCTCACCTCTTTGCGCTGCAGCGCCTGGACGGCCTTGGCCATGGCGAGGTAGGTCTTGCCGGTGCCGGCGGGACCGATGCCGAACACGATGGTGTTCTCTTCGATGGCGTCGACATACGCCTTCTGGCCGAGGGTCTTGGGCCGGATGACCTTGCCGCGGGAGGACAGCACCGCCTCGCCGAGCACCTCGGACGGACGGGGGCTGCCGTCGGAGCGCAGGATGCGGCTGGACGAGGCGACGTCGGCCGGATCGAGTCCCTGGCCGGCGCGGGTCATCTCCAGCAGCTCGTCCACGAGGCGGCGGGCGGCCGCCACGGCGTCGGCGTCGCCGGTGAGGGTGATCTCGTTGCCTCGCACCAGCACATCGACGTCCGGATGCTCCTTCTCGACGACGCGCAGCAGTCTGTCCTGCGGACCGAGCAGCTGCACCATGGCCACGCCGTCGGCGTAGACGCGCTGCGTCGTGGGCGAATCGTCAGGC
This sequence comes from Microbacterium aureliae, assembly GCF_054780155.1. Classification (NCBI taxonomy): domain Bacteria; kingdom Bacillati; phylum Actinomycetota; class Actinomycetes; order Micrococcales; family Microbacteriaceae; genus Microbacterium; species Microbacterium aureliae. The sequence goes on from NZ_BAAGWW010000001.1 coordinate 237,049, forward strand.
ACCGACACTCTTCTCTTCCAGTCCACCGGCCAGCACGTGCGCGTGCACGTGGAAGACCGTCTGCCCCGCCCGCGGGCCGGTGTTGAACACCAGGCGGAAATCGCCGTCGGAGTGCTCCGCGGCCACGGAGTTCGCCAGCCCGATCAGCTCGCAGAGAAGGTCCGGGTCTCCGGCTGCCAGTTCCACGACATCGCGGTACTCCTGGGACTTCGGGATCACCAGCAGGTGGACCGGCGCCTGGGGGGCGATGTCGGCGATCGCGAACGCGTTCTCGGTCTCGGCGATGATGTCGGCGGGGATCTCTCCCCGCAGGATGCGCGTGAAGATCGACGGTTCGCTCATACCCGCCAGTCTAACGAGGCGGTGTCACCACCGGCCGAGCACGACGCCGACCACCGCCAGGGCGGCGGGCCCCGCCGTCGAGGTGCGCAGGACCGTGTCGCCCAGGCGCACGGCGGTCGCACCCGCCTCGACCAGGCGCTCCCGCTCCTGCTCGGTGATGCCGCCCTCGGGCCCGACGACCAGCACGATCTCGCCCTGCTCGGGAGCTTCTCGCAGGACCGCGGAGAGCGGACGATCGGCGGCGGGGTCGAGCACCAGCATCCGGGACCGACGCGCGCGCTCGGCGAGCTCGGCGGTCGTGACCGGCGCCGCCACGTCGGGGACCCAGGCCCGGTGCGCCTGCTTGGCGGCCTCCCGGACGATCGACGTCCACCGGTCGCGCCCCTTCTGCGCCTTCGGGCCCTCCCATCGCGACACGCTGCGGGCGGCCTGCCAGGGCAGGATCTCGTCGACGCCGAGCTCGGTCGCCGCCTGGACGGCCAGCTCGTCGCGATCGCCCTTGGCCAGCGCCTGCACGAGGACGACGCGCGGCGCCGCGGCGGGCACGTCGCGGCGCGTGCTCACCCGGACCGACACCTCGCGCGGCGAGACCTCGGCGCACACGCCGGTCAGCCACGTGCCCCGTCCGTCACCCACCGTGACCTCTTCGCCGACGCGGACCCGCCGCACCACGGCGGCGTGGTGCGCCTCGGCGCCGGTGAGCACGATCGTGCCGCCGGCGGCGACCGACGAGGCGTCGTCCGCGACGAAGTGAAGCGCCACCGGATCAGCCGTTGCGGAATCGGTCGCGGAGCTTCGCGAACAGGCCCTGGTGGAACTCCGCGAGGCGCGGGCCGGGGGCCTTCGTGCGGCGGGCGAACTCCTCGATCAGAGCGCGCTCCTTGGCATCCAGCCGCGTCGGGGTCACGACGTGGACTCCCACCTTGAGGTCGCCACGCTGGGTGCCGCGCAGCGGCGTGATGCCGCGCCCCTTGATGGTCAGCATGTCACCGGCCTGTACGCCGGGGCGCAGCTCGAGGTCGACGGGGCCGTCCAGCGACGAAATGGTGGTCGTGGTGCCCAGGATCGCGTCGGGCATGGATACCTCGATGGTGGCGAGCAGGTCGTCGCCGTCCCGGCTGAAGACCTCGTGCGGCGACACCGTGACCTCGACGTAGAGATCGCCGTGCGGGCCGCCTGCCGGGCCCACCTCGCCCGAGCCGGGGAGCTGGAGCCGCAGGCCGGTCTCGACGCCGGCGGGGATCTCCAGCGACACGGTGCGGCGGGCGCGCACCCGGCCCTGCCCCTGACACGTCGCGCACGGGTACGGGATCGTGGTGCCGTAGCCCTGGCACACGGCGCAGGGCTGGCTGGTGACGACGTTGCCCAGCAGACTGCGCACCTGTCGCTGCACGTGACCGCTGCCGTGGCAGATGTCGCACGTGACCGGCGACGTGCCCGGCTGACAGCACGAGCCCTCGCAGGTCTCGCACAGCACCGCGGTGTCCACCTCGATGTCGCGGTGGACGCCGAACACCACGTCCCCCAGCTCCAGGGTCACCCGGACGAGGGCGTCCTGCCCGCGCTCGCGACGCGACCGCGGGCGGCCGCCGCGCGCGCCGCCGGCGGCGGCGCCGAAGAACGTCTCGAAGATGTCGCCGAAGCCGCTGAAGCCGCCGGCCGCGCCGCCGAAGGGCGAGTCGCCGCCCATGTCGTACCGCGCCCGCTGCTCGGGGTCGCTGAGCACGTCGTACGCGTGGGTGACGAGCTTGAACCGCTCGGAGGCGTCCTCCCCCGGATTCACGTCGGGATGCAGCTGACGGGCCAGCCGCCGGTACGCCTTCTTGATCTCGTCCGCCGTCGCGTCCCGCGAGACGCCGAGAACCTCGTAGTGGTCAGCCACTTTCGCCTTCCTGGCCGCGCACCCGGCGCGGCATCGTCCTGGGGGTCGCCCGCTCTCAGCGGGCGCCCTCGTCCTCTTCCAGCAGCCGGGTCAGGTAGCGGGCCACCGCCCGCACCGCCGCCAGATTCGTCGGGTAGTCCATGCGCGTGGGGCCCAGCACGCCGACGCGGGCGCGCTCCCCCGTGGCGTCGTAGTCGCTGGTGAGCACCGAGGCCTCGCCCAGGCCGAACGGCTCGTTCTCGCGTCCGATGCTCGCCGCCAGCCCCTGCTCGTCGGCGACCATCTCACCCATCAGGCGCAGCAGCGTCACCTGCTCCTCGATGGCCTCGAGCAGCGGGTAGATGCTGCCGCGGAAGTCCGCCTCGCGCCGGGCGAGGTTCGCGCTGCCGGCCATGACGAGACGGTCCTGGCGGAAGCCCTCGAGCTCCTCGCCGACGACCCGCAGCACGGCCGCCGTCGCCGCGTGACGGCCGGTTCCCGCCGTCGAGGCGGCGCCGGCGAGATGCTCGTCGATGCGCTGCACGCCGTCGCGGACGGCGCGCCCCACGAGCATCGTGCCGATCTCGGCGCGCATGCGGGCGAGCTCCGACTCGTCGAAGTCGTCGTGCACGACCGCCAGACGCTGCGAGACCCGCCCGGTGTCGGTGACGACGATCACCAGCATTCGCCCCCCGCCGAGCTGGACGAGCTCGACATGCGAGACGGTCGCGCGGGCGAACGAGGGGTATTGGACGATGGCGACCTGGCCGGTCAGCTGCGACAGCGCACGCACCGTGCGCGCCAGCGCGTCGTCCAGATCGCCGGGACCGTCCAGGAACGACGCGATGGCGTGCCGCTGGGCGGGGCTGAGCGGGCGCAGCTCGGCGAGGTGGTCGACGAAGACGCGGTAGCCCTTGTCGGTGGGCACGCGCCCCGAGGAGGTGTGAGGGGCGACGATGAGGTCCTCGTCCTCGAGCAGGGCCATGTCGTTGCGGATCGTGGCGGCAGAGACGCCGAAGGCGTGGCGCTCCACGATCGCCTTGCTGCCGACCGGCTCGCGCGTGTCCACGTAGTCCTGGACGATCGCGCGCAGCACCTGCAGACCCCGTTCGCTGACCATCGTCTCCCTCGCTGGCACTCCTCTTGCGCGAGTGCCAATCCTACCGCCGTCCGGGCCGGGGGTTCGCGAGAACCGCGGGGCATTCCCTCCGGATGCCGGTCACCGGGTCAGCGCATGGGCGACGACGTCGGCCAGCAGCCGTCCGCGCAGCGTCGGCACCGCCCGGCCGCGAACGGCGGCGGCGCCCTCGAGCAGACCGTCGGCGATGAGCGCGGCCACCGCGGTGCGCGCCTGCGCGGTCAGCTCGCCGAGATCGAGCCCGTCCCGGATGCGCGTACCCAGCAGCACCCGCTCCGCGTGACGCGCCTCGGGGCTCAGCCGCTCCCGCCCCTGCGCCGGGGAATGCCCGGCGGCCAGGCGCTGGGCGTACGCGGCGGGATGCCGGACGTTCCAGAAGCGCGTGCCGGCGATGTGGCTGTGGGCGCCGGGACCGAAACCCCACCAGTCCGTCCCGCGCCAGTACGCGAGGTTGTGCCGGGAGCGGAAACGGTCGCCGCGCGCCCAGTTCGACACCTCGTACCAGGAGTAGCCCGCCGCGGCGAGGGCGGCGTCCGCCTCTTCGTACATGTCCGCCTGCAGGTCGTCGTCCGGCATCGCGACCTCGCCGCGCCGGATGCGGCGGTGAAGGGCAGTCCCCTCCTCGACGATGAGGGCGTAGGCGGACACGTGGTCCGGGGCGTGCGAGAGCGCCTCGTCCAGCGTCCGCCGCCAGTCCTCGAGGCTCTCACCGGGCGTGCCGTAGATGAGGTCGAGGCTGACCTGGAGGCCGGCGCCCCGCGCGGCGCGGACGGCGGCGGCCACGTTGGCGGGCTCGTGCGTCCGGTCCAGGGTGTGCAGGACGTGCGGCACGGCCGACTGCATCCCGATGCTCAGCCGCGTGACCCCCGCCTCGGCGAGCAGGGCGACGGACTCGCCCGTGACGGTGTCGGGATTGGCCTCGACCGTCACCTCGGCGTCCGGGTCGAGGCCGAACGCCGCCGTCACCGCCTCGAGCATCCGGCCGAGGTCTCCGGCGGGCAGGAGCGTGGGCGTCCCGCCTCCGAAGAACACCGTCGCGGCGGGCCGCAGCGGGCCCACCGCCTCGAGGGCCGTGCGGGCGAGGTCGATCTCGCGCCGAACCTCGTCGGCGTAGTCCTGCTGGCGCGCACCGCGCAGTTCCGAAGAGGTGTAGGTGTTGAAGTCGCAGTAGCCGCAGCGCACGCGGCAGAACGGCACGTGCAGGTACACCCCGAAGGGCGTGCTCGGGTCGACGTGGGTGTCGGCGGGAAGGACGCCGCCGGGCGGCACCGGCTCGCCGTCCGGGAGCGCGGAGGGCATCAGCGGGTCACGCCGGCGTGGCGTACAGCGGCGAGATCGCCCGCAGGTAGCCGGTGAACAGCCCGCGACGCCGGCGCTTGACCATCGCCGGAAGCAGCCGGTAGAGCACGGAGGACGGCGCGTCGAAGGCGCGGACGGTGAACCACACCTCGTCGTTGTCGAGCCAGTCGAGCATGAAGGACTCCTCGCCGCTGACCACCGACCCGCTCACCGTCCCGAGGGCGTACCCCACCCGGCGCGGCTCGTCGACGGCGAGGATGACCCGCAGCTCGCCCGACGCACGGTGTCCGGCCACGCGGCCGTCCACCGTGACGGTGGTGCCGGCGGCGACGTACGGGGTGCCGTCCTGATCGAAGCGCTGATCGGCGTCCGTGCGGCTCGGAGCCACGGCATTGCCCTCGCTGTCGAAACTCACGCCCGAGTACATCGGGCCGGATGCCGGGCGCACATCGGTCAGGCGCAGCCCCGCTCCGCGGAGCGCCGCCCAAGACATCAGGGCGTCCGAGGCGGTCTGGAAGCGCGACTCGCCGCTGCCGATGCGCCAGGACTCCTCGGCCGGGACGCTCCGCTCCGGCGGATACTGCATGAGATCGGGCGCCTGCGTGGCGCCCACGGCTGCGTAGTCGACCGTCTCGTCCCTGAACGTCCCGCGGCGCATGGTCTCCAGCGTAGCCGCGGCCCCTGCGCGCCCGGTGTGAGCGGGCGCGGGCCGAGAGGCTACTTCTTCTCCTTGCCCTCGACGTCGCCGGACAGCGCCGCGATGAACGCCTCCTGCGGAACCTCCACGCGCCCGACCATCTTCATGCGCTTCTTGCCCTCTTTCTGCTTCTCGAGGAGCTTGCGCTTGCGGGTGATGTCACCGCCGTAGCACTTGGCGAGGACGTCCTTGCGGATGGCGCGGATGTTCTCGCGCGCGATGATGCGCGCGCCGATCGCCGCCTGGATCGGCACCTCGAACTGCTGCCGCGGGATGAGCTTGCGCAACCGCTCGGTCATCATCAGGCCGTACGCGTACGCCTTGTCGCGATGGACGATCGAGCTGAAGGCGTCCACCTTCTCGCCCTGCAGCAGGATGTCGACCTTCACCAGGTCCGCCGTCTGGGAGCCCGCCGGCTCGTAGTCCAGGCTCGCATAGCCCTGCGTCTTGGACTTCAGCTGGTCGAAGAAGTCGAACACGATCTCGCCGAGCGGCATGTTGTAGCGCAGCTCGACGCGGTCCTCGCTCAGGTAGTCCATTCCCAGCAGCGACCCGCGTCGGGACTGGCAGAGCTCCATCACGGTGCCCACGTAGTCCTTGGGCAGCAGGATGCCGACCTTCACGACGGGCTCGGACACCTCGGCCACGCGCCCGTCGGGGTACTCGCTGGGGTTGGTGACGACGACGTTCTCGCCGGTGTCGGTGGTGACCTCGTAGGTCACCGACGGCGCCGTGGTGATGAGGTCGAGGTCGAACTCCCGCGACAGGCGCTCGGTGATGATCTCGAGGTGGAGCAGGCCGAGGAACCCGCAGCGGAACCCGAAGCCCAGGGCCACCGAGGTCTCGGGCTCGTACTGCAGGGAGGCGTCCGACAGCTTCAGCTTGTCCAGGGCCTCCCGCAGCACGGCGTAGTCGCTGCCGTCGATCGGGTAGATCCCCGAGAAGACCATCGGCTTCGGGTCGGTGTAGCCGGCCAGCGGGTCGGCCGCAGGCTTGCGCGCATTGGTGATGGTGTCGCCCACCTTGGACTGGCGGACGTCCTTCACCCCGGTGATGAGGTAGCCGACCTCGCCGACGCCGAGGCCGCGCGTCGGGGTCGGCTCGGGGCTGGAGACCCCGATCTCGAGCAGCTCGTGCGTCGCGCGGGTGGACATCATCTGGATCCGCTCGCGCGGCTCGAGCTTGCCGTCCACCATCCGCACGTAGGTCACGACACCGCGGTAGGAGTCGTAGACGGAGTCGAAGATCATCGCACGCGCGGGCGCGTCGGCGTCGCCGACGGGAGCGGGGATGTCGCGCACGATGCGATCGAGGAGCTCTTCGACGCCCTGGCCGGTCTTGCCGCTGACGCGGAGCACGTCGTCGGGGTCGCCGCCGATCAGCCCCGCGAGCTCGTTCGCGAACTTCTCGGGGTCCGCCGCCGGCAGGTCGATCTTGTTGAGCACCGGGATGATCTGCAGGTCGTTCTCGAGCGCGAGGTACAGGTTGGCGAGGGTCTGCGCCTCGATGCCCTGCGCGGCATCCACCAGGAGGATCGCGCCCTCGCACGCCGCCAGCGAGCGCGAGACCTCGTAGGTGAAGTCCACGTGCCCGGGGGTGTCGATCATGTTCAGGGCGTACACCGGCTCGGCGCCGCCGTCCGCGGGAACGGCCCACGGCATCCGCACCGCCTGGGACTTGATCGTGATGCCGCGTTCGCGCTCGATGTCCATGCGGTCGAGGTACTGCGCGCGCATGTCGCGGTCCGAGACGACGCCGGTGATCTGCAGCATGCGGTCGGCCAGCGTGGACTTGCCGTGGTCGATGTGGGCGATGATGCAGAAGTTGCGGATGCGCTCGGGGGGCGTGGCGGCAGGCTCGAGCGAGGTGAGGGCGCGGGGTGACATGTCCGCAGAATTCTACCGGGCGCCCGGAGGGCCCATCGGTGCGCCCGGCGGGATGGGTGCTGGGTACCGTGGGAGCATGGCGGTGCAGGTGGTCCTCGTGCACGGCATCCGCACGTCTGCCACCATGTGGCGCTCGCAGGTGTCCTACCTGCAGCGCCGCGGGAATCCGGTGACCGCCGTCGACCTGCCCGGGCACGGGACCCGCATGAGCGAGACCTTCACCCTGGAGTCCGCGCTGCGGACCGTCGACGAGGCGGTGCGGGCCGCGGCGGACCGGGGCCCGGTGCTGCTGGTGGGCCATTCGATGGGCGGCCTCGTCTCGATCGAGTACGCCGGAAGCGAGAGCGCGCCTCCGGTGGCGGGCCTCATCGCCGCCTCGTGCACCGCCATCCCCCGCGGCGTGGGCCTGGCGACGTACCGGCTGCTCGCGCGCGGATTCGACCGGCTGCCCGGGCGAGGACAGTGGCTCGCCGACCAGGTGCTCGACCGGACGCTCCCCGCCGAGACGCGGGCGGACTTCGGCGCGGGCGGATACGCCTACGACACGCAGGACATCGCCCTGCGGAGCCTGTCGGTCCTCGACCTGCTGGCCGCCCTGCGGCGCATCGAGGCGCCGATCTGGTTCGTCAACGGCCAGTACGACCAGCTGCGCGTGAACGAACGGCTGTTCCTGCAGGTCGCACGGCATGCGGAGCTCATCGTGGTCCCGCGCACCAGCCATCTGGTCACCGCCATGCGTCCCACCGTGTTCAACGCCGTGCTGGAGCTGGCGATCACGACACTCGAGCAGACCTGATAAACTCGCTGATTGGCTTGCGTGTGGGTTCTTCCCTCACGACCGCCGTGCGGCATCCCTCTCCTGCCACTCGGCAACACCATCGATCAACTCCGAACGAAAGAACGTCGACACGTGGCGAACATCAAGTCGCAGGTCAAGCGCAACAAGACCAATGAGAAGGCGCACGAGCGCAACAAGGCCGTCAAGAGCGAGCTGAAGACCGAGGTGCGCCGCACCCGCGAGGCCGTCGCCGCCGGTGACAAGGCCGCCGCCGAGAAGGCGCTGGTCAAGGCCGCCAAGAAGCTCGACAAGGCTGTGAGCAAGGGCGTCATCCACAAGAACCAGGCTGCGAACCGCAAGTCGGCGATCGCGAAGCAGGTCGCCGCTCTCTGAGCCGGTACGCACCGACGGCCCGTCCCCGCCAGGGGGCGGGCCGTCGTCGTCGTGCCCGCGGACCCGCCGGGCCGCCGCGCCGACCGGCCCCGTCGCGTCAGACCAGCCCGTCGCGTCAGACCAGCCCGTCGCGTCAGACCAGCCCGTCGCGTCAGACCAGGCCGTCGCCGCGCGTGGCGATGACCGTGACGAGCCGCTCCAGTGCGAACACCGGATCCCGCGAGGCGCCCTTGACCTCGGCGTCCGCGCGTGCGGCGGCCTGGATGGCCGCGCCCAGCGCGGACTCCGTCCAGCCGGACAGATCCCGTCGCGCCCGGTCGACCTGCCAGTCCTTCATCCCGAGACGCCCGGCCAGTGCGGCCGCGGGTTCGCGGCTGCCCGCCACGCGCGCCATGATGCGCAGCTTCGAGGCGATCGCCGCCACCATCGGCACCGGATCCGCTCCCGAGGCGAGCGCGTGGCGCAGTGCGAGGAGCGCTTCGCCGTAGCGTCCGGCGATGGCGGTGTCGGCGACGGTGAACGCCGACGTCTCCACCCGGCCGCCGTAGTAGCGCTCTACGACCTGGTCGGTGATGTCGCCGTCGACGTCGGCGATCAGCTGCTGGCACGCCGCGGCGAGTTCGGTGACGTCGTCCGCGAACGCGGCGACCAGGGTCCGCAGGGCCGTCGGGGCGATGCGGCGCCCAGCGGCCTGGAACTCCCCCGCCGCGAAGTCGAACCGCTCCCCCTCGCGCTTGATCGCAGGGCAGGCGATCTCGACGCCGCCGCCTGCGCCGGCACGGATGGCGTCCAGGAGCTTCTTCCCGCGCACGCTCGCCCCGGTGTGCCGCAGCACCACCGTCGCCCCGTCCTGCGGCGCCTCGAGGTAGGACAGCGCCTCGCTCAGGAACGCGTCGGAGCACTTCTCCACGCCCGACACCCGCACCAGGCGCGGTTCGCCGAACAGCGACGGCGAGGTCGTGGCCAGCAGCGTTCCGGGCGCGTAGTCGTCGGCCCGCACGTCGGACACCTCGAGGCTGGCGTCCTCGGCACGCAGCCGCTCCCGGACGCCGGCGATGGCACGCTCGCCGCACACCTCTTCGGGACCGGAGACCAGGACGACCGGCGCGGGCCGCGGGTCGCGCCAGGACAGCTGCGGGATCGCGCTGCGCGGTGCGGCGGCCGGTCGCCGGCGCGGGGTGGGGGCCATCGCTCCAGCCTATCGACGGTCTGCGACGCCCCCGTTCTCGCGCCACACCGCCACGCCCCCCGCGGTGGGCCACACGGCGACCGCACCGTCGAGGTCGGTCCGCACAGTGCGCGCGCCCAGACCGCGCAGGACCCCGAGGATCTCGTCCCTGGGGTGGCCGTACCCGTTGCCGTCGCCGACCGAGACGATCGCGAGCGACGGCGCGGCGCGTTCGTAGAGCTCGTCGAGCTGATCGGCGCTGCCGTGATGGGCGACCTTCACCACCGCGTACGGGGGGCGCCACCCGCCGCTGCGCAGCAGGGCGCGCTGCGGCGCCTCGGACAGATCGCCCAGCAGCAGTGATCGCGGGATGCCGCCGCCGCCCACCTCGAGGACGACGCTGGCGTCGTTGCCCGGCGGCCACGCCCGCACCGCCGCGTCGGGCCACAGCACGCGCCAGTGCGCCGCGCCGAGCGCACCGGCGTCGCCGGCGGCGACGTGCCGCGTGTGCGCGCCCGCAGCGGCGAGCCCCCGGAGGATCGCCGCGGCGTCGCCGCCTGCCGGGCCGTGCAGCACCTCCGCCACCCGCCCGGTCAGCACGCTCGCCGCTCCGGCATGGTCGCGATCGAAGTGGGTGAGGACGAGCAGGTCCAGATCCGCCACCCCCGCTTGCGCGAGACAGCGCTCGAGCGCCTCGGGGTCGGGTCCGGTGTCCACGAGCGCGACGGCGTCGCCGCTGCGCAGCAGCATCGCGTCCCCCTGTCCCACGTCGCACTGCAGCACGGCCCACTCGTGGGGCACCGTCCAGGGCGCCGCCCACGTGGCCAGGGCGAGCACCCCCGCCATGACGCCCGCAGCCGCGAGCAGTCCTGCCCGCGCGGTCCGGCGCCGCCATCCGTCCGCGGCGACGAGGGCGACCACGACCAGCGTGCCGATGCCCGCCAGCGCCGCCGCACCGATCGGCCCGGAGCCCCAGGGCAGCGCGCCGGCGGGGAGCGTCGACGTCGTGGCGGCGGTCGCGGCGATCCAGGATGCCGGTACCCACGCGATCGTGGCGAACCCGGCGGCAAGCGGCGGGATCGCGGCGGTGAGGCAGGCGAGCAGACCGAGCACGGTGGCCGCGGGTGCGGCGGGACCGGCGAGCAGGTTTGCCACGACGCCGTACGTCGGCACGGTGGGCTCGATGAGGATCAGCAGCGGGCCGCACGCGAGCTGCGCCGCCAGCGGCACCGAGACCGACAGCGCGAGCGCCCGAGGCATCACGCGCGCGAGCGCCGTCGAGAGCGGGCGGGCGAGGATCAGCAGCGACGCCGTCGCCGTCGTCGACAGCGCGAAGCCCAGGGACGCGGCCAGCCACGGATCGACGACGAGCAGGATCGCGACCGCGACCGAGAGCACCGCGATGCCCGCGCCGGCGCGGCCGAGCAGCAGGGCTGCCATCGCGATGAGCGCCATGGTGGCGGCACGCACCACGCTCGGCTCGGGGGTCACGAGCACCACGAAGGCGCCGAGGACGACGGCCCCCGCCGCCACCCGTGCACCGCGGGGAGCGCCCGCCGCAGCGGCTACCAGGTAGGCGATCGCGACGACGAGTGCGCAGTTCGCGCCCGACACCGCCGTGAGATGCGAGAGGGACGACGCCTTCATCTGCGCGTCGAGTTCGGCGCTGACCGCGCTGGTGTCTCCGACGGACAGACCCGGGATCAGGCCGGCGCCGGGCCCGGGCAGTGTCCGCACCGCCGCGAGCAGGTCGGCGCGCAGAGCCGCCGCGCCCTCGAGGATGCCGGGCGGACCGGCCGTCACCTCGGTGCGCGGCGTTCCCGCGGAAAGCACGAAGACGGCGCGTTCGCCCGGCCGTGCGCTCCGGGCGGATCCCGCGGCGCGGAGCTCGGAGCCGACGTCCAGGCGCGGCCCGGGGACCAGCACGGCCACGGCCTCGCCTGTCATCCAGATCTCGATCGGCACCTCGGCGGGGCGTGCGTCGGCCCCGACGGTCACCGTCCTGGTCACCGCATCGAAGGCGACTCGCCCTCCGGCGCGCGGCTCGATCTTGCCCGTGACGACCGCCTCGACCGACACCGCTCGCCCGTCCCCCGCAACCAGCGTCGCCACCTCTGCGCGCAACGGCGCCGCGAAGGCGATGTGGGAAGCCGTCGCCGCGGCCAGAGCGGCTCCCGCGATCACCGCGAGCAGACCGGCCCGTCGCGGCGGACCGGGGCGCGCGAGGTGCGCGAGCAGGCCGAGCGTCGCGCACCACAGGGCCAGCGCCGCCCAGGGCGCGGCATCCGGATGGAGGATGAGCACTCCCGCGACGCCCCACGCGGCCGCGGCGGCGGGGACGAGCCGCATCCCGCGCGAGGCCACGTCAGACCCGCACCAGGTCGCGGAGCCCCTCGAGGATCGTCTCGCCGATCCCGGGCACGGCCAGCAGATCGTCGACGCTGCGGAAGCCGCCGTTGCGGGTGCGCCAGTCGATGATGCGCTCCGCGAGCGCCGGTCCGATCCGCGGCAGCGTCTCGAGGGCGCCGGCATCGGCGGTGTTGAGGTCGACCGGCCCTCCTGCAGTCGCGCCGTCGCCCGCGCCGGCTCCCCCGGCGGCCGGCGCTTCACCCGGGACCGGCACGTGGAGCTGCTCGCCGTCGACCACCGCGCGAGCGAGGTTCACCGCCGCACGGTCGGCGCCGTCGGCGTATCCGCCGGCCGCGGCGATCGCGTCCACCACCCGCGCGCCGGGAGCCAGCACGTAGAGGCCTTCGCGGCGCACCGCACCCGAGACGTGGACGTAGACGCGCTCGGCCGCGGGTGCGGACGGCGTCGGTGTGCCGGACGACACCGCCCCCGGCGGGTCCACGGCCACCTCCTCGACCGGGGCGACGGCGGAGCGGACGAGCCCGATCCCGACGGTGACGGCGAGGGCAGCCAGCACGAGGACCACCGCGGCGCCCATGCCCAGCCGCCGTCGCGGGGCGGCCGGAGCCGCCGTCGTCGCCGTTCCCACGCCCGCCACTCAAGCGCACCGGGCACGGGCACCGTGCCCGGCCGGCGGATCGGGGGAACGATCGGGCCGGGAGCCGGCCTGGGGAGGAGACGCCGCGACGGGTCGCGGTGACGGTCAGTGCGTGCTGAAGCTCACGACCTTGGGCGGGCGGACGACGGCGCGCGTGATCTGCCGGTCGCCGAGGGATCGCTGCACCTTCTCGTCCGTGCGGGCACGCGCTTCGAGCTCCGCGGCGTCGATCCGCGTGGGCACCACGAGCGTGGCGCGCACCTTGCCGTCGATCTGCACGACCGCGGTGACCGACTCCTCGGTCAGCAGCGTCGTGTCCGCCGACCGCCAGGTCACCAGTCCCACGAACGGCTCGTATCCCAGCACCTCCCACATCTCTTCGGCGGTGTGCGGGGCGAAGAGGTCGAGGATCATCGCGGTCACCTCGGCCGCCTCGCGGACGGCGGGATCGGCGGGGCCCGCTCCGGAGTCGATGACCTTGCGGGTGGCGTTGACCAGTTCCATCAGTCGCGCGACGACGACGTTGAACTTCGTCTGCTCGACCAGGCCCGGGGCGTCCGCCAGCAGCCGGTGCGTGACGCGGCGGAGCCCGCGGTCGCCCTCGGCCCACACCACGTCCGGCTCGCTCGTGACGTCGTGCGCCACGCGCATCGCCCGGGCCAGGAACTTCTGCGCGCCCGTGGTCGAGACGTCGTTCCAGTCCTTGTCGTCCTCCACCGGGCCCGCGAAGGCGAGGGCCACGCGCAGCGCGTCCGCGCCGTGTGCGTCGAGCTCGTCCTGGAAGAGGACCAGGTTGCCCTTGCTCTTGGACATCTTCGCCCCGCCCAGGATCACCATCCCCTGGTTGATCAGGCTCGAGAACGGCTCCGTGAAGTCCACGGCGCCCATGTCGTAGAGGACCTTCGTGATGAAGCGGGCGTAGAGCAGGTGCAGGATGGCGTGCTCGACGCCGCCGATGTAGAAGTCGACCGGGCCCCACTTGTCGGCCTCGCGCGCCGAGAACGGCTCGGTCGAGCTGTCCGGCGACAGGAAGCGCAGGAAGTACCAGGAGCTGTCGACGAACGTGTCCATCGTGTCGGGATCGCGCAGCGCCGGCTCGCCCGTCTCGGGATCGACGGTGGCGACCCACTCCGCCGCGCCGCCGAGGGGCGAGGTGCCCTTCGGGGTGAGATCGAGGTCCCCCGCCTCGGGCAGCCGGATCGGCAGCTGCTCGTCGGGGACGGGGACGATCCGCCCGTCGGCGGTGTGGACCATCGGGATCGGCGTGCCCCAGAAGCGCTGGCGCGAGATCAGCCAGTCGCGCAGCCGGTAGGTCTTGGCCGCGCGCCCGGCGCCGAGCGACTCGAGCCGGTCGATCATGCGGGCGATGGCGTTGCGCTTGGACAGCCCGTCGAGTTCCTGCGAGTTGATCATGCGGCCCTCGCCCGTCAGGGCGATCCCGGTGCGCGCGGGATGGATGTCGTCCAGCCCGTCGGCGCCGAGGCTCGGATCGATCGGCACGCCGTCCTCGTCGAGCTCGATCACCGGGATGGCGCCGGTGATCGGCGCGGTGGTGTCGACGACGACCTTGACAGGCAGGTCGAACGCGCGGGCGAAGTCGAGGTCGCGCTGATCGTGGGCGGGCACGGCCATGACGGCGCCGTGCCCGTAGTCGGCGAGGACGTAGTCGGCCGCCCAGATCGGCAGCCGCTCGCCGTTGACGGGGTTGATCGCGTACCGCTCGAGGAAGACGCCGGTCTTGGGCCGGTCGGTGCTCTGACGTTCGATGTCGGTCTCGCGCTGCACGCGGTCGAGGTAGTCCTGGAAGCGCATGCGCACCTCGGCCGAGGAGCCGGCCGCCAGCTCGGCGGCGAGGTCGCTGTCGGGGGCGACGACGAAGAAGGTCGCGCCATGGAGGGTGTCCGGGCGCGTCGAGAAGACGGTGACCTTGCCGGGACGACCCTCGATCTCGAAGTCGATGTCGGCGCCGACGGAGCGGCCGATCCAGTTGCGCTGCATCTGGATGACCTTCTGCGGCCAGAAGCCCTCGAGCTGATTCAGGTCGTCGAGCAGGCGGTCGGCGTAGTCGGTGATCTTGAAGTACCACTGGGTCAGTTTCTTCTTGACCACCTCGGCCCCGCAGCGCTCGCAGCGGCCGTCGACGACCTGCTCGTTGGCCAGCACCGTCTGGTCGTTGGTGCACCAGTTGACCGGGCTCTCCTTGCGGTAGGCGAGCCCGCGCTCGTACATGCGCTGGAACAGCCACTGGTTCCAGCGGTAGTACTCCGGGTCGCTGGTGTGCAGGACGCGGCTCCAGTCGAACGAGACCCCGTAGGCGCGGAAGCCCGCCTTCTGCTGGGCGATGTTGGCGTAGGTCCACTCCCGCGGATCGGCTCCGCGCTTGATCGCGGCGTTCTCGGCGGGCAGGCCGAAGGAGTCCCACCCGATGGGGTTGAGGACGTTGTAGCCGCGGTGCCGCCACGAGCGGGCGACGATGTCGGAGTAGAGGTAGTTCTCGGCGTGCCCCATGTGCAGGTCGCCCGAGGGATAGGGGAACATCGCGAGCACGTACTTGCGGGGACGGCTGTCCTCGTCGCCACCGGCGCGGAAGGGATCGGCGTCGGCCCAGCGCGCCTGCCACTTGTGCTGGACGGCGTGCGGGTCGTGACCGCCGTCGGCGGGCGCGGTGGAGTCGGGGGGAGTCTGGCTCACGGAACGGGTACCAATCCTGGGTGGCGCGGAAGGCGCGCGAAGCGCATCGCCCAGGTTACCCGACGCCCACCTGCGCCCACTCGGCGGGCAGGCGGGCGCCGACGGCTGCGAGGGGCCCGGTCGCCTTCAACGCGACCTCCGCGACCTCGGCGGCCGGACGGGAGCGCCAGGTGATCCCCCCGCCCGCCCCGACGTAGGCACCGTCGGCGTCGATGAAGACGGACCGGATGACCATCGCCAAGTCCATTCCGCCGTTCTCGCCCACCCAGCCGAAGCAGCCGGCGAACACCCCCCGCGCCGAGCCCTCGAGACGGTGCAGGATCTGCATCGCCGACAGTTTGGGCGCCCCCGTCATGCTCCCGGCGGGGAAGGCCGCGTCCCAGAGGTCGCCGGCGCTCACGCCGCCGGTCAGCACCCCCGAGACCGTGCTGACCAGCTGATGCACCGCCGGATAGGACTCCACCTGCAGCAGCGCGTCCACGCCGACGCTCCCGGCCACGCACACCCGCGAGAGGTCGTTGCGCATGAGGTCGACGATCATGACGTTCTCGGCCCGCTCCTTCACGTCGGTGCGCAGCTCCTCGGCCAGCGCCGCATCGCGCGCGGCGTCGGCGCCGCGGGGCCTGGTTCCCTTGATGGGCGACGTGCGGACGGTGCCCGCCGCGACCTCGAGGAAGCGTTCGGGACTGGCGCTGGCGAGGGCGCGCCCGCCGATCCGGATCAGTCCGCCGTGATGGGCCGGGTGCGCCGCCCGCAGGCGCTCGTACGTCGCGATCGGATCCCGCCGACCCGGGACGCTGAAGCGCGTCGTCAGGCACAGCTGGTACGCGTCGCCCTCGCGGATGGCCGCTCGGCAGGAGTCGATGAGCGCGGCGTACTCCGCGGGGCTGTGGCGGGCGACCGCGGCAGCCACGGCGCCGATCTCGGGATCCGACAGGCGCGCCTCGGCGGGCGGCCGGCAGACCTCCGCGGCGAGGTCCCCCGCGCGATCGGGGGCACCCACCGCCCAGGCGGATCGGGTCGCATGGTCGAAGGCGACCCACTCCCGCGCGCGGATCCACGCCGCGCCGTCCGCCGGCGACGACTCCGCCACGGGCGCACCCGCCCGCCGGGCGGCGTCCTCGTACCCCAGCCAGCCGACCCAGCCCCCGCGGAAGGCCCCCGCGGGCCATGTGTCGTCCCCCTGTCCGGCCAGCGGCACCGCGCGGACCCGCTCGGGGTCGCGTTCGGGCTCCCCCGCTCCCACGTAGCTCCAGCCCTCGCGGGCGTCGGCTCCGGCATCCAGCCAGAAGGTCGCCGGCTCGCGCCCGCTCAGCAGCCGGTGAACGGATGCCGGGTCCACCCATCGCGACAGTCGGACGGCGCGGGCACCCCTGGTCATCCCCCCAGGCTACGGCGGCGCGGCGCGCTCTAGGCTCGAGGCGTGAACGAGTTCCTGACGGCGCTGCTGGATGCCGTCCAGAGCGTGGACCCCGTGCTGCGGACCGTGCTGGCGGGACTCGCGATCATGCTCGAGACGAGCGTGCTGGTCGGACTGATCGTCCCCGGCGACACCATCGTCATCGTGGCGGGGACCGCGGTGGCCTCGCCGCCGGAAGGCGTCGTCCTCGGGCTCGCCGTGATCGCCGGGGCGCTCGTCGGCGAGAGCATCGGGTTCTGGCTGGGCCGTGTGCTCGGCCCCGCCATCCGCCGCTCCCGGCTGGGGCGGCGCATCGGCGAGGCGAACTGGCGGCGCGCCGAGGGCTACCTGCGCCGGCGCGGCGGACCGGCGATCTTCCTCTCCCGGTTCCTGCCGGTGCTGCACTCCCTGGTCCCCCTCACCGTCGGGATGAGCGGCTTCCCCTACCGGCGGTTCCTCGCCTGGACGCTGCCGGCGTGCGCACTGTGGGCGGTGCTGTACGTGTCGGTCGCCGCCGCGGCGGCCGGGACGTACCGAGAGCTGTCCGAGACCGTGCACGCCGCCGGCTACATCTTCGTCGGCGTCATCGTCGTCTTCCTCGTGCTGGTGTGGGTGAGCAAGAAGATCATCGAGCGGGTGGAGCGCAAGCACATCCACGGCGAGGACATGGAAGACTGAACGGCGATGGCCCGATCCGATGTCTCCTCCCGCACCGACGTGCTCTGGCTGGCCCGGCTGGAGCACCGCTTCCACTCCTGGCGCGAGAGGCGGGCCCGCGCGCGCGGCCTCACCCCGAGCGTCACCCCGTTCCCCGGCTATGCCGGCGCCGACTGGGTCCGCGTCCTCGCGCGCGTGCTGATCCTGCCCCCGCCTCCCCGCGCCGAGGCCGGCGAGTACGCCCGCATGCGCGGCTGGCGAAGCTTCGTGGCCGTTCCGATCAGCTACGCCCAGGTGAAGGTCACGATCGGCGGCGTCACCCACGAGGTGGTGGCCGACCGCGGCGGGGTGATCGACGCGGTGCTGCCCGCCCGCCTCGAGCCCGGCTGGCAGACCTACACGATGACGGTCGAGGGCGGCGAGGCGGCCGAGGCGCGGACGTACGTGGTCGACCCGTCCCAGCGGTTCGGCATCGTGTCCGACATCGACGACACCGTCATGGTGACGGCGCTGCCCAGACCCCTCATCGCGGCCTGGAACTCCTTCGTCGTCGACGAGCACGCCCGGCAGCCCGTGCCGGGGATGGCGGTCCTGCTCGAGCGCATCGTGCGTGAGAATCCCGGCGCGCCGCTGGTGTACCTCTCGACGGGCGCCTGGAACGTCGCCCCGACCCTCATCCGGTTCCTGCGCCGGCACCTCTATCCGTCGGGCGCGATGCTGCTCACCGACTGGGGACCCACCCACGATCGGCTGTTCCGCAGCGGCAAGATCCACAAGGCGACGAACCTGCGCCGGCTGGCGCAGGAGTTCCCCGATGTGAAGTGGCTGCTGATCGGCGACGACGGCCAGCACGACGACGAGCTGTACACCACATTCACCAGCGAGCATCCGGCCAATGTGGCGGGCGTCGCGATCCGCCGCCTGTCCCCCGCCGAGGCCGTCCTCGCGGGTGGCCGGACCGCCGTCAACGACCATTCCGCGGCCTCCGTGCCGTGGGTGACCGGGTCCGACGGGGCGAGTCTGCTCAAGCGACTGCAGTCGGTCGGCATCGTCACCGACTGAGATCGGCGGGTCCGCGTAGCCTGGGAGCATGTGCGGACGTTTCGTCGTCGCCCACGCCGGCTCCGAGCTCGTGGGAGTCCTCCGCGTCGATGTCGAGGGCGAGGATCTTCCCGCGCCGTCGTACAACGTCGCCCCGACCGCGCGCGTGGCCATCGTGCTGGACTCCGCCAAGACCGAACCGCCCACCCGGCGTCTCGAGGCGGCCCGCTGGGGCCTGGTCCCCGGCTGGGCGAAGGATCCCGCGATCGGCGCCCGCGCCTTCAACGCGCGGTCCGAAGAGCTGCAGGACAAGCCGATGTTCCGGGGTGCGCTCGACAAGCGCCGCGCCGTCGTCCCGGCATCCGGCTATTACGAATGGAAGCGCGAGGGCGACGCGAAGATCCCGCACTACATCCACTCCGCCGACGGCTCCCCGCTGTTCCTCGCGGGCCTGTACGAGTGGTGGCGGGACCCGGCTCGCGCGGACGACGACCCGCAGCGGTGGATGCTGAGCTTCACGATCCTCACGCGCGACGCGATCGGCCGCCTGGGCTCGATCCACGACCGGATGCCGCTGTTCATGGACCCCGACCACGCCGACGCGTGGCTGGATCCGGACACCGACAACGTCCGCGATGTCCTGGATGCCGCCATCGACGCCGCCCCGGCGGTGGCCGCCACGCTCGAGGACCATGTCGTCTCGCGGGCGGTGGGGAACGTCCGCAACGACTCCCCCGACCTCATCGAGCCCGTCGCCGACGGCGCCTGAGCGACGTCATCCCGGGCTGCGCAGATCAGTGCCGCGCGGCGTCGCAGCCGGTGCACGGCAGAAGCGCGCTGCCCCGGTCGGCCGACTGCACCCGCAGGGTCGTCACGCGGACGGCGGCCTCGCGCAGACGCTCGGGGGCGAGCTCGCCCCGCTCGACCGCCGCGACGATGCCGTCGACGATCCGGGGCGCCGTCGCGGCATGCGAGAACATCACCGTCAGCACCATGTCGTTCCCCGCCGCCAGCGCGCGGACCGCGTTGCGCACCGGATCCCGGTACTCGCGCAGGCCCGACGCCTGGAGCATGCCCAGGTCGTCGGTGATCGCGACGCCTTCGAACCCGAGGTCCTCGCGCGCGATCTCATGCCACCGCACCGAGAGCGAAGCGGGGGCGGCATCGACGGCCGTATAGGCCAGGTGCCCGAACATCAGCAGCGGCGCCCCCGCCTGGATCCCGGCGGCGAACGGGGCGCCGTCGGTGTCACGCCAGCGCTCCAGCGACATCGATGTGCGCGGGATGCCGACGTGCGAGTCGCCGGGAGCGGCGCCGTGCCCCGGGAAGTGCTTCAGCGTCGTCAGCACGGCATCCGCCTCGCCCTCGACGGCGCCGGCTACCCGCGCGGCGGTGCCTCGGGGCGAGGTGCCCAGCGCGCGACGGTGGATGAACGACGAGCTGTCGGGCGCGACGTCGGCCACGACGCCGAAGTTCACATCCATGCCGCCCCGCGCCACCAGAGCGGCCCGCGCGGCGAAGGCGAGGCGCGCGGCGGCGGGGTCCTCCCGCTTCAGCGTCAGTGCCGAGGGCAGGTCGTCCCACGGCAGCCGGGACACGTCACCGCCCTCCTGGTCGATCGCGAGGAGGGGCGGCAGGTCGGGGTCGGGCGTGAGGGCATGGGTGAGGGCCCGAAGGGACGCTTCGCTCCCGGGGACGTTCCCTCCCATGAGGATGAAGCCGCCGAGTCCGCTGTCGGCCATGTACTCGCGCAGACGCGCGCGATCTGTTCCCGCGACGTGTCCCATGACGACGCTCGCCGCGCGCTCGCGGACGCTCATCCCGTCGACGATGCGTTCGGCCTCGGCGCCGGCGTCCTCGGGCGCGGCGGCGGCGACGGTCACGGTTGGGGACGCCGCGGCGGAGGCCGCCGGGGAACCGCCCGATCCTTCGACGGCCGGGACGGCGACGGCGAGGATCGCGGCCGCCAGCGCCGCGTACCGCCATCGATCCCGCATCGCGCGCCGCCCTCGTCCCGTCATGTCCGTGTCGTGTGCAGAACGAAGAAGACCCCCGGATTCCCGGGGGTCTTCTTCGTGTCGGTGGACCTGAGGGGACTCGAACCCCTGACCCCCTGCATGCCATGCAGGTGCGCTACCAGCTGCGCCACAGGCCCTCTTCGCCGCCCTCGCGGGGCAACCCCATAAGCCTACAACATGTCGGCGGGTGCTCCGAACCGGGGCGGCGGGTGTCACTCCCCGGGCGTGTGCGCGGGCACCTCGAAGGGCACCACGGGGCAGTCCTTCCACAGCCTTTCGAGGCCGTAGAACATGCGCTCCTGCTCGTGGAAGACGTGGACGACGAGGTCGCCGAAATCGAGCAGGATCCAGCGCGACTCCTCGCGCCCCTCGCGGCGGAGGCGCTTGTGCCCGGCCTCGAGCAGCTTCTCTTCGACCTCGTCGGCGATCGCGGCGACGTTGCGCTCGTTCCGGCCCGTCACCAGCAGGAAGACGTCCACGAGCGGCAGCGGTCCCGACACGTCCAGCGCGACGAGATCCTCGCCGCCCTTGGCATCGGCGGCGGTGGCGGCGACCTGCAGCATGTGCCGTGCCTGGTCCGTCGCGGTCACGAGAACACCCCCGTCACGAACGCGAGGATGAGCACGCCGACCAGCGCCAGCGCGAGCGCGCCGGCCGTGATGGCGAGCGTCAGCATGAGCCGGCTGCCCTTCTCGGGCGCCGGCGGCTTGATGATCTCGCCCGCCGTCTTGGATGTGCTGATGGCGGCGCTGGCCGCGATCGGCGTCGGGGACGAGTGCGCGGGCAGTTCGCCGTCGACGAGGACCGCGTCGACCTCTTTGCCGTCGGCGGCGCCCAGGGCGTGGCCGGTGGAGCCGAGGCCCTCGGGCAGGTTGAACGTGCCGGTGATCAGCACGTCGCCGGTCGAGGTCACCGGGGCGACGAGTGGGGCGGCCGCGGGCGTCTGCGACACGATCAGGGCGTGCGGCGCGCTCGACGAGGCGGTGGGCGAACGGCTCAGCAGCTGATCGAACGACGGCGGCAGGTCGATCGGCGCCGCGTCCCCGGCGAGGAGCCCTGCTCCGAGCGCGGGATTGACGACGCGCTCGGGCTCCACCTCGACCACCGAGGCGGTGTCCGCCACCTCGCCGGACGACGGTTCCGGCACGGACGCGAGCTCGCGCTCGACCACGGGGGCCGCGGTGGCCGTGCGCGCCCCGGACATCGCCGCGGCGTGCGCCGAGACGAGGTCGGGGGTGATCACCGGCACGGATGCCGTGCGGATGCGCTCCTGCTGGCGTGCCTGGCGGCGGGTCAGGGGCGAGGCGGCGGTGGCGGCCGACGAGGCGGGCGGCGCGTCGGCCGCGGTCTCATCGTGCCCGGCGTCTTCGGCAGAAGGGGCCTCCGGCACTTCGGGTGCGGAGGCCGGGGCGGGCATCGGGAGCGCCTCGACGAGCGGCATCGGCGCGAGAGCCGGAGCGGGCTCGGCCTCGGCGGCGGGCTCTGCGGCCGGAGCCGACTCGGCCTCCGGAGCCGGCTCGGCCTCGGCGGCCGGCGCGGGCTCGGACTCGGTCGTTGGGACGGACTCGTCGGGCGCGGACGGCACCACGATGGGGGTCGCCCCCGTGTTGCGGATCTCGCGCAGCTGTCTGCGGGTGAGCGGTGGGGTGGCCGGCTGCTCGGGTTCAGTCATTCCTTGCTCCGGTAGAGGTGATGCTTCGCAATGTATTGGACGACGCCGTCGGGGACGAGATACCACACCGGATGTCCTCGTTCCACGCGTTCCCGGCAGTCCGTCGACGAGATGGCGAGGGCGGGTATCTGAAGCTGGCTGACGTCGTCGCTGGGCAGACCTTCGGTGCTCAGTTCGTGGCCGGGTCGCGACACGGCCACGAAGTGCGCGAGGTCCCAGAGCTCATCATGGTCCCTCCAACTGAGAATCTGCGCCAAGGCGTCGGCACCGGTGATGAAGAAGAGCTCGGCGTCCGGGCGCAGCGACTTCAGGTCGCGCAGCGTGTCGATCGTGTAGGTCGGCCCGGCACGGTCGATGTCCACGCGGCTGACGGTGAAGCGCGGATTGGAGGCGGTGGCGATCACCGTCATCAGGTAGCGGTGCTCGCTCGGCGAGACGTCGCTCTTCTGCCACGGTCGCCCGGTGGGGACGAAGACGACCTCGTCGAGGTCGAAGGACTGTGCAACCTCGCTCGCGGCGACGAGGTGACCGTGGTGGATGGGGTCGAACGTGCCGCCCATCACCCCGATCCGCGGGGCGCGCGTCGCCGTCATGCGGAAGGCCTCAGTGGCCGTGCCCCGCCCGGTGGACGTCGTTGGCGTGGGCGCGGGCGTAGGCCTCGGCCTTGTGCGAGTGGCGGTTGGCGACGTTGCGGTAGGACGCCGTCACGAGGGCGAGCGCGCCGAAGACGACCATCGCGACCGCGCCGTACCAGAAGGTCTCGAGGGCGACGTTGCCGTGGTGCTCAGCCTCTTCCGCTGCCAGGGCGATCATCATGGCGAAGGTCATTCGTGCTCCGTTTCGTCCGCCCCGGACCGGGGCCTCATCAGTTTATGTCGTCAGGCTCGCACCTGACCCGCGCCGCGCGCGAGCCACTTGGTGCTGGTGAGCTCGGCAAGGCCCATGGGTCCCCGCGCGTGCAGCTTCTGGGTGGAGATGCCGACCTCGGCGCCGAAGCCGAATTCGCCGCCGTCGGTGAACCGCGTCGAGGCGTTGGCCATGACCACCGCGGAGTCCACCTCGGCCAGGAACCGCTCGGCGGCGTCGTGGTCCTCGGTGATGATCGACTCGGTGTGGTGAGTCGAGTATCGACGGATGTGCGCCAGCGCGGCGTCGAGGTCGTCGACGACGCGCATCGCGACGTCGAGGCTGAGGTACTCGTCGGACCAGTCCGCGTCGGTGGCGGGGACGACGCCCTCGGCGAGAGCGGCCACCTCGGCGTCGCCGTGCACCGTGACCCCCTGGGCGCGCAGCGCCTCGACCACCGGCGAGACGAGTCGTTCGGCCGCCGCTCGGTGCACCAGCACCGTCTCTACGGCGTTGCAGACGCTCGGCCGCTGCACCTTGGCGTTGACCACGATGTCGCGGGCCCACTCCTCGCGCGCGGTGGCGTCCAGGAAGACGTGGACGACGCCGGCGCCGGTCTCGATGACCGGAACCTGCGACTCCGTCACGACCGTCTCGATGAGCTGAGCACTGCCGCGCGGCACCAGGACGTCGACGATGCCGCGGGCGTGCATGAGCTCGCGGGCGCCGTCGCGACCGAAGTCGTCGACGGTCTGGACGGCGTCGGGCGAGATGCCGACGCGGGCGAGGGCGCCGCGGATGACGTCGATGAGCGCGGCGTTGGTGCGCTCGGCGGCCGAGCCCCCGCGCAGCACCACGGCGTTGCCCGAGCGAAGAGCGAGAGCGGCGATGTCGACCGTGACGTTCGGACGGGCCTCGTAGATCGAGCCCACGACCCCGAAGGGCACCGTGACCTTCGTCAGACGGACGCCGCCGGCGATGGTGCGCTCGTCCAGCACCCTGCCCACCGGGTCCGGCAGGGCGGCGATGTCACGGACGGCCGAGGCGAGGGCGCGCACGCGCGCGCTGTCCAGGCGCAGGCGGTCCCGCAGCGCCTCGGACAGGCCGGACTCCGCGCCGCGCGCGAGGTCGTCGGCGTTGGCCGCGACGATGCGGTCGGCAGCCGTCTCGATGTCGTCGGCGATGGCCAGGAGGGCGTCGCGCTTGGCCTCGTCGCCGAGCAGGCCGACCTGCCGCGATGCGGCCTTGGCCGCCAGCATCCGATCGCGCGCCGAGACAAGGGTGGAGGTCATCGTCACAGCTTACCGAGGGTGGCGAACCGGCCCCGTGACGGGGGCGGCGGCGGGCTCCGGGTTCGGGTCGAACCACGTCCCGATGTCGTCACCGACCAGGGCCGCTCCGACGAGATCCGCGCTCGTGACCAGCACGCCGATGCCGGCTGCGGCCGCCAGGCGGGCCGCGGACACCTTGGTCGCCGCGCCGCCGGTGCCGACGGAGTTGACCACGACTGAGCCGAACTCGAAGCCGTGCAGATCCTCGCCATAGGTCAGCCGCGTGATCGGCCGGGCCCCCGGCTGGTCCGGCGGGCGGGTGTACAGGCAGTCGATGTCGCTGAGCAGCACGAGGGCGTCGGCGGCGATCAGCTCGGCCACCAGTGCCGCCAGGCGGTCGTTGTCGCCGAAGCGGATCTCGTGGGTGGCCACGGTGTCGTTCTCGTTGACGATCGGCAGGATCCGAAGGCCCAGCAGCCGCTCCATCGCGCGACGGGCGTTGGAGCGATGGGTGGCGTTCTCGAGGTCCCCGGCGGTCAGCAGCACCTGTCCCGCGACGATCCGGAACGGGCGCAGCGCGTCCTGATAGCGGTAGATGAGCACGTTCTGCCCGACGGCGGCGGCGGCCTGCTGCGTGGCGAGGTCGGCGGGGCGCTCCTCGAGCGACAGGAACGGCATACCGGTCGCGATCGCCCCCGAAGACACCAGCACGACCTCGGTGCCGCGCGCGTGCGCGGCCGCCAGGGCTTCGACGATGGGCTGGATCTTGGCGGCGTTCTCACCGCTGATCGAGGACGACCCGACCTTCACGACGATGCGTCGCGCGGTGGCCAGGTCGCTGCGCTGCCGCGCGGTCACTCGTCGTCTCCGCCGTCCCAGCCGCGCTCGGCCAGCCGCTCGGATTCGAGCTCGGCGCGCGCCTGCGCCTTGGCGTCCATGCGGTCGTGATAGCGCTCGCGGCGCTCCGACGTCGTGCGGCGGTTGCTCTGGTCCAGGCGCGGATCGGTGCCGCGCGGCGCCGTCATGAGCTCGGCCACCGAGCTGAGCGCGGGCTGCCAGTCGAAGACGATGCCGTCGCCCTCGCCGATGACCACCGTCGACCCCGGCTCGGCACCGGATTTCAGCAGCTCGTTCTCGACGCCGAGCTTCTCGAGGCGATCCGCGAGGTACCCCACCGCCTCATCGTTCTGGAAGTCGGTCTGCTGGACCCACTTGACGGGCTTGTCCCCCAGGACGCGGTAGATGTTGCCGTACGTGCCGCCCTCGACACGCACGGTGAACTCGCGGTCGGCGCCCTTCGGGCGGATCACGATCCGCTCCGGTGCGGCGGTCGCGACGGCCGCGGCGCGGTGCTCCTCGATGATCCCGCCGAGCGCGAAGGTCAGCGGCCGCAGGCCCTCGTGACTGACCGTCGAGATCTCGAAGACGCGGAATCCCCGCGCCTCGAGCTCGGGGCGGACGAGGTCGGCGAGCTCCTTGGCCTCGGGCACGTCGATCTTGTTCAGGGCGACCAGCTGCGGGCGGTCCAGCAGCGGGATCTGCCCGTCCGGCACGGGATAGGCGGCGAGCTCGGCGAGGATCACGTCCAGGTCGCTGAGGGGATCGCGCCCGGAGTCCAGCGTCGCGCAGTCGAGCACGTGGACGAGCGCCGTGCACCGCTCGACGTGGCGCAGGAACTCCAGGCCCAGGCCCCGGCCCTCGCTCGCGCCCTCGATGAGCCCGGGGACGTCGGCGACGGTGAACCGGACGTCACCGGCCTGCACGACGCCGAGATTCGGGTGGAGGGTCGTGAACGGGTAGTCCGCGATCTTGGGGCGGGCCGCCGAGATGGCCGCGATGAGGCTGGACTTGCCCGCCGACGGGTATCCGACCAGCGCGACGTCGGCGACGGTCTTCAGCTCGAGGACGACGTCGCCCTCCCAGCCGGGCGTGCCGAGCAGCGCGAAGCCCGGGGCCTTGCGCTTGGGCGAGGCGAGGGCGGCGTTGCCCAGACCGCCGAGTCCACCCGGCGCCACGACGACCCGGACGCCGGGATCGATCATGTCCGCCAGGACCTCGCCGGCCGGATCCTTCACCACGGTGCCGACGGGGACGGCGAGTTCGAGCGACTCCCCCGCGGCGCCGGAGCGGTTGTCCCCCATGCCGAAGCCGCCGTTGCCGGCGGAGCGGTGCGGCGAGTGGTGGTAGGACAGCAGCGTCGTCACCTGCGGGTCGGCGACGAGGACGACGTCGCCGCCGTGGCCGCCGTTGCCGCCGTCGGGGCCCGCCAGCGGCTTGAACTTCTCACGGCGCACCGACACGCATCCGTTGCCGCCTCTTCCGGCGCGCAGGTGCAGTGTGACGCGGTCGACGAACGTGACCATGCGCTCCCCCTCGGTGGTTGTCGGATGTGTGCGGGTGTGCAGGGAGGGGGCGAGCCGAAGCCCGCCCCCTCCCGAGGTGTGTGGACCGAGCGGATTACTCCGCGGCCGCCACGATGTTGACGACCTTGCGACCGCCCTTGTGGCCGAACTCGACCGAACCGGCCGACAGCGCGAACAGGGTGTCGTCGCCACCGCGGCCGACGTTGGCGCCGGGGTGGAAGTGCGTGCCGCGCTGGCGGACGAGGATCTCGCCGGCGTTGACGACCTGGCCGCCGAAGCGCTTCACGCCGAGGCGCTGGGCGTTGGAGTCACGACCGTTGCGGGTGGAGCTTGCGCCCTTTTTGTGTGCCATCTTCTACGTCTCCCTGGCTTACTTGATGCCGGTGACCTTGACGCGCGTGAGGTCCTGACGGTGCCCCTGGCGCTTCTTGTAGCCGGTCTTGTTCTTGAACTTCTGGATCACGATCTTCGGGCCGCGCTCCTCGCCGAGGACCTCAGCGGTCACGGTGACCTTCGCGAGCTTGTCGGCGTCGGTCGTGACGGCGTCGCCGTCCACGAGCAGGACGGCGGGCAGCTCGAGCTTGTCGCCGACCTTCGCCTGCTGACGGTCGAGGACGACGATCGTGCCGACCTCCACCTTCTCCTGCCGGCCGCCGGCGCGCACAACTGCGTAAACCACTTCACACCTGTTTTTCTTCTGGGAGCGCACGCGCTCGGGATGTCAGACAAGACGCGGTGCGGATGTCTCGACGCACCAAAGGGATACTTTACCGGATGCCGGGACCACAGGCAAAAGCCCGCACCCGCGTGTCGGGCTCCGGCCGTAGGATCGGCGCGTGGCCATCCTGATCGACGACCCCCGCTGGCCGGCGCACGGCCGCCTGTGGGCGCATCTGGTCAGCGACAGCGACCTGGACGAGCTCCACGCCTTCGCCCGCGCGCACGGCATCCCCCGCCGGGGATTCGACCGGGATCACTACGACGTCCCTGAGGACGCGCACGCGCGCCTGGTCGCCGGCGGCGCCCAGCACGTGTCCGGACACGAGCTGGTGCGCCGGCTGATCGCCTCGGGCCTGCGGGTGAGGGCGCGCGACCGCCACTGACTCACTCCTCGGGCTGGTGCGCGACGGGCGTGCCGGTCAGGGCGGCGGTGGTGACCCGCCGCCGACCACGGCCCTGACCGGGCGCCTTCGGCTCCGGAAGGGCGTTGAGCACCGAATCCAGCAGCATGTCGGTCTCGGTCTTCGGCGCGCGGGATGCCGCGTCCTGGCGCTTCTTGCGCTTTTTCGTCCGCTCGGCCGGACGCTGCTCCTCCGCGGCCGGGACCGGCGCCGGCTCGAGCTGCGGCGCCTCGACGGCGGCGGGCACCTCGTCGTGGTGGTGGATCGTCGAGGCGGCGATCTGGGCGAGCGCCGACTTGACCCCCTCGGTGATGACGTGCGTGCCGCCGTTGCCCGCGGCGGGCTGCGACGAGCCGTTGCCGCCGCGCGAGCGCCGGCCGGACGACGCGGGCGGGCCGCCGGCGGTCCGGTGCTTGACGACGGGGTCGTGGTGCACGATGACGCCGCGCCCCGCGCACACCTCGCACGCCTCGCTGAAGGTCTCGAGCAGACCGAGCCCGAGCTTCTTGCGGGTCATCTGGACGAGCCCGAGCGACGTGACCTCGGCGACCTGGTGCTTCGTGCGGTCCCGGCTGAGGCACTCCACGAGCCTGCGCAGGACGAGGTCGCGGTTGGACTCCAGGACCATGTCGATGAAGTCGACCACGATGATGCCGCCGATGTCACGCAGCCGCAGCTGGCGGACGATCTCCTCCGCGGCTTCGAGGTTGTTCTTCGTGACCGTCTCTTCGAGGTTCCCGCCCGAGCCGACGAACTTCCCGGTGTTGACGTCGATGACCGTCATCGCCTCGGTGCGGTCGATGACGAGCGAGCCGCCCGAGGGCAGCCACACCTTGCGGTCCAGCGCCTTCTCGATCTGCTCCGTGATGCGGAACTCGTCGAACGGGTCGTGATCGGACTCATACGCCTCGACCCGCTCGAGCAGGTCGGGCGCCACGGACTCGAGGTACTTCGAGATGGTGTGGTGGGCGTCCTCGCCCTGGATGAGCATCTTCGAGAAGTCCTCGTTGAAGACGTCCCGGACGATCTTGACCAGCAGGTCGGGTTCGGAGTGAAGCAGCGCGGGGGCCTGCATGCTCTGCACCTGCGTGCCGATGTGCTCCCACTGCGTGGTGAGCCGCTGGACGTCCCGGGTCAGCTGCTCCTCGGTGGCACCTTCGGCCGCGGTGCGCACGATGACGCCGCTGGACTCGGGAAGGACCTCCTTGAGGATCTTCTTCAGCCGGGCGCGCTCGGTGTCCGGCAGCTTCCGCGAGATGCCGTTCATCGCCCCGCCCGGTACGTACACGAGGTAGCGTCCCGGCAGCGAGATCTGGCTGGTCAGTCGTGCGCCCTTGTGGCCCACGGGATCCTTCGTCACCTGGACCAGGACCTTGTCGCCGCTCTTGAGCGCGAGTTCGATGCGCCGAGGCTGGTTGCCCGTCTCGACGGCGTCCCAGTCGACCTCGCCGGAGTACAGCACGGCGTTGCGACCGCGCCCGATGTCCACGAACGCCGCCTCCATGCTCGGCAGGACGTTCTGGACGCGGCCGAGGTAGACGTTGCCGATGAGCGAGGCGTCCTGGCTGCGGGCGACGTAGTGCTCGACGAGCACGTTGTCCTCGAGGACGGCGATCTGGATGCGGCCGTTCTTGGAGCGGACGATCATCACGCGGTCGACGGCCTCGCGGCGCGCCAGGAACTCCGCCTCGGTCACCACGGCACGCCGGCGTCCGGCCTCGCGGCCGTCGCGACGGCGCTGCTTCTTGGCCTCGAGCCGTGTGGATCCCTTGATGCGCTGCGGCTCGGTGATCAGCTCGACCGCGCGCTTGCGCGGCTCGCGTTCGCCGGTGTCGGCGGGCTCGTCCGCCGACGCGCCGCCGCGGCGCCGCCCGCGACGCCGCGAGGACGACGATGCGGCAGGCGCCGCGGCGTCGTCCTCGAGGGGACGCGCCTGACCGGGGCGGGGCGGCAGCAGCGTGATCTCGGGGGCGTAGAAGTGCAGCTGGGTCGACACCGACGACACGAAGGTCTCGGGCAGCAGGCCGAGGCTCACCGCAGTGAGCGCGGCGGGCTCCTGCGCGGCCGGCTCCTGCGCCTCGGGCTCGGTAGGGGCCGCAGCGGCCTCGGCGGGCGCTTCCGCCGTCGGCTCGACCGCGTCGCCGGCGGCGTCCTGGTCGGGCGACGCCTCGGCCGGGGCGGCCTCGTCGACGACCGGCGCCGCGGTGGGCTCCTCGGCGAGCGGGGCGTCGGCGGCTTCCGCTACGCCGACGGACGCGGCATCCGCCTGCGTCTGATCCTCGGGGGTGTGGTGGTCTTCTCGGTCGGCTGTCTCATCGGCCATCACTGGCTTACTCCCTGCGGGCGCACCGCGCGTCGCCCGGCGAAATCTCGTGCGGCGCCGCACCTGCGGTGCCGCGAACTCACTCGGTGTGGAGCGATCCCGGCGCGTGTCGCGGGGACGCTCCCTGCAAGGGCGATCGTCGCCCTGAAGTCTTCGGTGATGCGGTGGCGGCGCGGCCGCGACCGATCGACCCCCATTATCGCACTAACCTGCCGGATCCGCGCTCCGCGACCGCACGACGCGCCCGCGACGGAGCGGCCGGCGGGCCCGCGGAGCCCGCGGTGGGATAATCCGAGCATGTCCCAGGCCCGTTCGCGCACCCGTCCCACCGCCCTGGCGATCTGGCTGGTCCTGGCGGGCGTGGTGGGGTGGTGGGCCGCCTTCTCGCTCACGATGGAGCGGTTCCACCTGCTGCTCGAGCCCGACGCCCTGGCGTCGTGCGACTTCAGCGTGCTGGTGCAGTGCACGGCGAACCTGGAGTCCTGGCAGGGCAGCGTCTTCGGCTTCCCCAACCCGATCCTGGGGCTGACCGGCTGGGTCGCGCCCGTCGCGGTCGGCGCGGCACTGCTGGCGGGCGCCCGGTTCGCCCGCTGGTTCTGGCTGCTGTTCACCGCGGGGATGGCGTTCGCGTTCGGTTTCGTCGTCTGGCTCATCAGCCAGAGCGTGTTCGTGCTGGGCACGCTGTGCCCGTGGTGCATGGTCACCTGGGCGGTGACGATCCCCACGTTCTACGCCGTGGTGCTGCACGGCCTGCGCTCGGGCAACCTGCCGGCGCCGGCGGGCGTGCGCCGGGGCGCCGACACCCTGATGGGCTGGGTGCCGCTGCTGGCCGTGGTCAGCTACGCCGTCGTCGCGGTGATCGCCCAGCTCCGGCTGGACGTGCTGGGGTCGCTCTTCTGAGACCCAGCCTCGAGCTCAGCCGAACCAGATCTCCAGTTCCCGCGCCGCCGACTCCGGGCTGTCCGAGCCGTGGACGAGGTTCTGCTGGACCTTCAGGCCCCAGTCGCGTCCGAGGTCGCCGCGGATGGTGCCCGGGGCGGCGGTGGTCGGATCGGTCGTGCCCGCGAGGGAACGGAATCCCTCGATGACGCGGTTGCCGGCGAGGCGGATCGCCACCGACGGCCCCGACATCATGAACTCCACGAGCGGCTCGTAGAAGGGCTTGCCCTCGTGCTCTCCGTAGTGCTGCTCGAGCCGGCCGCGATCG
Organism: Microbacterium aureliae; assembly: GCF_054780155.1. NCBI lineage: Bacteria > Bacillati > Actinomycetota > Actinomycetes > Micrococcales > Microbacteriaceae > Microbacterium > Microbacterium aureliae. The sequence continues at coordinate 268,227 of NZ_BAAGWW010000001.1, forward strand.
GGCTCCACCAGCCGCAGGTCCACCAGCGAGTAGCCCTTGGCCTCGATGCGGGCGAGGATCGCGCCGGTCAGACCTCGTGCGACGCCGTCGGGCTTGACCAGGACGAGAGTCTCTTCGATGGCCATGTCATTCTCCGTTCCGGGGGGCTGTGTCAGAGGGGCCGGCGTCCTCGGGGGACGCGGCCAGGCGGGCGTTGCGCTCGTCGAGCGCGCCTCCCTTGATGGTCGCATACGCGTACATGCCGCCGAAAATGAGCGCGACCACCAGCAGCGCGGGCACGAGGAAGGCTCCGAGCGCCAGCACGATCTGCAGGATGCCGCCCAGCACCACGCCCCCCGTCCACCGGGCCACGCGGCCGGTGACGATCATGAGGACCGCCAGCACAGCGCCGCCGACGATCCCCCACCACGGCTCGATGCCCGCCGGCAGCGCGCGCAGGCCGTAGACGGTGAGTCCGCCGAGGAACACGATGATCGACTCGAAGGCGAGCACGATCGACACGAGCGATTCGCGCGCGCCGCGGATGCGACGCGGAGCCGCGGGGGCGGTCATCTGGCGCCCTCCTGCTTCCAGTCCTCGTCGGCCGAGAGGGTCAGGGCCTCGCCGGCCAGCAGCACGGAACCGGCGATGACGACGGCGCGTCGATCGGATGCCGCGGCCCACGTCCGCGCCGCAGCCGCGGCGTCGGCGAGCGACGGGTGAACGGTGACGCGGCCGCCCCGCTCCTCGACGAGGTCGGCCAGGCGATCGGGGTCGCCGGCGCGCTCGGACTCCGGCGTCGTGGCGAAGACGTGCGCGGCCGCCGGGACCACCGCGTCGGCGATGCCGGCGGCGTCCTTGTCGCCGAGGACGCCCAGGACGATGCCCCACTCGTCGAAGTCGAACGACTCCGACAGCGCCGACACCAGGGCGCGCGCACCGTGCGGGTTGTGCGCGGCGTCGACCAGCACCGTCGGGGACGTGCCCACCAGCTGCAGCCTGCCGGGCGAGGTGACCTGCCCGAGCCCTTCGGCGAGCACGGCGGCGGCGATCGGGCGCTCGCCGCCGCCGAGCAGGGACTCCACCGCGGCGATGGCCAGCGCGGCGTTGAAGCCCTGGTGACCGCCGTAGAGCGGAAGGTACTCGTCGGTGTAGGTGCCGGCGAGCCCGGCGACCGAGATGAGCTGCCCGCCGACGGCCAGCCGCTGCTCGGCGAGTCGGAACGTCTCGCCCTCGAAGGCCACGCTCGCACCGCGGCGGCCCGCCGCGTCGCGCAGGACGCGCTCGGCCACCGGGTCCTGCCGGGACGACACCACGAGGGCGCCGTCCTTGATGATGCCGGACTTCACCGCGGCGACCTCGGCGATCGTTCGCCCGAGCCGGTCGGTGTGATCGAGGTCGATGGGGGCGAACACCGCCACGTCCCCGTCGGCGGTGTTGGTCGAGTCCCATTCCCCGCCCATCCCCACCTCGAGGACGAGGACATCGATCGGCGCATCGGCGAAGGCGACGAAGGCGAGCGCGGTCAGCAGCTCGAAGAACGTCAGCGGGGCGTCGCCGGCGGCCTTCAGCTCGGCGTCGACCAGTGAGACGAACGGCTCGATCTCGTCCCACGCGTCGGCGACGGCGCCGTCTGCGATGGGCTCGCCGTCGATCATGATCCGCTCGGTGAAGCGCTCCAGGTGCGGGCTCGTGAACAGGCCCGTGCGCAGGCCGTGGGCCCGCACCAAGCTCTCGATGATGCGGCTCGTCGACGTCTTGCCGTTCGTCCCGGTGACGTGGACCACACGGTACGTGCGCTGCGGGTCGTCCAGCAGCTCCAGCAGGCGCCGCGTGCGCTCCACGCGCGGCTGCACCCACTGCTCCCCCTGACGGGCGAGCAGGGCGTCGTAGACGCGGTCGGCGCGACCCCGGTCGCCGCTCACGCCGCCGCCTCGGCCTTCTCGACCGTGACCGTGAACGGCGCCTGGTTGGCGAACGCGCGCGCGGCGAACGACGCCGTGTGGCCCGTCGCCGGCGGCTCCGCCGCGTCGGCGGCCGCCACCGAATGCGCCACCGACAGCGTCTCGCCGGCGACGTCGGCGACCTCGAAGGCACGGGTGACGGCGTCGGCGTCCTCGGGCGCCTCGAACCGGAGCGCCAGGCGGATGCGGTCGCTCACGTCGAAACCGGCGGCCTTCCGGGTGTCCTGCACGGCGCGGATGACGTCCCGTGCGAGACCCTCGGCCTCGAGCTCGGGCGTGGTCGCGGTGTCCAGCAGCACGAAGCCGCCCGAGGGCAGCAGCGCCAGCGCCTCGCCCGCGGGGCGCCCCGTGGTCTCGAGGACGAGGTCGTACTCCCCCTCGGCGAGGGGGATCCCGCCGGCGACGACGACGCCCCCGGACTCGGACCAGTCCCCGCGCTTGGCGGCGCCGATCGCCTGCTGCACCTGCTTGCCCAGCCGGGGTCCCGCGGCGCGGGCGTTCACCGACAGGCGGTGGCTGATGCCGTACGCCGCGGCGGTGTCGTCCTCGAGCACCACGAGGTCGACCGCCTTGACGTTCAGCTCGTCCTTCAGGATGTCCTCGAACTGCGCCAGGGCGGCGGCGTGGGCGTGGACGACGGTCAGCCTCGACAGCGGCAGGCGCACGCGCTTGCCCTCGCGCTTGCGCAGCGCGTTGGCGACGCTCGAGACCTCGCGGACGGCGTCCATCGCCGAGCGGATGTCGTCTGCGGGCGCGAAGGATGCGGCATCCGGCCAGTCCTGAAGATGCACGCTGCGGCCGCCGGTGAGCCCCTGCCACACGCGCTCCGAGACGAGCGGGATGAGGGGTGCAGCCACCCGCGTGAGCGTTTCGAGCACCGTGTACAGCGTGTCGAAGGCCTCGCGGCCGGCCGGATCGTCCGACACCCCCACCCAGAACCGGTCCCGCGAGCGCCGGATGTACCAGTTCGTCAGCGCCTCGGCGAAGTCGCGCAGCTTCGCGGCGGCCATGGTCGAATCCAGCGCCGTGAGATCGGCGGCGACGTCGCGGACGAGATCGCCGGTGAGGGCGAGGATGTAGCGGTCCAGGACGTGCGTGGAGTCCGTCCGCCATTGGGCCCGGTAGCCGTCGCCGCCCGGCCCCGACGCGGCGTTGGCGTAGGTGGCGAAGAAGTACCATGCGTTCCACAGCGGAAGCAGGAACTCCCGGACTCCCGCTCGGATGCCCTCTTCGGTGACGACCAGGTTGCCGCCGCGCAGCACCGAGCTCGACATCAGGAACCAGCGCATGGCGTCCGAGCCGTCGCGGTCGAACACTTCGCTGACGTCGGGATAGTTGCGCAGCGACTTCGACATCTTCTGCCCGTCGCTGCCCAGCACGATGCCGTGGCAGGACACGCCGGTGAAGGCCGGGCGGTCGAACAGCGCCGTCGAGAGCACGTGCATGACGTAGAACCAGCCGCGGGTCTGCCCGATGTACTCGACGATGAAGTCCGCCGGCGAGTGGGTGTCGAACCACTCGCGATTCTCGAACGGGTAGTGCACCTGCGCGTAGGGCATGGACGCGGAGTCGAACCACACGTCCAGCACGTCCTCGATGCGGCGCATCGTGCTGCGGCCGGTCGGGTCGTCGGGGTTCGGGCGCGTGAGGTCGTCGATGTACGGACGGTGCAGGTCGACGTCGCCGGCCTCGTTGCGCGGCAGGCGCCCGAAGTCGCGCTCGAGGTCGGCCAGCGAGCCGTACACGTCCACGCGCGGGTAGGCGGGGTCGTCGCTCTTCCACACCGGGATGGGCGTGCCCCAGTAGCGATTGCGGCTGATCGACCAGTCGCGGGCGCCTTCGAGCCACTTGCCGAACTGCCCGTGCTTGACGTTGTCGGGCACCCATGTGATCTGCTCGTTGCCGCGCAGCAGGGCGTCCTTGATCTCGGTGACCCGGACGAACCAGCTCGAGACGGCCTTGTAGATGAGGGGATTGCGGCAGCGCCAGCAGTGCGGGTACGAGTGGTCGTAGCTGGCCAGGCGCAGCAGGCGACCGCTCTGGCGCAGCAGCCGGATGAGCGGGGTGTTGGCCTCCATCCACAGCACGCCCGCCACATCGGCGACCTGCGGCAGGAAGCGGCCGGAGTCGTCGAGGCTCATGATGAGCGGGATGCCGGCGGCCTCGGTGATCCGCTGGTCGTCCTCACCGTAGGCGGGGGCCTGGTGGACGATGCCGGTGCCGTCCGAGGTCGTGACGTAGTCGTCGACCAGGATGCGCCAGGCAGCCTGCGTCCCCCACGTCTCGGCGTCGGCGTAGTAGTCGAACAGGCGGTCGTACGCGACGTCGGCGAGCTCGGCGCCCACCACCGTCTGGACGACGGCCGCGCGCGCGGACTCCGCGCTGTCGTAGCCGAGGTCCTTGGCGTAGCCGGCGAGCAGGTCCTCGGCCAGCAGGTAGCGGTGGGCGGTGGCCTCGACCGGGTCGTCGCCGTCGTGGACGTCGGCGGCGCCGGCCGGCCCGCCGGGCACGACGGCGTACCGGATGCCGGGTCCCACGGCCAGGGCGAGGTTGGTGGGGAGGGTCCACGGGGTCGTCGTCCACGCGAGGGCCCGGACGCCGGTGAGGCCGAGGGACTCGGCCTTGGCCCCCACGAGGGGGAAGGTCACGGTCACCGACGGGTCCTGGCGCATCTTGTAGACGTCGTCGTCCATGCGCAGCTCGTGGCTGGACAGCGGCGTCTCATCGCGCCAGCAGTAGGGCAGGACGCGGTGGCCCTCGTAGGCGAGCCCCTTGTCGTGGAGCGTGCGGAAGGCCCACAGCACCGACTCCATGTAGGTGGTGTCGAGCGTCTTGTACCCCCGCTCGAAGTCCACCCAGCGGGCCTGCCGCGTGACGTAGTCCTCCCACTCGCGCGTGTACTCCAGCACCGAGGCGCGCGCCTTGGCGTTGAAGGTCGCCACGCCCATGCGCTCGATCTCGTCCTTCTCGGTGATGCCGAGCTGCTTCATCGCCTCGAGCTCGGCGGGGAGGCCGTGGGTGTCCCACCCGAAGACCCGGTCGACCTTCTTGCCGCACATGGTCTGGAACCGCGGGAACAGGTCCTTGGCGTACCCGGTGAGCAGGTGCCCGTAGTGGGGCAGGCCGTTGGCGAAGGGCGGGCCGTCGTAGAAGACCCATTCCTCGGCGCCCTCGCGGCGCTCGATGGACGCGCGGAAGGTGTCGTCGTCCTTCCAGAACGCGAGCGTCTCGCACTCGATCTCGGGCAGACGGGGACTCGGGACGACGGGGGTGTCGGAGTTGTGGGGGTAGGTCATCGCACTCTCGCAGCCGGACGGATCGTTCTCGGCCGGGACGACTCCTTCGAGCCGCGGTACCACCCCGCGTTGATGCGCCGGCGAGCGACGGCATCCCCTTTCACAGCGGCTGTGACGGGCCTGCCCCGTTCGGTTCTAGTGAGGGCCGAGGCCCCGTTCTTCCGAAAGCTCCCCGGTGATGGCCGGATCGGTGCTGATCGCTCGATCATACCCGCCACCGGACGGCCGCGTCCGGCCCGGGTAGAATGACCGGCGGCATCCCACACTCAGGCACGCTCACACAGTGCCGCACATATCGCACGAGGAGTCCCGCATGGCCGCCACCCCCGACAAGCCCGCCCTCGAAGGCCTCGAAGAGAAGTGGGACGCCGCGTGGAGCGCGCAGGGGACCTACCTCTTCGACCGTCGACGCGCCGCCGAGGTGGGCCGTGAGGGGATCTACTCCGTCGACACTCCCCCGCCCACGGCGTCCGGGTCGCTGCACATCGGGCACGTCTTCAGCTACACCCACACCGATGTGAAGGTGCGCTTCGAGCGGATGCGGGGCAAGACGGTGTTCTACCCGATGGGGTGGGACGACAACGGCCTGCCGACCGAGCGGCGCGTGCAGAACTATTACGGCGTGCGCTGCGACCCCTCCCTTTCCTACGCGCCGGACTTCACCCCGCCTTACGAGGGCGGCGACAACAAGTCCAGCCGCGCCGCCGACCAGGTGCCGATCAGCCGGCGCAACTTCATCGAGCTGTGCGAGAAGCTCACGGTCGAGGACGAGAAGCACTTCGAGGCGCTGTGGCGATCGCTCGGTCTGAGCGTGGACTGGACCCAGACGTACCGCACGATCTCGGACGACACCATGCGCACGAGCCAGCTGGCGTTCCTGCGGAACCTCGAGCGCGGCGAGGCGTTCCAGGACCTCGCCCCCACCCTGTGGGACATCGACTTCCGCACCGCGGTCGCGCAGGCCGAGCTCGAGGACCGCGAGCAGCCCTCGGCCTACCACCGCGTGGCCTTCCACAAGACCGACGGCTCAGGCGACGTCTTCATCGAGACCACCCGGCCGGAGCTGCTGGCGGCGTGCGTCGCGCTCGTCGCCCACCCCGACGACGAGCGCTACCGGCCGCTGTTCGGCTCCACGGTGCGCACGCCCCTGTTCGACGTCGAGGTGCCGGTCCTCGCCCACCCGCTCGCGCAGCAGGACAAGGGATCGGGCATCGCGATGATCTGCACCTTCGGCGACGTCACCGACATCGTGTGGTGGCGGGAGCTCCAGCTGCCCAACCGCACGATCCTCGGGCAGGACGGCCGGATCATCGCCGACGCTCCCGAGGCGATCGCCACGGATGCCGCGAAGGCGGCGTACGCAGAGATCGCCGGCAAGACGGTCTTCAGCGCCAAGAAGCGCATCGTCGAGCTGCTCCAGGAGTCGGGCGAGCTCGTCGGCGACCCGAAGCCGTTCACCCACGCGGTGAAGTTCTACGAGAAGGGCGACCGCCCGCTCGAGATCGTCTCGACGCGCCAGTGGTACATCCGCAACGGTGCCCGCGACGAGGCGCTGCGCGACAAGCTCATCGCCCTCGGCAAGGGCATGTCGTGGCATCCGGACTTCATGCGCGTGCGCTTCGAGAACTGGACCAACGGGCTCACCGGCGACTGGCTGGTCTCCCGGCAGCGGTTCTTCGGCGTGCCGATCCCGGTGTGGTATGCACTGGACGAGAACGGCGAGCGGGACTACGCGCGCGTGCTGACTCCCGACCACGCCGCCCTCCCGGTGGACCCGTCCACGGACGTGCCGCCGGGCTACACCGAGGACCAGCGCGGCGTCCCCGGCGGGTTCGAGGGCGAGAACGACATCTTCGACACGTGGGCGACGTCCTCGCTCACGCCGCAGCTCGCCGGCGGCTGGGAGCGCGACCCCGAGCTGTGGAGCCTCGTCGCCCCCTTCGACGTGCGGCCGCAGGGCCAGGACATCATTCGCACGTGGCTGTTCTCGACGCTGCTGCGCAGCGCCCTCGAGGACGACCGCTCCCCCTGGACGGATGCCGCCATCTCGGGCTTCATCGTCGACCCCGACCGCAAGAAGATGTCCAAGTCCAAGGGCAACGTCGTCACCCCGGCCGACATCCTCGCCCAGCACGGCTCCGACGCCGTGCGGTACTGGGCGGCGTCGAGCCGACTCGGGACGGACGCGGCGTTCGATCCGCAGAACCCCACCCAGATCAAGATCGGCCGGCGCTTGGCGATCAAGGTGCTCAACGCGGCGAAGTTCGTGCTGTCCTTCCCGCTCACCGACGGCGCCGAGGTCGACCACCCGTTGGACCGGTCGATGCTGGCGACCCTCGACGGCGTGGTGCGCGAGGCCACCAAGGCCCTCGCCGCCTACGACCACGCCCGCGCTCTCGAGGTCACCGAATCCTTCTTCTGGACCTTCTGCGACGACTACCTCGAGCTGGTCAAGGAGCGGGCGTACGACGAGGACGACCCCGCGCAGGCCTCGGCGGCGCTCGCGCTGCGCACGGCGCTGTCCGTGCAGCTGCGGCTGCTCGCCCCCGTCCTCGCCTTCGCCGCCGAGGAGTCGTGGTCGTGGTTCAACGACGGCTCGGTGCACGCCGCGGCATGGCCTCAGCCCTCGGGCATCGACGGCGACCCGGGCGTGCTCGAAGCGATGAGCCGCGCCCTCATCGGCATCCGCCGCGCCAAGACCGAGGCGAAGGCCTCGCAGAAGACGCCGGTCGCCTCGCTCACGCTCCGCGCCGACGACCGCACGGTCTCGGCCATTCGGCTCGCCGAGGGCGACCTGCGGGCGGTGGGCCGCATCGACCGGCTGGAACTGCTCGGCGGGTCCGACGAGCTCGCCATCGACAGCATCGAACTGACCCCGCAGGAGGCCTGACATGCAACTCGGCACACGCTGGACCTCGGGCGACGAGCCCCCGCGCTCCGTCCCCGAGGCCCTGGCCCGCGGCATCCGGGATGTGGACGCGGCGATCCCCGGCGACCTTCTGGGTCAGCCGCGCCCGCGATGGACCCTGACGTGGCTCGAGGGCAAGCCCATCGCCGAGCTGGACACCGGCGTCGAGGTGACCCTGGACGCCGCCGGCAACGCCGTCGTCTCGCACGTGGGCGACGAGTCACCGCTCAGCTGACCGGCTGCCCGGTCGCGACGTCGTACCGCGAGGCCTGCAGCAGCAGTCGCGCGGCGACCACCGTGGCCGCCAGCGTGACCGCCGCGGCGATCAGGTAGGGCACCCGCAGGTCGATCCTCGCGACCAGCCCGCCCGCGAGCGTCGCGAAGGGGAACACGCCCCACGTGACGGTGCGGATCATCCCCAGCACACGCCCGAAGAGGGCGGGCGGGACGATCGACTGGCGAAGGGCTGCCCACGGGACGTTCCAGCACGACACGGCGCACGCCATCACGCCGTACGCCAGGATCCCGGTGACGATGCCCGGCGCGGCCCACACGCCCACGAGTCCTGCCGCCGCGGCGACGTTCGCGCCGAGCATCACGCGCCCCCGGCCGTACCGGGCGACGAGGGCGGGAGCCACGAGCGAACCCCCCAGTGCACCGAGCCCGATCCCCGCCGTGACCAGGCCGATGGCGGCAGGGATCACGCTCAGCTCGTCCAGGAAGTACAGGACGGTGGGTGCCTGTGCGAACGCGAAGGCGCAGCCGACCACCGAGGTGAAGATCACCAGGGACCGCAGGAACCGGTGCCGGCGCAGATACGCCCACGCCTCACCCGCAGACGGGCCGGGCACCCGGGTACGAGGCGCAGCGGCCTCATCGGCCGACAGGGGCCGGGCGGCCGCCAGCGGGAGCAGGAGCGCCAGGGCGATCGGCACGAGGTATCCGGCGGCACCCACCCACAGCGGCAACGCAAGCGAGACGGCGAACAGCAGACCGCCGATGGGCGTGGCGATGAAGCTGTCGATCGTGACCTGTGCCGCCTGCAGCCATCCGTTCGCCCGGTCGAGCGAGCGCCGCTCCACGAGGCCGGGCACGACCGCGTTGGTGGCGTTGTCGAACAGCGTCTCGCCGAGGCCGAAGGCCAGGACTCCGGCGAACAGGAACCAGATCGTCAGCTCGCCGGTGACGGTCAGCACCGCCAGCACGAGTGCGACCGCGGCGCGCAGTCCGTTGGCGATCGCCATCACGAGGCGACGGTCTGCGCGGTCGACGATCATGCCGGCCGGCAGCCCGAACACCAGCCACGGCAGGAAGGCCAGCGCACCGATCGCGGCGATCGCCAGCGGGTCTCGCGTCAGCGTCGTCGCGATGAGCGGCACCGCGGTGCGCCCGACCCCGTCGGCGAGGTTGCTGAAGGCCGCGGCCGTCCACAGCTTGCCGAAGTCGGCCCCGAGCGGTGCCCGCGCGGGGCGCGCGCGGCGCCGCGGTGGCGCGAGCGTCACGGCAGCAGGCCGAGGGCGCCGCGAGCCTGCGCCTCGGTGCGCCGGCGGTCCGCGGCCTCCCACGCGTGCGCGACGCAGGCGGCCCGGGCGCGGCGCGCGGGGCGAGCGGCGATGCGGGCGTACAGCACCGACACGGCGTGCAGCAGCATCCGGTCGATGCGCGTGCCGGCGGACGGCAGGACGATGGAGATGGTGGTCATGAGGGGTCTCCTCGTTCGGGAAGTGGGAAGACGTCGGTGCGGATGCTCACCGGACGGACGTCATCGCCGGTCTGGTCGCGGTAGCGATCGACGTACTCGTCGACGACCGCCATGAGCCGGTGCGTGAGCTCGGTGCTCTGCTCCGGGGTGAGCCGGGCGGTGGCGGTGGCGATCATGCTCCCGGAATGCCAGGAGCCACCCTCCTCTGCCATGCCCGAGCGCAGGAAGCGCATGAGCTGCTCCTGCCGATTGCGGAAGAACTCGCTCATGATGAGCTGGGTGGCGGCGCGGCCGGCGGGGGTCTTCATCGCCTCGGGGTTGGCGAAGCTCACGCCCCCCACGGGCCGCTCCCACCAGCGCTCCCGGGTCGTGCCGCGGTCGGGGACCTCGCGGATGAGGTCGTGCTTGGCGAGGGCGCGCAGGTGGTAGCTGGTCGACCCCGAGGACTCCCCCAGCCGCTCGGCGAGAGAGCTCGCGGTGTGCGGCCCGTACTGGCTCAGGATGTCGTAGATCTGCACCCGCAGCGGATGGGCCAGCGCCCGCAGCGCCCCCGGATCGAGGATGCGGTCGGCACGATGGCGTTCCTCGGTCCTCGCGATGAGGTCCTCGTGCGCCGCGTCGTCACCGGGAGCGGGCGTATCGATGTCCATGACGCCATGATAGCCATGCAAAGCTTTCTTTGCAAGGTAATCTTTGCAAGCAAGTATTTGCAAACGAATGGCGGCGACGTCGGCATCACACCTAGGCTGGCGCCATGGCTCTCGACAACCCGCTCCTGCACGCCAGCCCCCACCCCTACGGGCTGCCGGACTATCCGACCATCCACGCCGAGCACTACCTGCCGGCCTTCGAGCGGGCCTTCGCGGATCACACCGCCGAGATCACGGCGATCGTCGGGACCGAGGAGCCCCCGTCGTTCGCGAACACCATCGAGGCCCTCGAGCGCAGCGGCCGCCTGCTCGGCGAGATCTCACGCACCTTCTACACGGTGTCCTCGGCCGACGCGACCGACGCGATCCAGCAGGTCGAGCAGACGCTCGCGCCGCTCATGTCGGCACACCACGACTCGATCCAGTTGAACGCCGCGCTCTACGCGCGGGTGCGGGCGGTGCACGACCAGCGCGACGACCTCGATCTGGACGACGAGCAGCGATATCTGCTCGAACGCCATTACCGCGAGATGACCCACGCCGGTGCCGGCCTGGACGACGACGCGAAGAAGCGCGTCACAGCCCTGAACCAGAGGCTGTCGACGCTCACCACCAGCTTCGAGAAGAACCTGCTCGCCGACACCAACGAGCTCGCCGTCGTCTTCACCGACGCAGCCGAGCTCGACGGGCTGAGCGACGGCGAGCTGTCCGCGGCCGCCCAGGCGGCAGCCGACCGCGGCCTCGAAGGGTCGTGGGTGGTGACCCTCACCCTCTACACCGGCCACCCCTACCTGTCGTCGCTGACACGGCGCGAGAGCCGTCGGCGGCTGCTGGAGGCATCGCGCGCGCGAGGCTCCCGCGGCGGCGCCCACGACAATCGCGAGACGTTGCTCGAGATCGTGCGCCTGCGCGCCGAGCGGGCGGCGCTCCTCGGCTACCCCTCGCACGCCGCCTACGTGACGGCGGACCAGACGGCGGGGTCGCCCGAGGCTGTCCACGAGCTGCTGCGGCGGCTCGCCGCGCCGGCGGCGCGCAACGCCCGCGCCGAGCGGCAGGAGCTTCAGGCGATCATCGACGCGGAGGATGCGCCGTTCCCGCTGGCGGCGCACGACTGGGCGTTCTACACCGAGAAGGTCCGCGCCGCGCAGTACGACCTCGACCGGGCCGCGCTGCGGCCGTGGTTCGAGGCGGAGCGGGTCCTGCAGGACGGCGTCTTCCACGCCGCCACCGAGCTCTACGGCATCCGCTTCACCGAGCGGCCGGACCTGCCCGCCTACCACCCCGACGCGCGCGTGTTCGAGGTGCGCAACGCCGACGGGTCGGCCCTGGGCCTGTACGTGCTCGACCTCTACACCCGCGACACCAAGCGCGGCGGGGCGTGGATGAACTCGATCGTGACGCAGTCGCGACTGCGCGGCACCGCCCCGGTGGTCGTGAACAACCTCAACGTGCCGCGCCCCGCGGCCGGGAGCCCGACGCTGCTGACCCTGGACGAGGTGACGACCCTCTTCCACGAGTTCGGGCACGCGCTGCACGGGCTCTTCGCCACCGTGACCTACCCGCACTTCGCCGGCACCAACGTGTTCCGCGACTTCGTGGAATTCCCCAGCCAGGTGAACGAGATGTGGATCTTCCATCCGGACGTCCTCGATCGCTACGCCCGCCACATCGACACCGGCGAGCCGCTGCCCGCCGACGTCGTGCGGCGCCTGCATGACTCCGAGCGGTTCAACCAGGGCTTCGCCACGAGCGAGTACCTCGCCGCGGCATGGCTGGATCAGGCATGGCACAGCCTCGACGCGGACCAGGCGGCCGATGTCACCGACGTCGCCGCCTTCGAGGCCGCCGCCCTGGCCGACATCGGGCTCGACGATCCCGTCGTCCCCACCCGGTACTCCTCGGCCTACTTCGCCCACGTCTTCTCGGGCGGGTACAGCGCCGGGTACTACTCCTACATCTGGAGCGAGGTCCTCGATGCGGACACCGTGGAATGGTTCACCGAGAACGGCGGGCTGACCCGCGCCAACGGCGACCGCTTCCGCGACCGCCTGCTCGGCGTCGGCGGCTCGAGAGACCCCCTGGCTGCGTACCGCGACTTCCGCGGGCGGGATGCCGGCATCCAGCCGCTGCTGGCACGGCGGGGCCTCGACGCCTGAGCCCCGCCGACGGGGCGCCTGATGTCCGCGAGGCGGGCGTCAGGCGCTCTTGCGCTTCTGGCGCAGGACGAGGGTGGGCGCAGCGCCCTCTTGCACGGCGGCGCGCGTGATGATCACCTTGTCGACGTCGTCCGTCGAGGGGATCTCGAACATGATGGGCCCCAGGACGTCTTCGAGGATGGCGCGCAGGCCGCGGGCGCCGGTCTTGCGCGCGACCGCAAGGTCCGCGATGGCTTCGAGCGCCTCGACGTCGAACTCGAGCACGACGCCGTCCAGCTCGAACATCCGCTGGTACTGCTTCACGAGTGCGTTCTTCGGCTCGGTGAGGATCTCCATGAGGGCGGCCCGGTCCAGCGGCGACACCGAGGCGACGACCGGCAGGCGGCCGATGAACTCGGGGATGAGCCCGAACTTGTGCAGATCCTCGGGCTGGACCTCGGAGAACAGGTTGAGGTCGTCGCCCTTGCTGTGCAGCGGGGCCCCGAAGCCGATGCCGTGCTTGCCGACACGCGCCGAGATGATGTCCTCGAGGCCGGCGAAGGCGCCGGCGACGATGAACAGCACGTTCGTCGTGTCGATCTGGATGAACTCCTGGTGGGGGTGCTTGCGCCCGCCCTGCGGCGGCACCGAGGCGACCGTGCCCTCGAGGATCTTCAGCAGCGCCTGCTGCACGCCCTCCCCCGACACGTCGCGCGTGATCGACGGGTTCTCGGCCTTGCGCGCCACCTTGTCGACCTCGTCGATGTAGATGATGCCGGTCTCGGCGCGCTTGGTGTCGAAGTCCGCGGCCTGCAGGAGCTTCAGCAGGATGTTCTCGACGTCTTCGCCGACGTAGCCCGCCTCGGTGAGCGCCGTGGCATCGGCGACGGCGAACGGGACGTTCAGCCGCTTGGCGAGGGTCTGGGCGAGGTAGGTCTTGCCGCAGCCGGTGGGCCCCAGCAGCAGGATGTTGCTCTTGGCGACCTCGATGTCGTCAGCACGCTGCTCGGCGGACTGGATCGTCCCGTGCGCGCGGATGCGCTTGTAGTGGTTGTACACCGCGACCGACAGCGCCCGCTTGGCGTACTCCTGCCCGACGACGTACTCCTCGAGGAACGCGAAGATCTCACGGGGCTTGGGCAGGTCGAAGTCGGCGACCTCACCGGTGGCCGACTCGGCCATGCGCTCTTCGATGATCTCGTTGCACAGCTCGACGCACTCGTCGCAGATGTACACGCCGGGGCCGGCGATGAGCTGCTGGACCTGCTTCTGGCTCTTGCCGCAGAAGGAGCACTTGAACAGGTCGGCGCTCTCACCGATGCGTGCCATTGCGCTCCTCCTTCGTCGCCGCCGGGATGCGGGCTCCCGCCGTGCTGTCGAGCCTAACCCGTGCCGGCGACAAGCGCGGGGATTGCGACACGCGGAGAAAAGACGCCGGTGCCCCCGGACCCGCACGAGGCGGACCGGGGGCACCGGCATCCGTCGTCAGGAGGTCAGCGCTGCCGGCACGCGCTTGCGCGTGGTCAGCACCTGGTCGACCAGACCGTAGGCGACGGCCTCGTCCGCCGACAGGATCTTGTCGCGGTCGATGTCCTTGTTGACCTCTTCGGGGGTCTTGCTGGAGTGCTTCCCGAGCGTCTGCTCGAGCCACGTGCGCATCCGCATGATCTCGGCCGCCTGGATCTCGATGTCCGACGCCTGCCCGTGCCCCGCCTCGCCCATCGCGGGCTGGTGGATGAGGATGCGGGCGTTGGGCAGCGCGAGGCGCTTGCCGGGCGAGCCCGCGGCCAGCAGCACCGCGGCCGCCGACGCGGCCTGTCCCAGGACCACCGTCTGGATCTGGGGGGAGATGTACTGCATGGTGTCGTAGATCGCCGTCATCGCCGTGAAGGATCCGCCGGGCGAGTTGATGTACATGATGATGTCGCGATCGGGGTCCTGGCTCTCGAGGACGAGGAGCTGGGCCATGACGTCGTCCGCCGAGGCGTCGTCGACCTGCACCCCGAGGAAGATCACGCGGTCCTCGAACAGCTTGTTGTACGGGTCCTGGCGCTTGTAGCCGTAGGCGGTGCGCTCCTCGAACTGCGGCAGGATGTAGCGGCTGCCGGGCATCTGGATGCCGCGCGGAGCGGACGGGCCGAACGTGGGGGTGTGCATTGCGCTTCTCTCTTTCGCCTTCGAGCCGTCAGTTCGCGGTTCCGCCGCCGCCGATGACGTCGGTCGCGGACTCGCGGATGTGGTCGACGAAGCCGTACTCCAGCGCCTCCTGCGCGCTGAACCAGCGGTCGCGGTCGCCGTCGGCGTTGATCTGCTCGACCGACTTGCCGGTCTGCGCCGCCGTGATCTCGGCCAGCCGGCGCTTCATGTCGAGGATCAGCTGCGCCTGCGTCTGGATGTCGCTGGCGGTGCCGCCGAAGCCGCCGTGCGGCTGGTGCAGCAGCACGCGGGCGTTCGGGGTGATGTAGCGCTTGCCCTTGGTGCCGCTGGTCAGCAGCAGCTGGCCCATCGAGGCGGCCATGCCGATGCCGACGGTGACGATGTCGTTCGGGACGAACTGCATCGTGTCGTAGATCGCCATGCCGGCGGTGATCGACCCGCCCGGGGAGTTGATGTAGAGGTAGATGTCCTTCTCGGAGTCCTCGGCGGCGAGCAGCAGGATCTTCGCGCAGATCTCATTGGCGTTCTCGTCGCGCACCTCCGACCCCAGCCAGATGATGCGGTCCTTCAGCAGCCTGTCGAAGACGCTCGTCGCGACAAGTGGTTCGGCCATGTGTACTCCTGATTCCGTGGTCGTGCGATCGAATCTACCGGCGCGTCGCGGACGACCCGCCCGTGTTCGCCCTGGGCAGATCGGCCCGCAGGCATGACGAAGGGCGGATGCCGCGGCATCCGCCCTTCGTGGGCCTTCGGCTGCGCTTACTCGGCGGCGGCCTCTTCGGCGTCGGCCTTCTTGGCCGCGGCCTTCTTCGGAGCCGCCTTCTTGGCGGGCGCCTTCTTGGCGGGCTTGTCGTCGGCCTTCTCGTCGGCGGGAGCCTCGTCGGCGGCGGCCTCGTCGGCGGTGGCCTCGTCCTCATCCTCGACGGCCACGAAGCCGGTGAGGTCGACGGCCTTGCCGTTGGTGTCGACCACGGTCACCTTGCCGAGCGCGA
The DNA here is from genome assembly GCF_054780155.1 of Microbacterium aureliae. Classification (NCBI taxonomy): domain Bacteria; kingdom Bacillati; phylum Actinomycetota; class Actinomycetes; order Micrococcales; family Microbacteriaceae; genus Microbacterium; species Microbacterium aureliae. The sequence goes on from NZ_BAAGWW010000001.1 coordinate 284,010, forward strand.
CGGCCAGCGCCTTGTTGCGGGCGACCTCGCCGACCATGGCCGGCAGCTGGTTGCCCTCCTGCAGTGCGTTGACGAAGTCCTGGGGCGCCATGCCGTACTGCGCGGCGGACTGCACGAGGTACTGGGTGAGCTCCTCCTGCGAAACCTGCACCTTCACGCTCTCGGCGATCGCGTCCAGCAGCATCTGCGTCTTGAACTGCTTCTCGCTGGCCTCGGCGACCTCGGCGCGGTGGACGTCGTCCTCCAGGCGGCCCTCGCCCTCGAGGTGGTTGTGCACCTCGTCGTCGATGATCTGCTGCGGGACCGGGATCTCGACCTTCTCGAGGAGGGTCTCGATGAGCTTGTCGCGCGCGGCGGAGCCCTGCGTGAACACCGACTGCTGCGACACCCGCTCGGCGAGGCTGTCGCGCAGTTCGGCGATGGTGTCGAACTCGCTGGCGATCTGGGCGAAGTCGTCGTCCGCCTCGGGCAGCTCGCGCTCCTTGACGGCCTTGACCGTGACCGAGACCTCGGCCTCTTCGCCGGCGTGGTCGCCGCCGACCAGCTTCGAGCGGAACGTGGTGTCCTCACCGGCGGTGAGCGAGTCGATGGCCTCATCGATGCCCTCGAGCAGCTCGCCCGAGCCGACCTCGTACGACACGCCCTCGGCGCGGTCGATTTCGGCGCCGTCGATCGTGGCGACCAGGTCCAGCTCCACGAAGTCGCCCTTCGCGGCGGGGCGGTCCACCGTCACGAGCGTGCCGAAGCGGCTGCGCAGGCGGTCCAGCTCCTCGTCGATCGCGGCCTGGTCGACCTCGACGGCATCCACCTCGATGGTCGTGCCCTCGAAGGCGGGAAGGTCGAACTCGGGGCGCACGTCGACCTCGACCTCGACCTCGAGGTCGCCCGAGAAGTCCTTCTCGTTCGGCCACTCGGTGACCTCGGCGGCGGGACGGCCGAGCACGCGCAGCTCGTTGGCGGTCACGGCCTCGCGGTAGAAGCCGTCCAGGCCCTCGCTGACGGCGTGCTCGAGCACAGCGACGCGACCGATGCGCTGGTCGATGATGGGTGCGGGGACCTTGCCCTTGCGGAAGCCGGGGATCTGCACGTCCTGCGCGATGTGCTCGTACGCGTGGGTGATGCTCGGCTTCAGCTCTTCGGGGCTGACCGTGATGTGCAGCTTGACCCGGGTCGGGCTGAGCTTCTCGACGGTGCTGGTGACCATGCCTGTTCGTTCTCCTCGTCTGTTCCGCGCGCATGCGCGGCGGTTCGTAAGGTCTGGGTGGCTGAATTCTCGGGCCGTGATGTCGGGGCGACAGGATTTGAACCTGCGGCCTCCCGCTCCCAAAGCGGGCGCTCTACCAAGCTGAGCTACGCCCCGGGCGGGCTGCGCACGCGGGCGTGCGCCGAACGGCCCACGCAAGTCTAGCCGACGCGCATGGCGGGCGCCCGCCGCTGGTCGGGGGCGGCTTCCGGATGCGGGTAGACTGACGGATGCCGCGGCTCGCCGCTGCGGGGATGTAGCTCAATGGTAGAGCCTCAGTCTTCCAAACTGATGGTGCGGGTTCGATTCCCGTCATCCCCTCCACTCCCTCACCGCGCGCCCGTCCCCGCGCCCCGCTCCGCCCGCCCGTCCCCGCGCCGTCCTCGCGCCCGGCACCGGCGCGCGCCCCGCTCCCACCCAGGACGTTCACTTGCCCTGGATGTACGGGCGAAGGCCCTCACCGCGGGCATCCACGACAAGCGAACCGCTTGCATCGGGCGCGGGCGCGCGGGCGCGGGGGCGAAGACGGCGGCGGGGGTCAGCGCTGCGGCTGGGCCTGGCGGTGCGTCGCTGTGTGCTCGCGGTAGGCGTCGGCGTTCCGCAGCAGCTTCTCGCGCTCGTCCGCGGTCAGCTCCCGGCGGACCTTCGCCGGCACACCCGCGACCAGCGAGCCGTCCGGGATCTCGGCGCCCTCCAGCACCACCGCTCCCCCGGCGATGAGGCAGCCCGCGCCGATCCGCGCGCCGTTGAGGACCACCGCGCCCATGCCGACGAGCGACCCGTCGCCGATCGTGCACCCGTGCAGGACGGCGTTGTGACCGACCGACACGTTCTCGCCGAGGACGGCCGGGAAGCCGGCATCCACGTGGATCGCCACGCCGTCCTGCAGGTTGCTGCCCTCGCCGATCGTGATGGTGTCGCCGTCGGCTCGCAGCACGGCGTTGTACCAGACGCTGGCCGCGGGAGCGAGGGTGACCGCCCCCACGATGCGCGCGCCGGCGGCGACGAAGGCCGCCGGATCGATGCGGGGCTCCCGCCCGGGGAGCGAGAGGACACTGGCATCGTCGGCGATGGTCATGAGCGCACTCTACGGCTCCGCGCGGGCGAGCGCCTCCTCGATCGCGGCGGTGTACCACGGTGCGAGCGTGTCCGCGAAGGTGACCGTCACGTGATCCTGATCGCGGTAGATGTTCGCCCCGCCGACGACGGTGCGGCAGACGTCGCCGTCGCAGAAGACGTCGGTGAAGTCCAGCAGCGTGACGCCCTGCTCGCCCTCCGCCGCCTCGCGCAGGGGGTCGTCGGCGACCAGGACGTCCGAACGGGGCGCGTCGCACTCGCCCTGCCCGCGTGTGCGCAGGCACTTGTTCGGGTCGGTCTCCCACACCGGGTTGTCCACGACGGTGATGACCGGCACGCCGCGGTCGAGCACCTGGCTCCACGCGTCGCGATAGCCGGCGACGGCCGCCTCGGACGCCGAGGAGTGACCGGCCGAGGCGTAGGGGGTCGTGGCGATGGCGGCCGTGAACACGGCGTCCACGTCCAGCTCCGCCAGCGCGTCCGACACCCCCGCGCGCCATTCGGTGCACGCGGCGCCGAAGGCTCCGGGGGTCGCCAGCGGCGTGGTGTTCCACGGGCATGCGCCCTTGAAGAAGGTCACCAGCCGCCACCCGTTGTCGTCGGCCATGCGCTGGAACGTGGTCAGCAGCTGGTAGGCGTGGCTGTCGCCGATGAGCGCCACCGTCGGGGCGTCCTCGGCATCCGACCCGAATTCGCACGAGACGGCTCGCGCATTGTTCAGCTGGACGAAGCACTGCTCGTCCTCGGGCCGGTCGACGCCCGCGAAGCCGGGGGCGGGCAGCACGGATGCCGGGCCCTCGCCGCCGCAGGAGGGATCGAGCACGGCGGCGGCGCCGAAGCACGACGGCGGGTCCGCGCGCAGCTCCTGGATCGCCTGGACGCCGTCGCGGTACGCCGGCGCGTTGAGCGCCCACGCCCCGCCCGCGACGCCCGCGACCAGCAGCATCGACCCGAGGGCGGCCCACAGGGTCACCCGGGGCGGACGCGAGGTGAGCATCCGCAACGACCGCGTCGGGTCCTCGACGAAGCGCTTGGTGAGCCAGGCCAGCACGAAGCAGATGCCCAGCAGCGCCACGCGGTGGTAGATGCTCAGTCCCCAGAACGGCACCGACGGCGCGATGATGATGAGCGGCCAGTGCCACAGGTACAGCGAGTACGAGATGTCGCCGACGAACTGGGCGGGGCGCAGCGACAGCACCCGCGTCGGGTACCACCAGCGCTCGGTGTTGGACGCCGCGATGATCGCCGCCGCCCCGAGCGTCGGCGCGAGGGCGGCGTAGCCCGGGAACGGCGTCTGCCCGTCGAAGCGGAACAGCACGACCAGCAGCGTCAGGATGCCGCCCCAGCCCAGCGCGAAGCTCAGCAGGCGGTTGCGCACCTGCAGGACGGGGATCAGGGCGACGAAGGCCCCGACGCCGAACTGCCACATGCGCGTGAAGGTGACGAAGTACGCCGGTGCGGGGTCGGTGATCGTGAACGCGACGCAGAAGACGAAGGATGCCGCAGTCACGATGCCGAGCGCCACGAGCACCGACCGCCGGCGTGTGGCGGCGAACCGCTTCACGCCGATCCACGCCGCCAGCAGCATGATCAGCGGCCACAGGACGTAGAACTGCTCCTCGAGCGACAGCGACCAGTAGTGCTGCACCGTCGTCGGATCGCCGCCGTGATTGAGGTAGTCCGCGGACGTGAAGGCGAGGTACCAGTTCTCGACGTAGAAGGTGGCGGCGAGGATCTCCCGCAACTCGTTCGGCAGCGCCGACAGGGGCATGAGGTAGGGCGAGCCGGCCACGATCGCGCAGAAGAGAAGAACCAGAAGGGATGCCGGCAGCAGGCGTCGCGCCCGCCGCGCCCAGAACTGCCCCAGTCGCACCGAGCCGGTGGCGGTCAGCTCCCGGACGAGGTGCGCGGTGATGAGGAAGCCCGAGATGACGAAGAAGACGTCGACGCCCACGTACCCACCGGGGAAGCGGCCGGGCCAGAAGTGGTAGAGGACGACGAACAGCACGGCGATGGCGCGGAGCCCCTGCACGTGCGGGATGAACCGGGAGGACGTCGCATGCTCGGGCGAACGATCGGAGCGCGCGGGCGCGGCGTCGAGGGCGGGATCGGCGGACGGCACCCCTCGACGCTAGTGCCTCAGGCTGGGCGAGCCGTCCATCCACCACGGCCGTGACGGCGAACGGTTAGCGGAGCCTTCGCTTGCTTGCGCGCGCCCGGTGGCTGAGTAGCGTTGCACGCGACACGACAGGTGCCGGCGACCCGCCGGCCGGACGGAGGCGACCGAAATGACAAAGACCACTCCCGCGACCATCGCCGACCCGACCGTCGCCGCGGCGGCCGCGCAGTTCCTCTCGCCCGTGGTCATCGGGCTGCAGGCTCTGGCCGTCAACGGCAAGCAGGCGCACTGGAACGTCCGCGGCGCGAACTTCATCGCGATCCACGAGCTGCTGGACGCCATCGTCGCCAACGCGCAGGCCGGGGCCGACACCGCCGCCGAGCGCATCGTCGCCCTCGGCCTGCCCGTCGACGCGCGCGTGTCGACGGTCGCCGAGAAGGCGCTTCCGACGATGGTCGCCGCGGGCTTCGCGCAGTGGACCGACACGGTGCGCGCGGTGATCGCGGACATGGACGCCGTGATCGTCGACGTCAAGACCGCGATCGACGGGCTCGACGAGATCGACCTGACGAGCCAGGACATCGCGATCCAGATCATGGCGACGCTCGAGAAGGACCGCTGGTTCCTCTTCGCGCACGTCGCGGAGTGAGAATCAGTTCTCGGCGTGCGTGAGCCGTCCGGCGATCATCGTCGCCGCGACGCGCTGACCGCGCAGCTGCGCCTCGGTCGCCGTCCGCGGGTCGTGCGCGCAGAGCACGAGGTCCGCGACGGCGCCCGGTTCGATCCGCTGCGGATGCCGTGATCCGAAGTGGGTCGAGGCTGCCAGCGCGGTGCCGGCATCCACCGCCTGCTCGGGCCGCCAGGGCTGCCGGCCGTCGCGCGTGCGGTGGACCGCCGCGGCGATCCCCGCCCAGGGGTCCAGCGGCGAGACCGGTGCATCCGAGCCGAAGAGCAGGTTCGCCCCGGCGTCGGCGAGCGCCCGCAGCGGGTAGGGCGTGGCCGGCTGCGACGACCACAGCCGGTCGGTGAGATCCCGGTCGTCGATCGCGTGCTCGGGCTGGACGCTGGCGCCCACGCCGAGGCGGGCGAAGCGCGGGATGTCCGCGGGAGCCACCAGCTGGGCGTGCTCGACGGTGCCCGTGGCGCCGGTCACGGCGAAGGCGTCCAGCGCATGCGAGTTCGCGACGTCGCCGATCGCGTGGATCGCGCAGGCCAGTCCCCCACCGGTGGCGCGGAGCATGAGGTCGCGCAGCTCCTCGGGCGGGACCGTGAGCATCCCCCGCACGTCGGGCGGATCGGCGTACGGGTGCGAGCACGCGGCGGTGCGGGTGCCCAACGATCCGTCGGTGATCACCTTGAGCGGGCCGACGCGGACGAGGTCGGACTCGGCGCCGCGCACGGTGTCGCCGGTGCGCAGTCCCTCGGCCAGCGCCCGGTCGAGCATGGCGGGATAGATCCCGAATTCGACGCGCAGCACGTCGTAGCCGGCGGACAGCCGCCGCCGCCAGGCCTCTTCGTTCCAGGCCATGTCGAGGTCGACCATGCCCACGATCCCGCGGGCGGCGGCGGCACGGCTCATCCGCTCGACCGCGCGGTCGGCGGCCGGGGCGGGGACGGCGTTGAGGCGGCGCGAGATCTCGAAGGCGGGCTCCTCCCGCAGGACGCCCGAGGGCGTGGGCGTCATCCCCTCGCGGCGGAAGGCGGCGGTGTTCAGCCACACGCTGTGGACGTCGGCGTTGATGAGATACGTCGGCGTCTCACCGGTGGCCGCGTCCAGCAGCCCACGGTCGGGCGCGTCCGGCCACAGCGCATCGCGGAACCCCGTTCCGACGCGGATGCCGCCCTCCAGCGTCCCGCCGTCGGCCATGAGCCGCGCGGCCTGGGCCGCCGACCGCGCCTCGCCCAGCGGCGTGCGCTCGGCCGCCAGCGCCCACTGCACGACGTGGACGTGATGATCCCACAGCCCGGGCACGAGCCACGCGCCGCCGCCGTCCAGGACGCGACCGCGCAGCGGCAGCGCGCCGGCGGGGGCGATGTCGGCGATGCGGCCGCCGGCGAGGATCACGTCGACCGCGCCGTCGACGGGCAGGAGCTCGCTCCCGGGCCCGGCGACCCGGACGCCCCGGATCGCGTCGACGCGCTCCCCCGGGTTCATGCCCGCCGCCGTCTGCGCGTCCCCGGCGCCGCCTGGCACGAGGGGCACCAGTAGAGCTTCCGGCCGGCGGCCTCTTCGACCACGATCGACGTCCCGCACACGCGGCAGGGAAGGCCGGCGCGATGGTAGACCCAGTGGCGATCGTCGCGGTGGGCCATCGCGCGGCGGTACTCCTGGTCGGACAGCCCGTCCATCGTCATCATCTGCCCGGTCTCGACGCCGATCGCCAGCAGCCGCACCCAATCCCGCCACAGGTGGCGAACGGTGTCCGCGGGAACGTCCCGGCCGGGCGTGTGGGGGTGCTGCCTCGCGCGGAAGAGCAGCTCGGCGCGGTAGACGTTGCCGATGCCGCTGACGACCGACTGGTCCATCAGCAGCAGGCCGATCGCGGTGGGCTTGCGCCGCACGACCTCGACGAATCGCTCCTCGCCGGCGGCGGGGTCGTCCACGAGGGGGTCGGGGCCGAGGCCCGCGATGGTCGCCGCGACCTCGTCGGGGCTCTGCAGCACGCAGGCGGTGGGCCCTCGCAGGTCCGCGCACGTGGCGTCCGTGAGCAGGCGCAGCCGGACCTGTCCCACCACCGGAGGCGGCCAGGTGTCGTCCTCGCCGAGGCCCGTCGTCTGCTCCGACATGCGGACGTGCCCGCGGGCGCGCCGCGGGGCGCCGATGGAGGCCAGCGAGTTCTCGCCGGCGGCATCCATGATCGCCTCGCCGGGGGTCGTGCCGCGCTGGTTGGTGTGGCCCATGCGTCCGTTCGCCGAGGCGATGGTGTCGTCGACGAGGATCTCGCCGGCGAAGTCCCACGCGCCGTACATCCCCAGATGCACGCGCAGCCACCGGTCGCCCTCGAACTCCAGGAACATCTGCTTCCCGACGGCACGCACCGACATCGCGTGCCGGCCGTCGAGGACGGCCGCGCCTTCGGCGAAGCGGCCCTGCGGGCTCGACGCGGTCACGCGGCGTCCGACGATGTTGCGATCGAACTGGCGCGCGATGCGGTGGACGGAATGCCCCTCGGGCACGGATCAGCCCGCTTCGGGGTCGAACGAGCTGTCGTCGGCGTCCAGGACGTCGGGAAGGCCGGGGGTCGCCCGCGGGTCGGGTTCGAGGGTGCCGTCATGCTCGTAGTCGGCCAGCTGCCGGATGCGGCGCGCGTGGCGCTCCTCGCCCGAGAACGGCGTGGCGATGAACCGGTCGATGAAGGTCACCGCCTCGTCGAACGTGTGCTGCCGGGCGCCGATGGCGATGACGTTGGCGTCGTTGTGCTCGCGGGCGAGTTCGGCCGTCGCGATGCTCCAGGCCAGGGCCGCGCGGACACCGCGGACCTTGTTGGCCGCGATCTGCTCGCCGTTGCCGGACCCGCCGAACACCACTCCGAGCGCCGGGACGCCGGCCTGCTGGTCGCGCACGACCGCCTGAGCGGCCCGGATGCAGAACGCGGGGTAGTCGTCGAGCGGGTCGTACTCGAGCGGACCGTGGTCGATCACCTCGTGCCCCTCCGCCGCCAGGTGGTGCTGCAGCTGCGTGGAGAATTCCAGCCCGGCGTGATCGGTGGCGATGTGGATGCGCATCCCTCGATCCTAAGCGGGGCTAAGGGGCGATCCCGGCGGCCGCCGGCTTGAAACCGGCCCGCACGTTCTCGCAGCATCCCGGCCGGCAGACGTCGAACCACGGACCCAGAGAGGTCACGTGCGGGCGCTCGGCGGCCGGCGTGCCCTTCAGGCGCTCCTCCACGAGGTCGACCAGTCCACGCACGTACGAGGGGTCGATGCCGGGCGTCCGGGTGCGGACCGCCAGGAGCCCGGCCTCTGCCGCAGCCTCCATCGCCTCGGTGTCGAGGTCCCACATGACCTCCATGTGGTCGCTGACGAACCCGAGCGGCACGATAGCCACCGCGCGCACGCCCGCGGCCGGCAGCTCCGCGATGGCGTCGCACACGTCCGGCTCGAGCCACGGCTGGGTCGGGGGGCCGGACCGCGACTGGTAGACGAGATCCCACCCGACCGTGGCCGCCTCGGGCACCTCGGCGGCCACGGCCGCCATGACGAACTCGGCGACGGCGCGATGCTGCGCGGCGTAGGCGCCGCCCTCGCCGAAGTCGACGTCGCGGGGGCCGGAGCGCTGCGCGTCGGCGGTGGGGATGCTGTGCGTCGAGAACAGCACCCGGATCTGCTCGGGCGCGACGTCGTCGGCGAGGAAGCCGTCGACGGCGTCCCGGACACCGTCGACGAAGGGAGCGACGAAGCCGGGGTGGTCGAAGAACTGCCGCACCTTGTCGATCGTGACGGTGTCCTCCACCCCCGCTGCCCGAAGGGCGCGCGCGTAGTCCTCGCGGTACTGCCGGCAGCTCGAGAACGACGAGTAGGCACTGGTGGCGAGCCCGAGCAGGGTCCGGTGCCCGGCCGCGGCCGCCTCCGCCACGGCGTCCTCGAGGTACGGCGCCCAGTTGCGGTTGCCCCAGTACACCGGCAGGTCGATGCCCCGCTCGGCGAGCTCGGCCTCGAGGGCGGCCTTCAGCGCGCGGTTCTGCGCGTTGATGGGACTGACGCCGCCGAAGTGGCGGTAATGGTGTGCCACCTCCTCCAGGCGCTCGTCGGGGATGCCGCGCCCGCGCGTGACGTTGCGCAGGAACGGGATGACGTCGTCCTGGCCCTCCGGGCCGCCGAATCCGGCGAGCAGCAGCGCGTCGTAGGGCACGGGGACCTCGACGTGGCGGGGGCCGGCGGCGGCGGCATCCGAGGCGTAAGGGACGCGGGCATCCGCATCCGTCAGGGGGGTGGCGGGTTCGGGGGTCGCACTCACCCCACCATCCTGGCATCGTCCGAGGGGCATGGGCCTCGCATCGGCGACGGGGCACTGGCGTAGTCTTGAGCGGTTGCCGCCGGCGCCAGCAGCGCCCGTGCGGACGGATTCGGCTCGTCGGAGCATCACCCTCACCCACGGGAGCAAACGCAGTGCCTGGAGAGAACCTCACCCGCATCGAAGCGCAGGAGCGTCGCGCGATCGTCGACCCCACCGCCGGCGCCGGGATCTCGTACGCCGTCACCCTCGACCTCAACCGCGGCGCCGAGGTGTTCGGCTCCCGCACGGTCGTGCGCTTCGGCGCCGCCGACGGCGCGTCGACCTTCATCGACCTCATCGCCTCGCAGGTGCGCGAGATCTCGCTGAACGGCCGCGCGATCGACCCGGCCGAGGCCTTCGCGGACTCCCGCATCGCGCTGACCGGGCTGGCCGCCGAGAACGAGCTGGTCGTCGACGCCGACTGCCTCTACACCAACAGCGGCGAGGGTCTGCACCGCTTCGTGGACCCGGTGGACGGGGAGGTCTACCTGTACTCGCAGTTCGAGGTTCCCGACTCGCGTCGCGTCTTCGCGGTGTTCGAGCAGCCCGACCTGAAGGCCACGTTCCAGTTCACCGTGTCGGCGCCGTCCGGGTGGCAGGTCGTGTCGAACTCCCCCACGCCCGCCCCCGCCGACAACGGCGACGGCACGGCGACGTGGACCTTCGAGCCCACCCCGGTGATCTCGTCGTACATCACCGCGCTCATCGCCGGCCCGTACCAGTCCACCTTCTCGGAGCTCACCAGCGCCTCGGGGCGCGTGATCCCGCTCGGGGTGTACGCCCGCAAGAGCCTGTGGCAGCACCTCGACGCCGACTACGTCTTCGACAAGACCCGCCAGGGGTTCGCGTACTTCGAGGAGAAGTTCGACTTCCCGTACCCGTTCGCCAAGTACGACCAGCTGTTCGTGCCGGAGTTCAACGCCGGCGCGATGGAGAACGCCGGCGCCGTGACCTTCACCGAGACATACGTCTTCCGCTCGAAGGTGACCGACGCCGTCAAGGAGCGGCGGGTCGTGACGATCCTGCACGAGCTCGCGCACATGTGGTTCGGCGACCTGGTGACCATGAAGTGGTGGAACGACCTGTGGCTCAACGAGTCGTTCGCCGAATGGGCCTCCACGATCGCCACGGCCGAGGCGACGGAGTGGACCGAGGCGTGGACCACGTTCAACGCCATGGAGAAGACGTGGGCCTACCGACAGGACCAGCTGCCCTCGACCCACCCCGTCGTCGCCGAGATCAACGACCTCGAGGACGTCCAGGTCAACTTCGACGGCATCACCTACGCCAAGGGCGGCTCGGTGCTCAAACAGCTCGCCGCGTGGGTGGGGACCGACGCGTTCTTCGCCGGCGTCGCGGCGTACTTCAAGAAGCACGCGTGGTCCAACACCGAGCTCGGCGACCTGCTGACCGAGCTCGAGACCACGAGCGGCCGTGAACTGGCCGGGTGGTCGCGCAAGTGGCTCGAGACCGCCGGCGTCAACACCCTCTCGCCCGAGATCAAGACGGATGCCGACGGCGTCATCACCCGGTTCGCCGTCGTGCAGACAGCGCCGGCGGACTACCCGACCATCCGCCCCCATCGTCTGGGCATCGGCCTGTTCGATCTGCGCGGCGACGCGCTCGTCCGCCGCCACCACCTCGAACTCGACGTGGACGGGGACCTGACCGAGGTGGCGGAGCTCAAGGGTCACCGCCGTCCCGACCTCATCCTGCTCAACGACCACGATCTCGCCTACGCCAAGATCCGCCTCGACGATCGCTCCCTGGCGACCGCCATCGCGCACGTGGGCACCATCGCCGACCCCCTGGCCCGCTCGCTGGTGTGGGGCGCGGCGTGGGATCAGACGCGGGATGCCGAGGCATCGGCATCCGACTACGTCGATCTGGTGCTCGGCAACATCGGCGCCGAGACCGAATCGACCACGGTGCGCACGACGCTCGCGCAGCTGCTGCTCGCGGCGAACTCCTACGTCGCCCCCGAGCGCCGCGCCGCCACGCGCGAGAAGGTCGCCGACGGCCTGTGGCAGCTCGCCCAGGCCGCCGAGGCCGGCAGCGACAGCCAGCTGCAGTTCGTGACGTCGTTCGCCGCGGCCTCTGCCACCGCCGCCCACGCCGACACGGTCCGACGCCTGCGCGACGGCGAGCTGACCCTCGAGGGCCTCGACGTGGACACCGACCTGTCGTGGCAGCTGCTGGTGTCGCTCGCGGCGTCCGGCGCGGTCACCGCGGCCGACATCGACGGGGCCCTGGCGGCCGACAACACCGCCAAGGGCGGCGAGTTCGCTGCGCAGGCCAAGGCGGCCCTGCCCACCGCCGAGGCCAAGGACGCCGCGTGGGACTCCCTCATCGCCCGCGACGACCAGCCCAACACCATCGTCCGCTCCACCGCCCTGGGCTTCGTGCACCCGGGCGGCGTGGAGCTGCTGCGCGCCTTCGTTCCCCGCTACTTCGACATGCTGCTGCCGGTGTGGGAGTCGCGGTCGTACCAGATCGCGCAGTACCTGATCGTGGGCCTGTACCCCGCCCCGCTGGCCGACGTCGCGCTGCGCGACGCCACGCGCGCCTGGCTGAAGGAGAACCCCGAGGCGCCGGCGGCGCTGCGGCGCCTCGTCAACGAGAACCTCGCGGGCGTCGAGCGGGCGCTCTCGGTCCAGGACCGCGACGCCGGCTGAGCCGGCACCACGACCCGGATGCCTCGGCCGCACTCAGGTGCCGCCGAGGCATCCGTCGTTAGGATCGACGCGATGACTCCCCTCTTCCTGCCGGCCGACGTCGCCGACCCGCAATGGTGGCAGCAGCTGGGCGCCTTCTCGATGGAGGCGGGCTGGAACGCCCTGACGATCGTCGGCATCATCGGCGGCGCGCTGCTGCTGAGCTGGGTGCTCAAGCTCGTGATCCGGCGCGTCGTGGACCGCATCGTCGGAGGCGCCAAGTCCAAGGCCAACGTCGATGACACCCAGGCCCTCGAGCGCTCGCCGCTGGCGAGCGTGCGACTCGTGCAGCGCACGCGCACGCTGGGGTCGATCCTGCAGAACGTCGTCAACGTCTCGATCGTGATCATCGCGCTGCTGCTCATCGTCGACGTCGTCGCGCCGACGGCCCTGGGCTCCCTGACGCTGCTGACGGCGGCGATCGGCGCGGGACTGGGCTTCGGCGCGCAGAACATCGTCAAGGACGTCCTCAACGGCATCTTCATCGTCGCCGAGGACCAGGTGGGCATCGGCGACGTCGTGGACCTCGGGCTGGCGACCGGCATCGTGGAGTTCGTGAGCGTCCGCGTCACCCACGTCCGCGACGTCAACGGCACCCTCTGGTACGTCCGCAACGGCGAGATCACCCGCATCGGCAATCTCTCCCAGGGCTGGTCCCGGGTGATCGTGGACCTCGGCGTCCCCGTGGACGCGGACGTCGACGAGGTCGAGGCCGCACTGCTGTCCACCGCGAAGCAGCTCGCCAAGGATGCGAAGTGGCGCACGCGCATCCTCGAGCAGCCCGAGGTGTGGGGGCTGGAGTCGGTCAGCGGCGAGGCGCTCGTCATCCGCGTGGTGATGAAGACGCGCGCCGCCGCCAAGGACGACGTCGCACGCGAGCTGCGCATGCGCCTGAAGCGCACCGTCGACGACCTGGGGCTCGCACTGCCGCAGCTGGCGTCGGTGACGCTGACCGGCATCGAGGGCGCTCAGCGCGTGCGCGGCGCCAACCCGCCGCGGACCAAGCCCACGCCCACCACGCCCGCCACCGACGAGGTGCCGGTGCGTCCCGTGTGGCGGCCCAAGCGGACCCCGAAGACCCCGCCCGCCACCCCGCCGCAGGAGTCACCGTGAGCGAAGCCCCCCTGTCCTTCTACGACGAGGTCGGCGGCCACGACACGTTCGTCCGGCTGGTCGACGCGTTCTACCGCGGCGTCGCCGACGACGAGGTGCTGCGGCCGATGTACCCCGAAGAGGACCTCGGCCCCGCCCGCGAGCGCCTGACGCTCTTCCTCGAGCAGTACTGGGGCGGACCGACGACCTACAGCCAGCAGCGCGGCCACCCTCGGCTGCGGATGCGTCACGTGCCCTTCCACGTCAACCCGGACGCGCGGGACCGCTGGCTCGCGCACATGCGGACCGCCGTGGACGAGATCGGCCTGTCGCCGCTCCACCGCGCCACGCTGTGGGACTACCTCGACCGGGCGGCCCACGCGATGGTCAACACCTTCGAGCCGACGGGGATCGGCCCTGCCGCCGGCGGCCGGGCTCCCGTGTCGCTGCCGGTCACCGTCGCCGACCCCGACGACCCGGCCTGACTCAGGCGGCGCCGGTGGGACGGACCGCGGTGAGCCCGGTCCGCACAGGCCCGCGGACCAGGACGTGCCCGCGGTGCAGGCTCACCCGCGTCCACGCCGGGGCGACACGTACCCGCGCCTCCTCCTCGCCCGCGACGAAGCCCAGCGCGAAGGCCGCGAAGGCGACGCCGAGCGGCAGCCCGCCCAGCGCCTCGTCCGCCACGCCCCACACCGAGGCCCGCACCGAGCGGACGACGTCTTCACCCGGGTTCTGCGGCATCGCCTCGGCGACCGCCGCGATGCCCCACTGCGCGCGTGCCGCGAGGGTCGACGCGGCGAGGCCGGCCGACTCGGTCCAGCCCGCCCGCGGCGGCGAGACGCCGGCCCATGACGCGGTGACCGCCGTCTCGGGAAGGACGAGCGCGGTGTCGTCGTCCGCGGCGGCGACGAGGGCGGATGCCGGCACGACGAGGTCGCATTCCAGCTCGGGGTCGATCGCGACCGTCCGCATGCCGAGGATCGTCGGGGTCGCGTCGAACAGGCCGCGCGGGGCGAGCGGGGCGGAGCTGATCGCCAGGACGCCGGCGGCGGCCCGCAGTCGCACCGCGCCGTCCCCGAGCGACGAGGTCCGCGCGCAGTAGGTGAGGACGTCGGCGGCGCTGCGGGAATCGGGGAAGACGAGTCGGGGGGACATCCGCCCTAGACTACCCAGCGATGGCTGACACCGACTCCCCCGCCGCCGCGGACCGGGACCCCGTGGCCTCGATGCTCGCGGTGCTGGATCTCGCCGGCTCGGACGCCCGCACCACCGAGGACATCTTCACCGGGGTGTCGCAGTCGATGCCGCTCGGACGGGTCTTCGGGGGGCAGGTGCTGGCCCAGGCCATGGTCGCCGCCGCGCGCACCCTCCCCGACACCCGCGTGGTCCATTCGATGCACGGCTACTTCCTTCGGCCGGGCGACTCGGCGAAGGGGATCACGTTCTCGGTCGACCGCATCCACGACGGCCGGTCCTTCTCGACCCGGCGGACCCAGGCCTTCCAGGACGGCGTGCCGATCTTCTCGATGATCGCGTCGTTCCAGGACGCCGGCGGCGGTGTCGACCATCAGACGGGCATGCCCCCCGGCATCCCGCAGCCGGACGACCTGCCCGACATCGAGGCGCACCTGCAGGGGCTGCATCCGATGTCCAAGCGGCTGTTCACCGACCGGCCCATCGACCTGCGCCACATCCCCTCGCCGATCTACCTGAGCGCCGACCCCGAGCCGAAGCCGCACCAGGCGGTCTGGGTGCGGGTCAGGCGGCGGATCGGCGACGACCCGGCGGTCCACCGCGCCGCCCTCGCCTATCTGAGCGACCTGACGATCCAGGAGTCCATCCTGCGGGCGCACGGCATCTCGTGGGCGACGCCGGGCCTGAAGGTCGCGAGCCTCGACCACGCGATGTGGTGGCACCGGTTCGGTCGCGCCGACGAGTGGATGCTGTACGCCCAGGAGTCCCCGAGCGCGCGCGGCGGGCGGGGACTGGCCACGGGCCGGATCTTCGCGCACGACGGCACGCTGCTGGCCAGCGTCGCGCAGGAGATCATGGTGCGGGTGCCGGATCAGCCTGCGCAGTGAGACCCGGCGTCAGGCGCGGTGGGCGTAGGCGATCGCCGGGCCGGTGAACGGCTCCCACGCCGCCCGCTCGGCGTCGGAGAGGCGCAGCGGTCGCCCGGACTCGGCGTCGACCTTGACCACGACGGTCGTCGCCCGCGCGTAGAGGGTCTGGCTCCGGCCCTCGCCGGCCGGGCTGAACACCTCGTAGCAGACCTCGATGCTGGACCCGCCGAGCTTGCCGAACCACAGCCGCACGTCCAGCGGGTCGCGCTGGTACGGCACGGGGGCGCGGTACTCGATCTCCTGCCGGGCGATGAGGGTGAGCACGCCGCTGTGGATGCCGGATTCCAGGATCGCCGTGGGCGGCGCCTGCTCCCCCGGTCCGGGCAGCCAGAACGCCCGCACGCGCGCCTCTTCGAGGAGCTTGAGCATGGCGGTGTTGTTGACGTGGTTGAAGGCGTCCAGATCCCCCCACCGCAGGTGGATCGGGATGTGCAGGCGACGACCGGGCGCGGACTCAGTCACGCGTGAGCTTGCGGTAGGTCGAGCGGTGGGGCGAGGCGGCGTCCGCGCCGAGGCGCTCGATCTTGTTCTGCTCGTACGCCTCGAAGTTGCCCTCGAACCAGTACCAGTTGTCGGGGTCGTCCTCGGTGCCCTCGTAGGCCAGGATGTGCGTGGCGATGCGGTCGAGGAACCAGCGGTCGTGGGTGATGACCACGGCGCACCCGGGGAACTCCAGCAGAGCGTTCTCGAGGGACTGCAGGGTCTCGACATCCAGGTCGTTGGTCGGCTCGTCCAGCAGCAGCAGGTTGCCGCCCTCCTTGAGCGTCAGGGCGAGGTTCAGCCGGTTCCGCTCGCCGCCGGACAGCACCCCGGCCTTCTTCTGCTGATCCGGGCCCTTGAAGCCGAACTTCGACACGTAGGCGCGCGAGGGGATCTCGGTCTTGCCGACGGTGATGATGTCCAGGCCGTCGGACACGACCTCCCACAGCGTCTTGTTGGGGTCGATGCTGGCGCGCGACTGGTCGACATAGCTGATCTTGACCGTCTCGCCGATCTTCAGGTCGCCGCCGTCGAGCGGCTCGAGGCCGACGATGGTCTTGAACAGCGTGGTCTTGCCGACGCCGTTGGGGCCGATGACCCCGACGATGCCGTTGGGGGGCAGGCTGAAGCTCAGTCCGTCGATGAGCGAGCGGTCGCCGAAGCCCTTCTTGAGCTTCTTGGCCTCGATCACGACGCTTCCCAGGCGCGGCCCGGGCGGGATGGTGATCTCCTCGAAGTCGAGCTTGCGCGTGCGGTCGGCCTCGGCTGCCATCTCCTCGTAGCGGGCCAGGCGCGCCTTGGACTTGGCCTGGCGCCCCTTGGCGTTGGAGCGCACCCACTCCAGCTCCTCGGCCAGGCGCTTGGCGAGCTTGGCGTCCTTCTTGCCCTGGATCGCCAGACGCTCGGCCTTCTTCTCGAGATAGGTCGAGTAGTTGCCCTCGTAGCCGATGAGACGGCCGCGGTCGACCTCGGCGATCCACTCCGCGACGTTGTCGAGGAAGTACCGGTCGTGGGTGATGGCGATCACGGCGCCGGGGTACTTCTGCAGGTGCTGCTCGAGCCACAGCACGCTCTCGGCGTCGAGGTGGTTGGTCGGCTCGTCCAGCAGCAGCAGATCGGGCTTCTGCAGCAGGAGCTTGGTCAGCGCCACGCGGCGCTTCTCGCCGCCCGACAGCGGACCGATCTCGGCATCGCCCGGCGGAGTGCGCAGGGCGTCCATCGCCTGCTCCAGCTGCGAGTCGAGGTCCCACGCGTCGGCGGCGTCGATCTCCTCCTGCAGGGTGCCCATCTCGGCCAGCAGCGCGTCGAAGTCGGCGTCGGGGTCGCTCATGAGGGCCGAGATCTCGTTGAAGCGATCGAGCTTGGCCTTGATGGCGATGCCGTCCTGGATGTTCTCCAGCACGGTCTTGGACTCGTCGAGCTCCGGCTCCTGCATCAGGATGCCGACGCTGAAGCCCGGGCTGAGCTTGGCCTCGCCGTTGGACGGCGTGTCCAGTCCCGCCATGATCTTGAGGATCGTCGACTTGCCGGCGCCGTTGGGACCGACCATGCCGATCTTGGCGCCGGGCAGGAACGCCATGGTGACGTCGTCCAGGATCAGCTTGTCGCCGACCGCCTTCCGAGCGCGGACCATCGAGTAGATGTACTCAGCCATGTGCGGGTGTTCGCTTTCCTTGGGCTCCGACAACGTCAGCCCCCCAGCCTACCCGGCCGCGTGCGCGTCGCCGCCGGGAGCCGGGCCCGGTTGCCGGCGTCACCAGTCGATCGGGCGGGTGTCCCCGACGAGACAGCGCCCGGCGTCGAGGACCGGCGCGACGACGGCGACCGGCTCGCCCGTCGCGGGTCCGACCTGCCCGACGAGGCACTCCTGACCCCAGCGCACCGAGAACTGGATGCTCTCGGCGGGGTTGCCGACCGTCGACGCGTCCGGGGTGACCTCCATCGCAGACTTGTCGAACCCGGCCTCGGCCAGTGCGTCGATGTACGCGCGGCCGGACGCGCGCCGGCTGCCCTCCCAGACGGCGGCGACGATCGACGAGAACACCGGCAGGTTCTCGGCCGCAGAGGCCTCGGGGTCGACGGTGGCCGACGGTGCGGGTGTCGCCGTGGGCGTGGACGCGCCCGTGGGGGCCGCGGGGGTGCTCGTCGCGATGACGGGCGGGGCCTCGGGGGCGCAGCCGCTCGCGAGGCACGCGCAGAGGACGACCGCGGCCAGCGCCCCGGCCCTTCGGCCACTCACCGCCGTCACGGGCGGATGCAGCGGGGATCGGGGCACGCGCCGATTCTACGCATCCCGCCCCGATCCCCCGCGGCTCAGAAGGGCACCGCCGCGGGTTCGGCAGACGGCGCGGCCGATCCGGCGGACACGGCCGCGGCGTCCTCGGACGCGGGCACGGCGGTGGCCGGCCAGTCGGGGACGGCGGGGTCGGCGCCCGGCACCGCCCACGATGCGGCGAGCGGCCCGCCCGCGCCCCCCGGGTCGCCGGACCGGTCCGACTTCGTGAAGGCGCTGACTCCCCACATCAGGTCGTGGCCGAGGCCCTCGGCGTCGATGTCGACGGACGTGCCGCGGGCGGTGTCCGTCTCCCACTGCCGCACCTTCAGCCTGCCGCTGACGATGACCCGCTCCCCGCGGTGGAGCGATGCGGCGGCGTGCTCGCCGAGGCGCCGGTAGGCCGAGACGGTGTAGAAGTTCGTGCCCGCGTCCACCCACGCCCCCGACGAGCCGTCGTAGCGGCGGTGAGTGGTCGCCAGGCGGAACTCCGCGACGGCCGCGCCGCCGGGGAGGGTCTTCAGCACCGGGTCGGTGGCCACGTTCCCGATGAGGGTGATGGTGTCGGTCATGCTCGCGTCCTTTCGCTCACTCGCCGGAGGCTCCCCCCGGCCGCGCCGGCGCCCGGTTCGGGTCCACCGGGCACCGGCGCCCGTCCAGAGTGCGCCGCGCGCGCCGCTCGCGCCGGTCCGCCGGCGCTTCTGTGGATGACGGCCCCGGGCCCGTGGGCTGGGGAGGAGAGGTGGCGGCGGAACCCGGCATCCCGCCGCGTCAGATCACCGGCTCGAAGGTCGCCAGGGCACCGGCCGGCGCGGCCTGCCGTACGCGGGGCCAGGCCTCGGCCAGGATGCCCGCGGCGTGGTGGAGGTCCGCGACGGGCGCGGTGAACGGCAGCCGCAGGCGACGCTCGTGCCCGCCGTCCACGGCGAACCGCGGCCCGGCCGACAGCAGCAGGCCCCGTGCGCGGACGTCCATGACCAGGGCGGTGCTCAGCGGCGCATCCAGCTCCACCCACAGCGACACGCCGCCGTCGACGTCCGGGATGCGCCACTCCGGCAGCGCCTCGCGCAGGGCTCCCGTCAGGGCATCGCGGCCCGCTCGCAGGAAGTCCGAGCGCTGCGCCACGATCGCGTCGAACCGCGGCAGCAGCGTTCGCGCGACGGCCTGCTCGAACTCCGCCGTGCCCAGCTCGTGTGCGGGGCGGGCGGCGATGAGCCGGCGGATGAGATCCACGTCCGCACGGATCCAGCCCACGCGCAGGCCTCCCCACACCGTCTTGCCGAGGGATCCGATGCGCACGACGCGGTCGCCGAACGCGTCCCCCGCGACGGCGGCGGGCCGGTCGATGGCGAGCTGGGCGGTGGTCTCGTCGACGACCAGCACCGTGCCGGCCCGGTCCGCGACGGCCCGCAGCGTCGTCCGCTCGCGGGCCGACATCGACCGGCCGGTGGGATTCTGGAAGTCCGGCATCAGATACGCCATCACCGGCATCGTGCGCGCGAAGGCCTGCTCGGCGCGGTCGAGGTCCCATCCGTCGTCGGGCGTGACCGGGACGCCGACCAGCCGCCCCCCGGCCCGTCGAAGCGCCTCCGCGGCGTGCGGGTAGGTCGGCGTCTCGACGATCACCCGGTCCCCCCGCCCCACCAGCACGGTCGCCAGCAGATGGATGGCGCTCTGCGCACCCGTGGTGACCAGGATGTTCTCGGCGGTCGTGGCCACTCCCGACGCGGTGTACCGGTCGGCGATGAGGGCACGCAGCCCGGCGTCGCCCACGACGTCGTAGCCGGCCCGCGCGACGATGGATGCCGCCGTGCCGGCGACCTCGGCGATCACCCCCACCAGGCCCGGCCACGCCGGCGGACTCGCCTGCTGCAGATCGATGGCGTCGCCCGCCGCGGGCACCTGCGCGAGCGACCGGCGCGGCAGCGGCAGGCTCACACTGCCGCTGCCTCGCACGCTGCTGATGTGCGACGTGGCCCGCAGGCTCGCATACGCCGCCGCCACCGTCGTGCGGCTCACCTGCAGCGCCGCGGCGAGTTCGCGCTCGGCGGGCAGGGTCGTCCGGGCGGGGATGCGGTTGTCGACGCAGAGCAGGCGGATGCCGTCGGCCAGCGCCTCGTAGGCGGGCTCGCGCGTGCGCCAGCCGCCCAGCGCCGTCGCCAGCGCACGCGCCGAGATTCTCGAGTCCACCAGGCCACCGTAGCGCGATTGGCATCTGCGTTGGATGCCAATCGTGCGTTTGAATGAATCCATGCCCCGCAGAATCGTCCAGCTGATCGTCGGCCTCGCCCTGTACGGCGCCGGCTGCGCCCTCACGGTGCGCGCCGGTCTCGGGGTGGACCCGTGGACCGTGCTGGCCGAGGGCGTGGCGCTGCAGACCGGCGTCGGGATCGGCTGGGTCACCAACCTGCTGGGCCTGCTGGTCCTGCTGCTGTGGATCCCTCTGCGGCAGAAGCCCGGTGCGGGAACCGTGGCGAACATCCTCGTCGTCGGCACGGTGATGCAGCTCGTCCTGGATGCGCTGCCGGCGGTCGACGGGCTGTGGGCGCAGCTCGGGATGCTGCTGGGCGGCATCGTCGCGGTGGCCGTCGCGTCGGGCCTCTACATCGGCGCGCGCTTCGGACCCGGCCCGCGGGACGGCCTCATGACGGGCCTGCACGCTCGATTCGGGTGGCCTGTGTGGGCGTGCCGCGCCGGTGTCGAACTGACCGTCCTCGCGATCGGCTGGGTGCTCGGCGGAACCGTCGGGATCGGCACGGTCCTGTTCGCCCTGCTCATCGGACCGCTCGTGCACATGGCCCTGCCGCTGCTGGACACCCGGAGGACCCGCTCGGGCGAGCCCGCCGGATCGCGCCTTCCCGCGCCGGCTCGCTGAGCCGGGCGCCTGGACGACGGACCGGAGGGGGTGCGCCGGCCCGCCGCCGCCCTGGCGTGGGCGTCAGTGCTCGCGGAACTGCGGCCAGTCGCTCCCCGGCGTCATGTGGGAGTGCAGCGCCCCCTTGGCGACCTCCATGGTCGGGTACGTGCCGGCCGCCTCGTCGGCGCCGGCCATGGTGACGGTGTAGCCGTCTTCCCCTTTGCGGATCGTGCCGACGACCCCCGAGGCGCCGTAGGCCACCCACAGGGCGTGGTGCGTCTCTGCAGTGCTCATGAGAGGACTCCTTCCGATGCTCCTTCCTGAACGCTACGCCCGGGCCGCGCCCAGGGGAAGCCTCGGGCCGGCAGAAGGAGCAGGTAATCTGGGGCCGACCCCCAGTAGCTCAGTGGATAGAGCAGCGGCCTTCTAATCCGCCGGTCAGGTGTTCGAATCACCTCTGGGGGGCTCCCGCCTCGCGTGTCCGCGCCCGTGGCTAGGATGGACCCCATGGTGGGGGCGTCCGGCAACGATCGTCTGGTCTGGATCGACTGCGAGATGACGGGCCTCGACCTGGCCGTCGACGAGCTGGTCGAGATCGCGGTCGTCGTGACCGATTTCGAGCTGCGCCCGCTGGATGCGGGATTCCAGATCGTGATCAAGCCCGACGCCTCGGCGCTCGAGCACATGAACGACTTCGTCACGAAGATGCATGCCTCGTCGGGACTGCTCGACGAGATCCCGCACGGCGTGACCGTGGCCGACGCCGAGTTCCAGGTCCTCGAGTACATCCAGCGCTTCGTGCCCCTCGAGGGCAAGGCGCCGCTGGCGGGCAACACCATCGGCACCGATCGCATGTTCCTCGCGAAGTACATGCCGCGCGTGGACCGGTGGCTGCACTACCGCAACGTCGACGTGTCCAGCATCAAGGAGCTCTCCCGGCGCTGGTACCCGCGTGCGTACATCCACGCTCCCGCGAAGGACGGCGGCCACCGGGCGCTCGCCGACATCCTCGAATCCATCCGCGAACTGGCGTACTACCGGCAGGCCGTCTTCGTCCCCGAACCCGGCCCCACCAGCGATGGCGCCCGCGCGGCGGCCGCCTCCGTCGTGTCGTCATTCGCCTCGGAGGTATGAGAGAATCGTGTGGTTGCCCACGCGAGTGGGAGACATGGTGGGTATAGCTCAGTTGGTAGAGCACCTGGTTGTGGTCCAGGGGGTCGCGGGTTCAAGTCCCGTTACTCACCCCAATGCGTGACATGGATGCCGAGACGTTCGAGCGGCTCGTCGTCGACGAGCTGGACGCGCTGCCGGACGAGATGGTGGCGGGGCTCGACAACGTCGTGTTCGTCGTGGAGGACCGTCCCGAGGACGGCAGCCTCGACCTGCTCGGCCTGTACGACGGGTGGTCGCTGACCGAGCGCACGCGATACGGATCGGCGGCGGAGCTGCCCGATCGCATCATCGTGTACCGCGAACCGCATCTGGCGGCATGCGACGACGAGCAGGCTCTGCGCGACGAGATCCACACGACCCTCGTCCACGAGATCGCGCACTTCTACGGCATCGACGACGATCGCCTGCACGAGCTGGGGTGGGCATGACACCGACAGCGCCCCTCATCGAGGAGCGGACCGACGCCGACCTCGCCGCCCGGATCGCCGGGCCGTGGCAGACGGTCGTGTGGGACGATCCGGTGAACCTCATGAGCTACGTCACCCACGTGTTCCAGACGTACTTCGGGCTCCCCCGTCCCCGCGCCGAGGCGCTCATGCTCGCGGTGCACCACCACGGGCACGCCGTCGTGGCAGAGGGCGCGCGCGAGCAGATGGAGCTCCACGCGCAGGCGATGCACGACTTCGGGCTGTGGGCGACGGTGCGGCGGGCGCCGGCATGACCGGCCCCGAGGCGACCATGCCGCTGTCCCTCGGCGAGGCGGTGCACCTGCGCGTGCTCGCCGAGCAGCTCCGCGATCTGGTCGACGACGGCGCGGTCGCCGACCCGGCGCTGCGCCGGCTCACCCCCGACGCCTACCCCGAGGATGCGGAGTCCTCCGCGGAGTTCCGTCGCGTCACCGCCGGGGATCTGCTCGGGCGCCGCTCCGCCGACGCGGCAGAGGTGGTGCGGACCATCGACGAGCAGGTGGGCCCGCGGACCCCCGACGCCGATCCGGCCGAGCAGGTGCCGCTGACGCTGTCCCGGCCCGAGGCGGCCGCGTGGCTGCGCACCCTCGCCGCGCTCCGCCTGGTCCTGGCAGTGCGCCTGGGCGTCGACGAAACCCCCGACCAAGGCGGATCCCACTCCGCCGCCGACGGCGACGATGCGCGCTTCGGCGTCTACGAATGGCTGGCCTACCGGCTCGACGTGCTGGTGCGGGCGCTCGACGAGGACGCGTGAGCGCCCGGCCGCGACGTCACGGAACGGCGAAGACGTGGGTGGCGAAGCGCACGGGATCGTCCTCGTCGAGGTGGGCCTGCTCCTGACCGGCCCAGCGCTCCCAGTGGGGCCGGTACGCCTCGCCGTCCCGCGCCAGGGCGCGACGTCGCCGGGAGTCCGCCGGCGACTCCAGCCACACCCGCACATCGGCCAGGCGCGCCGTCGCCTCGGTGAGGATGCCCGAGCCCTCGACGATGAGCGGCAGGGACGGGTCCACCGCGTGGGCCTCCGCCGGCGCCTGCCGGTCCCAGTCCCATCGCTGCCAGACCCCGACGACGCCGCGTGCGTGCGGCATCAGGATGCAGTCGCGCGCGAGTCCGACTCCCTCGGGCAGGCCGTCCCATCCCGGGTACAGGGAGTCCAGCGCCACGCGCTGCACGCGTCCGCGACCGGGCCAGGATTCGACGATCCGGTCCGCCAGCGAGGACTTGCCGGCACCGCTTCGCCCGTCGATGAGCACCACGGGGTTGGCCGCGGCCACCCCGGCGACGGCCTGGGTCACCTCGCGGGTCGCTGCCTGGAGCGCCCGCGCGACGGCATCCGTGCTACTTCTTGAGAGCGCGGATGACACGGCTGAGCGCTCGCCCGGCGACCCAGGCGAACGGGATCGCGACGGCGAGCAGCGACACGAGGTTCGGCTCGAAGCGCAGGTCGTCGCCGCGGCGCACGTAAGCGCCGACCGGGAAGGTGCAGCCCCCGCCGCCGCCTCCGCCGTTTCCGGCCTCGTCGGATCCCCCGCCGAAGCCCGTCCAGGTCAGCGCGACGGGGATGAAGCGGATCCCGTCGACGTCCTGCTGTTCGCCGTAGGCGTGGCCGACGCCGAGAGCGGCGGACTGCTTGGCGAGTTCCAATGCGATGTTGGGCATGGGCTCCACGCTACCCCTGCGGGGGACGCGGGTGGGACGGGAGCGTCCCTCCGCCTCGGTCGCGCCCGAGCAGTCCGGCGCGGGTGACCGCGCCGGCCCCGAAGCGCGCTGCCACGTCGTCGACGGCGTCCTCGATGCTCCGCCATTCCGCATCGTCGTCCCACAGCCCGAGCTGCGATGCGCCGGCGGCATGCAGCCGCTCGGCGCGGACTCCGATGAGGCGGACAGGAGGGTGGGCGCCCAGCGCGTCGAGAAGCTCCAGCGCGACGTCCCCGATCCGCTGGCCCACCGCGGTGGGCTCGGCCAGCGATGTGGACCTCGAGACCGTGGTGAAGTCGTCCCAGCGGATCTTCAGCGCGACGGCGCCCGCCTGCCAGCCGCCCGCGCGCAGGCGCGCCCCCACGCGGTCGGCCAGCCGGCGCAGTTCGGAGCGGAGCACCGCGGCATCCGTGACGTCCTGGTCGAAGGTCTCTTCGTGCCCGACGCTCTTCTCCACGCGCGAGGTCTCGACCTCTCGGGGGTCCACGCCGCGCGCGAGCTCTGCCACGCGCCCGCCCATGGCCGGGCCGAGCGCCTTGTCCAGGACGGCCCGCGGGGTGTCGATGACGTCGGCCACGGTGCGGATGCCGCGGGCCTCGAGCGACTCGGCCGCCTTCGGCCCCACGCCCCACAGCGCCCGCACCGAGCGCGGCGCGAGGAAGGCCGCCGTCGCCGACTCGGGCACGATCAGCAGCCCGTCGGGCTTGCTCAGGGTCGAGGCCATCTTCGCCACGTGCTTGGTCGCCGCCGCGCCGACCGAGCAGGTGAGCCCGGTCTCGTCGCGGACGCGCTGCCGCAGGCTCCGGGCGATCGCCCCGGGCGGTCCCCACAGCCGGCGGACGCCGCGCACGTCCAGGAACGCCTCGTCGATCGAGAGCGGCTCGACCAGCGGCGTGACATCGCGGAAGATGCCCATCACGGCGCGGGAGAGCTCGACGTAGCGGGGGAAGTTCGGCCGCACCACGACCGCCGCCGGGCACAGCCGCAGGGCGTGGGCCACCGGCATGGCCGAGCGCACGCCGAAGCGCCGGGCCTCGTACGAGGCGCTCGAGACGACCGAGCGACCCTCCGGCGCACCGACCACGACGGGCCTGCCGCGCAGGCTCGGATCGTCCAGGACCTCCACCGACGCATAGAACGCGTCCATGTCGACATGCAGGATGCCGGCGCCGGTGTCGTCGGCATCCGCGGGCGAGGCCAGGCGCCCCGTCCCGTCACCGCGTCCCATGCTCCCCGATCCTTCCGCGGCCGCGCGGCCGGCGTCCTAGGCGGTCGCGCGCTCCAGCACGAGCTCGCGCACGCGGGCCGCGTCGGCCTGACCCTTCATGGCCTTCATCACCGCGCCGATGACCGCACCGGCGGCCTGCACCTTGCCGTCACGGATCTTCGCCAGGACATCGGGCTGGGAGGCCAGCGCCTCGTCGATCGCCGCGAGCAGCGCCCCGTCGTCCGAGACGACCGCGAGCCCGCGCGCATCGACGACCTGCTGCGGGGTGCCTTCGCCGGCGATGACCCCCTCCAGCACCTGTCGGGCGAGCTTGTCGTTCAGCGTCCCGGCATCGACGAGGCCCTGGAGCGCGGCGACATCGGCCGGATCGACGAGATCCGACGCCTCACGGCCGCTGGCGTTGGCGATGCGGGCGATCTCGCCCGTCCACCACTTCCGCGCCGCGGCGGGGGCGGCGCCCGCGGCGATCGTGGCCTCGACCTCGGCGAGCACGCCGCCGTTGACGATGCCCTGGAAGTCGATGTCGCCGAAGCCCCACTCCGTCCTCAGCCGTCGCCGGTGGGCGGCGGGCGGCTCCGGCAGGGCGGCGCGCAGCTCCTCGATCAGCTCGGCGGTCGGCTCGACCGGCAGCAGGTCGGGCTCGGGGAAGTAGCGGTAGTCGTCCGCGTCCGACTTCGGGCGGCCGGGGCTGGTCGTCCCGGTGTCCTCGTGCCAGTGGCGGGTCTCCTGCGTGATCGCGCCGCCGGCGGCGAGGATCGCGGCCTGCCGCTGGATCTCGTAGCGCACGGCCCGCTCCACCGAGCGCATGGAGTTGACGTTCTTGGTCTCGGTCCGCGTCCCCAGCGGAGCGGGAGGCTCCCCCGGCGCGGTGCGGGGCCGCAGCGACACGTTGGCGTCGCAGCGAAGGTTCCCGCGCTCCATGCGGGCCTCCGAGATCCCGAGCGAGATCACGATGTCGCGGATCGTCTGGACGTACGCCTTGGCCACGTCGGGGGCGCGGTGCTCGGCGCCGAAGATGGGCTTGGTGACGATCTCGACCAGCGGGACGCCTGCCCGGTTGTAGTCGACGAGGGAGTACTCGGCGCCGTGGATGCGGCCGGTGGAGCCGCCGACGTGCGTGAGCTTGCCGGCATCCTCCTCCATGTGGGCGCGCTCGATCGGCACGGTGACGATCTCGCCGTCGGCCAGCTCTACGTCGACGCTGCCCTCGAAGGCGATGGGCTCGTCGTACTGCGAGATCTGGTAGTTCTTGCCCAGGTCCGGGTAGAAGTAGTTCTTCCGCGCGAACCGGCTGGACGGGGCGATGGAGCAGCCGAGGGCGAGGCCGAGGCTGATCGAGGACCGGACCGCGTCGGCGTTGACCACCGGCAGCGCCCCGGGGAGCCCCATGTCCACCGGGGCGACCAGCGAGTTCGGCTCCGCGCCGTGGTGGTCCGCGTGGGCGGGATTGGCCGCCGCCGAGAACATCTTCGTGCGGGTGTTCAGCTCGACGTGCACCTCGAAGCCGAGCACGGGCTCGTACAGCTCGAGGGCCTTGTCGAAGTCCATCAGTGCGGGCTTGGCCATCAGCGGGTCCCTCCCAGTGCCGGGGCGCGGTCGAGCAGACCGCCGCCCCACGAGTCGACGAGCAGCGCCTCGAGCGCGGCGCCCACGCGGTACAGCCGCGCGTCCTGGCGGGCAGGGGCGAGGAACTGGATGCCCACGGGCAGTCCGTCCTCGTCCGCGAGCCCCGACGGGATCGAGATGCCGGGGACGCCGGCGAGGTTGGCCGGGATCGTCGTGACGTCGTTGAGGTACATCTGCATGGGGTCCTCGAGCTGCTCCCCCAGGCGGAACGCGGTGGTGGGCGCCGAGGGGGTGGCGATGACGTCGACCTCGGCGAAGGCCTGATCGAAGTCGCGCTGGATGAGGGTGCGCACCTTCTGCGCGGAGCCGTAATACGCGTCGTAGTAGCCGGCGCTCAGCGCGTACGTGCCGAGGATGATGCGCCGCTTGACCTCGTCGCCGAAGCCCGCCTCACGCGTGGCGGCCATGACGTCCTCGACGGTGCCGCCGGGAACGTCCACGCGCAGCCCGAAGCGGACGGAGTCGAACTTCGCCAGGTTGCTGGACGCCTCGGCGGGGAGGATCAGGTAGTACGCCGCGACGCCGTATTCGAAGTTCGGCGCGCTGACGTCGACGATCTCGGCACCCTGAGCCTGCATGAGGGCGAGCGCCCGGCGGAAGGACGCGGCGACCCCGGGCTGGAAGCCGCTGTCGGGCAGCTGGGTGATGACACCCACGCGCAGGCCCTTGAGGACATCCCCCCGTGCCCCCTCGCGGGCGGCCGCGGCGAACGAGGGCCAATCCTCCTCGAGGGATGTCGAGTCGTGCGGATCGTGGCCGCCGATGACATCGTGCAGGATGCCGGCATCGAGCACGGTGCGTGTGACAGGCCCGATCTGGTCCAGGCTCGAGGCCAGGGCGATGGCGCCGTACCGGCTGACCGCGCCGTAGGTGGGCTTGACGCCGACGGTCCCGGTGACGTGGGCGGGCTGGCGGATCGAGCCGCCCGTGTCGGAGCCGAGCGCGAGCGGCGCCTCGAAGGCCGCGACCGCCGCGGCCGAGCCGCCGCCGGAGCCGCCGGGGATCCGGTCGAGGTCCCACGGGTTGCGGGTCGGCCCGTACGCGGAATGCTCGGTGGAGGACCCCATCGCGAACTCGTCCATGTTGGTCTTGCCCAGCGGCACGAGCCCTGCCGCGCGGGCGCGCGCGACGACGGTGGCGTCGAAGGGCGACATGTAGCCCTCGAGGATCCTCGATCCGCTGGTGGAGGGCATGTCGGTGGTGACGAGCACGTCCTTGATCGCCAGCGGGACGCCGGCCACCGGGCCGAGCTCCTCGCCTGCCGCGCGTCGACGGTCGACGTCGGCCGCGACGTCCAGCGCGTGATCGCTGACGTGCAGGAAGGCGTGGACGTCGCCGTCCACCGCGGCGATGCGGTCCAGGTGCGCGCGCGTCGCCTCGACGCTGGAGACCTCGCCGGCGGCGAGCAGCTCGGCCAGGCGCGCGGCGTCGAGCCGTGTCAGTTCGGTCATGTCGGCGCTCACTGCTCCTCGCCCAGGATCGCGGTCACGCGGAAGCGGCCGTCAGCGGCATCGGGGGCGTTCTGCAGGACCTGCTCGGTGGTGAGGAGGTCGCCCACCGCGTCGGGACGGAAGACGTTGCTGAGCGCGATGGGGTGGCTGGTCGCGGGGACCTCGGGGGTGGCGACCTCGGAGACCTTGGCGATGTTGTCGACGATGACGTCGAGCTGGCCGGTCAGCCGCTGCACCTCCTCGTCGGTCAGCTGGATCCTGGCGAGGACGCCGAGATGGCGCACGAGATCGGGGGTGATTTCTGACACGCCTCCATCCTACGAGCGACCGCGGCGCGACCCCGACCGTGGTTAGGCTGGCGCCGTGACCGCGTTCGATCCCCCGCGTCCCTGGACCGCCAGCTACGCCGAGGGCGTCCCCGTCGATCTGGACCCGGTGACCGGGTCGCTGGTGGACATCGTCGCCGACTCCGCCCGGGACTACCCCGACGCCCCTGCGCTGGAGTTCTTCGGGCGGACCACCTCGTACCGCGAGCTCCACGAGCACATCGAGCGTGCGGCGGCCGGACTGCGCGAGCTCGGGGTCCGAGCCGGCGACCCCGTGGCCATCGTCCTGCCCAACTGCCCGCAGCACATCGTGGCGTTCTACGCGATCCTGCGCCTGGGCGCCGTGGTCGTCGAGCACAACCCGCTGTACACCGCGCGGGAGCTGCGGACGCAGTTCGAGGACCACGGCGCACGGCATGCCATCGTGTGGTCCAAGACCGTCGCCGTCGTGCAGGACTTCCCCGCCGACCTCGCCGTGCACTCGATCGTCTCGGTGGACGTGACCCGGGCGATGCCGCTGCGCACCCGCCTGGCGCTGCGCCTGCCGGTGGCCAGGGCGCGCGAGGCCCGGCGGGCGCTCCACGAGCGGGTGAGCGGCACCGTCCCGTGGGAGCGAGTGGTGGGGCACGCCCCGCTGGCCGCCGGGCATCCCGCCCCGCAGACCGACGATCTCGCCCTCATCCAGTACACCAGCGGCACCACCGGGACACCCAAGGGCGCCGCCCTCACGCACCGCAATCTGCTCTCCAACGCCGCGCAGGCGCGGGCATGGGTGCCGGCCATCGTACGCGGCGAGGGCTGCGTGGTCTACGCCGTCCTGCCGATGTTCCACGCGTACGGCCTGACGCTGTGCCTCACGTTCGCCATGTCCATGGGCGCACGCCTCGTGCTCTTTCCCCGCTTCGACCCCGACATGGTGCTCGCCGTCACGAAGCGGCATCCGGCGACGTTCCTGCCTCTGGTCCCCCCGATCGCCGACCGCCTGCTGAAGGCCGCCCGCGAGCAGGGGGTGTCGCTGGCGGGCACCCGGGTCGCGATCTCGGGCGCCATGGCGCTCCCCCACGACCTGGTCGTCCCCTTCGAGGCCGCGTCGGGCGGCTACCTCGTCGAGGGGTACGGGCTGAGCGAGTGCTCCCCCGTGCTGATGGCCAATCCGGTGGCCGATCATCGCGTGCCCGGGACCGTCGGCCTGCCCCTGCCGGGCACCGAGTGCCGCGTGGTGGATCCCGACGACCCCGCGCGGGACGTCCCGCCCGGTGAGCGCGGCGAGCTCGTCGTGCGCGGCCCGCAGGTCTTCGGCGGGTACTACGGCAAGCCCGAAGAGACCGAGGCGGTCTTCGTCGACGGCTGGTTCCGCACCGGGGACATCGTGCAGATCGATCCGCACGGGTTCGTCCGAATCGTCGACCGCATCAAGGAGCTGATCATCACCGGGGGCTTCAACGTCGCGCCGACCGAGGTCGAGAATGCGCTGCGCCGGCATCCGCTGATCGAGGACGCCGCCGTCGTCGGGCTCCCCAGCGACCAGTCCGGCGAGGAGGTGGTGGCCGCCGTCGTGGGCGTCGCCGGCGAGCGGCTGGACGTGGAGGAGGTGCGCGAGTGGGTGCGCGGCATCCTCACGCCGTACAAGGTCCCGCGACGCATCTTCGTCGTGGACGAGCTGCCGAAGTCCCTCATCGGCAAGGTGCTGCGGCGTCAGGTGCGCGATCGCCTGCTCGCGCTGACCGACGGCGGCTGAGGGCAGGCGGCGCGGGGGACGCGCGTGCTGCTCAGCCTTCGCCGAGCGCGCCCGGACCCTCGGTGACCAGGGTGTGGAACTGCGCCGCGTCCAGGATGCGGATGCCGAGGTCCTCGGCCTTGGCGAGCTTGGATCCGGCTCCGGGTCCCGCGGCGACGAAGTCGGTCTTCTTCGACACGCTCGACGCGGCCTTGCCGCCGGCGCGGATGATCGCCTCTTGCGCGCCCTCGCGCGTGTAGCCCTCGAGCGACCCGGTCGCCACGACCGTGAGGCCCTCGAGCACGCCGCCACCGGCCGTGGCCGCGCCGGGCCCGGGGTGACCGGGGGTCGCCAGCTGCGCGCCCGCTGCGCTCCAGCGGTCGACGATCTCGCGGTGCCAGTCCACCTCGAACCAGTCCAGGACCGAATCGGCGATGATGCCGCCGACACCCTCGACCCCGGCGAGCTCGTCCCGCGTAGCCGAGCGGATGGCCTCGACCGAGCCGAACCACTGGGCGAGGGCGCGCGCGGCGACCGGCCCGACGTGGCGGATGTTCAGGGCGACCAGGAACCGCCACAGCTCTTTGGACTTGGCCTTCTCGAGCTGGTCGAGCAGCGTGAGCGCCTGCGCCGAGGGCTGCGGTCCGGCGAGGCCCCGCTTCTTCTCGGCGGCGCTGGGCTGGCGGCGGAACGGCGACCGCCGCACGGGCTCCCCGGTGACCTCGTCGACGCGCGGCTGCCCGGTCTCGGAGTCGCGGACGAGCACCTCGATGGGGATGAGCTGGTCCAGCGTCAGCTCGAACAGGCCGGCCTCGGTCACCAGCGGCGGCTCCGCGGGGACCGTCGGCTGGGTGAGCGCGGCGGCGGTGACCTCGCCCAGCGCCTCGATGTCGAGCGCTCCGCGGGAGCCGATGTGCTCGACCCGGCCGCGCACCTGCGCCGGGCACGCGCGGGTGTTCGGGCACCGCAGATCGATGTCGCCCTCTTTCGCGGGCGCCAGCGCCGCCCCGCACTCGGGACACGCGGTCGGCATCACGAACTCGCGCTCGGTGCCGTCGCGCAGGTCGACGACCGGCCCCAGGACCTCGGGGATGACGTCGCCCGCCTTGCGCAGCACGACCGTGTCGCCGATGAGCACGCCCTTGGCGCGGACGACGTCCTGATTGTGCAGGGTCGCTTGGCGGACGACCGAGCCGGCGACGCGTGCGGGCGCCATCACCGCGAAGGGCGTCGCGCGTCCGGTGCGGCCGACCGAGACGACGATGTCGAGCAGGGTGGTGTTGACCTGCTCGGGCGGGTACTTGTAGGCGATCGCCCACCGGGGCGCGCGGCTGGTGGCACCCAGCTCGTCGTGGAGCGCCAGCTCGTCGACCTTCACCACCACGCCGTCGATCTCGTGCTCGACGTCGTGGCGGTGCTCGCCGTAATGCGCGACGAACGCCAGCACCCCGTCGATGTCGCCGGCCGTGCGGAAGTACGGGCTGGTGGGCAGACCCCACTCCGCCAGCAGGGCGTAGATCTCGCTCTGGGAGTGCACCGGCGGCTCGCTCCACGCGCCGATGCCGTGGACGAACAGCCGCAGGGACGCCAGGCGCGCGCGTCCGGCCTCGAGTTCGAGGCCGTCCTTCTTCTGGAGCTGCTGCCGCAGCCCCCCGGAGGCGGCGTTGCGGGGGTTGGCGAAGGACGGGAACCGGCGTTCGGCGCTGATGCGCGCCCGGGATTCGTCGAAGGCGCGCCCCCGGGAGCGCGACTCCTCGACCGCGCGGTCGCGCATGCTCGCCTGCAGGGCGTTGAGCTCCTCGAAGGCGGCGACGGGGATGAAGACCTCGCCGCGGACCTCGACGAGGTCGGGATGCCCCGTGCCGGCCAGCCGCTCGGGGATGCCGTGCACCCGCACCGCGTTCGCCGTGACCTCTTCGCCCACACGGCCGTCGCCGCGCGTGGCCGCCGAGGTCAGCACGCCGCGCTCGTAGCGCAGGCTGATCGCGAGACCGTCGATCTTGAGCTCGGTGAGCCACCGCACCGGGCGTCCCGCCGCTGCGGCGGTCTTCGCGCACCACTCGCGCAGCTCGTCGGCGCTGAAGACGTTGTCCAGACTCAGCATCCGCTCGGCGTGCTCGACGGGGGCGAACATCGAGCTCTCGGCCGCTCCGACCGTCTGCGTCGGGGAGTCCTGCCCCTGCAGCTCGGGATGCATGTGCTCGATCTGCTCGAGCCGCTGCATCCAGCCGTCGTAGGTGGCGTCGTCGACGATCTCGGCGTTGCGCCCGTAGTAGGCCTCCCGCGCATCCAGGATGCGGGTGGTCAGGTCGCGGGCTTCGACGCGAGCGGCTTCGAGGCCGGCGTCAGCGGGGAGGGCGGCGTCGGTCACCCCGCAAGTCTAGGAGCGGGCTCCGACGGGGACGGCCGACTCGGTCCGGTCGATCGTGAACTGCCCCATCACGCGCGTCCCGTCGTACAGCACCGCGGTCTGCCCGGGAGCCACGCCGTCGAAGGGCGTGGCGGGGACGACGGCGAGGTCGTCGCCCGTCAGGGTCGCCGTCGCCGGGACGGGGTCGGCGTGCGCGCGGATCTGCACGTGGCAGGCGAACTCGGCCTCGTCGGGGGCGCGTCCGGCCCAGGAGAAGCGCGAGCCCGAGATGCGCGCGGTCGCCAGCGCCTCTTTCGGCCCGACCACGACGGTGTTGCTGACCGGACGCACCTCGAGCACGAAGCGGGGCTTGCCGTCGGGTGCGGGGACGCCCAGCTGCAGTCCGCGCCGCTGGCCGACGGTGAACGCGTGCGCACCCTCGTGGGTGCCCACGACCTCGCCGGCGCGATCGAGGATCTGGCCGGTCTCGGCGCCGACGCGCTCGGCCAGCCATCCGCGGGTGTCACCGTCGGGGATGAAGCAGATGTCGTGGCTGTCGGGCTTGTGCGCCACGGTCAGCCCGCGCTCCTCGGCCTCGCGGCGCACCTGCGCCTTGGACGGCGTGTCGCCGAGCGGGAACAGGGTGTGGGCGAGCTGCTCGGCGGTGAGGACGCCCAGGACGTAGGACTGGTCCTTCGCGGCGTCCGACGCGCGATGCAGCTCCCGGCCGCGCGAGGTGTCGCGGACGATCGCGTAGTGGCCGGTGCACACCGCGTCGAAGCCGAGTTCGAGGGCGCGCTCCAGCAGCGCGGCGAACTTGATCCTCTCGTTGCAGCGCATGCACGGGTTGGGCGTGCGCCCGGCACGGTACTCGGCGACGAAGTCCTCGATGACGTCGTCCCGGAACCGCTCCGAGAAGTCCCACACGTAGAACGGGATGCCGAGCCGGTCGGCCGCGCGGCGCGCATCCATCGCGTCCTCGATGGTGCAGCAGCCGCGGCTGCCCGTGCGCAGGGTGCCGCCGGCGCGCGAGAGGGCCAGATGCACGCCGACGACGTCGTGACCGGCGTCGACGGCGCGCGCGGCGGCGACGGCGGAATCGACTCCGCCGCTCATGGCTGCCAGGACGCGCATCCCGCCAGTCTAGAAGCGCCCGCCTGGACGCGCGCCGGGCGACGATCCCCGCGCCCGCTCGACCGCGTCGGGGAGCGCCGCGACGAACGCGTCGACGTCGGCCTCGGTCGACGTGCGCCCGAGCGACACGCGCAGCACGCTCTGCGCCTCGGCGTCGGAGCGGCCCATCGCCTGCACGACGTGCGAAGGCTCGGACACCCCGGCCTGGCACGCCGAGCCCGTCGACACGCTGATGCCCGCCATGTCCAGCAGGAACAGCAGCGACTCCCCCCGCGCACCGGGAAGCAGCAGGTGAGCGTTGCCGGGGATGCGGTCGTCGGGGTCGCCGAGGAGCTCGGCGTCGGGCACCGTCCGGCGCACGCCCTCGACCAGTCGCCGGCGCAGCGCCGTCAGGCGCTCCGCCTCGGCGGCGCGCTCGGCCACGGCGAGCTCGGCGGCCACCGCGAACGCCGCCGCGCCGGCGACGTCCTGCGTGCCGGCCCGGAGGCCCCGCTGCTGCCCGCCGCCGTGGAGCAGCGGCGAGATCCGCGCCGACCGGGCCACCACCAGCGCGCCCACCCCGACCGGGCCGCCGATCTTGTGCGCGGTGACGCTCATCGCCACCAGCCCGGCGGCTCCCGGCGCCTGAGCGCGCCACCGGCGGAAGTCGACCTCGACGTGGCCGAACGCCGCGACGGCGTCCACGTGCAGCGGCACGTCCGCGGCCGCCGCCGCAGCCGCGAGCGCCGCGACGTCGTTGACCGTGCCCACTTCGTTGTTCGCCGCGATGGCGGTGGCGAAGGCCGCACCCCCGAGCGCCTCGGCGAACGGGACCGGATCGATGCGTCCCCGCCGATCCAGCGGCACGTGCCGGATGGTCGCGCCGTCCGCGGCGAGCGCGGCCACGGCATCCATCGACGCATGATGCTCGCCGTCGGGCAGGACGACCGCGTCGCGGCCGGCGCGCCGCGAACGCCACAGCCCGGTCACGGCGAGGTTCGCCGCCTCGGTTCCCCCCGAGGTCAGGACGACCTCGATCGGCTCGCAGCCGAGCGCGGCCGCCAGCCGCTCCCGGGCGTCCTCGAGCACCCGCCGGGCCGCCTGCCCGGCGGCGTGGATCGACGAGGCGTTGCCGGTCGTCTGAGCGCGGAGCCACGCCTCGCGCGCCTCGGGCCGCAGCGGCGTGGTGGCTGCGTGGTCGAGATAGATCACGGGCCTCCCCCGTCCCTCGTTACCCTCGCGGCTCGTGCCCTCACTACTGTAGATCGCATGCTCCGACCCGAGGTGCCGACGGCCCCCGCTCCCGGACTCCTGCGCACCGACCTGGACGAGCTGGGGGTCAGGCTCGGTCCCGCGGGCGGGACCCTGCGCGTGTGGTCGGGCAATGCCGACAGCGTCGAGCTGGTCGTCTTCGACGACCGCGACCTGGACTGGGCGGTGGACACCCTGCCGCTGGAGCCCGTCGGCGGCGGCGTGTGGTCGGTGACCACGCCCATGCTCCGGGCGGGAACGCGCTACGCCATCCGGGTCGACGGCCCCTCGGGGTCGGGGAACGCCTTCAACAGCGGCTCCCTCCTTATCGACCCCTACGCGCGGGGCCTCGCCGGCGACGGCTACGGCAGCTGGCGCGGCGTGGTCGTCGACGGCGGCTTCGACTGGGGCGGCGTCGCCAAGCCCCGCACGCCGATGGACCGGACGGTCATCTACGAAGGTCATGTCAAGGGGCTCTCCAAGCGCCACCCTGACGTCCCGCCCGCGCTGCACGGCACGTACGCGGGGCTGGCCAACCCCGCGATGATCGACCACCTGCTGACGCTGGGGGTCACGGCGGTCGAGCTGCTGCCGATCCACGCGTTCGACACCGAGCCGCGCCTGCGCCAGCACGGGCTGACCAACTACTGGGGCTACAACACCGTCAACTTCTTCACCCCCCACCCCGCCTACGCCACCGAGGACGCCCGCCGCGGCGGCCCGGACGCGATCCTGCGCGAGGTGAAAGGCATGGTGCGGCTGCTGCACGAGGCGGGCATCGAGGTCATACTCGACGTCGTCTACAACCACACCTCCGAAGAGGGGTTCGGCGGTCCTCGCACGAGCCTGCGGGGCATCGACAACCGCGCCTACTACCGGCAGCAGCACGACGGGGCGTACATCGACGTCACGGGATGCGGCAACTCCGTGAACACTTCGACGGATGCCGCGGCCCGGCTCATCCTGGATTCGCTGCGCTACTGGGCGGACGAGGTGCAGATCGACGGGTTCCGCTTCGATCTGGCCACGACCCTCGGGCGGGACGAGGCGCACCACTTCACCCCCGATCACCCGCTGCTGGCAGCGATCCGCGACGACGAGGTCCTGGCGGATGTCAAGAAGATCGCCGAGCCGTGGGATGTCGGCATGGGCGGGTGGCAGACCGGCAACTTCGGGCCGGGATGGCACGAGTGGAACGACCGCTACCGCGACCGCGTGCGCAACTTCTGGCTGAGCGACGTCGACTACGCCCGCCGGGCCGACACCGCCCCGGTCGGCGTGGGCGGGTTCGCCACGCGGCTGGCGGGCTCGTCGAACACCTTCACGCACGATCGCGGGCCGCTGGCGAGCATCAACTTCGTCACCGCGCACGACGGCTTCACCCTTCGCGATCTGGTGTCCTACGACGTCAAGCACAACCTCGGCAACGGCGAGCAGAACCGCGACGGCGCCGACACCAACCGCTCCTTCAACCACGGGGCCGAGGGCCGCACCGAGGACGAGGAGATCCTCGCCACGCGGCGCAAGGCCATGCGCAACCTTCTGGGCACGCTGCTGCTGTCGGCGGGGGTGCCGATGCTCACGGCCGGGGACGAGTTCGGCCGCACGCAGCGCGGCAACAACAACGCCTACTGCCACGACTCCCCCCTCACGTGGCTGTCGTGGGACCACGCGCCGTGGCAGCGGGAGCTGTTCGCCCACGTGCAGCGCCTCATCCGGCTGCGTCAGGAGAATCCGGCCCTGCGACCCAGCCGCTTCGCCCGGGACGACGAGCACACCCCGTCGGCATCCGTCATGGACTGGTACGACGAGCACGGCGAGACGATGTCGATCGAGCGGTGGACCAATCCCTCCCACCGCACGCTGCAGTACGTCGCGACCTCGACCCCGGAGCGCGAGGAGCTGAACCGCGTGCTCCTCATGATCCACGGCAACGAGGCGCCCATCGACGTGACGCTCCCCGACATCGACGGCGTGACCGGCTGGGTGTCGCTGTGGTCGAGCGCCGACGAGATCCCCGACGACTCCCACCCGCGGTTCGCGCCGGGGGCCGTCGTCACCCTGCCCGGAACCGCGCTGCGGCTGTTCCGGGCGGAGTGACACATAGCGGCCCGGCGGGTTCCCGCATGGGCGGGTGCGCGATAGGTTCGAGGACGTGGCCAGCACCTCACGAAGCGCGCGACCCCAGCTGTGGCGAAGCGCCTCCCCGATCCCCGTCCGCGACGCCCGGGATGCCCAGCCCGACCGGGTGACCACCTCGAGCCGCATCCCGCTCGCCAAACCGTCGCCCGCTGTGCCGTGGGGGGAGTTCCGGCCCAAGGCGTACGCCGGCGAGATCGTGCCGTTCCGGGTGACCGCCTTCCGCGAGGGGCACGACCGCATCGGCGTGCAGGTGCGGCTCTTCTCGCCGAGCGGCGACGAATCCCTGCACCGGCTCACCGCGCTCGAGAACGGCCTGGACGAGTGGCGCACCCTGATCGCCCCCGGTGAGGTGGGCGTCTGGCGGTTCCGCTTCGAGGCCTTCGCCGACGAGTACGCCACCTGGCGGCACGCGGCGACGCTGAAGATCGCCGCCGGCGTGGACGCGCCGCTCATGCGCGAGATCGGGGCCAGGCTGTTCGACCAGGCCGGCAAGGAGCGCACCCGGCCGGCGGCCGACCGCCGCCTGCTGCGCGAGTCCGCGCAGTCTCTGCGGGATGCCGCGGTGTCCGACGAGGACGCCCTGCGCATCGTCGGCGACCCCCGCGTGGCGGTGTCCTTCCACGACCGCCCGCTCATGTCCCTGGTGACCGTCGGCGCCGAGCTCGAGCTGCTCGTCGAGCGGGAGCGCGCCGGCGTCGCCGCCTGGTACGAGTTCTTCCCCCGCTCCGAAGGCGCCAAGGTCCTCAAGGACGGCACCATCAAGAGCGGCACGTTCCGCACGGCCGCCAAGCGGCTGCCGGCGGTCGCGGCGATGGGCTTCGAGGTGCTCTACCTGCCGCCCATCCACCCCATCGGGCGCATCAACCGGAAGGGTCGCAACAACACCCTCGACCCGCAGCCCGGGGATCCGGGATCGCCGTGGGCGATCGGCGCCGCCGAGGGCGGGCACGACGCCGTCCACCCCGACCTCGGGACCCTGGCGGACTTCCGCGCCTTCGTGCGGGCGGCGCGCGCCGAGGGCATCGAGGTGGCGCTGGACTTCGCCCTGCAGGCCGCGCCGGACCACCCGTGGGTGAGCGAGCACCCGGAGTGGTTCACCACCCTCCCGGACGGCTCAATCGCCTACGCCGAGAACCCGCCGAAGAAGTATCAGGACATCTACCCGATCAACTTCGACAACGACCCCGAGGGCATCCGCGCCGAAGCGCTCCGGGTGGTGCGTCACTGGATCGCCCAGGGCGTGAAGATCTTCCGCGTCGACAACCCGCACACCAAGCCCCTGCAGTTCTGGGAGTGGCTGATCGGGCAGGTCAACGCCGAGCACCCCGACGTCGTCTTCCTCGCCGAGGCCTTCACGCGGCCCGCCCCCCTGCAGAGCCTGGCATCGGTGGGGTTCCAGCAGAGCTACACCTACTTCACGTGGCGCAACACCAAGCAGGAGCTCGAGGAGTTCTTCGAGGGACTGGCGGCGACGACGGCGGACTTCATGCGCCCGAACCTCTTCGTCAACACCCAGGACATCCTCACCGAGTACCTGCAGTTCGGCGGCCGGCCGGCCTACCGCATCCGCGCCGCGCTCGCGGCGACCGCGGCGCCGACGTACGGCGTGTACGCCGGGTACGAGCTCTTCGAGAACGTCGCCCGCCCCGGGTCGGAAGAGAACATCGACAACGAGAAGTACGAGTACAAGCTGCGCGACTGGGCCGGCGCCGAGGCGCGCGGCGATTCGCTGGCGCCCTACCTCACGCGGCTCAACGAGATCCGCCGGGCGCATCCCGCGCTCCGCCAGCTGCGCAACATCGACATCCACTGGAGCGACGACGACGCGATCCTGGTGTTCTCCAAGCACCTGCCGGCCGCGCTCAGCCCCGAGGGTCGCAGCGACACGGTGATCGTCGTCGCGAACGTCGACCCGCACTCGGTGCGCCAGACGATGGTCCACCTCGACACGCGCGTGTGGGGGGTGGCCCCCGGCGAACCCTTCGAGGTCGAAGACCTTCTCACGGGCGAGCAGTGGACGTGGTCCGATCACAACTACGTCATGCTCGACGCCTTCCGCGAGCCCGTCCACATCCTGCACGTGAAGGAGACCCGATGACCATGGCACCCGAACTGCTCGACGAAGTGGCGGCCGGATCGCACCACGATCCCCACAGCGTCCTCGGAGCCCACCCCGTCGACGGCGGCTGGGTCGTGCGGGCCCGCCGCCCGCTGGCCAAGACCGTGACCGCGGTGCTCGGCGACGGCGACGAGGTGCCGCTCGAGCACGTGCGCTCGGGGATCTGGGAGGGCAGCACGACCCGCGCCCCCGGCGCCTACCGCGTCGTCACCACGTACGACGGCGCGCCCGACTGGGACGTCGACGACCCCTACCGGCATCCGCCGCTGGTGGGAGAGATCGATCTGCACCTCATCGCCGAGGGCCGCCACGAGCAGCTGTGGCGCGTGCTGGGCGCGCACGTCCGCGAGCACGACGGCGCCGTGGGCACGGCGTTCGCCGTGTGGGCGCCCAACGCGCGGGCGGCCCGCGTGGTCGGCGACTTCAACGGGTGGGACGGCACGGGCCACGCGATGCGCTCGATGGGCGCCAGCGGCATCTGGGAGCTGTTCGTCCCCGGTCTGCAGGCAGGGGCGACCTACAAGTTCGAGCTGCGCACGTCCCACGGGCACTGGGTCGTCAAGGCGGACCCGATGGCGCGGTATGCCGAGATCCCGCCGGCCACGGCGTCGGTCGTGGTGGAGTCCGCCTACTCGTGGGCGGACGACGAGTGGATGACCCGCCGCGCGCGGTCGACGCCGCTGTCCCAGCCGATGTCGGTGTACGAGCTGCACCTCGGGTCGTGGCGGCCGGGACTGTCCTACCGGGACGCCGCCGACGAGGTCGTGGACTACGTCACCCGGCTGGGCTTCACCCATGTGGAGTTCCTGCCGCTGGCGGAGCACCCGTTCGGCGGGTCGTGGGGCTACCAGGTTACGGGCTACTTCGCCCCCACCAGCCGCTTCGGCCACCCCGATGACCTGCGCTACCTCATCGACCGCCTGCACCAGGCCGGCATCGGCGTGATCATGGACTGGGTCCCCGGGCACTTCCCCAAGGACGACTGGGCCCTGGCGCGGTTCGACGGCGAGCCGCTCTACGAGCACGCCGATCCGCGCCGCGGCGAGCACAAGGACTGGGGCACCTACATCTTCGACTACGGCCGGCGCGAGGTGCGCAACTTCCTCGTGGCCAACGCCCTGTACTGGTTCGAGGAGTTCCACGTCGACGGCCTGCGGGTGGACGCCGTCGCCTCGATGCTCTACCTGGACTACTCCCGCGAGGACGGCGAATGGGCGCCCAACGTCCACGGCGGGCGCGAGAACCTCGAGGCGATCTCCTTCCTGCAGGAGGTCAACGCCACGGCGTACAAGCGCTATCCGGGCATCGCGATGATCGCCGAGGAGTCCACCAGCTTCCCGGGGGTCACCGCCCCCACCGACCACGCCGGGCTGGGCTTCGGGTTCAAGTGGAACATGGGCTGGATGAACGACTCCCTGCAGTACATCGCGCGCGATCCGATGTACCGCTCCCACCACGAGGGCGAGCTGTCGTTCTCGTTCGTCTACGCGTTCAGCGAGAACTACGTCCTGCCCATCAGCCATGACGAGGTCGTCCACGGCAAGGGCAGCCTGTTCGCACGGATGCCGGGCGATCACTGGCAGAAGCTGGCGAACATGCGCGCGTTCCTGGCGTACATGTGGGGCCACCCCGGCAAGCAGCTGCTGTTCATGGGCCAGGAGTTCGGCCAGATGTCCGAATGGTCCGAGGGCAGGGGCCTGGACTGGTGGATGCTGGATCAGCCGTCGCACGCCCAGCTGCAGGACTTCGTCGGCACGCTCAACGGCACCTATCGCGAGCTGTCGGCGCTGTGGGCACGCGACTCCGACGGCGCGGCCTTCGCCCGGCTCGGCTCGCCGTCGTGGAATCCGAACGTGCAGGCGTTCTCGCGCCGGGACTGGCACGGCAACACCGTCGTGATCGTCTGCAACTTCTCGGGCGTCCCCATCCACGGGTACGAGCTGGACATGCCCGAGCACGGCGTGTGGCACGAGGTGCTCAACTCCGACGCGCAGCAGTTCGGGGGGTCGGGGGTCGGCAACCTCGGAGTGGTGACCACCGACGACGGCGTCCGTGCGCACATGGTGCTGCCGCCGCTCGGCGTGCTGTGGCTGCGTCACGACCCGCAGGCCCACATCCCCTCGCCGACGCGCGGGTGAGCCGATGCCGCCGCCGGGAGGACCGGCGGCGGCACGCTCAGAACAGCAGTGCGCTCAGAAGAGGAGCGAGGCGAGGCGGCCGCGCGCGCGCACGACGCGCGGGTCGTCGTCGCCGACGACCCCGAACAGCTCCAGCAGCCGGGCGCGGACCGGCGCGCGCTCGTCGTCGGCGAGCACGGCGAACAGCTCGAGCAGCCGGGCGAACGCGTCGTCCACGTGCCCGCCGGCGATATCGAGGTCGGCCACCGCGAGCTGGGCGTCCACATCGCGCGGATCGGCGGCCGCGGCGGTGCGGACCGCCCCCGCCTCGGCGCGCTGCACGCGGTCCAGCAGCCGGACCTGGCCGAGGCCCGCGCGCGCCTCGGCATCCCGGGGATTCTCGGCGACGGCCCGCTCGAAGGCGGCGATCGCCCGCGGGTAGTCCCCCGCCTCGATGGCGTCGTGAGCCTCCTGGTGCAGCGGCGGCAGCGGCGGCTCCTCAGCGGGGGCAGCGGGCGCCTCACCCTCGACGGGCACGGTGCCGGTGACGCCGTGCTGCGCGGCGAGCTGCAGCAGCTGGGTGAAGACGTCGCGGACCTGCTGCTCGGGGACCGCGCCGGTGAACAGCGGCACGGGCTGCCCGGCGACGAGGGCGATCACCATCGGGATCGACTGCGCGCGGAACGCCTGGGCGATCTGCGGATTCGCATCCACGTCGACCTTGGCCAGCACCAGTCGGCCGGCGTGCTCGGTCACGACCTTCTCGAGGATGGGGCTCAGCTGCTTGCAGGGCCCGCACCACTCGGCCCACAGGTCGACGACGACGGGGACCGTGCGGCTGAGCTCCATGGCCTGCGCGAAGGTTGCGTCGGTGACGTCGACGACGACGCCGGCCGGCGCCGGACCGCCCGATCCCGCCGGTGCGGCGGGCTCCGGACGGTTGCGGAGCGCAGAGAGGTCGACGGCGCCGCGCAGGGCGGAGCCGGCAGAGGCATCGGTCACTTGATCACCTTCGCGTCGAGGATGTCGGATGCGTAGCCGAGCAGGCGGATCTTCTCGTTGGATCCCTGCCCGGGAACGTAGAAGAACAGCTGGTCGGCGAAGGTCGTCCGGAAGCCGGTCGAGGACTGATCGGCGCCGGCCAGCGTCTTGACGGTGGCGTTGTTCTCGAGCTTGATCACGGCCTCCTCATTCGTCGGCTTGACCGTGTCGGTCTCGTTGATGGTCACCGCCACGATGGCCCCGCTCTCGAGCGTGGCCAGCGCGAAGGGCGCGGCCTCGCCCGCCTCGGACGAGAACGTCAGCCGCCCGGTGCGCGAGGCGGTCTTGTTGAACTCCTCGAGCCGTCGCTCGCGGTCCGCCTCGATGCTGATCCGGAACTGATCGCTCTGCTCGTCGAAGAGGGCCGCGAACTCGCTGTCGGCGCCTTCGTTGATGACGTCGGAATAGGCGGCGGCGACCTGCTCGGGCGCCATGATCAGG
The DNA here is from genome assembly GCF_054780155.1 of Microbacterium aureliae. NCBI lineage: Bacteria > Bacillati > Actinomycetota > Actinomycetes > Micrococcales > Microbacteriaceae > Microbacterium > Microbacterium aureliae. The sequence continues at coordinate 327,246 of NZ_BAAGWW010000001.1, forward strand.
AAGGGCGAGTCGGGCGCGACCTGCGTCGCGCCGATGTAGGTCGGGGCGAGGTCGGGCAGCAGCGTCTCGGCCTCGAGGCCGGCCTGATAGGTGAGCTTGTACGCGGCCCAGGGGTCCTCCTGCGTGAGGACCATGATGGTGGAGGTGCGGGACTCCTCGTCGTCCACGACGGCCATCACCGAACGCGGCCAGCCGTCGTAGGCCTGCGGCAGCACCAGCGACAGCGGGCCGTCGAGGATGGCGGCGGGCGAACGGTAGTCGTCGATCTCGCCGCGGAGGGTGTAGTTGGTCTCGCGGACGGCGAGGGGCGCGCCCCCGAGCCGCGTGGCGGCGAGGTCGGCATCCCGGTCCTCGTCCGCCTGGGCCACGGTGTCCGCGATGCGCGCGAGGATGCGCTCCGCCTGGACGCGCGTGACCGCGGGGGCCTGCTGGCCCTCGGGGACGATCACCGACGCCGTCGGGGTCGGTGTCGGGGCAGCGCCCCACTGCGGCCACGCGTCCGCCGAGCATCCCGTGAACAGCAGCGCCGAGACCGCGATCGCCGGCAGGGCGATGAAGCCCCGGCGGCCGCCGAGCGCGCGCCGCCGCGGCGACGAGCTGATCACGCCCTTGTCCGCGGCGGGGCCCACGACGTCGATCGGCTGCGTCACCTGCAGCGGCAGGCCCTTGCGCCGCGGTCCGCGCGAGCGGCGGGCGTGGCGGATGCCGAGGATGTACAGCAGCACTCCCACGGCGAGGACCACCCCCCCGGCGGCGATGAGCGGGCCCGCCCACGGCGTCGCGTTGACGATGGGCCACGAGATCGAGACCCGGTCGGGCGCGGGCACCGCGCCGTCCGAGGCGACGAGGACGCTCATGTCGGCCGGGATCTGCAGCGCGGCGGTCATCCGCCCGGTGTCCGAGAACTCCTCCAGCCACAGGTCCGAGCCGGCGGGGCTGCGCGCCGGCTCAGCCTCGGCATCCTCGGTCGCCGCGGCGTCCCCCTCCTGCGGCTCGCCCCCGGGCTCGACGACCGGCGCGACGAGTTCGGTGCGGACCTCGCCGGAGTCGTCGAGGGTCGCGGCGTTGTAGGGGACGTCGGAGAGCCACGCGCGCAGGTCGGCGGTGCGGCCGTAGGCGGCGAAGATCTCGCCACCCCCGGTCACGTCGACCGTCTGGGCGCCGGGCACGCGGTTGAGCACGGCGCCGTCGATCAGCAGGTAGGGCGCGTCCTCGGTCGTCTCGACCGCGAAGGTCTCGGTCTCGGGCCCCTGGAAGACGGTGCGCTGGGCGATGCCGGCACCGATCATCACCGCGGCGAGGACGAACGCCGCAACGGCCCACACGAAACGCACTGAAGAACTCCTCACGGACGCACGCGGACGGCGCGGGTCCTCGACTCGACGTTTCAGCGTAGCGAAATCGACCTGAAAGCGGCGTGGGAGGCGGAGCGTCGCCGGGGATCGCCCGCCGTCATGCGTATCCTGACACCACGGAGCCGGTGGTGGTGCCGGGAGAGGCAGGCGCACGGGTGAAGATCCACAATCCGTTCCGCGTCGCGTTCGTGGCCACGCTGGGCGTCGGGCTCGGACTCATCCTCATCGGCAGCATCCAGACGCTCTCGACGATCCTGCTCTACGTCGGCACCGCCCTCTTCCTCTCGCTGGGCCTGGACCCCGTCGTGGCGTGGCTGGAGCGCAAGCGCGTCCCCCGCTGGGCCGCCGTGCTCATCACGATCCTGGGGGTGCTGGCCGCGTTCGCCGGGATCATCCTCATGGTCGTGCCGATCATCGTGCAGCAGATCTCCCAGCTGGTCGCGCAGATCACCGATCTCGTCGAGAACGGCTGGGACCCCATCTCGGAGCTGCGGCAGTGGATGACCGACACCTTCCCGCAGCTCGAGGTGGACGACGTGTTCACCTACGTCCAGGAGTGGCTGAACTCGCTCGACTACGGGCAGATCGGCGGCGGGCTCATCGCCGTCGGCGGCGCCATCCTCGGCGGCCTGGCGGGGTCGTTCATCGTGCTGATCCTCACCATCTACTTCACCGCCTCGACCCCGAGCCTCAAGCGCGCGGTGTACCAGCTGGTGCCCGCCTCGAAGCGGCAGCGCTTCATCGAGATCGGCGAGCAGATCACCGATTCGGTCGGCTACTTCGTCATCGGCCAGCTGAGCCTCGGCGTGACCAACGGCATCCTCAGCGTCATCTTCCTCTCGATCATCGACGCACCCTTCCCGGCCGTCCTCGCCGTGATCGCGTTCTTCTTCTCGCTGATCCCGCTGGTGGGCACGCTCACGGGTTCGACGATCATCGTGCTGACCTGCCTGGTCCCCGGCCTCGGATCACCGACGACGGCGCTCATCGCCGCGATCTACTACCTCGTCTACATGCAGATCGAGGCCTACGTGATCGCCCCGCGCATCATGGGACGAGCCGTCGCCGTTCCGGGTGCCGTCGTGGTCATCGCGGCCCTGGCCGGCGGATCCCTCCTCGGCCTGCTGGGGGCGCTCGTGGCGATCCCCATCGCCGCCAGCATCCTCATCATCTACCGCCAGGTGATCATCCCGCGGCAGAACGAGCGCTGATCAGCCGGCCGCCGGTGGCAGGTGGCCGTGCCACTCGGTGGGGAGCGGCAGGGCCTCGGGCGTGATCGCCGCGACGATCTCGGTCATGACCCGGCGCGTCTGGTGCTCCCCCACCCACAGGTGCTTGCCGCCCTCGACGGGGATGAGCGTGGCGTGCGGGATGGCGGCGAAGCGCTCCCGGGCCTCGGCAGGCCGCAGGTAGTCGTCGAACTCGGGGACGACGACGACCATGGGCCGCACATCGTCCGCCCAGGCGGCGAGCTCCTCCGGGGTCGTCCGGTGAAGCGGCGGCGAAAGCAGGATGGTCCCCGCGACGTCGTGATCACGGCCGTACTTCAGTGCCAGCTCGGTGCCGAACGACCACCCCAGCAGCCACGGGCGGGGAAGACCGCGCTCACCCACCAGGTCCATCGCGGCGGCGACGTCGAACGCCTCGCCGCGACCGCCGTCGAACGCCCCCTCGCTGCGCCCCCGCGGGGACTCGGTGCCGCGCGTGTTGAACCGCAGGACGCCGATGGCGGCGAGGGCGGGAAGCCTCGCGGCCGCCTTGCGGACGATGTGGGAGTCCATGAAGCCCCCTGCCGTGGGCAGCGGGTGAAGGGTGACGAGCATCGCCGCCGGCTCGCGGTCCTCGGGCAGCGAGAGCTCTCCGACCAGTCGGAGCCCGTCCAGGGTCTCGAGGACGACGTCCTCGCGCCGGGCGGGCAGCATCAGGGGTCCGCGGATCTCCATGTCAGCCGATTCTCCAGCAGTGCTGGTGCCAGTGCCGGCGGGCGGCGAGGTCGGCCCGGTCGCCGAGCACGCCGTCGGCGCGCCAGGCCACCAGGTGCGCCACTCCGGCGTCGATGTCCTGCCCGCACCCCGGGCAGACGTAGGTCTTCTGCGCCTGCGCGGCCGAGATCGGCTGGACCGTCCACTGCGCGCCGCGCTTCACCTCGGTCCGCGCGAATCCCGCACGGAGCCGGTCGATGAGGTCGTCGCCGTCCGGTTCGGGGCGGCGCCGGTTCGCCCGCGGCACGTCAGTACCAGCCGACGGACTGCGAGTGCGCCCACGCGCCGCAGGGCGCGCCGTAGCGGCCGCTGATGTAGCCGAGGCCCCACGTGATCTGCGTGGCGGGGTTGGTCTCCCAATCGGCGCCCGCGGTGGCCATCTTGCTGCCGGGCAGCGACTGAGGGATGCCGTAGGCACCGCTCGAGGCGTTGTAGGCGTTGACGCGCCAGCCCGATTCCTTGTTCCACAGCGCCACGAGGCACGAGAACTCGTCGTCGCCCCAGCCGCGCGCCTTGACCATGTCGTAGGCGATCGCCTGCGCGGAACCGGGATCGGGGGTGACGAACGGCGGCGTCCACACCGCGGCCGGCGCCTGCGGCTGCGTCGCCGCCTCAGCCTGGACGACCGGCTCGGGCTCGGGGGTGGGCGTCGGCTTGGGCTTGACGTACACCGCGTAGCCGCCGCGGTCGAGGTCATCCGCCTCGAGCGGCTCGGCGTCCACGGCCACGACCCTCGTCTGGATGTCGGCCATGGAGCTGGCGTAGAGCGAGATCGGAGGCCTCTCTTCAGCGCTGGCCTGCGACAGGGCGACGCCGGTGGGGCCGACATACGCGGCCGCGAATCCCACCACGGCGAACGCCGCGAAGCCGCCGAGCACGCCGCGGCGGCGCGACCAGCGGGGCTGCGCGACGGGGACCGCGGGGCGGCGGGGCGAGACGACGGCGATGTCGGTCGAGCGCCGGCGGGCGGCTCGTCGCGTGGGAAGGATCTCGTCGCCGGGAGTCACAATGCCCCAGAGTCTACCGCGACGGCGGCGGTGGCATGCCACCCCCGGGCGCCCCGCGTCAACGGACGGCCAGCATCACGTCGACGACCGCGTCCAGCACGGCGTCGACCTGCACTTCGCGGTAGCCGCCGCGCTGCATCCGGAACGCCACCGAACGTACCTGGTCGACCGTGACGTTCTCACCCGTCTCGAGGTAGCGGGCCAGCTTGTCCGCGACGACGTCCACCTCGTCCACACGGTAGCCGAAGCGCAGCATTCCGACGCGATCGAAGCGGTGCCCGCGCGGCCGGGAGAGCCGGTCCAGCACCGTCTGCGCGGTCTCCTTGACCGTCCCCACCCACGCGTGCACGCCCGAGGTGGACACGGCCCGCTCCCGCTCCTGCGCGGCGAAGGCGTCCTCGATGCGCGCCAGCGCCTCGTCCACCGCCGAGACGACATAGCCCTGCCGTGCGAGGGTGAACGCGACCGCGCGCACGTCGGCGGCGGTCATCGGCGTTCCGGAGCCCTCGAAGGCGGCACGGGCCCGGATGAGGAACGCGTCGACCTCGTCGGCGTCGTAGCCCTTCGCGCGTCCGCTCGTGCGGGGGAAGGTCGCCGCCGCCGCGGCGGTCTCGGCCGCGGTCACGACGCCGCCAGCGGGATGAACAGGAAGTACATCGCCAGTGCGGCCGTCGTCGAGGGCAGGATCGAGTCCAGCCGGTCCAGGACGCCGCCGTGGCCGGGGAGCCACGAGCTCATGTCCTTGATGCCGAGGTCGCGCTTGATCATCGACTCGCCGAGATCCCCGGCGGTGGCGGTGGCGAGGATGACCAGGCCGAAGACGATGCCCGTCCACCACGGGAGCGACAGCATGAAGATCGCGAGGATGACGCCGGCGGCGATCGCCGCGAGGGCCGCCCCCGCGAAGCCCTCCCACGTCTTCTTGGGGCTGATGAGCGGCGCCATCGGGTGCCGCCCGAGCGTCAGCCCGGTGATGTAGGCGGCCGTGTCGGCCACGACGGCGACGATGATGAACGCCAGCACCCACCATTCGCCGCCCTCCTGCCGCAGGAGCACGACGCACAGCGCGGCGAGGAACGAGACGTACAGCTGGATGAAGCCGGCCACGAGCACATCGCCCAGCACGTCGCCGTACCGCCGGCCGTCGCGGTGGGACATCTGCAGCACGAGGCGCCAGACGACGACGAGCGCTACGGCGGCGAAGACCATCACCCACACCAGCCACAGGTCCATGAACCAGCCGGCCGCGACCAGCATCGCCGCCGCCGCGAGCTGCGGCACGATGTCGACCTTGCGGCCGGTGGCGATCAGCGCACGCGAGAACTCGAAGACCCCCAGCACGGCGGCGGCGAGGGCGAACAGCACGAAAAGGCCCTTGACGAACAGCAGCGTCGACAGCAGCACCGCCCCGATGACGAGGCCGATGACGATCGCCACGATCAGGTCCCGCCCGGTGCGCGCCTTGATCCGCTCGTTGGCCTCTTCGAACTCGGCCCGGGCGTGGGCGACCTGGTGCTCGAACTCGCTGCGTGCGGCCCGGACGTGCGACTGGAACGCGGCGGAGGGATCTGCATCCGTCCGGCGCGACTGCGCGAAGGCACGGCGAGTCGCCGGCGCGGCGGCCGGCTTGTCGTCGGGTGATCCTCCGGACGCGTCGGACATGCGGCTCAGACCTCGAGGAGTTCGGCTTCTTTGCGCTTGAGCGCGTCGTCGATCGCGTCCACGTGCGAGCGGGTCAGGGAGTCCAGCTCCTTCTCGGCCCGCACGAGCTCGTCCTCGCCCACGTCGCTCTTGAGCGCGTCGAGGTCGTCCTTGGACTTGCGACGGATGCCGCGCACGTGCACCTTCGCGTCCTCGCCCTTGGACCGCACGAGCTTGACGTACTCCTTGCGGCGGTCCTCGGTGAGCTCGGGCAGCGTGACGCGGACGATGTTGCCGTCGTTGGTGGGGTTCGCGCCGATGTTCGGCGTGTCCCGGATCGCCTGCTCGATGGCCTTGAGCGCGGACTTGTCGTAGGGGGTCACGAGGATCGTGCGCGCCTCGGGGTTGTTCAGCGACGCGAGCTGGGCCAGGGGCGTGGGCGAGCCGTAGTAGTCCACCAGGATCTTCTGGAACAGCTGCGGGTTCGCACGGCCGGTGCGCACCGTCGCGAAGTCCTCCTTCGCAGCCTCGACAGCGCGGTCCATGCGCGCTCCGGCATCGGCCAAGACGTCCGCGATCACTGTGTCTCCTTCGCGTTGATGGGCGGGTTCAGTCTACTCAGGCGGTCCGCGTCACGCCGTGACGAGCGTGCCGATGGACTCGCCCAGCAGAGCCTTGGTGACGTTGCCGGCGGGCTCCATCCCGAACACGCGCATGTCCATGCGGTTGTCCATGCAGAGGCTGAACGCCGTGGAGTCGACCACCTTCAGCCCGCGCTGCAGGGCGTCGCGGTAGGTGATGGTGTCGATGCGGGTGGCGGTGGGGTCCTTCTTGGGGTCGGCGGTGTAGACCCCGTCGACGCCGTTCTTGGCCACGAGCACCTCATGGGCGCCGATCTCGAGGGCGCGCTGGGCGGCGACGGTGTCGGTGGAGAAGTAGGGCAGGCCCGCGCCGGCGCCGAAGATCACGACGCGTCCCTTCTCCATGTGGCGCTCGGCGCGCCGCGGGATGTAGGGCTCGGCGACCTGCGTCATCGAGATGGCGGACTGCACGCGGGTGGCGGCGCCTGCCTGCTCGAGGAAGTCCTGCAGCGCCAGGGCGTTCATGACCGTCCCCAGCATGCCCATGTAGTCCGCGCGTCCGCGGTCCATGCCGCGCTGGCTCAGCTCCGCGCCGCGGAAGAAGTTGCCGCCGCCGACGACGACGGCGATCTCGACCTGGTCGACGGCCGCGGCGATCTCACGCGCCATCTGGCTCACGACGTCGGGGTTGACCCCGAGCTGGCCGCCGCCGAACGCCTCGCCCGACAGCTTCAGCAGGACGCGACGGCGTCCGTTCGACTCACTGCTCACAGAATGGTCCTCTCGTCATGATGGAAACTACCGAATCGCATGCGAAAGGCCCGCATCGATTCCGATGCGGGCCTTTCGAGCGTGTTACGCGCCGACCTTGAAGCGGGCGAACCCGGTGAGGGTCAGACCCGCGTCCTTGGCGACCTGCGCGACGGACTGCTTGTTGTCCTTGGCGTAGTCCTGGTCCAGGAGCGAGACCTGCTTGAAGAACGCGTTGACGCGTCCCTCGACGATCTTCGGCAGTGCGGCCTCGGGCTTGCCCTCGCTGCGCGAGATCTCGGTGACGATCTCGCGCTCCTTGTCGACGTCGGCCTCGGGGACCTCGTCGCGGTTGAGGTACGAGGGGTTGGCGAACGAGATGTGCTGCGCGATGCTGCGAGCGGTCTCGGCGTCCTCGCCCGAGTAGGCCAGGACGACGCCGACCTGCGGGGGCAGGTCCTTGCTGGTCTTGTGCAGGTAGACCTCGAACTTGTCGCCGGTGAGCGTGCGGACGCGGCGCAGCTCGACCTTCTCGCCGATGATGGCGGCCTCGTCGTTGATCAGCTGCTCGACGCTCTGCCCACCGGCGTCGGCGGCGAGAGCCGCCTCGACCGAGTCGGCCGCGGCAGCCGCGGCGGCGTCGGCCACCTTGTCGGCGAGGGCGATGAAGCGCTCGTTCTTCGCGACGAAGTCCGTCTCGCAGGCCAGCTCGATCAGGGTGACCTGGTCGGCCTGCTCGCGCGCGGCGACGAGGCCCTCACTGGTGGAACGGTCGGCACGCTTGGCGTTGCCCTTCGCGCCCTTCAGGCGCAGGATCTCGACGGCCTTCTCGACGTCGCCGTCGGCCTCTTCGAGTGCCTTCTTGGTGTCGACCATGCCGGTCCCGAGCTGCTCGCGCAGTGCCTTGATGTCGGCGATCGTGAAGTTTGCCATGGGTGGCGGCTCCTAGGTGTGTGGTGCGTTGTCGTGAACGCCCCGACGGCGACGCGGGTGCGACGCCGCCGGGACCGGGTGAAGCGGGCCGGGTCTTACTCGGCGGCGGGCTTGTCGGCCTGGTCGGCGGCGACGGTCTCGTCGGCCTCGGCCTGCGCCTCGTCGGCGACCTTCTCGGCCTCGGCGGGGGTCTCCTCGGCGCGGGTCTCCTCTGCGGCGGACTGCTCAGGGGCGGCCTGCTCGAGGAGCTCGCGCTCCCACTCGGCCAGCGGCTCGGCGGCCTCGGCCTCGTCGGCGGGCTGGTGGCGCTGGATGAGACCCTCGGCGGCGGCGTCGGCGATGATGCGGGTCAGCAGGCTGACCGAGCGGATGGCGTCGTCGTTGCCGGGGATCGGGTACTGGAACTCGTCCGGGTCGGCGTTGGTGTCGAGGATGCCGATCACCGGGATGCCGAGCTTGGAGGCCTCGTCGACGGCGAGGTGCTCGCGCTTGGCGTCGACGACCCAGATCGCCGACGGGGTCTTCTGCAGGTTGCGGATGCCGCCCAGCGACTTGTGGAGCTTGTCGAGCTCGCGCTTCTTCAGCAGGAGCTCCTTCTTGGTGAAGCCGCTGGCCGCGGGGTCCTCGAAGTCGAGCTCCTCGAGCTCCTTCATGCGCTGCAGGCGCTTGGACACCGTCTGGAAGTTGGTCAGCAGACCGCCCAGCCACCGCTGGTTGACGTAAGGCTGGCCCACGCGCGTGGCCTGCTCGGCGATGATCTCCTGCGCCTGCTTCTTGGTGCCGACGAACAGGATGGTGCCGCCGTGGGCGACGGTCTCCTTGACGAACTCGTAGGCCTTGTCGATGTACGACAGCGACTGCTGCAGGTCGATGATGTGGATGCCGCTGCGCTCGGTGAGGATGAAGCGCTTGACCTTCGGGTTCCACCGACGGGTCTGGTGTCCGAAGTGGACGCCGCTGTCCAGCAGCTGGCGAATGGTGACGACGGCCATGGCCGTTCTCCTTCTCTGGCGCACGAGGCGCCGCTTGCGGTTGTGATCCGTCGCCGGGCGGCGACGTGCCTGGTGCCCGGCACACGCCCGCCCCGTGTTCACACGGGGACCGATGGGAGTGGATGCCGCGCGGCGGCCTCTGTCGAGGGGCAGCGCTATGGGCACGCGGAGTCATCCCGACGAGCGGGATGCGAGGTCCAGTGTAACAGCCGGCCGCTCCTCCCCAGCCCCGGGATCGGACTCGGCTGTCCACAGCTGCGCCGGCGCGCGCCCCGGCGGCGCGCGGCGCCCGAGGATGTCGACATGCCCGTGCGACACCCGCTGCATCTGTTCGCCGTGGTCGCCGCGGCGGCCCTGGTGCTCTGTTCCCTGGTGCTCTGCTCGGCCGCACCGGCTCCGGCCGCCGTCGCGGGGCCGCCGTCCCCGCGCGGCACCGCCGCCGAAGCGCGGTGGGCGTGGCCGGTGGAGCCGTTCCGGCTGGAGCGCCCGTACGTCGCGCCCGCCCACCGCTACGCCGCGGGTCATCGCGGCATCGACGTGCGGCCGCTCGGGGCCACCACGGTGCGGGCGCCGGCGGCCGGAATCGTCGCCTTCGCGGGCCCGGTCGCCGGCCGCGACGTGGTCACCCTCGCCCACCCCGGCGACCTCGTCACCACCCTGGAGCCGGTCGCCTCGTCCGTCGAGCCCGGCGATCCCGTCGCGCGCGGCGCGATCGTCGGCGAGCTGTCGTCGGGCGGCCACGCTGCCGACGGGACTCTTCACATCGGGGTGAGGCTCGCCGGGGAGTACATCAACCCGCTGCTGCTGCTCGGAGAGATCCGGCCCGCCGTCCTCTTGCCGTGCTGCTGACTCAGGCCCGCGGATGGGCGAGGCGATAGGCGGCGGTCAGCCGCTCGCTCGAGACGTGCGTGTAGATCTGGGTGGTGCCGAGACTGGCGTGGCCGAGGAGCTCCTGCACGCTGCGCAGATCCGCTCCGCCGTCCAGCAGGTGCGTGGCCGCCGAGTGCCGCAGGGCGTGGGGGCCTGCGGTCGTACCGACCACCGGCTGCAGGAAGCGGGCGACGACGTCGTACGCGGACCGCACGCCCATGCGGCCGCCGCGCACCCCGAGCAGCAGCGCCGCCGGCCCGGCCGCCGCCCGCGCGGCGAGGACCGGGCGCGCGCGTGTGCAGTAGGCGTCCACCGCGGCGGCCGCCGGGGCGCCGTAGGGCACGACCCGCTCCTTCGCGCCCTTGCCGACGACCCGCACCGTCCGGCGCGCGCGATCGAGATCGTCGAGATCGATCCCGCACAGTTCGCTCACCCGGATGCCGGTGGCGTAGAGCAGTTCGATCAGCGCATGGTCGCGCAGCAGGACGGGGTCGCCCTCGCGCGCCGCGGCGGCCAGCCGGTCGAGCGCCTCGGCGAGGCCGGGCGCGGCGGCCACCGTCGGCAGGGTGCGTCCGCGCCGGGGGGTCGTCACCCGGACGGTGGGGTCGGCGGGCACGAACTCGTTCTCCCTCGCCCAGCGGAAGAGTCCGCGCACCGCCGCCGCCCGGCGGGCCACGGAGCTCTTGGCGAGGCCGCGTTCGCTCGCGTGCCACAGCCATTGCCGCACGTGCTCGAGCGTGACCTCGTCGAGTCGGGGGTCGGCGGAGGCGTCGGCGAAGTCCGCCAGGTCCGCGCGGTACGCGGTGACGGTCGCGGGGGCCAGGCGCCGGAGGTGGACGAGGTCGTTCATGTACTCCTCGACGGCCTCGGACACCCGCATGTGCCCAGTGTGCACCCCTCCACCTGCCGTCGCGGGGCGACGCCCCGCACGGCGACGCCCGGACTCAGCCCGATCGGGGCGCCCGCCGCCAGGCTCCGCCGTCGCGCTGCGCGGTGCCCTCGAGTTGCAGCAGGCCGAGGATGGCTTCGACGTCGGCCGTCGGCATCCCGCATCGCAGGGCGATCTCGTCCGGGCCGCGCCACGCGCGGGCCGACATGGCGTCTCGAACCCGGGTGACCTCGTCCGTGCGACCCTCGGGCGCGGGGAAGAGGGCGGGTGAGGCGAGGCCGAGCAGCTCCAGCACGTCCGCACCGGAGGTGATGCATGCGGCGCCGAACTCCCGGAGCATGCGGTGGCAGCCCACGGACGCGGCAGAGGTGATGGGACCGGGGACCGCCCCGAGCGGACGTCCCATCGACGCCGCGTGCCCGGCGGTGTTGAGCGACCCGCTCCGCCAGCCCGCCTCGACGACCACGGTGACGTCGCCGAGCGCGGCGATCAGCCGGTTGCGCTGCAGGAACCGCCACTTCGTCGGCGCCGTGCCGCACGGCACCTCGCTGACCAGCGCGCCGGAGCCGACGACGTCGTGCACGAGCTGCGCGTGCCCGGACGGGTATGCACGCTCGACTCCCCCGGCGCTGAGGGCGACGGTGGCGCCGCCCGAGCGCAGTGCCGCACGGTGCGCCGCGCCGTCGACCCCGTACGCGGCGCCTGACACCACCACGGCGCCGGCCGCGGCGACCTCGGCCGCCAACTCGCCCGCCACATGATCGCCGTACGAGGTCGCCGCCCGTGCGCCCACGATCGCCACGGTGGGTCGCCCGTCGGCCACCGGTCCGATGTCGCCGCGCACCCACAGGCACAGCGGCGCGTGCAGGCCGAGATCGTCCACCCGGCGCGGCCAGCTCGCGTCGGCAGGGGTCAGCAGCGCGGCGCCGGATGTCCGCGCGGCCGGAAGGCCGGTGTGCGAGAGGGCGGTCGGGATGCGCGGACGCCACCGCGCCTTGGCCGCCGCGAACGTGCCGGCTTCGATTCCCGCGGCGGCCGGCGGTGCGTCGTCGGTGTGGATCAGACGCAGCGCGTCCGCAGCGCCGACGGCCCGCACGAGGGCACCGGCCGCGCCGTCGCCGGGCTCCGCGACCGCGGACCACACCGCGCGCGCGAGGGCGTCCACGACGCCCTCCGCCGTATCGCCGTCACGCCGGACACCGGCGAGCACGGCGCGTGCCGAGGGCTCGGTCAGGTCGGTGGGTCTCATGCGGCGATCCCCTTCTTGAGGTACAGCGCCCGGCCGATGTGGTGGGGACCGAGCTGGGTGGAGCCGTCGAGGTCGGCCAGCGACCACGCCACCCGCAGCACGCGGTCGTACCCGCGCAGCGTGATGCCGCCGCGCTGGAGTGCGGCATCCAGCGGACGGCACGCCACCAGGCTCGGCGCCATCGGCCCGGTCCGCAGCCAGGAGCCGCTCGCCTGCGCGTTCAGGCGCCAGCCCGTGCCCCGCAGACGCGCGGCCGCGCGTCTGCGGGCCTCGACGACCCTCTCCCGCGCCTCGGCGGTGGTGGTCGCGGGCGTCGCGGGCTCCCGGCGGGCGGACGAGACGCGCGTGAGCGAGAGCTCGATGTCGATCCGGTCCAGCAGCGGCCCGGACAGGCGCCCGAGATAGCGCCGGATCGCCGCGGGCGGGCACACGCACGTCCCGCCGCGGATCCCGTAGTCCCCGCACGGGCACGGATTGGTGGCGAGGACCAGCTGGAACCGCGCGGGGAACGACGCCGCTCCCCCGGCCCGCTCGATCGTGATCTCGCCCGACTCCAGCGGCTGCCGCAGTGCATCGAGGCAATGCGCGGGGAACTCCCCCGCCTCGTCCGGTGTCTTCATATACACGGGCAGAATCTCCGGCGGAGGCGGCCTCTCATTCCCGAGAGGAGCCCACCATGAAGCACCCCAAGTCCACGACGCCGCGCCGCGCCGTCACGTACCTACGTCTCAGCCGATCCACCGAGGAGAGCGAGGCCATCCCCCGTCAGCGGGCCGACCTCGCGGCGCTCGCCGAGCGCGAAGGCTGGGACATCGTCGCCGAGCTCGCCGATGACGGCGTGAGCGGCACGAAGACCCGCGACAAAGCGGTCGAGGCCCTCCGCATGCTCCGCGACGGCGAGGCCGACGTCCTCCTCGTGTGGAAGCTCGACCGCTGGAGCCGCCAGGGCATCGCCGCCATCGGCGAGCTCATGGCGACCCTCGACGCCCGCCCCGACGCCGTCTTCGCGGCCTACCGCGACGGGCTCCGCTCGGATCAGCCCGCGTGGCGCATCGTCGCCGCCGTGCTGGCCGAGGTTGCCCGCACCGAGGCCGAGAACACGAGCGCCCGCGTCGCGGCGATGCGCGACGGCCACCTCAGCAAGACCCGCCCCGAGGATCAGCGCCACCTCGGCGGCGTCCCGGGCTTCGGCTACCGCGCCATCAAGAGCCCCCACGGCCCCGGCAAGGTGCTGGTTCCCGACGACTACGAGGTCGCCGTCGTCCGCGAGGTGGCCGACCTTCTCATCGGCGGCGCGACCCTCGCAACCGCGACCCGCTGGCTCGCCGACCACGACGTGCCCACGCCGACGAGCCCCGCCCGCCGTGCCCGTCAGAGCGGCGTGCGGCACTCGCACCTCGATAAGGGCGAGTGGCGCTTCACGACCGTCCGCAACCTCTGGCGGTCAGAGACGCTCATCGGACGCACCACCAGGCGCGTCGAGGTCACCGGCCCGGATGGCAGGCCCGTACTGGAGCGCCGCGTCGTCGTCGACGCCCTAGGCGTCCCGATCACCCGATGGGAGCCGATCATCGACGCCGACACGCATCGCCGCCTCCGCGAGCGGCTCCCTGAGACGGGCCGCAAGCAAGCCCGGCGCATGGCCTCATGGCTCAGCGATGTCGTGCGATGCGCCGGGTGCGGCGCAAAGCTCTATGTGCAGAAGCGGGACCGGGACGGCGTCGCTCCGCGGCATTTCCGGTGCCGCGCCTCCTCGGGCAAGCTCGACGCGTGCGCGGCACCGGCGACCGTCGATGTCGACCTCATCGAGGGCTTCATTGAGGCCGCCTTCCTCGATGCGGTGGGCGCCAAGCCCGAGCTCCGGCGCGAGGAGGTCGTCACCGCCCCAGACGTCGCCCGCGAGCTCGCCGAGGTCGAGGCGGCCATCGCCGACACAACCTCGGCGATGAGCAGGGACGACGGCGACGAGGTCGCCCTCTTCGCTCGCCTGGCCAAGCTCAAGGACCGGCGCCGCGACCTCCGCGCGCACGCCCCCGCGGTCGAGGTCGTCCTCGTGCCCACGGGCCGCACAATGGCCGACGTGTGGGCGGGCACCGCGGGCGAGGCCAGCCTAGAGCTCCGACGTGAGCTCCTCCGCGAGGTCATCCCCCACGCCTTCATCACCCGGGCGGCGGGCGGCAACGGACGGGCACCGCTCGGCGACCGCATCCTCCTCCGCTGGGATGCCGACCACGCACCCGAGGCGGGGCCGCTCACCGACGCGGGACCGTGGGCCCCCGCGCTCCGCTTTCGAGCGGCGTGACCCCCGCGCCGGGGTCGAGGGCGATGGCCCCGGCGTGCGGCGGGCGTGTGAACGTGCGCCGGGGTGAGGCGGCGATGCCCGGGCTGGGAGGGAGTGACCGCTACGTGTTCACATCGCGCTTTCTGCCCTATCTCAAATTCCCCCCTTGAGAGCTCGCTCTCTAGTAGCGGGAATGGGAAACACGCCTGAATGGGCGTCGTGAACACGTAGCAGTCACTAGGCCCACCGGCCTCCCCTGGGACCGGGCCCCTCGGCCCCCACCTACCCCCGGCCCGCCGCGCGGGCGCGCCCCCGCACCGACCGCCAGCCCCGCCCCGGTGCGCCACCCACCGGCGCCGATGCCCGGCAGAAAGTCTGGGCAGTCCCGCCCCTCCAGGCGGCCTCTCTTCTCGTGCACGTCTCCCCCGACGGCGAGGCCGAGGCGGTCACGTCCGACACGCTGGAGGGCCGCATCATGGCCCTCGTCGACACCGCCCTTCCCGGTGCTCGCCAACGTCAAGCTCCTCCGCCTCCTCTACTCCTAGGAGCGGGCAGGCCGGCGGCCTGTAGAGGGGTAGGAGGTAAACCACCTACCCCACGATCCTGACCCCCGCCGACCGGGCGCGCTGACAATAGCGGCCCGGCGCCGCGGCTCCCCCGGTCACATTCGCCCGCCCCCGTCGGCGGGCCTTTTCGCGGCACCTCGCCGTGTGACACACCCCCCCGACAGAAAGGCCCCACCTGATGGAGTACCAGCACGAGTGCGCCCAGTGTGGCCGCGCCTTCACCGCATCGACATCAGCCGCCATCACGTGCTCGACCGCATGCCGCTCCAAGCGCTGGCGCGGGGCAACCGCCGCCAACGCCGTCAAGGCCGCCGCCGAGCTACTCCACCGGCAGACCGCCGCTGTCATCGCCATGACCGCGCCCGGCGCGTCTGACGCCGACCGCGAGCACTACCGCGCTGAGCTCGACCGCATCGCCGCCGATGCCGCACGCATCCTCCCCGCCGCCTAGGCGGCCCCCAGCCACCACGCCCATCCCGCGCGCGTGTGGAGTCGCCCCGGATTGAGCCCCGGCGCGACCTACAAGCCCGAGAGGCCCGCCCCGTAATCCAGTCCGGGCCGGGCCTCTCGGCGCACCTTCCCTCGCTCCCTCATCACTGCGGATTGGATCGCCCCCGCTCAAGGCGCGCACGACTGGATAACGCATGACCCTCACCTCCGCTGAACGCACCTCCGCTTACCGCGCACGCCGCGCGGAACGCGAGCGCGACACCGTTGTCGCCTTTCTCCACAGCCTGACAACGTGGGACTTCATCGTCGACGAGCTCGACCCGGCGCTCCTCCCGCGCGACTTCCTCGTCGAGGCCCTCCGCACGTTCGCCGACGAGGCCGAGGCCGCCTATTGGGAGGTCCGCGACGGTAACGACAACGCCCTCTCCGACTATGAGGCCGCGGTGGATCGCTGGACTTCCGACCTCGTCAAGTGGCAACTCCGCCGCGCCAACGCCATCGCCGCGGGCCGCCGCCTGAACTCCCGCCGCTACCCCGAGGACGCACGCCCCACACGCCCTACGCGACCCACCCCGGAATCGTGGGAGCTTGTCGCCCGCGACGAGGGCTACCCGACCCGCCCCGTCGCGGTCGGGCCGCGGCGCGCTGTCGCCCTCCTACGTGAACTCGGCCCCGAGCTCGGCCTCCGCGAGGTGCGCCGATCCCACGGTCGCTACTACGCCTTCACCGATCCGGCACGAGAGGAAACCACCATGCCCCCATCCCCTCTGACGACGAGCTCATCGCCGACGAGGTCCTCGACCGCGTCGCCCGCCTGGCCTGGGCCGAACAGCGCGAGGTGCTCCGCGGCGTCCTTGAGCGCCGCCGCGCCCGTGAGGCGGCCCCCGACGTCGACGCGCACGACGCGCCCGGCGCCACCGTCGCCCGCGCGCCCGTCGACCTCGCCGCGTATCGCGCCCGTCGTACCTCCTAGCCGCGTGTAAACGCCCCTGACCCCGAGCGTCCTCACCTAGCCGCTCGGCCCGCCCGCGTCATCGTCGCCGCGGGCGACGCCCGCCCCTCCTCGTCAACGCTCCTGGGACGCGAGGACGGGGCGGGCCCTGTCCCCACCTCACCCGACCGAAAGGCCGCACGTGCGACCCATCGACCGCCTCGACCCCCGCACCCGGCGCGAGCTTGAACAGCGCTTCACCGAGTGTCGGCGCCCGCGAGCAGATGACGCGTCCATCGACGAGTGCGCCGCGGACATCTTGCGCAACCGCGCACGCCGCCGCGAGGAGCTCCTCCTCCCCGCTGGAGCCTGGGCCTAGCCCACCTCCCCCGAGGGCGTCCCCTGCCCTCACACGCGCGTCTCTACTGGGCGCGCGACGTCCCATCGAAGGACAACAACACATGAGCATCACCACCCGCGAGCCGCTCGACTACGGCCCCGGCACTCCGACCCCGGCGCCCGAGTGGGCCATCACCGCTGACCCCGGCGCCAAGCCCCTCCTGAAGGCGTTCTACGCCGCGCGAGACGCGGCCAAGGCCGCCCGCGAGGCCGCGAACACCGCCACCTATGCCTTCCGCGACGCGAGCGTGAGCGCAGACTCGGGCTATGTCGCCCGCCGCGACGTCGACATCGAATCGTGGCGCCGCCTCGACTACGAGGTCAAGGACGCCCGCGCCGCCGAGGTCAAGATCGGCCACGAGGTGCGACGCACTTACCGCGCCCTCGCGGCGTTCGTCGAGGCCAGCGCCGCGTGCGACGCCGAGGCCTTGAAGGTCGCCGAGGAGCGGCACGCCGCCGTCGTCGCCAAGCTCGCCGAGCTCGACAAGGCCATCGTGACCTTCGCCGAGGCCGAGGCGCTCGTGCCCGACGTGTACGCCCGCAAGGACGGCATCTTCCGCCACACCGTCAGCGGCGACGTCGACACGCTGGCCCGCGATCTCCGCGGCGTGATCGAGCGTGAGGCCACCCGATGAGCCCCCGTGCACACGACCTCGACCTCGACCCCGTCATCGACCGCGTCGTGGCCGAGGCGACCGCCCCGAGCACCGAGCGCGCGCCCAAGCGGCGCGAGGCCGACGACACCGGCTTCCAGCCGTACCCGGCGACCGTCGCCGAGCTCCGCGGCGGCCAGCTTCGCACCGTGCACGCCGAGGCCGTCCGCATTCTGGAGTCGCGCGGCATGGCCAAGCACCGAGCCATCGACGCCGTCAACCGGGGCGAGGGCATGGCAGAGACACTCGCCCGTGTCCGCGCAGGCCGAGCCAAGGCTCTCGCCAGAGCCGCCGCCGCCAAGTTCGGAGACGAACTTGCTGACGGCATCGTCGCGGCAGTCACCACGCGATAGAGCGCCACACTTCAACGACCGGCGGGGGGCGGGTCGGCGTCCGAGTCGTCCCCCCCAACCGTCGAGGCCGCCCCGTTCAACGCCGCCCGCGCCTCCCCCGTATGCGCGGCTTGCCTATGACCCGTCTGCGAGTGCGAGACGATTCGCGTAGGTCATCGTAGGTTCGCTGCGCAGAACTCTGAATACTCAGCCCCGATGCGATTCGCTCCGCCGCAACCGATATCCGCTCCAGCCTGCGCTCGTTCCGCTGCACGGCGTTCCAGTTCCTATTGTCGTAATCCTGCTCCGTCGCCGACTCTCCGTACTGGAGCAAGTCCAAGACATACGTGTCTTCGTACCACTTGGGTGTCGGCCTGGCGGCCTGATACCCAAGCGAGCGGACGGGGCGGGCGAGCGGGTCGCAATAGCGGACCACGACCTCGAATCTCGTGGGCAATTCGTCTGAGTTCAGCAACTCGGGCGCCGTGTCAATGTGCCAACTCATCCGCCGATGGGGCGCAAGCTGACGAATCGTGAAAGAACCGTCAAATATCTTCTCGATTCTGCCGAGCCGATCACCCTGAGACGAGCGCGGGACCGGCGACGAACGGAGCGTGACGTCGGTAGCGAGTTTATTGGACGTGTTCTCCACGGCGATAAGAACTAGCAATGATCGAAACTCGAAGTCGACCGTCACATACGGACGCTCCCGCTCCTCGCGCTCCAACAAGATGATGCGCAACTGGCCAAACGCCAACACCGCAGCGCCTAGCGCGACACCGAAAGTAGCGAACGTCCACAAGGCTCCCCACTCGGCGGCAGTTGGCCAGCCCTCGACATTCCACCACCCGGATAGAATCCGCGAAGCCCGGGATGTCATGGCTCACCGTGCTCGGCGAAGCTCTGCAGCCCAAATTCGTACCTGGCCACCGCCTCCTCCATGGCTTCAAGCTTGGCCGCTATGCCGATCATGTCGACCTTGCTGAGCCACACGAACGTCGCCGCGATATCCCCCTCAGGTACCGATCCGAACACCGCTGCGAGGTCGTTGATCGAGTGCAGTGCAGCCTCCTGCGCGACCCGGACCTCCCTCGCTTTGGCGTTAATGATCAAGACCTTCCGGAGACGTTCCTCCATTGCCTCCGCCTGCTCATTCGAGGGTTCCCGCGACAATAGCTCCACCGCTTCCGATTCAATCTCCCGCGCCGCTTTCGCCCAGGCGCCGACGCGCGGGTGGACCGTGGAATGCAGACCGCGCAGTTGTTCCATGCGATCGTGAGCTGCCGCCCCCAGAACCTTTAGCGTCGCCGCCTTATCGGCTCCCGAGCACCATTCGACAGCCTCGGCATTCACCGGGAGAACGTCATTGCTGTTCGTGAACCGAAAGAGGGCAACGCCGGTGGCAGCGGCGGCGCGTATCGCCGCCTCCGTGTAACCAGAGGAAGCGTAGAACGCCGCGGACACAGAGCGATACGCCGCGCCACGCAGTCTCTGGACATCAGGTCCGCCGACAGGCCGACTAAGGTGCTTGACCTGCGCTGCAACTCCTGAACCGGTCACGTCAATTCCACCATCAGCCCCCGAGCCCGTGCGCCTGGCGTCGCGAAAACCAAGGCCGCGAAGATGAGCTGCGGCCAACTCCTCCGCCATCTGCCACGTGAAGATCATGGGGGCACTCTATTGGTGTATCGCAGCCCAAAGGCACCGTTATCCACGACGTCACGTCGACACCCCTCCTCCACCCGATGCCTGTGTTCGCAGCCACCAGGCGACTACATTTCTGCGGAAGGTGGCCCGTGATAAGAACCGCAGGCTCATGGCGCGCCCCATGACGACACCCGCATGCGCCCGGCAGCGCAAACCCTCGGCCTAGACCGCCCCGCTATCCCTCACGCGAGCGCTCTCCCCAGGGCCGCTTCGGTTCACACGGCCAACGGCTCGAGCCACCGTATCGAGAGCGGCGTCCTCGGCATCCTCACCGGCGCCCTCCCAGCCGAGCGCGTCGATGAGCACACGAACGGCGTCAAGCCCTCCTGACGAGCTATCGCGGATGACAGACACGTAGGACGCTTCGAGGTCGCGCCACTTGTGCTCGGCTGGGGCGTACCGATCAACCCACCTCTTGAAGGCCTTGAGCTTCGATGACGGCAACTGCAACTCAAGCGTCGTGCGGTACCGGGTGCGTCCATCCGTCACACCGCGAAGTCTAGGGGGTGGGGGGTGCCTCCCCTCCCCCGGGGTCGCTCCTCCCCGAGCGGCCAGAGCGTCTCGCGCCGCGTACCGTCCGCGATTCCCCATTTTTCGACGTCCCCCTCCGCGCCCCTGACCCCCTTGGAGCAACCGTGTCCACGACCGCCTACCCCGACCACTGGACCGACGCCGCCGTCGACGTCGTCCGCACGGTCACCTCGGCCCGTCCCGAGCTCGACGGCGCAGAGGCCGCCATGCTCGGCGAGGCCGCCGAGCTCATCACCGCCGCCGACAAGCTCACCGCGACCGCCCGCGAGGCGGGCCTCCTCGCCACCGGCTCCACTGGGCAGACCGTCGTGCACCCGGCGCTCGTCGAGGCCCGCCTCACCCGCGCGGCGGCTGGCGCGCTCCTGTCCAAGCTCGTCCCGCCGCGCCCGGCGCAGGGCTCCCGCGGCGGCAACGGTCGCTTCACTGCCCGCATGGACGGCACCTCAGGACGCCGCCGATGAGGTGGATGACCGAGGCCCCGCCCGCGGCCCCCACGGGCCTCCTCCCGCGCTTCAAGGGCGAGGAGCTCCCCGAGTTCAACCCCGTCACCCCCGCGGGCGGCTGGACCCCGGCGACGGCACGCGCGGCGGCCACCGCCTACGCCCACGCCGTCGACTCCGGCATCCCGCACATCACCGTCGACCGGATCGCCGATGCCGCCTACTTCGCCCTCCGCCGCTCGGTCCCCGGCCTCCACGGCGCCGACCTCCTCGACCGGCTCCAGCGCGCCCGCGCCGCCTCCCCCGGCGACGTCGTCACCGACACGCCCGGCGTCATCGAGCTCCCGCCGTTCTGATGGCCGACGACCGCTACCGCCGCTACCGCGCCCGCCACCGTGACCGCGTCCGCGAGGACGAGAGGCGCCGCACCGCGCGCCGCTCGGCGCGCACGCCCGAGCAGATCGCCGCCGACCGCGCCCGGCTCCGGCCCGACGGCCTCCGCTACTGCCCGGCGTGCCGCCGCAAGCTCCGCTTCGCAGAGTTCGACGCGAACCGCTCCCGCCCGGACGGCCTGGCGACCCACTGCCGCACGTGCGCTCTCGTGGCGCACGCCGCACGCACGGGCCGCCGCCTGACCCCCGCCTAGTCGACGTCCTCCTCGGGCGCCGCCCTCGGGCGTCGCTTCGGCGCCGCCTCATCCCACGCGTTCCCGAGCCTCACGATGAACGGCCAGAGGTCGCGCGCCTCGCCGACGGCGCCTGTCGTCGTGAGCTCGCGCCCGTGCTCGGCGACGGCGTCATACAGCGCGTGCAACTCCTCCAGCGTCACGCTCAACGTCACGCGGCGGCGCTCGTGTCTCCCCATCCCGTCAGGGTAACCGCCCACCCTCGCCCCCCCCTAGGAGCCCCATGCCCGCGCCCACCTTCAACGCCGCCGACGTCGCCGACCGCCTCGGCGCCGCCCTCGCCCCGCATCCCTTCCGCGTGCGGCACCGCGGCGTCGCCTACGAGCTCCAGCCCGACGAGGCCCTCAGCGCCGCAGTCCTGCCGCACCTCCGCGTCTCCGATGTCGTCGGCTGGGCCCGCGCGCAACTCGCCGACCCCGAGCTCGACATCACCGCCGACGAGGCTTACGACCTCCTCGCCGACGTCACCGAGCACGTCATGCCCGACGACGCGAGCCTCGACCTCGACCTCGGCGTCGACGGCGTCGTCACCGTGCACGTCGCCGCGGTCGCTTCCCCGAGGCACCTCGCCGAGCTCCGCGCGGGCCGCGCCGCCGCGTGGGCCAAGCTCGTCGCCATCGACGGCCTCCCCGCACGCCCGCCCTCGGCGCTCGCCCGCTCCCTGGCGCTGGCCGCACTGGCCGCCGTCGAGCCCCGCGTGTAAACGCGTCCCTGCCCCCGCCTTCCCCCGAGGCGGGGGCTTTCGGCGTTGCCCCGGCGCGCCCGCCCTGTAGCCTCACGCGCATGCACACGCTCATCGTCTGGCTCGCGGCGGCGAGCTTCGCGCTCCCGGTCGCCGGGCTCGCGGTCTACCTTGTCCGCGACGCCCGCCACGCCCGCCGCGTAGCCGCCGCGCAGACCGCGGCACGTAACGCCGCCGAGAGCGGCCACCGCGAGGAGCTCGTCAACATCTTCGGCGCCATCGGCGTGCGCCCGCCGACAGGTCACGACGTCAACCACCTCCCGCTCTACGTCCTGGAGGTCATGAACGCCGCGCGTGGCGCCCGGCCCGTCGTCGAGTTCGTGCTCATCACCCTCGGCCTCGCGTGCGGCGCCCTCGCCGCCGTGCTCAGCCTCGGCGTGTAGCGGCGATACGCTCGGCACTATGCGCCTCCGCCCGCTCGTCCCCGTCGCATGCGCCGCGCTCCTCGCCGGGTGCGCTGGTAGCCCGCCCGAGGTCACCGCTGCCGCCACGACGCCGACGCCTACCGCTGACGCCCGATGCCTCGACGTGACCGACGGCGCCCGCGCTGGCCTTCAATGGGGCCTCGACGACGCCGGGATCGGCTACACCATCGAGCGACTCGCCGCCGTCGAGGCCGAGGCTGGCTGGTTCGTCGCCGCGCACGTCGTCGGCGAGGCGGGTGACACCGATGCCGTGTGGTGGACAACTCAAGACCCCACAACGGCGAGCGACGCGGCGTATCTCTCCGTTGACGCCGTCGCCGCGGTCGCCTCCAGCTTCGTCATGCCCGAGAACCTCTCGGGCACCGATCCCGTCGAGGCCGCGCTCGACTGCCTCGGATGACCGCCGACCTCGACGACGTCCTCGACGACCTCCAGCCGCCGCGCCGGTGCCCGGCGTGCGACCGCCCCCTCGACGTCGCACCCCTCGCCGAAGGCTCCCTTGTCCTAGCCCTGGTTTGCCGTACGCACGGCCCGATGGGCGCTATCGACACTCACGACTTGTTCTAGTGTTCGACGTCGCCATCCTCGGATGGTTCTCGCGCAGCATCCGGCAGAAGTCTTGACCCGTCATCACGCTGCGCCCTTAGCCGATGTGCGAGAGCTTCGTTCCACAACGCGACGGCCGCGTCAACCTCCGAAGGACGAAGCGTGCTTGTCATGAAGCGCTCATTCGTCAGACGCGACCTCAGATGCGCGGAAGCCGTATTCGGCTGCGCGTCCGCTTCGTCGCCGGGGTAGCGTCGTATCTCACGCAGAATCCCGAGCATCTCGTCGATCTTCTGAGAATCACTTCTTTGCGGTTCGACGCCGCCTGGTTCATCGTGTGCTGTTTGGATGGCGGCCTCCAATTCAGGCCAAGCCCGATCGTGCGCTTTCTCCAGAATCGTGTTATCTATCGGATTCTCGCTGAGACTGTTGATCTTCTTCAGTAGCCGGAGAACGTCGTCCTTGTCCTCCGCACGAGTCATATGAAGGTTCGCGAGCGGCCCCGCGTAGTCGCTCTGCTCCATCCACAGCAGAACTGGACAAACGCGGCGGTCGTCGAAACGTCCCAGCAGGGCACCGCCTTCGAAGTTCAACCAGGCCTCCGTCTGGTTCTCGGGCGTGATCAGTACCAGGCCGACCGCGGCCGAGTCGAGGTTGTGTGCAATATTGCTGAACCAGGCAACCCCTTTCTCCTGTTCTGACGACACGAATATCTCGCGACATTCCTGGATCACGGTCGGGAGGTACTCACGAAGAGCTATCGCGACGCGCAGCGAGCGGGGCTTCGACCAACTGATGAATACGTGCACGGGACGAACATAGAGCAATTCCGCCCCCACTGATCAGATAATGTGTGCTTTGGTCACCCCCGCCTCGTCGAGGAACAGCACCCCCTCGGAGGCGCGGGCGATCGCCCCGGGCCGCACGCCCCGCGAGCCGCCGCCGACGAGGGCGGCCACGCTGGCGCTGTGATGCGGCGCCTCGAACGGGGGCGCATGCGAGATGCTGGTGACCGCCTGCCCCGCGAGCGACCGGATCGAGGCCACCGTCAGCGCGGCCGCGTCGTCCAGATCGGGCAGGATGCCGGGCAGCCGGCGCGCCAGCATCGTCTTGCCCGCACCGGGCGGACCACACATGAGCACGTGGTGGCCGCCCGCCGCCGCGGTCACGATGGCCTCGACCGCCTCGCGCTGCCCGATGACCTGGGCGAGATCGAGTCCCGGGTCGCCGACGACGGCGGGCCCGCGGTCGTCGGCGACCGGTTCGAGGTCGGCCTGCTCGACGGCCGCGCCGTGCCACGCCGCGACGTCGGCCAGTGACACCGCGCCGAGCACCTCGACCCCGGGGATGAGCTCGGCCTCTGCGGCGTTGGCGTGGGGGACGACGACCCGGCGGACACCCGCCTGGGCTGCCGCATGCACCGCCGGGAGCACACCCGCCACGGGGCGCAGGCGGCCGTCCAGGCCGAGCTCGCCGAGGTGCATCGTCGACTCCATCCGCGCCCGGTCGAGCCGCATCTCGGTGGCCAGCGCCGTGATGGCGATGGCGACGTCGAACGAGGATCCGGACTTGGGAACGCTCGCCGGCGACAGGTTGACCGTCAGCCGCCTGCGCGGAAGGATCAGCCCGCTGTTGGCGCACGCGTTGTGCACGCGCTGCACGGCCTCCCCCAGCGCCTTGTCGGGCAGCCCGATGATGCGGAACCCCGGTGTCTGATTGGACAGATCGGCCTCGACCGAGACCATGACCCCCGCCATCCCCTGCAGCGCCACCGCCGTCGTGCGCGCGACGCTCACTGCAGATCCAGGTCGACGAGATGCTCCAGGGTCGCCGAGGCCGGATCGGCGCCGATCAGCGCGATGGCGTCGAGCCGCAGCCGACGGCCCTGGGCCTGGGCGGGGTGCGCCGCGATCCAGGCGACGCCCAGCTGCCACAGCCGCCGCCGCTTGCGCTGATCGACGGCCTCGAACGGGTGACCGAACGCCGCGCCGCGCCGCGTCTTGACCTCGACGACGACGAGGTCCCGCTCGTGCACGGCGACGACGTCGATCTCACCCGTCGCGCATCGCCAGTTGCGGTCGACCACGTCGTAGCCGCGATCGGCGAGATACCGCGCAGCCCTGTCCTCGCCGTCCCGGCCCAGCACATCCTTTTCTGCCATGCGGCGATCGTCGCGCGCCGGGCATCACGGAAGACCGCGGTGGCGGCATCCGTGGAGAAACGGGCGCGGACAACGGCCTGTGGGGTCGACGACGTGCGAACGGTCAGCTGTCCAGCGACAGCTCTTCGGGCAGCTGGAAGTCGCGCCGGGAGAGCTCCTCGACGTTGACGTCCTTGAAGGTCAGGACCCGGACGGACTTCACGAAGCGGTCGGCCCGGTAGATGTCCCACACCCAGACGTCGGTCATCGAGATCTCGAAGTAGAAGTCGTGCTCGGTGTCGCGGCGGACGACGTTGACCTCGTTGGCGAGGTAGAACCGCCGCTCGGTCTCGATCACATACTGGAACTGCGAGACGACGTCGCGGTACTCGCGGTACAAAGCCAGTTCGAGCTCACGGTCGTAGTCTTCGAAGACGTCGTCATCCATGGTCCATCCATCCTAGGGCCCGCTCAGAAGAGCGTCGGTGCGCCCGCGATCGACCAGGAGGCCCGGTGGTGGGGTGTCATGCCGTGGTCGAGGATGGCGGCGCGGTGGTCGGGGCTCGCGTACCCCTTGTTGCGTCCCCAGCCGTACGGCGGGAAGTCGTCGTGCAGGCCCGCCATGAGCGTGTCGCGAGCGACCTTGGCGATGACGGATGCCGCGGCCGCGCTCGCGCAGTCGCGATCGGCCTTGATCACCGGCCGCACGCGCAGGCCCGCTCCGCCGGCGGGGGTGATGTAGTCGTAGTTGCCGTCGAGCAGGATGAGCGCGTCGGCGGGGACGACGCCGTGGGCGCCGAGGTCGGCGAGGGCGCGGAGCGTCGCCAGGCCCAGCGCCCGCATGATGCCGACCTCGTCGATCTCGGCCGAGCTGGCCCAGCCCACCGCGCTGGCGCGCACCCACTCCGCCGCACGCGCGGCCACGTCGGGCCGGCGCTGCTCGGGTACGAGCTTGGAGTCCCGCAGTCCCGCGGGGACGCGCCGGCGCGAGCGCGCGGCGTCGATCGCCACCGCGCCGACGGCGACCGGACCCGCCAGCGCACCGCGGCCGACCTCGTCGCAGGCGATCACGGTCGCGTGCTCCTTGAGCAGCCGGCGCTCGAGCGTCAGCCGGGGCTCCACAACGGTCATGGCGCCGCGTCGCCGCCCGTCGACCCGGACGCGGGATCGGGGATGCCGGCGAAGTCGGCGCCGTGGGAGTCGACGATGCCGAAGCGATCGAACGGCCAGGTGATCAGGAACACGCGCCCGACGACGTTGTCGATCGGGACGAATCCGCCGCCGGGCTGGTCGGTGTTGTAACGGGAGTCCTTGGAGCGGTACCGGTTGTCGCCGAGCACCCACAGGCTCTCGGCCGGCACCGTGACGTCGAACTCGTCGGCCGACGCCGCCGACTGCGCGGTGGGCAGCTTGATGAAGTCGCTCTCGTCGACGGGAACGCCGTTGACGGTGATCTGCCCGATCGCGTTGCAGCACACCACGCGGTCACCGGGCAGGCCGATGATGCGCTTGACGAGATGATCGTCGCTGTCGGGCGCGGACAGGCCGACCAGCGCCAGCACCCAGTCGACCGCCTCGACCAGCGGGGGACGCTGCGGATCGGGGGTGACCGGCAGCCACCCGCCCGGGTCGCGGAAGACCACGATCTCGCCGCGGTCGAACTCGTCGAAACGCGGGGTGATCTCGTCGACGAGGATCCGGTCGCGGATCTCGAGGGTGTCCTCCATCGATCCGGACGGGATGTAGAACGAGCGCACGAGGAACGTCTTGACCAGGAACGACACCAGGACGGCGATCACGACGATCACCAGCACGTCGCGCAGGAAGGTGACCCAGCCGCGTCGGCGGGAGCGCGGCGTGAACCGGCGGCTCCCCGCAGCGGACGCCTCCGTCGCGGTCTTCTCGGTGGTCATCCAGGTTCCTCCAGCGGGCTCGCCGCCGATCGGAGGGCCACTCATCAAGGGTCGCACATGCGCGGGCCCGCCCGGCGTCGGTCGAGCCCCGTGTACGACGTGGGCGGACCGGCCGGCAGCGGGTCCGACGAGGGGCGGGGGACGACGAAGGCCCGGTCCGTCACGGACCGGGCCTTCGTGAGCGCGGATCAGTTCTCGCGCTTCTCCTTGATCTTGGCCTTCTTGCCGCGGAGGTTGCGCAGGTAGTACAGCTTCGCGCGACGCACGTCGCCTCGGGTGACGACCTCGATGTGGTCGATGACCGGGCTGTGCACCGGGAAGGTCCGCTCGACGCCGACCTGGAAGCTGATCTTGCGGACGGTGAAGGTCTCGCGCACGCCGTCGCCCGAGCGGCCGATCACGACGCCCTGGAAGACCTGGATGCGCGAGCGGTTGCCCTCGGTGATGTTGACGTGCACCTTGACGGTGTCGCCGGGAGCGAAGGCGGGGATGTCGGAGCGGAGCGAGGCTGCGTCGACGGTGTCGAGGATCTGCATGATCGTTTCTCTCTGCGGCCGCCACAGGTCGACCGCGGGAAGGGGATGGAAGATGTCGTGTGCCCCGTGCCGTCCGACGCTGTCGGAGGGCGGCTCCCCTGAGGCAGAACCTGGTCAGGGCACAAACAGCCATTCTGCCACGGATGGGTGCTCCGGCAAAACCGCGCGACGCGTCAGCGAGGAGGGGTCCCCCGGCTCTCGGTGACCACGATGACGTCCGCGGTCGCGGCCGAGCCGGCGGGGCGCACCGCGCCGAGCAGGCCGTCGCGGCCGACGCCGGCGACCAGGCCCGTGGGCCTGGCCTCGCGCCACAGCTGCGCCAGCGAGCTCCAAAACAGCCCCAGGCCGGCGAGCACCGCGCCGACCATGGTGAGCGCCCACCAGTCCGGGTGGAAGAAGCCCAGGGCGACCACCAGCACGTGCCACACCAGAACGCCGGCGGCGTCGGCCCACGAGACCGCGCGACGGGCGCGGACGGTCCCCCGGGCGCGGATGAGGAGGGTCACCAGCAGCTGCCAGACGAGCACCCCGGGCACCGCGAGAAGGACCCACAGCAGGGCCCACCCTCCGGCGCCGGTGACCGCCCACCCGATGAACAGCCACAGCGGCAGGGCGACGGCGGCGGGAAGGAGCCACGCGAACAGGAGGCGGCGGATCACCATGCCCCGATGCTACGCCGCGCCGGCCCCGCGCTGGCCGTGAGAACGCCGGGACGACGTCGCCGGTGAGACACAATGGAGCGATGAGAGGACGTGGAGAATGATCGAGCTGCGCACCCCGGCCGAGATCGAGGCGATGAGACCGGCGGGCCGCTTCGTCGCCGAGACGCTCGCGACGCTGCGGGACGAGACGAAGGTGGGCACGAACCTGCTCGCCATCGACCGTCGCGCACACGATCTGATCCGTCGCGCGGGCGCCACCTCGTGCTACATCGACTACCACCCCTCTTTCGGCGCGAGCCCCTTCGGCAAGGTCATCTGCACGTCGGTCAACGACGCCGTCCTGCACGGCCTGCCCTTCGACTACGACCTGCGCGACGGCGACCTGGTGTCGCTGGACTTCGCCGTCTCGATCGACGGCTGGGTCGCCGACTCTGCCGTGTCTTTCGTCGTGGGCACTCCCCGCGACGAGGATCTCGCGCTCATCGACACCACCCGGCGGGCGCTGGATGCCGCGATCGCGGCGGCCGTGGTCGGCAACCGGATCGGCGACATCTCCCACGCGATCGCCACGGTCGCCCATGGCGACGGCTACTCGATCAACACCGACTTCGGCGGGCACGGAGTGGGCCGCGTCATGCACGGCGACCCGCACGTGCCCAACGACGGCAAGGCGGGGCGGGGCTATCCGCTGCGCGAGGGTCTCGTCGTCGCGCTGGAGCCGTGGTTCCTCCAGACCACCGACAAGCTCGTCACCGATCCCGACGGCTGGACTCTGCGCAGCGCCGACGGCTCGCGCGGGGCGCACTGCGAGCACACCGTCGCCATCACGGCGGACGGGCCTCTCGTCCTCACCGACCGCGCCTTCCTCGGCGTGGACTGAGAGGCTAGGGCGCGCCCTCGACGATCGCCGCCGATTCGGCCGGGAGCACCAGGTCCGAACCGGCCAGGGCGACGGCGGGATCGGTGGCCAGCAGGACGCGTCCGCCGGAGGGGATCCGGACGTCCTCGCCCGACAGATTCACCAGCACGTCCAGCGTCCCGCGCGAGAGCCGGAAGACGCGGGAGTCGACCCCTTGGTCGGCCCGAACCTCGGCGGCCAGCGTGTCCGCGCGTGGATCCGTCAGCTCCGGCCGCTCGCGGCGCAGGCGCGCGAGCGCCCGGTAAAGCTCCAGCAGCCGCGCGTGCTCGGCGCGCTCCGGCTCGCTCCAGTCGAGGCGCGAGCGCCGGAAGGTCTCGGGGTCCTGCGGGTCGGGGACGACGGATTCGTCCCACCCCATGCGGGCGAACTCGGCGATGCGGCCTTCGGCGGTCGCGGCGCCGAGCTCGGGCTCGGGGTGCGAGGTGAAGAACTGCCAGGGCGTGCGCGCCCCCCATTCCTCGCCCATGAACAGCATCGGGGTGCCGGGCGCGGTCAGGGTGAGCACGGCGGCCACCGCGAGCCGGCCGTACGGCAGGCTCTGGGACAGCCGGTCCCCGGTCGCACGGTTGCCGATCTGGTCGTGATCCTGCGCGAAGGTCACCATCCGCCAGGACGGCACGGCGGAGGGAACCGGCGAGCCGTGGTCCCGGCCGCGGAACGACGAGTAGGTGCCGTCGTGGAAGAAGTGGCCCGTCCAGACCTTGCCCAGCGCGCGGGGGTCGGCGAAATCGGCGTAATAGCCCGTCGTCTCGCCCGTCACCGCGACGTGCAGCGCGTGGTGGAAGTCGTCGGACCACTGGGCCGTCAGACCGTAGCCGCCGGCCTCCCGCGGAAGGATCAGCTTCGGGTCGTTCATGTCGGACTCGGCGATGAGGGTGAGGGGACGGCCCACATGGGCGGACAGGGCGTCGGCGGCCTCCGCGAGCTCCTGCAGGATGTGGGTCGGCGAGGTGTCGACGAGGGCGTGCACGGCATCCAGCCGCAGGCCGTCGACGTGGTGGTCGCGAAGCCACATCAGGGCGTTGTCCACGATGAAGGAGCGCACGGCCGGCTCGTCGAGGTTCACCGAGTCGCCCCACGTGTTGCGCTCCCCCGAGCGCAGGTAGGGACCGAACTCCGGCAGGTAGTTGCCGCTCGGGCCGAGGTGGTTGTACACGACGTCCTGGATGACCGCGAGCCCGCGGGCGTGGGCGGCATCCACGAATCGCTGGTAGGCCGCGGGCCCGCCGTAGGCCTCGTGGACCGTGTACCAGAGCACGCCGTCGTAGCCCCAGTTCCACGTGCCGTTGAAGCCGTTCACCGGAAGCAGCTCGACGTGGGTGACGCCCAGCTCCACGAGGTGGTCCAGCCGCTCGATGGCCGAGTCCAGCGTGCCGCCGGGGGTGAAGGTGCCCACGTGGAGCTCGTAGACCAGACCCCCCGCCAGCTGGCGGCCGGTCCAGGAGGAGTCGGTCCACGCGAACTGCGCCGGATCGAACCACGCCGACGCGTCATGCACGCCGCGCGGCTGGCGCCGGGAGCGCGGGTCGGGACGCAGCTGATCCCCGTCGCCCAGCACGAAGCCGTACTCGTCGCCGGGGCTCAGCGAGACCGGGGCCGCCCACATCCCGTCGCCGGCCGCCGCCAGCTCGGTGTCGTCGTGCCCTGGCCGGCGCAGCCGCACGCGGCTCGCCGATGGTGCCCACACCTCGATCATCTCTCCCCCTCGTCCTCGGCGACCAGCAGCGCGACCGGGTAGTCCGCCAGCAGCTCCTCGAGCGCGATCGCGCCCGTCACCGTTCGTCCCGTCAGCACGTCCACCGCGCGGGTGTCCGGCCGCAGCAGCACGGTGTCCCCCCAGCCGCCCCGTTCGGCGAGTCCGGCCGGCAGCCTGGTCCCGACCGCGACGACCCCGCCGCGGTCGAACGCGACGGCGTGACCGGCCGCGGCGCCGGCGACGACCATCGGCCGGTACAGCGCGAAGGCGTCCGGGCGTTCGCGCCGCAGGCGGAGCGTCCGCGAGGTCACCAGGAGCTTCGCGGCACCGGTCGCGTCGACGGCGGGCCGCCAGCCCCCGTCCAGGCGCGCCAGCAGCGCACGCCGCTCGGCGAAGTCGACTCGCCGCCGATTGTCCGGGTCCACCAGCGAGGTCTCCCACAGCTCCGAGCCCTGGTAGACGTCGGGCACGCCCGGCCCCGCCAGCTGGAGAAGCTTCGCCGTGAGCGAGTTCGACCAGCCCAGGGGCGCGATGCGGGCCACGAAGCGCTCGATCACGGGGCGGGCGGGCCCGAAGGCCGAGTCCACGAGCGCGTGCATGCCGCGCTCGAAGTCCTCGTCCGGGTCCCACCAGCCCGTGCGCTCGGCCGCCTCGCGTGCCGCCTTCTCGGCATAGGCGTGCAGGCGGCCGGCGTCCGCCGGCCAGGAGCCGACGATCGCCTGCCACAGCAGGGAGTCGAAGGGGCCGTGGCCGGTGGAGGCGATGCTCCGGAGCTCCCGCAGCACGGCGCCCCACTCCTCGGGGATCTCGGACAGCACCGACAGCCGGGCGCGGACATCCTCTCCTCGTTTGGTGTCGTGCGTGGACAGCGACGTGAGGGCGTGCGGCCAGGCCGCCTGGCGGCGGGCGAACGCCGCGTGCAGGCCCTCGACGTCCAGGGCGAACACCGACGGGTCGCCGCCCACCTCGGTGAGAGTCCCGAGCCGCGTGGCCCGGTAGAACGCGGTGTCCTCGACGCCCTTGGCCATGACCGGGCCCGTCGTCTGCTGGAACCGGCGGGCGATCTCGAGAGAGGGGTCGCGCAGCATAGGCTCCAGCTCCCCGATCGCGCGCGCGAGATCCGGGCGCCTGCGGCGCGCCTCGCCGAGCGCCTCGTCGAGATACGCCTGGCCCGCCGGCAGGTACGACCGGTACACCGGGTAGCAGGCGAGGATCTCGGCCAGCGCATCCTCGGCGCCCGCGACCGGCGCGGGCAGCCGCCGGACGAGCCGGCGGATCTCGGCGACCTGGATGGTGTCGGCGATCATGCGCTTGGTCTCGTGGATGAGGTCCGGCCACGACGGCGACGCCGCGCCGCGCAGCTCCTCGTCCAGCCGGTCCAGCGCCGCCTCGCCGCGAGGGTCGATGAGGACGCGGTCGATCTCGGCCATCGCGTCGTAGCCGGTCGTGCCGTCGGTGGACCACCACGCCGGCAGCTGCTCGGGGTGATCGGTCGCGCTGTGCTCGAGGATCTTCTCGACGAGCACGTACGCTCCCCCGGTGGCCTCCGCCAGCCGGCGCAGGTACGCGCCGGGGTCGGCGAGACCGTCGGGGTGGTCCACCCGCAGGCCGTCCACGTGCCCGTCGCCGATCCAGCGCAGGATCTCGCGATGGGTCTCGTCGAAGACCCACGGGACCTCGACGCGTACGCCGGCGAGCGTGGTGACCGCGAAGAACCGGCGGTAGTTCAGCAGCTCCGCCTCGTCGCGCCAGAACAGCAGCTCCCAGTTCTGTCGCGCGAGCACGGCGGCGACATCCTCGGGGTCCACGCCTTCGAGGGATCGGGGGGCCAGCGGCAGCTCGTGGTCGAAGTAGCGCACGACGCCGGCGCCGGCATCCACGCGGACATCCGCCAGCGCCTCCGCCGGCGGGGCGCCGAGGATCGGGATGCGCACCCGCCCGCCGGCGACGTCCCAGTCGATGTCGAAGGCCTCCGCGTAGCGCGAGTCGCGCCCGTGCGTCAGCACATCCCACCACCAGGGGTTCTGCCGCGGGACGGCGACGCCCATGTGATTGGGGACGATGTCGACCAGGATGCCCAGGCCCGCCGCCCTCGCCTCCGCGGCGAACCGCGCCAGGGCCTCAGGACCGCCGCGCGCCGGGTCGACGCGCGCGACGTCCACGACGTCGTAGCCGTGGTCCGAGCCCGTCGACGCCGTCAGCAGCGGCGACAGGTACGCCCAGTCCACGCCCAGATCCCGCAGATAGGGCACGAGGTCGCGCGCGGCATCCAGGTCGAAGCTCTCTCGGATCTGCAGCCGGTAGGTCGATACGGGTCTGTCGGGCACGAGGTCTCCGATCCAGGATGAGCGGGCGGGTCAGCGGGGCAGCTCGCTGGCGGCGTGCTGCGGAATCGTCTCGGCGTCGGCGAGGGCGACCAGGGACGCCGCCACGGAGTGGTCGACGTCGGGTTCGGGCAGCTCGTGCTGGCAGAGCACCATGAGCGCCTTCGCCTCGAGCACCACGGCCTCGCCGGGTTCGACCGGATCGGTGTCGGCGCGCTGGCCGGCGGTGTCCACGAGCACGTCCCACTTCGGCGAGTACTCCACCGCGGGAAGCGTGAAGTCCACCGCGTCGTCACCGGCGTTGAAGAGCACGATGAAGTGCTTGTCCGACAGCGTCTCGCCTCGGCGATCGCGCTCGCGGATGCCGTCGCCGTTGAGGAACACGCCGACGGCGCGCCCGAAGCCGGAGTCCCAGTCCTCGGGCTGCATGACCGAGCCGTCGGGGCGCAGCCACACGATGTCGGGCACCGGAGCCCCCTCTTCCCGGCGGACGGGCCGGCCGTTGAAGAACCGGCTGCGCCGGAACGTCGGGTGGTCGCGGCGCAGGCGCGCGACGGCGGCGGTGAACTCCAGCAGCGGCTGGTCCACCGACTCCCAGTTCACCCACGTGAGCTCGTTGTCCTGCGCGTAGCCGTTGTTGTTGCCCTGCTGGGTGCGCCCCAGCTCGTCGCCGTGCGACAGCATCGGCACGCCTTGCGACAGCAGCAGCGTGGCGATGAAGTTGCGCTGCTGGCGGGCACGCAGGGTGAGGACGGCGGCGTCGTCGGTCGGGCCCTCGACGCCGTGGTTGTACGAGCGGTTGTGGGATTCGCCGTCGTTGTTGTCCTCGCCGTTGGCGTCGTTGTGCTTGTCGTTGTACGACACCAGGTCGCGCAGCGTGAAGCCGTCATGGGCGGTGACGAAGTTGATGGATGCCACGGGCCGGCGTCCGGAATGCTCGTAGAGGTCGGCGGACCCGGTCAGACGTGAGGCGAACTCGCCCAGCGCCTGCGGCTCGCCGCGCCAGAAGTCGCGCACGGTGTCGCGGTACTTCCCGTTCCACTCCGTCCACTGCGGGGGGAAGTTGCCGACCTGGTAGCCGCCCGGGCCGACGTCCCAGGGCTCGGCGATGAGCTTGACCTGGGAGACCACCGGATCCTGCTGGACCAGCTCGAAGAAGGTGGCCAGCCGGTCGACGTCGTAGAACTCCCGCGCGAGGGTCGAGGCGAGGTCGAAGCGGAAGCCGTCCACGTGCATCTCGAGGACCCAGTAGCGCAGCGAGTCCATGATCAGCTGCAGCGCGTGCGGATTGCCGACGTTCAGGCTGTTCCCGGTGCCGGTGTAGTCGGTGTAGTAGCGGCGGTCGCTGTCTTCGAGGCGGTAGTACGCGGCGTTGTCGATGCCGCGCATCGACAGCATCGGCCCCAGGTGGTTGCCCTCGGCGGTGTGGTTGTAGACCACGTCGAGGATGACCTCGATGCCGGCGGCGTGCAGGGCCTTGACCATGCCCTTGAACTCCTGCACCTGCTGACCGCGCTGCCCGGTGGAGGCGTAGGTGTTCTGCGGCGCGAAGAAGGCGGTGGTGTTGTAGCCCCAGTAGTTGGACAGCCCCTTCTCCTGCAGCGTCGAGTCGTTGACGAACTGGTGCACCGGCATGAGCTCCAGGGCCGTGACGCCCAGCTTTTTCAGGTGGTCGATGACCGCGGGATGGGCGATCCCGCTGTAGGTGCCGCGCAGCTCTTCGGGGATGAGGGGGTGGAGCTTGGTCATCCCCTTCACGTGCGCCTCGTAGATGAAGGTCTCGGCGTAGGGGGTCTTCGGCTGGCGGTCCCCCGCCCAGTCGAAGAACGGATTGACCACGACCCCCTTCATCATGGCGGCCGCGGAGTCGTCGTCGTTGCGCGAGTCGGGGTCGCCGAAGTCGTAGCCGAACACCGACTGCCCCCACGCCACCTGACCCTCGACTGCTTTGGCGTACGGGTCGAGCAGCAGCTTGTTGGCGTTGAAGCGCTGGCCGTTCTCGGGGTCCCACGCGCCGTGCACGCGATACCCGTAGCGCTGACCGGGACCGACATTGGGCAGGTAGACGTGCCACACGAACGCGTCGACGTCGCGCAGCTCGACGCGGGTCTCCTTGCCCCGGTCGCCGAACAGGCAGAGCTCCACGCGCTCGGCGCCCTCGCTGAAGAGGGCGAAGTTGGTGCCGTTGCCGTCGAACGTCGCACCCAGGGGGTAGGCGGAACCGGGCCAGGTCTGCAT
The DNA here is from genome assembly GCF_054780155.1 of Microbacterium aureliae. Lineage (NCBI taxonomy): Bacteria > Bacillati > Actinomycetota > Actinomycetes > Micrococcales > Microbacteriaceae > Microbacterium > Microbacterium aureliae. The sequence continues at coordinate 362,611 of NZ_BAAGWW010000001.1, forward strand.
GCAGCCTCCAAGTCAGCGGAACGTCCTCACAGTATCGGGCGCGGACGGCGAACGGGCGGGATCTCACTTCGTGCTATAGGCGGCCGTGAGCGAAACGTTCGTTGGGGGTAATCGCGCGTGCCAGGAGAGAAAACACCGCGCTCGTAACGTGGCCGCCCACGACCGTCCGCGAGCCGAACTGGAGATCCCCATGACCGAGGCAGCACCCCGCACCCGCGTCGTCAAGAACTCGAAACACGGCGCTGACCTCGCCGCAACACCCGCCGCGTACGGTGACGCCATGAGCTCCACCCCCGCGCCCGCCCACCGCATCGCGGTCGTCGGCGCCGGGATGGTCGCCCACCGTTTCGTCGAGAGCCTGCTCTCGCGCGCCGACGACTCGTGGCGGATCACGCTGATCGGCGAGGAGCGGCGCCTCCCCTACGATCGCGTCGGCCTCACCGGGTTCTTCGGCGGCGCCTCGGCCGAGGACCTGACCCTCGACACCGCGATCCTGGACGATCCGCGGGTCCAGGTCGTCACCGGCGACCCCGTCGTCCGCGTCGACCGCGAGGCCCGGCAGGCGATCACGCGCGCCGGCGGGCGCGTCGACTACGACCACCTGGTGCTCGCCACCGGGTCGTACGCCGCGCGCCTCGCCGTCGACGGATTCGACCTGCCGGGATGCTTCGTCTACCGCACGCTGGACGACGTCGAGGCCCTCCGGGACTTCGTCGCCCGCCGCAGCGCCGAGCTCGGCCGCCCGCTGACCGGCACCGTCATCGGCGGCGGTCTGCTCGGACTCGAGGCCGCCGGGGCCCTCCAGGGCCTGGACGTCTCGTGCACGGTGGTGCAGTCCTCGGACCGCCTCATGAGCGCGCAGCTGGACCGGCCGGCGGGCGACGCGCTGCGGCGCCTGATCCAGCAGCGCGGCATCGGGGTGCGCACGGAGTCCGTCACGACGCGTCTGGACCCCGACCGCACGGGCCAGGTCGCGGGGCTGGAGTTCCGCGACGGGACGTACGAGAACACGGACGTCGTCGTCTTCACCGTCGGTGTCCGTCCCCGCGACGAGCTCGCCCGCACCGCAGGGCTGGACGTCCACCCCCGCGGCGGCGTGCTCATCGACCCGCAGTGCCGGACGTCGGATCCCCGCATCCTCGCCGTCGGCGAGGTCGCCAATTTCGACGGCGCGTGCGTCGGGCTCGTCGCCCCCGGCTACGCGATGGCCGAGGTCGCGGCGACCCGGCTGCTCGGGGGCGACGCGTCGTTTCCGGGGTACGACCTGTCGACCAAGCTCAAGCTGAGCGGCGTGGACGTGGCGAGCTTCGGCGACGCGTTCGCCGAGACGCCGGGCGCCCTGGACGTGGTCTACGCCGATCCGGTGGCGGGGGTGTACAAGAAGCTGGTCCTCTCGGACGATGCCAAGACGCTGCTGGGGGGCATCCTCGTCGGCGACGCGTCGGCGTACGGGTCCCTTCGCCCGCTGGTCGGCGGAGCCCTGGGCGCGGATCCGGCCGGCTACCTGATGCCCGAGGGCACCGCGGCGCCCACCGGCGATCTCCCGGATGCCGCGCTGGTGTGCTCGTGCAACTCCGTCACGGCCGGGACCATCCGCGAGGCGGTCCACGAGGGCGGCTGCACCGACGTGGCGGCGGTCAAGGCGTGCACGAAGGCGGGCGCCGCGTGCGGATCGTGCCTGACGAGCGTCAAGAAGATCGTCGGGGCCGAGCTGACGCGGCTCGGCGCGACGGTGAGCAGCGCGATGTGCGAGCACTTCGAGATGTCGCGCCGGCAGCTCTTCGACGCCGTCCGCGTCTCGGGCCTGACGACGTTCAGCGCCGTGATCGGCCGCTTCGGCAGCGGCCGGGGATGCGACGTCTGCAAGCCCGCGCTCGCCAGCATCCTCGCCACGCTCGTGCGCGGGCACGTGCTCGAGGGCGAGAACGCCACCCTGCAGGACACCAACGACCACGTGATGGCCAACCTGCAGAAGGACGGCAGCTACTCCGTCGTCCCGCGCATCCCCGGCGGCGAGATCACCCCCGAGAAGCTCGTGGTGATCGGTCAGGTCGCCCAGGACTTCGGCCTCTACACGAAGATCACCGGCGGGCAGCGCATCGATCTCTTCGGCGCCCGTCTCGAGCAGCTCCCCGACATCTGGAAGAGGCTCGTGGATGCCGGCTTCGAGTCCGGCCACGCCTACGGCAAGTCGCTGCGCACGGTGAAGTCGTGCGTCGGATCGACGTGGTGCCGCTACGGGGTGCAGGACTCGGTGGGCATGGCCGTCGAGCTGGAACTGCGCTACCGGGGGCTTCGCTCCCCGCACAAGCTCAAGCTCGGGGTGTCGGGCTGCGCGCGGGAGTGCGCCGAGGCGCGCGGCAAGGACGTCGGCGTCATCGCCACCGAGGCCGGGTGGAACATGTACGTCGGCGGCAACGGCGGCTTCACCCCGCGCCACGCGGTGCTGCTGGCCGAGGGTCTGAGCGATGCAGAGCTGCTCACCGCGATCGACCGCTTCCTGATGTACTACATCTTCACCGCAGACCGGCTGCAGCGCACCGCCCCGTGGTTCGAAGAGCTCGAGGGCGGCGTCGACGGACTGCGCGAGGTGATCTTCGAGGACAGCCTCGGGATCTGCGCGGACCTGGACGCCGCGATGGCCGCGCACATCGACTCGTACGAGGACGAGTGGAAGGCCACCCTCGAGGACCCTGACAAGCTCCGCCGGTTCGCCTCGTTCGTCAACGCCCCCACCACGCCCGACCCTTCGCTGGCCTACACCGCCGAGCGCGGTCAGGCCCGCCCCGCCACCGAGAGCGAGCGCGCCGACGGCCGCGTGCTCATCGCCGGAACCACCCTGGAGGTGCGCCGATGACCCTGACCGACGCCACGCCCGCCCGCGCGTCCACCGCGCGGACCGAATGGGTGCGGATCTGCGCCGTGACCGACCTCGAGGTCGAGCGCGGCCGCGCGGCCCTCCTCGGCGACATCCAGGTCGCCCTCTTCCTGCTGGCCGACGGCCGCGTGCACGCGGTGGCGAACCAGGACCCCTACAGCGGCGCCCACGTCATCTCCCGCGGCATCGTGGGCACGCGGCAGGGTGCCCCCACGGTGGCCTCGCCGATGTACAAGCAGGTGTTCGACCTGCGTACGGGCACGTGCCTGGACGCGCAGGGGAAGGACCCGGTTGCGCTGCGCACATGGCCGGTCGCCCTCGCGGACGGCGACGTGCTCATCCGTCGGGAGGCGGGCGCATGACGACGATGCTCGGTGTGTCCCTCGCCGGCCGCGAGGTGGTCATGGTGGGCGGCGGTCCGGTCACGGCCCGTCGGCTTCGGCGCTTCGTCGCCGACGGTGCACGCGTGCGCGTGGTCGCCCCCGACGTCGTGCCCGAGGTGCGTGAGCTCATCCTCGCCCACCGGCTGCCGTGGACCCGGCGCGCGGTGCGCCCGCGCGACCTCGCCGCCGCCTGGCTCGTGCACACCGCCACCGGCGACGCGCGCACCGATGCGGGCGTGGCGGCGCGGTGCGAGCGCCGGCGGATCCTGTGCGTCAACGCCTCGGACGGCGGGCACGGCTCGGCGAGGCTCGCCGCCGAGACCCGCTCGGGCGACGTCGTGGTCGGCGTCGTCTCGGATGCCGGTGTGGATCCGCGACGCGCGGCGACGGTGCGCGACGCCGTTGCGACACTGCTGCATGCCGGCCGGCTGCCCGTGCGCCGGCGGCGGGGCGGCGGCCCCGGCCGCGTGGACCTCGTGGGCGGCGGCCCCGGCCCCGTGGATCTCATGACGGTGCGCGGCCGCCGGCTGCTGGCCGAGGCCGACGTCGTCGTCGCCGACCGCCTGGGACCGACCGGCGCGCTGGCCGAGCTCGACCCCGAGGTCGAGGTGATCGACGTCGGCAAGCAGCCGGGCCGGCACACCGTGCCCCAGGAGGAGATCAACCGGATGCTGGTGGCGCACGCGCTGGCCGGCAAGCGGGTCGTGCGGCTCAAGGGCGGCGACCCCTTCGTCTTCGGACGCGGCGGCGAAGAGGTGGCCGCGTGCGTGGCAGCGGGCGTCGCCGTCGAAGTGGTGCCCGGGCTCACCAGCATCGTCTCGGTCCCGCAGTCCGCCGGCATCCCCGTCACGCATCGCGGAACCGCGGCGAGCCTGCACGTCGTCAACGGCCAGGCCGAGGAGGCCTCACCCGCCACGCTCGCCGCCCTGGCCGATCCGGCGGTCACCACCGTCGTCCTCATGGGGGTGGCGGCCCTACCGCGCCTGGTCGCGGCCGCCCTCGGCGCCGGGGCGCCCGCCGATCAGCCGGTCGCCATCGTCGAGCGCGGCCACACCGCCTCGCAGCGGACCACCCGGACGACCCTCGCCGGCGCCGTCGCGGCCGCGACCGCGGCCGGGGTGAGCAACCCCGCCGTCATCGTGATCGGCGACGTGGCGCGCGAGGGCCTGCTGCTGCCCGCCCTCGCACTGGCAGGTGACGCGTCCCGGTGATGAGCTCCACCGCCCCACCCCGCCGTCCGCTGTCGGCGGCCCTCGACGGCTGCACCGTCGTCATCGCCGTCGACCGCCGGTCGGGCGAGCTCGCCGCCGCGCTCGAGCGCCACGGCGCCGTCGTGCGGCACGCCCCCGCCCTCACGATCGTGCCGCACATCGACGACGAAGCCCTCCTCGACGCCACCCGCGAACTCATCGCCCACCCCCCTGACGTCGTCGTCGCCACGACCGGAGTGGGCTTCCGCGGCTGGATGGAGGCGGCCGAGGAGGCCGGTCTGCTCGACGACCTGCACGCGGCGATGAGCGGCGCGCAGATCGTCGCGCGCGGCCCCAAGGCGCGCGGCGCCATCCAGCAGGTGGGGCTCACGGCCGACTGGGTGGCCGAGTCCGAGACCTCCGCCGAGCTCGGCGACTTCCTCGTCGCCGAGGGCCTGGCCGGTCGACGCGTCGCGGTGCAGCATCACGGTTCCGGCGCGGACGGGCTGGACGAGCTGTTCGCCGCGCACGGCGCCGACGTCGTGAGCCTCACGGTGTACCGCTGGGGGCCGCCGGCGGACCCCGACACCGTCGTCCGTTCCGTGGTGGCCACCGCGGCCGGCGAGGTGGACGCGGTGCTCTTCACGTCGGCGCCGGGAACGGCCGAATGGCTCGCGGCCGCGCGGCGCGAAGGCGTCCTCGAGGCGATCGTCGAGCGGGCCGCGAACGGCCGGCTGCTGCTGGCGGCGGTGGGGCCCATCACCGCGGGACCGCTCGAGCAGGCCGGAATCGTCCCCCTCGTCGCCGAGCGCGGACGCCTCGGATCGCTCGTGCGCGGGGTGGTGACGCACTTCGGCGGCGGACACGCCCCGCACCTGGACACGTCGGCCGGACGACTGGAGCTGCGAAGCAGCGGGGTGGTGCTGGACGGCATCCACATCCCGCTCTCGCGGACCGGCGCCGATGTCGTGGCCGCCCTCTTCGACGCCGGCGGCGGCGTCGTCTCACGCGGCCGGCTGCAGGGCGCCCTCCCCCGGTCGGGCACCAACACCCACGCCGTCGAGATGGCCGTCGCGCGCCTGCGTGAGGCGATCGGCACGCCGGACCTCATCAAGACCGTGGTCAAGCGCGGCTACCGGCTGGACGTGCTCGACCCCGACTGACCGGCCGCGCCCGGGAGTGCTCGCGCCGCCGCGTCAGGGGATGAGGTCGGGTCGGACGCGCCGGGTCCGCTCGATGCTCTGCTCCCGCCGCCACGCCGCGATCGCGCCGTGATTGCCGCTGAGCAGCACCGGCGGCACCTCGCGCCCCCGCCACTGGGCCGGCTTGGTGTAGCTGGGGTACTCCAGCAACCCGTCCTCGTGCGACTCCTCGACGAGGCTGTCGGGGTTGCCCACGACGCCGGGCACCAGCCGCGACACGGCCTCGATCATCGCCATCGCCGCGACCTCGCCGCCGTTGAGGACGTAGTCGCCCAGGCTCACCAGCCGGACCCGCCCCTGCTCAGCGTAGTGATCGACCACGCGCTGATCGATGCCCTCGTACCGGCCGCACGCGAAGATCGCGTGGTCCTCGGCGGCGAGCTCCCGTGCCATCGCCTGCGTGAACAGCTCCCCCGCCGGCGACGGCACGATCAGCACCGAGCCGTCGTCGACGATGCCGTCCAGCGCCTCGCCCCACGGCTCGGGCTTCATCACCATGCCGGCTCCGCCGCCGTAGGGGGTGTCGTCGACCGTGCGGTGGCGGTCGTGGGTGAAGTCGCGCAGGTCGTGCACGCGCAGATCCAGGATGCCGCGGTCCCGCGCCTTGCCGATGAGCGAGACGTCGAGCACATCGAAGAACGCCGGGAAGATCGTGACGATGTCGATGCGCATGCCCTCGAGTCTAAGGACCGCCCGGGCATGTTTCCGGCGCGTGACAGGGCACTAACGACCGGGCGGGGTGGGCGTGATCCGACGGTGATCGAGAAGTAACCCCCCGGGGGTCGGTGCGGAAACACGCTCTTCATACGGTGAGGGCACACTCTCACCCAGGAGGAGCCATGACCACCACCGTCACCCCGTCCCAGACGGGTGCTGCAACTCCCGCGGCCGCATCCGCGGTCGCCCTCACCCATCGCCCGGGCCGCTGGATCGACGGCTGGGACCCCGAGGACGCGAAGTTCTGGGCGTCCGAAGGCCGCGCCGTCGCCCACCGGAACCTCCGCTGGTCGATCTTCGCCGAGTTCCTCGGCTTCATCGTGTGGCAGCTGTGGAGCATCGTCGTGGTGATGCTGCCCGCGGCCGGCTTCACCCTCACAAGCTCCGAGCTGTTCTGGCTCATCTCGCTGCCGAGCCTCGTCGGGGCGACGCTGCGCTTCCCGTACACGTTCATGGTCGCCGTCTTCGGCGGTCGCAACTGGACCATCGTCTCGGCGGCGCTGCTGCTGATCCCCGCCGTGCTGCTGGGGATCGTGGTGTCCAACCCCGAGACGCCGTTCGGCGTGCTGCTGCTGGTCGCCGCCCTCGGCGGCGTCGGCGGCGGCAACTTCGCAAGCTCCATGGCGAACATCACCTACTTCTTCCCGCAGAAGGAGAAGGGCTGGGCCCTCGGGCTCAACGCCGCCGGCGGCAACCTCGGCACCTCGGTGGCGCAGTTCGCCGTCCCGGTCGCCGTGACGATCGGCGCCGGGGCGACGCTGAACATCGCCCTCGCCGGCTGGATGTGGATCCCGCTGATCCTCGTGGCGATCTGGGGCGCGTGGAAGTACATGGACAACCTGTCCTCGGCGAAGGCGGACTTCGCCGGCTCGGCGGCAGCCCTGCGCGAGCCCCACCTGTGGCTGATGGCGCTGCTGTACATCGGCACCTTCGGGTCGTTCATCGGCTTCGCCAGCGTCTTCCCGAAGCTGATCGCCGACCAGTTCCCCGAGTTCACCACCTTCCAGGTGGGCCAGGCGGCGATCTCGCTGGCGTTCCTCGGCGCTCTGATCGGCTCGGTCGTCAGGCCCTTCGGCGGGCGTCTCGCCGACCGCTTCGGCGGCGCGCGCGTGACCGTCGTGACCTTCGGCGTGATGGCGCTGGGGGCGGCGGCGCTCATCTGGATGCTGTCGCTGCAGAGCTTCTGGGCCTTCCTCGGCTGCTTCCTGCTGCTGTTCGCCGCCACGGGCGCCGGAAACGGCTCGACCTACCGCATGATCCCGAGCATCTTCGCCGGGCGTGCGGCGGCCCGCGGCATCGTCCCCGGGTCCCCCGAGGCCGGCGCCGTGCAGCGCAAGTCCGCAGCCGCCCTCGGGCTCATCAGCGCGATCGGCGCCTACGGCGGGTTCGTGATCCCGCAGGTCCTCAACGCCTCGCAGCTGGCTTCGGGCAGCTACACGCCGGCGTTCTTCGGCTTCGTCGGGGCGTACCTGCTCCTGGCGGTGCTGACCCTCGTGGTCTACGTCGTCCCGCGCGCCGGGCTGGGACGCCACCGCATCTGAGTCCCACGACGAAGCGGGTCGCGCCTCAGGGCGCGGCCCGCTTCGTCGTCCCCGGCGGGGCAGCGTGCGGGCGACCGCGTCGAACGATGCGATCAGTAGATGTCGCGCACGTAGCGCTTGTCGGCGGCGAGCGCGCGCACATACTCGGCGGCGGCGTCCGCCGGCATCCCGCCATGGCGCTGCACGATGGTGCGCAGCGCCTCGTCGACGTCCGGCGCCATGCGTGCGGCGTCGCCGCAGACGTACACGTGCGAGCCGTCCTGCAGCCATCGCCACAGTTCGGCGCCGTGCTCGACCATGCGGTCCTGGACGTAGATCTTCTGCCGCTGGTCGCGCGAGAACGCCACGTCCAGCCGCGTGAGGAAGCCGTCGGCGTGCATGCCCGTCAGCTCGTCGCGGTAGTAGAAGTCGCTCGCCTCGTGCTGCTCGCCGAAGAAGAGCCAGTTGCGTCCGGAGTGACCGTCCGCGCGGCGGTCATGCAGGAACCCGCGGAACGGGGCGACGCCCGTGCCCGGCCCGATCATGATCATCGGCGCGTCCGGGTCGGCGGGCGGGCGGAAGTGGGGCGAGCGCTGCAGGTAGAGGGGGGTGCGGCCGTCGGGCTGGTCGGCGAGGAAGCTCGAGCAGACGCCGCCGCGCTCCCGGCCCGTCTCGGTGCGGAAGCGGACGACCGACACGGTCAGCTGCACCTCGTCGGGGGACGTCTTCGGGCTGGACGAGATCGAGTACTGGCGGGGCTGCAGGCGGCCGAGCACGTCGACCCATTCCTGGGGGTCGGCGGCGACGGGGAACGCCTGCAGGACGTCGACGCCCTGCATGCCCCACAGGTACTGCTCGAGGCGGCCCTTGTTCTCGCGGCGCAGCAGTCCCGACAGCGCCGAGTCCGCCGTGCGGTCGGCGACGAAGCGCAGCAGGTCGGGCGTGATCCTGGCGATGTCCAGGCGCGCCCGCAGGGCCTCGCCGAGCATGCGCTCCTGGCCGTCCACCTCGACGACGGTGCGGGCGGCGAGGCCCGTGGCATCGAGCCACTCGGCCACGAGGGATGCACGGTTCTCGCACACGACCCCGAGCGCGTCCCCCGCTTCGTAGCCGACGTGCCAGTCGGACAGGTCGAAACCGAACTGCCGCACCTCTTTCTGCGATCCGGCGCCGCTCAGCAGCACATTGGTGACCAGGGGCGCGTGGACGGGATTGGCGCGGGTGAACAGGCGCGTAGCCTGCGCGGGAGCCGGTGCCGCACCGACGGCCTCAGCGGCGCCGAGAGCGCGCAGGACATCGTCGAGCCACCTGACCGCGCGCATCTCGAAGTCGGGCTCGCAGTCCACGCGCGGCAGGAGGGGTGTCGCCCCGAGCGCCGCCAGCCGCTCGTCCATGGCGCGCCCGTGCCCGCAGAAGTCGTCGTAATTGGAATCCCCCATCGCCAGCACGGCGAAGCGGACGCCGTCCAGGGCGGGGGCCTCCGCGGCCTGCAGCTCCTGCCACAGCCCGGCGGCGTTGTCGGGCGGTCCGCCGTCGCCGAAGGTTGACGTGACGACCAGCAGGTCGCCGGCACCGGCGAGCTCCGGCATCGTCACGGCCGCCATGTCGACCGCGCGCGCCGCGATCTGCCGCTGGGCGAGCGCCGCGACGCACCGCTGGGCGAACTCCTCGGCATTGCCGGTTTGTGACCCCCACAGGACCATGACCGCGTCCCCGCCGGGGGGTACCGACGGCGCCTGCGCCCGCGCGTGGGCACCCGCCAGCATCCCGTCGAACCACCGGCGCACCGCGTCGTCGACGGGCGCGGAAGCGGGGAGCACCGGCACGGTGCCCGGCTCGATGACCGCGGTCTCGAGCGCGGCGAAGAACCCCCCGAGGTACTCGCTCTCGGCAGGGGTGAGCGCCGGGGGCGCGGCGAGGGCGGGCACCGCCCACTCTGCCGGGCGGCCGGACGCCGCCTCGGGCGCCGGCCCGACCCGCCGGATCGCCACCGCGGCGTACTTCAGCTCCGGCTGCAGCGACGCGGGGTCGACGGCGTCGCTGGTGAGGGAGTTGACCGTGACGTGCTCGCCGTGCTCGTCGTTCCAGTGGAACGGGGCGAACAGCCCGCCGGGACGCACGCGGTCGGTGAGGACGGCGGGCAGCACGACGCGACCACGGCGCGAGGACACCTCGACCAGGTCCCCCGCGGTGATCCCGTGCGCCTCGGCGTCGTCGGGATGCAGCTCCACGAAGGGTGACGGGTTGAGCTTGAGGAGCTTGGGCACCCGGCCGGTCTTCGTCATCGTGTGCCACTGGTGCTGCAGCCGCCCGGTGTTGAACACGAACGGGTAGGCGTCGTCCGGCAGCTCCGCCGGGGGCAGGTGAGGACGGGCGAGGAACTGCGCCCGCCGGGACGCCGTGGCGAACGCCAGCCGCGGACGGTGGCCGTCGGCATCCGTGTGCAGGGTCTGGCTGACCCCGTCGTTCAGATAGCGCACCGGATGCCGGTCGGCGGCGTCGCCCGGTGGCGCCGGCCACTGGACGGGGCCGCGGCGCAGGCGCGCGTAGTCGACCCCGCGCACGTCCCACCCCGTCTGCGGGTTCCAGAACCGGCGGATCTCGTCGAAGACCTCCTCGCTCGTGGAGTAGTCGAAGCCGTCGGCGAACCCCATGGCCTGGGCGATGCGGCAGATGGTGCGCCAGTCCGGCTCCGCCTCGCCCGGTGGGTCGGCGACCTGCTGCACGAGGGTGAGGGTGCGGTCGCTGCTGACGGTGACGCCGTCCGCTTCGACCCACAGGGTCGCCGGCAGCAGGATGTCGGCGTACGCGTTGGTGGCGGTGTCGGTGTAGACGTCCTGCACGATCACCAGTTCGGCGGCCTCCAGGCCCTCGATCACCGTGCGGCGGTTGGCCACCGACGCCACGGGGTTCGTGCAGATGATCCACGCGGCCTTGATCGCCCCCTCGGCGAGGCCGCGGTACATGTCGATCGTGCCGGGCCCCGCCTCGGCACGGATGGTCCCCGGCGCGATCCCCCACACCTGCTCGGTGAAAGCCCGGTCCACGGCGCTGAAGACCGCGCGCTGCCCCGGCAGTCCCGGGCCCATGTAGCCCATCTCCCGGCCGCCCATGGCGTTGGGCTGCCCGGTGAGCGAGAACGGCCCGCTGCCCGGGCGGCAGATCGCACCGGTCGCCAGGTGCAGGTTGCAGATGGCGTTGGTGTGCCAGGTGCCGTGGGTGGACTGGTTCAGTCCCATCGTCCACAGAGTCATCCACTCCCCCGCTTCGGCGATCCACCGCGCGGCGGTGCGGATGTCCTCCTCGGCCAGGCCCGTGACCCGGGCGACCCGTTCCGGGCTGTAGTCGGCGAGGAAGGCGGGCATCTCCTCCCAGCCCTCGGTGTGCGAGGCGATGAACTCCTCGTCGATGGCGCCGGCGTCCACCAGCAGGTGCAGCAGACCGTTGAGCAGCGCCAGATCGGTCCCGGGGGCGATCTGCAGGAAGAGGTCGGCGCGATCGGCCGTCGCGGTGCGCCGCGGGTCCACGACGATGAGCCGCGCGCCCTGCTTCAGCCGGTCGGCCATCCGCAAAAACAGGATCGGGTGGCAGTCGGCGGCGTTGGAGCCGATGACCAGGAACAGATCGGCGAGGTCGAAGTCCTCGTACGACCCGGGCGGTCCGTCCGCCCCCAGGGACTGCTTGTAGCCGGTGCCTGCCGAGGCCATGCACAGCCGCGAGTTGGACTCGATGTGCAGCCCGCCGATGTAGCCCTTCACCAGCTTGTTCGAGAGGTACTGCGCCTCCATCGTCATCTGGCCCGAGACGTAGACCGCCACGGAGTCGGGGCCGTGCTCGTCCACGATGGCGCGGAGCCTCCGGCCGGCCTCCGCCACGGCATCCGCCATCGGCGTCGGCACCGGCGCCTCGCCGCGCGAGGGCCGCACGTGCGCCGTCGTCATGCGCCCGGGCGCCCGCATGAGGTCGGCGTGGGTGGCGCCCTTGGTGCACACGCGCCCGCCGTTGGTGGGGTGCTCCCGGTCGCCGGTCACCGAGACGACGCTGCGGGGACCCTCCCCCTCATCGCCGGCCGAGACGCGCAGACCGCAGCCGACGCCGCAGTACGAGCACACCGTGCGCACCGCCCCGATCCGACGATCCGTCGGCGAGGTCGGCGCATCGAGGGTGGAGCTCATGCATCCGATGATGGAGCGCGGAGGTTCCGGGGGCTTTCCCGCGATGTTTCCCGCAGATCACATCTCGCGCATCGGGCGGCGGGCGCAGAAGTGAGTGGATGCCGTGGGCGGCTGCCGCGGCGGCTCAGCCGTCGTCGCGGGCGGCGGCCCCGGCATCCGACCCGCCGTCTTCGTCACGGGCGGCCGCGTCGCCGGTGTCGCCGGCGTCGGTGTCATCGCTGTCGGGGAGGTCCTCGAAGAGCCCGGGCGGCGGGGTCACCACGACCCGGCCCGCGGCGATGTCGACCTCGGGGACGATCGCGGTGACGAACGGCACGAGGACCTCGCGCTCGTCGGCGGTGCGGACGATCAGCAGGTCCTGCGCGGGAAGATGGTCCACGCGCACGACGCTGCCGACGCGCTCGCCGTCGCGGACGACGTCCAGGCCCACCAGCTGGTGGTCGTACCACGCGTCGTCCTCGGCGGGGGCGGCATCGGCATCCTGGTCGATCCAGAGGATCGCGCGCACGAGCGCCTCGGCCTGACTGCGGTCCTCGACCCCTTCGAAGAAGGCGACCGGGTGGCTGTTCATCCATTTGAACTCGCGCACCGTCAGGGGCTTGCCGTGCCACGGCGAGGACTCGGGCACCTGCAGGGTGAAGGTGGCGCCCGGGGTGAAACGACCCTCGGGGTCGTCGGTGTAGAGCTCGAGCTTCAGCGCGCCCTTGAGGCCGTGGGCCTTGACGAGGCGTCCGACGCGCAGTTGGGTCTTGCCGCTCATCTCAGTCGTCCGCGACGTCGACGCGCACGCGGCGACCGTCGGCGAGCGCCGTGATGAGGGTGCGCAGGGCCTTGGCGGTGCGCCCGCCGCGCCCGATGACCCGTCCGCGGTCCTCGGGGTGCACGTGCACCTCGAGGACGTCGCCCCTCGACGAGGCGGACGAACGGATGCGCACGGCGTCAGGGTGATCGACGATCCCCTTGACGACGTGTTCGAGCGCGGCGGCGAGCACTACTCTGCGTCGGCCTGGTCGGCGGCGTCGGCGGCGGGAGCCTCGGCGGGCTCCTCGGCCTTCTTCTCAGCCTTGGGCTTGACGACGGACTTCTTGGCCGAGTCGACCTCGAAGGGCGCCTTCGGCTCGGCGGTCTTCACCGTCGAGACGGCGTCCTTGTCGCCCTTGAAGCGGCCCCAGTCGCCGGTGAGCTTGAGGATGGCGCGCACCTGCTCGGTCGGCTGGGCACCGACGCCGAGCCAGTACTGCGCGCGGTCGGAGTCGACCTCGATGAACGAGGGCTGCTCGGTGGGGTGGTACTTGCCGATCTCTTCGATCACGCGACCGTCGCGCTTGGTGCGCGAGTCGGCGACGACGATGCGGTAGTAGGGCGCACGGATCTTGCCCAGGCGCTTGAGACGGATCTTGACAGCCACGATTCTCCTGAATGTGTGGGAAGCGGACGAACTGGACGTCCGGGAGCGTGGGGTGCACACCCGGCGGAAAGCTCAGGAACGGCCCGCGACGCTGGATAGAGGGTCGAGCGCCGGGTCCGACCCTCTATTCTGCCAGATCGCAACGGTGGCTGCGAACCGCGCGGTGCGTGCCAGACTGAGCCTGTGACGGTGCCCTTCGCGACCTCCGCACGCTCGTCCGTCGGCCTCGAGTGGGAGATCATGCTCGCCGACGAGGTGACCGGGGACCTCGTCCCGCGTGCCCCCGAGGTGCTGTCCGCGCTCGAGGAGGCCTCGGCGCTGGAGCGGTACACGGTCACCGGCGAGCTGCTGACCAACACCGTCGAGGTCACCAGCGGCGTCGGGCGCACCGTCGAAGCCGCCGTCGACGACATCGCCGACGCGATCGCCGCCGTGCGGCAGGTCACCGATCCGCTGGGCATCGCGCTGATGTGCGCGGGCTCCCACCCCTTCGCGCAGTGGTACGACCAGAAGGTCACCGACAAGACGCGGTATCACAGCCTCATCGAGCGGACGCAGTGGTGGGGTCGCAACATGATGATCTGGGGCATCCACGTGCACGTCGGCGTGGACGACGTCGACAAGGTCTTCCCGATCATCGGCGCCCTGTCGGCCTACCTCCCCCACCTGCAGGCGCTCTCGGCGTCGAGCCCGTTCTGGGCGGGCGAGCGGACCGGATACGCCTCGAACCGCGCCCTGGTGTTCCAGCAGCTGCCCACGGCGGGCCTGCCCTGGCCCCTGCAGACATGGCAGGAGTTCGAGGGCTACCTCGATGACATGGTGCGCACCGGCGTCATGCGCGACGTCACCGAGGTGCGGTGGGACATCCGTCCGGCGCCGCGGTGGGGCACCATCGAGGTGCGCGCGTGCGACGGCATGTCGACGCTCCCCGAGCTCGCCGCCGTCGCGGCGCTCGTGCAGGTGCTCGTCGAGCGGTTCTCGCGCGACCTCGACGAGGGCCGGACACCCCAGACCCTCCCGCCCTGGTTCGTCCGCGAGAACAAGTGGCGCGCGGCCCGCTACGGCCTGGACGCGCGCGTGATCATCGACCGCGAGGGCACGCAGGTCCCCGTGCGGGACCACCTGCGCCAGACGATCGCGGCCACCGCCGACATCGCCGCCGAGCTCAAGTGCGCGCGGGAGCTGTCCGGGATCGAGCGGATCCTCACCGGCGGGGCGAGCTACGAGCGGCAGCTGCTCGTCGCCGACGCCGCCGACGGCGACCTGCGGCAGGTCGTGCAGCACCTGATCGGCGAGTTCCGCGCCGGCCCGACCCTGCGCGATCACCTCGCGACGCTGCGCCCCTGAATCAGGAGCGGCGCTGGATCAGGAGCGGCCGAGCATCTTCTGCAGCTCGGCCAGGTCCGCCTCGCTGGGCGCGCCCGCACCCGCACCGCCGCCCAGGCCGAAGCCGGACCCGGTCGGCGCGGCCGCGCGCTCGGCGGCGATTCCGGCGTTCTCGGCGGCCCGCTTGGCGGGGTTGCCCGACCGCGAGCCGGAGCCCTTCTTCTGCTTGCCGCCGCGCTTGCTCGACGCGCCCGGGCGCCCGGCGCCCGGAACCGGACCCATGCCGGGGATCGAGGGCACACCGCCGCGCGCGACGGTCTTCATCATCTTCGCCGCCTGCTCGAACCGCTGCACCAGCTGGTTGACGTCGGTGACGGTCATGCCCGAGCCGCGCGCGATGCGCAGGCGGCGCGAGCCGTTGAGAATCTTGGTGTTGCGGCGCTCAGCGGGCGTCATCGAGCGGATGATGGCCTCGGTGCGGTCGATCTCCCGCTCGTCGAAGTCGTCGATCTGCTGCTTCATCTGGCCCATGCCCGGCAGCATGCCGAGCATCTTCTTCATCGAGCCCATCTTGCGCATCTGCTGCATCTGCTCGAGGAAGTCCTCGAGTGTGAACTGCTCGGTCGCGAGCTTCTCGGCGACCTTCAGCGCCTCCTCCTCGTCGAAGGCCTGCTGGGCCTGCTCGATGAGGGTCAGGATGTCGCCGAGGTCCAGGATGCGGCTGGCCATGCGGTCGGGGTGGAAGGCCTCGACGTCCTCGAGGCCCTCGCCGGTGGACGCGAAGATGATGGGGCGGCCGGTGACCGACGCGACCGACAGCGCGGCACCGCCGCGCGCGTCGCCGTCGAGCTTGGACAGCACCACGCCGGTGAAGTCCACGCCGTCCTGGAAGGCCTTGGCCGTGTTGACGGCATCCTGGCCGATCATCGCGTCGATGACGAAGAGCACCTCGTCGGGGTCCGTCGCTCGCCGGATGTCGGCTGCCTGCTTCATCAGCTCGGCGTCCACGCCGAGGCGGCCGGCGGTGTCGATGATGACGACGTCGTGCTGCTGGCGGCGGGCGACCTCGACACCGTCCCGCGCGACGCGGACCGGGTCGCCGACGCCGTTGCCGGGCTCGGGGGCGTAGATCGCCGCACCGGCGCGCTCGGCGACGACCTGGAGCTGGTTCACGGCGTTCGGGCGCTGCAGGTCGGCGGCGACGAGGAGCGGCGTGTGGCCGTCCTTCTCGAGCATGCGCGCGAGCTTGCCGGCGAACGTGGTCTTTCCCGACCCCTGCAGGCCGGCGAGCATGATGACCGTCGGCGGGTTCTTGGCGAACTGCAGCCGGCGCTGCTGACCGCCGAGGATGCCCACGAGCTCCTCGTTGACGATCTGCACGACCTGCTGGGCGGGGTTCAGCGCGCGGTTGACCTCGTCGCCCAGCGCGCGCTCGCGGATCTTCGCGGTGAACTCCTTCACCACGCCGAGCGCGACGTCGGCGTCCAGCAGCGCCCGCCGGATCTCGCGCACCGTCCCGTCGACGTCCGCGGGCGTGAGCTTGCCCTTGGTCCGCAGATTGCGGAAGGTCTCGGTGAGCCGGTCGGAGAGGGTGCCGAAAGTCGCCATGATCCTGCGATTCTACGCGTCCCGCGCGTGCACCCCCGACGACGGCGCCCGCGTGGTCGCGCCGCCGCGGCGGGCCAGAACTCCACGGGATCGCGCGGCGCGGGCCGGGCTCACGCGCGTCAGGGCCGCGCGCCGGTCCGGATCCGTGGAGTCCTGCCACCGGGGCGGGTCAGGCGGGGCCCGGCGGGACGGCCCCGGCATCCGCTGTCACCGCCCCTTCGGCCCCGGCGTCCCACGCCGCCACGCCTTCGGCGGCGGCCGCCGCCCTCGCCAGGAAGCGCGCGAGCGAGGTGCGCCCGGCCCCGTCGTGCGCCCACGCCTCGATCGCGGCCAGGACCGCCCCGCCCCACGCGGCGCCGGCGACCTCGGCGTGCAGCCGGTCGGCTCCACCCCGCACGAGCCGCGCGGCGACGGCGCGCGCGATGCGGGAGCGTCGCAGCGACGCCTCCCGCTCGAGCTCCTCGCCGATCCCCATGGCGACGGCGTTCACGATCCCGAGCGCCAGGCTGTCGGGCGCGAAGTCGGCCGCGACGGCCAGCACGCCCTCGCGCACGTCGGCCGCGGCATCCGTCGCCGACCCTGCCAGCGCACCCTCGAGCACCGCGATGCGGTCGTCGAGGCCCGCCCACAGCACGCCGGCCTTGGAGTCGAAGTAATTGAAGAAGCTCGACCGGCTCACACCCGCGCGCGTGGCGATGTCGGCGATCGAGGTGGCTTCGAAGCCCTGCTCGAGGAAGAGCTCGCACGCAGCCTCGGCGAGCATCTCGCGCGATGACGCCTTCGGTCGTCCGACCCGTCCTCTGCCGGTCATGGGACCGAGGCTAGCGCGACACGGATTCGCGGCGCGTGCCGTATTCTTGGACGCGATCCAGATTTCTCCTTCCGCCCGTCCGGCGATCGATCGGAGCCTGATGCTCGACATCCACACGGTGGGCCTCGCCCCCGACTACGTCGCCTACCTCGACGGCTGGGAGATGCAGCGCCGCATCCACGCCGACCTGGTCTCCGGCACCCGCCCCGACACCCTGCTTCTGCTCGAGCACGAGGCGGTGTACACCGCTGGAGTCCGCACGGCCGCGCACGAGCGCCCCGTCGACGGCACCCCCGTCGTCGACGTCGACCGCGGTGGAAAGATCACGTGGCACGGGCCGGGGCAGCTCGTCGGCTACCCGATCGTCCGCCTCGCCGAGCCCGTCGACGTCGTCGGCCACGTCCGTCGCCTCGAGCAGCTGCTCATCGAGGCGCTGCGCGAGCACGGCGTCGACGGACACGTCGTCGACGGCCGCAGTGGCGTGTGGGTCCGCCGCCCGCTCGGCGAGGACAAGGTCGCAGCCATCGGCGTGCGGGTCCAGCGGGGCGTGACGATGCACGGCTTCGCCCTCAACTGCGACAACTCCCTCGCGGCGTTCCGCAACATCATCCCGTGCGGCATCACGGATGCCGGTGTGACCACCGTCAGCGAGGTCGTCGGGGCCGAGGTGACGCCCCGAGACGTGGTGGGCACCGTCGCCCGGGTGTTCGAGGCCGACTTCGCGGGGGTGCCGGCATGAGCGCGTGCGGGACGCCCGCGTCGGGCCCGGCGACCGCGCCCGACGGGCGCAAGATGCTGCGGCTCGAGGTCCGCAACGCGCAGACGCCCATCGAGCGAAAGCCGGAGTGGATCAAGACGCGCGCCAAGATGGGCCCGGAGTACCAGGCCCTGCACTCCCTGGTGAAGACCGAGGAGCTGCACACCGTCTGCCAGGAGGCCGGGTGCCCCAACATCTACGAGTGCTGGGAGGATCGCGAGGCGACGTTCCTCATCGGCGGCTCGCAGTGCACGCGGCGCTGCGACTTCTGCCAGATCGACACCGGCAAGCCCGCCGACTACGACACCGACGAGCCGCGGCGCGTGGCCGAGAGCGTCACGCGGATGAACCTGCGCTACGCCACGGTGACCGGCGTCGCCCGCGACGACCTGCCCGACGGCGGTGCGTGGCTGCACGCCGAGACGGTGCGCGCCATCCACGCCGCCAACCCGAACACCGGCGTCGAGATCCTCGCCACCGACTTCAACGGCGACCCGGCTCTGCTGAACGAGGTGTTCGACAGCCGCCCCGAGGTCTTCGCGCACAACGTCGAGACGGTGCCCCGCATCTTCAAGCGGATCCGTCCCGCCTTCCGCTACGAGCGGTCGCTGGACGTGCTCACCCAGGCCCGCGCGGCGGGGCTCATCACCAAGTCGAACCTGATCCTCGGCATGGGCGAGACCCCGGACGAGGTTGTTCAGGCCCTGCAGGATCTGCACGACGCCGGCACCGACATCATCACGATCACGCAGTACCTGCGGCCCACGCCGCGCCACCTGCCGGTGGACCGCTGGGTGAAGCCGCAGGAGTTCGTGGAGTTCAAGGAGGAGGCCGAGCGCATCGGGTTCCTCGGCGTCCTGGCAGGTCCCCTCGTGCGCTCGTCGTACCGCGCCGGACGGCTGTGGGCGCAGTCGATGCTGTCCAAGGGCCGCGAGATCCCGCCGCACCTGGCGCACATCGCCGAGGGCGTCGAGAGCGGATTCGCTCAGGCGGTGTGAACCGCCTGAGCGACCCGCCCGACCCGCGAGACGCGCGCCGGCGCGCGAAACGCGCGCGAGTCTCGCGCGCCCGCACGCGCCTCGGCATCGGCCGGGGCGGGCGGCGGCGGGGGTCAGTCGGCGCTCGTCACCGACTGCACCGAGCCGTCCGAGCCCAGGTTGACCAGCAGCACGTCGTCGGCGGCATCCGGATCCAGCGCGTACTCGAGCACCGCGAACGGGTCGGCTCCGCCGTGCTCGTCGGCGAGGATCGTCATGCTCATCAGCTGCATCGAGCGGATGACGTCGATGTGCACGTCACCGGAGTTGTCGACGAGCAGGTCCTCGATGTCCTCTCCGAGCGCCTCCTGCTGCTGGAGGATGTATTCGGTGACCTCGCTGGTGCGGTCGCTGAGCTCGTTGACCATGGCGTTGCGGGCCGTGAGGTCGATGGACTCGAGGGCCGAGATGAGCGCGGCGGCGACGTCCAGCGCCGTTTCGGACACGTCGTCCTGGTCGGGCGCGGTCAGGTCGACCGTGACGGACTGGTCTCCCAGCTCCACGTTCTCGGACCAGAAGATCGATCCGTCGGGCCCCGACTCGAGAAGTCCGAAGTAGTCGTGCTCGATCGCCATGTGCCCATGAAACCAGCCCCCGCCCGCGGGCGATAGCCCCGGCGGGGCGTGGCGCGGATCCGGCCGGTCAATCCACCAGCGACGACGCGAAGACGTGCGGGGTGAAGCCGGTCAGGTCGCCGATCCCCTCGCCCTGCCCGAGGAGCTTGACGGGGATGCCGGTGCGCTCCTGGACCGCCAGGACGAAGCCGCCCTTGGCCGAGCCGTCGAGCTTGGTGAGGACGAGCCCGGTCACTCCGGCGTGTTCGAGGAAGGCCTGCGCCTGCATGACGCCGTTCTGGCCGGTGGTGGCATCCAGCACCAGCAGCACCTCGCTGATGGGCGCCTGCTTCTCGATCACGCGCCGAATCTTGGTGAGCTCGTCCATGAGGCCGCCCTTGGTGTGCAGGCGGCCGGCCGTGTCCACGAGCACGATCTCGGTGCCCGTGCGCTTGGCGTAGTCGATCGTCTGGAAGGCGACGGATGCCGGATCCTGCCCCTCCTGCTGGGGGCGCACGATCGCGGCGCCGCCGCGCTCGGCCCACGTCGCCAGCTGGTCGACGGCGGCGGCGCGGAAGGTGTCGGCGGCCCCCACGACGACGGTGCGGCCGTAGCGCTGGAGGAACTTGGCGAACTTGCCGATGGTCGTGGTCTTGCCCACGCCGTTCACCCCGACGACGAGGACGACCGCCGGACGCTCGGTCAGCCGCAGCGTCGTGTCGAACTTGGCGAAGTGCTCCTCGAGCGTCTCGCGCAGCATCCGCTGCAGATCGCGCGGGTCCGTCGTACGGTACCGCTCGACCTTGTCGCGGAGCTCGTCGACGATGCGCTCGGTGATGTCGGGCCCGAAGTCGGCGGTCAGCAGCGCCGTCTCGAGGTCGTCCCACGTGGTGTCGTCGATCGTCGGCTTGACGAACATGCCGCGCAGGGCGCGGCCGAGCGACCAGGAGTTCTCCGCCATGCTCCCAGCCTAGGCTGACGCCGTGGCGGTCTCGCGCACGCGCTGGCCCACCACGGCCGACACGCCGTCCTGGCGCATCGAGACGCCGTAGAGCGCGTCGGCGATCTCCATGGTGCGCTTCTGGTGGGTGATGACGATGAGCTGGCTGCTCTCGCGGAGCTGCTCGAAGACCCCGAGCAGCCGGCCGAGGTTGGCGTCGTCGAGCGCGGCCTCGACCTCGTCGAGGATGTAGAACGGGCTCGGCCGCGCCTTGAAGATGGCGGTCAGCAGCGCGACCGCCGCGAGCGAGCGCTCGCCGCCCGAGAGCAGCGACAACCGCTCGATCTTCTTCCCGACCGGGCGCACCGAGACCTCGATGCCGGTGGTGAGCGGACTGTCGGGGTCGGTGAGCGAGATCGATCCGGAGCCGCCCGGGAAGAGGATCGGGAAGACCTCGCCGAAGGCGACGCGGGTGTCCTCGAAGGCGGCGACGAAGATCGTCTGCATCCGCTCGTCGAGCTCTTCGATGATCGTCAGCAGATCCTTGCGGGTCTGGGTGAGGTCGGCGAGCTGTTCGGTGAGGAAGGTGTGGCGCTGCTCGAGCGCGGCGAATTCCTCGAGGGCTAGGGGGTTCACGCGGCCCAGCTGCGCGAGCTTGCGCTCGGCGTCCTGCAGGCGGCGGCGTCCGGCAGCGCGGTCATACGGCACCGTGGTCTCGCCGTCCTCGGCGGGAACGGGCTGATCGGGACCGTATTCCGAAATCAGAATGTCTTCTTCGAGCCCGAGCTCGGAACGAACGCGGTCCACGAGCGCAGTCGCGTGCAGACGCTTCTCGTGGATCTGGAGCTCCAGGGAGTGCACGTTCTCGGTCAGCTGGGCCAGCCGCTCGCGCGCACTCGCCTCGCGTGCGCGCAGCGCCGTCAGCTCCGCCGTCGTGGCCGCGCGCGAGGCCTCGCGCTCGGCGAGCTCGACCCGCGCCTGCGACACCGATCGATCGACGCTGTCCAGCACCGCCGGCAGTTGGGCGAGGACGCCGTCGGCGACCTCGCGCTGGGCGCGCCGGATCACGGCTCGCCGGGCCGCCTCGGCCGCCGCCTCGCGCTCGCGTTCGCGCTGGCGCTGCATCTGGACGACGCGGGCCTCTTCGGCCCGGATGCGCTCGCGAAGGGTCTCGACGTCGAGTCGCGTGCGCATCTCGGCGTCCCGCGCGGACTCGAGCGCCTGGAGCATGCCCTCCCGGGCCGACGCGTCGAGGATCGGCCGGGGCGCCTCCTGCGCCACGGAGAGCTGGTCGTCTGCCGCACGGGCGGCGGCGGCGGCCTCGTCCACCGCCGCGCGAGCCTGGCCGAGGCCCGCCGCGAGCCGGTCGCATTCGGCGACGGCGGCCTCATGGCGCACGGTGACGCGGTTGAGCAGCTCGGCGTGCGCGGCCAGCGCCGCGTCGTGCGAGCGCAGCGTCGACAGCGCGGCCGCGGTGCGCTCGCGCGCGGCGGACTGGGCGGCCGCCGCATCCTTGAGCGCCTCGCGCAGGGACTCCACCACGACGACGATCTCGGCGCGCCGCTCGGCGGCGGCGTCCCGCTCGGCGGCCAGCTCCAGGCGGGATCGGGATGCGCCGGCGCCGGCCCGCACCGACAGATCGGTGCACACCTCGCCCGCCTGGGTCACCACCACCAGGGGCCGCTCCCCCGCCGGGGCCGACAGCGCCCGGCGCGCGGCCGGCAGGTCCTCGGCGATGACGACGTCCCGCAGGATGCCGAGCACCCCGGGCGGCGCGGTGACGACGTCGCGGGCGGCGACGGTGCCCTCCGGCGCGGCGACGCCGGGCGCGTGGGCGCCGCGGGCGTCGGCGATCACGACGTCCACGACGCCGAGGTCGGCGGTGCGCAGCTCGTCGGCCAGCGCGTAGGCGTCGCCCGCGGCGTCCACGAGGACACCCTCGGCGAGCGGGCCGAGGACGGCGGCGACGGCCGCCTCGTAGCCGGGCTCGACGGTGACGGCATCCGACACGAGCCCTCGCGTCCCCGGGCGGCCCTCGGCCAGCAGGACCGCGGCGGCGCTCTTGATCTCGAGGGCGCGCGAGAGCGCCGCGGTCTGCGCCGTCAGCGACTCCAGCTCCCGCTCGGCGGCGTGGAGCCGGTCCCGGAGCGCGGTCAGCTCGCCCTCGGCGTCCGCGGCCTCCTTCTGGGCCCGCTCGTACGCCGCGGCGTGCTCGGCGGAGCTCCCCTCGGGCGCGAGCGAGGGGTCGACGCCGGCGAGCTCGGCCTCGGCCTCGTCGCGCCGGGCGATCGCGGACTCCAGGGCGCGCTGCTGACGCTGGACACCCGCCTCGACGGCGGCGAGAGCGGATGCCGCGGCGTCGGCCGCCCCCCGGAGCGCGGTCAGCCGCATATCGTGCTCCGACACCAGCGCGCTCTGCTCGGCGATGTCGGCGTCGAGGGCGTCCAGGTCGGCGCGCGCCCGCAGCACGGCGCGGGCCGCGTCGTCGGCGGCATCCCGCGCGTCCTGCAGACCGCCGGCGAGCGCATCGACCTCGGCGCGGGCGTCGTCGATCATGCCCTGCGAGACCGTCGTCCGTTCGACGCGATCGCCGTCCTCGTCGTCGGCGAGCAGCGCCCGCCGCTGGCCGGCCAGGGTGTACAGCGATCGCAGGCGCTCCTGCGCGCGCTCGAGCCCGAAGCTGATGCGGCGCGCCTCGTCGACGGCTTCGGAGCGCTGGTCTGCCTCGAGCCGCTCGATGGCCTCGCGGACGCCCGAGAGGGTGTCCTGCAGGACCACGCGCTCGGCGTGCCGCTCCTGCTCGGTCTGCGCGTGGCGCGCGAGCTCGCCGCGCAGCGCCACGAGGTCGTCGGCGAGCAGGCGTGCGCGCGCATCGCGCACCACCGCGGCGATCGTGGCGGCCTCGCGCGCGACCTCGGCCTGCTTGCCGAGGGGCTTCAGCTGGCGACGCAGCTCGCCGGCGAGGTCGCTCAGGCGCGTGAGGTTGGCCTCCATGGCCTCGAGCTTGCGGAGGGTCTTCTCTTTGCGGCGGCGGTGCTTGAGGATGCCGGCCGCTTCCTCGATGAAGCCTCGGCGATCCTCGGGGGTGGCCTGCAGGACGCTGTCGAGGCGTCCCTGGCCGACGATGACGTGCATCTCGCGCCCGAGGCCGGAGTCGCTGAGCATCTCCTGCACGTCCAGCAGCCGGCAGGTGCTGCCGTTGATGGCGTACTCGCTCGCGCCGTTGCGGAACAGCGTGCGGCTGATCGTCACCTCGGCGTATTCGATCGGCAGCGCGCCGTCGCTGTTGTCGATCGTCAGCTGCACCTCGGCGCGCCCGAGCGGGCCGCGGGTGGCCGTGCCGGCGAAGATGACGTCCTCCATCTTGCCGCCGCGAAGGGTCTTCGCGCCCTGCTCCCCCATGACCCACGCGAGGGCGTCGACGACGTTCGACTTGCCGGATCCGTTGGGTCCCACGATGCAGGTGACCCCCGGCTCGAGGGCGAACGTCGTCGGCTGAGCGAACGACTTGAACCCTTTGAGCGTCACGCTCTTCAGGTGCATGGATCGCCCTCCGCCCGGTCGATTACCCGCCTACGCTACCGGAGCGGGACCGCCGGGCCCGGCAGGCGGGCGGAGAACCGGCGGCTTGCCGCGACACGCCATGGGGACGTCGAATCTGCGAAAACGCTTGACGTCGGGGCCCGTGAGGCTGTAGCGTCGCTGACCGCGTCTGAAGTCGAGAAAGGAGGTCCACCGATGATGCACATGAACACCACTGGAATCGCCGCCGGAGATGGCGGTGCGATTCGTTTCTGCGCGTCGGGGACCCTCTCCTTCGGCGCTGTGCTGAGCGGCCGCTTCCCCGCCGCCATCTGATCCCCGCAGGGGACGAGTCTGCCCGCTTTCGGGCGACATCGGTCTGCTGCGCCGCATCCGCCTCGCGGTGCTGAGCGCGCTCCCCCTGCGTCATCCCGCCGTGCTGCGGCACGGCATCTCCGCCTCGAGCGCCCGCACGAGGCATCCCTTCCAGATCGGAAAGAGAACCATCATGCATACCCTTCTCGCGCCGCAGCGCCCATCGGGCCAGCCCGATACGCTGCGGCTCCCGAGCCGCGACATCCGCATCTCACTTCTGGATCGCCTCGCCCTGCACCTGGGCGTGCAACTCCTGCTGTGGAGCACCCGCACCCCGCGGCTCACCGACGACCGCCGCCGCCACGCTCAGGCGTACCGGCTGCAAGAAGCGGTCGCGCTCCGCGAGCGCCGCTACTTCCGCGAGGCCAGCCTCGCACCACGGCCGTGACGGCCACCGGGTCCGCCGCCCGCACGCGGGCGGCGGACCCCCACCCGAACACCCCACCCACGACGCAAGGACGCACCGACATGACCACCATCACCGGGCTGGAGCTCCGCCCGCTGCTCGTACCCGCCTCGGTCGACGCGGCGGACGCCGCCGACTTCGTCGAGATGGTCCGGGTCCGCAACGAGATCTACCGCGAGATCTCGGGCCACGACGACCACCGGATCTCTGCTGAGGAGCTCCTCCCCCACTACCAGCCGACGCCGTACGAGACGCGCCTTGCGTGGGTCGTGATCGAGGACGGCGCCATGATCGGCCGGGTCGGCATCGACCTGCCGCACGAAGACGGCTCGCACAACGCGTTCTGGCTCATCGAGCTGCTCCGCGAGAGCTGGGGTCGCGGCATCGGCTCCGCGGCGTACGACCTCGTCGAGCGCACGGCTCGAGAGCACGGGCGCACGGTGCTCCAGTCCTGGGCCGAGCACCCCGCCGCCCCCGGACCCCAGCTGGCCCCGCCCACCGGCTTCGGCGCGATCCCCGAAGATCACATCGCGCGGTTCTTCGTGCGACACGGCTACGCGCTGGAGCAGGTGGAGCGCAACAGCGCCTTCGATCTCACCGGCTCGTTCGACGAGGTCGAGCGCCTGCTCGCCGAGGCGCGGGCCGCGTCCACGGGCTACCGCGTGGTCCAGTGGTTCGCCCCGACGCCGCCGGAGTTCACCGACGGCTACGCCTGGATGAAGTCGCGGATGTCGACGGACGCGCCGGCGGCCGCGCTGGAGTTCGACGAAGAGAAGTGGGATGCCGCGCGCATCGCCGAGCACGACGCGAGGTATACCGGCACCGGACGCACGCTCCAGGTGACCGCCGCGCAGCACATCGCCACCGGCGCGCTGTGCGCCTTCAACGAGCTGGTCGTCGGCCGGGACCGCACCGAGGCCTCGCACCAGGAGGACACGCTCGTCCTCAAGGAGCACCGCGGTCACAAACTCGGAACGCTGGTCAAGTGCGCGGGGCTGCTGTCGTGGCGCGAGGTCGCTCCGGAGTCCCGTCGCGTGATCACCTACAACGCAGAGGAGAACAGGCCCATGCTCGACATCAACGAGGCGATCGGGTTCGCGCCCATCGCGTACGTCGGAGCGTGGAAGAAGGTGCTCCATGACTGACCGGGCAGACGGCGCCGTATTGACCGTGCAGCGGATCCCAGTGCCGGATTCGACCGACTCGGGCAACGCCCGGTTGTTCCTCGAGATGGCGCGCATCGCCAACGCGGTGTGCCGTTACGACGCCGGTCACGACTACCTGCGCGAGGAGCCCGAGGAGATGCTCGGCTTCTGGCAGGACCAATCGGACTGGACGCAGCTCGGCTACGCGGCGCTGCACGGCGATGAGGTCGTGGGTGCGGTGAGGATCATGCTCTCGAACGAGCCGGACGTCAGCGCGCTCGAGTTCGATCTCATGGTCGACCCGCCCCGTCGCGGCGGCGGTGCGGAGGAGCTGCTGCTGGCGGAGGTGGAGCGCGAAGCGCGCGAGCGCGGGCTGGCGACCATACAAACCTGGACCCTGCATCGACCCGGCGCGCCCGGCGCGCGGCTGGAGCCGTCGACGGGCTGGGGATCCATACCAGCCGACGACCCGCAGACCCGGTTCGCCCTGGACAGCGGCTTCACCCTGGAGCAGGTCGAGCGCAACAGCGTCTTCGACCTCACCAGCGACTTCGCGCTCGTCGAGCGCATGCTGGCCGGTGCGCTGGCGGTCGCCGGTGACGACTACCGATCGGTGCAGTGGACGTCGCCGACCCCCGCCGAATTCGTCGACGGGTTCGCCTACGCGCTCTCCCGCATGTCGACCGACGTGCCCGCGGGTGGTCTGGTGATCGACGAGCAGCACTGGGATGCCGCCCGTGTCGAGCGCCGCGACGCCCGGCTGAAGGCCCAGGGCCTCACCGTGTCGGTCGCCGCCGTGCTGCACCTGCCGAGCGGAAGGATCGCCGCGTACAACGAGCTCGTCATCGGCGAGGACCGCACCGGCGCCACGCAGCAGTACGGCACCCTCGTAGTGAAGAAGCATCGCGGGCACCGCCTCGGCACGATCGTGAAGTGCGCGAACCTGCTGCGCTGGCGCGAGCTGGTGCCGGAGTCGCCGCGGGTCTCCACTTTCAACGCCGAGGAGAACCGTCACATGCTCGCCATCAACGAGGCCATCGGCTTCGTGCCGGCGTCGTACGCCGGGGCGTGGAAGAAGGTGCTCGCGATCTGATCAGCGCGTCGGGCGCCGGGAGAGCTTCTGGCAGTGCGGGCAGAAGTGGCTCGACCGGTTGGTGAACGAGACCCTCACGATCGGACGGCTGCACCGCGGACAGGGCTCCCCGGTGCGGCCGTACGCGTGGAGCGAGTGCGCGAAGTAGCCGGCCTGGCCGTTGACGTTGACGTACTGCGCGTCGAAGCTCGTGCCACCCTCGGCCAGTGCCTTCTCGAGCACGTGGCGCATTTCGGCGAGCAGGCGGTTCAGCGCACGCGTCGACAGCTCGCGCGCGGGCGTCTCGGGATGGATGCGGGCGGCCCACAGGGACTCGTCCGCGTAGATGTTCCCGATCCCGCTCACGACCCTCTGATCGAGCAGGACGCGCTTGACCGCAGAGTCCTTGCGGGCAAGGATCCGACGGAACGCGGCATCCGAGAAGGCGGGATCCAGCGGATCGCGTGCGATGTGCGCGACCTGCGCCGGGACGACGGGCGCCTCGGCGCCGAATCCGCCCGCGTGCCCGTCCGCGGTGGGGACGAGCTCGTCGATGGCCAGCGAGCCGAACGTCCGCTGGTCGGCGAAGACGACCGCGAGCTCGCCGTGGCCGGGGTGGGCGATGTCGAGCCGCACGCGTTCATGCCGTTCCGGTGGCGCGCCGGCGCTGCGCAGCAGCAGCTGCCCGCTCATGCCGAGGTGGCCGACGATGGCTTCCGGATGCCGTCCGCCCGGCTCGAGCGGCAGCCACAGGAACTTCCCGCGCCGCGCTGTGGCGTCGATGCGCCGACCGGTGACGCGCGCCTCGAAGTCGGCGGCGCCGCCGGGATGGCGCGTGATGCCGCGCTCGTCGTGGACCGTCGCGCCGACGATCAGGGCGCCGCGGACGGCGGGTTCGAGGCCGGCGCGGACGACCTCGACCTCGGGCAGCTCAGGCACGGCCGCTGAGTTCGCGCCACGCCTGCAGCGCCGCGGCCATCTCGGCCTGCTTCTTGCTGGTCCCGGTGCCCTGGGCGGTGGCGTCGCCGACGCGCACCGTCGCGGTGAAGACGCGGTCGTGGTCGGGGCCGGCCGCCGTCACCTCGTATGCCGGCGCGGCGTCGCCCCGGCGGGCGGCCAGCTCCTGCAGCGTGGTCTTGGGGTCGACGGCGGCGCCGACCCGCTCCGGGTCGTCCAGCAGCGGCTGGACCAGACGGAGGACGAGAGCGGCGGCGGCGTCGGGCCCGGCCGAGAGATAGGTGGCTCCGATCACCGCCTCCATCGTGTCGGCGAGGATCGAGTCCTTCTCGCGGCCGCGCGTGAGCTCTTCGCCGCGGCCCAGGCGCACGTGCGCGCCGAGGCCGATGCCCCGGGCGATCTGGGCCAGCGCCACGGTGGACACCACGCCCGCACGCCGCTTGGCCAGGACGCCCTCGTCGAGATCGGGGTGCGCGCGGTACAGGCGGACGGTGACCGCCTGTCCGAGGACGGAGTCCCCGAGGAACTCCAGCCGCTCGTTGTGGGGCGCGCCGCCGTGCTCGTACGCCCACGAGCGATGCGTGAGGGCGAGCGACAGAAGCTCGGGGTCGATGTCGACCCCGAGCTTCTGCGTGAGTTCGTGCGTCGCCGCGGACGCGTCGCCGCGGCGCGGCGCGGGAGTGACCCCGGTCACGATCCGCTGCCTGACCGGGTCAGACGTCGGCGACCTTGCGGCCCTTGTACTCCAGGAACAGCTCGGTGCCCTGCGAGTCGGTGACGACCTTCGCCTGGTGCGGGCGGCTGTAGACGACCTTGCCGTTCTCGACGGTCTTGACGAGCGCGGGGACCTCGGCCTTCCACTGCGCGCGGCGCGACCGGGTGTTCGAGCGCGAAACCTTCCGCTTCGGGGGGTTACCTGCCATGGCTAACTCTCTTCTGTCTTCTCGACGCCGGAGCGCGGCGCTTCGTCGTCGTGGTCTGGGGTGTAGTCCTGGAGCGCGGCCCACCGGGGATCGATGGTGTCGCTGTCAAGCGGACCGGTGCTCGCGGTCAGCCTCTCGCCCGTGGCCGGGTCCAGGCCGGGGCAATCCGGCTGACACACCGGCTGAAACGGAAGCGACAGGACGATCGCATCCCTGACGGGAGTTTCAAGATCCACGTGGTCGTCTTGAACCTCGAAGTCAGTTGCTTCCGAGCCAGGATACGCGAAAAGCTCCTGAAACTCGACTTCGACAGGCGCGGCGATGTCGATGAGGCACCGGCTGCACACTCCGCGGTAGCGGGTGTCCACGCTCGCCGACACGAGGATCCCCTCGTGCACGGACTCCAGCCGGACGTCGACGACGACCGGCTCGCCCGCCTCGACGGCGACCAGACCCTCACCCCACTTGTCGGGCGCGGGCGCCTCGATCGTGAGCTCTCGCATCTCGCCGGCACGATGCGAGATGTCGCGGATCTGCAGGGCGAACGGCCCCGTCACATGCTTTCTGACCACGATCACCCATCGTACCGTCGCCGGCGACGACGGCTCCGGACTCAGAGACCGCGCGCCCCGGTGTCCAGGAACCGCGCGACCGCCGGCGGCACGAAGGGGGCCACGTCGCCGCCGAGGGCCGCCACCTGCCGCACGAGCGAGCTCGAGACCATCGCATGGGCGGGGTCGGGCAGCAGGAACACCGTCTCGACGTGCGCGAGGTGCCGGTTCACGATCGCCATCGGCGTCTCGTAGGCGACGTCCACCTGCGAGCGGATCCCCTTGACCAGCACTCCCGCCCCGACGTCGGTGGCGTAGTCCACGAGCAGACCCACGCTCCACGAGGCGACGACCACCTCACCCTCGATGTCGCTCTCGGCGATCGACTGCTCCAGCAGCGCCAGCCGCTGCGCGATGGGGAGCATCGCCTCTTTGCCCGGGTTGTGGACCACCAGGACGTGCAACTGGTCGTAGAGGCCGGCCGCCCGGCGGATGACGTCGAGGTGCCCCAGCGTCGGCGGGTCGAAGGATCCGGGGACGACGGCGATCCGGCTGTTCACCCCGCCAGCCTAGCGGGATGCCGCATCCCGGCCGTCAGCTCTTGGCGAGAGCCGCGCGCTCCTGCATCCCCACCCGGCGCTCCAGCGCCGCCGCCAGCTCGGGGTGGCCGGTCAGGGTCGGGTCCTCGGCCAGGACGGCGTCTGCCGCCACGCGCGCGCGGGCGATCAGGTCGGCGTCGGCGACGACCCGCAGCAGCCGCAGCGACGAGCGGGCGCCCGATTGCGCGTCGCCCAGCACGTCGCCCTCGCCGCGCAGCGTCAGGTCGACCTCGGCCAGCGCGAACCCGTCCAGCGTCGCGGCCACGGCCTCCACGCGCTCGCGTGCGGGGGTCCCCTGGTCGGCTTCGGTGACCAGCAGGCACAACCCGGGCACGCCGCCGCGCCCCACGCGCCCGCGCAGCTGATGCAGCTGCGACACGCCGAACCGGTCGGCCTCGAGGATGACCATCGTCGAGGCGTTGGGGACGTCGACGCCGACCTCGATGACGGTCGTCGCCACCAGCACGTCGATCTCGCCGCGGGCGAAGGCCTGCATGACGGCGTCCTTGTGGTCGCCCGGCATCTTGCCGTGCAGGGTCTCCACGCGAAGGTCCGCAAAGGCGGGGTGGCGGCTCAGCAGGTCGGCGACCTGCACCACGCCCCAGCGGGTGCGCGTGGCGGCCGCGGCGTCCTCGATGAGCTCGTCGTCGGTGTCGTCCTTGCTCTGCGCCTCGGCGTCGATGGCCGGGCACACCACGAACACCTGGTGGCCGCCGGCCACCTCTTCGGCCGCCCGCTCCCACACCCGCGAGAACCACGCCGGCTTCTCGGCGAGGGGCGCCACGAACGTCTGGATGCCGGCGCGGCCCTCGGGCATGGTCCGGATGGTGGACACGTCGAGGTCCCCGAACACCGTCATCGCCACCGTCCGCGGGATGGGTGTGGCCGTCAGCACCAGCACGTGCGGCGAGGTGCCCTTCGCGCGCAGCCGCTCGCGCTGCTCGACACCGAAGCGGTGCTGCTCGTCCACCACCACGAGCCCCAGGTCGGCGAAGGTCGTGCTCTCGCTCAGCAGCGCGTGGGTGCCCACCACGATGAGCGCCTGGCCGGATGCCGCGCGCAGCGCCGCCTTGCGGCGCTCGGCCGCGGTCATCTGGCCGGTGAGCAGCGTCGGCATGAGCGCGGGAGCGAGCGCGGGCCCCAGCATCCGCGCGATGGAGCGCAGGTGCTGCGCGGCGAGCACCTCGGTCGGGGCGATGAGGGCGGACTGGCCGCCGCTCTGGGCGACCTGCAGCATCGCCCGCAGCGCCACCAGCGTCTTGCCCGAGCCGACCTCGCCCTGCACGAGCCGGTTCATCGGCCAGCCGCCCTGCAGGTCCCGCCCGATCTGGTCGCCGACGGCGACCTGATCCGGCGTCCGCTCGAAGGGGAGCGTCGCATCGAAGCCCGCGAGCAGCTCCCCCGGCGGGCGGGCGGTCGCCGACATCGCCCGGACGAACGCGCGCTGCTGGAGCAGCGCCGTCTGCAGCAGGAAGGCCTCGTGCATGCGCAGCGTGTCGCGCGCGGGCTCGACCTCGGCGATCGCCTGCGGGCGGTGGATCTGCTCGATCGCGGTGCGGGCCGGCAGCAGCCGCTCGCGCGCCCGCACCTCGGGCGGCAGCGGGTCGGGCACGTCGCCGAGGCCGTCGAGCACGAGATCGACGATCTTCCTGATCTGCCAGCTGGCGAGGGTGGACGTGGCGGGGTAGAGCGGGATCGGCACGGTCGCGTACGCGGCGGCGTTGACCTGCGCCTCGAGAACGTCGTCGAACAGCTCGTAGTCGGGGTGCGTGAGCTGGGCCGCGCCGCGGTACTCCCCGACCTTGCCGGCGAAGATGCCGCGGCGGCCGACGGTGAGCTCTCTCGCGCGCCAGGCCTGATTGAAGAACGTGAGCGACAGGAAGCCGGCGCCGTCGCCGATGACGACCTCGAGCAGCGAGCCGCGGCGGTTCTGCATGCGCCGCTCGGTCACCTTCACCACGTCCGCGACGATCGTGACGGGTTCACCGATCGGGAGCGAGGCGATGGGGGTCAGCTCGCCCCGCCGGGCGTAGCGCCGCGGGTAGTGGCTGAGCAGGTCGCCCACCGTCCGCAGGCCGAACGCGCGCTCCAGAGCCGATGCCGCCTTGCCGCCGACCGCGCCGTCCAGCCGCGAGTCGAGGGTGAAGGACGACATGCTGACGAGTCTAGGCATCGCCGCCGACAGCGCGTGCGGCCTTCGCCCAGCCGCGGGCGCGTACCGTGGGCCGGTGATCCGTTCTCTGCTCGCGCGCCTGTACTGGACCCTCAGCCGGTGGCGCCTGGTGACCTCGCCCGCCCCCACGCGCCCGACCGTGCTGATCGGTGCGCCCCACACGTCGAACTGGGACTTCGTGCTCATGCTCGCCATCTCGTGGCGGCTGGGAATCGACGTCCGCTGGCTCGGCAAGGACAGCCTCTTCCGCGGGTGGCGGGGTCCGGTCATGCGACGCCTCGGCGGCATCCCCGTCGATCGGCGGAACCCGCAGAGCGTCGTCGCCGACGTCGTCGCCCGGATCCGCGGCGGCGAGGTGTTCGGCCTGGTGGTGACGCCCGAGGGCACGCGCGGCTCGGGGTCGCACTGGAAGTCCGGCTTCTACCGCATCGCGCGGGACACCGGGATGCCGGTGACCCTCGGGTATGTCGACCGCACCACGATGACGACCGGTCTCGGCGTCACGCTCGATCTCACCGGCGACGTCGCGGCCGACATGGACCGCATCCGCGCGTTCTACGCCGACAAGGCGGGGCTCCGCCCCCACCTGCGCACCGAGCCGCGGCTGCGCGACGAGGACGGCACGTCGGCCGGGACTATCGTGAACCCGTGACGCGCATCATCTCGGGCCGGGCGGGATCGCTGACCCTCGAGGTCCCGGGCTCCGGGACGCGTCCGACGAGCGATCGGGTGCGGGAGTCCCTCTTCGGCGCCCTCGAGGCGGCGGACGCGATCGACGGATGCCGCGTCCTCGACCTGTTCGCCGGCTCCGGCGCGCTGGGGCTCGAGGCCCTCAGCCGGGGCGCCGCGAGCGTCGACCTCGTCGAGAAGGCGCCGCGGGCGGCCGCGGTGCTCGAGCGCAACGCCCGCAAGGTCGCCAGGTCGGTCGGCACGACGTCGGCTCGGGTCCACCGGGCGGGCGTCGAGCCGTGGCTGGCATCGGCCGGGGGCACCTACGACCTGGTGTTCCTGGATCCCCCCTACGACGTGGACGACGCCGCGCTCACGACGATCCTCACTCTGCTCGTCCCCCGCCTCGCCCCCGGGGCCCGGGTGGTGATCGAACGCGCCGGGCGCTCCCCCGCGCCCGCCCTTCCCGACGGTCTCGCGCACGTGCGTCACAAGCGCTACGGCGACACCGCGCTGTGGTGGGCGGAGCCCGTCTGAGCGCTACCCGCGGTCGGCGTTCCAGTCCCGGTACGGGTCCCATCCGGTGCGCCCGTCCCACGGGGCGCCGTCGACGAGGACCGGCACGTCGCCCCGGCTCCGGACGGAGCCGATGACGCGGAAGCCGTCCGGCAGCGTCGCCCCCACGGGGAACGTCGCCAGCAGCGCGTGATCCTCGCCCCCGGACAGCGCGGTCGCCGGATCGTCGCCGAGCCGGGCGCTGTCGAGGTCGATCGTCACCTCGGATGCCGAGGCCATGCGCGAGGCATCCAGCGCCAGGCCGTCCGACACGTCCATCAGCGCGGTGGCGCCGGCCGCCGCGGCCACCGGACCGAGGACGATCGGCGGAGACGGACGCAGCTGCGCGCGGACGGCGCCGGCGTCGGCGCCGAGGGACGCCGTGTCGACCGGCAGCGGATGGCCGGCGGCATCCGTGAATCTGTCGAAGAGCACCCCGAGCCCGCGCGCCGCCTGTCCGACGTCGCCCGCCACGGCCACGACCTGCCCGGGGCGGGCGCCGGAACGCAGGACGGGCTCCCGGCCGTCGAGCGAGCCCAGCGCGGTCACGGCGACGGTGAGGACGTCCGACACCGTCAGGTCGCCGCCCTCGACCGCGCAGCCGGGGGCGAGCTGCTCGCACGCGGCGCGCAACCCGTCGGCGACCGAAAGCACGAAGGACAGCCGCGTGTCCTCGGGAAGGGCCAGGGCCACCAGCAGCGCGGTCGGGCGCGCGCCCATCCCGGCGATGTCGGCGAGGTTGACAGCGGCGGACTTCCACCCGAGGTCGAACCCGCTCGTCCACGCCAGGCGGAAGTCCGGCCCGTGGACGAGGGTGTCGGTGGTGGCGACGACTCGGCCGTCGGGGGCGTCGAGCACGGCGGCGTCGTCGCCGGGTCCCACCGGGGCCGACGACGGGCCGAGCCGGCCGAGGACCGCCCGCAGGATCTCGGCCTCGGACAGGTCCCCCACGCGCGGGTCGTCATCGCTCACCCCCTTACCGTAGCCCGGCCGGACGGCGCGGCCGGCCGGGTTAGCCTGAGGGGGTGCCCGTCCCCGCCCGTCGCCTGACCGCCGCCCTCGTCGCCGCGGCACTGGCGACATCGCTCGCCGGATGCTCGTCGACGGTGGCGATGCAGCCCGCCCCGCAGGCCGAGGACCCGGCGTGCGCCGAGGTCGTCGTGCGGCTCCCCGACGCCGTGGACGGACAGGAGCGGCGCTGGACGGACGCGCAGGCCACCGGCGCGTGGGGCGACCCCGCCGCGGTGCTGCTGACGTGCGGCCTGGAGCCCCCCGGTCCCACCACCGATCGCTGCATCACGATCGGCGGCGTCGACTGGCTGGTGGACGAATCGGAGTCGCCGCGGTTCCGCCTGACGACCTATGGGCGGATGCCGGCGGCGCAGGTCTATCTCGACAACGAGGTCGTCTCGCCCAACGAGGTGCTCGACGCGCTCGCCGGAGCGGTCGGCACGCTGCCGCGCACGGGCGCGTGCACCGACCCCGAGGGCCTCGACGACGCCGCCGAAGGGTAGCTAGCCGGCCGAGCGCTTGAGTGCGGTGTCGATGAGGTCCGAGATGAGGTCCGGATAGGTCATCCCCGACGCGATCCAGCACGTGGGGAACATCGAGATCGGCGTGAAGCCGGGCATCGTGTTCACCTCGTTGACGTAGAACTCGCTGCCGGTGAAGAAGAAGTCCACGCGCGCGAGTCCCTCGCCGCCGACCGCCTCGAACGCGCGCACCGCGATCCGCTGCATCTCGGCGAGCTCGCCGTCGCCGAGGACGGCGGGGCACACGAGGTCGATCCCGGGGGCGCCGAGGTACTTCGCCTCGAAGTCGTAGAACTCCCGGCCGGTGATGACGATCTCGCCTGCCACGCTGACGCGCGGAAGGGCGCCGCCCGGGGACTCCAGCACGCCGCACTCGAGCTCGCGCCCGGTGATGGACTGCTCGATGAGGACGGTGCCGTCCTCGGCGAAGGCGACGTCGAGCGCCCCCTCCAGCTCGTCCCATGCCGAGACCTTCGACACACCGACGCTCGACCCGGCGCGGGCCGGCTTGACGAAGACGGGCAGGCCGAGCGCGCGCACCTGCGGCTCCCACAGCTCGCGGTCCCGGGTGCGGGTCGTCCGCGACAGGGTCACCCACGGCACGACCGGCACGCCCGCCGAGCGCAGCACGCTCTTGGTGGTGTGCTTGTCCATCCCGATGGCCGACATCAGCACTCCGGCGCCGGCATACGGGATGCCGAGCAGCTCGAGGAAGCCCTGGATGGTGCCGTCCTCGCCGAAGCGGCCGTGCAGGATGGGCAGCACGACATCCACGTCGCCGAGCGAGCGCTCGCCGTCGGCGTCCACGACGCGCAGCTCCCGCGACGCGGCCGATTCGGGCCAGCGGATGCGGGTGCCGTTGTCGGCGACCTCGGGCAGCTGCTCTGGGTCCAGGGCGAACTTGCCGGGGTCGTCGTCCTCGAGGACGTACGCGCCGTCGCGGGTGATGCCGATCGGGATCACCCGGAAGCGGTCACGGTCGATCGCCCGCAGCACCCCTCCCGCCGTTGCGGAGCTGATCGAGTGCTCGCTGGAGCGACCGCCAAAGAGCACCGCCACCGCCGGCCTGTCCATTCTGCGTCCTCTCCCCCTGCGGGGTGTCGTCGTCTGTCGTGAGGTGCGGCGCGATGTCGCGCGGGTTCATGGTGCCGTCCAGCACCATCTTCACCTGCTCGACGATGGGCATCTCCACGCCCACCTCGCGCGCCAGCTGCAGCACGGGCGCGACGGATGCGAGCCCCTCTGCGGTCTGGTTCATCTGCTTGACGACGTCGTCGAAGCGGTAGCCCTGACCGAGCAGGCGCCCGGCGGTGTTGTTGCGGCTGAGGGGCGACTGGCAGGTCGCGATGAGGTCGCCGAGCCCCGCGAGCCCCTGCAGGGTCTCGGGGTGCGCCCCCTGCGCGACGGCGAAGTCGGTCATCTCCACCAGTCCGCGGGTGATGATCGAGGCCTTGGTGTTCTCGCCGTACCCCACGCCGTCGACGATGCCGATCGCCACCGCGATGAGGTTCTTCAGCACGCCGCCGAACT
This sequence comes from Microbacterium aureliae, assembly GCF_054780155.1. Classification (NCBI taxonomy): domain Bacteria; kingdom Bacillati; phylum Actinomycetota; class Actinomycetes; order Micrococcales; family Microbacteriaceae; genus Microbacterium; species Microbacterium aureliae. The sequence continues at coordinate 399,126 of NZ_BAAGWW010000001.1, forward strand.
CGGTGCCGATGACGTCGGTGTTCACGAAGCTGCGGAAGTAGCGGTTGCGGGCCCGCCGCGCCACGGCATCCGCGGTCTCCTGGCTGGTCGACGAGATGACGGCGGCGGTGGGCTGCTCGCGCGCGATCTCGAGCGCGAGGTTCGGTCCCGAGGCCACGGCGATGCGCGCTGGATCGCAGTGCAGCTCCTGCTCGATCACCTGGCTCATGCGCAGCCCCGTGCGGCGCTCGACGCCCTTCATGAGCGACACGATGGGGACGTCCGAGGATGCCACCAGGGGACGCACGGCCTTCAGGTTCTCGCGCAGCGACTGGCTGGGCACCGACAGGTACACCTGCTCGGCGCCGTCCAGCGCCTCGGACAGGTGGTGCGTGGCGCTCATCCCCCGCGGCAGGTTGATGCCGGGCAGGTATTCGCTGTTGCGCTTGGCCTCGCGGATCTCGTGGGCGAGCTCGGGGCGGCGCGCCCACATGATCACATCGGCGCCGCCGTCCGCGAGGATCTTGCCGAAGGTGGTCCCCCAGCTGCCGGCACCGAGCACGGCGACGCGCGGGAGCGGTGCGGGCCTGGCGTCGTATCTACGGCTCAAGGCGACCGGTCTCCTTCTGCCCGTGCTCGGCGGGGTTCCAGCGGGTTGCCGGCGCCGGCTCGCCGCGAAGGACCGCGAGCTCCGCCGCGATGGCTGCCATCACCTTGTCCGTCGCCTGCGACAGCACAGCGGGCTGCTGCCCGCGACCGGCGAACTCCGAAAGGTCGACGGGGTCGCCCACCGAGACCTGCACACGCTTGCGCAGCGGCCACACGCGCAGCTTGCCGTAGCGCGGCAGGATCTCTTGCACGCCCCAGTGGGCGAGGGGGATCACCGGGATGCCGCCGCTGAGGGCGAGCCGGACCGCACCGGTCTTGCCGCGCATCGGCCACAGCGCCGGGTCACGGGTGAGCGAGCCCTCGGGATACACGATGACGCCGCGGCCGTGCGCGACCAGCGTCTCGGAGGCCGCCATCGTCTGACGCGAGGACGACTGCGACGCGGCGCGCGCGACCGGGATCATGCCGGTTGCGCGCAGGATCGCGCCGAGCAGCGGGACGCGGAAGAGGCTCTCCTTCGCCATGAAGCGCGGAGCGCGTCCCATGCGCCACACCGCGACCGCGACGATGATCGGGTCGATCTCGCTGACGTGGTTGGGGGCGAGGATGAAGGCCCCCGAGCGCGGCAGCTTCTCGGCGCCGCGGACCTCGATGCGCGCGAGCAGCCCGGTGAGCGGGATGACGATGGCCGCGAGCGGCCAGAACAGGCTGGGGCGGGTCTTCTCCTGGGAAGCCCGCGGCCGGGAGGTCGCCACGCTCAGCCGATGACGTCGAAGTCGGCGCCGAGGGCGTCGAGCTTGGCGAAGAACTTCTCGTACCCGCGGCGGATGATGCCGACGTTGCGCACGATCGACTCCCCCTCCGCCGCCAGCGCGGCGATGACGTAGCTGTAGCCGCCGCGCAGGTCCGGGACCTCGACGTCGGCGCCGTGGAGCGGGGTGGGGCCGTTGATGACGGCCGCCTGCTCCAGCGCGCGCCGGGGCACGCGCCGATCGGCACTGGCGATGCCATCGGGGTGGACGACGATGTCAGCGCCCATCTGCACGAGCGCCGCGGTGAACCCCAGGCGGTTCTCGTACACGGTCTCGTGGACGACCGAGCGCCCCTCGGCCTGGGTGAGGGCGACGATGAGGGGCTGCTGCCAGTCGGTCATGAAGCCCGGGTGCACGTCGGTCTCGACCATGACGGGCTTGAGCGGCCCGCCGCGGCGGAACTGGATGCCGTCCTCGCGGACGTCGAACCATCCGCCGGCCTTGCGGAAGACGTTGAGGAAGGTCAGCATCTCCTGCTGCCGCGCTCCGCCGACGAAGATGTCGCCGTCGGTGGCCAGAGCGGCGCACGCCCAGGATGCCGCCTCGTTGCGGTCGAAGATGCAGCGGTGGTCGTAGCCGCGGAGCGTCTCGACCCCCTCGATCAGGATGACGCGGTTGGGCTCGTACGAGATGATCGCGCCCATCTTCTGCAGCACCGCGATGAGATCCATGATCTCGGGCTCGATCGCGGCGTTTCGCAGCTCCGTGGTGCCGCGGGCCTTCACCGCGGTCAGCAGCACCTGCTCGGTGGCGCCGACGCTCGGGTAGGGCAGGTCGATCCGGGCGCCGGTCAGCCCGTCGGGGGCGGTGATCCGGATGCCTTCGTAGGTCTTGTCGACGATCGCCCCGAACGCGCGCAGCGCATCCATGTGGAAGTTGATCGGACGGTCGCCGATGCGGCAGCCGCCGAGGTCGGGGATGAGCGCCTCGCCCAGCAGGTGCAGCAGCGGCCCGCAGAAGAGGATCGGGATGCGGGAGGCGCCGGCGTGGGCGTCGATCTCCTCGAAGTGCGCCGACACGGCGCCGCTCGGGTCGAAGACCATGCTCCCCGGCTCGTCGCCCTCGGTGACGAGTACGCCGTGCACCTCGAGCAGCGAACGGACGACCTGCACGTCGCTGATGTCGGGGACATCGCGCAGGGTGCTCGCCGTCTCGCCCAGGAGCGCGGCGACCATCGCCTTGGTGGCGAGGTTCTTCGCCCCCTTGACCTCGACGCGGCCGGTGAGCGGTCGCCCGCCCCGGATCCGCAGGGTCTCGCCCTTGACGTCCCTCTGGCTGGCCGAATCGGCCGGGTTCGCCGAGTCGGCGGGATCAACGCTGAGCAGCGACTTCATCCGGTGGACCTCACTTGTGTCATCGAGCGTGGCTGTCGATGCGCCGGCCGTCGATGGCCGTCGCATCCGGCTCAGCGGACGGGGAGCGTCCGCGGCCGCCACGCCTCGCGGCGCGCCTCGAACTGCGCGATGGATTCCTCGTTGCGCAGCGTGAGCCCGATGTCGTCGAGCCCTTCGAGAAGCCGCCACCTAGTGTAATCATCGATGTCGAAAGGCACCGTGAGGTCACCGAGGACGGCGGTGCGCGCCTCGAGGTCGACCGTCATGCTCACGCCGGGCTCCGCCTCGACGCGGGCCCACACGGCCTCGATGTCGGACTCCGACACGACCCCGGTGACGAGCCCCTGCTTGCCGGCGTTGCCGCGGAAGATGTCGGCGAACTTCGGGCTCAGCACGACCGCGAAGCCGTAGTCGCGCAGCGCCCAGACCGCGTGCTCGCGGCTGGAGCCGGTGCCGAAGTCGGGGCCTGCCACCAGGATGCTGGCCCCGGCGAACGCCGGCTGGTTCAGGACGAACTCCGGATCCTGCCGCCAGTTGGCGAACAGCGCGTCCTCGAAGCCGGTCTTGGTGACGCGCTTGAGGTAGACGGCGGGGATGATCTGGTCGGTGTCGACCGCGGAGCGCTTGAGCGGGGCGACGACGCCGGTGTGGGTGGTGAAGGCGTCCATGTCAGGCCTCCGCTCGGGCGCTGTGCGCGGTGATGTCCGCCGGGATGCCGGCATCCAGGTCGGCGGGGCTCGAGAGCGTGCCGCGCACCGCCGTGGCCGCGGCCACGAGGGGCGAGACGAGGTGGGTGCGACCGCCCTTGCCCTGGCGTCCTTCGAAGTTGCGGTTGGACGTGGACGCGCAGCGCTCCCCGGGAGCCAGCTGGTCGGGGTTCATCCCCAGGCACATCGAGCAGCCCGCGAAGCGCCATTCGGCGCCGAACTCCTCGAAGATCCTGTCGAGGCCCTCGGCCTCGGCCTCCAAACGCACGCGCGCCGAGCCCGGGACGACCATGACGCGGACGCCCTCCGCCTTGCGGCGGCCCTTGACGACCGACGCGAAGGCGCGCAGGTCCTCGATGCGGCTGTTGGTGCACGAGCCCATGAAGACGGCATCCACGGGGATCTGCTTCATGGGGGTGCCGGCGCGCAGGTCCATGTACTCCAGGGCGCGCTCGGCGGCGGCCCGCTCCCCCGGATCGGCGATGCCGGACGGATCCGGCACGGCGTCGCTCAGCGACACGCCCTGCCCGGGGTTGGTGCCCCACGTCACGAAGGGCTCGAGCTCGTCGGCGTCGAGGAAGACCCCGGCGTCGTAGACCGCGCCCTCGTCGGACGGGAGGGTCCGCCAGTACGCCACCGCGTCGTCCCAGTCCTGTCCCTCGGGGGCGTGCGGACGGCCCTTCAGGTAGGCGAACGTCGTCTCGTCGGGGGCGACCATGCCCGCGCGGGCGCCGGCCTCGATGGACATGTTGCACATCGTCATGCGCCCCTCCATCGACAGCGAGCGGATCGCGCTGCCGCGGAACTCCAGCACGTAGCCCTGGCCGCCGTTGGTGCCGATCTTGGCGATGACGGCGAGGATGATGTCCTTCGCCGTCACGCCGGGGCGCAGTTCGCCCTCGACGGTGATCGCCATGGTCTTGAAGGGCTTCAGCGGCAGCGTCTGGGTGGCCAGGACATGCTCGACCTCGCTGGTCCCGATCCCGAAGGCCATCGCGCCGAAGGCGCCGTGGGTCGAGGTGTGCGAGTCGCCGCACACGACGGTGATGCCGGGCATGGTCAGCCCGAGCTGAGGGCCGACCACGTGCACGATGCCCTGCTCGCGGTCGCCGAGCGAGTGCAGCCGCACGCCGAACTCGGCCGCGTTGCGCCGCAGTGTCTCGATCTGGGTGCGGCTGGTGGGGTCGGCGATCGGCTTGTCGATGTCGAGCGTCGGGGTGTTGTGATCCTCGGTGGCGATCGTGAGGTCGAGGCGGCGGACCGGACGGCCCTCGGCGCGCAGCCCGTCGAAGGCCTGGGGGCTGGTGACCTCGTGCACGAGGTGCAGATCGATGTAGATCAGGTCGGGCTGACCGTGCTCGCCCCTGACCACGACGTGGTCGTCCCACACCTTCTCGGCGAGGGTGCGGGGGCGATCGGGGATGCCGGCGGTGGTGCTCATTGCAGTCGTTCTCTCCTCGGAAGGGGACTGTGCCCGGTGGCTGTCGGCCCGCGACGGACTCCGCGACGAGTGAGGCCTAGAACGAGGACTCGCCGCGGCCGCTAAGGAGGAGGCCAGCGATCCGCACTCGCCCAGGGTAGCACCGCACGATCCGCGCGCCGTCAGCGGCGGTCGGGGCTCGGCGGCTGCTCGACGGTGGGGGGCGTGCCCTTCTCGTCGGCCACGACCGCCGCCGCCTCCTCGGCGCGCGAGGCCCCGGATCCGTCGGGGAGGGCGGGGCCACCGGCATCCGTCGTCGCTTCCGCCGCCCGCCGAGAAGAGACCAGGCTCGCGCCGGTGGCGACGATCATGGCGGCGACGATCACCGCGAGCGACACCCACGTCGAGATCTCGGGCGCCCACTCGACGTGCTCGCCGTTGTTGATGAACGGCAGCTCGTTGACGTGCAGCGCGTGGAAGAACAGCTTCACGCCGATGAAGGCCAGGATGAACGCGATGCCGTAGTGCAGGTACTTCAGGCGGTCCAGCAGGCCGCCGAGCAGGAAGTACAGCTGGCGCAGCCCCATGAGCGCGAAGAGGTTCGCGGTGAAGACGATGAACGGGCTCTGGGTGATGCCGAAGATCGCGGGGATGGAGTCGATCGCGAAGACCAGGTCGGTGAAGCCGATGGCGATGAAGACGAGGATCATCGGCGTCCACATCTTCTTGCCCGCGACGACCGTGCGCAGCTTCGAGCCGTCGTACTCGTCGCTGATGTCGATGAAGCGGCGGAGGAAGCGCACGATGCCGGTCTCGGCCTGGGCGTCGTCCTCGTGCTTGCCGGGGAAGGCCTGGCGCCACGCGGTGTAGACCAGGAACAGCCCGAAGAGGTAGAAGATCCAGCTGAAGTTCTCGATGAGGGTCGCCCCCAGCAGGATGAAGATCCCGCGCAGGACGAGCGCGATGATGATCCCCACCATCAGGACCTCCTGCTGATAGCGACGGGGCACGGCGAACTGGCTCATCAGCAGGACGAACACGAAGAGGTTGTCCACCGACAGGCTGTATTCGGTGAGCCAGCCGGCGATGAACTCGCCCATCGCGTCGGGGCTCGCCGTCACCCACAGCATCACGACCGAGAAGATCAGCGCGAGCGAGACGTAGAAGACGACCCACAGGGTCGCCTCTTTCATCGAGGGGATGTGCGGCCGCTTCAGGATGAGCAGCAGGTCGGCGACCAGGATGAGGCTCAGCACGACCAGCGCGCCGATCTGGAACCAGGCGGGGATCTCGAAGCCCACGGGAGCCTTTCGAAGAAGAAGGGGGAGGAACAACGAGGATACCCCGCTGGATGCCGGCATCCGAGGTCGCAGAACACGAGACGAAACGCTCCCCGGCGACACTCCTCCGGTGAGAGACAATGATCACACCCGCCGCGCGGAGGCGGTGGCGAGCCGGGGATGCGCCGATGAGCGAGGACGTGGTGGACGACGCCGAACTGGTGCGAAGCGCCGCCGGCGGCAGCGAGCACGCCTTCCGGACGCTGTACCGGGCATACGTGCGACCGGTCTACTGGATCGCGCACGGCCTCGTGGGAACGGCGTCGGACGCCGAGGACGTCACGCAGGAGACCTTCCTGGCGGCGTGGCGCAAGCTGCCGGATCTGGAGCTGGCCGGGGAGTCGCTGCTGCCGTGGCTCGCCACCATCTGCCGGTTCCAGGCCGCCAACCGCATCCGCCGGCTCGCCCGGGACCGCGTGCACACCGAGGCCGCCGCCGACGAGACCCTCCGCGACACCGTCGACGTCGAGCAGCAGGTGATCGCGGCGGACCTCGCCGCGCGCATCTTGCGGGAGGTGGGCCGGCTCAGCGAGCTCGACCGCGAGATCTTCCGGCTCTGCGCGACCGAGGGATATGCCTATCAGGCCGCCGCCGATGAGCTCGGGGTCGGCCACGCGGTGGTGCGCAATCGTCTCTCCCGGATCCGCACGCGGCTGCGGACGAGCGTGAAGGAGAGCACATGAACATCCAGCATCCCGTCGCCGGCGATCTTCCCCCGCTCGACGACGAACGCATCGAGGTCATCGAGCAGGAGCTGTTCGCCGGCATCGCGCGCGATCGTGCCGCGACCGCCGCGAGACGCCGGCGCCGCGGCACGTGGTGGGTCGCGGGCGGCGCCGCGGCAGCGGTCATCGCCGTCGCCGCCGTCATCGCGCCGAATCTCGGCGGCGTGCTCGGCGTCGCGGACGGCGCCGGCGGCAGCGCCGTGGCCCCCCAGTACGACTCCGGCGTCCCCGATGGATGGGCCGCCGACGGCGGGGCTGCGGACAGCAGCGGAGGCGGCGCGAGCGCTGAGTCCGGCGACGAGTCCGGCGGGGACCTCGACGGCGGCCGCGAGATGGTGACGACGGCTGCCGCGAGGCTGGTTGTGCCCGACGTTTCGGACGCGGCCCGCGAGATCGCGAAGGCCGCCGAGGCCCGGCAGGGCTACGTCGAGTCGATGAACGTGGACGTCTCGGTGCCCGACACGCGCGCCGGGACGGAGCCGGGCGTCATCACCGACGGGGACGCCGTCTACTACCCCTACGCGCCCGAGGGGGCTTGGATCACCGTGCGCGTGCCCTCGGCCGAGCTGTCGGGCCTGACCGACGAGCTGTCCGAGCTCGGCGAGGTCACCAGCTCGACGGTGAACCGCCAGGACGTCTCGGATCAGGCACGGGATCTGCGCGCCCGCATCGACGCCGCACAGGCGTCCGTGGACCGCCTGACGGCCCTCATGAAGGAGGCCGGGGACCTGTCCGACCTCATCGCCGCCGAGACCGCCCTCTCGGACCGGCAGGCGATGCTGGAGTCCTACCAGAGCGAGCTGGAGTGGCTCGAGCGGCAGGTCTCGATGTCGTCGCTGACGGTCACGCTGGTCCCGGACGTCGAGATCGCCGAGGCCGACCCCGCCGGCTTCGGCGACGGCCTCGCGGCGGGCTGGAACGGGCTGATCGCGACCCTCAACGGCATCGTCATCGCCCTCGGCTTCCTCCTGCCGTGGATCGTGGTCCTGGGGCTGATCGGCCTGGGCGCGTGGGCCCTCGTGCGGATCGTCCGCCGGCGTCGCAGCCGGCGGCGCGCCGAAGCCGGCTGATGCCCGGAAAAGCCGAAGAGCCGGTCCTTTCGGACCGGCTCTTCGGTGTTGGTGACCCCAGCGGGATTCGAACCCGCGTTACCGCCGTGAGAGGGCGGCGTACTAGGCCGCTATACGATGGGGCCGCTTACGCAACCGTTCGATTATGGCATGCGATTCCACACCCGCCAAATCGAGACGGGTGCTTGCCGCGCCGCCCGCGCCGGCGGTTGACTCGGCACATGCGAGTCACCAAATTCGAGCACGCGACCCTCACGCTGCAGGAAGCCGGCAAGACCCTCGTGGTCGATCCGGGATCGTTCACCGCGCCCCTGTCGGAGCTGGAGCAGGTCGTCGCGGTGGTCATCACCCACGAGCATCCGGACCACTGGACTCCCGACCACCTCGAGCGGATCCTGAAGAAGTTCCCCGACGCCCTCGTCTACGGTCCCGCCGGCGTGGTGGCGGCCGCGGGCGACATCGACGTGCACGAGGTCGCCCCCGGTGACGAGGTGATGGTCGAGCCCTTCCGGCTGGCGTTCTTCGGCGGCAGGCACGCGGTCATCCACGAGTCGATCCCCGTGATCGACAACGTCGGCGTGCTCGTCAACGACGCCTTCTACTACCCCGGCGACTCGTGCGCCGTGCCCGACGGCGTCGAGGTCAAGCTGCTGGCCGCCCCCGTCGGCGCTCCGTGGCTGAAGATCGGCGAGGCGATGGACTTCGTGCTCGCGGTCGCGCCCCGCCAGGCGTTCGGGACGCACGACATGACGCTGTCGCGCATCGGCCGCGACATGGGGCGCGCGCGCCTGTCCTGGGCCACCGAGCAGGGCGGTGGGGAGTTCCTCGCCCTCGATCCGGGCGACAGCACCGACGTGTGAGTCATCCGGCACCCGCGCGAAACGGCGGATGCTGCGGCTCGGGCCGCGGCATCCGCCGTTCTGGTTCGTCGCTCAGGCGACGCGGGTCACTCCGCGTCGAGGTCCGTCTCGAGCAGGGCGACCAGTTCGTCCAGCGCCTGCTCGGCACCCTCGCCCTCGGCCTTCAGGGTGACGACCGTGCCCTGCGAGGCGCCGAGTCCCATGAGGGACAGGATGCTGCCGGCGTTGAGGTCGGGACCGCCGTCGACGGCGATGGTCACGGGAACCGACTTCTCTTGCACCGCCTGCACGAACAGCTTCGCGGGCCGGGCGTGCAGACCCGAGCTGCTGGCGATGGTGGCTTTGCGTTCTGCCATGTCTACTCCTCGATTCTGGCGGACGTCATGCCGCGACGGCGGCGGGGATCGGCTCGTCGGCCGGGGTGGTGACCCGGCGCCGCGCGAAGCGCTTCAGCGCGACGACGACGAGGGCCGACACGACCGTACCCGCCGCCAGCGCGATCAGGAAACCCCAGACCGGGTTGATGGCGAAGAAGACGAAGATGCCGCCGTGGGGCGCCAGCGACTGCACGCCGAAGGCCATGCTGAGGGCTCCGGTCACCGCGCCGCCGACCATCGAGGCGGGGATCACGCGCAGCGGGTCGGCTGCGGCGAAGGGGATCGCGCCCTCGCTGATGAAGGCGGCGCCCAGCAGCCACGCGGCCTTGCCGTTCTCGCGCTCCACCGGGGTGAAGGCGCCGCGGGCCAGGACCGTCGAAGCCAGCGCCATCGCCAGCGGCGGGACCATGCCCGCCGCCATCACCGCAGCCATGATCAGGTACGGCGCGGCGTTGCCGGCCGATGCGGTGGCAAGCCCCGCGGTCGCGAAGGCGTAGGCGACCTTGTTGACCGGTCCGCCCAGGTCGAAGCACATCATGAGGCCGAGGATGATGCCGACGACGACGAGCCCCGAGGTGCCGGCCATGCCGTTGAGCCAGGCGGTGAGGCCCTCCATCAGCGACGCGATCGGACGGCCGAGGAAGAGGATCATGAGGCCCGACGCGACGATCGAGGCGAGGAGCGGGATGATCACCACCGGCATGAGGCCCCGCAGCCAGCGCGGCGCGGCGAGGCTCGAGAGCCACCACGCGACGACGCCCGCGAGCAGCCCGCCGACGATGCCGCCGATGAAGCCCGCGTTCATGAGGACCGCGACGGCGCCGGCGACGAAGCCGGGGGCGATGCCCGGGCGGTCGGCGATCGCGAAGGCGATGTACCCCGCGAGCGCGGCGACGAGGAAGCCCATCGACGTCGCCCCGATCATGAAGAACACCGAGCCGAGGTAGAGGCCGACGCTGCCCAGCAGCAGGTCCTCGCCACCGGCGGGCAGGTTCCACAGCGAGTTCTGGGTGATGATCGTCCCGGCGTTCTCGGTGACGTCATAGCCGCCGAGCAGGAAGCCGAGGGCGATCAGCAGACCGCCGCCGGCGACGAACGGGATCATGTAGCTGACGCCGGTGAGCAGGATCCGCTGGATGCGGCGACCGAACGACAGCGACTCGGCGGGCGCGGCCGCCGCTGCCGCCGCGGTGCCGGCCACACGGACCGCGTTCGGGTCCTGGGCGGCGGCCACCGCGTCGGCGACGAGCTTGTCGGGCTGCTCGATGCCGCGCTTGACGCCCGCGCGGATGACGGGCTTGCCGGCGAAGCGCTGCGGCTCGCGCACGTCGACGTCGGTGGCGAAGATGACGGCGTCGGCGTTGTCGATGACATCGCGCGGGAGCGCCTGATAGCCGCTGGAGCCCTGCGGCTCGACGACGACGTCCACGCCGTGCTTCTTGCCGGCGGCGACGAGGGCGTCGGCGGCCATGAAGGTGTGCGCGATCCCCGTGGCGCAGGCGGTCACCGCGACGATGCGCGCGGGACGGCCGTCGATGGTGAGGGCCGAGCCTGCGTCGGCGGCGGCCGGTGCGACGGCGGGCGCGGGCGCGGGGGCCGCGGCGGGGGCCTGCCCCTCGCCGATGGCGGCCTGGACGATCGCGACGACATCCTCGCGCGACTGCGCGGCGCGCAGGCCCGCGGTGAAGTCGTCCTGCATGAGGCTGCGGGCGAGCTTGGACAGCACGGCCAGGTGGGCCTCGGCCGCGCCCTCGGGCGCGGCGATGAGGAAGACGAGATCCGCCGGGCCGTCCGGTGCGCCGAACGCCACGCCGGGCGAGAGGCGGGCGAAGGCGAGCGAGGGCTGGGTGACGGCGGCGCTCTTGGCGTGCGGGATGGCGATGCCACCGGGCAGCCCCGTCTCGTCCTTCTGCTCGCGCGCCCACGCGTCGGCGGCCAGCGCCGCGCCGTCGGTCGCGCGGCCGGTCGCGGCGACGCGGTCGGCGAGAGCGCGGATGACGGCGGCTTTGTCGTCCCCGAGTCTCTCGTCGAGGCTGACGAGCTCCGTGGTGATGGTGTCGGACATGGTTACCTCCGTGGTGGTGGTGGGTGTGGGAATCAGTTCAGGCTGGTGACGGGGATCTCGGCGGTGGACAGGTCCCCGGGGCCTGGGGCCTGCGTGCCGGGGAGCGAGGCGGCGGCGGCGCCGTAGCGGATGGCGCTGACCAGCGCCCCTTCGGGGCCCTCCCCCGCCGCGTCGGCGATGAGGAAGCCCGCGAGGGAGCTGTCGCCGGCCCCCACGGTGCTGACGACCCGGATGGGCGGCGGAGCCGCGGACCACGCGCCCTCGGCATCGACGTACACCGCGCCCTGGGCCCCGAGGGTGACCAGGGCGGCGGCCACCCGGCCCGGGACCAGGTGCCGGGCGATCCGCAGCACGTCGTCGGCGAGGGGCGTCGCCGGGTCGAGTTCGATGCCGGACAGCTCGCTCAGCTCGTGCTCGTTCGGCTTGATGAGGTCGGGGGCGCCACCGGCGACGACGGCGCGCAGCGCCTCGCCCGAGGTGTCCACGGCGATACGCGGCGCGCCGGCGCCGAGAGCCGCCCGCACGGCGGCGATGACGTCGACGTAGAACCCCGCCGCGGCGCCGGGCGGCAGCGAGCCGGCGAGCACGAGCCACGTCGCGCCCCGGGCGGCGGCGACGGTGGCGGCGACGACGGCGGCGAGTTCGGCGTCGTCCAGGCGGGCGCCGGGCAGATTGATCTTGGTGGTGACGCCCGCCGGGTCGGTGAGGGTGAGGTTGGCGCGGACGTGACCGCGCACCGGCACCCGCACCGCGTCCACCCCGGCCGCGCGCAGCGCCCGCTCGAACGGGTCGTCGGCGGCCAGCGGCAGGACCGCGCGCGAGGGGACACCCGCACTCGAGACCACGCGGCTGACGTTGATGCCCTTGCCCCCGGCATCCTCCCTGGTCGACGTCGCCGCCTGCACCTCGCCCGGGCGCAGCGGCGAGGGCAGGACGACCGCTCGGTCGAGCGACGGATGGGCGGTGAGCGTGACGATCATGCGACCCACACCTCGACGTCGGCGTCGCGCAGGGCGGCCGACAGCTCGGCGTCGGGCTCGGCGTCGGTCACCAGCACGTCGATGTCGCCGAGGTCGGCGAAGGTGACCAGCAGCTCCCGGCCGAACTTCTCGCCGTCGGCGACGACGACCACGCGGCGCGCGGCGCGGACGATCGCCCGCTTCACGGCGGCTTCGTCGGGGTCCGGCGTGCTCAGACCGAACGTCGCCGAGAGGCCGTTGGCGCCGACGAAGGCGATGTCGGGGCGCAGCATGCCGATGCCGCGCACGGTCTCGGCGCCCACGGCGGCGGCGGTGGCCGGGCGGACCCGGCCGCCGATCACGGTCAGCGCGGTTCCCGGCGAGCCGGCGAGCTCGGCGGCGAGGCTCAGTGCGTGGGTGACGATCTCGATGTGGCCCGAGGCGAGCCGGGGCGCGAGCTGCTGGGCGACGGCGGCCGTGGTGGTGCCGCCGTCGAAGTACACCGACCCGCGGAAGCCCTCGCCCACCGCCTGGGCGGCCTGACGGCCGATGGCCGACTTGCCGGCGCCGTGAACGCCCCGACGTTCGGCGAGCGTGGGCTCCGTCGTCGACCCGCTGCCGGCGGGGACGGCGCCGCCGTGGACGCGGCGCAGGATGCCGGCGGTCTCGAGCTGATCCAGGTCGCGGCGGACGGTCTCTGTGGTCACGTCGAAGCGCTGGGCGAGATCGATGACGCTCACGCGGCCGTCGTCGCGCAGCCGCCGCTCGATGAGCTGCTGACGCTCCGCTGCGTACATTCGCACCCCTCCTTGGATTTCCCACACAGTACAACACATTCCCACACAAAACAACACTCTCGGCAGGAGGGTGCCGCGAGGCGGCTAGGGTTCGGGAATGGCCGACACACCCGCCGCCGACATCGACGTCGACGAGGCGACGGTGCGAAGGCTCCTTCGAGGGCATCCGGATGCCGTGCGCTCGGGTCTGCCGGACCTTCCCCTGGCGCCGGGTCCCGAAGGCTGGGACTGCTCGATGTGGCGCCTCGGCGACGATCTCGCCGTGCGGCTCCCCCGCCGCGCGGCCGCCGCGCAGCTCATCCGCCACGAGCAGCAGGTGCTCCCCGCGGTGGCGGAGCGGCTGGCACCCACCGGCGTCCAGGTGCCGTCACCGCTCGTTCACGGCGCGCCGACACCTGCCTTCCCCCATCCGTGGTCGGTGGTGCCGTGGATCCGGGGCGGCAGCGGCATCGCCGTCCCGCGCGCCCACCGCGACGCGTGGGCGGTGCCGCTGGCGGCCGCCCTGACCGCGCTCCACGTGCCCGCACGCGGAGACTTCCCCGTCAATCCGTTCCGCGGAGTCCCTCTGGCCGCTCGCGACGACGTCGTCGGCGGCCGACTCGCCCGCGCCGCGGCGTCCGGGCGGCTGTCCCGGGCGCAGGCGGCCGCCCTGTCAGGCGCCTGGCGGCACGGACTCCGCGAGCCGGCGTGGCCCGGCGCCCCGGTGTGGATCCACGGCGACGTGCATCCGGCGAACCTCGTCGCCGAACAGGGAGCGCTGCGCGGCCTGGTCGACTTCGGCGACGTGACCGCCGGCGATCCCGCGTACGACGTGGCCGCCGCCTGGATCGTGTTCGGTCCGCGGGGGCGCGCCGCATTCCTCGACGCGATGGCCGCCGACGCGGCGACCCGGATAAGGGCGCGGGCGTGGGCCGCGGCCGTCGCCGTCCTGCTGGCGGAACGCAGCGACGACGACCCGGCGTTCGCCGCGCTCGCGCGCGAGATCGTCACCGAGGTGCGGGAATGAGAAAACCCCCGGATTCCCGGGGGTTTTCTCGAAGCTGGGGTACCTGGACTCGAACCAAGAACAACTGAACCAGAATCAGCCGTGTTGCCAATTACACCATACCCCAAGGCGTTCAGCCGAAGCCGTGCCGAAGATCGAGTCTAATCGACCCGGCGCGCTCAGCCAAACCGGCCGGTCCGCCGGGCGCGGCGCTCAGCGCGCGGCGACCAGCGCCCCCAGGCGGCGGATCGTCTCGGCCTTGCCGAGCAGCTCCATGGATTCGAACAGCGGCGGCGACACCCGGCGGCCGCTGAGGGCGACCCGCAGCGGCCCGTAGGCGACGCGCGGCTTCAGCCCCAGGCCGTCGATCAGCGCGCTCGAGAGCGCCTCCTGGATCGCCGCCGTGCGGAATTCCGCCTCGGGGATCAGCTCGAGGGCGGACACCGAGGCGATGAGCACCTCGGACGCGTTCTCGGGCAGCGTCGCCACGGCGTCGTCGAGATAGACGACGTCGTCGGTGAAGAGGAAGCCGAGCATCCCCGTCACGTCGCCCAGCAGCTGCACGCGCTCCTGCACGAGCGGGGCGGATGCCGCGATGAGCCCGCGCTGCTCGGCGGTCGGCTCGTCGGCCACCAGGCCCGCCGCCGCGAGGTAGGGGACGATGCGCGCGGCGAAGTCGTCGGGCGCCAGCATCCGGATGTGGTCGCCGTTGATGGACTCGGCCTTCTTCTGGTCGAAGCGGGCCGGGTTCGGGTTCACGTCCGAGATGTCGAAGGCGGCGATGAGCTCGTCGAGCGAGAACACGTCCCGGTCCGCGCCGATGGCCCAGCCGAGCAGGGCGAGGTAGTTCAGCAGGCCCTCGCGGATGAAGCCCTTCTCGCGCTGGAGGAACAGGTCCGCCTTCGGGTCGCGCTTGGACAGCTTCTTGTTGCCGACCTCGCCGAGGACGAGCGGCATGTGGGCGAAGCGCGGGATGAAGGTCGTGACGCCGGCGTCGACGAGGGCCCGGTACAGCGCCAACTGCCGGGCGGTGGAGGGCATGAGGTCCTCGCCGCGGATGACGTGGGTGATGCCCATGAGCGCGTCGTCGACGGGGTTCACGAACGGGTACAGCGGCACTCCCCCGGCGCGCACGAGGACGAAGTCGGGGAAGGACCCGGCGGGGAAGGTGACTTCGCCGCGGATGAGGTCGACGTAGGTGAGGTCCTCGTCCGGCACGCGCAGCCGCCACGCGGGCTGGCGGCCCTCGGCGCGGAACGCGGCCTTCTGCTCCTCGGTGAGGTCGCGGTCGTAGTTGTCGTAGCCGAGCTGCTTGGCGCGGCCGTTGGCCTCGTTGCGCGCGTCGATCTCTTCGGCCGTGGAGTAGCTCTCGTACACGGCGCCGGCGGCGATCAGCTTGTCCAGGACCTCGCGGTAGACGTCGTGGCGCTGAGACTGCCGGTACGGGGCGTGCGGGCCGCCCTTCTCGACACCCTCGTCCCAATCGATCTCGAGCCACCGCAGCGCCTCGAGCAGCTGCTGGTAGCTCTCCTCGCTGTCGCGCGCGGCGTCGGTGTCCTCGATGCGGAACACGAGGGTGCCGCCGTGGTGCCGGGCGTAGGCCCAGTTGAACAGCACGGTGCGGATGAGACCCACGTGCGGCAGGCCGGTCGGCGAGGGGCAGAAGCGCACGCGCACGTCGGCGCCGGTCGCGGTGGTGGTGCGGGGATCGGGTGAAGCAGGCATCCGCACAAGTCTAGATGGCGGCGGGTGGCCCCGCCGGAGCCGCCGGCACCTGCGGGCCCGCCTCGGCGGCGGGCACGCGGCCGAGGGCGACCAGCGCCGCCGTGGCGATCACCGCGACGCCGACGACGAGCGCGAGCCCGCCGTAGCCGATCCAGGCCAGGACGAACCCCGACCCGATGGCTCCCACGGCGCCGACGAGACTCATCACCAGGTCGCTGAGCCCCTGCCGGCGCGTGCGGTGGTCCTCACCGGAGGCCTCGGTGAGCAGCGCCGAGCCGGCGACGGTGGTCGCGCTCCAGCCGAGTCCCAGCAGGATCAGCGCGACCGTCACTGCCGAGGTCGCGTCCTGCCCGAAGGATGCCGTCACGAGCGACGCCGCGAGGATCACCTGGCCGATGAGGATCACCGGCAGCCGCCCCAGGCGGTCGGCGAGGATGCCGAAGACGGGCGAGAGGGCGTACATCCCGGCGATGTGCAGGCTGATCGTGAGCCCGATGACCGTCAGCGACGCGCCCTGGTGCAGCAGGTGCACGGGGGTCATCGCCATGATCGACACCATGACGCCGTGGGCGGCGGCGATGGCGAAGACGGCGTAGCGGGCAGCCCGGGGTGAATCCGGCTTCGCGATGACGGATTCCTCGGACCGCGACGCGGCGACGACCCGCTGTGCCAGCAGCAGCGGGTCCGGCCGTAGCGCGGTGAGGAAGAGCAGGATGCCCAGCACCTGGGCGAGGGCGGTGATGAGATACGGCCCCGTGAGGGGCGGCATCCCCACGAGCCCGCCGAGCGCCTCACCCGGAGCGGTGAGATTCGGGCCGAGCACGGCGCCGACGGTCGTCGCCCACACCACCACCGACAGGTCGCGGCCGCGCGTGGCGTCGGTGGCGAGGTCGGCGGCGGCGAACCGCGTCTGCAGGTTCACCGCCTGCCCCGCCCCCACGAGCCCGAAGGCCGCCAGCAGCAACGGGAACGAGGACAGCCCCGCCGCGACGACGACCAGCACGACGCCGATCAGTGCGAGCGCCATGCCGGTCGCCAGCGACAGCCGCCGGCCGCGCCTGCGGGCGAAGGCGGCGAGCGGCACCGCGAGGAGCGCCGTGCCGAAGGTCACCGCCGCCGCGGCGAGCCCCGAGAACGCCTCGTCGCCGGACACCTCGGCGGCCAGGACCGCCCCGAGCGACACCGTGGCCCCGAACGCCAGGCCGCCCAGGACCTGGCCGGCCGACAGGATGCGGACGGTCCGCCGCTGGACGGCGGCGATGTCCGCGGGGCCGAGGCCCGCGGCATCCGTCGCCGAGCGCTCGCCGTCGGGTGATGACGGATGCCGGGGCTCGGGCACGGCGGTGCCTCAGGCGTTCCGGGCGGGGTTGCGGAGCGTGCCCAGGCCCGCGATCTCGACCTCGACGGTGTCGCCGGCGACGAAGGGGCCGACGCCCGCTGGAGTCCCCGTGAGGACCACGTCGCCCGGGAGCAGCGTGAAGGCCGCCGAGGCGTAGGCGATGATGTCGGCGAGCGGGAAGATCATGTCGCTGAGGGGCGCACGCTGACGGGTCTCGCCGTTGACGCGCGTCGTGAGGACGGCGTCCCCCGTCGGGTCGAACTCGGTCTCGATCGCGGGGCCGAGCGGGCAGAACGTGTCGAAGCCCTTCGCCCGCGCCCACTGCCCGTCGCTGCGCTGCAGGTCGCGGGCGGTGACGTCGTTGCCGATGGTGTACCCGAACACGTGGTCCAGCGCACGCTCGGCGGGGACATTCTTCGTCACCCGCCCGATGACCGCCGCGAGCTCCCCCTCGAAGTCCACGCGCTCGGACTGCGGCGGCAGCACGATGGCGTCGCCGGGGCCGATCACCGAGGTGTTCGGCTTGAAGAAGAGCATGGGAGCGGCCGGGACGTCGTTGCCGAGCTCGGCGGCGTGGTCGCGGTAGTTGCGGCCGACGCACACGACCTTCGAGCGCGGGATGACGGGGGCCAGCAGCGCGACGTCGGCGAGCGGGATGCGCTCCCCCGTGGTGTCGAACCCGGCGAACAGGGGGTCGCCGGCGAGGACCACCAGGTCGGTGTCGTCGACGATCCCGTAGGTGATGGCTCCGTTGTGGCTGAAACGCGCGATCCTCACCCGTTCACCCTAACGACCTCGCGCCGCCACGACCCTCCCCGACCGCGAGACTGCATCTCTGCGGCCAGACGGTGGTCCCAGACCACGGTCTCGGCATGGAGTTGCAGTCTCGCGGATGGGGAGGGGGGTTCGGGATGCCGCTCAGGCGTCGAGGCGGAGGAGCCAGTCGTGGCGGTCCTCGCGGCGGCCGTACTGGATGTCGGTGAGCTCCTCGCGCAGCGACAGCGCCAGCTCGCCCGTCGGCTGCTCGTCCAGGAAGTCCCGGCCCTTGAGGACGCCGATCGGGGTGACGACGGCGGCGGTGCCGCACGCGAAGACCTCGACGATGTCGCCCGAGGCCACGCCCGAGCGCCATTCCTCGAGCGAGACCGCGCGGCCCTCGATGGTGTGGCCGCGGTCCTTCGCCAGCTGAAGGATCGAGTCGCGCGTGATGCCCTCGAGGATCGACGGCGACTGGGGGGTGACGATCGTGCCGTCCTTGTACACGAAGATGACGTTCATGCCGCCGAGCTCTTCGACGTTGCGGTCCTGATCCAGGAACACGACCTGGTCGCAGCCGTTCTCGTACGCCTCGGACTGCGGCAGCAGGCTGGCGGCGTAGTTGCCGCCCGTCTTGGCCGCACCCGTGCCGCCCTTGCCGGCGCGCGCGTAGTCCTCGCTCAGCCAGATCGACACCGGCTTCACGCCGCCGGTGAAGTACGCACCGGCGGGCGAGGCGATGACGTAGTAGCCGACCTTCTTAGCCGGGCGGACGCCGAGGAACGCCTCTTTGGCGAACATGAAGGGACGCAGGTACAGGCTCTGGTCGGCGCCGGAGGGCACCCACTCGCCGTCCACTGCGATCAGCTCGCGCAGCGACTGGATGAAGTAGGGCACCGGGAGCTCGGGCAGCGCCAGCCGCCGCGCGGAGCGCTGCAGGCGGCGGCCGTTCTGGTCGGGCCGGAAGGTGTGGATGGAGCCGTCGGCGTGGCGGTAGGCCTTGATGCCCTCGAAGATCTCCTGGCCGTAGTGCAGGACCGCCGCGGCGGGATCCAGCGACAGCGGACCGTAAGGCTGCACGCGGGGGCGGTGCCAGCCTCCCTTGTCGGACCAGCACACGTCGACCATGTGGTCGGTGAAGTGCGTCCCGAATCCGGGCGCGGCGAGGATCTCGGCGCGACGCTCGGCGGAGGCGGCGTTGAGGTTTCGCGACACCTGGAACTCCAGCGGAGCGAGGCCGGTGTCGGGGTCGGAGTCGATCATCGTCATGTGTTCACGTCCTGGCTGATGTGCGGCGGCGAGGTCTAGGTTACGCCTGGAGCCGATCGCGGATCGCGTCACCGATCCGCGCGGTGCTGCGGTACGCGTCGCCGCGCTCGGCGATGTCCTGCTCGACGGCGCGGGTCACGCGGGCGGACTCCTCGGTGAGGCCGAGGTGGTCCAGCAGCAGGGCCACCGAGAGGATGGCGGCGGTGGGGTCGGCCTTCTGCTGCCCCGCGATGTCCGGCGCCGAGCCGTGCACGGGCTCGAACATCGACGGGAACGCGCCGTCCGGGTTGATGTTGCCCGACGCGGCGAGGCCGATGCCCCCGGTGACGGCGCCGGCGAGGTCGGTCAGGATGTCGCCGAAGAGGTTGTCGGTGACGATGACGTCGAAGCGCCCCGGGTCGGTCACGAGGTAGATGGTCGCGGCGTCGACGTGGATGTAGTCGACGGCGACGTCCGGGTGCTCGCGGGCCACCTCGTCGACGATGCGCTTCCACATTCCGCCGGCGTGGACGAGGACGTTCGTCTTGTGCACCAGGGTGAGCGAACGGCGCCGGCGCTCGGCGAGGGCGAAGGCGTAGCGCACCACGCGCTCGATGCCGTAGGCGGTGTTCACGGACGTCTCGTTGGCGACCTCGTGGGGCGTGCCGGTGCGGATGGACCCGCCGTTGCCGACGTACGGGCCCTCGGTCCCCTCTCGCACCACCACGAAGTCGATGTCGCCGGGATCGGCGAGCGGCCCCGCGGCGCCCGCATAGAGCTTCGAGGGCCGCAGGTTGACGTAGTGGTCGAGCGAGAACCGCAACTTCAGCAGCAGCCCCCGCTCGATGTTGGCGTCCTTGAGGCGCGGGTCGCCGGGCACGCCCCCGACGGCGCCCAGCAGGATCGCGTCGTGCGCGGCGATGGCCGACAGGTCGGCGTCGGTGAGGGTGTCGCCGGTCTCGAGGAACCGGGCGGCGCCGAGCGAGAAGCGCGTCGTGTCGAAGCGGACGTCGCTGCCGGCGGTGGCGGCGGCCAGGACCTTCTCGGCCTCGGCGATGACCTCGGGACCGATGCCGTCACCCGGGATGACGGCGAGCTTGACGACGCGCGACATCGCTCTCCTCGTGCTCGTGGGGGCGCGCCCGCGCGGCTCAGTGGTCGCGTGCGGGCGCGGTGCGGGACCCTCCCAGAGTAGTGGCCGCCACGACGCCCGCGAGGACGACCAGACCGGCGCCGAGCGCCGCGGTCACCCCGACCCCCTGGTCGAACGCCGTCGCGGCCGCGTCGCGGAGCGCCGCGCCGGTGACGGCATCCAGCCGCCCCGCCTCGTGCACGGCTCCCGCGAGCGTCTCGCGCGCCGCGGCGGCAGCGTCGCCCGGGATCCCGTCGGGGAGCTCGAGGCGCACCCGGTAGAGCGCGGTCAGGATGCCGCCGAGCACGGCGGTCCCGAGCACCGCCCCGAGTTCGTACGCCGTCTCGGACACGGCGCTTGCCGCCCCCGCCTTCGCCGGCGGCGCGCTCGAGAGCACGAGCTCGTTCGAGACGGTCTCGGCGATGCCGATCCCGACGCCCAGCGCGAGGAAGGCGACGACGAGCACCCACGTGGGCGAACCCGCCGCGGTCGCGGCGACCGTGGCGTACGCCGACGCGGACACCGCGAGGCCGGCCGGAACGAGGATCCGCGGCGGCAGGCGCCTGCTCAGCGGCACCACCGCGAGCCCCGCCAGGATCATCGCCACCAGGCCCGGGACGAGGGCCAGGCCCGCCTGCAGGGGCGACAGCCCCGCCACCAGCTGCAGGTGCTGCGCGACGAAGAAGAGGAAGCCGACGAGGGCGATGACGCTCAGCAGGTTCACCAGAAGGGCGCCGGTGAAGGTCCCGCGGGCGAACAGCGACATGTCCAGCATGGGCGTCGCGGCCCGACGCTGCCGGCGGACGAACAGAACGCCGAAGACCGCACCGGCGGCACCGAGCAGCAGCGGTATGACGCCGAATCCGTGGACGGCGGCCTCTTTGATCGCGAAGACGACGGGGACCATCGCGGCCATCGACAGCGCGATCCCCACGACGTCGACCGGTCCCGGAGCGGGATCCCGGCTCTCGGGCACGAGGATCGGCGCGAGCAGCAGGAGCGGGACGAGGACCGGCACGGACAGCAGGAAGACGCTCCCCCACGAGAAGTGCTCCAGCAGGATGCCGCCGACCACGGGGCCGAGGGCTGCTCCGGCCGAGAATCCCGCCGCCCAGATGGCCACGGCCAGGCGTCGCTGGTCCCGGTCGGTGAAGATGCTCCGCAGGAGCGAGAGCGTGGACGGCATGAGCATCGCCCCGAAGACCCCCATGCCGGCGCGGGCGGCCACGAGCCAGACCGCGGCGGGCGCGAAGGCGGCGGCCACCGACACCGCGGCGAATCCGGTCGCGCCGATGAGCAGCATCCGCCGTCTGCCGAAGCGGTCCCCGAGGGAGCCCATCGTCACCAGCAGACCCGCCAGCACGAGCGGGTACGCGTCGATGATCCACAGCTGCTCCGCGCTGGAAGGGGCGAGATCCAGGGCGATCGAGGGCAGCGCGAAGCTGAGCACGGTGTTGTCGACCGAGACCAGCAGCACGGGGAGCATCAGCACCGCCAGAGCCGCCCATCCGCGCCGGCCGACGCGACGCGGCATCGCCGTCGGCATCGCGATCGTCTGCTGCGCCATAGCGCGCCCCTTTCTTAACCGTCCAGCCGGTATAGTATCAGAGGCGCACCGATAGCTCCTCGCTACGATCGACGGCATGAGCAGACCTCCCCTGGCCCGCGAGAGAGTCCTCGACGCGTTCGAGGCGATCCTCATCGACGACGGCGAGCGGGCGGCGACCATGGATGCCATCGCGCGCGCGGCGGGGGTTTCCAAGGGCGGGCTGCTGTACCACTTCGGCGCGAAGGACGCCCTCGAGACCGCGCTCATCGAGCGCCTGGGCGCGCTGGTCGACGCCGACCTCGCCGCCATCGCCGCCGCCGACGAGGGGCCCGTGGCCTACTTCCTGCGGTCCAGCGCGATGGCCGGGGACGCGCTCGATCGCGCGCTGGTCGCGGTCTCGCGCCTCGCGCAGGGCGGGCGCGCCCCGGCGGTCGCCGCCCTCCGGGACATGCGGGAGCGCTGGAGCGCGGCGATCCGCCCGCACGTGTCGTCGGATGCCGCGCACGACCTGGTGATGCTCGTCAGCGACGGGCTCTACTACAACAGCACCCTCGACGCCGAGGGCGTGCCGGGGGTGGTCCCTACCGGCCGCGACATGGACGCCCTCATCGGGATGGTCCGGCGCGCGGCCGGCGGGTGAGTCTCAGGACTCGGTGATCTCGATCTGGCGGAAGAGATCCGCCTGGATGACCGAGCTGACCTGCTCGAGCAGCTCGTCGGGGACCGGCGAGTCCACCGTCAGCACCGACAGCGCCTGACCGCCGGCGTTGCGCCGCGCGATCTGCATCCCGGCGATGTTGATGCCCGCCTCGCCGAACTTCTGCCCGTAGACCGCGACGATGCCGGGGCGGTCGGTGTAGAGCATGACGATGTGGTGCTGCTCGATCGGCAGCTCGATGGCGTAGTCGTTGATGCCGACGAGCTTCTCGACCTGCTTGGTGCCCGTCAGCGTGCCCGACACCGACAGCTGCGAGCCGTCCGACAGCGCGCCGCGCAGGGTGATGAGGTTGCGGTACTCGTCGCTGACGTCGTCGACGATGAGGCGCACGTCCACTCCCCGCTGCTCGGCGAGCAGGGGCGCGTTGACGTACGAGACGGTCTCGCTGACGATGTTGGTGAAGACGCCCTTGAGTGCCGCGAGCTTCAGCACCGACACGTCGTAGCTGTTGAGCTCGCCGTGCACCTCGACGTCCAGGCTCGTCAGCGGCGAACGCGCCAGGGCGGCGAAGATCTGCCCCAGCTTCTCGACCAGCGGGATGCCGGGACGCACGTAGGGGTCGATGACGCCGCCGGCGACGTTGACCGCATCGGGGACGAGGTCGCCGCCGAGCGCGAGGCGGACCGAGTTGGCCACCGAGACGCCCGCCTTCTCCTGCGCCTCTTCGGTCGACGCGCCGAGGTGCGGGGTGACGACGACGTTGGGCAGGTCCAGCAGCGCACGCGCCGTGCCGCCCTCGGCGGGGGGCTCGCTGGTGAAGACGTCGAGGCCTGCCCCGGCGATCTCGCCAGAGACCAGGGCGTCGCGCAGCGCCTCTTCGTCGATGAGCCCGCCGCGGGCGACGTTGACGACGAAGGCCGACGGCTTCATGAGGCGGAACTGCTCGGCGCCGATCATGCCGGTGGTCTCGGGGGTCTTCGGCATGTGGATGGTCACGAAGTCGCTCTGCTCGAGCAGTTCGTCCAGCGTCACCAGCTGGACCCCCAGCTGCTGCGCACGGGCGCTGGTGACGTACGGGTCGTAGGCGACCACGCGCATATCGAAGGCCTGCAGCCGCGCGGCGATGAGCGCGCCGATGCGGCCGAGCCCGATGATGCCGACGGTCTTCTCGAACAGCTCGGTGCCGGTGTAGGCGCTGCGCTTCCACTGCCCGGCCGCGAGCGACGCGTGGGCGGCGGGGATGCGCCGCGCGAGGCTCAGGATGTGGCCGACGGTCAGCTCGGCGGCCGAGATGATGTTGGAGGTCGGGGCGTTGACGACCATGACGCCGGCGGTCGTGGCCGTCTTGATGTCGACGTTGTCCAGGCCCACGCCCGCGCGCGCGACCACCTTCAGCACCGGGGCCGCGGCGATGGCCTCGGCGTCGATCTTCGTCGCGGAGCGGATGAGCACCGCGTGGGCGTCGGCCAGGGCCGCCAGCAGCGCGGGGCGGTCGGTGCCGTCGACGTTGCGGACGTCGAAGTCGGGCCCCAGCGCGTCGATCGTGGCGGGAGAGAGCTCTTCGGCGATGAGGACGACAGGCTTCGTCACGGTGATTCCTTCGAGACGTGCGCGATCGCGCGGTGCAGAGGGATGCAGCGCCGCGCAGCGAGGGGGCGCGCGTGCATCAGCCTAGCGCGGGTCCCGGTGGGCGCCCGACCGTGTGACGCCGGGGGTCAGCCGATCAGCGCGGTGGTGTTGAGGGTCGCGTACGAGACCACGTCGAGCCAGAACACCGCCACGACGGCGAGCCCCGTCAGCATCAGCACCGCCAGGTGCGGCGCCGGCCGCCGGTATCCCAGCGCGAACGCGGCGGCCCACACGAGCATCGGGAAGACGGCGGCGAAGATCCACAGGAACCAGCCGAGCGCGTTGAGCGTCAGTCCCAGGTCCCCCGCCACACGGAGGGTCTCGGTGAGGTTGCCGACCGCGTTCCACACGGCGTAGGCGTAGAAGAGGCCGAAGGCGCCCGCGATCGCCGCGACCGCCCACGTGGCCGTGCGCCGGGCACGGGGGGTCGCGGCATCCGTCGTCGGCCCGGTCATCGCCCCACCGTCCCGATCATCACGAAGGGCCACGGCACGAGCATGACCGCGCCGGCGACGAGCCATGCGATCCGCACCCACGCCCGCGAGTCGCGGGTGAGCAGCAGCGTCGCGCCGAACCAGATCGGCGCCGCGAGCACGGCGAGCCAGAAGCTGCCCTGGAACATCACGTCCGCGACGAGGTACTGCGCCGCCCCCTGCAGGCGCAGCCCGCCGACGATCCAGCCGATGGCCCACAGCGCGTAGATGCCGCCGAGCACCCCCAGGGTGATGAGCAGCGCGCTGCCTATCGGCTCGCTGTCGCGCTCCGCGGGGGCGTCGTGGACAGAGGCCTCCGGCGCCGAGGGGATCCGCTCCGTCGGCGGACGCTCTCTTCGCGGGGGCGCCTCGCCGACCTCCAGCGTCGGATCCTCGTCGCCCGACCAGCTGAGCGCGTCGTCGTCCGGAGTGCTCCTCACGATCCCACCCTAGCGAGGAGAGCGAACGGGATGCCGGACCACGCCGTCCGGCATCCCGCCGGTCCCCTCACCGCGACGTCACGCAGCGCACACGCTCCGTCCCGTTCGGGGCGGCCACCACGGCGTGCTGCAGGCACCCCGCCGTCCACCCCACGACGGCGGCGGCCTCGCGCAGGAGGATCCGCTCCGCGCGATCGGCCGGCATGGCGGCGAAGCGCTGCGCGCGCTCGGCCTGCAGCCGCTCGATCTGGCGGTCGATGCGGTCGGCGGGACGGTCGGCGTCGACACCCGCAGGCACGGGCTGGACCTGCGCACCACGGGCGGCCGGCGCCGTGTCCGCGGCGGGGACGGCACCTGTCTGGCAGCCGACGATCACGAACGACAGCGCCGCAGCGCCGACCGTGGCGGCGATGACGCGGCGGGTGATGGTGTTGCGGTTCTCGGTGTCCATGACACCCTCCTTGGTCTGCGGCCCGTACCCCGGTGGCCCGGGCTGCATATCCACCGTCGCGCCGGCCGATACCCGCGGATCGCCGGACGATATCCGCGCGATATCCGCCGGTGACGGGACGTCTTGACGACGCGCGGGACCGCGCCCACACTTCCCTCATGACGGTCAGGGTTCTGGGGCCGATGGACGTCGACGCCGCGCTGGGTCCGCGGGAGCGGACGATGCTCGCCGCGCTCATCGTCCGCCGAGGTCAGGCTGTCGCCCCCGGGGAACTGGCCGAGGCGTGGTGGGGCGAGCAGGCCCCGCCGACGTGGGCGCAGCAGGTGCGCAATTCGATCGCGCGGATCCGGGCCCGGCTGGGCCGTGATGCGGTGGAGACGATCGGCACGCAGTACCGGCTCGGTCTGGATGCCGAGCAGATCGACGCCGTGCGCTTCGAGGCGCTCGTCGTCCGCGCGCGGGCCCACGCGGTGCAGGGCGACGACGACCGCGCGATCGATGCCTATCGGCGGGGGCTGGCGCTGTGGCGAGGCGCGGCGTATCCCGAGCTTGCCGAGTGGGAGCCCGGCGCAGTCGAGGCGGGCCGACTGCAGGAGGTGCGGCTGGCCGCCGAGGAGGAATTGCTGGACGCACGCCTGCGGGTGGGCGAGCACCGGACCGTGCTGCCCGAGGCGGAGCGCCTCGTCCGCGAAGACGCGCTTCGCGAAGACCGATGGGCCATCCTCGCCCTCGCCGCATACCGGTCGGATCGTCAGGCCGAAGCGCTCGGGGCGCTCCGCGCCGCACGCCGTCGGCTGGATGAGGAGCTCGGCATCGAACCCGGCGCGCGGCTGACCGCTCTCGAGAAGGCGATCCTGCGGCAGGACCCGGGACTCATGGCCCCGGAGCCGTCCGCGGCAGCGAGCATCGAATGCCCCTACCCGGGGCTGCGCCCCTTCGGACCCGAGGACGCGGAGCTCTTCTTCGGCCGCGACGACGACATCGACGCGGTGCTCGATCGCGTGCGGCCGGGCGAGATCGTCGTCGTCGCCGGCCCCTCCGGCACAGGCAAGTCCTCGCTCGTCCTCGCGGGAGTCGCTCCGCGCCTGATTGCGGCCGGCCGCGGGGTGGAGGTCGTACTGCCCGGCAGGGACGCTCCCTCGGACGTGCGGTCCGCCGCCGCCCGCGCTCGTGTGGTGATCGTCGACCAGGCCGAGGAGCTCCTCGCCCCGGGCGCGGTCGACGGCGAGGAGCTGGGACGGGCGTGCGCCGACGTCCTCGCCGACGGGACCGCGCTCGTGTTCACGGTGCGCTCCGATGGCCTGGACGCGCTTCGTGCGCTGCCGCGCATCGGCGACGCGGTGGGATGGGGGGTCCTCCTGCTCGGCCCGTTGTCGGCCGGGGGTTTTCGCGAGGCGATCGAGACTCCCGCCCGACTCTCGGGTCTGCGCGTCGAGGCCGGGCTGATCGAGCTGGCGCTGCGGGATCTCGGGGATCGGCGCGGCACGCTCC
The DNA here is from genome assembly GCF_054780155.1 of Microbacterium aureliae. NCBI lineage: Bacteria > Bacillati > Actinomycetota > Actinomycetes > Micrococcales > Microbacteriaceae > Microbacterium > Microbacterium aureliae. Next base: position 426,056 of record NZ_BAAGWW010000001.1, read on the forward strand.
CCCACCTCTCCCACGTGATGCGCGAGACCTGGCGACGTCGCGAAGGCGGAGTGCTCACCGTGGACGGGTACGAGGCGTCGGGCGGAATCGCAGGCGCCATCGCGCAGTCCGCCGAGTCGGTCTATCGCTCACTCGACGCTGCGGAGCAGCAGCTGTGCCGCGCGCTCATGCTGCGTCTGGTCGCCCGCGGAGCGGACGGCGTCTCCACCCGCCGCCGTGTGGCGTCCGCTCCGCTGCTGGCAGACGCGGGGCGGCGGGCCCTGGTGGAACGCCTGGCACGCGCCCGGCTGCTGACGGTCGACGAATCGTCCGTGGTGGTCGCCCACGAGGCCGTCGCGACGGCCTGGCCTCGGCTGGACGGCTGGCTGGCGGAGGACGCCGATCACGGCCGGGTGGCGCGCGCGGTCGAGTCGGCCGCCGAGGCGTGGGATGCGGACGGACGGTCGGATGCCGATCTCTGGCGGGGCGCGCGACTGCACACGGCGCTCGCATGGCGCGCCCACGGCGCGCCGGATCTGACGGAGGTCGAAGCGGACTTCCTCGAGTCCTCGCGCGCCCTCGAGTCCGCGGATGCGGACGCACTTGCCGAGCGGGCCCGCCGCGACAGGAGGCAGAACCGCAGGCTCAGGTGGGCGCTGGGGGGCGCGGCGGGGCTTCTGGTCGTCTCTCTCGCCGCAGGCGTGGTCGCGGTCGGACGCTCCGTCGAGGCACGAGCCGCGGCCGAAGACGCGCGCGTGGAGGCTCTGGTGGCGACATCGCTGTCGCTGCGCGCCAGCGACCGGGCGGTCGCGGCCCTGCTGGCGGCCGAGGCCCATCGGCGCTGGCCGGATGACGGCCGGGTCCGCAGCGCCCTCTGGGGCATCGCAACGGGCTCGGACGGCCTGGTCCGCACGTGGGTGGGCGGGGACGACGATCTGGCCATGGCCCCGATCCCCGGAACGCGGGCCGCCGTCGTGGTGCGCGGCGACCCCCCTCGCGTCACCGTCGTGGACATGGACACCGGCGCCGTCGTCCGCGAGCTCGAGGCGGGTCTGCGTGCCGGCGAGACGCGGTGGGGACGCACGCTCGCCGTCAGCGAGGACGGCCGTACCGTCGTCGTGCAGACCCCCGCGTGGGCCGATCCCGGCGTTCCCGAATCGTGCTGTGTGAACGTGGTGGAGTTCGTCGACCTCGACAGCGGCGAGCGCCTCGCGGGATCGGACGCCTACGATGTGCGCACGACGGGAACAACCCTCATCAGCCCCGACGGCACGCACGCCTACGTCGGTCATCCGATCACCGGCGATCTGATGCGCTTCAGTGCTGCCGAGGTCGACGCGCGCGCTTCCTCACCGGCAGCGTTCGAGGATTACACCGGCGAGCCCGGTCGCTACGACGCCATCTCGTGGCTCGGCACGGGAGACATCGCCGTCGGTCGCGGGGACTCCCTGGCCGTCTACGACCCCGAGTCGCTCGAGATCCGGACGACACTCCACCTCGGCCAGGACCTCGCAGAGCATGCAATGTCGGCGTTGGGAGATCGCGAGCTGGTCGTGTCGGGAAGCGACGGCATCGCGCGCGTCGATGCCGTCACCGGGGACATCCTGTGGCGGGTTCCCTCCCCCGGGGGCGTGCCCTGCTTCTCGATCGCCGTGGAGAGGGAAGCCGGTGTGCTTCATTGCGCCCAGCTCGGGGTGATCCGGCATGTGTCCCTCGAGACCGGAGCAGTGGGCGGGTCGATGATGCGCCTCCAATCGGACACGGCCGGCGCCATGACGATTCTCGACGACAGCTCGGAGCTGTTCATCACCACCGGCTCGGCAGCGTCGCTGTGGCGGACGGATGGATCGGGTGCGGGGGCCCGGATGGTGGCGGCGGGCCGGGTTCCCGGCGACGACTTCGGACTCGATGACACCCACTTGGTCACCATGCGCGCGACGGACGACGGCGAGGAGTGGATGCTGTGGGATCTCGCGACTGACCGGTCCACCGGAGACTCCGCCGAGTATCTGGCCTGGCTCGACGATCGCCGGCTCGTGCGCTTCGATGACGGCAGTCCCCTCGCCATCGCCGACGCCCGCACCGGCGCGGGAACCGACGTGGACCGTCGACTCGCGGCACGGATCGCCGAGGACGACGGCTGGGCGATCGCCGCGCCGCCCGGTCCCGACGCGTTCGCCGTCCTGGAAGACGGTCTGGCACCCTTCGACCCCGCGACGGGCCAGCCGACGGGCAGGACGCTGCGTCCGCCGTGGGAATCGGGTTTCGGACTCAACAGCGTCACGCAGTCCGCGGACGGGACGCGAGCGGCCGTCACCTGGTTCAACATCGACGACCAGCGCACCCAGACGACGATCTTCGATCCGGCGACGGGCGTCATCGTCGCCGACGGATTCTTCCACTCGGAGGGGGCCCGCTACCTGCCCGACGGGGACCTGCTCGTCGTGAGCGACGACGCCCTCACCCGGCATGACCCGGACACGCTGGAGCCGGTCGGATCGCTGCCGAAGCCGTTCGGCGGCGGGACGACGATACAGGTCGCCGCAGACGGCCGGACCGTGATGGTGACCGGGTGGGACAACCGCGTGTCGCTTTACGACCTTGCCGCGGGCGTGATGCTCGGTGATCCCCTCGACACGACCTCGCCGATCATGGGCGGGGGCGCCCAGCTGTCGCATGACGGGCGACTGCTCGCCGCCGCCACCGACCGCGGCGTCGTCCTGTGGGATCTTGATCCGGCAGCCCAGGCCGAGGCCGCGTGCGCTGTTGCCGGTCGTGAGCTGACGGAAGTCGAATGGCAGACCTACTTCGGAGGGGAGCCGCAGCGACCCACCTGCGGTGCGTAACCGGCATCCCGCGCAGACGAGACCGCCGCCGGATCCCGGCGGCGGTCGTCGTTCCTGCCCTGCGCGTCAGCGCGCGATCAGCGGGTCGGGCACGACCAGCGGACCCGGCGCCTCGGCGTCGTCGCCGTCTGCCGCGCGGTCCATGCGGTCGGCGACCACGGGGGGCTTCGGCGTCGTCGCCTGCTGTCCCGCGGCGGCGCGGTCCATGCGGTCGGCCGTCATCGGCGTGACGGGCGAGTTCGCACGGGCTGCTGCCCGCTCCCGGGCGGCGTAGAGCTCGGCGAGCCCCTCCAGCCGCTCCTGCGCCGCGCGGTTTGCCCGCTCGACGTCGACGGCAGCGGGGACGCTGCCCTGGTCCACCGGCGGGACCGTGCCCGCCTGCGGCGTCTGGCAGCCGGACAGCCCCAGTGTCAGTCCGGCGGCGAGAGTGATGGCGGCGACCGAGACCATGCGACCCCGGGTTCCGCGTGCGATGGTGCTCATCGACGTGCTCCTTTTCATCGAGCCGAACCCCACATCCGGCTTCATCGACAAAGAGGTCGCTCCGCCGTCCCTGATACGCCGCGACCGCTCTTGACGAGGTCGGCTCCGGGGTCTGTGATGTGGACATGGCGGCTGTCGTCGATGTGGATGCCGACTACCTCGTCGTGGGCGCGGGAGCCATGGGCATGGCCTTCACCGACGCGCTCGTCCGCGCCTCCTCGGCGACCGTCGCGATCGTCGACTCCCGGCATGCGCCCGGCGGACACTGGCTGGAGGCGTATCCCTTCGTCCGGCTGCATCAGGCCTCCGCGTTCTACGGCGTCGCCTCGACGCGGCTGGGAGGCGGGCGGCTGCAGGTCTCGGGGCCCGAAGCCGGCCTGCACGAACGGGCGACCGGTCCGGAGGTCTGCGCGTACTACTCGGCGGTGATGCAGGATCTCGTCGCGACGGGACGGGTGACGTTCTTCCCGAGCTGCGATCGGATCGGACACGACGTCTTCCGCTCGCGGGTGAGCGGGCGGCTCCACCGGGCGAGGCGCGCCCGCGTCGTGGACGCGACGTACCTCTCCGGCCGGATCCCGGCCCGCACCCCGCCCCCGTTCGATGTCGAGCGCGGTGCGCGGGCGGTGCCCGTCGGCGATCTCGTGCACGTCGAGGGCGCGCCCGCACGGTATGTCATCGTCGGCGCGGGCAAGACGGCGATGGACGCCGTCGTCTGGGTGCTGCGGAACGGCGTCGCCCCGGACGCCGTCACGTGGGTGCGGCCGCGCGATCCGTGGGTGCTGAACCGCGCCGTCGTGCAGCCGGACCCCGCCGTCTTCCTGGCGATGGGCGCAGACACCCTGGAGGCGGCGAGCGAGGCGACCTCGGCGGACGAGCTGTTCCTGCGACTCGAGGAGCGCGGCGTGATGCGCCGGATCGACCCGTCGATCACACCGACGATGGCCAAGACGCCGACGCTGGCGGACTGGGAGCTGGACCTGCTCCGCCGTGTCGAGGACGTCGTGCGACGGGGCCGGCTGCGGGCCGTGCAGGCGACGAGGCTCCGATTCGACGACGGGGATGTCGCCGTCCCCGCCGGGAGCCTCATCGTCCACTGCGCGGCGGGCGGTCTGGCGTACCCGCCGCTCGTCCCCATCTGGCAGGCCGATGCGATCCGGCCGCGGCCCGTCCGCGTGGGGTTCCCGTGCCTCGGGGCCGCGCTGTGCGGCTACGTCGAGGCGACCCGCGCGACGGACGACGAGAAGAACGCGGTCTGCCGTCCATCGCCGTACGCGGACACGCCCACCGACTGGCTCCGGATGCAGATCATCGGGGCGGAGGCGTCGCGAGCGCTGGGCGGCGAGCCCGACGTCCGGGCGTGGGCGAACGAGACGTGGCTCAACCCGGCGCGCGTGCCCGCCGAACGTGCCGGCGACCCGGCCGTCGTGACGGCCGGGTCGCGGTTGCGCGCTGCTGCCGGGCCTGCCCGGGAGCGCATGGCGAGCCTCCTCGCGGCGTCGGGCGCCGCTCAGAGGTAGCGGGCTCGCGCCACCGGCCGCGCGGGCCGGAACCACAGACCCGCGCTCGGCCGGGCCTGGACCACCGGTCGCTCCGGAACGAGCGCCGCCCCGCGGTCTGCCAGCAGCCGGCGCGTCCGGTGCTCCTGCTCGAGCTCGGCCTGCCGCTGGCGATGCGTCGCGGCCGCGACCTGCAGCCACATCATGCCGTCCATCGTCATTCCCTTCCTCAGGTCGCCCCAGACGACCTTGCTGTTGAGGAGGTGCCGGCGATGCCGGTGATACCAAAAGGACCCCCGCTCCCTGGATGCGGGGAGCGGGGGTCGTGAAGCCGAGCTTGTGTGCTGGCTGCCTATCCGATCAGCGCGCCGCGCTTCCCTCGGTGTAGTCCTCGTCCTGCTGCTTCCATGCGAAGAGCGCGCGCAGGTCGCGGCCGACCTCCTCGATGGGGTGCTGGGCGGCCTTCGCGCGCAGCGCCTGGAATTCGGCGCCGCCGTTGTCCTGGTCGTCGATGAAGCGCTTGGCGAACGCACCCGACTGGATGTCGGCGAGCACGCCCTGCATGTTCTCCTTCACGCGCGGGTCGATGACGCGCGGGCCCGACACGTAGTCGCCGTACTCGGCGGTGTCCGACACGCTCCAGCGCTGCTTGGCGATGCCGCCCTCCCACATGAGGTCGACGATGAGCTTCAGCTCGTGCAGCACCTCGAAGTAGGCGATCTGGGGCTGGTAGCCCGCTTCGGTGAGGGTCTCGAAGCCGTACTGGATCAGCTGCGAGACGCCACCGCACAGCACGGCCTGCTCGCCGAACAGGTCGGTCTCGGTCTCTTCGGTGAAGGTCGTCTTGATGACGCCGGCACGCGTGCCGCCGATGGCCTTGGCGTAGGACTTCGCGAGGTCCCAGGCCTGACCCGAGGCGTCCTGCTCGACGGCGATGATGTCCGGGATGCCGCGACCGGCGACGTACTCGCGACGGACGGTGTGACCGGGGGCCTTGGGGGCGACGAGGATGACGTCGACGCCCTCGGGGGCCTGGATGTAGCCGAAGCGGATGTTGAATCCGTGGGCGAAGGCCAGCGTCTTGCCCGGAGCCAGCTTGTCCTTGATGGAGTCGTTGTAGATGCCGCGCTGGTGCTGGTCCGGCGCGAGGATCATGATGACGTCCGCCCACTCGGCGGCGTCGGCGACGGACTTGACCTCGAAGCCCTCCTCCTGGGCCTTGGCCGTCGACTTCGACCCGTCCTTGAGGGCGATGACGACCTGGACGCCCGAGTCGCGCAGGTTCTGGGCGTGGGCGTGGCCCTGCGAGCCGTAGCCGACGATCGCGACCTTCTTGCCCTGGATGAGCGAAAGGTCGGCGTCGTCGTCGTAGAAGATCTCAGCCATCTTCGTGTTTCTCCTTGATTGATTCCGGTCTGTGCGCGAGCGGAGCCCGCGGTGTCGGTCTGGTTCCGGTCGGTGAGCGAGCGAAGCGCGACGAAACGCTCTGGATGGGGGTCAGCCGCGCAGGACGCGCTCGGTGATGCTCTTGCCGCCGCGGCCGATGGCGAGCAGGCCCGACTGGGCCAGCTCCTTTATGCCGAACGGCTCGAGCGCCCGCAGGAAGGCCTCGACCTTGCCCTTGTCGCCGGTCGCCTCCACCACCAGCGCGTCGCCGGCGTAGTCCACGACGGACGCTCGGAAGAGGTTGACGACCTCGAGGACGTTCGAGCGCGTGGCGTTGTCCGCCCGCACCTTGATCAGCACGTGCTCGCGCTGCACGGATGCCGCGGGATCGAGCTCGACGATCTTGATGACGTTGACCAGCTTGTTCAGCTGCTTGGTCACCTGCTCCAGCGGCAGCTCGTCCACGTCGACGACGACCGTGATGCGGGACAGGCCCGGCACCTCGGTCACCCCCACCGCGAGCGACTCGATGTTGAAGCCGCGGCGGGCGAACAGTCCGGCGACCCGGGTCAGCAGACCCGGCTTGTCCTCGACGAGGAGGCTCAGCACGTGGCTCGACATGGCTCAGTCCTCCTGCTCGTCGAAGGCCGGCGAGTGGTCGCGGGCGTACTGGACGTAGCTGTTGCTGACCCCCTGGGGCACCATCGGCCACACCATGGCGTCGGCGCTGACGACGAAGTCGATCACCACGGGGCGGTCGTTCGTCTCGAGGGCGGTCTTGATCGCGGCATCCACGTCCTCTTCCTTCTCGACGCGCAGCGCCAGGCACCCGTAGGCCTCGGCGAGCTTGACGAAATCGGGGATGCGGATGGTGTCGTGCCCGGTGTTGAGGTCGGTGTGCGAGTAGCGGCCGTCGTAGAACAGCGTCTGCCACTGGCGCACCATGCCGAGCGAGGAGTTGTTGATGATCGCGACCTTGATCGGGATGTTGTTGATCGCGCAGGTGGCGAGCTCCTGATTGGTCATCTGGAAGCAGCCGTCGCCGTCGATCGCCCACACGTCGCGGTGCGGCTCGGCGACCTTGGCGCCCATCGCCGCCGGCACAGAGTAGCCCATCGTGCCCGCGCCGCCGGAGTTCAGCCACGCGTTGGGGCGCTCGTACTTGATGAACTGCGCCGCCCACATCTGGTGCTGGCCGACGCCCGCGGCGTACACGCCCTCGGGACCGGTGAGCTCGCCGATGCGGCTGATGACGTACTGCGGCGACATGAGACCGTCGCTGGTCGGGGCGTACCCCAGCGGGAACTCGGTCCGCAGGCCGTCGAGGTAGGACCACCACTCGGCGGTGTCCGCCGCGGCGCCCTCGGCGACGCCGCGGTAGGCCACGTCGAGGTCCACCAGCACGTCGCGCACGTCGCCCACGATCGGCACGTCCGCGGTGCGGATCTTCGAGATCTCGGCCGGGTCGATGTCGACGTGCACCACCTGGGCGTGCGGAGCGAACAGCGCCGCCTTGCCGGTGACGCGGTCGTCGAACCGGGCGCCGAGCGCGACGATCAGGTCGGCCTCCTGCAGCGCGAGGACCGCCGGCACCGTCCCGTGCATCCCCGGCATCCCGAGATGCTGCGGGTGGGAGTCGGGGAAGGCCCCCCGCGCCATGAGGGTCGTCACGACGGGCGCGCCCGTGGTCTCGGCGAGGGTCAGCAGCTCCGCCGACGCGCGGGCGCGGATGACACCGCCGCCGACGTACAGCACGGGCTTCTTCGCGTCGCGCAGCATCTGCGCTGCCGCGAGGATCTGCTTGCCGTGGGCCTTGGTGACCGGGCGGTAGCCGGGCAGGTCGACCTTCGGCGGCCAGACGAACGGGGCCTCGGCCTGCTGGGCGTCCTTGGTGATGTCCACCAGCACGGGACCCGGGCGGCCGGTCGAGGCGACCTCGAAGGCGGCCTTGATGGCGCCGGGGATGTCCTCGGCCCTCTTCACCAGGAACGAGTGCTTGGTGATCGGCATCGTGATGCCGACGATGTCCGCCTCCTGGAAGGCGTCGGTGCCCATGAGGTTCGAGAACACCTGGCCGGTGATGCACACCACCGGCACCGAGTCCATGTAGGCGTCGGCGATGGCGGTGACGAGGTTGGTCGCGCCGGGCCCGGACGTCGCGATCGCGACGCCGGTCCGCCCGGATGCCGCGGCGTAGCCCTCGGCGGCGTGACCGGCGCCCTGCTCGTGGCGGACCAGGATGTGACGGATCTCGGAGGTGTCCATCAGCGGGTCGTAGACCGGCAGGATCGCACCGCCGGGAAGACCGAACACGTCGGTCACCCCCAGCAGCTCGAGGGAGCGGACGACCGCCTGCGCACCCGTGAGCACGGGCGTCGAAGCGGTGCGGGCGGGAGGCCGGGGAACGGCCGTGGCGGTTTCGGCGGGCATGGTGTGGATCCTCGTGGAGTGGGAGGGGCTGTGTCGAAGTGCCGTCAGCCCGTCACCGCGCCCTGGGCTGCAGAGCGCACGAGACGGGAGTACTTGGCAAGGACGCCACGGGTATAGCGCGGGGGAAGGGGCTCCCAGCCGTCCCGGCGGGAGCTCAGCTCTGCCTCGTCGACGAGTAGGTCGAGAGAGCGAGCCGCGATATCGACCCGTATCAGATCACCATCGCGCACGAAGGCGATGGGACCTGCGTCCACCGCTTCGGGTGCTATGTGGCCGATGCACAGTCCGGTTGTGCCGCCTGAGAATCGACCGTCCGTCAAGAGTAGTACATCTTTTCCGAGGCCCGCGCCCTTGATGGCGGCCGTGATGGCCAGCATCTCGCGCATGCCGGGACCACCCTTCGGGCCCTCGTAGCGGATGACCACGACGTCGCCGGCGGTGATCTCGCCGGCCTCGAGCGCGTCCATCGCGGCGCGCTCGCGCTCGAACACGCGGGCGGGGCCCTCGAAGACGGCGGCGTCGAAGCCCGCGGTCTTGACCACGGCACCCTCGGGTGCGATCGAGCCGTGCAGGATCGTGATCCCACCGGTGGCGTGGATGGGGTCGTCGAAGCGGTGGATGACGTCGCCGTCCACCGGGTCCGGGTCGAGGTCGCGCAGGTTCTCGGCGAGGGTCTTGCCGGTGACCGTGAGCGCGTCGCCGTGCAGCAGGCCCTCGTCGAGCATCGCCTTCATGATGACGGGGATGCCGCCGTGCCGGTCGACGTCGTTCATGACGTACTTGCCGAACGGCTTCATGTCGGCCACGTGCGGGACCTTGTCGCCGATGCGGTTGAAGTCGTGCAGGTTCAGCTCGACGTCGGCCTCGCGCGCGATGGCCAGCAGGTGCAGGACGACGTTGGTCGAGCCGCCGAGGGCCATCGCCAGGGCGATGGCGTTCTCGAACGCCTCGGGTGTGAGGATGTCGCGCGTGGTGATCCCCTGGCGCAGCAGGTTGATCACGGCCTCGCCCGAGCGGTGGGCGAAGTAGTCGCGGCGACGATCGGCCGACGGCGGCGCGGCGGAGCCGGGAAGGCTGAGGCCGAGCGCCTCGGCCACCGAGGCCATCGTGTTGGCGGTGTACATGCCGCCGCAGGCTCCCTCGCCGGGCGCGAAGGCGCATTCGATGCGCTTGAGGTCCGCCTCGCTCATGCGTCCCGCGAGGCACGCTCCGACTCCCTCGAAGGAGTCCACGATGGTGATCTCCTTGCTGGTGCCGTCGCTGAGCTTGACCCAGCCGGGCGCGATCGACCCGGCGTAGAGGAAGACGCTCGACAGGTCGAGGCGCGCCGAGGCCATCAGCATCCCGGGGATCGACTTGTCGCAGCCGGCCAGCAGCACGGTCCCGTCCAGGCGCTCGGCCATGACGACCGTCTCGACGGAGTCGGCGATGACCTCGCGCGACACGAGCGAGAAGTGCATCCCCTCGTGCCCCATCGAGATGCCGTCCGAGACCGAGATCGTGCCGAACTGCAGCGGGTAGCCGCCGCCGGAGTGCACGCCCTCCTTCGCGCCCTGCGCGAGCCGGTCCAGGCTCAGGTTGCAGGGCGTGATCTCGTTCCAGCTCGAGGCGATGCCGATCTGCGGCTTGTCCCAGTCGTCGTCGCCCATCCCGACGCCGCGGAGCATGCCTCGCGACGTGGTGGCCTCGATGCCGTCGGTGATGACCCGACTGCGCGGTTTGATGTCGATGGAGTTATCCGGCTGGGGCATTCTCGAAGTCTATTCCCGTCGGCGCGCGCGCTCACGCGCGAGTGTCATGAGCAGGTCGGCGAAGGCGGGGATGTCGGCCACGATGACGGATGCCGCGGTCTCGCGGTCGCCCACATGCACGCCGACGTCGCCGTCGCCGAGGCTGCGCAGCGCGTCCTCGTCGGTGACGTCGTCGCCGGCGAAGAGCACCGCGTCCGCGCCGACCAGGTCGCGCAGCTGCGCCACCGCGCCGTCCTTGCCCTCGTGGCGGAAGGCGTACTCGACGATGTTGTGCCCCGTGCGGCGACGCCAGTGCGGCGCCTCGGCCGAGACGATCCGGTCGACGGCGTCGTAGGCGGCCTGCGCGGTCCCGGCATCCGCCCGCCGCGTGTGGACGCCGAACCCGAAGGACTTCGGCTCGATCCAGATCCCGGCCATGTCCGCCGTCGCCGCTTCGGCATGGGAGCGCAGCCGGTCGCGCTGGGCGACGTCGGCGGGGTCGTCGTCGACCGTGAGCGGCCCCTCCCCCGGCACCCACACCTCGGCGCCGTGGGATCCGGCCAGATGCACGGGCGAGTCGTCGTCGTGCTCGGCGATTTCGCGCAGATCGTGCAGGCTCCGGCCCGAGACCAGCGCGACGACGGTGCCGTCGACCGCCGTGAGCGCCTCGACCGCCTCGCGGGCCGCCGGCAGCATGCGGGCGTCCATCGGCTCGTCCTCGAGCGGCGAGAGCGTGCCGTCGAAGTCCAGCGCGACCAGCAGCCGGTCGGCGGCGGCGAGCCGCGACAGCGCCGCGCCCCACCCGGACGTGCTCGCGCCGCTCATGCGAACGTCCGCTGGACGGGAGCCTTGGCCTGCCGGGCCCGTTCGAGGGCGTCGAGGAAGCTCTGCGACCACCGCGCCACGTCGTTCTCGAGCACCTTGCGGCGCAGGGCCCGCATGCGTCGGCCCTGCTCCGCCGCGGGCATCTCGATCGCACGGACAATGGCGTCCTTCACTCCCCCGATGTCGTGCGGATTGATCCGCACCGCACTGGCGAGCTCGTCGGCCGCGCCCGCGAATTCGCTCAGCACGAGGACGCCGCGGTTGTCGGTGCGGGTGGCGACGTACTCCTTGGCGACCAGGTTCATGCCGTCACGGAGCGCGGTGACCAGCATCACGTCGGCCGCGAGGAACAGCGCCACCATCTCTTCGCGCGGATAGGACTGGTGGAGGTAGCGGATCGCGGTGTGGTCCATGGTGTCGAACTGCCCGTTGATGCGGCCGACGGTCAGCTCGATCTCGTCCCGCAGGTGCATGTAGGACTCCACGCGCTCGCGACTGGGACTGGCCACCTGGACCAGCGTGACGTCGCCGACGTTCACGCGGCCGTCCTCGAGCAGCTCGCCGAACGCCTTCATGCGGTGGCGGATGCCCTTGGTGTAGTCCAGCCGGTCGACCCCGAGCAGGATCTTCTTGGGATTGCCCAGACTCTCGCGGATCTCGGCGGCGCGGGCACGGATCTCGGGCCGGCCGGCGAGCTCGACGTAGCTGGCCGCGTCGATGGAGATCGGGAAGGCGCGGGCCAGGACGATCCGCTGCGTACCGTCCTCATGCGGCACGGTGATGCCGCTGGCCTTGGTGGTGTAGTGGTGCACGCGCCGGACCGCCCGCGCGAAGTTGCCGGCGTCCGCCACCCGCTGGAAGCCGATCACGTCTGCGCCGAGAAGTCCGTCCAGCACCTGCCGGCGCCACGGCAGCTGCGAGTACAGGCCGTATGCGGGGAACGGAATGTGGTGGAAGTAGCCGATGGTCAGATCGGGCCGCAGATCCCGCAGCATCTGCGGGACGAGCTGCAGCTGATAGTCCTGGACCCACACCGTGCCGCCCTCGGCCGCCGCCTCGGCCGCCGCCTCGGCGAACCGCCGGTTGACCCGGACGTACGACTCCCACCACACGCGGCGGTACCGCGGCGCGGCGATGACATCGTGATAGAGCGGCCAGATGGTGTCGTTCGAGAAGCCCTCGTAGTAGTTCTCGACCTCTTCGGCCGTCAGCGTCACCGGCACCAGGTGCGTGCCGTCGAAGTCGAACGGCTCGACGTCCAGGTCGGCGCGCCCGGCCCACCCGACCCACGCGCCGTCGGCGTCGCGCATGACCGGCTCCAGCGCGGTCACCAGACCCCCTGGGGAGCGCCGCCAGGCGTCCTCGCCGGTACCGCCGCTCACGTGGTCGACGGGCAGTCGATTGGCGACGACGACGAAGTCTGCCTGGGTCACAAGGCCTCCTGGGTGTGGTGTTTTGCCAGGCTAACAGCGCGCCTGTCAAGGCCCCGGCGGTTGACATCGACGGTTCGATAGCGTTGGGGGCATGCGCACGTACGTCTTCCGCACCGGCCTGTTCACCGCGATCACGAGCGGAGTGACGCTGTTCCGGGGTCTGCGCAGCGGCGAGTTCACGTGGCGCACGGCGCTGGCCTGGCTGAGCTGGGGCATCACCCTCGCGCTCGCGATCGGCGCGATCATCGATGCCCGCCGGGCGGCCCGCGGCGAGATCATGCCCGGCGACTCCGCCGCCCACGGCAAGGAGTCGGAGCTCGTCCAGAAGCGCCTCAAGAAGAAGCGCTGAGTCAGCCCGGCGGCAGCACCGCCGGGTCGACCGCGACGATCCGGTCGTCCCCCTCGGCGGGGTCCCCGCGGCCGTCGGTGTTCCCCGTCAGGATCCACAGCGCGCCGTCCGGCGCCGCGGCGACATCGCGGAGCCGGCCGAGCTCGCCCGCGAGGTGGTCGGCCGCGACCCCCGGGTCGTCCACGTCGACCGCCCGCAGCACGCGCCCGCGCAGATTCGCGATGTACAGCGTGTCGCCGAGGACCGCGATCCCCGAGGGGCTCGCGGTGTCGGTCGCCCACTCCTGCACCGGGTCGATGAACCCCTCGCCGCCGCCGGAGCCCTCCACCTCGGGCCAGCCGTAGTTGCCGCCGGCGACGATGACGTTGAGCTCGTCGAGCCGGTCCTGGCCGAACTCGCTGGCGAACATCCGCCCGTCGGCCGCCCACGCGACACCCTGCACATTGCGGTGTCCGAGGCTGTACACCGGTGAGTCCGGGAACGGGTTGTCCTCGGGGATGCCGCCCGCGGGCGTGAGCCGCAGGATCTTGCCCGCCAGCGAACCCGGGTCCTGCGCGGCGGCGGGGCTCCCGGCATCCCCCGTCGTGACGTACAGCATGCCGTCGGGGCCGAAGGCGAGGCGGCCGCCGTTGTGGGTCGACGCCCGGGGGATGCCGTCGATCACGGTGAGCGGGTCGGACAGAGTGAGCGCGCCGGGCTCGCCGCCGAGCACGTAGCGCCGGACGCGGTTCCCCTCCGCGACGCTGGAGTAGACGTACACCGCCGCACCGTCTGGCGACACCGCGAGGCCGAGGAGCCCGCCCTCGCCGCCGTGGACGACGTCGTCGACGACGGCGACCTCGCGCGGCTCGCCACCGGGCAGGAGCTCGAGGATGCGGCCGGTGTCGCGCTCCGAGACGAGCGCCGAGTCGCCCACCACCGCGATGGACCACGGGGCGTCGAGGCCCGTCACGACGTCGGCCGGCTCGGTGGGCAGCCCGGGCTCCGCGGACGGCGGGGTGGCGGCGACGGGGGGATCCGGGCTCGCCGAGGGCGCCGCGGGCGCCGCATCGCAGCCGGTGGCCGCGAGGGCCGTCGCGACGACGAGCAGGACGACGCGCGTGGTGCGCGTCGCCCTGCCCGTCATCGCCACGTCCGCCCCGGTGTCACCGGGTGAGGATGAGGGCGTCGCCCTGCCCGCCGCCGCCGCACAGGGCGACCGCGGCGGTGCCCGTACCCCGCCGGACGAGTTCGTGGACGGCGTGGACGACGAGACGGTTGCCCGAGGCCCCGATGGGGTGCCCGATCGCAATGCCTCCGCCGTGCGGGTTGACCACGTCGTCATCCAGGCCCAGCTCGGCCTGCGACCGTGCGACGACCGCGCCGAACGCCTCGTTGATCTCGACGACGTCGAGGTCGGCTGGCGCGATCCCCTGACGCCGGCACGCCTGCTCGATGGCCCGCGCCGGCTGCGCGTGCAGCGAGTTGTCGGGACCGGCGACCTGACCGGCGGCGCCGACGACGGCCAGCACGTCCCAGCCGCGCTCGTCGGCGTGGGAGCGGGTGGTGAGCACCACCGCCGAGGCGCCGTCCGAGATCTGCGAAGAGTTGCCGGCCGTGATGGACCCGCCCTTGGCGAAGGCAGGCCGGAGCCCCGCGAGGGTGTCGACGGTGGTGTCCGGCCGGACGCCCTCGTCGCGCGTGACCACGACCGCGTCGCCCTTGCGCTGCGGGATCTCGACGGGCACGATCTCGGCGTCGAAGACGCCCGCCTGCTGCGCCGCGGCGGCGCGCTGGTGCGAGCGTTCGGCGACCTCGTCCTGCACCTGCCGGGTCACGCCCAGTCGCTCGTTGTGCCGCTCGGTCGATGCGCCCATGCTCTCGGCGTCGTAGGCGTCGGTGAGGCCGTCGTAGGCCATGTGGTCCAGCACCTCGACCGAGCCGTATGTCCAGCCCTCGCGCGACCCCATGAGCAGGTGCGGCGCACGCGTCATCGACTCCATGCCGGCCGCGACAACGACGGTCGCGTCGCCGAGGCGCAGCATGCGGGCGGCGTCGATGACGGCGGTTAGTCCCGACAGGCACACCTTGTTGACGGATGCCGCGTGCACGTCCCAGCCGATGCCGGCGCCCACGGCGGCCTGGCGGGCGGGGTTCTGCCCCGCCCCCGCGGCGAGGACCTGGCCCACGAGCACCGCGTCGACGGCGTCGGCGGGGATGCCGCCGCGCTCGAGGGCTCCGCGGATCGCGGCTGACCCGAGCTGCACGGCGGTGAGGGCCGAGAGCTGGCCCTTCAACCGGCCCTGCGCGGTGCGGGCGGCGGCGACGATGACGACGTCGTCGTGGTTCATGACACCACCCTAAGCTCGTCGGCGCGCAGCGCGTCGGCCACTCGCAGGTCGGGCTCGGTCGCGGCGATCACCTCGTCGACCGTGACGCCGTCGGCGACCTCGACCAGGACGAGGCCGTCGGCGGTGACGTCGATGACGGCGAGGTCGGTGATGATGCGGTCGACCACGCCCTTGCCGGTGAGGGGCAGCGAGCACTCGCGGACGATCTTGGCCGAGCCGTCCTTGGCGACATGCTCCATCAGCACGATGACCTTCGCAGCCCCGTGGACGAGGTCCATCGCGCCGCCGGGGCCCTTCACCATCTTCCCCGGGATCATCCAGTTCGCGAGGTCCCCGCGCTCGGACACCTGCATGGCGCCGAGGATCGCCGCGTCGATCTTGCCGCCGCGGATCATGCCGAAGCTCAGCGCGGAATCGAAGAACGCCGCGCCGGCGAGCGTCGTGACGGTCTCTTTGCCCGCGTTGATGAGGTCGGGGTCGACGTCATGCTCAGCCGGGTACGGCCCGACGCCGAGGATGCCGTTCTCGGACTGCAGCACCACCGTCACGCCGTCGGGAACGTGGTTGGGGACGAGCGTGGGCAGCCCGATACCGAGGTTGACGTAGGCGCCGTCGGCGAGCTCGGCCGCGGCGCGCGCGGCCATCTGGGCACGGGTGAGGGCCATGTCAGGCTCCTTCCGGGGTCTGGACGGGCGCCTGGACGGTGCGCCGCTCGACCCGCTTCTCGATGTCGGTGCCCACCTCGACGATGCGGTGGACGTAGATGCCGGGCAGGTGGATGCTGTCGGGGTCGAGTTCGCCGGGCTCGACGAGCTCCTCGACCTGGGCGATGCACACGCGCCCGGCCATGGCCGCGAGCGGGTTGAAGTTGCGGGCCGCCTTGTTGAAGACGAGGTTGCCGTGGCGATCGCCGCGCAGCGCGTGGACGAGGGCGAAGTCGGTGACGATGGCCTCTTCGAGGACGTACTCGCGCTCCCCCGCGCCGAGGTCGAAGGTGCGGACGTCCTTGGCGGGCGACGCGACGGCGACCGAGCCGTCGGCGGCGTAGCGGCGCGGCAGCCCGCCTTCGGCGACCTGGGTGCCCACGCCCGTCTGCGTGAAGAAGCCCGCGATCCCCGAGCCGCCGGCGCGCAGCTTCTCGGCGAGCGTGCCCTGCGGGGTCAGCTCGAGCTCGAGCTCGCCCGACAGGAACTGCCGCTCGAACTCCTTGTTCTCGCCGACGTACGACGAGGTCATCTTGCGGATGCGCTTGGCCCGCAGCAGCACGCCGAGGCCCCAGTCGTCCACGCCGCAGTTGTTGCTCACGACGCTCAGGTCCGCGGTCCCCTGCGCCAGCAGCGCTTCGATCAGGGCGATGGGGTTGCCCGAGAGGCCGAAGCCGCCGACGGCGAGGCTCGCGCCGTCGGGGATGTCGGCGACGGCCTCGGCCGCCGTCGCCCAGGTCTTGTCGATCACGTGTGCTCCTTCGCTCGGCCCGCGCCGCGCCGAGAAGCTGCTCGGCGCACGATACTCCGATGTGTCTCGGGCGCTGAGGCGATTCTCGACCGCGGGGGGCGGCGGGCGCACGCGGCTGTTTGCCATGTGGCGCCCCGCGCGCGTAGTGTCCACATCGTGGACTTGAACGCGACAACGGTGCCGGGGACGCAGTCGGTCGCGCGCGCGGCGCGCCTGCTGCGGCTGGTGACGACGGCCGGTGACGAGGGGGCGTCGGTGGCCGACCTCGCCGCCCGCGCCGAGCTCACCCGCCCCACGGCGCATCGGCTGCTGGCCGCCCTGCGCGCCGAGGGTCTCGTCGACCAGGACGACGAGACGGGCAGATGGATGCCGGGGCCCGAGCTGTACCTCATGGGCACGGTCGCGGCATCCCGGTACGACGTGACCTCCGTCGCGCGCGACATCGTCCGCTCCCTGGCGGTGCGGACCGAGGAGAGCGCGTTCCTCTCGGTGCGCCGCGGTGACGAGACCGTCTGCCTGCTGCGCGAAGAGGGGAGCTTCCCCATCCGCTCGTTCGTGCTGTCAGAGGGGGTGCGCTTCCCCCTGGGCGTGGCGTCGGCGGGGCTCGCCATCCTCGCCTTCCTGCCTCCCCACGATGTGGACAACTACTTCGCCCGGCATCCCGAGCTCGAACAGCGGTGGGGGCGGCCGCACGGCGAGGCGAGGCTGCGCGCGCGGCTGCGCGAGACGCAGGAGCGCGGCTACGCGCTCAACCCCGGACTGATCGTCGAGGGCAGCTGGGGAATGGGCGCGGCGGTCTTCACGCGCGAAGGCCACCCGCAGTGGGCGCTGAGCCTCACCGGCGTGGAGTTCCGCTTCACGCCCGAGCGGGTGGCCGAGCTGGGGCGCACGCTCCTCGCGCACGCACACCAGCTGACCACCCGCATCGCCGCCGCCCGGTGAGTCCGCCGGTGGGTCAGCCCACGCTCGCCGCCGCGGCGGCGAGCTCCTCCCGCACCGCCGCCGCGACGACGTCCGCTCCCCCCGCCGACATCACGATCGTGTAGTGGTTGTACCCGTCAACCCGCTCGTGGCGGATCTCGGGATGCGACGCGAGCATGCGCGTCAGATGCGCAGGCGCGTACAGCCCCGGCGGCTCGTCCTGCAGTCCCCTCGGCACCGACAGGAACCGGGTCGGATGCCGCAGCCCGTCGAGGGCGGCGGGCAGGGCGTCGCCGGTGTTCATGTCCAGCGTGTCCTCGACCGTAGTGCGGTAGCTCGTCGCGGGCCGAAGCGAGCCGTCCCCGGCGTCGACGAGGTCGTAGCGCAGGTACTCTTCGAGCTCGGACGTCCACTGCCCGGCGAAGGCCGGATGCCGCTGCCAGAACGCCCGGTACTCCTCGGGGTCGGCGAAGCGCATGGACAGCCGCGCGGCGGTGGGACCGAGGATCCCGGCGACCAGCGCGTCGGCGTCGAGTCCCGCGGGGACGTCGAGCGGCAGCCCGCCGTCCACGAGCACGAGGCGCGTGACGCGGTCCCGATGCCGGTGGGCGAAGACCACCGAGACGAACCCGCCCATGGAGTGGCCCACCACGAGCGCCCGCGCCACGCCGAGGGCGTCGAGCACGGCGGCGAGGTCGTCGGCGTGCGCGGCCATCCCGGCGGGCCCCTGGACGCCGTTGCTGCGGCCCCGGCCGCGGAGGTCGGGGGCGATGACGCGGACGCCCGGCAGCCGTGCGGCGACGAACGGCCACGCCCGGTGCGAGGCGGTGACGCCGTGCACGAGCAGGACGGCGGGGTCGCCGGGCGACGCGGTCTCGGGCTCCCAGATGCCGACGCGCAGGTCTCCGCCGGCGACGGGCACGTCCGTCGTGCGGTAGCGGTGCGCTGCGGGACCGCTCATCGCGCCGTCCACCCGCCGTCCATCGTGTACGAGGCGCCGGTGACCATGCCCGCGGCATCCGAGGCCAGCCAGCCGGCGAGCGAGGCGACCTCATCCGGTTCGATGAGCCGCTTGATGGCCGTCTCGGTGAGCATGATCTTCTCGACGACCTCGCTCTCGGGGATGCCGTGGATGCGGGCCTGGTCGGCGATCTGCTTCTCGACCAGGGGCGTGCGGACGTAGGCGGGGTTGATGCAGTTGCTCGTGACGCCCCGCGGGCCGCCCTCGAGCGCGGTGACCTTCGAGAGCCCCTCGAGGCCGTGTTTGGCCGAGACGTAGGCGGATTTGAACGCCGAGGCGCGCAGCCCGTGAGCGCTCGAGACGTTGATGATCCGCCCCCACCCGCGCGCGTACATCGCCGGCAGCGCCGCCCGCACGAGCAGGAACGGCGACTCCAGCATGAGCCGCAGCAGCAGCCGGAACGTCTCGGGGTCGAACTCCTCGATGGGGCTCACGCGCTGGATGCCGGCGTTGTTGACGAGGATGTCGACGTCGAGGTCGACGCTCTCGAGCGCCGTCGTGTCCGACAGGTCCACCACCCACGCCTCGCCGCCGACGTCGGCGGCGGCGGCCTCGGCCGCCTCGGCCTGCAGGTCGGCGACGATCACCTGCGCGCCACGCCGGGCGAACTCGTGGGCGCAGGCCAGGCCGATGCCGCTGGCGCCGCCGGTTATCAGGGCGCGCCTGCCGGCGAGGTCGTGGGATCGTTCGGTCATGCGGGTCCTCCCGGAGCTGCAGGGTCGTGGGGTCGTGCCTGCCCGGGGGCGAGGGCGTTGTCGATGAGGCGTGCGAGGGAGTCGAAGACCCGGGGGTCGAGGCTCGCCGGCGGGCGGCCGTGGGCGTCGCGCTCCCACAGCAGGAAGCGCATGCCGATGAGCTCGCCCATGCCCATGAGCGCCCACGCGGTGGCCTCGGCGTCGAGGTCGGGATCGACGTCGCCGACCTGCTGCGCGGCGCGCAGTCCTGCCTCGTAGCCCTCGACGATGCGGGAGTAGTGCAGCCGCAGCACCTCGGGCGAGACGAACTCCGCCTCGCGGACGACGCGGTACAGCGCCGGGTGCTCGGCGGTGAAGCGGAAGAACCCCGCGAATCCGGCGCGCTCCGCCTCGAGCCGCGTGGCGGCTCCGGCCATGGCCTCGGACATCGAGTGCCGCACGCGCCTGTTGAGGTCGATCACGAGGGCCTCGAAAACGGACTGCTTGCTGTCGAAGTACAGGTAGAAGGTCCCGAGTCCGATGCCGGCGCGCTCGGTGATCTTCACGATCGACGCCTCGTGGTACCCCTGCTCGGCGAAGACCTCTTCGGCCG
Organism: Microbacterium aureliae; assembly: GCF_054780155.1. NCBI lineage: Bacteria > Bacillati > Actinomycetota > Actinomycetes > Micrococcales > Microbacteriaceae > Microbacterium > Microbacterium aureliae. Next base: position 446,030 of record NZ_BAAGWW010000001.1, read on the forward strand.
CCTCGAGCAGGCGGCGACGGGTCGCCTCGCCGCGCTTGGTGAGGGGGCGGCCGGTGGCCGGCGAGACGATGGCCTCGTCGCCGTCGTCAGCGGGAAGGCTCATGGCTCTCCTTGCTCATGATCGTCGTCGCCAGGGCGCGCAGCCGTGCGCGGGCGAGCTTGTCGATGGTGGACCTCGGCAGCGACGTCACGACGGCGACACGCGTGGGCACCTTGAAGCCGGCGAGATGGCGGCGGGCGTGGGCGGTCACCTCGTCGGCCGAGAGGGCGGCGCCGGCCACCGGCACGACGAAGGCGAAACCGCGCTCCCCCCACACCGCATCGGGGACGCCGACGACGGCGGCCTCGGCGATGAGGGGGTGACGGCGCAGGGCCTGCTCGACCTCGGCGGGCGCGACGTTCTCGCCGCCCGAGATGTAGATGTCCTTCAGCCGGTCGACGATGGTGTGGATGCCGTCGGCATCCCGGTGCGCGAGGTCCCCGGTGCGCAGCCACCCGCCCGCCCGCGCTGCGGCGGTCGCGATCGGATCGTCGAGGTAGCCGGCGAAGACGCTCGGTCCCCTCACCCACAGCTCGCCCGTCGCCTCGCCCTCGAGCGGCAGGCCGGTGTCGGGGTCGGCGAGCCGGACGGTGACGTGCGGATAGGGGCGGCCGACGGCGCCGGGCGCGCGGCGGCCGTCCTCGGGCGCGAGGTGGAGCACGTTCGGGCCGGCCTCGGTCAGGCCGTAGCCCTGCGTGAGGGCGACGCCTCTGCCGGCCCACGCGCGGCGGGTGTCCTCGCCGGCCGTGGCGCCGCCGACCAGCGCGATCCGCAGCGACGACAGGTCCGCGGCATCCCAGCCGGCCTCGCGCGTGAGCAGCTCGTATTGGGTGGGGACGCCCATCATCGCCGTGATGCCCCGGTCGGCGATCAGCTGCAGCGCGCGGCCGGGGTGGAACGAGCGCTCGAGGACCACGGTGGCCCCCGCCCACCACGCCAGCAGCGGCTGGCAGTTCCACGCCGCGACGTGGAACTGCGGCAGCATCGCCAGCACGACGTCGTCGGCGGTGAGGGGCAGCGCCTGCGAAAGCGCCAGGTTGTTCCAGAAGCAGTTGGCGTGGGTGAGGACGACGCCCTTGGGGGCGGCCTCGCTGCCCGAGGTGAAGATCACCAGCAGCGGGTCGTCGTCGCGGACGGGCCGCCGGTCGCGGGGCCGGGACGAGCGCGGGCAGTCCGCCTCGATCCCGGCGGTCCCGAGGGCCGCCACCGGCACCTCCGTCCGGCCCGCGGCCCGCAGGGCGTCGCGGGCGAGCGCGGCGTAGTCCTCTTCGACCAGCAGCAGGGCGGGGCCGAGCCGTGCGATCAGGGTGCCGAGCTCGGCGGGGGTCAGCCGCCACGACAGCGGCACGAACGCCGCACCGGCCAGCGCGCACGCGAAGAAGGCCACGACGTGATCGGTGGAGTTGCCCGAGACGGTCGCGAGCCGGTCGCCCGGACCATAGCCCGCCGCCCGCAGCCTGCCGGCCAGCGCCGACGCGCGCGCGGCCAGCGTCGCGTAGTCCACCCGCACGCCCCGGTCGTCGATGGCGATGCGCGCCGGCGAGACAGCCGCGCGGTCGGTGAGCCACCGGCCGATCGTGTGCGCGCCGTCGTCCGGACCGTCGTCCTCCCACCTCATGCGCGCGCGGCCTCGGGGGTCTCGGCCTCGGCGTCGTCCATCGCGTGGAGCGTCGTCCGCGTGCGCTCGCCTCTGCGGCGGCGCAGCCACGCGTCGATCGTCCCGGCGATGCCGCCGGGCAGGAACATCACGACCAGGATGAACAGAACGCCCAGCAGGAAGAGCGGCTCGGACAGCGGGATGCGCAGGACGTCGGGCAGGGCCGCGATCGCCTCGGATCCCGCGAGCACCGTCAGTCGCTGGTCGAGCAGGGTGTACAGCACGCCTCCCACGATGGCACCCCAGCGGAAGCCGACGCCACCGAGGACGACCATCACGAGGACCGTGATCGTCAGATCCGCCGAGACCGCCCGTGGCACGGTGCCGGACTGCAGCAGCATGTAGGCCACCCCGGCCAGCGACGCCAGCGCCGCGGCGATGACGAAGACGACCAGGCGCACGCGGTAGGGGCTGAGCCCGAGCACCCGCACCCGCTGCTCGTTCTCACGGGTCGCCCGCGCGAGGTGACCGAGGCGCGAGGAGTCGACCCACAGCGTCACGAGGTACACCACGACGAGCACCGTCAGGCACAGCCAGTAGAGGTTCCGCGTGTTGAGGACGCCGACGAGCTCCGCGGGCACCTGCGAGGTCTCGAGGCTCAGGCCCTCCTCGCCGCCGGTCACCCCGGAATTGCGTCGCACGAGCACCGACCCCGCCTGGGCGAAGGCGAGGGTCACCATCGCGAAGGGGATCCCCGAGACCCGCATCGCCACCGCCCCGGTGACCAGCGCGATCAGCATCCCGCCGACGAGTGCGACGAACACCCCCGGCCACATCGGCACGCCGAAGTGCTCGAGGGCGATCCCCAGCCCGTAGGCGCCGGCGCCGAAGTACAGCGCGTGGCCGAAGGACAGCATCCCGGCAGAGCCGAGCAGCAGGTTGTACGACAGCGCCAGCGCGGCGAACACCATGCACAGCGACAGCAGTGCGAGGGTGCCCGGCTGATACGTCGGGGTGGGCAGGATGCCGGGGAGTGACAGGTTCAGCAGCGGCAGCACCGCCATGAAGGCCACGAGCACCCCGCCGGCGGCCGTCGGCGCCCAGCGGGCGATGTCGGCGCGGTTCATGCCTTCCTCCCGAGAAGTCCGGACGGGCGCACCAGCAGCACGACCGCGAGCAGGATCACCACGATGAAGTCCCCCGTGCCGCCGAGATAGGTGTTCGCCACCTGCTGCAGCACCGCCACCAGCACCGAGGCGATGGCGGCGCCGGTGAGGGATCCGAGCCCGCCGACGACGGTGACGATGAAGGCGAAGATCAGCAGGGTGGCGCCCATGTGCGCCGAGACGTAGCTGGTGTAGTGCATCGCCATCACGCCGCCGATGCCGGCCGCCGCCCCGCCGATCGCGAAGACGAGGGTGAAGGATCGCCGCACGTCGATGCCGAGCGCCGTCACCATGGCGCGGTTCTCGACCCCGGCGCGGATGATCATGCCGTAACGGGTGCGCTTGAGGAACAGCACCAGGGCCGCGAGCACCACGAGGGCGACGGCGATCAGCACCCAGTACTTGTTCGGGATGCGGGCACCGAGGACGTTCGTGGTCTGCGTCAGCCACGGCGGCCCGGCGATCGTGAGGGCGTCGGTCCCCCACATCCCCTCGAACAGGGCCACCGCCGCGAGCGAGAGCCCGACCGTGACGAGCACCTGCTCGATGTGCCGCTCGTAGAGCGGGCGGATGAGGACGAGCTCGGTTGCGGTGGCGAAGATCGCCCCGACGAGGGCTCCGACCAGCAGCGAGATGAGGAAAGAGCCCCAGGATGCCGCGCCGAGCGATCGCGCGACGAACCAGCCCAGGAAGGCGCTCAGGGTGAGGAAGGCGCCGTGCGCGAAGTTCAGCACGTGCATGAGGCCGTAGATGAGACTCAGGCCGCTCGCGACGAGGAAGTACAGCGCTCCGAGGCCGACCCCGGTGACGAGGGTGAGGACGAGGGTGCTCATCGCGTCTCGCTTCCGTCGTGCGGCGCGGGCGTCTCGGCGTGGACCCCCAGCAGCCGCCGGGTCAGGTCGGGATCGTCGAGGATCTCGGCCGCCGGCCCGGTGTGCACGACGCGGCCGCCGCTGATGACGACGGCATCCCGGGCGAGCCGGCGCACGACGTCGAGGTTCTGCTCGACCAGCAGGATGGGGACGGTCCTGGCCGCCTCGGCGAGGGCGTCGGCGACCTCGCCGACGATCTTCGGGGCGAGCCCCTTCGTAGGCTCATCCACAAGCAGGAGCCGGTTGTCGTTGAGCAGGGCGCGGGCCACCGACACCATCTGCTGCTGCCCGCCCGAGAGCGTGCCGGCGGGCTGGTCCTTGCGGGCGACGAGGTCCGGGAAGAGGTCCGCCACGAACTGCCGGCGCGGCTCCTTCTGCCGCTCGGCGAGGGCCAGGTTCTCGGCGACGGTCAGCTTGGCGAAGACCTCGCGGTCCTCGGGCACGTAGCCGACGCCGCGCTGCACGATCCGGTGCGTGGACAGGTGGTCGATCCGCTCGCCGGCGAGCCGGACCTCGCCGCGCCGGTGGATGAGCCCCAGGATGCCGCGGAGGGTCGAGGTCTTCCCGACGCCGTTGCGGCCGAGGACGGCGGTGACGCCGCTGGCCGGCACCGAGAAGGTGACCTCCTCGACGACCTGCTGCCCTGCGATGGAGCACCCGAGTCCCGTGACCTCGAGGATCGGCGCGCCGCTCATGCCGCCGTCCCCAGGTACGCGCTCTGCACGGTGGGGTCGGCCATCACGGCCTGCGGGGTGTCGTAGGCGATGATCGTGCCGAAGTACATCACGGCGACCTTGTCGACGAGCCCCATGAGGACGTCGATGTGGTGCTCGACCATGAGGACCGTGCACCCCTTCTCGCGCTGCAGGTCGCGGATGTTGGCCACGAGCCCGGGGACATCCCCCGAGCCGACGCCGGCCATCGGCTCGTCCAGCAGAACCAGCGAGGAGTCCGTGGCCAGCAGCACGGCGATCTCGAGCTTGCGCTTGTCGCCGTGCGAGATGTCGCCCGCGAGCGCCTCTGCCTTGTGGCCGAGCCCGACCGCCTCGAGCGTCTCGCGCGCACGCCGGGTGGCGGCATCCGTCGATCGGGGGAAGCGCAGCAGCGAGGCCGAGCCGCCGAGGGCCACCTGCGCGGCGATGCGCGCGTTCTCGAGCACGCTGACCCGCGGGAAGAGGCTCGAGGTCTGGAAGGTGCGGCCCAGCCCCGCCCGCGCCCGCGCCGCCACGGAGTGCTCGGTGACGTCCTCGCCGTCGATCAGCACGCGGCCGGACGTGGGCGCCAGCAGTCCCGAGACGACGTTGAAGAGCGTCGTCTTGCCGGCGCCGTTGGGTCCGATCACACCGACGAGGGAACCCGCGGCGACATCGAGGGCGACGTCCTTCAGGATGGTCGCGCCGCCGATCTGCAGGCCGAGGCCTTCGACGCGGAGCGCGGACGGGGCGGAGCTGTTCATGCGGTGACGCGCTCCCGGCTCACGGCGCCTCGGCGGGCGCGACCTCGTCGGCGTCCACCGTGTCGACCAGTTCGGGGACGAAGGTGTCGCCGTCGGCGACGAGGCGCACCTGGTACATCTGCTGCAGCAGGGCGTGGTCGCTCTCGCGGACCGTCATCGTCCCCTTCGGTCCCTCGAACTCGTAGCCCTCGAGCGCGTCGACCATCGCCTCGACGTCGCCGTCGCCCTCTTCGATCGCGTGCACGATCATGAGCGCGGCGTTGAAGCCGTCGGGGCTGAAGAGGTCGGGGGTGCCGCCGGCGGCTTCGATCGCCTCGATCATGGCGGCGTCGACCTCGCCGTCGGACGCCCCGGGGAAGTAGTGGTTCAAGAAGCTGATCTTCTCGGATGCCTCGCCGTAGGCCCCGAAGGTCGCGGCGTCGCCGAGCCCGGTGACGACGGGCACGTCGTCCATGACGCCCTGCTGGCTCATCGCCTGCCACATCGCGCCCGAGGTCGCCCCCGCCCACGCGACGAAGACCAGGTCGGGGTCCCCGGCGAGCACCTGCTGGGCGAAGGGTGTGAACTCGGTGACGTCCTCGGCGACGAGCACCGAGTCCACCGTCGCGCCCTCGGCGCCGAGGATCGCGTCGACGGCGGCGAGGTTCCCCTGGCCGAAGGCGGTGTCCTGCGCGAAGACGGTGATCTTCTTGCCCTCGATGTCGTCGAGGAAGGTTCCCGCGGTCGCGACGTCCTGCGCGCTCTGGCGGCCGGAGCGGAACGTGTAGTCGTTGATGCCGGTCAGTCCGTCGGCGGCGGCGGGCCCCGAGATGTAGAGGACCTTGTTCTGCTCGGCCTGCTCGGCGACCGCCAGCGCGACCCCCGAGGACGCGGTGCCGGCGATGATGCTGACCCCTGAGCCGATGAGCTCCTTCACGGCGGTGACGGCCTTGTCGGGGTCGCCGGCGTCGTCACGGTACTCGACCGTGATCGCGGTGCCGTCGACCTCGCCGGTGCCGTCGGTGGCGTAGTCGAGGCCCGCCTTGAAGGCATCCAGGTACTGCTTGCCGTACCCGGCGAGCGGGCCGGACTCGCTCGTGACGATGCCCACCGTGACCTCGGCCGGGCCCTCGGCGTCGTCGCCACCCGAACCGGCGCCGCCGGCCTGCGGCGCGCAGGCCGCCAGGACGAGGGCTGCGCCGGTGGCCACCGAGCCCAGGAGGATCTTCTTCGTAACCCGCATTCGCGTGCCTTTCGCCATTGGAAGGAAGCCCGGAGGCTAAACCTGAAAACCGATTCAGGTATCCGTAATCTACGAAGGCTATGCGGGCGAAGTCAAGCGGCGGCGCGCGCGGACGCTCGAAAACGCGAGAAGGCGGCCCCGTCCGGGACCGCCTTCTCGACTGTGGTGCACCCCCAGGGACTTGAACCCTGAACCCACTGATTAAGAGTCAGTTGCTCTGCCGATTGAGCTAGAGGTGCGTGATCCGCGACGTGGCGAACCGAGGGTCAACACTAGCATCACGATCGCCGTTACCTGAAATCGGGACGCCCGCGCGCGGTTTATCCTTGAGGGGTGTCCTCCCCCCGTGCAGCCGTCGAGTTCGACGCGCCCTATGACCGGGACCTGACGGCCGACCTCGAGCTGGCGCTCGCCCTGGCGGATGCCGCGGACGCGGCATCCATGTCACGCTTCGACGCGAGCGATCTGGACGTGCAGACCAAGGCCGACGCGTCGTTCGTCACCGAGGCCGATCTCGCCACCGAGCGCGCGATCCGCGACCTGCTCACGCGGGAGCGGCCGGCGGACGCCGTGTTCGGCGAGGAGTACGGGGTGACCGGTGAGTCGGCCCGGCAGTGGGTCATCGACCCGATCGACGGGACGTCCAACTACCTCAAGGGCATCCCGATGTGGGCGACGCTCATCGCGCTCCTGATCGACGGCGTCCCCCGCGTCGGCGTCGTCAGCCAGCCCGCCCTCGGCCGCCGATGGTGGGGCGCCACGGGTCTCGGCGCCTGGACGGCCTCGGATGCCGGCGGACCTCGCCGCCTGGCCGTGTCGCGCGTGGACGACCTCGCTCGGTCGAGCGTGAGCTTTCAGAGCATCGCGCAGTGGGACGAGGCGGGCAGGACCGACGCGCTGCTGCGACTGACCCGGGCGGTGTGGCGCGACCGCGGCTACGGAGACGCCTGGCCGTACATGCTGCTGGCCGAGGGACGGCTGGAGCTCGTAGCCGAGTTCGATGTCAAGGAGTACGACATCGCCGCCCACGTGCCCATCGTCCTCGAGGCGGGCGGACGCTTCACGTCCTTCGACGGTGACGACACCCTCTCGGCCCGATCCTCGCTCGCCACCAACGGCGTGCTGCACGACGCCTTCCTCGACCTGGTACACGCCACCGACTGACCCCGCACGGAGCCTCTCGATGACATTCCCCCGCCGCCGTCACGGCGCCGCACTCGCCCTGCTGGCCGGCGTCCTCGCCGTCTCGGCCTGCTCCGCACCCGCGGACCCGCAGACCCAGCCCGAGCCGACCACCACCCCGGTGCCGGTGGACACGCCCGTCGCCACTCCCGGCGGCACGCCGGCTGCCGAGCCCGCCGGGGATCCGACGTGCGAGACGATCATCCCCGCCGACATGGTGGCCGAGTTCGCATCCATCGGCTGGACGGTGCAGGAGCAGCCGTTCTACGCGGGCGACGTCGAGCTCAGCGACGGGATCCTGTGCGTCTGGGCGGACTTCGAGGGCCCAGCCGGCGATCACCTGCAGATGTTCGGCTGGTCCGAGATCTCGGATGAGGATGCCGCCGCGGCGCAGAAGTCGCTCGAAGCCCAGGGCTGGCTGCGCGAAGAGGACGCCGAGGGCGTCTACATCACCGAGAACCCCGACACGACGATCGCCACCGACGACGAGGGGTACGGCCTGACCTACCTGTTCGCCGAGGGCACCGTCACCCAGGCCGACACCAAGCAGGGGCTCGTCCTCATCGAGTGGCCTCCGCGCTGAGCTCCGCCGAGGGCGAGGCTGATCTTTACCACCCGCTTGGATTCGCTGAGGTGAAGTTGCGGGAATACCGCTACGGATAAGAAGCTTGCGCGGCTAGTCTCCCGTTTTGAGAGCACAGGAAGCTCTCAGGAAACTGAGACTGGGGAGATTGCCTTGCGCAGAAGCAAGACGATCGGCGCTGCCCCGGCGCGCGCGCGGCGGTACACGGCGGGCGGCGAAGCGACAACCCCCTCCGTCGCCGATCGCGGTCACCATACGCTCGACAACCGCAGGGCGCCTCAGCTCCGCACCACTCGAAAGGAATCCTATGGACAGCACGCCCATCCCGCCGCTCTCTCCGGAAGAAGAGGGGAACCCCGCGAGCGACCTGAAGACCGACGTCATCAAGGACGTCGAGCGAGAGCACACGATCACCTCGGACGTCGTCGGTCCGCGCGCGGAAGACATCCCGGACGAGAAGTCGGATCAGGGCTGAGGGGTCACGCCACGGGGTCGAACTGGAACTCCCGCAGCTCCTGCGGGCAGCGGCACGCCCGGGCGATCCTCGCGGCCCACTCGACGGCATCCTGTCGTGTGGGCAGCTCAAGCACGGTGTAGCCGCCGTTCGGAACCTCAGCATCGTCATAGCCGCCGTCGCGGACCCCGCCGTCCTCGGCGACCGTCACGACGCCGACACCTTCATTGATGCCACCGCCGAAGACATAGACGCCGGCGCGCTGGGCGTCGCGGATCACGTCGTGGGCGGCCTCTGCGACCGCCGGGAGCTCGTCGTCCGAGACGTCCATCGCAAAGCTCGGGAACGAGATCAGGTACTTCGTCATCGCGGTCCTTTCCGACGTGTCCCATCGTTAGCACACTCTGCCCGTTAGCACACTCTGCCCGTTAGCACACTCTGCCCGTTAGCACACTCGGCTCGATAGCACACTCGGCTCGATAGCACACTCGGCGGCAGAGGGAACCCCCTGTCCCGAGCGGAGCGTCCTTGACAGCGTGGAGGCATGCCCCACCCGCTGACGGATCAATCCCTGTCCATCCTGACCCGAGGCTACGACTTCAGCGCGCACATGTGGCAGCAGGCGCGAGCGGGCGCGAGGGCGGTGCCGATGCGACTGCTCGGTCACGACGCGCTTCTCGTCCGCGGCGTGGAGGGCGTCGACGTGTTCTACGACGACTCCCGCATCGCACGGCACGGCGCCATGCCCGCGTTCATCCAGGAGACGCTGTTCGGACACGCCTCGATCCACAGTCTCGACGGCGCCGAGCACCGGCATCGCAAGGCCGAGTTCGTGGACGTCCTGTACGACGACGCGCAGGTGGCGCGGCTCGCGCCCCTTCTCGAATACGAGTGGCGCAGCGAACTCGACGAATGGGTCGGCGGCGGCGAGCGGTCCGCCTATGACGCGGCCGTGGGCGCGCTGGGACGCGCGATCCTGCGGTGGGCGGGCATCCCGGGGACTGCGGCGGCGAAGACCAGGTGGGCGGCCCGGCTCGCGCAGATCGTCGACGGGTTCGGCGCGCCGTACTCCCCCGCCTTCGTTCTGGCGCAGCTCAACCGGCTCTGGTCGGATCGCCATGCCACCGCGCTGATCGACGCCGTCCGCGAGGGAGTGCTCGACCCCGCGCCCGGCACCGCCCTGCACGCGTGGGCGACGTACCGCGACCTCCGCGGCGATCTGCTGCTGTCGCGCACGGCCGGCGTCGAACTGCAGAACAGCGTCCGCCCGATGATCGCCGTCGCGCGCTTCGTGGCCTTCGCCGCGAAGGAGCTGCACGATCATCCGCAGTGGCGCGACCGGATCGCCGCCGAGTCCGCGGCGACGGGCGCCCTGGTCGACAACCCCGCCGCGATCGCGTTCGCGCAAGAGATCAGGCGGACGGCCCCCTTCGTCCCGATGCTGCCCGGAAAGACCATCGCCGCGGTGGAGCTGGACGGCGAACGGGTGGATGCCGGGGAGCGGGTCGTCCTCGACATCCTGGCCACGAACACCGACCCGCTCGCGTGGGACGACCCCGAGGTCTTCCGGCCCGAGCGCTTCGAAGGCGTGTCGGACTACGAGGCCCTGCGCGCCTTCGTCCCCCACGGGGGCGCCGATGTGAGGACGGGCCATCGCTGCCCGGGCGAGAAGCTCGCGATCGCCGGGCTCGCGGCGGGGGTCGCCGCCCTGAGCGATCCCCGCGTGACGATCCTCGGATCCGGTCTCGAGGTGAACCGGCGGCGGCTGCCGACCAAGCCGGCATCGGGCGGACGCGTCCGATCCTCGACGGCGGCGCGCTGCCCGTTCCACTGAGGGATCGGGCGCGGACAGCCGTCACGCCGGGATGAAGAGGTTGCCCACAAGGAGCGGGACGTTGAACGCGGTGGCGGCACCGCCGGCATCCGCCCCTGCCATGAGCGGCGTGATCAGCAGACTTGCGGCGATCAAAGGGGCCGACGTGACGCCCAGCCCGAATGCCGTCCATGCCAGCGCGCTGATCCGCGATCGGTCGCGCGCGATCCGCGGGCCGAGCTGCCGGTCCAGAGTGAAGCCGATCGCGACGCCCAGAATGATGCCCAGCGCGTAGTAGATCATCGTTCCCACCTCCGCGGTGTGGGGTTCCACGCTAGGCGGCGACGCGAGCGCGATGCCGGGTCGTTGGTCCCACGAGGGCTCTACGTCTGTTCGAAGGAATGTCCGAGGCCCTGCGCATACTGGATCCATGACCGATCCCGCCCCCGACGAAGCCGCTGCGACAGCGGTGACGCGTCTGGGTGAGATCGTGCCCGAGGTCGTCGACATCCGCCGGCAGATCGCGGCGCTGCAGGCGCGCGAGGCGAGCGTGCTGGCTCGCGCGTCGGCCGTGGCCGCAGAGTGGGCGGATGCCGGTGCCACGGTGTCGGACGCGGACCTCGCCCACCGGACGGTGGCGGCGGAGCTCGGCGCCGCGCTGCGGGTGTCGGACCGCACGGTGCAGCGTCAGCTGCACGAGGCGGAGCGGCTCGTCGGCGGCTTCCCGAAGACGATGGCGTCCCTCGCCGCCGGCGGCATCTCGATGGCCCACGCCCGCATCATCGTCGAAGCCGGCGAACGCATCGTGCGGGACGAGCTGAGGGCGGAGTACGAGGACACCGTCCTCCCCTACGCCGAGGCCGAGTCCGCGTCGCGGCTGCGCCCGGTCGCCCGCCGCCGCGCCCAGTGGTTCCTCGAAGAGACCGTCCGCACCCGGCACCGGGTCGCCGCCCGCTCCCGGAACGTCATCGTGTTCGATCTCGACGACGCCATGTCCGAGGTGCGCGCCGTGGTGCCCAGCGTCCTCGCCCACGGCATCCATGACCGTCTCACCACCATGGCACGCGACGTCGTGGATGCCCAGGCGCAGGCGATCCGCGACGCCAAGGTCGCCGCGGCCGCCGCCGAGAGCGACGCCCGCCGCGCCGTCGGCGACACCCTCGCGTTCGACGCCGACGAGATCCAGCGGCTGACCGACGCCGCGAAGCAGGCGCGGGCCGTCGTGGACGACCTCGTCGCCGCGCGACGGTCGATGAACGCCGTCCGCGCGGACCTGCTGGCCGATCTGCTTCTGGCCGGCGACCCCCTCGCCCACGTCGGCACCCGCGAGACCGGACTGGCCGCCATCCACGCCACCGTCCAGGTGACCGTCCCCGTCCTCAGCCTCATCGACTCCCCCCTCGACGACCCGTTCGACGCGACCAGCCTCGCCGGATACGGCCCCATCGACCCCGACAGCGCCAAAGAGCTCGCCGCCGGCGCCCCCGGATGGGAACGGATCCTCACCCACCCCGTCTCGGGCAGCGTTCTCGCCGTGGACCGCTACCAGCCGAGCGAGAAGATGCGGCGGCACCTGCGCATCCGCGACCAGCACTGCCGATTCCCCGGATGCCGCAACCCCGCCGCACGCAGTGATCTCGACCACACCGTCGACCACGCCAAAGGCGGGGCAACAGCCCACACGAACCTCGCCCACCTCTGCCGGCGACACCACACCCTGAAACACCACACGCCGTGGACCGTCGTGCAGCAGCGCGGTGGGGTCCTGGAGTGGACGAGCCCCACCGGCCGCGTCTACCCCGACCATCCGGTATCCGGCGTGCAGTTCGCCACCGACGCCGAGTTCGACCCCGCACCGTTCTGACCACCGGTCGTCGGGCGTGCGTTTCGTCTCGCTTCGCTCGCTCAACGACCGGGTCGGGGCGACAGGGTGCGCCGTCTCGCTTCGCTCGCTCAACGACCGGGGGTCGGGGCGACGGGCGGGCGTTTCGTCTCGCTGCGCTCGCTCAACGACCGAAACGAGACGAGGCCCCGACCGCCGTGCGTGTGCACGATGGTCGGAGCCTCGAATCCCTGTGACAGCGGTTGGTGGAGATGGGGGGAATCGAACCCCCGTCCATTGCTGAATCTCTGCGGTTTCTCCGGGCGCAGTCTGTACGAGCGTTCTACTCGGCCCCGACCTTTGTCACAGACACCTAAGTCGACAGGCCCAGTCTGGAAAGAGTCCCGCGCGGCGTCCAGACGCCACCGCGCAGCTAGATCCCTAGATGACGCCAGGACCCGTGTCGGGATCACACACGGACTGACGGACTATCGGGCTCGCTTAGGCAGCGAGGGCGAAGTCGGACTGCTTCTTTTCGGCAGTTATTGGTTTGCAGGGGGCGTTCACGAGATAACCCTGCATCCTCGGCCCGCTTCACGCAGATAGGCAGGCAATGTCGAAACCGATCATCCCCTGGACCTCGAATCGAGGTTGTTCCTTCTTGCGAAGGGCCGCTGTCACACTGTGGAGTTGCCAAGCCGGATGCCGCTGCATCCGAGCACATCAGGATACAACGGATGCCGGCGCGCCGCCATTCCCGGCAGGCGTCGGCGCGCCGGGAAGGTGCTCAGGCGAAGTCGAGCTCGCCCCGGACGATCGAGTCGCCGGAGTGGGTCGGGTCGCCGTCCTCGGGCTCCTGCGAGATGTCGACCAGGACGTAGTCGCGGATGTCGACATCCTCGGGCACGGCGAACTCGCCCTCGGTGCCCTCGAGGATTCCCAGGCTCACGATCGCCGTGGCGTCGGCGGTGATGAGCCACACCTCCCGGTAGCCGGTGCCGGCCTCATCGTCCTCGAGCTCGACGCGGACGACCTTCTCGCCGTCCTCACCCTCGACGACGACCGCCGAGCCCTCGGCACCCGGATGGTCGGGGAAGGCGGCCAGGTTCGCCGAGGCGACCTGCACCACCTGCGCCGGCCGGATGAGCGCCCACGTCCCGACGACGGCGAGGACGACAGCGGCGCTGGCGGCGAGGGCGAGCATCAGCCGGGACAGCCGGGGGCCCGCCCCGCCGCCACGCGGGGCCGCGCGATTCCCCGCGGCGGCCGGCGCCGCGTCCGCGGCGGTCGGCGCGGCCACGGGAGAGCCGGGCACGGCGGTGACCGGCATCCGCCTGTCGTCGACCGGAACAGTGGGCGCGGCGATCTCGGCGGCGATGCGGTCCCACACTCGCTGCGGCGGGGCCTCGAGGCCGCCCATGCCTACGGTGGACTTTCCGACGAGCACCGTCCGGCGCAGTTCGGACAGCTCGAGCGCGCACTCGGGGCAGGCGGCGAGATGTGCCGTGTCGGCGTCGCTCGCGGGCTCGCCCAGAGCGACCAGAGCGATCTGCTCGGGGTCAAGGTGCGACATGGCTCACCTCCAATCGGCTCCTCAGTCGGCTCAGACTTCTACGTATATGGCTTTTCACGGTTCCGAGCGGCATGCCGAGCCGGTCGGAGATCTGCTGATGTGTCAGATCGTCGTAGAACGCCAGCCGGACGACGTTCCGCGCATCCGGTTCCAGTCTCTCCACTTCGTCCGCCATCAGCAGCCGGTCGGCGAGATCGATGTCCGAATGGACCAGTTCGTCGCCCGCGGTGCGCTGCAGCTCTTCCTGCAGAGCCTTCACCTTGGCGCGAGCCTCGTGCGTGTCCGCGATCCGCCGGCGGGTGATCGCCACGAGCCACGTCGACAGCTTCGCCTTCGCAGGATCGTACGACGTCCGCGACGTCCAGGCCGACACGAAGACCTTCTGCGTGACGTCCTCGGCATCGCCCCGGTCGCCCAGCGACCGCAGCGCGAGGGTGAAGACCAGGGGCGACCACCGCCGGTAGACCGCCGCGAGTGCACGCTCGTCACCTGCGCGGAACCGCTCCGCGATCTCGGCCTCGTCGGGTTCTTCCACGAGTGCCTCTCCCCTCGTCATCACGTCAGTCATCGCCGGAACCGGCCGGCGATGCGACGGCGACGACGTTGTCGGCGTACCGACCGGTCGCGCTGTCGAACTCTCCGCCACACGTGATCAGGATCAGTTTGTCGGTGCCCGAACGCGCGAACACGTCATTGACGGGAAGGTCCGCCTTGGGGTAGTACGTCACCGAGTCCACCGTGTAGCGATGAGTCGTCCCGGCCTCGTCGACCACCGTGACCTCGTCTCCGCCGCCGAGCTCCCGCAGCCGCGCGAGCGGACCGATCGGGTAGTCGGGCGCATCCACGTGAGCCGAGATGACCACGTTGCCGTCGGGGCTGGACGGGTCCGCCCCGAAGCGGTACCACCCCCCGACCGCAGGGTCCTCGTTCAGCTCCATGAATCCGCCTTCCTCGACGCCGACGGGGGTCACCGGGATGTCGACCGAGATCGCCGGCACGGCGAGCCGGACCGGAGGCACGGACCGTCGTGGCGGCGCTGGTGTCGCCGCCACGACGGGCACATCGACCGACGCGGTCGGTCGTGGCGCCGCGCTGGCCGAAGCCGCGCGGTCCGTGGTCGCGGGTGCGGTCTCGGGCTGACCTCCGCACCCGGACAGGGCGAAGACGACCACCCCGGCCAGGAGTACCGGGATGATCGTCTTCGCCGACATGTGGGCGATCAGCGGTTCGCGCGGGCCCGGGCGAGGACCGCACCGGTGGTGCCGGCGGCGGCGAGCAGGGCGAAGGCACCCACGAGCAGGAGCGCCTGCATCATGGCGTCGCGCTCGGCGAGCTGGCCGCCGGTGCCGGAGTTCACGCCCTCGGGAGCCGAATGCAGGCCCTCGATGGTCTGGACGGCGATGTCGAGGTTCTCGTCCTCGAGGCTGCCCCACGCGTAGACGATCGTCAGCACCCCCTCCTGGACGTCGACGGGAGCCGGACCGATGACCGGGTCGGTGGTGCCGGCGGCGGCCACCGAGGCGTCCACGGTGCCGGCGGCGAGGTCGAGCGAGGCCTCATCCGGGTTCGCCAGTCCCTCGATCACGGGGCTGCCGCCGGCGAGCACGTCGACGGCAGGAGCCGCGGCGGTGTGCCGGACGGTGAGACGGCCCTCACCGGCCGCGGTCTCGGAGATGTCGTTCACGAAGGGCGTGACGGTCGGCTCGCCGGCCTCGTCGAGGTGCGCCACTGCGGTGTAGCTGGTGTTCGCCTCGAGGGTGACCGTCAGGGGGCCGAGGACCGGCGCGCTGTCGTCGGTCGCGTCGGGCGCGGTGAGGGCTACCTCGTAGTCGCCCGCGGCCAGGTCGAGGGGGCCTGCGAGATCGCCCGGCTGGAAGTCGTCGAGGGTCAGCTCGCCGTTGACGTAGACGTCGACGGGGGTGTCGGGGATGCCGTGCAGCACGTACAGGTCGGCGGTGGTCTCCGAGATGGCGTGGGCCGGGGTGATCAGGCCGAGAGCGGCGACAGCGCCGACGACCACGCCCGTCATGGTCTTTCGCATGATGTTCCTCCAGTTCGAGGCGACCGTGCGTCGCCCGTCGGATGGGTATTCCGGGACCCCCGCCTATTTGGATGCACCCGAATGCACATCGACCGATCCGGATGCCGGCTCCCCGGCGTACCATCACGGCATGAGCGACGTCGTCATCACCGTCCGCGGACAGCACGAGACCACGCGGACGCCCGAGCGCGCCGTCGCCCACGCGAGCGTCGCCGCCGACGGCCGGGACCGCGGCGAGGTCGTCGCCCGCGTCTCGGCGCTCGCCCGCGCGGTCCAGGACGACCTCGCCGCCCGGCAGGAGGCCGGCGCGGTCCTGGAGTGGTCGAGCCAGCGGATGGCGGTGTGGTCGGACAGGCCGTGGAACGCCGAGGGCAAGCGCCTGCCGCTCGTCCACCACGCGTCAGTCGACGTGACCGCCACGTTCGGCGACGTGTCAGAGCTGTCGTCGTGGACGAACTCGGTGATCGAGCACGACGGCGTCCGCCTCAGCCACATCCAATG
Source organism: Microbacterium aureliae (assembly GCF_054780155.1). Taxonomy (NCBI): domain Bacteria; kingdom Bacillati; phylum Actinomycetota; class Actinomycetes; order Micrococcales; family Microbacteriaceae; genus Microbacterium; species Microbacterium aureliae. The sequence goes on from NZ_BAAGWW010000001.1 coordinate 462,352, forward strand.
GCAGCTCACGCCCGACACCCGCGCGCGCGTCGAGCAGGACGTCGCCGCCGCGGCGGTGTCGGTGGCCGTCGCGCGCGCCACCGCGTACGCCCGGGCCCTCGGCCTCGGCTCGGTCGTGCCGCTCGAGGTCGCGGACACCGGTCTGCTGTCGGCGCCGGATCAGCCGCGACCCGAGCGGATGTTCGCGCGGATGGCGGCCGACACCATGGGCGGCGGGCCCGAGATACGGCTGGAGCCCGAGGACATCGTGGTCACGGCATCCGTCGAAGCGCGCTTCGCCGCGCACTGACTCGCGTCAGCGCCGCGTCAGTCGCCCATGCGGTTGCGCGTGCGCATCGCCCGCTCGGCCTCGCGCTTGTCCTGCCGCTCGCGCAGCGTCTGGCGCTTGTCGTACTCGGCCTTGCCCTTGGCGACGGCGATCTCGACCTTCGCCCGGCCGTCCGAGAAGTACAGCTTCAGCGGGACGAGGGTGTAGCCGCCGGCTGAGATGGCGTGGCTGAGCTTGACGATCTCGTCCTTGTGCAGCAGCAGTTTGCGCACGCGCTTGGCTGAGTGGTTGGTCCAGTGGCCCTGCGAGTACTCGGGGATGTGCACGGCGTCCAGGAACGCCTCGCCGCCGTCGATGTAGGCGTAGCCGTCGCTGAGGTTCGCCCGGCCCTGACGCAGGGACTTCACCTCGGTGCCGGTGAGCACCAGGCCCGCCTCGTACGTCTTCTCGATGTTGTACTCGTGGCGCGCCCGACGGTTGGTCGCGATGACCTTCTCGCCGCGTTCCCGGGGCATGGCTCTTCTCCTCGTTCGCGCTCGCGCGCCGACATCATGGCCGCGCGGGGCGCACGGCAGCCTGTCAGTCTAACCCGTCCGATCAGGCCCGCAGCCAGCGGCGGATCGCGAACCCTGCCGACAGCGCCGCCAGCAGCGCCCCGATGCCGATGAGCACCGGGATCACCAGCCACGCATCGTCGATGCCCACCCACGTCGTGACGAACTCCACGCGACGCCGCAGATAGCCGTCCACACCGAAGTGGATGCCGGCGATCACGGCCCCGCTGGCGAGCAGGGAGCCGAGCAGGGCGGCGAAGACGCCCTCGAGGATGAACGGGGTCTGGATGAACCGGTTCGACGCGCCCACCAGCCGCATGATGCCGATCTCGCGCCGCCGCGCGTACGCGGACAGCCGGATCGTCGTGGCGATCAGCAGGACGGCGGCGATGAGCATCAGCACCGCGATCCCCACCGCGATGTACGTTCCCACGGTCAAGGCCGAGAACAGCGGTTCGAGATACTGCAGCTGGTCCTCGACGCTCTCGATGCCCTGCGTCCCGCTGAAGGCCTCGATGATGACGTCGGCCTGCCGCTGATCGATCAGGTTGATCCGGAACGTCTCGGGCAGCTGATCGGGCGTGATGACGCTGGCGTAGTCCTCGCCGAGCAGGTCGATGACGTTCTGGTACGCCTCCTCCTGATCCTCGAAGCGCACGTCGCGGATGAGGGGTGCCAGCGCCGGTCCCGCCAGCTTCGCCTCGACCTCGGCGAGCTGCTCGGGGGTCGCCGCCCCGTCGGTGCACGTGGGCTCCTGCGAGATCTCGGTGCACATGAACACCGCCACCTGCGCGCGGTCGACCCAGTAGTCGCGCATCGTGCCGATCTGCATCTGCATGAGGATGGCCGCGCCCACGAACGTGAGCGACACGAACGTCACCAGCACGACCGAGATGACCATCGACGCATTGCGACGGAGCCCGGTGAACGCTTCACCGAGGATGAGCCCGACCCTCACGACGTGGGCCCGACTTCGTGATCGGGTTCGCCGTCGCCGAGTCCCAGCCGGTCGGCCAGTCCCAGCTCCGAGACCTCGACCTCGGCGATGTCCGCGATCGGCAGCGGCTGGGTGGGCGCCTTCACGATCGGGGGCGTCACGACCGGGGCAGGCGCCGTCTCGGTCGGGGTCTGCGGGGTGGCGCCGGCGGTCTGGATCGTGGCGCCGGCGTCGTCGGCGGGCGACGCGGCAGAGTGGGCATCGGATGCCGCGGCCAGGGCGACCTCGCGCTGCACCTCGAGCACCGCCGTCAGCGCCGCGACCGCGGCGGCGCCGCGCGCGGGCTCGGGGGCGAGGCTCGGCAGTCCGGACGTGTCGCCGTAGCCGCCGTGCCGTTCGTCGCGGACGAGCTCTCCGCCGCGCAGCTCGATGACGCGGCGCTGCATCTGGTCGACGAAGCCCTTCTCGTGGGTGGCCATGACGACGGTGGTGCCGCCGGCGTTGATCCGCGCGAGCAGCTGCATGATGTCCACCGACGTGGCGGGGTCGAGGTTGCCCGTGGGCTCGTCGGCGAGCAGGACCTGCGGGCGGTTGACCAGGGCGCGGGCGATCGCGACGCGCTGCTGCTCACCGCCGGACAGCTCGTGCGGCAGGCGCTTCTCCTTGCCGTCCAGGCCCACGAGGGCGAGGACCTCGGGCACCGCCTGGCGGATGAAGGGCCGAGAGGACCCGATCACCTGCAGCGTGAAGGCGACGTTCTGGAAGACCGTCTTGTTCGGCAGCAGCCGGAAGTCCTGGAACACCGCCCCGATGTGGCGCCGGAAATACGGCACCTTCCGGTTGGACAGCGTCCGCAGGTCCCGGCCGAGGACGACCACGCGGCCGTCCGTGGGGGTCTCCTCGCGCAGGATGAGGCGCAGGCACGACGACTTCCCCGAGCCGGAGGCGCCGACGAGGAAGACGAACTCGCCGCGCACCACCTCGAAGTCCACCTGGTGGAGGGCCGGATGGGCGGTGCCGCGGAAGCGTTTCGTGACGTTCTCGAACCGGATCATGGCTCAGCCAGCCTAAGCGCGCTCGCGCCGGGGATGTTCCGCGACACCCGCGGGCCCGGCATCCGGTGTCAGGCGATCAGTCGTCGTCCTTGCGCTTGCGCCAGCGGATGCCGGCCGCGATGAAGCCGTCCAGATCGCCGTCGAAGACGGTGGCGGGGTTGCCGACCTCGTGGCCGGTGCGCAGGTCCTTCACCAGCTGCTGGCCGTACAGGAAGTACGAGCGCATCTGGTCGCCCCAGCTCGCGGTGATGACACCGGCGAGCTCCTTCTTCTTGGCCGCCTCCTCTTCGCGCTTGAGCAGCAGCAGGCGGGTCTGGAGGACCCGCATCGCGGCGGCGCGGTTCTGGATCTGCGACTTCTCGTTCTGCATCGAGACGACGATGCCGGTCGGAAGGTGGGTCAGGCGCACCGCCGAGTCGGTCGTGTTCACCGACTGGCCGCCCGGGCCCGAGGAGCGGAAGACGTCCACGCGCAGGTCGTTCTCGGGGATCTCGACCTCGACGGCCTCTTCCATGACGGGGATGACCTCGACCGCCGCGAAGCTCGTCTGACGCTTGTCGGCCGAGCCGAAGGGGCTGATGCGCGCGAGGCGGTGCGTGCCGGCCTCGACCGACAGGGTGCCGTAGGCGTAGGGGGCGTCGACCTCGAAGGTGGCGGACTTGATGCCCGCGCCCTCGGCGTACGAGGTGTCCATCACCTTGACGGGGTACTTGTGACGCTCGGCCCAGCGCAGGTACATGCGCAGCAGCATCTCGGCGAAGTCGGTGGCGTCGTCGCCGCCCGCGCCCGAGCGGATCGTGACGACGGCGGAGCGCTCGTCGAACTCGCCGTCCAGGAGCGTCTGCACCTCGAGCTGCCCGATGACGTCCTCGAGCTCGGCGAGCTCCTTGCGGGCCTCGTCGGCGGAGTCCTCGTCCTCCATCTCGACGGCGAGCTCCACGAGCACCTCGAGGTCGTCGAGTCGCTGCTCGATCTCGGCGATGCGCTTGTACTCGGCCTGCCGGTGGCTGAGGGCGCTGGTGACCTTCTGCGCCTTCTCGACGTCGTCCCAGAGGTCGGGGGCACCGGCCTCTTCGCTGAGGCGGGCGATCTCGGCCTGAAGCGCGTCGACGTCCACCACCGCCTGGATGTCGGAGAAGGTGGAACGCAGGGCCTGGATGTCGGCGGAAAGATCGAGCTCGAGCATGACACTCCAGACTAACGTGGATGCGGTGGCCGACCGCTCCCTTCGCGCTCGGGACGTGCTGTGGGGTTTCGGCCCGATGGTCTACGCCCCCACCGTGCTGTTCGCCCTCGGCGAGGGCGCGGTCATCCCGCTGATCCCCGTCATCGCCGCGCGGCTCGGCGCCGACGTGGCGACGGCCGCGCTCGTGGCCTCGGCACTCGTGGTCGGCCAGCTGGCCGGCAATCTTCCCGCCGGGTGGGCCGTCGCCCGGCTCGGCGAGCGGTTCACGATGGCCGGCGCCGGGATCCTGGCCCTCGCGGGCGTGGCCGGGATGGCGCTGGCGCCCGTCCTCGGCGTCCTCGCGATCTCGGTGTTCGTCATCGGGTTCAGCGCGGCCGGCTTCGGCCTGGCGCGCCACTCGTTCATGACCACGCGCGTCCCGCCGGCCTTCCGCGCCCGGGCGCTGTCGCTGCTGGGCGGCTCGTTCCGGCTGGGGATGTTCGTCGGGCCGTTCGTCGCCGCCGCGCTGCTTTTCGCGTTCGGGGTCGAATCCGCCGCAATCTGGTTCTTCGGCGTGTGCCTCATCGCCACCGTCGTCCTCGTCCTCGCCGGCCCCGACCCCGAGGCCGCCGCCGCGGCGCAGGACGCGCGCCGGGCGCCTGCGTCGCCGGGCTCCCCCGCGGCCGACGAGACCCTCGCCGAAGACACCGGCGAGCCGGTCACCGGCTCGGTGCGGACCGTCGGGCGGGCGGGGGTGTTCGCCACCATGCGCCGCCACCGCGGCGTGCTCGCGCGGCTCGGCGTGGCCGCGGCATCCCTGTCCGCCGTGCGCTCGGCGCGGCAGGTGGTGCTTCCGCTGTGGGGCGTGTCCATCGGGCTCGACGCGCAGACCATCGCCCTCGTCGTCGGGATCTCGGGGGCGATCGACTTCGCCCTGTTCTACGCCAGCGGCCAGGTGATGGACCGCTTCGGCCGGCTGTGGGCCGCACTGCCGGCGATGCTCCTGATGGGCGCCGGCTTCGCGGCGCTGTCGGTCACGCACGACCTCGATCAGTCGGCGATGTGGTTCGCGATGTTCGCGGCCGTGCTCGGCGTGGGCAACGGGCTGTCCAGCGGTATCCTGCTGACCCTCGGCGCCGACGTCGCCCCCAAGGACGACCCCGCGCCGTTCCTCGGCTCGTGGCGGACGCTCACCGACGCGGGCGGCGCCGCGGCGCCGCTGGTGGTCTCGGCCGTCGCCGCCGCCTTCTCGCTGTCGGTCGCGGCAGGCGTCATGGGCGCGGTCGCCCTGCTGGGCGCCGGGGCGTTCCTGCGCTGGGTGCCCCGGTTCGTGCCGGGTCGCGAGTGATCGGGGCGCGGGCGATCAGTCCTTGACGATCGGCAGCCCGGTCGCCGCCGCGGCGCGGTCGATGCCACCGGCATCCGTGACGTCGTCGAAGCCGGCCGCCTCCATGATCTGGACGGCCTGGGCCGAGCGGTTGCCGCTGCGGCAGTAGACGACGTACTCGCCCTCGGGGTCGAACTGCGCGATGTCGGATTCGAAGCTGCCCGATTGCAGGTTGACGTTCACGGCGCCGTCGAGGTGGCCCGAGGCGTACTCCATGTCGGTGCGCACGTCCACGACCACGGTCCGCTCGGTGACCTCGATCCGCGCCGCCGCGGGGGCCGAGGAGCAGGACGCCAGCCCCAGGCCGAGGGCGGCGAGAACGGCGACGGAGGCGAGAGCGGAGCGGATGCGCATGGGGGCCTTTCGGGAAGGAGGAGGCGAACGATGCCCCACTATACCCCCTGGGGTATAGTGGATGCCATGAGCACCCGTGAGATCACCATCGACAACATCGCCCAGACCATCGAAGACGGCGACATCGTGCTGCTGGACTTCTGGGCGGCATGGTGCGGACCGTGCCGCGCCTTCGGCCCGGTCTTCGAGAAGGCGTCCGAGGCGCACGACGACATCGTCTTCGGCAAGATCGACACCGAGGCGCAGCAGCAGCTCGCCGCCGGGTTCCGGATCACGTCGATCCCGACCCTCATGGCGTTCCGCGAGGGCGTGCTCGTCTTCTCGCAGCCCGGCGCCCTCGCCGCACCGCAGCTCGAGCAGGTCATCGACGCCGTGAAGGGCCTGGACATGACCGACGTGCACGCGCAGGTCGCCGCGGCGAAGGCCGAGCAGGCCGCCCAGGCGTGAGCGGACACCTGAGCTCCGACTCGGGCTCCGCGCCGAACACGCTCGGGTTCCCCGAGGCGCGGCAGCGCATCGAGGTGTAGTCACCGCTCAGCGCAGGGCGGTGCGGCTCGTCGCGGTGGACTGCAGCGGCACGCCGTCCGGGACGAAGAGCGTCAGCACCGGGGGCCGCCACGCGGTGGCGACGGTCACACGGGCGGACACGCCGTCGGGCGTCCCCGCCGCCGTGAGGCGGACGGCGGGGTCGATCGACTCCACCAGCAGGCCCGCCTGCGCACGCACGCCCACGTCGTCGAGGCGTGCAACCGGCGCCCCGCCCGAGACCGTGAGGGTGAACGAGTCCGCGGCGGCGAGGGCCGCGGCATCCGCCACCGAGTCGAGACGCTTCTGCGCGAGGTACAGGCTCGTCGCATCCACGCACACGAGCACCGCGACCAGGGCGAGAGCCGCGTAGCCGAGGGTGAGGATGAGCACGCTGCCGTCCTCGTCGTCCCGCGTGGTCGCCGCGCGGAGGCGGCCACGGACGATCCGCCGGATGCCGGGCGTCACGGCGCGCTCCAGAACCGCGACACCCGCTGCACGGCCGTCGCCTCGATCGGCACCGCGACGGCGCGCTCCCACCCCAGGACCTCGGGCACCAGGGGAAGGCGGACGCGTGAGGACACCGTCACCGTCAGGGTCGCCCCGGCTGCGGGGCACGGCGTCCCTGCCGGGCGGCACTCGAGCTGCACGCCGACCGCCGCCGGATCGAGCCCGTACTGGGCGACGACGGAGTCCACGACGCGATTGGAACGCTCGCGCGCGTCCGAGGCGCCGCTGGAGGTCGCGATGGTGCGGGCGAGGTGGCGGGCGCCCGCCTCGGCCCCGAGGGCCTGCCCCTGGACGATCCCCAGGACGGTGACGAGGTAGACCAGCGGAACCAGCAGGATCAGCCCGACGAGGATGAACTCCAGCGCTGCCGAGCCCCGGTCATCGCCCGGTTCACTCCAGTGTCTCGCGGGGGGCATAGGCACTCACCTCCAGCGCGCGGGGCACACCGAGCAGACCGACGAGGGGCAGCGTGGTGCGCACGGTCACCTCGACCGCGGGCGCGCCCAGACGGTCGGTGAGACCCGCGCGCACGTCTCGCGCGTAGTCGCCGCCGACGGTCCGCGCGATGATCTGCCGCGTCCGCTCGGCGCCCTCGGCGGGCGTGGTGTCGGCGAGCGCGCCGTGGAACGCCCCGTCCACGGCGGCATCGTGCACCACGTTGCGGATGTAGACGGCCAGGCCGAGCTGCAGCACCCCCAGGGTGAGGACGGTCAGCAGCAGGCCGACGAGCACGAACTCCACCGCCGCCGAACCGCGGTCATCCGCACCCCCGCGGGCGGTGCGCACCGGCATCCGCCTCACACTCAGAAGCCCGAGACGCGACTGATCGCCTGCTCGAAGAGCCCCGCCAGCGCGGGACCTGCCAGCGCCCAGATCACCACGACGAGCCCCGCCGTCATGAGGGTGATGAGCACCCATCCCGGCACATCGCCGCGCTCGTCGGCGGCGAGGTCGCCGATCTCGTACCGGCACCGGCGGACCAGCCGTCCCACCGCGGTGCGGATCACTCTCGTCACTGCCATCGGGTTCGCTGTCATCGCAGTTTCCTTCCGTGAGTTTCGGTCAGCCGACGCCCAGTCGCAGCATGAAGATCCCGGGGAACACCGCGAACAGCACGCTGAGGGGCAGGATGAGGAAGACCAGGGGTACGAGCATGTAGATCTCGCGGCGGCCCGCGCCCTCGATGAGCGCGCGCTTGGCCGCCTCGCGCGCATCGCCGGCCTGACTGTGCAGCACGTGGGCGAGCGGAGCGCCGCGTTCGATCGCCGCCACGAGCTGATCGACCGTCCGCGCCAGGGCGGGGATCTCGAGGTCTGCGCCCAGCCGCGTCAGCGCGTCGGGCAGCGGGGAGCCGGTGCCGACGGCCACGACCACGCCGCGGATCTCGGCGGTCAGCTCGCCCGCGCCGACCTCGCTGACACGACGCAGCGAATCAAGGATCCCCTCGCCGGCCGACAGGCACAGCGCGAGGAACTCCAGGACCGTGGGCAGCTCCTCCTCGATCCGGCCGATGCGGGCACGAGCGGCGCGCGTGAGCAGCATGTCGCACCCGGCGACACCGGCGACTCCCCCGACCAGCGGCAGCAGCCACACCGTCGCGGGCGATCCCGTCGTCACCGCCAGGACCACGGATGCGACGCCGCCTGTCACGACGCCGAGCAGCGCCCACGCGAGCTGCCGCGCACGGAAGGCCTCGGCCGTCTCGTCGCGGCCCGCCTGCCGCAGGCGCCGCTGCACCGCGGCCGACCCCGACAGCAGCGACCCGCCGCGCGCGAGCAGCCCTCGGACGGCATCCCGGACGTCCAGCGGTCCGAAGCCGGCCGGGCGGATCAGCGAGGTCCCCGCCGGGTCGGTGATGTCGCGGATGTAGGGGGCGATCCGCCGCGACAGCGACGGCGCCCACCACCGCGGCGCGAGGGACACCAGCAGCGCCACGCCGACCGCCAGCGACGTCCCGAGAACGACGGCGAGGGCAGCGGCGTCCAGTCCCCCGGCCGGTTCCAGCGCGCTCACCCGAACCACCGCCGCGGCTCCGGCAGCCGACCCAGCCGCAGCATCACGCGGAAGGCGACCACGGACACCGCCGCGCCCCCGACGACGAGCGCCGCACCCTCGGGCGTCGAGTAGGCGCTCGCACCCTCGGGGCGCAGCGCGAGGAGCGCGAGGATCACCCACGGCGCCGACACGCCGAGGACCGCGGCGCCGCGGATCCACGACTGCCGCGCCTCGACCTCGGCCCGCAGCATCGCGTCGGCGCGCACCGAGGTCGCCAGCGCCCGCAGCACGGGGGTGAGCTCGGTTCCGCCGACCTGCCGCGCCATCCGCAGCGTCTCGACGATGCGGTCGGCGACCGGGTCGGCGAGCCGGTCCTTGAGCGCGCGGATGCTCGAATCGAAATGCCCGGATGCCGCGACATCGCGGCCGAACGCGGCGAACGGCGGTCGCAGCTCGGCGGGCGCCGACGCGCCGAGGGCGGCCACGGCATCCGGCAGGGACATGCCCGCGCGCACCGAGGCGATGAGCAGGTCGCACACGTCGGGCCACAGTCCGCGCCGCCGCCGCTGCAGCCGCGACGCGCGCGCACGCAGCCACGCGAAGGGAGCGGCCGCAGCGGCGATCCCCGCGAGGACCGCCAGCGCGGTGACCGTCGTCACGAGCCACGCCGACGCCGCGACGACGATCCCGGCGGCGACGGCCAGCGCGACCACGGTGCGCCCGCGCACCCGGGAGAGCCCCGCTGCGGCGAGCAGCCGCGACAGGCGCGAGGCGGCCTCGACGGGTCGGGGCCGACGCGGGTCGACGGGCCAGAGCCACGGCGAGACTGCCAGCAGGATGCCGGCGGCCAGCGTCGCGCCCCACAGATACGTCACGGCCGGCCCGCCCGGTAGAGCGTGCGGGCGGTCACCGCCGCCCCGTCGACCCCGTCGGGCTCGACGATCTCGGCGACGCGGCGGAATCCGGACGCCGTCCGCTCGCAGTGCACCACGAGATCCACCGAAGACGCCACGGCGGGCAGGACGAAGCCGGCGTCGATGTTGCGGCCGGCCAGGAGCGGCAGCGCCGCGAGCTTGCCGAGCGCCTCGCGTGCCGAGTTGGCGTGGATCGTCGCGGCGCCCGGCACGCCGGTATTGAGGGCGAGGAGCAGGTCCAGCGCCTCGGCGTCGCGCACCTCGCCGACCACGAGGCGGTCGGGACGCATGCGCAGCGCCTCTTTCACGAGGCGCCGCAGCGACACCTCCCCGGTGCCCTCCAGGCTCGGCTGACGCCCCTGCAGCGCGACGAGGTCCGGCGCGGCCACCGCCAGCTCGAAGGTCTCCTCGACGGTCACCACGCGGTGATCCGGCGGCGCGGCGGCGATGAGCGCCGCGAGCATCGTGGTCTTCCCGGCATGGGTGGCGCCCGAGACCAGGATGCTGCGCCCGCCGGCCATCGCGTCGGCGAGCAGCCGCGCGACGTCGGCGGGAAGGGAGCCCGCGGCCACCAGCCGCTCCAGGTCGCGGAAGGCCGGCAGGAACTTCCGGACGTTGACCGCCCAGTGCCGGCGGGTGATGTCGGGGATGACGACGTGCAGACGACTGCCGTCGGGGAGCGAGGCGTCGACGAAGGGCTGACTCAGGTCGACGCGGCGGCCCGTCGCGTGCAGCATCCGCTCGACGAGATCCCGGACGGCCGACTCGCTCAGTGTCAGCGGCAGCCGCTCGGACACCCCGGCGCGGGCGACGAAGATACGGTCCGGGGCGTTTATCCAGAGCTCCTCGACGGTGGGATCGTCGAGGTAGGCCTGCAGGGGTCCGTAGCCGGCCACCGCAGCGAGCACCTCGCGCACGCACGCCGACTCGTCGTCGACGGGCGCCAGACCCCGCGCCAGGGCGTAGTCGTTGTGGCGGCGCACCTCGGCACGGGCGATGTGGGCGGCGAGCTCCGGATCCCGCGCGGGATCGGCTCCCTCCCCCCGCAGCCGCTCGCGGACGCGCTCCACGACGGCGACCGTCGCCGCGTCGTCGAAGGCGCGGGGCGCGGCGACGGACGCGCGGGAGGCGGCGGGCGGGGTCACCCGAGCATCCTCGCAAGAGCGGACCGCGCGGCCCGCAAGTTATCCACAGCCGTTCGCGTTCGCCGTAGATTCCTAGAACCGCTCGACCGATGCCGCATTCCGGCGACCAGGAGGACAATCGAAATGGCCCGCGACACCAACAAGTACGGCTTCGGCAAGTTCCTGCTCGACGTGATCCTGACTCTCATCACCGGAGGCCTGTGGCTGATCTGGATCTTCGTGCGCGAGATTCGGGGCCTCCGGAAGTAGACATGGAATCAGCGATCTGACCGCGGCGCCGTCCCCGATCGCAGGTTGCGTGGACACGTAGAATCGACTCACCTCGCGGGAGTGGTGAAATCGGCAGACACGCAGGATTTAGGTTCCTGTGCCTTCGGGCGTGTGGGTTCAAGTCCCACCTTCCGCACGGTGCGTCGCCGTTTCCGGACGCGTCATCCGCAAAGAAGCCCACGACCGACGGGAACCGCCGCCCTTGCAGTCCATAGCCCTCATCCCCTGGCTCGACCCCGCCGCGATCATCGCCGCCGCCGGCCCGTGGGCGCTGCTGGTGGTGTGCTTCATCGTCTTCGCCGAGACCGGCCTGCTGGTCGGCTTCCTGCTGCCCGGCGACACCCTGCTGATCATGGCGGGGCTGCTCTCGCACCCCATCGCCGATGCCCCGAACGGCGTCTTCGGCGTGAGCGCGTGGATCGTGGCGCTCCTCATCGGCCTGTCCGCCTTCGTCGGCGGCGAGGTCGGTTACCTCATCGGCCACAAGGGCGGCCCCGCCGTGTTCGAGCGCAAGGAATCCGGCGTCTTCAGCCGCCGTAACGTCGAGCGCACGAACGCCTTCTTCGAGCGCTACGGGGGCCTCACGATCATCCTCGCGCGCTTCGTGCCGATCGTGCGCACCTTCGCCCCCGTCGCCGCCGGCGTCGGCCACATGCCGTGGCGCCGCTACAGCCTCTACAACTTCATCGGCGCGGTCATCTGGGGCTTTGGGCTCACCATGATCGGCTACGGCATCGGGTTCATCCCCTTCGTCGGCGAGTTCGTCGCCGAATACATCGACGTCATCCTGCTGGCCGCCGTGGCGGGCACGGTCATCTTCGTGGTGTGGCACTACTTCGCCGAGCGCCGCAAGGCGCGCAAGGCCGAAGCAGCCGGCGAGGACGTCGTCACCGACGCGATCGAGGCACGCCAGCTCGTCCTCGACCCCGAGGTCCTCGAGCGCGGCGCACAGCACCCCGCGCCGCGCGAGGACGGCGGCGAGCGCCGCCCCGACCAGGGCTGAGCGGGCGCTACGAGGCCTTCGCGGTCTTCTTCTTCGCGGCGGGCTTGTCGGCCGTCGACTTCTTCGCGGCCGGCTTGCTCGTGCTCTTGGCGGCGGGCTTCTTCTCGGTCGTGGAACTCTTGGGCTTGTCGTTCTTCGCGGATGCCGCACCCCCGGCATCCGTCACAGAGTCGCCCTTGCCGGAGCCGCCGGACCCCGCTCGCGCCGCGCGGGAACGCTCGACGCTGGCGCGGAGCGCCGCCATCAGGTCGATGACCTCGCCGCCGTGCTCCGCCTCCTCCTGCTCGCCGAAGGTCTCGGCGGTGTCGACCGCGTCGCCCTTCTCGAGCTTGGCCTCGATGAGGGTGCGGAGCTCCTGCTGGTACTCGTCGGCGAACTCCGACGGGTCGAAGTCGCTCGCGAAGCTCTCGACGAGCGAGGCCGACAGCTCCAGCTCCTTCGCCGAGATGCGCACCGGCTCGTCCAACGACGGGAAGGCGGCCTCGCGGACCTCGTCGGCCCACAGCAGCGTCTGCAGCACGAGGACATCCCCCCGCACGCGCAGCGCGGCCAGCCGCGTCTTCTGGCGCAGCGAGAACCGTACGATCGCCGTCCGGTCGGTCTGCTCGAGCGTCTTGCGAAGCAGCACGTACGCCTTCGGCGAGGCCGAGTCGGGTTCGAGGTAGTACGCCCGGTCGAGCGTCAGCAGGTCCACCTGGTCGCTGGGGACGAACTCCACGACATCGATCTCGCGGCTGCGCTCGGCCGGCAGCGACGCGAGGTCCTCCTTCGTCAGCACGACCGTCTTCTCACCGTCGTCGTACGCCCGGTCGATGTCGCTGTACGGGACGACTTCGCCGTCGATCTCGCAGATGCGCTGGTAGCGGATGCGCCCGCCGTCCGCGCTGTGCACCTGGTGCAGCGGCACGTCGTGATCCTCGGTCGCGGAGTACACCTTCACCGGCACGTTCACGAGCCCGAAGGTCAGCGCGCCCTTCCAGATCGCCCTCATCACACCAGTACACACCTGTCACAGCATCCGCGGCTACCCCGGTGCCCGCGGGCGCCGCGCACGGCAGGATGGGCGGATGGGCTCCGCGCGCGCGAAAGGATCGGCCGATCAGCTCGTGAGCGTCGGCGGCCGCCGCCTGCGGGTCACCAATCTCGACAAGGTGATGTATCCGGCCACCGGCACCACCAAGGGCGAGGTGATCGAGTACTACACCCGCATCGCACCCGTGCTCCTGCCCCACATCGCCGGCCGCCCCGTCACCCGCAAGCGCTGGGTCGAGGGCGTCGGCACCGACGACCATCCCGAACCGGTCTTCTTCGCCAAGGACCTCGAGCCGGGCGCGCCGGCGTGGGTGCCCCGGATGCCGATCCCGCACTCGAGCGGTACGAAGCACTATCCGCTCGTCGAGGACGTCGCCACCCTCGTCTACCTCGCCCAGGTCGCCAGCCTCGAGCTGCACGTGCCCCAGTGGCGCTTCACCGCCGGTGGCGAGCGCGGCGACGCCGATCGCCTGGTGCTGGACCTCGACCCCGGTCCCGGCACGGGCCTCGCCGAGTGCGCGGTCGTGGCGGAGTGGGCCCGGACGATCCTCAGCGACATGGGGCTGGAGCCGTTCCCGGTCACGAGCGGCAGCAAGGGCATCCACCTCTACGCCGCGCTCCCGCCTGGCCACTCCAGCGAGCAGGCGAGCGCCCTCGCGAAGGAGCTCGCGCGCGCCATCGAAGCCGATCATCCCGACCTGGTCGTCAGCAGCATGAAGAAGACCGAGCGTGCCGGGCGCGTCCTCATCGACTGGAGCCAGAACAACGGCGCCAAGACGACGATCGCGCCATACTCGCTGCGCGGCCGGTCGCACCCCGCCGTCGCCGCCCCCCGCACGTGGCAGGAACTTGCTGACCCCGGGCTTCGCCACCTCACCTTCGACGAGGTGCTCGGGCGCGCGGCATCCGGAGACCCCCTCGCCGCACTCGGCGAAGCCGCGGCGGCGGGATCACGTGACGCGGACGGGCCCCTCGCGCCGTACATCGCCAAGCGCAGTGCGGCCCGGACCCCCGAGCCGGTGCCCGAGCACCCGGCCGCGGACGCGCCCGCCGGGGACGCCCCGATCTTCGTCATCCAGGAGCACCACGCCAGCCGCCTGCACTGGGACTTCCGGCTCGAACGGGACGGCGTGCTCGTCAGCTGGGCCGTCCCCCGCGGGGTCCCGCCGACCCCGCGGCGCAACAGCCTCGCGATCATGACCGAGGACCACCCGATGAGCTACGCCACGTTCGAGGGGACCATCCCGGCGGGCGAATACGGCGGAGGGACGGTCACGATCTGGGATGCCGGACACTACGAACTCGAGAAGTGGCGCGACGACGAGGTCATCGCGACCCTTGAGGGCCGGCCCGGCGGCCCCCTCGGCCGCGTCCGGCTCGCGCTCATCCGCACGGCCGGCGAAGGCGAGAAGTCCTCGTGGCTGCTGCACCGCATGAAGACGGATGCCGCCGGCCGCCCTCAGCCCGACGCCGCCCCCGTCGTCCCCCACCCTCCCTCCCCCCGGTCGCTGAGCGAGCGCAGCGAGACAAGGCGCACCCCCTCCCCTCCCCGGTCGCTGAGCGAGCGCAGCGAGACGAAGCGCACCCCGCCCTCCGGCACCACGCGCCCCATGCTCGCCACCGCTGCCACGCCGGCGCTCGCGCGGATCGCGGCGGAGCGCTGGGCGCGCACCGACGGCGGAACGTGGGCGGAGGCGAAGTGGGACGGCATCCGCGCCATCGGGGTGTGGGACGGCGCGCGCCTGCGCCTGTTCGCGCGCAGCGGCAACGAGCTCACCCACCGCTACCCCGAGCTCACGGCCACCGACGTCGGGTTCGGCGAAACCCCGGCGGTCATCGACGGCGAGCTCGTCGCGCTCGAACCCGACGGCAGGCCGAGCTTCCCGCTGCTGCAGACCCGCATGAACCTCGAGCGGCCGGCCGACATCGCGCGCGAGGCCGCGCGCACGCCCGTGCGCTACTACCTCTTCGACATTCTCGCGCGCGGCGACCGGGACCTCACGGCGCTGCCGCTGCGCGAACGCCGCGAGGAGCTCGAGCGCCTGGCCGCCGCGACGGTCCCCGCGGTGTCGCTGCCGCCGGTCTTCGACGACCTCGACGCCGCGCTCGAGACCAGCGAGCGGCTGCGGCTGGAGGGGGTGGTCGTGAAGGATCCCGCCGGGCGCTACGAGAGCGGGCGGCGCTCCGAGTCGTGGCTGAAGGTCAAGCACACCCGCACCCAGGAGGTGGTGATCGCGGGCATGCGGCCGGGCCGCGGCGGGCGCGCCGGGACGTTCGGTTCGCTGCTGGTCGGCATCCCGGATGCCGAGGGGACGCTCCGCTACGCCGGCCGGGTGGGGACGGGCTTCAGCGACCGCGCGCTGACCGCCCTGCAGCAGGCCCTGGCTCCCCTGCGCACCGACCGCTCGCCCCTCGCCGACGTGCCGTCGCTCGACGCGCGGGACGCCGTGTGGGTCCGCCCCGAGCTGGTCGGCGAGGTGGAGTTCGCGGAGTTCACTCCAGGCAGCATCCTGCGTCACGCGCGCTGGCGGGGCCTGCGCCCGGACAAGACGCCCGACGAGGTCGTCCGCGAGTCCTGAGACCCCTCACGCGTGGGCGTCGTGCTCCACGTGGCCCGCGGGCTCGAGCTGGAAGGTCGAGTGCTCGACGTCGAAGTGGTCCGACAGGCAGTTCTGCAGACGACTCAGGATGCCGGCGGCCCGGCCGTCCGCGAGCGCAGCGTCCTCGACGACGACGTGCGCGGTGAACACCGGCGCGCCTCGCGTCAGCTGCCACACGTGGACGTCGTGGGCGGCGACGACGCCGGGCGTGGCGAGGATGTGCTCGCGGATCTCGCGCACGTGCGTTCCCGCCGGCGCGGATTCGGTCAGCACCGAGGCGACCTCGCGCAGCAGCACCAGCGCGCGCGGCACGATCATCGCCGCGATGAGCAGCGAGGCGATCGCATCGGCCGGCATCCAGCCGCTGACGAGGATCACGACCGCCGCGACGATCACCGCGATCGACCCGAGCAGGTCGCCGAGCACCTCGAGGTACGCACCGCGGACGTTGATGCTCCGCCGCTGCGCGGCGCTCAGCAGCCACAGCGAGATCGCGTTGGCGACGAGCCCGACGACGGCGACGACGAGCATCGGACCGCCCGCGACGTCGGCTCCGGCCGGGTCGACGAGCCGGCCGACGGACTCGGCGGCCACCCACACCGACAGCGCGACGAGGATGACCGCGTTCACGAGGGCCCCGAACACCTCGGCCCGCTGATAGCCGAAGGTGCGCCGGTCATTCGCCGGCCGCGCGGCCACGACGCTCGCCACCAGCGCGACGACGAGCGCGGCGGTGTCGGCGAACATGTGCGCGGCGTCGGCGAGGAGCGCCAGCGAGCCGGTGAACACCGCCCCGATCACCTGCACGACCATGACCGTGGCGGTCAGGACCAGGGATGCCGTCAGCAGCCGCCGGTTGTCGGCGCCGCGGATCCCGCGCGGGGCGTGGTCGTGCATGCGACCAGGGTAGGTCAGAGACCCTCGAGCAGGGGGGCGAGCGCGGCGAACGCGCGGGCGCGATGGGACTCGGCGTTCTTCTCCCTCGCGGAGAACTCGGCGACGGTGCGCTCGGTCCCCTCGGGGATGAAGACGGGGTCGTAGCCGAAGCCGCCCTCCCCGGCCGGGGCGTGGGCGAGGCGTCCCGGCCACACCCCCTCGACGACGTCCTCGCGGGAGGCGTCGCCGGGGACGACGAGCGCGATGGTCGAGACGAATCGCGCCGTGCGGTTCGGATCGGCGATGTCGGAGAGCTGATCCAGCAGCAGAGCCACGTTCGCGCCGGCATCCTTCGCGTGTCCCGCCCAGTAGGCGGAGAAGACCCCGGGTGCACCTCCCAGGACGTCCACGCAGATGCCCGAGTCGTCGGCGAGCGCCGGAAGGCCGGTGTGGGCGGCCGCTGCCCGCGCCTTGATGAGCGCGTTCTCGGCGAAGGTCACGCCGTCCTCGACGGGCTCGGGGCCGTCGTACGAGATCACCTGCAGGTCGGGGCGGACCTCGGTGACGATCGCCTGGAACTCCTCGACCTTGTGGGGGTTGTGGGTGGCCAGGACGATCTGGGCGATCCCGGCGACGACCTCGGCCATCACTCCCCCTCTGCGGCGAGCGCGGCGACCTGGTGCTCGCGCAGGGTCGCGCAGCCGGCGACCCCGAGCTCCAGCAGCGCGTCGAGTTCGCGCTTGTCGAAGGGGGCGCCCTCCGCGGTCCCCTGCACCTCGACGAAGAGCCCCCGCCCGGTGACGACGATGTTCATGTCGGTCTCGGCGCGCACGTCCTCGACGTAGGCGAGGTCGAGCATCGGCTCGCCGTCGATGATCCCCACCGACACCGCCGCGACCGAGTCGAACAGCACGTCCGCCTTCTGCGCGATGAACTTCTTGCGCCGTCCCCACTCGATCGCGTCGGCGAGGGCGACGTAGGCGCCCGTGATCGCGGCGGTGCGGGTGCCGCCGTCGGCCTGCAGCACGTCGCAGTCGATGACGATGGTGTTCTCGCCGAGTGCCTTGGTGTCCACGACCGCGCGGAGGGCGCGGCCGATGAGCCGCGAGATCTCGTGGGTGCGCCCGCCGATCCTGCCCTTCATGCTCTCGCGGTCGTTGCGCGAGTTGGTCGCGCGGGGAAGCATGGCGTACTCCGCCGTGACCCACCCTTTGCCCTTGCCGGTCAGCCAGCGCGGGACGCCGTTGGTGAACGAGGCGGTGCACAGCACCTTGGTGCCGCCGAACGAGATGAGCGCCGATCCCTCGGCGTGGGCGCTCCAGCCCCGCTCGATCGTGACGGTGCGGAGCTCGTCGGCGGTGCGGCCGTCGGCACGGGCGGTGTCGGTCATGGGTCTCCTGTCGGGGTGCGGTCTCAGCGGGGAAGGTCGATGGCGCCGGTCTGGACGAGGCGGACCGTGCTCACCTCGCGTCCCATGAGCCGGTGGGCGAGATCGAGGAAGTCCTCGGCGGAGTCGCCGGTGGCTTCGTACACGTGGGTGGGGACGGCGCCGGGTCCGGCCAGCAGATCCCGCGAGACGAGCTGCCGGTAGACGTCCTTGGCCGTCTCGGTGTCGCTCGAGACGAGGCTGACGTCGGGTCCCATGACGTAGCTGATCGCCCCCTCGAGGAACGGGTAGTGCGTGCAGCCGAGGACGAGCGTGTCCACGCCGGCATCCCGCAGCGGCGCGAGGTACTCCTCGGCGACGGCGAGCACCTCGGGCGTGTCGGTCACGCCGCGCTCGACGAACTCCACGAAGCGCGGGCACGCCTGCGCGAAGACCGTCAGCCGCTCGTTCACGCCCAGCATGTCCTGGTACACCCCCGACCCGATGGTGCCCGCGGTGCCGATCACGCCGATCCGGCCGTTGCGGGTCGTCGAGATGGCGGTGCGGACGGCGGGGCCGATCACCTCGACCACCGGCACGTCGTAGCGCTCCCGCGCGTCGCGCAGCATGGCCGCCGAGGCGGTGTTGCACGCGATGACGAGCATCTTCACGCCCTCGTCGATGAGGGTGTCGAGCACCTCCAGCGCGTAGCGGCGGACGTCGGCGATGGGCTTGGGGCCGTACGGCGAGCGCGCCGTGTCGCCGATGTAGAGCAGGGACTCGCGCGGCAGCAGCGAGGACACCGCACGCGCGACGGTCAGACCGCCCACACCCGAGTCGAAGATTCCGATGGGCGCATCCTTCACGATCGACCAGCCTACGCCAGGGCGTGCCGGCACCCCGCGGCGTTTAGGCTTGCCCCATGACGGCCCGCAGTTCCGCCCTGCTCACCGATCGCTACGAGTTGACGATGCTCGACGCGGCCCTGCGGGACGGCACCGCGCACCGGCGATGCGTCTTCGAGCTGTTCGGGCGCCGCCTGCCCGGCGCCCGCCGCTTCGGGGTCGTCGCCGGCACGGGGCGCCTGCTGTCCCTGCTGAGCGACTTCCGCTTCGGCGACGACGAGCTGCGCTTCCTGCGTGACGAGCGGGTGGTGGATGCCGAGACCCTGGCCTACCTCGAGGACTACCGCTTCACCGGGTCGATCACCGGCTATCGCGAGGGCGAGCTGTACTTCCCGGGCTCGCCGATCCTCACCGTCGAGGGCACCTTCGCCGAGGCGGTGGTGCTGGAGACCCTCGCACTGTCGGTGCTGAACCACGACTCCGCCGTCGCGACCGCCGCCGCGCGCATGAGCGTCGCCGCCGGCGACCGCCCGCTGGCCGAGATGGGCTCGCGGCGCGCCGGCGAGTCCTCGGCGGTCGCCGCCGCCCGCGCCGCCTTCATCGCCGGGTTCACCTCGACCAGCAACCTCGAGGCGGGCCGCACGTGGGGCATCCCGACGATGGGGACCGCCGCGCATTCGTGGACGCTCCTGCACGACAGCGAGGAGGACGCCTTCCGCGCCCAGGTCGAGGCCCTCGGCACCGGCACGACGCTGCTGGTGGACACCTACGACATCCGCCGCGGCGTCGAGACGGCCGTCCGCGTCGCCGGCACCTCGCTGGGCGGGGTGCGCATCGACTCCGGAGACCTGCCGACGGTGGCCGCCGAGGTGCGGGCGCTGCTGGACGAGCTGGGCGCGACGTCGACGCGCATCACCGTGACGAGCGACCTGGACGAGTTCGCGATCGCCTCACTGGCGGCATCCCCCGTCGACGCGTACGGCGTCGGCACGTCGGTCGTCACCGGATCCGGCGCGCCCACGGCCGGCATGGTGTACAAGCTCGTGGCGCGTCAGGATTCCGGCGGCGGCTGGGTCGGCGTGGCGAAGGCCTCGACCGACAAGGGCTCCAAGGGCGGGCGCAAGGCGGCGTTCCGGTCCCTCGAGCACGGCACCGCCGTCGCCGAGACCGTCGTCGTCGCCGACGGCTTCGAAGACCTCGGCACGGCGGCCGACCACCCGGACGCCCGTGCCCTGCAGGTGGCGCTCGTCGAGGGCGGCGAGGCGGATGCCGGGGCGACCGGCCCGGCGGGCGTGCAGGCGGCCCGCGCCCACCATTCGCGGGTGCGCGAGGAGCTGCCCGTGCGGGCGCTGGCGCTCAGCCGGTCGGACCCGGCGATCCCCACCGTCTTCCGCGACGCGGGCTGACGGGCGCCGCTGCGCTCAGCCGCCGAGCGACTGGTAGATCTCCTTGCACGTGGGGCACACCGGGAACTTCTCGGGATCGCGGCCCGGAGTCCACTTCTTGCCGCACAGCGCGCGCACCGGCTTGCCGGTGATGGCCGACTCGAGGATCTTCTCCTTCTTCACGTAGTGCGAGAAGCGCTCGTGATCTCCGGGCTCGATGTTCTCTTCGCGGATGAGCTCTTCGAGCTCTCGGTCGAGGGTGGCCAGGCCGCCCTGATCCGGGCTGTCGAGGGGGGTGCTCATGGAGTGACAGTGTAGTCGCGCGCCGCCCACGGCGGTCGGGTCACGTGGACTCGGCGAACTCCATCAGCCGCCCGCCGCGACGCTCGAAGACGAGCGACCCGACCGCCAGGCCCGCCACGAGCACGCCGGCGCCCGCGACGACACCGGCCCACAGCGCGTCCTCGGCGGCGGCGATGTCGACGGTGACGGCGCGCCAGCTGAGCCAGATCGCCGGAGCGGCCGTCGCGATCGCGCCCGCCAGGACCAGGGCCTGGGCGATGCCGCCCGACGAGCCGGTGCGCTGCGGCTGCTGGAACGGGCTCTCGCCCGGGCGCGAGACGGCGTACGGGGCGAGGGCCGAAGAGATGCTCGACAGGCCCAGCCCCGCGAAGAACAGCGCGGTGCACACACCCGCGAGCGCCGGAAGCAGCGCCCACCGGCCGTGCAGCGAGATGGCGACGGGGATCGCCACGGCCAGGAGCGGCACGCCGATGAGGATCACCGGGACGAGGCGGCCCAGCCGGTCCGAGATGCCGCGCACGCCGCCGGCGATGTGCATCCACACCGCCGTGGAGTCGTACGCGAGGTCGTTGTGCGGCAGCCAGCCGAGGAACAGCGCGGCGAAGGGAACCGGGACGAGCACGACGAGTTCCAGCGGGACCCCGGCGATGAGGAGCGGGACCATCGTGACGGCCGCGGCCACCGGGATCACCAGGACGTTGGCGATGTAGCGCCGGTCCTGGAACCAGTAGAGCAGGCTCCGTGCCGCGATCGCTCCGCCGGGGGTCCCCGGCGCGACGGCGAACCACCCGAGCCCCGCACGCTCGCGGGCCACCACGGGCCGATCCGCGGTCGTGAGGACGCGGTGGACCAGCCACACCCACAGCGCACCCAGGACGGCGACCGTGCCGAGGGCGACCAGCAGCGCCAGTCCCGCATCCGGCGATCCCATCCCCTCGAGGGCCGGATACGCCCACGCGGCACCGAGGGGGGTGAGGGCGAGCAGGTCCACCGCTTCGACCAGCTGGGTCGGGACGGACCCGCCCCACTCCAGCGACGACAGGAACACACCCACGGGCACCACCACGACGACGACCGCCAGGACGAACAGCCCCGACAGCTCTCGCGAGCGCCTGCCGGACAGCACCATGGCCGCCAGGATCATGCACACCCGGGCGAGAAGGACGCACGTCAGGATGCCGAGGATCACCCCCGTCGCGACCGGCACCGTCGCCGCACCGAGGGCGGTCCACGTCACGCCCGCGCTGACGGCGAGCGCTGTGAGGGCCGCCACCGGCACGCTCACGAAGCCCGCGACCACCAGCAGGAGCGCCAGCCGGCGCGGCGGCACGCCCAGCAGCCGGAATCGCCGCGGGTCCATCGGGTCCGCCGCTCCGCCCATGAGCGGCGCGAGGGCGAAGCCGAGGGTGACCGCGGAGCCGGCGAACACCACCACCGCCAAGGCGACCATGGGCGTGTCGTCGCGCAGCGACAGCAGCGCCCAGCATCCCGAGACGATCGCCAACGCGAGGAAGGTGAGGCCGATGACGACGCGCGTGACGTGAGCGGCACCGCCGCGCAGGGCGCCGAGCAGCAGCGCGACCCTCAGTCCGAGAACGTGTGCAGCCACTCCAGGCCCTCCACGTCGCTGAGGCCGCCCGCGAGCTGAACGAAACGCTGCTCCAGCGTGAGCTCGCCGCGCACCTCGTCGACGGTCCCCTCGGCGAGGACCTGACCGGCGACGATCACCGCCACGCGCGTGCAGACGCGCTCGACGAGGTCCATGCCGTGGCTCGAGAGGAGGACGGTGCCGCCGTGGGCGACGTAGGTGGCCAGGATGTCGAGGATGACCGCGCTCGAGACCGGGTCGACGGCTTCGAACGGCTCGTCGAGCACCAGCAGCCTCGGAGAGTGGATGAGCGCGCCGGCGAGCATCACCTTCTTCAGCATGCCCGCGGAGTAGTCCGACACGACGCGGCCGAGCGCCTCGGTCAGATCGAAGGCGCGCGCGAGATCGACGGTGCGAGCCTCGACGACGGCCGGCGAGAGGCCCCGCAGCACGCCGTAGTAGTGCAGCAGCTGACGCCCGGTGAGACGGTCGAACGTCTGCAGCCGGTCGGGCAGGACGCCCATCATGCGCTTGGCCGCGAGCGGGCGCGCGATGGCGTCGACGCCCGCGACGGTGATGCTGCCGTGATCGGGTCGCAGGAGGCCCGCGATCATGGACAGCGTCGTCGTCTTGCCCGCGCCGTTGGGTCCGACGAGGCCGTAGAAGATGCCCGCCGGCACCGTCAGGTCGACCTCTTCGACCGCGCGCGAACCGCCGAAGCTCTTGGTGACCGCCCTCAGCTGCAGGACGGGCGCGCTCAGGTCCGGCTCGATGGGCGGGAAGGAGTCCGGCAGCCGGCCCACCTCGTCATCCGCACGCGGCTCCGGCGGCGCGTCGGCCGCCGCGGCGGGGTTCTGCGGCAGGGGCGGGCGCGGGGGCACGTCGAGTTCGGAGGGCAGCGGCGGCGGCGGGCCGGGGTGATCGGGCAGGCGCACGACGCGGGGGCTCGCCAGCGCGCCGTCCGGCTCGGCCGGGTCGGCTTCGTGGGGAACCGGAAGCGACGCTGTCACCGCACCAACGTATCAAGCGCCCGCCGCGGGCACCGGTAGCGAATCCGGCGCATCGGCCGCTTTATCACGAACAGGCAACGGTCGTCCAGCTTCCTGCGGGTTCCCAGGCGGGATCGCTAGCATGTCCCCCGGCACGAAGGGGTGTCTGTTCGGTGAACCGACGATTAACCACGCACTCCAGGAGCAACACTGTGACTCTTCAGACCGTCATCCTCGCGGCCGGCATGGGCTCGCGACTCGGCCGAAGCCTGCCCAAGCCGCTCACGCAGCTGAGCGACGGTCGCAGCATCATGCAGCAGCAGCACGACAACATCCGTGCGGCGTTCGGCACCGACGCGAAGATCACCACCGTGGTCGGCTACCGTGCCGAGACGATCGTCGAGGCCTTCCCCGACGTGGACTACGTCTACAACGACCGGTACGACCAGACCAACACGTCCAAGAGCCTCGTCCGCGCCCTCACCACCACCGGTCGCGCGGGCGTGCTGTGGATGAACGGCGACGTCGTCTTCGACCCGCGGGTCCTCGGCCGGGCCATCGCGCTCATCGAGCAGGACCACTCCTTCGTGACCGTCAACACCGCGAAGGTCAGCGACGAAGAGGTCAAGTACACCGTCACCGAGGCCGGTCACATCGACGAGCTGTCCAAGACCGTCAGCGGCGGCATCGGCGAGGCCGTGGGCATCAACTACATCTCGTCGCGGGACAAGAAGGCCTTCATCCGCCAGCTGCAGCGCGTGGACGACCAGGACTATTTCGAGCGCGGTCTCGAGCTCGCCATCGCCGAGGACGGCGTGCGCATCCTTCCCCTCGACATCTCGGACCTCTACGCCGTCGAGGTCGACTTCGCCGAGGACCTGGAACGCGCGAACCAGTTCGTGTGACGTTCGTCAACCCCGGAGGCGCGATCAGCTCGCGATCCTAGGATCGGCGGGATGACCGACAAGGTTCACCGGATCCACTCCCTGCCCGGGGACGCCCCCTGGCAGGGCGGCCTTCCGCCCGCAGGCTCGGTCGAGCACCCCGCGCTCGTCCGCGTCCTCGACCGCGTGCTGGCGATCCAGCGCCCCGTGGTGGTGGCGCACCTGCGCAGCATCCGCCTGCGCCATCCGCACGCCGACCCGCAGACCATCATCCGGATCCTCGACCGGCGCTACCTCGCCGCCGTCACCGCCGGCGGCGCCGCGGTCGGCGCAACCGCCGTCGTGCCGGGGATCGGCACCGGCATCACCCTGGCGCTCGGCGGCGTGGAGACCGTCGGCTTCCTCGAGGCGACGACGCTGTTCGCCCAGTCCGTCGCCGAGGTCCACGGCATCCCCGTGGCCGACCCCGACCGCGCCCGCGCGCTCGTGCTGACCCTCATGCTCGGCAAGGAGGGCGTCGACCTCGTGGGCCAGCTCGCGCGCCAGGCGTCCGGCCAAGGGCAGACCCGCGACCGGTACTGGGGAGAGCTCGTCACGAAGTCGCTCCCCCGCGCCGCCGTGGGACCGCTCGTGGATCGGCTGAAGACGGCGTTCATCCGGCAGTTCGCCGCGCAGGGCGGCGCGTCGCTGCTCGGAAAGGCCCTGCCCTTCGGCGTCGGCGCCGCCGTGGGCGGCGCCGGCAACCACATCCTGGGGCGCCGGGTGCTCGTCGCCTCGCGCCGCGCCTTCGGGCCGGCTCCGGCGGCCCTGCCACCCGATCTCGAACCGCGCCCTGGCGCGCTGCGGCTCGAGTCGGCCGCCGCCGTCGGCATCCGACGCGCCGGCGAGGCGGTGGGCGGAGCCATCGCCGAAACGGCCCGCCGCACCGGCGCAGGCGTGGGCCGCGTCCTCGGGCGAGGGCGCGGACGGCGCGAATCCGGGGACGAGGATCCGCAAACGCTTGCAGATGTCCTCGACACCGACCGGGCGCGGCCATAGTCTCACTGCATGGACGACACGCTGGGGTGCGTCGCGGCATGGATGCCCCGACAGCGCTGGTACGCCGGCAAGGGCCGCCTCCCCTCCCTGCGTCTCGTGGCGTCATGGTCGATGGACTCCCCCGGTCATCCGGGGGCGCGCGTGCGCACGCTGCTGCTGTCCGACGAGAGCGTGCTTCCGCACGTGCTCTACCAGGTGCCCGTCGTCGAACGCGACACCGTCGCGGTGACGGCATCTCCCGACGACGTGATCGGGAGCCCGCGCCCGGGCGCGACGCTGGTGGACGGACCGTCCGACCCCGCCTACACGAGCGCTCTCGCACGCCTCGTGACCGTCGGCGGTGCCGTCGGCGACGTCGCGGCCGGCGCCGTCGGACGCCCGCTCGACCCGGCCACGTCATCCGGTCGCCGCGAGGCCGCAGTGCTGCGCGGCGAGCAGTCCAACACCTCCGTGGTGTTCCGCGGCGGCGAACGCGGGTTCATCTGCAAGATCTACCGGCAGGTCAACAGCGGCCTCAATCCCGACATCGAGCTGTCGGCGGCCCTCTCGGGCGCGGGGTCGCGGTACGTTCCCGCCGTCGTCGGCGCCGTCGAGGGCGCATGGACCGACGAGGACGGCCGGCCCGTCACCGGGTCGCTCGCCTTCGCCCAGGAGTTCCTGCCCGACGTCGAGGACGCCTGGCGCGTCGCCCTGGCCTCGGCGGCGGTCGGTGTGGACTTCTCGCGCGAAGCGCGCGAGCTCGGCGCGGCGACCGCCCACGTGCACGACTCGCTGGCCAGGCTCTTCCCGACGCGCGAGGCGACCGCCGCCGATCGCGCGGCCACCGTGGGCGCGTGGGCGCGCAGGCTGGCCATCGCCATCGCCGAGGTGCCCTCGATCGCAGACCTGCGCGAGCAGATCGAGTCGGTCTACGAGGTCGCAGAGGAGGTCGCCTGGCCGCACCTCCAGCGCATCCACGGCGACTACCACCTGGGTCAGGTGCTGCACGTGCCGAACCGCGGCTGGGTTCTGCTGGACTTCGAGGGAGAACCCCTGCGTCCGATGCCGGAGCGCACGCAGCCCGACCTGGCGCTGCGAGACGTCGCGGGGATGCTGCGGTCCTTCGACTACGTCGCCGGCTCCCTGCGGCTCGATGACCCCGAGCGGGCGGCCGACCTGCCGCAGCGCTGGGCGCGGGCCGCCCGGGACGCCTTCGTCGAGGGCTACGCCGACGAAGCAGGCGAGGACATCGACGACGTCGGCGCTCTGCTGGCCGCGCTCGAGCTGGACAAGGCGGTGTACGAGAGCATCTACGAGTCGCGCAACCGGGCGACGTGGGTGTCGATCCCGCTGCGCGCGATCGAGCGCCTCGTCGTGCGCCACGAGAGCCTCACCTGACGCGCGGCGATCACAGCACCGGCGTGTCCATACCCGTCTCGTCGAGCTCCGCCTCGTCGGTGTCCGGCTCGTCCGGATCCTCGGACAGCGCGCGATCGTGCCACTGGTCCCAGCGGTCCATGAGCGTGGCGATGGCGCCCTCGAACCGCGCCGTGGCAGACCCCGGCGCGGTGTCGCCGAAGTAGTGCCGCACCCACGAGTCCAGCCGCGACACGGCGTCCGGATCGGACAGCACGCGGTCGACCTCGTCGACGATGTGCGGCGCGCGCGACGCGGTCAGCCATTCGCACGCCGACAGATAGCCGTGCGTGTCGATGAGGGCCGCCCGGTCGGCCGGGCGCGTGATGAGCAGCGGCCTGTCGGCGGCCAGCCGGTCGTACACCATCGCCGAGATGTCCACGATCGCGACGTCGGCGGCGGCGAGCTGCCACCCGAGCTCGGGGCCGTGGTCGTAGACGTGCTGCGCGGCGGGGTCGGCGGCGTTGGCCGCCTCGATCGCCGAGACGATCCGCCGATGCGCCGCCCCGTACGCGCGGTCGACGACCCCCGACCGCGGATGCGGGCGGTACAGCACCCGGTGCCTGCCGGTGGCCAGCAGCGCGGTCACCAGCGCCTCGCCGTGGGTGGCGATGGAGCCGTAGTGGGCGCTGGGGCGGTCACCCTCCCACGTGGGCGCGTACAGCACGACGGTGCGCTCGTCCGGGGTGTAGGGCAGCGCGCCCGAGTAGTGGTCGGCCTGCGGGCGGCCGATGGCGATCGTACGCGCATCCAGGTCGTAGTCCCACAGCACCCGCCCGAGGCGCTCCCGGGCGGCGTCGCCGGCGATCAGGGCGTAGTCGTAGGCCTTGAACTGGTTGGTGGTCATGTACATCTTGTCGGACTCGCCGTGGTTGATGAACACGTGCCAGCGGCGGCCGTAGCGGAACATCTGGAAGTTCCGCGTGTTCTGGTTGACGTAGAGGACGACGCGGATGTCCTGGGTCTGCAGGAAGTTCTCGACATCGCGGACGGTCGGCGCGAACGCCACCGGCAGCGCACCGTCATCCAGCAGGGCGCGGGCGCCGGTGGCGTTGCGGCTGAGGACGACGACCGGCCACCGCGATGACAGCGCGGCCAGCGGCTTGTACCACTGGCGCATCTGGTACATGTTCACGGCGCCGTCGGCGAAGTACACCGCGATCCTGAAGTGCGACGGGGGGTGCGGCGCGCCGGCTGCGAGCGTCCGGCGCACATCGATGACGGCGGCGCGACCGGCGACCGCCTTCCGGATCAGCGTGACAGCCTTCCGCGCGTCCGAGACGATGCCCATCCCTCCAGCCTACCGAGGGGTCCCCATGACATGATCGGGTGCGTGCCAGAGCCCGATCGTCCCCGCCGTCGCGCGCCCGCGCTCCCCGCGGACGCCGGGGTGACGTACGTGATGCCGGTGCTCAACGAGCGGGAGCACCTGCGCACGGCCGTCGCCTCGGTCCTGGGCCAGGAGCTCAACGGTCCCGCCGAGCTGATCCTCGCGCTGGGACCGTCCACGGACGGCACGACAGAGCTCGCACGCGCTCTGGCCGCGCAGGACGAGCGCATCACGCTGGTCGACAACCCGGCCGCCGACATCCCGGTGGGACTCAATCTCGCCATCCGCGCCGGACGCCACCCGGTCGTCGTCCGCGTGGACGCGCACTCGGAGCTCGAGCCGCAGTACACCCGGGACGCGCTGCGGATCCTGCGCGAGACCGGCGCCGCCAACGTCGGAGGGCTCATGCGCGCCGACGGGCGCACGCCTTTCCAGCGCGCCGTGGCCCGCGCCTACAACTCTCCCGCCGGCCTGGGCGGCGGGGCGTACCACGGCGGCGCCGAGGCCGGCGAGGCCGAGTCCGCGTATCTGGGCGTCGTCCATCGGGCGGTGCTCGACGAGGTGGGCGGATTCGATGAGTCCATCCGGCGCGGCGAGGACTGGGAGCTGAACCTGCGCATCCGCCGGGCGGGGTACCTGGTCTGGTTCGACCCTGCGCTGTCGGTGACGTACTGGCCCCGTGACAGCTGGCCGCGCCTGGGTCGCCAGTTCTTCGCGACGGGACGCTGGCGGGGGGAGCTGGTGCGGCGATTCGGCCGCGGGAACTCGCTCCGCTTCTTCGCCCCGCCGCTGCTGGTGATCGATCTCGTGCTGGCCGTGGTCGTCGCCGTGATGCAGGCGACGGGTGTCTTCGCGCCGGGGTGGTCGGCCGCAGCATCCGTGGTCTACCTGCCGGTGGCCGCGTACGTGCTGCTCGTCGTGGCCATCGCCGCGGGCCCCGGCGGCGGCGCGTCGCTGCGCGACAGGCTGTGGACGATGGCGGTGCTGCCGACGATGCACCTGTCGTGGGGCACGGGGTTCCTCATCGGCGTCGTCCGCGGCGCGCACGGCACCGTCGACACCTCGCGGCTCGGCAGCCGCAACACCCCGCTCCCCTGAGCGTGGCCGTCAGCCGGCGCTGACGAACCCCTGGTCCAGGATGCGGGCGACGACGCGCTCGGCCGCGGCGCCGTCCTCACGCGCGTTGAATCGGGCCCGCCACCGCTCGTACGCCGCCGCGTGCCGCGCCGGATCGGCGGCGAGTGCCGCGACGAGGTCCTGCTGGCTGCGCACGACCGGCCCCGGGGCGTGGGCGACGAGGTCGAAGTAGAACCCTCGGAGCTCGCCCCGGTAGTGCTCGAGGTCGGGCACCAGGAAGTACATCGGCTTGCCGGTGACCGAGAAGTCGAACATCACCGAGGAATAGTCGGTGATCAGGGCGTCCGCCGCCAGCAGCAGCTGTGACGTGTCGGGGTAGCCGGTGACGTCGACGACGCGCGGACCGGCGCTGTCCCGGCCGGGAAGGAGGGTCCGCGAGTGCCCGCGCACGAGCACCACGGCGTCGGCGGCGGCGGCGAGCGCCGCGGGATCGACGAAGTCGACCATCTCGGTCCGGTCGTCCCGCCACGTGGGCGCGTACAGCAGCACCCGCTCACCGGGGGCGATGCCCAGCGCCTCGCGCACCGCCGCGCCGTCACCGGTGACGAGGACGTCGTTGCGGGGGTAGCCCTCGACCCATACCGGGCGACGGGCGAAGGCGTAGGCCCGGCGCAGGATGCCCGCCGCGTACGGGTTCTGGGCCAGCAGCACGTTCCATCGCCGCGACTCCTTGATCACCGCCGCCCAGCGCCGCGGCGCGAACCCCGGGCGGTGAAGCGCCAGCCGCTTCAGCGGCGTCCCGTGCCACGTCTGCAGCACGACCTGCCCGGGACGGCGGACGAACCGACGCCGCAGCCAGTCGTTGACCACGAGCAGGCGCGCCGCGCCCCGCGCCTGCCACCACTGCGGGCTGCCCTCGACGACGGCGACGGCGCCGTCGGGGACCTCGACCGACAGGTCCACCACGCTCCAGTACCGCGTGACGCCGGGCGCCCTGCGGGCGAGCTCGCGATCGATCGCCAGCGGATTGCAGCCGGCGATGCGCCCGTAGAAGCTCTCGAAGAACACCGCGTTCTCGAGACCCGAGACACCGGCCGCGTAGCGGCGCTCGAGAGCGTCCTGACCGTACCCGGCGTCGTAGGCGGGGTCGACCGGCGGCCCGACGTGAACCACGCCGTCGCGCACCTCGGCCCGCAGCGTCCCGAGCTGCTGGAGCGGCACGTCCTCGCAGGCGGCGTCGCCGGCCCCCCCGTCCTCACCCGCGACGACCTCGATGCGGTACTCCCCGCTCGGCAGCGGCAGCTCGGGTCCGCCCCACCGCGCGGCGCGCAGCGGCACGACCGCGCGCCAACCGTCGTCCTGCCCGCTGACCTCGCCCGTCACCCGCGCGCGGGCTCCGGTCAGGGCCACGGATGCCGGCGGCACGCCCGGCCCGGTCAGCTCGAGGGTCGCCGGACCCGCCGATGCCTCGGACGAGAAGCGGGCCTGGATCATGTGTCTCCCCTCGATGCCCCACGGCGGGGATCCCGGCGCTCGAGCCGGGCTCGGATGGCACGGTACACCCTCGCGGCGTTGCCGCCGTCGCGGTAGGCGTGGACGCGGGCGCTCAGGTCCGCGGCGCGCCGCAGGCGGGTCTCGCGCTCGGCGGGATCGGCCAGCAGGCGCTCCAGCTGCCCGGCGGCGCCGTCCCACGACGCCGCGGCATCCGGGGCGATGTCGGAGTACCGCCCGTAGAACCCCCGGCGCAGGGCGTAGTCGGTCACGTCTGGCGCCAGGAACACGACGGGGAGCGGAACGAGCGCGGAGTCGAAGACGAGCGAGGAGTAGTCGGTGACCAGGGCGTCCAGGCCCGGCAGCAGCGGCGTGACGTCGCGGACGACGTCGGAGCCGAGGTGCCGCACACGGCCGGTGGGCTCGGGCTCGCGATACTCCCCCGCGCCGAGCGGGTGGGACCGGATGAGCAGCACCGCGTCGGCCTGCTCGAGGACCCCCCGCAGCCGCTGCCACTGGGCGGCGGTCGGGACGGCCGGGTCGGGCTCGCCGTCCCGCCACGTCGGCGCGTAGAGCACGAGCTGTGTCCCCTCGCCGATCTCGCCCACGGCGGCCTGCAGGAGCCGCCTGGCGGCGCGGCGCCGCTGGTCGGGACGGCCGGCGGAGAGCACGTCGACGCGCGGCTCACCGGTGACGGGCACCTGGGAGTCCGCGAGGCCGAACGCCGATTCCAGGCGCCCCCGCACCAGGTGCGAGGCTGCGGGGATCAGGCCGATGCGGCGCGTGGCCCCGCGGTAGAGCGTCGCCATCAGCCGGTCCGCGATGCCTCCCCCCAGGAGCGTCCGCAGCCGGGAGGGAAGCCGCACCGTCGCCGGGGAGTCCAGCCCGATCCGCTTGAGCGGGATCCCGTGCCACAGCTGCACGACGAACGCGCCGGACACGGCGTAGCGGTTGGCGTCGCCGAAGCCGTGCGTGACGACGACGACCGCCGCCCGGGCCGTCCGCCACCAGCCCCGCAGCGAAGAGCGTCGCACCGACGGGATGCCGTGGGCTGCGGCATCCGCCTGCTCGCGGTCGTCGGCGGCGAGCCACACCGCGCGCACGCCGTGGGACTCGGCTTCGCGCCACAGGGCCAGGGCGCCGTCGGCGACGCCCACCGCGCAGCCGAAGACCCATTCGTCGCGCGTGCGCGGGATCAGCGCGGTGCCGATCCGTCCCGCCGTGTACAGCGGGATCGCGGCGATCTTCCGCGCGTTGCCCGCGCCGAACGAGAAGGACGCCACCCGGCGAGCCTATCGCGCGGGTGGCGTCCTGCTCCTGACGGGTCAGCCCGCGAGTTCGCCCAGCGTGACCTCGGCCTCGAGGGTGCGGCCGTCCCGGACGTAGGTGACCGTCGCGTCGCTGCCCGCGGCCGCGGCGCGCACCTGCGCGGTGAGGTCGACGGAGTCGGTGATGGGGATGCCGTTGAAGCCGGTGACGATGTCACCCACCTGCAGCCCGCCCTCGGCGGCCGCGCCGCCCTGGGTGAGCTCGGCGATGTAGGCGCCCGTGATCGAGGTGCCCTCGACGTATGCCGCGGACTGCACGCTGGCACCGAGCAGCCCGTGAGTGGCAGAGCCGGTCTCGATGATCTCGTCGGTGATGCGCTGGACGATCGTCGAGGGGATGGCGAAGCCGACCCCGATGGAGCCCGCCTGCCCCGACGAGCCCCCGGCCGACGCGATCGCGACGTTGATCCCGATCAGCTCGCCGGCGGCGTCGACGAGCGCGCCGCCGGAGTTGCCCGGGTTGATCGCCGCGTCGGTCTGGATGACGGCGATCTTGATGGACTCCGAGGACTGCGAGCCCTGCTGCCCCTGGCCGAAGTCGAAGAAGAACGGCGGGGTCTGCTCCTGCGAGCCGTCCCCTCCCCCGTCCTCGCCGCCGCCGTTGTCGGGCGCGGCCGCCGAGGCGATCTCGATCGAGCGGTTGAGGGCGCTGACGATCCCGGTCGTCACGGTGTTCGCCAGGCCGAGCGGAGCGCCCACCGCGACGGTCTCGTCGCCGACGTTCAGCGACCCGGAGTCGCCGAACTCGATCGGGGTGAGGCCCTCGGCATCCTTCAGCTTGATGACCGCCAGGTCGTAGGTGGGGTCGGTTCCCACCACCTCGGCGTCGTAGACGGCGCCGTCCGAGGTGGTGACGCGGATCGCGGCGTCGCCGGTGGCGCCGTCGAGGGTGACGACGTGGGTGTTGGTGACGACGTAGCCGTCCGAGCTCAGGACGACGCCGGATCCCGTGCCGCTGCCGCTGCCGCCGCTCGCGGCGACCGTGACGACGCTGGGGACGACCTTCGCGGCGATGGCGGTGGTCTGGGTGACCGAGCCGTCATCGTTGACCGTGACGGTGGCGGGGCCGGATGCCGGGGCCGACGCCGAGGTCGAGAAGAGGGTGACGCCGGCGTAGGCGCCCCCGAGGCCGGCGGTGCCGCCGACGAGGGCCGCGGCCACCAGCAGGGCGGCGACCTTGCCGGCGCCGGTCTTGCGCTCACGCGCCGCGGGCGCGGCGGGCGCCCCGTCGTCCAGGGGGACGGTGGGCTGGGTGTGGTGGGCGTGCGGGTCGGCGGGGTGGTCGGCCGCGTGTCCGAAGGCGCTGTGCGCGCCGGCGGGGGCGGTCTGCCCGGCGGCGGGCGCCGCTCCCGGGGCGGTCCAGCCGGCGGGCGGGGCGTAGGCGGCACCGGCCGGGTAGCCGCTGGGCGGACCGGGGCGGGCCGGGGCGCCGTCGGCGGGCACGGCCCACGAGCCGGTCGGGGGCGCCGGCGGCGCGGGGGGCGCGGGCGGCGCGGGCGGCACCGACTCGGCCGCGCCGGAGTCCGGGCCGGGGGCCGGGGCCGGCTCGACGTTGTCGTTCTCGGGGCGCTCGCCCGGGGTGTCGCTCATATTGCTCCTTCTTCCGACCGCTGTCCGCTGCCGGGCACGGGGTCCTCGACGGGTGTACACACTGTGCCGCGGCATCCTGTGTGTTTCTTATGCCGAGGTTGAGTCCGGTCTATGGGATCGGAATGGGTAGCCTCGGTGCCATGCGACACATTCCCGGAGGGTGGCGCCGCGCGGCGGCGGGAGCGGGGCTCGTCGGCGAAGACGGCACCGTCCGCTCGACCATCTTCGCCGAGATGTCGGCCCTCGCGGTCCGAACCGGCGCGATCAACCTCGGTCAGGGCTTCCCCGACGAGGACGGGCCCCGCGTCGTCCTCGACGCCGCACGCGAGGCCATCGCGGCGGGGGCGAATCAGTACCCGCCGGGCCGCGGCATCCCCCAGCTCCGCCAGGCGATCGCCGACCACCAGCGCCGGTTCTACGGACTGGAGCTCGACCCCGACACCGAGGTGCTCGTGACGGCCGGTGCGACCGAGGCGCTCGCGGCGACGCTGCTGGGGCTCATCGAGGGCCCGGACGACGAGGTCGTCGTCTTCGAGCCCTTCTACGACGCCTACGCCGCCCTCGTGGCGCTCGCCGGCGCCCGGCTGGTCACGGTGCCGCTGCGCCGGCCCGACTTCCAGCCGGATCCCGAGGAGCTCGCCGAGGCAGTGAGCGACCGCACGCGGATCATCCTGGTCAACGACCCGCACAATCCCACCGGCACCGTCTTCAGCGCCGAGGTCCGCGCCGAGCTGGTGCGCCTGGCCGACCGGCACGATGCCATCCTCGTGACCGACGAGGTCTACGAGCACCTCGTGTTCGACGGCGCGCACGTGCCGCTGGCGACGCTGCCGGGGGCGGCCGAGCGCACCGTGAGCATCTCGTCGGCGGGCAAGACGTTCTCGACAACGGGGTGGAAGATCGGCTGGCTCACGGCGCGGCCCGAGCTGGTGGAGGCGGTGCTGGCGGTCAAGCAGTTCCTCACCTACGTCAACGGCAGCCCGTTCCAGCCCGCGATCGCCGCGGGCCTGGCGCTCGGCGACGACTTCTACGACGGCGCGGCGGCAGCGCTCCGCCACAAGCGGGATGTGCTGGGCGCGGGGCTGCGCGCCGCCGGGTTCGCCGTCTCGACGCCGGCGGGGTCGTACTTCACCGTGGCGGATGCCGCACCCCTGGGCGCCGCGGACGCGCACGAGTTCTGCCTGAGCCTGCCCGAGCGCGCCGGCGTGGTCGCCGTGCCGCTGACGGCGTTCGTGACGCCGGAGCACCGCCCGCAGTACGCCGGCCTCGTGCGCTTCGCCGCCTGCAAGCGCCTGGACGTCCTCGACGAGGCGGCGCGCCGTCTGGCGGCGCTTCGCTGAGCAGTCCGGCGGTCCGGCTCCGTCCCCCGCTCCGGCTCCGTCCCCCGCTCCGGCTCAGTCCGCCGGCACCACCCGGAAGCGGCGCAGCCGCAGGGCGGGGTTGACCCGCCGCACCCGGGCGACGGCACCCAGATCGAGATGGGCCACCGCCACGTCGGTCGCGGTGCCGACCGCGGCGATCTCGACCCCCTGGGGATCGACGATCATCGACGCACCCACCCCGAGGGGCGGCGGGTGATCGGCGGCGGCGATGAAGACGGTGTTCTCGATCGCGCGGGCGTGCAGCAGCGTCCGCCAGTGGTGCTCCTTGAGCGGACCCCGCACCCACTCCGCCGGGACCAGCACGACATCGGCGCCGGCGTCCACGAGGGTGCGCGCGACTTCGGGGAAGCGCACGTCGTAGCACGTCATGAGGCCGAACCGCAGGCCGCGGTGCTCGAACGTCTGCGGCTCGGCGATCGCGCCCGGCTCGATCCAGTCCGATTCCCGCTGGCCGAAGGCGTCGTAGAGGTGCAGCTTGCGGTAGACGGCGAGGACGCCGTGCTCGCCGACGGCGACGACGGCGTTGCGCACGCGGTGGCCGTCGGCCCCCCGCTCGACCATCCCCGCGACGATGACGACGCCGTGCTCGGCCGCGAGTCCGGCGAGCCGGGCGGTGAAGGGCCCCTCGAGGTCCTCGGCGTGCTCGGCGAGCGAGGAGTCGAACGGGTCGACGAAGTAGCTGGAGTACTCGGGCAGCACGACGACCACGGCGCCGCGGGCCGCGGCACCCGAGACCAGCTCCGCGATCGTCTCGAGGTTGGCGGCGGCGTCGGCCGCGGGGGCGAACTGCGCCACCCCCACCGCGAGGGTGTCGGCCGCCGTCACCGCTCGCCCCGTGCGCGCCTGCGCGCTCGCACCACGAGCGGGGCGACCACCCACGCCGCCGCGATCACCACGGCCAGGGCCGCGAGCGCCGTCCACGCGGCCTGATCGCCGACGACGACGTCGAAGACGAAGGCGACCACGCCGACCAGCAGCAGCGACACGGTGAGCAGCGCCGTCAGCAGCGCCGCGTGACCGTAGGCGACCACCTGCAGCTTCGCGCGCTGACGGAACAGCACGCGGTGAAGCGCCACGGGCGCCAGCGCGATCACGGCACTCAGCGCGGACAGCACCACCAGCACGAGGTAGACGAACCGCTGGCTGGGGTTGAGGTCGGCGAACGCCGGCTGGAAGGCCAGTGCCAGCAGGAAGCCGGTGAGGATCTGGGTGCCGGTCTGCAGGACGCGCAGCTCCTGCAGCACCTCGCTCCAGTTGCGGTCCGCGCGCTCCTCGGGGGTCTCGTCCCGGCCTTTCGTGCCGCCGGTGGCGTTGCGCTCTCGGGGGGATGCCATGCCCACATCCTGGCCGCCGGCCGCGCGACCGGCAAGCGCGCGCGGGGCCGATTCGCGACCTCGCAGAACCCGTGCTAGGCTTTCCTCTTGTGCCGCGGGGTGGAGCAGCTCGGTAGCTCGCTGGGCTCATAACCCAGAGGTCGCAGGTTCAAATCCTGTCCCCGCAACGAATGAAGAAGGCGTCCCGCTCGGGACGCCTTCTTCTTTTTCCCGCCGTGCTACCGCGTCACGGCATCGCTGAGCTCGCCCAGGAACCGCGCGAGGAGCCCGAGCTCCGCATCCGAATACGTCTCGGCGACCCCCCGCATCGCCTGCAGCCGCTCGCCGAAGTACGAGAAGAACGTCTGCCTCGACAGCGGCGTCAGCACGATGATGCGCGCCCGCCGGTCGTGCGGGTGCGGACGCCGCTCGACGTGGCCCGAGGCGGTCAGCCGGTCGAGCAGCTTGGTGGTGGACGCGCTGGAGATCCGCAGATGCGCCGCCACGTCGTGGGGGCTGACAGACTGACCTTGCTGCTCCCGCATGATGAGCATGCGCAGGGCCGACAGATCGGAGGCGTTCATGGACATGTCGTCCTTCATGTCGCCGTTCATGCGGTCCATCGCGTCGCTGAAGGCGCGGACGGCGTACAGCACGTCCAGCACAGCACGCTCGTGGTCGGTGCGAGGCTGCCACGGTCCGGTCATTGTGGACACCACCCCCGCGACACTTGTATCATCGACCGCACGCCGATCGCTAACTAAACTAGCGAATTGACAGGGAGTCCCGACATGACCGATGCCGACCAGGTTGTCCTCCTCGATGACGAAGGCCGGGCGATCGGAACAGCGCCCAAGAGCAGCGTCCACGGGACCGACACCGCCCTGCACCTCGCCTTCTCGTGCCACGTCCTCAACTCCGACGGCGAGGTGCTGGTCACCCGTCGCGCCCTCGACAAGAAGACGTGGCCCGGGGTCTGGACCAACTCCTTCTGCGGGCACCCGCGACCCGCGGAGCCGGTCATGGCCGCCGTCCACCGCCGCGCCGACTTCGAACTGGGGCTGACGCTGCGCGACGTGGAGCTCGCCCTCCCCCTCTTCCGCTACCGCGCGACCGACGCCACCGGCATCGTCGAGCACGAGGTGTGCCCGGTCTACATCGCGCGCACCGACGAGCAGCCCACGCTCAACCCGCTCGAGGTCGTCGACGCCCGCTGGGTCGACCCGCTCGAGCTCGCGGCGTCGCTGCGCTCCACCCCCTGGGCCTTCAGCCCGTGGCTCGTGCTCCAGGCGCAGCAACTCCACCTCTTCGACGACGTGGCCGAGCGCCGCCGCGCCTCATGATCCCCCGAACAGCCCGCCCCGACCTCGACGAGGTGATCGAGGCGGCGATCCAGCGCATCCGCGTCCGCGCCGACGGCCTCGGCGAAGGGTTCGCCGCCCTCACCGACGCCGTGGGCCGCGCCGCCCGCGGCGGCAAGCGCTTCCGTCCGGTACTGGTGTGCGAGGCGTTCGAGGCCTTCGGCGGCCACCCAGGCGACACCCGCGCCGTCCATCAGGTCGCCGCGGCGTTCGAGCTGCTGCACGCGGCGTTCGTCGTCCACGACGACGTCATCGACCACGACACCATGCGCCGCGGCATCCCGAACGTCGCGGGCGAGTTCCGCCTGCGCGCCCGGGGCCTGGGGGCGGATGCCGAGGGCATGGCGCTCCTGGGCGACGCCGCCGCGATCCTCGCCGGCGACCTGCTGCTGCACGAGTCGCTGCGGATCGTCGCACTGGCCGACATCCCCGCCGCCGCCCGCGCGCACGTCCTTCAGCTGCTCGACGACGCCGTGTACGTCTCGGCGGCGGGCGAACTGGCCGACGTCGAGAACAGCATCGTGGACCGCGACGCCGACGCCACCGACCTGCTGGCCACCGCCTTCAACAAGACCGGCGTCTACTCCTTCCGCGCTCCGCTCGTGGCCGGTGCCGTGATCGCCGGGGCCGGCGAGGACGAGCTGGCCGAGCTCGGCCGGTCGGCGGACCGGCTGGGTCTGGCGTTCCAGCTGGTGGACGACCTCATCGGCGCGTTCGGCAGCGCCGAGCAGGCCGGCCGGGAGTCCGGCGGCGACCTGCGGGAGTCCAAGCGCACGCCGCTGGTCGCCCTCGCCCGACGCACCCCGGCGTGGCCCCGCGTCGGATCCGCGCTCGCCGTCGCCCACACCGGACCCATCGCCGTGCGCGAAGCCCAGCGCGCGCTCGAGGACAGCGGGGCGCGCCTGCAGCTGCGGGACATGGTCGATCAGACTCTCGACGAGGTGCGCCGCGCCGCCTCGTCCGGCAGCCTCCCCGCCCCCGCCGGAGCCCTGCTGCACACCCTCGCCGACGGCATCCAGGAGCGCGTGCCGTGACGGGCGCGACGCACCGCGACGGCGACGCGACCGGGCTCGCGCTCTACGACGCCGTCGCGCAGGACGCCGCCGAGACCGTCATCGCCCGCTACTCCACCTCGTTCAACCTCGCGTGCCGTCTGCTGGGCCCGAGACCGCGCCCGCACGTGCGCGCGGTGTACGCCCTGGTGCGCGTGGCCGACGAGGTGGTCGACGGCCCCGCCGCCGCCGCGGGACTCGGCGCCGAGGCGCTGCGCGAGGTCCTCGACGCGCTCGAGGACGAGACGCTCGCCGCGGTCGGACGCGGCTTCAGCGCCAACCTCGTCGTCCACGCCTTCGCCCGCACGGCCCGCGAATGCGGCATCGGCGACGACCTCATCCGGCCCTTCTTCGCCTCGATGCGCACCGACCTGTCCACGGCGTCCCACGACGACGCCTCGCACGACGCCTACGTGTACGGCTCGGCCGAGGTCGTGGGGCTCATGTGCCTGCAGGTGTTCGTCAACGCCGGCTCCCGGCATCCGGAGCAGGCCCCGCCCGCCCTCGTCGACGGCGCCCGGCGCCTGGGCGCGGCGTTCCAGGACGTCAACTTCCTGAGGGACCTCGACCACGACGCCGCCGCGCTCGGCCGCGACTACCTGGGCCTCGGCGACGGCCGGGTGACCCGCGCGCAGGTGCTCGATCGCATCGATGCCGATCTCGCCGCCGCAGCGGCCGTCGTCCCCGACCTGCCCGCGGACTGCCGCCGGGCAGTCACCGCCGCGCACGACCTGTTCGCCGAGCTGTCCGCCCGGCTCCGGCGGCCGCGCCGGGCGGGCGTCCGCGTCCGCGTCCCCGACCCCGTCAAGGCGCGGCTGGCAGCCCGCGCCGCCCTCGGCTTCGCCCCCAGAGAGGTCCGCCCGTGAGAAAAGCGCCCACCCCGCCCGGATCCGCGGTCATCGTCGGCGGCGGCATCGCCGGCCTCGCCACCGCCGCCCTGCTGGCCGAGGACGGCTGGCGGGTGACGCTGTGCGAGGCGCGCGAGGATCTCGGCGGCCGCGCCGGCTCGTGGGAGGCGGACGGGTTCCGCTTCGACACCGGACCCAGCTGGTACCTCATGCCCGAGGTGTTCGACCACTTCTTCCGGCTGCTCGGCACGACCGCCGAGGCCGAGCTCGACCTCGTCCCGCTGGATCCCGCCTACCGGGTCTACGGGCAGCCGGGCGCCCACGAGAACCCCGGCGCGATCGACATCCGCTCGGGCCGGCGCGAGGCCGTCGAGCTGTTCGAGGGCATCGAGCCCGGCGCCGGCGCGAAGCTGGACGCCTACCTGGACTCCGCCGCCGACGCGTACGACCTCGCCGTCACGCGCTTCCTCTACGACACCTACGAGACCACCGCCGGGCTGCGCGACCCCGCACTCCTGCGCCGCGTGCCGCAGCTGGCGCCGCTGCTGACCCGCACGCTGTCCTCGTACATCGACAAGCGCTTCGCCGATCCGCGCCTGCGTCAGATCCTCGGCTACCCGGCCGTGTTCCTCGGCGGGTCGCCCTTCGGCGTCCCGAGCCTGTACCACCTGATGAGCCACCTCGACCTCGACGACGGCGTCCTGTATCCGCAGGGCGGGTTCACCGAGATCATCGCCGCGATCGAACGGCTCGCCCGCGCGCGCGGCGTGGTCATCCACACCGACGCAGAGGTCGCCGAGATCCGCACGAAGGATGCCGTGGCCACCGGCATCCGCCTGGTGGACGGTCGCACGTTCGACGCGGACCTGGTCGTCTCGACCGCCGATCTGCACCACACCGAGACGGCGCTCCTGCCGCGCGAGCTGCAGACCTATCCCGAGCCGTGGTGGGACGACAAGACCCCGAGCCCCGGGGCGCTGCTGCTGCTGCTCGGCGTCGAGGGGAAGCTGCCCCAGCTCGCCCACCACACGCTGCTGTTCGCGGAGGACTGGCGGACGAACTTCGACGACATCTTCGGCGAGGACCCCCGCATCCCCACCCCCGCCTCGCTGTACGTGTGCCGCCCCAGCGCCACCGACCCGTCGGTCGCGCCCGCCGGCCACGAGAACCTGTTCGTCCTGGTCCCGATCCCCGCCGACCCGCACATCGGGCACGGCGGCGTCGACGGGGACGGCGACCCCGCCGTCGAGACGGCGGCCGACGCTGTCATCGCCCAGATCGCGACGTGGTGCGGCATCCCCGACCTCGCCGATCGCATCGTCGTCCGGCGCACGATCGCCCCCGGCGACTTCGCCGCGGACCTGCACTCGTGGCGCGGGAACTCCCTGGGCCTGGCGCACACCCTCGCCCAGAGCGCGATCTTCCGGCCGCGCAACGCCTCGCGGAAGGTGCGGGGGCTGGCGTACGCGGGCACCTCCAGCCTGCCCGGGATCGGTCTGCCGATGTGCCTCATCTCGGCGGAGCTCGTGCTCAAGCGGCTGCGCGGGGATCGCTCGGCCGGTCCGGTGGCCGAGCCGGCGAAGGTGTGAGGATGCCGGGACTGTACCTCGCCGCGATCCTGGTGTCGGCCGCGGGCATCGCCACCCTCGACGCCCGCTTCCGCCTCGCCGCCTTCCGCGCACCCCGTGCGACGCTGTGGGCGGTGCTCATCGGCGTGGCGTTCTTCCTGGTGTGGGATGCCGCCGGCATCCTCACCGGGGCGTTCTTCAAGGGCGAGAGCCCGCTCTTCCTGGGCATCGACCTCGCCCCCGAGCTGCCGCTCGAGGAGCCGGTGTTCCTGGCCTTCCTCTGCTACCTCGCGCTCGTCGTTTACGGCGCGGCCACCCGCGTCCTCGACCGGCGCGACTCCCCCGCCGCCGAGCAGAGGACGGGCGCGTGACCTACACCCTGGTGAACCTGCCCTTCCTGGCCGTCACCGCCGTCGTCGTCCTCGCCACACTCCGGCATCCGAACTTCGGCCGTCGCATGGCGGCATCGGCGATCGTGGCAGCGGTGCTGTTCGTCCTCACGGCCGTGTTCGACTCGATCATGATCGGGTCCGACCTGGTGCGGTATCCGGAAGAGAACAACAGCGGCCTGCGCATCGGCCTGGCACCCGTCGAGGACTTCGCCTACGCGCTGTGCGCCGCATTCGGGGTCCCCGCCGTCCTGACGCTGGTGACCGCGCGGCGCCGCGAGCGGCAGTCGTCGTGAGCACGGCGCCGCTGACGGCCGGCCGCGTGCTGCGGGAGCTGTTCGTCTCCTCGCGCCCGGTCTCGTGGATCAACACCGCCTACCCGTTCGCCGCGGCCTACGTGCTCACGACCCGCGAGATCGACGTCGTGCTCGTGGTGGGGACGCTGTTCTTCCTCGTGCCCTACAACCTGGCGATGTACGGCATCAACGACGTGTTCGACTACGAATCCGACCTGCGCAACCCCCGCAAGGGCGGCGCGCACGGCGCCGTGCTGGACCGGCGCATGCACGCCGTCACGCTGTGGGCTGCCGCGCTGACGTGCCTGCCGTTCGTGGCGTTCCTCGTCGCGGCGGGCTCGCCGCTGTCGTGGCTCGTGCTCGCGGCGAGCCTGTTCTTCGTCGTCTTCTACTCCGCGCCGCCGCTCCGGCTGAAGGAGCGGCCGTTCGCCGACTCCGTCACCAGCAGCATCCACTTCTTCTCGCCGGCGGTGTACGCGCTCGTGCTCGCCGGCGCGGTGTGGACGTGGCAGCTGGTGGTCCTGCTCGTCGCGTTCGCGCTGTGGGGCGTCGCCTCGCACGCCTTCGGGGCCGTGCAGGACGTCGTCGCCGACCGCGAGGCGGGGATCTCGTCGATCGCCACCGCCCGCGGCGCCCGCTGGACGGTGCGGTTCGCGTTCGCGTGCTACGCCGCGGCGGGGGTCACGGTGCTGTTCACCGCGTGGCCGGGGCCGCTCGCCGCGCTCGCAGCCCTC
This sequence comes from Microbacterium aureliae, assembly GCF_054780155.1. Lineage (NCBI taxonomy): Bacteria > Bacillati > Actinomycetota > Actinomycetes > Micrococcales > Microbacteriaceae > Microbacterium > Microbacterium aureliae. Next base: position 504,494 of record NZ_BAAGWW010000001.1, read on the forward strand.
CCCTACCTCGCGGCGGTCTGGCCCTACCGCTCGGTGAGCGACGAGACCGCGCACACCGCCACGCGCGGGTGGCAGTGGTTCCTGTGGCTGAACCAGTTCGCCGGCTTCGTCGTGACGATGCTCCTCATCTGGTACGCCCTCACCACGCAGTGAGGCCGACGCACGAGGACCCCGGCGCCGCAGCTCCGGGGTCCTCGTGCGTGAGGGGGGGTCAGCCGTTCGCGGCGCCCTCGTCGCTCAGCTCGAGCAGGCGGTCGATCGCGTCGGTGAGGCGCTCATCGGCCTCGCCGTACGCCGTCCAGTCGCCGTCCTGCAGCGCCGCGTCGCGGTCGAGCATCGCCTGGCGCGCCTCTTCGAGCGCGGCCTGGTAGTCGTCCAGCGGCACCGTCGGCTGCTCGGGATCGGTCGGCTCGGCGGGGTCGGTCGGCTGGCCGGGGTCGGTCGGGATCGGCGCCGGATCGACCTCGCCGTCACCGGCGTTCGCCCCCGAGTCGCCGCCGAACAGCTCGTCGAGCGCCTGGTCGAGGGTGTCCTCGAAGGCGATGTTGTCGCCGAAGGCCACCAGCACCTTCCGCAGGGTCGGCAGCTGGGTTCCCTGCGACGCCTGCACGAAGACGGGCTGGACGTAGAGCAGTCCGCCGCCGACGGGCAGGGTCAGCAGGTTGCCGTTGAGGACCTCGGACTGCCCCTGCTGCAGGATGTTGATCTGCGACGAGACGGCCGTGTCGGAGTCGAAGCGGTTCTGCACCTGTCCGGGACCGGGGACCGTCGTCTCGGCCGACACCTCCAGCATGCGGAGCTTGCCGTAGTCCTCGGCCTTCGTGCCCGCCTCGCTTCCGGCGTTGGAGTCCACCGCGAGGTAGCCCATGAGCACGTTGCGGCTGGCCGTCCCCGCCTCGGACGACGGGATGAAGGTGGTGAACATCGAGTAGGACGGCTGGTCCTGCCCCGGCATCTGCATCGTCAGGTAGTACGGCGGCTGCAGGCGCGCGTCGGTCTGCGGGTCGTTGGGGGTGGCCCACGCGTTGTCCCGCTGGAAGAACGCCCGCGCGTCGTCGACGTGGTAGACGCCCAGCAGCGCCCGCTGGATCTTGAACAGGTCCGTCGGGTAGCGCACGTGGCTCATCAGGTCAGCGGACATCTCGCTGATCGGCTCGAGCGTGGACGGGTAGATCTTCTGCCACGCCTGCAGCAGCGGATCCTCCTCGTCCCACGCGTACAGCGTCACCGACCCGTCGTACGCGTCGACGGTGGCCTTGACGGAGTTGCGCACGTAGTTGATGTCGTCGAGCGTGAAGCGCGGCGCGGTGTTGTTGGAGTCCGCGATCGCCTGCTGCAGGCTCACCGTCGTGGAGTAGGGGTAGTTCGCACTGAGGGTGTAGCCGTCGACGATCCACACGATGCGGCCGTCCACGACGCTCGGATACGGGTCGCTGTCCAGCTCGAGGTAGGGCGCGACCTTCTGCACGCGTAGCGCCGGATCGCGGTCGTAGAGGATCTGCGACTCCTCGTTCACCGAGTCCGAGAACAGGATCTGCTCGGACTGGAACTTCAGGGCGTAGATCAGGCGGTTGAAGACGTTGCCGATGCTCGGGCCGCCGTCGCCCTCGAACGTCGTGCGCGTCTCGTTCGCCCCCTCGGGCCCCGACGGGTAGTCCAGCTCGATCGGCTCGGTCCCCTCGGGCGCCCCGACGATCGAGTACGGCGGCGAGAACTCGCCGAAGTACACCCGCGGCTGGAAGTCCTCCTGGTCCGAGAGGAAGCCGGCCGCCGGGATGCCGCGCTCGAGGAAGACGGGGTTGCCGTCGTCGGTGCGCTCGTTGCCCGCCGCGGCGACGATGCCGTAGCCGTGCGTGTAAACCAGGGTGTTGTTCTGCCAGTTCGAGGCGGCGCCCAGCTGGTCGACGTTGAGCTCGCGCACCGACACGATGGTGTCCTGCGACTGCCCGTCGATCTCGTATCGGTCTACGTCCAGCGGATCCTGGAACTGGTAGTACGCGCGGTACTGCTCGATCTGGCGGACGGTCGGGCCGATGATGGCGGGGTCCATGATGCGGATGGATGCCGTCGTCTCGGCATCCGCGCGCAGCTGGCCCTCGGCGGCATCGGTCTCGGCGGTGAAGTCGCTCTTCTCGAGGCCGTCGATGCCGTACGCGGCCTTGGTCATGTCGAGGTTGCGCTGGTAGTACTCCGCCTCGAGGGACAGCTGGTTCGGCTGGACCTGGAAGGTGCGGACCACCCACGGGTAGCCGACGCCCACGACGATCGCCGAGACCACCAGCAGCGCCGTGGCGATGAGCGGGTAGCGCCAGCGGCCGATCACGGCCGTGACGAAGAACAGGATCGCCACGAGCACCGCGACGATCGCGAGCACCGTCTGGCCGGGGATCACGGCGTTGGCCTCGGTGTAGCCGGGGCCGGTGATGCGGCCCATGCCGCCGGGCTCGACCATCGTGCGATAGCGGTCGAGCCAGATGCTCGCACCCTGCACCAGCAGGTACAGGCCCGCCAGCACCGCCAGCTGGATGCGCGCCGACTTCGAGATGCGCAGCTCCCGCTGGCCCACCCGCACCGAGCCGTAGAGGTAGGACACCGCCGCGGTGACGAGCAGGCACACCAGCAGCACGGCCGAGACGAAGCCGAGCAGGGCGCTGTAGAACGGCATCCCGAACAGGTAGAAGCCGGTGTCGAGCCCGAACTCGGGGTCGACGTCCGAGGTGGCGACCCCGTTGATCCACAGCCACGTGGTCTCCCACTGCGCCGAGGCCGAGAAGCCGGCGAAGAAGCCGAAGAAGACCGGGATCCCCCACATCGCCAGGCGTCGCAGCGGCTCGACGACCTCCTGGTAGCGGTCCAGCTGCGAGCTCAGGCGCGCGTAGACCGGGCGCAGCCGGTACGCGAGCTGGATGGCCAGCCACACCGGGACGGCCATGCCGAGGAACCCGACGGCGAACATCGCGGTGCGCGCGATCCACTGCGTGACCAGGACCGAGTCGAAGCCGAGCTGCTCGAACCACAGCCATTCGGAATAGAGGTTGGCGAAGACGAAGAAGGCCACCACGAGAGCGGCGATGACCGCCAGCGAGATCGCGATGACGCGGCGGGCGGGCGAAGGTGTGGCCGGGGTCGGCGCCGAGGTCGTGGTCACCGTTCCATCCTAGGCGGCGGCAGCGACCGCCCCTCCGCTCGGCGGCTGGGCGTCAGCCGAGACCTCAAGCCCCGCTGTCAGGACGTGCAGGTCGCCAGACCCGACGTGTCGCCGCCGGTCGAGACCGCGTCGAGCACCTCCAGCGCGTCGTCGAGGGTCTCGACCGAGAACACCCGCAGATCCCCCGGGACGTGCCCGACGACCTCGTCGCAGTTCTCCTGGGGTGCCAGGAACCACGTCGCCCCGGCATCCACCGCACCCCACATCTTCTGACGGATGCCGCCGATCGGGCCCACCTCGCCCGTGCCGCTGATGGTCCCGGTGCCCGCGATCCGCTCGCCGCCGGTCAGCTCGCCGGGGGTCAGGACGTCCACGAGACCGAGGGCGAACATCATGCCCGCCGACGGTCCGCCGACGTTGTCGAGCTGGATCGTGACGTCGAAGGGGAACTCGTAGTCGGTCATCAGCGTGATGCCCAGCAGCAGCGTCTCTTCGCCGTCGATCTCGGTGCGGCGCGGCGTCACGTCGACCTCGCGCTCGTCGCCGCCGCGCTGCACGGTGAGCGAGACGGGGTCGCCGCCGCCGTCGTTGACGATCTTGCGCAGCGAGTCGGCGTCGCGGACCGCGTCGCCCTGCGCGGCGACGATGACGTCGCCCTCCTGCAGGATCCCCGTCGCGGCGGAGTCGTCCAGCAGCGAGTACACCGTCAGGTGGGGCGAGACCTCGTAGCCGAGCTCGGTGAGGGCGGCCGCCGTGGCCTCCTTCTGGGAGTCGACCATGAGCGCGGAGCTCTCCTCGCTGCGCTCCTCGGCGGTCTGCCCCTCGGGGAAGACGGTGTCGATGGGCATGACCGCGCGGCTGGGGTCGAACCAGGCCAGCGAGAGCTCGAACCACGACGGCGTGCGCTCGCGGTTGCCGACCACCTGCACCGTCAGCAGGTCCAGCGCGCCGCTGGTGGCGTGGGTCTCGGCGCCGTCGACCGAGATGAGCGGCACCTCGGTGCCGTCCGCCGTCTCGGCGGCGCCCAGGGTGTTGTAGACGGGCCCCGGCCGCTGGATGACGTACGACGTGGGCAGGAAGGTCAGCACGAGCAGGACGATCATGGCGGCCGACAGCGCCCAGATCCCCGCGGACATGGCGCGGTTCATGGGCCGCCGCGGCGGCGCGGACACTCGGGGGTTCTCGTCGAACAGCGCCACGGGGACCTTTCTCGCCTGGTCGTTCGCGACCGGCGTAAGAGGTTCGAGGACCTGCCGGGCAGTGCGATGATTCTCGCCACTAGCGTAGAACGACAGCGCCCCGACCCGGCTGAAAGGCGGCTGAAGTGACCGACGAGGACCGTCCCGACGACCAGCGTCCCGAGAACGACTTCCAGGAGCTCCTGCGCAGGATGCTCGGCGGCGCCGCCGGCGACATCGACCCCGAGGCGCTGTCGCGCCTGTCGGGCATGCAGATCGACCCCGCCATGATGCAGACCGTCATGCGCCACCTGCAGGGCGCGTTCTCGGGCACGGACGACGGGATCTCGTGGGAGATGGCCGAGCGTCAGGCGCTGCACATCGCCAACCAGGACGGGCAGGGGGTCACCGCCGGCCAGCGCACCGACCTGGATCAGGCCTTCGCCCTGGCGGGGCTGTGGCTGAGCGAGGCGACGACGATCTCGGAGCTCGCGACGACGCCCGCGCCCCTCACCCGCGGCGGCTGGGTCTCGGCGACCCTGCCGGTGTGGCAGGAGCTGGCGGAGCCGGTGGCCACCAGCATCGCCGACGCCATGACGCGCAGCCTCAGCGAGCAGGCGCCCGAGGAGATGCAGGACATCGTCCAGGGCGCCGGCAGGCTCATGCGCACCGTCGGCGGCTCGCTGTTCGCCTCGCAGCTCGGCCAGGTGGTGGGCGAGCTGTCCAAGGAGGTTCTGAGCGGCGGGGACGTCGGCATCCCCCTCATGCCCGACGGGCAGGCCGCCGTCCTGCCGCAGAACTTCGCCGGGCTCGGTCAGGAGCTCGAGATCCCCGACGACCAGCTCGCGCTCTACATCGCCGCGCGCGAGCTCGCCCACGCCCGGCTGTTCCGGCACGCCCGGTGGCTGCGGCTGCACGTCATCTCGCAGGTGACCGAGTTCGCCCGCGGCCTGCACGTGGACACCGAGGCCCTCGAGGACCTCGCGTCGCGGTTCGACCCCTCGGACCCCGGCGAGCTGCGCCGCGCGCTCGAGAGCGGCGCCCTGCTGCCGGCGCGGACCGAGGCGCAGGAGCTCGCGCTGTCGCGCCTCGAGAACCTGCTGGCGACCGTCGAGGGCTGGGTCGACGTCGTGACCGCCGACGCCACCGGACGCCTGCCGTCCGCGGAGAGGATCGCCGAGGTGGTGCGCCGCCGGCGCGCCGTCGGCGGGCCCGCCGAGCGCGCCCTCGGGTCCCTCGTCGGCCTCGAGCTGCGGCCGCGACGGATGCGCGAGGCCGCCCGCATGTGGCGCGCGGTCACCGACGCCGTCGGCGTCGCCGCCCGCGACGCCCTGTGGGACTACCCCGACCTCATGCCCACGGCGGACGACATCGACGACCCGAGTGCGCTGGTCGCCCGGCTGCAGGCCCACGCCCGCGGCGAGCGGGTCGCCGGCGACGAGATGGACGAGGCCCTCGAACGGCTCCTGTCCGGCGAGGACCGGCCCGACGAGGGTTCCCCCGAGGACCACCGCCCCGTGTGACCTCTCCTCCCCAGCCGCCCTTTTCGCGGCCGGGGAGGCCGCGCCTGTGGACAAGCCCGGCGCGCCGACGACCCGGCCGCGAGGATCGACGCATGCTGCGCCTGGACCCCGCCCACCCTCCGCTCTGGCGATCCGAGGACTGCGTGCAGTTCGGCGTCGACGCGCGGGCTCGCGTGGAAGCACCCGCCGCCTGGCAGGAACGGTGGCTCACCGCGCTCGAGTCCGGCGCCGCCCCCGCCGACCTGGTCGCCCTGTCCCGGGCCGACGGCATCGACGACGCGCGGGCGCAGCGCTTCCTCGACCAGCTCGACCCCGTCCTGCTGCGGAGCACGCAGGGCGCCCGGCGCGTCGTGGTGGAGCTCCCCGCGGATGTCCCCGGCGCCGCGGCGGACGCCCTCGTCCGGGCGCTGCAGGACGCCGGACTCGCCGTCGGCATCGACGTCCCCGGCACCTCTGCCGCCGGCATCCCGGCCGTCCGCGCAGACGGCGACCGTCCCGTGACCGTCGTCGTCGCCCACCACGTGGTGGACCCCCGGCGCGCCGCCGCCCTCATGGCCGGCGACGCGGTGCACCTGCCGATCCTCCTGCATCCGGGGGGCATCGAGATCGGGCCGCGCGTCGAGCCCGGCCGGACGGCGTGCCTGGCGTGCCTGGCCGCACGCCGCCGGGACCTGGATCCGGCGTGGCCGCTGATGGTCGCCCAGCTGCTGGGTCGCCCCGCACCCACCGTGGCGGCCTCCCGGGCGGCCGAAGCGGGACTGGTCGCCGCCGCCCTGGTCAGGGCGGATGCCTCGACCGCCCGCGAGCCCCGGACGCGATCGGTGCTGCTCAGCGACGACGCGCTGCGCCGCCGGACCCGCTGGCACCGGCCGCACGCAGCGTGCGGGTGCCGATCTCTCGCAGGAACCGGGACGGCTGACGTCCCCGAGGGCCCCGCGCCCAGCTGAGCCACAGCGTGCGCGCGGCCCGCGTGACGCCGACGTACGCGAGGCGGCGCTCCTCGTCGACCTGCTCGAAGGTGGTGGCGTACGAGATGGGCAGCAGCCCCTCGGCCAGGCCCACCAGGTGGACGTGGTCCCACTCCAGGCCCTTGGCCGCGTGCAGCGTCGAGAGGGTGACCGTCCGGCGCGCGGGCTCGTCGTGGGTGCGCGCGCGGGCGGTGAGCTCGTCGGTGAAGGCGCGCAGCGTCGTCCCGGGCTCGGCCTCCTCGGCGAGGCGCAGAATGGCCGCGCGCGCCTCCCACGCATCGCGCAGGGCGCCGCCGGCCGCCGGCGGCTCGTCGGTGAGCCCGAGCGAGCGCAGCACGTCGCGCACCGCGTCCACCAGTCCCTGCGCCAGCGGCGCGACCGATGCACCCCGCAGGGCCATGACGGCCTGGCGCACCTCGGGGAGGTCGAAGAAGCGCTTGCCCCCGAGCACCGTGGTCGCGATGCCGGCCTCGGCGAGCGCCCCCGTCAGCTCCGCCGACTGCGCGTGGGAGCGGTACAGCACCGCGATCTGCCGGGGATCGACCCCCTCCCCGATGAGCCCCGCGATGCGGCGTGCCACGGCGCGCGCCTCGTCGGCGTCGTCGTCGTGGTCGCTGAGGACCGGCATCTCGCCCGCCGCATCCCGCGCGGGCACGAGGTGCAGCGCTCCCGCGCGATCGCGCATGAGCTCATTGGCGACGTCGAGGATGGGTCCGTCCGAGCGGTAGCTCGTCTCGAGGCGGACGACGCGTGCGTCCTCCCACCGGCGGGCGAAGTCCAGCAGGTAGCCGGCGTCCGCACCGGCGAACGAGTAGACGGTCTGACTCGCGTCGCCGACGACGCACAGGTCGCGGCGGTCGCCGAGCCACAGCTCCAGCAGCCGGTGCTGCAGCGGCGAGACGTCCTGGAACTCGTCGACGGTGAAGTGGCGGTACTGCTCGTGGACGGCTCGCGCGACCTTGGGCTCCGCCTCGAGCATGCCCGCGCACGCCAGGAGCACGTCCTCGAAGTCCAGCTGCCGGCGCTCGTCCTTGAGCTTCTCGTACGCCCGCTGCAGCGCGACCACACGGTCGATCCCCAGCCGCCCGACGCCGTGCGGGCGGGCCGCGGCGTAGTCCTCGATGCTGCGCATCGAGACCTTGCGCCATTCGATCTCGGATGCCAGATCCCGCAGGGTGGGCAGGTCGGGGTCGATGCCGATGCCGTCGGCCGCGTGCGCGAGCAGCCGCACCTTGTTGTCGACGATGGCGGGCATGGTGTCCCCCGCGAGGGTCGGCCAGAAGTAGTTCAGCTGCGCCAGGGCGGCCGCATGGAACGTGCGGGCGGAGACCCCCTCGACGCCGAGCGCGCGAAGCCGGCCCCGCATCTCGCCCGCCGCCTTCGCGGTGAAGGTGACCGCCATCACGCGGCCGGGCGAGTACGCACCGGTGTCGACGCCGTGCGCGATCCGGTGGGTGATGACCCGCGTCTTGCCGGTGCCGGCGCCCGCCAGCACCGCGACGGGACCCCGCAGCGCCGCCGCGGCCTCGCGCTGCTGCTCGTCCAGGCCCGCCAGGGCGTCCGCGTTCATGCGCGCTCCCCCGTGCGCGCCGAGACGCCGCGAGGCGTCGAGGCGACCCACTCGCTGATGAGGCGATGGGCGATGGAGGCAGGGCCCGGGAGGGTCGCGGCCCCCGTCCCGCCGAGGGCGTCCGCGAGCTCGTCGCGCGTGAACCACCGCACCTCGACGATCTCGTCGCCGTCCGCGCGCGCCGCCCGGTCGTCGCGTGCGGCGGCGAGGAAGCCCACCATCAGCGAGCGCGGGTACGGCCACGCCTGAGACCCGCGGTAGCGGACATCGGTCACCTCGACGCCGGCCTCCTCGGCCACCTCGCGGCGCACGGCGGACTCCAGGGACTCCCCCGCCTCGACGAATCCCGCGAAGCACGAGTAGCGATCGGCGCCCCACAGCGCGTTCGAGCCCAGCAGCAGCCGATCCCGCGCCGCGCTCTCGACGGCGACGATGACGGCCGGGTCGGTCCGCGGGAAGTGCTGGCGTCCGCAGTCCGGGCATCGCCGCGACCAGCCCGCCTCGATGACCGCGGTGCGGGCGCCGCACGCGGGGCAGTGCGGCGCCTCGCGCAGCCATCGGCCGAGACTGACCGCCGTGACGAAGGCCGCGGCGTCGGCCTCCGTCAGCGCACCGGCCGCCGCGCGCAGACTCTGCCACCGAGGGGTGTCTTCCGCACCCGCAGGCGCGTCGTCGGGCAGCACCGCCACCAGCAGCGCCGCCCTGTCCCGGTCCCGTCCGAGGAAAGCCCAGTGGACGTCGTCGCCCTGCGCCGCCGCGTCGTCAGCCGTCGTCCAGTCCAGTCCGCCGTCGTCGCGGAGCGGCGCGGCGTCGCCCGAGACGAGCAGCACGCGCGTGCCCGCCGCCTCGCGCAGCCGCTCCACCAGACCCGGCCCGGCGCGCTCGTCCGCGGCGCGATCCAGCGCCTCGGGCGGCGCATCGGCACCGGGCTGCGAAACGGCGTCCCCGGTGAGGTGAGACGACGGTTCGAGGGGCGGCATCGGGGTCCTCCGCGGGTCGGGAGCGTGGGCGGGCAGGGGTCGCGGCGGCTGATCGGGCCAGGGCGTGGCGCGGCGCCGCGCGCTCGCCCGCGACCTACCCTGGGCTCATGGCACGCTCTCCCCTCACTCTAGCCGCGGCCGTCACCTCGGCCCTTCCGCGGGTCGGCGTCGTGGGTGCCGGGGCTCTCACCGAAGGCTCGAGCGGACGCTACGACTCCGCCATCGCCGATCTCGACGACGGCCGCCGCGTCGTCGTGCGCGCTCCCGTCGACAACGACGCAGCCCAGGAGCTGGCCGCCCAGTCGCGCGCCCTGCGCGCCCTGACCCCGGGCGTGCGCAACCTGCTGCCCTTCCGCGCTCCCGAGCTGCTCGGCGAGGCCGCCCTCCGCGACGGTCGCGTCACGGTGGTGGACTTCCTGCCCGGCTACCGGGTGGATGCCGCCCATCTGCCCCCCGGGCGGGGCGCCGCGACCTCGCTCGGGGCTGCGCTGGCAGCGCTCCACGCTCTGCCGGCCTCGGTGGTCCGCGCCGAAGGTCTGCCCGTCCGCTCGCCCGAGCAGATCCGGGCCGACGCCGCACGGCTGGCCGATCGCGCGGCGGCGACGGGCAGCGTGCCGGCGGCGCTCATCGTGCGCTGGCGGCGTGCGATGGACGAGGGGTCACTGTGGCGCTTCGAGTCCTCGGTCGTCCTCGGGGGGGCGACCGCGGCGGCGTTCCTCTTCGAGGACGTCCACGACGTGCCCCGGGTGACGGGCCTGCTCGACTGGCACGGTCTCAGCGTCGGCGACCCCGCCGTGGATCTGCAGTGGCTCGCCTCGGCGCCGGACGCCGCCGACGACGTCTTCGCGGCGTACGTGGGCGCGAGCGACCGCGCGCCCGACGCCGCGGTGCGCGAGCGCGCGCGGCTGTACGCCGAGCTCGAGTTCGCCCGATGGCTCGTGCACGGCCACGACGAGGGCCGGGAGGACATCGTCCACGACGCCACCGCGCTGCTGGAGTCGCTGTCGAGCTCGGTGCGCGGCCTGGACTTCGGCGCGGGCGCCGGAGCCGACGTCGACGACGCCATCGCGCTCCTCGGGCGCGTGCCCGGCGGCGCGTCCCACGCCGACACCTCGATGCAGACCGATGCCTACGACCCGGGTGTCCTGGGCGAGTGGGTGGGCGACGACGGCGAGACCGGCCCCGTCGACGTGGCGGACCCGCCCGCGCAGGCGTCCGAGCCGACGCCGAGCGTGCCGCGACTGCACGACCCCGAGACGATCCCTCAGGGCGACGACGAGCTCGAGGCCGAGCGCGCCTCGCGCGCCGCGTTCCAGCGCTGGACGAGCTCCGCCTCGGAGTAGACGCGGTCGGAGCGGATCACCAGGTCGTCCGAGACGTAGTACAGCGCGACGTCGATGCGGTCCAGCGGCACCCCGTGCCGCTTGTGGTACGCGACGCGGTACAGCGCCAGCTGCAGCATCCGCTCGTCCTTCTCGCCGTCGTCGGCGGGCGGGCGCCCGGTCTTCCAGTCGACGATCTCGATGCGCCCGCCGCGATCGGCGCGGCGGTAGACGGCATCCAGCTTGCACACCACGTTGACGAGGCCCGCCGCCCCCTGCAGCGCGACGTCGATCTCGGTCTCCACCTCGATCGGCTGCAGCCCGGCCCATTCCGACGACAGGAAGATCCCGGTCAGACGCGCCATCTCGGCGGCGTCGGCCAGGGCGGATTCGCTGTCGGCCTGCTCGTCGTCGCTCTCCCACAGTCCGTCGTCGAGCGACGCCGCGCGGCCCACGAGCCCCGAGCGCTGCTCGACCCACGCGTGGAACAGCGTGCCGATGCGGGTCTGGCGGTAGGGCCGCTCGGGCAGCGGCCGCAGGATCGCGCGGACGGTGCCGTCGAAGTCCTCGACGAAGTCCTTGAAGCGGGATGCCGCCACCCGCGAGGGCGGAGCACCCGGCGCGGGCGCGGACCGGGCCGCCCGCTCGCGCAGCAGCAGGTCCAGCTCCTCGGTCGGCCGTGTTCGCGCGGGCCCGGCCAGGGCCGCGCGGACCTCGTCCGCGGCACGCCGGACGTCCGCGGAGCGGCCGCCCAGCGGATCGAGGGGCCACCGCAGGGTCGCCCCGGCGCGGTCCGCGTACGGGTTCTCGTCCCCCTCGTCGACCTCGATCGGGTCCAGGCCGAGCGCCTCGATGATCTGATCCAGGTACGGGCTCGGCCGGCGGGGTTCGCGCTGGCCGCCCCACCGGGAGCCCGTCAGCAGCAGGTCGCCGCGCGCGCGGGTCACCGCGACGTACGCCAGCCGACGCTCCTCGGCCTCTTGGTGCTCGCGATTGGCGGCCTTGAAGTCGCCGATCGCCTTCTGCAGTCCGCGGCGGTCGCCGGGGTCGCGAGGATCCCACCGCAGCGACGGCAGCGCGTCGCGGTCCCCGCGGAACCGGTAGGGCACGACGCCGTAGCCCAGCCAGCCGAGGGTCGTGCGCGGGCGCTTGGGCAGCTCGTCGGCGACCATCCGCACCACGGCCACCGCATCCCATTCCAGGCCCTTGGACCCGTGGATCGTCAGCAGCTGCACCACTCCGGGCTCGGGCGGCTCGGGGCGGGGCATCAGCTCGTCGGTCTCTTCGGCGTGGTCGAGCCACGCCAGCAGGCTCGAGACGGAGCCGCGCTCGTCCGAGGCCAGGAACCCCCGCACCTCGTCGACGAAGGACCGCAGCTGCGCCGACGCCAGCCGGGCGGGGCCGCGCGTCTCGTTCGCGGCGAGCTCGATGTCCAGGCGGAGCTCGAGCTCGATCTGGCGGATGAGCTCGGGGATGGGATGGCCGACGAGTCCGCGCAGCCGCTCGAAGACGGCGCCGGCCTCTTTGATGCGGCGCACCCCCTCGGCGCTGAACTGCTCGAGCAGCCGGTAGCCCGCCGGCAGCGCCCGGACGACGTCGACGGCGTCGACGATCGACACCTGCTCATCGGACCCGACCGAGACCCGCAGCCGCCGGATGAGGTCCTCGGGCAGCCGCGAGAAGGACACGTCGCGCTCGGCCAGCGTCCGGGCGAGGTCGTGCAGAGCCGCCATGTCGGCGACCCCGACGCTGAACCGCGGGCCGACGAGCAGCCGGATGAGGCTGGAGCCCTGACCCGGGTCGCTGATGACACGCAGCGCCGCCACGACGTCCACGACCTCGGGGGTGGACAGCAGGCCGCCGAGCCCCAGGATGCGGTGCGGGATGCCGCGCGCGGCCAGGGCGTCGGCGAAGACCGACATGTGCCGTTTCGCCCGGAACAGGATCGCCCCGCTGTGCGGCGTGCCGGCGGCGGCTACGGCGTGGTCCCGCCGCACCCGCGCGAACCAGTCCGCCACGGCGGCCGCCTCGTCGTCGATGGTCGGCGCGAAGACGCGATCCACCCGCCCCTCGCCTGCGCCCGGGCGCGGGGCCAGCGGCGAGACGTCGGCGTCGACCCCGCCGATGAGCGCGTTGGCGGCGTCGAGGACCGTGCGGTTGTTCCGCCAGCTGACGCTGAGGGCGTAGCGGCGGCACGGCGTCCGGCGGGCGAAGTCCCGCGCGAAGGCGCGGAGGTTGTCGGCGCTGGCGCCCCGCCAGCCGTAGATCGACTGGTGCGGGTCGCCGACGGCCATGACGGCGGTGTCGTGGAAGACGGCGGCCAGGAGCTCGGTCTGGATGACCGAGGTGTCCTGGTACTCGTCGAGCAGGACCACACGGTACTGCGCCTGCAGCTCGGCGGCCACGTCGGCGGAGCCGGTCACGATCTCGAGCGCGCCGGCGACCTGGTCGGCGAAATCCAGCGCGGAGCGCGCCTGCTTCGCGCGCGCGTACTCGCGGACGAGGTCGGCGAGGACGGGCAGGCCCCCCATCGCCGCGTGGAACTTCTCGATGTCGCCGGGGTTCGCGAGGGCGGGATTTGTCAGCGGCTCCAGCGCGGCGGCCATGTCGCGCCCGAAGGCGGCGAGCTCGTCCAGATCCACCCGGTTGTCCAGCACCTCACCGGCCAGGCGCTGGACCGCGTCGACGACCGTGGCGAAGCGGTCCTCGCGCGCAGCCAGCCGCTCGTCCACCGCCGACACCACGACGCGCCGGGCGGTCAGCCACGAACCGGACTGGCTGAGGAGCGTCGCCTCGGCATCACGCCCGATGCGCGCGGCGTGCTCGCGGACGATCGCGTCGGCGAAGGCGTTGTAGGTCGAGACGCGGGGACGCAGCAGCAGGTCCTCGCCCGAGTCGGCGTCGGCGGGGGCGGCCGCCCCGCACTGCAGGGCGAGGCGGTCCAGCTGCCCGTGCAGCGCGGCGGTGCGCGCCCGCTCCGGCTGCGCCCTCACGTGCTCCCACAGGGTCGACAGCTCGCCCGAGGCCGCGAGCGCCGGCACATGCTCGAGCAGACCGCGACGGGCGTACTCGCCGACCCGGGCCAGTCGCGCGCCGATGCGCTCGCCGAGCTCTCCGGCGGCCTTGCGGGTGAAGGTCAGCCCCAGCACCTCGTCGCGCCGCACGTGGCCGTTGGCGACCAGCCACACCACGCGGCCGGCCATCGTCTCGGTCTTGCCGCTGCCCGCGCCCGCGATGACGAGCGCCGGATCGGGGGACGCCTCGATGACGGCGCGCTGATCGGCGGTGGGCTCGGGCAGCCCCAACGCCGCGGCCAGCGCGGAGGCCGACAGCGGGCTGGCGGTGGGCCACACGGACCCGGTGGTGGTTTCGAGCTGCATGGTCACGCCGAGCTCACCGCCTTGACGGTGTGCAGGCGGCACACCGCGAACCGGTCGTCGGTGCAGTGGGCGTCGATGTTCGCCACGAACGTGGACGAGGCCATCCCCCGGGCGTCGTCGGCCAGCCGGCGCAGGAACGCCGACTTCTCGGCATCCTGCATGGGGGGCTGATGCGCGATGCGGTAGTGGGTGCCCTTGAGGGTCTTCGACAGCACGAGCAGACGGGCGCCGGCGTTGACGGCGCCGTCGACGCCCGGGATCATGCCGTGGGTCACCGCGAGCTGATAGGCGGCCAGCTGCGCGTCCTCGCGCACCTTCTCGGCTGAGACGCGGGCTTCGGAGCGGCCGGTCTTGAGGTCGATCACGACGACGCGCTCGGCGTCCGCCGCGGCCTCCGGCACGTCCTCTCCCCTGCCCGGCGGATAGACCTCGACGCGGTCGATCGAACCGCTGAGGACGGCGTGCGGTCCGGTCAGGGGGCTCTCGCCGTCCACCGGCACCACGGCGGGACCGGCGGGGTCGTCGGCCAGGGTCACCGCCAGGCGGAAGCGCGCCTCGGCGCCCACCGGCGTGCCTCCTTCGGAGTGCACCCGGCGCAGGTAGACGTGCAGCCGGCCGACGAGGGTGTCGGCCCACGAGCGCTCCTGACGCTCCAGCCACGCCGCCTCGAACTCCAACTCGCCCCAGCGCTCCTCCACGACGCGGCGGAGGGCGGCGAGCTCGCCGTCGGGCGCGGCCTCCATGGCGGCGTGCAGGATGGTGCCGAGTCCGGATGAGAACGACGACGTGTCGCCCCCGAGGGCGCGCACCGCCCAGTCCAGGGGGCACGCCTCGAATCCCTCCAGCCGCGAGGGCGACACCCGCACGGGCGCGCGTTCCAGGTCGTGCAGCGGGGCGGTGCTCGAGGGCGGCGTCACGCCGAACCACGAGTCGGGGTGCGCGCCGGCGACGCCGGCGTCGGCGAGGAGGGCGAGCTGGCCGGCCGCATGGGCGCGCGCGGCGGCATCCTGATCCGTCGTGAGCGTGCGGCGGTGCCGGGCGACCAGGCCCCGGAGCGTGAAGGGGTGCCCGGCCGTCTCGGGGATCGTCGCCGGCTCCGGGAGGTAGGTCAGCAGCGGGCTGGGAGTGAGGTCGTCGTCGGCGACCGCCGTCACCACCACGCGCGACCGCGCGCGGGAGATCGCCCGCACGAACAGCCGCAGCTCCTCGTGAAGGGCCGCCCGGCGGCGGTCGAGGATGGCGGTCTCGTGCACGGGACCGCCGCCGCGGTGGGCCTCGACCGCGTCGGCGAGCCGCCACGTGTCCAGCAGACCGCCCCGCAGGCGCGTGTTCGGCCACACGCCTTCTTGGACGCCGGCGATCACGACCGCCTCGAACTGGGTTCCCAGCGCCGCCGCCGGCGTGAGCAGCGTCACCGCGCCGGCGCGTTCGGGCGCGGTGAGCATGTCCTCGGGCACCTCGCTGTCCAGGATCTCGCGGATGAAAGGCAGCGGGCCCTCGTCGGGAGCGCGCTCGACCGACCGCTTCGCCGCGCCGAACAGCGCCACGAGCGCATCCAGGGCGCGCGTGGCGTCCTCGGCGCCCGCGCCCCCGTCAGCCGCGCGCCGGGACCACGCCTGCTCGAGCCCCGAGCGCTCCCAGACGCGCCACAGCAGCTCGTGGATGGTGGCGCCCCGCCGCCCGTCGGCGTGCAGCGAGGCGAGCGTCCCGGCGAGGCGCTCGGCACGGCGGGCCTCGGCGGAATCGACCAGCGCCAGCGTCGCGGGTGCGCTCAGCGCCTCGGCCAGCAACTCCCTGGCCGGCCGTGACCCGCCCGCCGCGAGCTCCTCGATCCGCAGCCGCGCCCGCAGTCGCCGCAGCCCCACCGCGTCCAGTCCCCCGTACGGGCTGAGGAGCGCCTCTGCCAGCGCGTCGGGGTCGCGGTCGTCCGGTTCGGCGAGGCCGAGCCGGACGATCCCGACGAGGTCGCGCACGACGCCCTCGCGACCGAGGGGGCGGGGCACGCTCGCCGCGCGTGTCGGCACCTCGCGGGTGGCGAGCTCGGCCTCGAGCTGAGCGACCTGCCGGGTGTCGTGCGCGATGACGGCCAGGTCGTCCCACGCGATGCCCTCGAGCACATGCCATTCGCGCAGCGTCCGGGCGATCGCGTCGACCTCGGCGAAGGGCGAGTCCGCCACGACCGCCGCCACCGCGCCGTCGTCCGCCGCACCGTCGTCCGCCGCGTCGGGCCCGGGCGGCCGACGGTGGTCCACCCGGCCGGCCGCCCCGATCGCCGCGGTCACGGTCCGCGTGAGCCGGGTGAGGGAAGGTCCGGCCCGGTGCGGGCAGTCCAGCACGTGGACGGCACCGCCGAGAGCGCGGACGACATCGTCGAACAGCTCGGGGCCGGCGCCCCGGAACGCCCCCGATCCGATGTCGGGGTCGCCGAAGGCCACGACGGCGATGCCCCGCCGCCGCGCGGCGCGGAGCAGCGCCACGCCGCCGCGCGTCAGCTCCTGCGCGTCGTCCACCAGCAGCACCCGCAGATCCGCGACGGGGCCGATGCGGTCGCGGCCGGCGCTCTCGAGCAGGCTCGCCGCCTCGTGGACGAGCTGCGCCGGATCCCGGTGCGCCGCCCGCATGCGCGCGAGGGCGTAGTCGTAGTCGCGCAGGAACGAGGCCACCGCCGCCCACGTCGGGCTGCCCTGGGACTCGGCCAGCCGGCCGAGCTCGTCGTGCCCGAGCCCGAGTTCGGCGCACTGCGCCGCGAAGGCGCGCACCTCCGCGCGGAAGGCGCGTGCGGCCCGGACCGGCGGGGCCAGGGTCTCGGGCCAGCGATCCCCCCGCGACGCCGCGTCCTCCTCGTCGCCGGCGAGCAGCTCGGCGATGATCCGGTCCTGATCGCCCGCGGTCAGCAGGCGCGGAACCTCGGCGCGGTCGGCCACGGCCGCCGCGCGCACGATCTGGAAGGTGAAGGATGCCGTCGACCGCGCGAGCGGCCCGGGGGTGGCCAGATCGAGCCCGGCGGCGAGCCGGTCCCGCATGGCGGTCGCGGTCTGCCGCGTGGGGGTGAGGACCAGCAGCTCATCGGGACGCACCGCCCCGGTCCCGGCGGCCCGCGCACCGCCGAGGAGGCGGGCCACCCGGCGGATGAGCGTCGCGGTCTTGCCCGTGCCGGGAGCCCCCAGCACGACGCCGGAATCCGCGGCGTCCAGCTCGACGACCGCTCGCTGGGCGGCATCCGGCCGGAACTGCTCGCGGACACTGCTCGGGGACACCCCCCGACGCTATCGCGCCGCGCGGACATGCCCCGTCCGGCTCGTTCGCCGACAGCGTGCGCCGGCCCGGCCGGTGCCGGGCGGGCCGTGTCGTAGAGTTGCCATGCGCCGGGCACCGGCGACACAGCGCGAGAAAGGCAGTCACGTGGAGATCCGCATCGGCATCGCGAACACCGGACGCGAGCTCAGCTTCGAGACGAACGAGCCCGCGGCGGCGGTGAAGAAGTCGATCGCCGACGCCCTCGACGCCGGCGCCAGCCACGTCACCTTCGCCGACGCGAAGGGCAACTCCTACATCGTGCCGACCACGGGCCTGGCCTACGTCGAGCTCGGCACCGAGGAATCGCGCCGCGTCGGCTTCGTCGCCTGACCGACATGCAGATCCTGCTGGCCTTCATCGCCGGCGCCGCCATCGGCGCCGGGGTGCACTTCCTCGTCGCGGACCGCGCCTCGCGCGGCGTGGTGCTGGCGCCGATGATCGGCGCCGTAGCCGCGGGAGCGGCGTGGGGGATCCTCACCTGGTCGGGGGTCGGCATCGACACCCCCTGGCCGTGGCTCGCCGCGATCGTGGTGCCCGCGGCGGTCACCTATCCGGCGATCGTCGTGCTGTCCCGCGCGCGGGGCGCGCACGACGCCCGCGAGATGGCGCGGCTCGGCATCGGCTGAGCCGCCGGCCGCCTCAGGCGGCGAGCCCCATCGCGTCCATCCGGCGCGAGTGCGCCGCCATCAGCTCGGTGAACACCGGCTCGACCTTCGCCTCGTCGGCCACCCGCAGCTGACCCGGGCGAAGGGCCGCGCGCGCGATGAGCAGCGTGTCTCCGACCAGCCGCCTGCCCCACATCGCCAGGAGCGAGCGCCATTCGGCGTCGCTGGCGATCGTGTCCTGGATGATGTCGACGATCGCCTGACGGTCGTCGTCGGCGCGCAGGATGCGCTCCACCCGCCGCCCGGTGTCCCCGTAGCTCGCGGCGAGCGCCAGGTAGAAGTCGTCGAGCATCCCGGCGATGATGTGCACCGACAGCATCGTCTCGTGCGGACGGACGCCGTGGGTCGCACGGCGGAAGGCGTCCAGGGGCTCACGGAATGGCAGCATCAGCGCCGTGGGGTCGTCGCCCCGCTCGCGGATGAGCGCCACCAGCTCCTCGTGCTTGGTGAGGGCGGCGCCGGCCGCCCGCGAGAGCGACTCCTTCTGCGCGAGCTCGGGCGTCGAGGCGATCAGCTCGCTGAGCGTCTCGAAGAAGCCCAGCTGCAGGTACGCCGCCTGGCCGAGGAAGGTGTCGATGTCCGGCGCGAGCTCCTCGAAGTCCACGCGCTGGGCGTCGCCGAAGTCCCCGCGGGAGCGCAGGGTCAGGGACCGATCACGACGCGCACGGCGCTGCCAGAACCACCTCACCACGGCCCCTAGCCTACGGCCGGGTATCCTGGAACGCGTCCCGGCGTCGGACCGGGACCCCGCGCCTGCGGAACAGTGAGGGCGTGGACCGACTCGCGGCCCCTCGCCGCCTCACTTCGAACAGGTACATATCGTGACGACCTTCGCCGAACTCGGCGTGGACCAGGACATCGTCGACGCCCTCGCCGCCAAGGGCATCGTGGACGCGTTCCCGATTCAGGAGCAGACCATCCCGCTGGGCCTTCCCGGGCAGGACATCATCGGCCAGGCCAAGACCGGCACCGGCAAGACCTTCGGCTTCGGCATCCCCGTCGTCCAGCGCCTCGGGCTCGACCCGGCGCCGGGCGTGAAGGCCCTCATCGTGGTCCCCACGCGCGAGCTGGCCGTCCAGGTCTACGAGGACATGGACATGCTGACCTCGAACCGCTCCACGAGCGTCGTGGCCATCTACGGCGGCAAGGCCTACGAGGGCCAGATCGACCAGCTCAAGGCCGGCGCCCAGATCGTGGTCGGCACGCCCGGCCGCCTGATCGACCTCAGCAACCAGCGCCTGCTCGACCTCTCGGAGGCGACCGAGGTGGTCCTGGACGAGGCCGACAAGATGCTCGACCTCGGCTTCCTCGCCGACATCGAGAAGATCTTCTCGAAGGTCCCCGCCGTCCGCCACACGCAGCTGTTCTCGGCGACCATGCCCGGCCCCATCGTCGCCCTCGCGCGCCGCTTCATGTCCAACCCCATCCACATGCGCGCCAGCGACCCGGACGAGGGACTGACCCAGGCCAACATCCGCCACCTCGTCTACCGCGCCCACGCGCTGGACAAGGACGAGGTGATCGCCCGCATCCTGCAGGCCGAGGGTCGCGGCAAGAGCGTGATCTTCACGCGCACCAAGCGCGCCGCCCAGAAGCTCGTCGACGAGCTCGGCGACCGCGGCTTCAACGCCGCGGCGGTGCACGGCGACATGAGCCAGGAGTCGCGCGAGCGCTCGATGGCCGCCTTCAAGGCCGGCAAGCGCGACGTGCTCATCGCCACCGACGTCGCCGCGCGCGGCATCGACGTCAACGACGTCACCCACGTCATCAACCACACGATCCCCGACGACGAGAAGACCTACCTGCACCGCGCCGGCCGCACCGGCCGCGCCGGCAAAACCGGTATCGCCGTCACGTTCGTGGACTGGGACGACCTGCACAAGTGGGCGCTCATCAACCGGGCGCTGGAGTTCGGGCAGCCCGAGCCGGTCGAGACCTACTCCTCCAGCCCGCACCTGTACACCGACCTCGACATCCCCGCCGGCACCAAGGGCCGGATCGCCACGGCGCCGCGCACGCAGGCGGACAAGACGACGGATGCCGGCGGCCGGGCCGACCGGGAGCCCCGCGCCGAGGGCGCAGAGGGCGCCCCCCGGCGCCGCCGCCGGCGCCGGTCGAACGGCGCCGCGCAGGTGCCCGCCGAGCACGGCGCCGCTGCTCCCGCGGACGCGCCCGACGGCGCGGGCACGCACGACGGCGGCGGCAAGGAGCACCACGACGGCCGCCCGGCTCCCCGCCGGCGCCGGCGCCGCGGTCCCCGCAGCACGCCGGCCGCCTGAGGCCGGGCTGCCGCTCAGGGGTGGACGGGAGCGCTTCCCGTCCCCCTGGCCAGCAGTCGCTCGACCATGTCGTCGGCGGTGGTGTTCTCACCCGGCTGGTTGGGCTTGCCGAGCCCGTGGTAGTCGCTGGAGCCGGTGACGATCAGGTCCCGCTCGCGGCAGAGGTCGGCGAGCACCCGGCGCGCGGGCGCGAGGTTCTCGCGGTGACCCAGTTCGAAGCCGGCGAGGCCGGCCGACACCATCCGCTCGGTCAAGGGCTCGGGCATGAGGCCGGCCCGGCCTGCCGGGTGGGCGATGATCGGCACTCCCCCCGCGGCGACGACGAGTTCGACCGCCGTCACCGGATCCGGCGCGTACAGCGCGACGTAGTAGTCCCCGCGCGGGCTGAGGATGCCCGAGAACGCCTCGGCGCGGTCCTGTACCAGTCCCCGGGCGATGAGCGCATCGGCGATGTGCGGACGGCCGACCGTCGCCCCGTCGCTGGTCTGGGCGAGGATGTCCTCCCACCCGAGGTCGTAGTCCCGCGCGATGCGGTCGGCCATGAGCCGCGCCCGGTCCAGCCGCGACGAGCGGATGCGCTCGGTCATCGCGCGCAGTCCCGCGTGGTCGGGGTCGATGAGGTACGCCAGGACATGGACGCTGCGCCACTCGTGGCGCGCCGACAGCTCCATGCCGGGGATCAGCGTCATCCCCAGGGACGTCGCCGCCTCGGCCGCCTCCGCCCAGCCGCCGGTGGTGTCGTGGTCGGTGAGGGCGACCGTGCGCAGGCCGTGGCGGTGCGCGGCGGCCATCACCTGCGCGGGGGCCTCGGTGCCGTCCGAGTGCGTCGAGTGCAGGTGCAGGTCGCTCGGCCCCTGGAAGCGACGCGATGCCTGCATGATCCGAGCGTATCGCCGCTGCGCGCCGGCGGGCACGGGCGGACATGCGCGCTGCGGCATGTCCGCTGACCGATCTCCCAGCCTGCTGTCATAGAGTCGCGGTCGTGCTTCGCCTGCTGGGGGCCCTCACGGCCGTGGTCTGCGCGTTCGGAGCCGCAGTGCTGACCCTCCCGGGCATGTTCCGCGTCGAGCAGCTGTGGCCGATCGCGCAGCTGGTGTCGTTCCGCGGAGTCCTGGTCGCCGTCTTCGCCGCCGCCGCGGTCCTCGCGCTGCTGCTGTCCCTCATCCGCCCGGTGCGCACCTTCGCGCTGATCCTCGCCGTGATCGCGGGGGTCGCCGCCGCCGGCAACACCGTCGTGATGGCCACCCGGGGACTCGGCACCGAGAGCCTGCCGGCCAAGACCGATTCCAGCATCCGGGTCATGACGTGGAACACCGCGGGCGAGGCGACCTCGCCCGACACCGTCGCCCGCATCGCCGTGGCGATGGACGCCGACATCGTCACCCTGCCCGAGACCACGATCGAGACCGGCGAGCGGGTCGCCATCGCGATGCGCGACCTCGGCAGCCCCATGTGGGCGCACTACGCCGACTATCCCTCGACCCAGTGGGATGCCGGATCCACGACGCTGCTCATCTCTCCCGACCTCGGCGACTACGCGGTCATCGAGGCTTCCGCCGACGGATCCTCCAACACCTCGACCGTGCCCAGCGCCGTGGCCATGCCGACCGACGGCGACGGGCCGATCGTCGTCGCCGCGCACGCGGTCGCCCCGCGGCAGGCGTACATGTCCTACTGGCGCAGCGACCTGCAGTGGCTCGCGGACCAGTGCGCCGACGAGAACGTCATCCTCGCCGGCGACTTCAACGCCACCCTCGACCACATGACCGGGCTCGGTGTCGACGGCGGCACGCTGGGACTCTGCCACGACGCGGCCTCCGAGACCGGCAACGGCGCGGTGGGGACGTGGACCACGGAGCTGCCGGCCCTCGCCGGCGCCCCGATCGACCACATCATGGCCTCGACGCACTGGAAGCCGACCGGCTCGCTGGTGCTGCGCTCGCTCGACGGCTCCGGCAGCGACCACCGTCCGCTGATCGTCCAGCTCGAGCCCGTCGGCTGAGCGGGCGGGCCCCCGGCCGCCCGTCGGCGGTGCATGCGAGACTGGTCGGATGACCACCACAGGCGATGGCGACACGATCGCGCAGTCCACCTCGGAGCGCCCGACGACCTCCACCAACCGGCGTCAGCCGTACGGGCAGGGCTTCCTCGACACGATCTCGACCGGCTGGGCCGAACGGCCCGACGCCCTCCCCCCGCAGCGCGAGCAGGCCCCCTACGCCGCCGCGCGACGCCGCGCCGTCTCGGCGCGCTTCCCCGGGGCGCGCCTGGTCGTCCCCGCCGGCAGCGCGAAGCAGCGCAGCAACGACACCGACTACCCCTTCCGCGCGCACTCGGCCTTCGCGCACCTGACCGGGTGGGCCGCGGACGCCGAGCCCGGCGCTGTGCTCGTCTTCGAGCCGCGCGAGGGCGGGCACGACGTGACCCTGTACTTCCGCGAGCGCGCCGACCGCACGAGCTCCGAGTTCTACTCCAACGCCGCGATCGGCGAATTCTGGATCGGGCCCCGCCCCTCGCTCGACGGTGTCGCAGCCGACCTCGGCATCGCCACCGCCCACCTCGACCGCTTCGCCGCGGGCGACGACGATCTCGTCGTCGACGAGGACGCCGAACTCACGCGCGTGGTGTCCGAGCTGCGCCTCGTCAAGGACGACTACGAGATCGCCCAGATGCGCCGGGCCGTCAAGGCGACCGCCGCAGGCTTCGACGACGTCGTGCGCGACCTCGACCGCGTCATCGCCCACCCCCGCGGCGAGCGCATCGTCGAGGGCGTGTTCCACACCCGCGCCCGCAGCGACGGCAACACCGTCGGCTACGACACGATCGCCGCCTCGGGCCCGCACGCCTGCTACCTGCACTGGACCCGCAACGACGGCGCGGTCGTCCCCGGCGACCTCATCCTCATCGACGCCGGCGTCGAGGTCGACAGCCTGCACACCGCCGACATCACCCGCACGCTGCCGGTCAGCGGCCGCTTCACCGACGTGCAGCGGCGCGTGTACGAGACGGTCCGCGAGGCGGCCGACGCCGCGCTGGCCGCGGCGCGGGTCGGCGTGCCCTTCCGCACGATCCACGACGCCGCCATGCAGGTCATCGCCGCGCGCGTCGCCGAGTGGGGTCTGCTGCCGGTCACCGCCGAAGAGGCGCTGGACGCCGATCGCGGCGGCCACCACCGCCGCTACATGGTGCACGGCACGAGCCACCACCTCGGCATCGACGTCCACGACTGCGCGCAGGCGAGGCGCGAGATGTACTACGACGGGCTGCTCGAGCCGGGCATGGTGTTCACGATCGAGCCGGGACTGTACTTCCAGATCGACGACCTCACCGTCCCCGAGGAGTACCGCGGCATCGGCGTGCGCATCGAGGACGACATCCTCATGACCGCCGACGGCCCGGTGAACCTCTCGGCCGGCATCCCGCGGACCGCCGACGAGGTCGAAGCCTGGATAGCCCGGCTGTCGTGACGTTCACGCCGCCCGCGTCCTTCACGACGCGCCCGACCCTGACCGGCACGTTCGGCATGGCCGCCTCGACGCACTGGATCGCCACCGCCGCCGCGCAGGCCATGCTCGAGCGCGGTGGCAACGCCTTCGACGCCGCGGTGGCGGGGGGCTTCGTCCTGCACGTGGTCGAGCCGCACCTGAACGGGCCCGGCGGCGACCTCGTCGGCGTCTTCGCCACCGCCGCCGACCCCGGCACACCTGTGGTCCTCATGGGACAGGGCCCGGCGCCGGCGGGCGCGACGATCGCGCACTTCCGCGCCGAGGGCCTGGATCTCGTCCCCGGCGCGGGGGCCCTGGCCGCCGCCGTGCCCGGCGCGGTGGACGCGTGGCTGCTGCTGCTGCGCGACCACGGCACCCTCGAGCTGGCCGAGGTGCTGGCTCCGGCCATCGGCTACGCGCGCGACGGCGCCCCGCTCCTGCCGACGACGGTGGCGACGATCGAACGGGTCGCGGATCTGTTCCGCCACCACTGGCCCGCGTCCGCGGACCTGTGGCTGCCGGACGGCGACGTCCCCGCCCCCGGCGACCTGCACCGCAACCCCGCCTACGCCGCCGTTCTCGAGGGCCTGATCGGCGCGGGCCTCGAGGCGCCCGACCGCGCGGGCCGCATCGAGGCGGCGCGCATGGAGTGGGCGACGGGGCTCGTCGCCCACTCGGCCGCCGCGGCCGCCGGCATCCCGCACCGTCATTCGTCGGGCACCGATCACGCCGGGGTGATCACGGCCGAGGACTTCGCGGCCTTCCGCGCCGGGTACGAGCACGCCGCCACGACGACCTTCCGCGGCCACGTCGTCGCCAAGGCGGGCGCGTGGTGCCAGGGTCCGCTGCTGCTCGAGGCGCTGCGGATCCTCGAGCCGCTGTCGGACGAGGAGCTGGACGCGTCGACCGAACGCGGTGCGCACACCCTCATCGAGACGCTGAAGCTCGTCCTCGCCGATCGCGATGCCCACTTCGGCGAGGATTTCGACGTCGCCCGGCTGCTGGCGGACGACGTCATCGAAGCGCGGCGCGCGCAGCTGACCGACTCTGCCTCGCACCAGTGGCGCCCCGCGGACCTGCCGGGACGCGCGACCTTCCGCCCGCCGTTGCGGCGCAGCGCCGACGACGCCGTCGCCTTCGCGGGGGCGGGCGAGCCGACGGTGTCCAAGGCCGGGGACACGCGCGGCGACACATGCCACATCGACGTCGTCGACCGCTGGGGCAACATCGTCGCGGTGACACCCTCCGGCGGCTGGCTGCAGTCCTCGCCGGTGATCCCCGAGCTCGGCTTCTGCCTGGGCACGCGGCTGCAGATGACGTGGCTGGACGAGGGATCGCCGTCGGCGCTCCGCCCCGGCGCGCGGCCGAGGACGACCCTCAGCCCCACCCTCGTCCTGCAGGACGGGGCGGCCGTCATGGCGCTCGGCACCCCCGGCGGGGATCAGCAGGATCAGTGGCAGCTGCCGATGCTGCTGCGGATGCTCGCCGGCGGGTACACCGCACAGCAGGCGGTGGACGCCCCGACCGTGCACACCACGGCGCTCGTGGACTCGTTCTGGCCCCGCACGTGGGAGCCCGCGGGCGTCGTCGTCGAGGACCGGCTGGGCGAGGACGTCATCGCGGGCCTGCAGCGCCGCGGCCACGACGTCGTGCGCGCCGGCGACTGGCGCCTCGGCCGGCTGTCGGCCGTGGGGATCGACCGCGCGCGCGGGCAGGTGTGGGCGGCAGCGAATCCGCGGGGCATGCAGGGCTACGCCGCCGGGCGCTGAGCCGCGCCGCGGGCCTCATACGTGGGCGCGCACCCACTCCGCGACGATCGGCGCGAGCCTCGCGCCGATCTCGTCGGCGGGGCGACGGCGACCTGCGACCTCGAACGAATGGCCGGCGTCGGCGATCCAGCGGATGCCGGCGTCCCGGCACGTCGCGACGGCGTCGACGAGCTGCTCGTGGGGGTCGACGAACGGGTCGCGGGTGCCTTCGACGAACAGCTGCGGCGTGACGACGTCGGGCAGGTGCGCCGCCCGGATCTTGTCGGGGCGGCCCGGCGGATGCAGCGGATACCCGAGGTAGACCAGACCGGCCGGGGCGATCTCGCCCGCGGCCGCGGCCATCGACGCCATCCGCCCGCCGTAGGACTTCCCGGCGGCGAACCACGGGACGCCGGCCGGAACGGCCACCGCGTCGGCCACCGCCCGCCACGTGCGGACCGCGTGGGCGGCCGGTCCCGGCATCCGTCTGCCGGCGGCGCGGTACGGGAAGTCGAAGCGCACGGTCGAGACGCCCTCGCTGCGCAGTCCCCCTGCCAATCCGGCGAGGAAGGGGTGCTCGTGACCGGCGCCGGCGCCGTGGGCCAGCACCACGAGCGCCCACGGCTGCGGGGCGTGCTCGACGAGGACCGGCACGCGGACCTCGCCCGAGGGAAGCGGCACCGCGACACTCGAGGCATCGGGGGCGCTCACGGCCGGGGCTCGCTCACCGGGTGGAGCTCGCTCACGAGCGACCGGTCACCGCAGGTCACGGCGACAGGTCACGGGGCGGCGGGGCCGTCGGAGTCGGGCCGAGGCGCGGGCGCCTCGGGCTCGACCCGCTCGCCGTACCGCGGCGGCTCGGCGGGAACGGCCGGGCGGGTCGCGGGCTCGGGCGCCGCGGGGGCGGCGGTCCCGAGGATCTCGCGGGCGCGGTGCAGGTTCGCGGCCGACACGGTGACCTCGTAGTGATCGGCGGCCACCTGGGTGATCGAGGCGAAGTCGCGGCGACGACGGACGATCGTGTAGGTGACCAGGCTCATCAGCATCCCGATAGCGATGCCGACGAACAGCACGCCCACGAACGCCTGGATGGGCACCGTCGGCGAGCCGAGGACCAGGATCGCCGAGAACAGCATGCCCAGCAGCAGGCCGTTGACCGCGCCGGAGCGCGCGGCCGAGGCGTAGCCGAGGCGCCCCGTCACGCGCTCGATGGAACGCAGCCCCTGGCCGACGATGGCGATGTCGCGGGCGGGGACGTCGCCGGCGATGAGCGCGGACACCGCCTTCTGCGCGCCCTCGTATGTCGGGTAGCCGGCGACGGTCTGCCCGACCTCGTCCTTGCCCTGCGGGAAGCGTGCCCCCATCATGCTCATGCTCCCCATCCTCCCACGCTCCCCGGTCTACGCTGGGTGGGTGAGCACGCAGAGGGTTTTCGTCGCGCGCCTGACCGGCTGCACGGTCTTCGACCCGTCCGGCGACCGCGTGGGCAAGGTCCGCGACGTCGTCGTGATCTACCGCAAGGACGATCCCCCGCGCGTGGTCGGACTCGTCGTCGAGATCCCCGGCCGCCGCCACGTCTTCCTCTCGATCGGACGGGTGACCTCCATCGCCACCGGCCAGGTCATCACGACCGGCCTCATCAACGTGCGCCGGTTCGAGCAGCGCGGCGGCGAGGTGCGCGTCATGGCCGAGATGCTCGGGCGCAAGGTGTTCCTGCGCGACGGGTCGGGTCACGCCGTCATCGAGGACGTCGCCATCGAGCGCAACCGGCTGGGCGAATGGGATGTGGGGCAGCTGTTCCTGCGGCGGCCCAAGACCAGCGCCTCGCCGTTCGCGAAGGGGCCGACCACGTTCGCCTCGTGGGCAGACGTCCGCGAGCAGCAGACCCCCGGCGAGGCGCAGTCGGCCGAGCAGCTGGTGGCCACCTACTCCGAGCTCAAGCCCGCCGACCTCGCCAACACGCTGCTGGACCTGCCCGAGGAGCGCCTGCTCGAGGTCGCCGAAGAGCTGCCCGACGACCGGCTGGCCGACGCCCTCGAAGAGATGCCCGAGGACGAGCAGATCCACATCCTCGAACAGCTCGGCGACGAGCGCGCCGCCGACATCCTCGACGCCATGGAGCCCGACGACGCCGCGGACCTGCTCGGGCAGCTCCCCGAAGGGCGTCTGGAGCAGCTGCTGGAGCTCATGGAGCCCGAAGAGGCCGAAGACGTCCGCGAGCTGCTGAAGTACGGCCCAGACACCGCGGGCGGCCTCATGACGAGCGAGCCCATCATCCTGCCGGCGGACGCCACGGTCGCCGAAGCGCTCGCCCTCATCCGCCGCCACGAACTGCATCCGGCCCTCGCCGCCTCGGTGTTCGTGACGCTGCCGCCCTACGAGACCCCCACCGGGCGCCTGCTCGGCACCGTGCACTTCCAGCGGATGCTGCGCTATCCGCCGCACGAGCGCATCGGGGCGATCATCGACGACAGCGTCGAACCGCTCGCGGTCACCGCCAGCGCCGCCGAGGTCGCGCGCCTGCTGGCCAGCTACGACCTCGTCTCGGTGCCGGTCATCGACCAGGCCCACCGCCTCGTCGGGGCGGTGTCGGTCGACGACGTGCTGGACTACCTGCTGCCCGACGACTGGCGCTCGCAGGATGCCGAGCCCCGCCCCGCCGCGGCGGCGCGCTCCGGACGACAGGGGGTGCGCTGATGGCGCGCCGCAAGACCCGCGTCGCCGCGCTGGACGCCCCCCGAGGCCGCGGGGGCGTGCTCGCGCCGCGGCCCCCGCAGCCCTCGCGCGACCGGTTCGGGCGCTTCACCGAATGGATCGCGCGCAACATGGGAACCCCGGCGTTCCTGCTGGGGCTGACGCTGTTCTGCGCCGGCTGGATCGCGTGGAACACCCTCGCGCCGGCGGCGTGGCGCTTCGACTCGCAGGAGTTCGGCTTCACCGCCCTGACGCTGGTGCTGTCGCTGCAGGCGTCGTACGCCGCCCCCCTCATCCTGCTCGCGCAGAACCGTCAGGACGACCGCGACCGCGTGCAGATCGAGCAGGACCGCCAGCGCGCCGAGCGCAACCTCGCCGACACCGAGTACCTCGCCCGCGAGATCGTGGCCCTGCGCATGGCGATCAGCGAGTACCGCAGCGACGTCATCACCAAGGACGTGCTGCGCGGCGAGCTCAAGCAGCTGCTCGAGACGATCGACGCCGACCCGGATGCCGCGCCCGCCGCCGGCGGCGGCGAGCCGCCGCGGAGGCCCGCACCGTGAGCCTGGCCGATCGGGTCCGCTCCGCGGTGGGCGCGGTGACGGACCCCGAGCTGCGGCGCCCACTCGCCGACCTCGACATGCTGCGCGACATCGACGTCGAGGACGGCGTCGCCCACGTGGGCATCGCCCTCACGATCGTCGGCTGCCCGGCATCGGACCGCATCTCGCGAGAGGTCACCGCGGCCGCGGCATCCGTCGAGGGGATCTCGGACGTCGAACTGAGCGTCGGGGTGATGACCCCCGACGAGCGGCGGGCGCTCACCGAGAAGCTCCGTGACGGGCGCGCCGCGCGCGAGATGCCGTTCGGCCCCGACACGCTCACGCGCATCATCGCCGTCACCAGCGGCAAGGGCGGCGTGGGCAAGTCCACCGTCACCGCGAACCTCGCCGTCGCCCTCGCCGAGCGGGGCCTCGCCGTCGGGCTCATCGACGCCGACGTCCACGGGTTCTCGATCCCGGCGCTGCTGGGCCTCGTCGGACCCGACGGCGCGGTGCCGCAGCCCACCCGCATCGACGACCTGATGCTGCCGCCGGTCGCGCACGGCGTGAAGACCATCTCGATCGGGATGTTCCTGCAGCGCCGCGACGGCGACGGGCCGCTCGGAGCCGTCGCGTGGCGGGGGCCGATGCTGCACCGGACGGTGCAGCAGTTCCTCACCGACGTCTACTTCGGCGACCTCGACGTGCTGCTGCTGGACATGCCGCCGGGCACCGGCGACGTCGCCATCTCGGTTGGCCAGCTGCTCCCCCACGCCGACGTCCTCGTCGTCACGACGCCGCAGGCGGCGGCCGCCGACGTCGCGGTCCGCAGCGGCCTGGTCGCCCGGCAGACCGGCCAGCGCGTCATCGGCGTCGTCGAGAACATGGCGCCCCTCACCCTGCCCGACGGGACCGTCCTCGACCTCTTCGGCGCCGGTGGCGGAGCGGACGTCGCCGCCGCCCTCGGCGACGACGTGCCGCTGCTGGCCTCGATCCCCCTGAGCCCCGCCCTGCGCCAGGACGCCGATGCCGGCATCCCGGCCGTCGTCGCCCACCCCGACGACGCCGCGTCCGCCGCGGTGCGCGAGCTCGCCGCGGCCGTCGCCGGCCCGCGCGGCCTGTCCGGCCGCGCGCTGCCGATGCGCCCGGTGTAGCCGGCCGGGCGGCGGCCGTTGACGGCATCCGTCGCCACCGCCGCCGGAAACCGCAGACGGCGTCAACTCGCGCGGGTCGCGGCGGCCGTGCTGACCGCATCCGTCGCTACCGCCGCCGGAAACCGCAAACGGCGTCCACTCGCGCGTCCACATCACGTGATCCGGACGCGGTTGCAGCCGTCGCCTCCGCCAACCGCACGCCGCGCCCACCCCACGAAGCCCGGCGCCCAAAGATGACCGCATCCGTCGCTACCGCCGCCGGTAACCGCAGACAGCGTCAACCCCGCCGGGGTCGCGGCGCCCGAGATGACCGCATCCGTCGCTACCGCCGTCGATAACCGCAGACAGCGTCAACCCCGCCGGGGTCGCAGCGCCCGAGATGACCGCATCCGTCGCTACCGCCGCCGGTCACCGCAGATGGAGTCAACTCGCGCGGCCACATCACGTGATCCGGACGCAGGGGCAAGAGGGAAGGGGGCAGGGAGGCGAGGCACGGGCGCCCGAGGCCGGCGGCTAGGTCGCCTCGGAGTCGAAGGGGGGCGGGTCTCCGGGCAGGCGGGCGGCGGCGGGACCCGCGAAGGGCGACGCGACCGGGGCGGCCATGGCCGTGGACGCCGCCGCGGCGGTCTTGGCCGCCCGCACCGTCGGGACGGGGGCGTCGTCGAGGAGCGCCTCCTTGATGATGCGGCGGGGGTCGTAGCGGCGGGGATCGAGCGTGCGCCAGTCGACGTCGTCGAAGTCCTCGCCCATCTCGTCCTTCACGCGCGTCTTCGCGCTGGAAACCCAGTCACGGGCGCGCTTGGTGAACGTCGCCAGCGACTCAGCGTAACGCGGAAGACGCTCGGGCCCGACGATGAGCGCTGCGATGACGCCGATGAGCAGCAGCTTCTCGATCGTCAAGCCGAAGAACATGTGTTCAGGTTACCGCCGCGCCGTCGGGGTCTCGCACCGGGCGGCGCGTAGGCTGGCCGCCGGAGGAAACATGCCCGAGCACGACGCCAATCATCGATTCGCCGCAGAGGCGACGATCGAGCCCGAGCACATCGTCCGCGCGCGGGCGCACGCGCTCGAGGTCGGCGCGGCTCCGATCAGCCCCGAGGTGGGCGCGCAGTGCGCCGTCATCGCCGCCGTCGCCAAGGCGCTCAACATCGTCGAGATCGGCACCGGCGCCGGTGTCTCCGGGCTGTGGCTGCTGCACGGCTCGCCGCGCGCCACGCTCACCACGATCGACACCGAGCCCGAGAACCTCGCCATGGCGCGCCGGGCCTTCTCGGAGGCCCGCATCCCCCCGGCTCGCGCCCGGTTCATCACCGGGCGGGCATCGGATGTCCTCCCCCGCATGAACGAGGCCTCGTACGACATCGTGCTGGTGGATGCAGATCCCGACGGCGTCATCGAGTACGTCGAGCACGGGCTTCGCCTGGTCCGCGCGGGCGGCACGGTCCTCGTGCCCCGGGTGCTCGGCGCGGGCGCCGTCTCGGACCCGGTGCGCCGGGACCCGGTGACCACCGCCTACCGCTCGCTCATCCAGGAGACCCAGGCCTCCCCGGCGGTCATCGGCGCCCTGTCGATCGTCGGCGAGGGACTCCTGCAGCTCACCACGGTCGCCGGCGACTGAGCACCGCCGCCGGCCCGCCGGCGGCATGAGAAAGGCCGGTCCGAGGACCGGCCTTTCCGCGGGACGATAGAACTCAGGCGGCGCCCACCACACCGCCAAGGACGTCGTAGAGCTCCTTGGCTTCCGCGTCGTTCACCGACACGACCAGACGGCCGCCGCCTTCCAGCGGCACCCGCACGATGATGAGGCGACCCTCCTTCACTGCCTCCATCGGCCCGTCTCCGGTTCGCGGCTTCATGGCTGCCATTGCGGCTCCTTTACGTAGAGGGTCAGCCTGTCAAGTTTATCCCGCGCCCCGGACGGGGAATAATCCGCGCCGCGCCGGTCCCCCGCGGGCGCGGGCGATCACGGGATCTGCCAGTACGTGTTCCCGAGGGCGTACATGTTGTAGATCCACCACCACTGACCCACCAGGCACAGCGCCAGCACGCCGACCCGCCACGCGCGCGACCGCGGGACGGCCAGCGCACCCCACAGCGGGGACAGCGGCACGAGCAGCCGGAAGATGCTCGACTGCGGGAAGAAGACCGCCAGCAGATACACCGCATAGGACGCCGCCCACAGCCGGATCTCGGGCCCTGTCCGCCGCACGGCCGAGGAACGCCACAGCGTCGCGCCGAAAGCGGCGACCACCGCGATCAGCGCGATCACCCCCAGCGCCTCGGGGAGCCCCCACAAACGGAACCACATCGCGGCGGCCTGGAAGAACCCGGCGAAGGGCACGAACTCCTCGCCCGCGCCGACCCAGCCGCGACGCCACGCCAGCTCGGTCTCGAGGTAGGCGCCGGGCTCGCCGGTGACGAGGCCGGCGATGACCTGCCACGAGAAGCCGACGGCCGCGGCCAGCAGCCCGCTCGCGACGATGTGCACGATGTCTCGGGCAGGCAGCGGGTCCCGGCGGCGGACGACCCAGCGGAACACGCCGTAGAGCGCCAGGAACAGCGCGAAGGCCAGCACGCCCGGACGCGTGTAGCCCATGAGCGGCACGAGCAGGTAGAGCCACGCGAACCGCCGCCGGATCACCGCCCACAGCGCGAGGAACAGCATCAGCAGGAAGAGGGACTCGGCATAGCCGACCTGAAAGAGCGCCGCCAGCGGACCCGACGCGAAGAAGGCCACCGCCCACAGCGCCGCCGGCTCGTCGAGCCGCCGCCGCAGCATCCGGTGCAGCACGACGGATGCCGCGAAGCCGGCGACGAGCGACACCGCCACCGCCCCCGCGAGCCACGATCCGAGGACCGCCCCGAGCGCTGCGGAGAGGTAGGGGTAGACGGGCATGAAGGCCCACTGGTTCTCGGCCACGACGCCGCCCTCGCCGCGGGGCAGGTCGACGGGGTACCCCGCCCACGCGATGTAGCCGTACCACTGGGCATCCCAGCCGCCGGCGAGCGCGGCGAGGTCGGCGTCCGGCCCGAAGCGCGACGAGGGGCCCGAAAGGGATGCCGCCAGCAGCATGAACCCGGTGGTGACGACCCGCGCCGCGAGGTAGATCGCGAGGATCCGCAGCCACACCGGCCACGTCCCCGGCGCGCGCCACCGCGCGACGGGGCGGGTGGCGGGGGGCGGGGTCAGCTCAGCCACGCGCGGAGTCCGCGCTCGACGACGTCGATCTGGTCCAGCGGCACGCGCTCGTGGTCGTGGTGCGCGAGCGAGGGGTCACCAGGGCCGTAGTTGACGGCGGGGACGCCCATCGCGCTGAAGCGGGCGACGTCGGTCCAGCCGTACTTCGGCCGGGGCTCCGCCCCCACCGCGGCGACGAACTCCCGCGCGAGCGGGGCGTCCAGGCCCGGCCGCGCGCCGGCGGCGCGGTCGACGATCTCGACGTCGAAGCCGTCGAAGACCGCGCGCACGTGGCGCTCCGCCTCGTCGAGATCGCGGCTGGGCGCGAACCGGTAGTTGACCTCGACGGTGCAGGCGTCGGGGATGACGTTGCCGGCCACCCCGCCCGAGATGCGGACGGCGTTCAGGCCCTCCCGGTACTCCAGCCCGTCGACCACGATCTCGCGCGGACGGTACTCGGCGAGGCGGGCGAGCACCGGCGCGGCCTTGTGGATGGCGTTCTCGCCCATCCACGCGCGGGCGCTGTGGGACCGCACGCCCGTCGTCCGCACGAGTGCGCGCAGGTTGCCGTTGCAGCCGCCCTCGACCTGGCCGTTGGACGGCTCGCCGAGGATGGCGAAGTCGCCGGCGAACAGATCGGGACGCGCGGCCGCCAGCCGGGTGAGGCCGTTGAGGTCTGCATCCACTTCTTCGTGGTCGTACCACATCCACGTGATGTCGACCCTCGGCGAGACGAGCTCGGCGGCGAGCTTGAGCTGGACGGCGACACCCGCCTTCATGTCGACGGTGCCGCGGCCCCACAGGTAGGCCCGGCCGTCCTCGACCTCGTCGCGCGTGGGGACGTTGTCGTTGATCGGCACGGTGTCGATGTGCCCGGCGATGACGACCCGCTGCGCGCGCCCGAGCTCGGTGCGGGCGACGATGGTGTCCCCGTCGCGGTGCACGTGCAGGTGCGGCAGCGCGGTGATCGCGGCCTCGATCGCGTCGGCGAGGGGGGTCTCGTCCCCCGAGACGCTGGGGATGTCGCAGATCGTGCGGGTGAGCTCCACGGCGGACACGGACAGATCGAGCACCGGCATCCCCCGAGTCTACTGACGACGACGACGCCCGGCCGGAGCGAGCATCCGCCGATCGGGACCGGCCGGCCGCTTCGCTACCCTGGAGGGATGAGCGACGAGCGGTGGGTGTGGGGCATCGGACTGGCGAGCGTGCGGGAGGACGGCACGGTCCTGGATACGTGGTTCCCCGAGCTGAGCGAGGGGCGGATCCCGCTCGGATTCGACCAGGCCAAGCCCCCGGCCCATCTGGAGCAGCTCGCCGTCGACGACCCGCGCCGCGGCGTCCGGGTGGAGGTGGTGACCGTCGAGGCCGACCTCGCCGCGCCGCCCGCCGGCACGTCGGACGCGTACCTGCGGCTGCACGCGCTGTCGCTGCGCCTGGCGGAGCCGAACACCGTCAACCTCGACGGCGTCTTCGGGCACCTGCCCAACGTCGCGTGGACGAATGCCGGTCCCGTCCACCCCGACGACCTGACGCGCCTGCGCCCGCTGCTGCAGCGCGACGGCATCCAGGTGCAGGGGCTGGACAAGTTCCCGCGCCTGCTCGACTACGTCACTCCCCCGGGCGTGCGCATCGCCGACGCCTCGCGCGTGCGGCTGGGGGCCTACCTCTCGCCGGGCACGACCGTCATGCACGAGGGGTTCGTCAACTTCAACGCCGGCACGCTCGGGGCCAGCATGGTCGAGGGCCGCATCTCGCAGGGCGTCGTCGTCGGCGACGGCAGCGACATCGGCGGCGGCGCCTCGATCATGGGCACCCTCTCGGGCGGCGGCAGCCACCGCGTGTCGATCGGGGCCCGGACGCTGCTGGGGGCCAACGCCGGGATCGGCATCTCGCTGGGCGACGACTGCGTCGTCGAAGCGGGCCTGTACGTCACGGCGGGCTCGAAGATCGTGCTGGCCGACCAGGCTCCCCTCGCCGACGGCTCGCGCCCGAGCGTAAAGGGCGCAGAGCTGTCGGGGCGCGACGGCATCCTGTTCCGCCGCAACTCCCTCACCGGCGCCGTCGAGGCCGTCTCGCGCACCGGCGCGGGCGTCACCCTGAACGAGGCGCTGCACGCCTAGAGTGGGCTCGGGCGACGCAGGGGCGGCGCGAGGGGGTGCTCGGATGGCGAAGCGGCTCGCGAAGGACTTCTACGAGCGGGAGCTGCAGCTGCTGCAGGCCCGGCTGGTCGACATGCAGGCGTGGGTGCAAGCCAGCGGCGCGCGCATCGTCGTCATCTTCGAGGGCAGGGATGCCGCCGGCAAGGGCTCCACGATCAAGCGGGTGTCGGAATACCTCAACCCCCGCGTCACCCGCATCGTCGCACTGCCCGCACCCACCGAGCGCGAGCGCACCCAGTGGTACTTCCAGCGCTACGTCTCGCACCTGCCGGCGGCCGGAGAGATCGTCCTGATGGACCGGTCCTGGTACAACCGCGCCGGCGTGGAGCACGTGATGGGGTACTGCACGAACGCGGAGTACCACCGGTTCCTCCACCAGGCGCCGATCTTCGAGCGCATGCTCGTCGAGGACGGCATCCTGCTGCTGAAGTACTGGTTCAGCGTGTCCGACGTCGAGCAGGAGAAGCGCTTCCGCTCGCGCGCGCAGGACCCCATGCGCCGCTGGAAGCTCAGCCCCAACGACGTCGTCTCGATCACGAAGTGGCAGGACTACTCGCGGGCGAAGGACACGATGTTCGTCCACACCGACATCCCCGAGGCCCGCTGGTACGAGGTCGACAACGAGGACAAGCGGCGCGGCCGGCTCAACATGATCGCCCACCTGCTCGAAACCGTCCCATGGCAGGCCGTCGAGCGGCCCGAGGTGGTCATCCCGCCGCGTCCCGCCGACGGCGGCTACGAGCGTCCGCCGCGCGAGCTCACCACGCGGGTGCCCGACTACGCCGCCGGCCGGCTGCAGGCGGGCGGCTGAGTCCGGCGGGCACTCCCGCCGCGGGGCGCGCGGTGCCATAATGTGCGCGTCAGGTCCTCATCCGAAGGGGGCGGCAGGTGGACGCGGACGCCGTGGAGCACGTCGACGCGCTCGTGGTGGGAAGCGGCTTCGGCGGCTCGGTGGCCGCGTACCGCCTCGCCGAGGGCGGCCGGTCGGTCGTCGTGATGGAGCGCGGCCGTCCTTACCCGCCGGGGTCGTTCGCCCGCACGCCGAGCGAGTTCAGCGCGAACTTCTGGTCGCCCGCCGACGCGCTGTACGGACTGTTCGAGACGTGGAGCTTCCGGGGCCTCGAGGGCGTCGTCTCGAGCGGCCTGGGCGGCGGCTCGCTGATCTACGCCAACGTGATGCTGCGCAAGGATCCGGAGTGGTTCGTCCACGACTCCCCGCTCCCCGGCGGCGGCTACGAGAACTGGCCCATCTCGCGCGAGGACCTCGACCCGCACTACGACAACGTCGAACGGATGCTGGGCGCCACGCCCTATCCGTACACCGACACGGCGAAGACGGTCGCGTTCGAGGAGGCGTCGCACCGCGCGGGCCTTCGCACCTTCCGCCCGCCGCTGGCGGTCTCGTTCGCGCCCGAGCGCGAGGGACGCCCGTCCATCCGCCTCGTGCCCACGCCCGCGTTCGGCAACATCCACGGCTCCGAGCGGTTCACGTGCATGCTGTGCGGCGAGTGCGACATCGGCTGCAACTACGGCGCGAAGAACACCCTCGACCACACCTACCTGTCGGCGGCTGCGCACGCCGGCGCCGACATCCGGACCCTGCACGAGGTCAAGGGATTCCGCCGCGTCGATGACGCGTGGGAGGTGCGCTACCGGGTGCACGATCCCGCGGCGGCCACGAGCGCGGACCGCGTCATCGTCGCGACGACCCTCGTGCTGGCGGCCGGCACGTTCGGCTCGACGTACCTGCTGCTGAAGAACCGCGCGTCGCTCCCGGGTCTCAGCACGGCGGTCGGCACGCGGTTCTGCGGCAACGGCGACCTGCTCGGCTTCCTCTTCAACGCGCGCGAGAGCATCGAGCGGACGGCGCGGGCGCGCTCGCTGGTCAGCAGCCGCGGCCCGGTCATCACCAGCTCCATCCGCGTCGGCGACCGGGTCGACGGCGACGACTCCGACGCGAAGGGGCGCGGCTACTACGTTCAGGATGCCGGTTATCCCGGCTTCCTGAACTGGCTCATGGAGCTCAGCCAGGTGAGATCGGTCATCTCCCGCAGCACCCGGGTCGCCGTGCGCATGCTGGCCGCCCGCCTGTTCGGCGACGCGGGCTCCAACGTGTCGCGGGACCTCGCCGCGGCGATCGGCAAGGTGTCGCTGTCGTCCTCGTCGATGCCGGTGCTGGGGATGGGGCGCGACCTGCCCGACGGCATGATGTACCTCGATCGCGGCCGGCTGCAGATCGACTGGACGACGGCGACATCGCTGGAGTACTTCGGGCACATGCGCGCCACGATGGCCCGCATCGCCGACGAGCTGGGCGCCGACTACGCCGACAACCCGCTGTGGTGGGCCAAGCGGGTCATCACCGTCCACCCGCTGGGCGGGGCGCCCATGGGGCGGCATCCGTACGAGGGGGTCGTGGACGGGTGGGGCCGGGTCTTCGGCGTCGACGGCCTGTACGTCCTGGACGGCTCGGCCATGCCCGGACCCACCGGCCCGAACCCCGCGCTGACCATCGCCGCCTTCGCCGACCGCGCCATCGAACGTCTGCTGCAGGAGCCGATCCGGCCACGGGTGCGCCGTGCGCGCCCCGCTCCGCCTTCGGAAGGACCCGTCATGACCGACCGCATCCCCGACCCGGACGCCACCACCGTGCGGTTCACCGAGCAGATGAAGGGCTTCGTCGCCCTGGGGCGCCGCGACCCGCACGACGCGTTCGAGGATGCCCGCATCCTGGATGAGAAGTTCATGTTCGAGCTCACCATCCAGACCGCCGACATCGACGCGTTCGTCGCCGATCCCGCCCACGCGGGCACGGCGACCGGCTACGTCGAGGCCGACATCCTGGGCGGACGGGCGGAGGTGGATCGCGGCTGGTTCCACCTGTTCATCCAGCCCGGCGACAACGCCGACCGCCGGATGGTGTACCGGCTGTGGATCACCCCCGATTCCGGGCAGCCCTTCACCGTGCTGGGTGTGAAGGAGGTCCACGACGACCCGGGCTTCGACCTGTGGGACGACACCACCACGCTGTACGTGCAGCTGCTGGACGGGCACGTGCCGCCGCCCGAGACCGGCGAGCGGGGGGAGCTGCATCCGTCCGACGATCAGACGGTCGTCGGCGCGGGGGTGCTGCGCATCAAGCCGCTGGACTTCGCCCGGCAGATGACGACGTTCCGCACGACCGGCCCGGGAGGAGCGGCGGCGATCGGCGCGTTCGGCTCGCTCTTCCTCGGGCAGCTGTGGGACGCCTACGCGGGCCTGGCCGTGACGGAGCGACGATGACGACGGCGCCGCCGGCCGCCCGCTGGACCCGCCCGGGTACGCGCGGTCAGGACACCGAGTTCATCCCGTTCGCCGCCGACGATGGCGTGCCTCTCCTCATGCTGCATGTCACGCGGCCGGGCGCCGAGACGCCGCGGGGTCCGGTGATGCTCGTCCACGGAGCCGGCGTGCGCGCCGAGATCTTCCGGCCGCCGCTGGAGCACACGCTCGTGGATGCGCTGCTGGACGACGGATTCGACGTGTGGCTGCTGAACTGGCGCGCCTCGATCGACCTGCGCCCGGTGGCGTGGACGCTCGACGACGCCGCCGCGTACGACTATCCGGCGGCGGTGCGGCTCGTCCTCTCGCGCACCGGCGCGGCCACGCTCAAGGCCTTCGTCCACTGCCAGGGATCGACGTCCTTCATGATCTCAGCCATCTCGGGCCTGATCCCCGAGGTGACGACCATCGTCACGAACGCCGTCTCGCTGCACACCGTGCTTCCCCCCTGGTCGGCGGTGAAGATCCGCGTGCTCTCCCCCGCCGTGCGCCACTTCAGCCCGACGTTGTCGCCGAAGTGGGGCTACAAGACCGAGGGCAGGTTCTCGCGTGCGCTTCGCACCGCGGTCACCCTCACGCACCCGGAATGCCGGAACCCGGTGTGCGCGATGGTCAGCTTCACCTACGGCGCCGGCCACCCCGCCCTGTGGGCGCACCGCAACATCGACCGCGCCACGCACGACTGGCTCGCCGGGGAGTTCGCCGGGTCCCCGATGACGTTCTTCGCCCAGATGCGCGACTGCGTGCGCGTGGGGCACCTCGTCCCCGCCGGCGAGGTCCCGCGAATCGCGCCCGACCTGCTCGCCGAGCCGAAGACCGACGCCCGGTTCGTCTTCCTCGCGGGGGCGGACAACCGCTGCTTCCTCGCCGAGGGGCAACGGCGGTCCTTCGCGCACTTCGACGCGCTCGCGCCGGGCCGCCACGTCCACCACGAGTTCGCCGGATACGGGCACCTCGACGTCATCTTCGGCGCGAACGCGTGGCGCGACACCCACCCCGTCATCGTCGACGAGCTGCGCCGGTAGACGCGGCGACGCTCGGCGGTCTGCGGCTCAGTCCGCGACGGGGTAGTCCCGGGCGACCGCTCCGGTGTACAGCTGCTGGGGGCGGCCGATCTTCGTCTGCGGGTCGGACTGCATCTCGCGCCAGTGCGCGAGCCAGCCCGGCAGGCGGCCGATGGCGAACAGCACGGTGAACATGCGGGTCGGGAAGCCCATGGCCTTGTAGATCACGCCGGTGTAGAAGTCGACGTTGGGGTACAGCCGGCGCTCGCGGAAGTAGTCGTCGTTGAGGGCGATCTCTTCGAGCTGCTTGGCGAGGTCCAGCAGCGGGTCGCTCACACCGAGCGCCTCGAGCACCTCGTCCGCGGACTCCTTGACGAGCTTCGCGCGCGGGTCGTAGTTCTTGTAGACGCGGTGCCCGAAGCCCATGAGCTTGACGCCGTCCTCTTTGTTCTTCACCCGCTCGACGAAGCGCTCGACGCTCTCGCCCGAGTCCTGGATGCGGGCGAGCATCGACAGCACCGCCTCGTTCGCGCCGCCGTGCAACGGGCCGTAGAGCGCGTTGATCCCGGCCGAGATCGACGAGAACTGGTTCGCGCCGGTCGAGCCGACCAGCCGCACCGTCGAGGTCGAGGCGTTCTGCTCGTGGTCCTCGTGCAGGATCAGCAGGCGCTCCAGCGCACGGGTCATCACGGGGTTGATGTCGTAGAGCTCGCTGAGGACGCCGAAGTTGAGCTTGAGGAAGTTGTCGACGAAGCTCAGCGAGTTGTCCGGGTAGAGGAAGGCCTGGCCGATGCTCTTCTTGTGGGCGTATGCCGCGATCACCGGCAGCTTCGCCAGCATCCGGATGGTGTTGAGCTCGACGTGCTCGGGGTTGTTGGGGTCCGACTCGTTCTCGTAATAGGTCGACAGCGCGGCGGTGGCCGACGACAGCACCGACATCGGGTGCGCGGTGTGCGGCAGCGCCGAGAAGAAGCGCTTGAGATCCTCGTGCAGCAGCGTATGACGGCGGATGCGGTCATCGAAGGCCGCGAGCTCGTCGGCGGTCGGCAGCTCGCCGTAGATCAGCAGCCACGCCACCTCGAGGTAGCTGGAGTGCTTCGCGAGCTGCTCGATCGGGTAGCCGCGGTACCGCAGGATGCCCTTGTCGCCGTCGATGAACGTGATCGCCGACTTCGTCGCCGAGGTGTTCACGAACCCGTAGTCGACGGTGGTGAAGCCGGTCTGGCGGGTGAGGGTCGAGATGTCGACGCTCGGGATGCCGTCCGTGCCGCGAAGCACCGGGAATTCGGCCGTCTTGCCTCCGACGGTGAGGGTGGCCTTCTCGTCCTGGGTGCCCGCGTCGCTCACGGCGCCTCCTCGCGATGTCTGATCGGTCCGGGGTGGTCCGCCTCGCGATGCAGCTTCGGCGCCGTCTGCGAGCCGGGTGCGGGGGCCGGTCACGCCGCGCCGCCGCTCGTACAGCCTACTGGCCGCAGAGGACCACTGCCGACATCACCAAAGCACGGCGTGATCCGGTGGAGGAATCCTCTGCACGAACCGTGCTCGGTCAGCCGGCGTGCGCCCGCAGCCGTGCGGCGGCCGCGGCGATCCGCTCGTCCGTCGCCGTCAGCGACAGCCGGATGTGCTGCGGGTGGTGCGGGCCGTAGAAGTGACCGGGTCCGGCGAGGATGCCGAGATCGGCGAGCCGGGCGACCGACTCCCACGCGTCCCGCCCCTCGGTCGCCCACAGGTACAGCCCCGCCTCGCTGCGGTCGATCCGGAAGCCCGCGGCCTCGACGGCCGGACGCAGCAGATCGCGGCGGCGGCGGTAGAGCTCCTTCTGCGCGGCGACGTGCGCGTCGTCGGCGAGCGCCACCGCCATGGCCGCCTGCACGGGAGCGGGGAGCATGAGGCCGAGGTGCTTGCGCGCGCGCAGGAGCGACGCGACGACCTCGCGATCCCCCGCGAGGAACGCGGCGCGG
Organism: Microbacterium aureliae; assembly: GCF_054780155.1. Lineage (NCBI taxonomy): Bacteria > Bacillati > Actinomycetota > Actinomycetes > Micrococcales > Microbacteriaceae > Microbacterium > Microbacterium aureliae. The sequence goes on from NZ_BAAGWW010000001.1 coordinate 546,053, forward strand.
TAGCCGGCGAGGTTCGACTGCTTGCTGAGGGAGTACACCGACAGGATGCCGCGGACCTCGCCCCCGGTGACCTCGGGGTCCAGCGCCGACGGGATCGGCCGGCGGTCCCACGGCGCGTCCCAGCCGAGCTCGGCGTAGCACTCGTCCGACGCCAGCACCGCCCCCAGCTCCTGCGCCCGCAGGGCCGCGCGACGAAGCGACGCGGCATCCCACACCCGCCCATCGGGGTTGCCGGGAGAGTTGATCCACACCAGCCGGGTGCCCTCCGGCCACTCGGACGGATCGTCCGAGGCGAGCGGGGTCGCCCCGACGAGGGTCGCCCCGACCTCGTAGGTGGGGTAGGCCGCGCGCGGGTGGACGACGACGTCCCCGGCGCCGAGACCCAGCAGCAGCGGCAGCAGGGCGACGAGCTCCTTCGACCCGACGGTCGGGAGCACCTGGTCCCTGTCCAGCCCGGGAACCCCCCGACGCCGCGCGTACCAGTCCACGATCGCCTGCCGCAGCGCCGGCGTGCCGACGGTCTGCGGATAGGCGTGGGCGTCGGTGGCCTCGCGCAGGGCGTCGGCCACGACGGCCGGCGTGGCGTCCACGGGCGAGCCGATCGACAGGTCGACGATGCCGTCCGGGTGCGAGCGGGCGCGCTCGGCGTAGGGCGCCACCGCGTCCCACGGGTACTCGGCGAGGTCGCGGACTCCCATCAGGCGCGCTCGCGCCCGGTCACGGAGCCTGCGGGGGCAGTTCGGCGATGATCGGGTGGTCCTTGTGGATCACCCCGACCTTGGCGGCGCCGCCGGGCGAGCCGATGTCGTCGAAGAACTCCACGTTGGCCTTGTAGTAGTCCTGCCACTCGTCGGGCAGGTCGTCCTCGTAGTAGATCGCCTCGACGGGGCACACCGGCTCGCACGCCCCGCAGTCCACGCACTCGTCGGGGTGGATGTACAGCGACCGGTCGCCCTCGTAGATGCAGTCCACGGGACACTCGTCGATGCAGGCGCGGTCCTTGACGTCCACGCAGGGAAGGGCGATCACGTACGTCACGCGAGCCAGTCTAGTTGTCCGCGCGCGTCCCGTCGGCGGCGCGCGCGGCGGGCGCGTTCTGGATGACGATGCGGTCCGGCCAGGCCACCACGAGGGCGACGAGGATCGGCAGCGCGATCGTCCACACGACACCGAGCCCAGACTGCGGCACCACGATCGACCCGCCCGGGCCCCGCCCCGAGAACAGCAGGGTCGAGGCCATCATGCCCAGTCCCGTCGCCAGCGCCGCCCAGCGGTCGGCGGTCAGCAGCCGCACCGCCAGCAGCAGGGCCGCCGAGCCGATGACGGCCAGCACGAGGCCCAGGGGCAGCCAGCCCAGCCGGTAGGCGTGGGCGATGGTGCCCGCTGCGCCGTAGACCGTGCCGACCAGCAGTGCGACGGCCCAGGTTCCCACCCGCGCCCATGAGGATCCCACCGCGACAGTCTACGTGGCAGGCTCAGGCCGCCCAGCCCCACAGCCGCAGCAGGGCCGCCGTGCCGGCCGCGGCGACCACGACCACGAGGAACGGCGCGCGCAGGAGCAGGAGCCCCGCCGCCACCAGCACCGCCGGCACGCGGGCGTCGACGACCACGTGCTGCCCGGCGGCGAGCGTCTGCACCGCCACGAGCGCGGCCAGCAGCGCCACCGTCAGCAGGTCGGCGATGCGCGCGGGCCTGGGCGCCTCGAGCCAGCGCGGCGGCACGAGGTAGCCGAGCGTCTTCAGCGCCACGCAGATGATCGAGGCGACCAGCACCGCGGTCCACAGGGTCACGGCAGTCCCTCCCGCTCGGGGACGTCGGCGGGCTCGGGCGGCGGCAGCTCGTCGCGGCCGAGCCAGTTCGCCCACCCGACCACCACCGCCACGACCGCGGCGACCAGGACGGGAAGCCCCGGCATGAGCACGGGAGTGAGGATCGTCGCCACCACCGCGGCGGCGATGCCGACCACGATCGGCTGCCGCCGCCGAAGACGCGGCCACAGCAGCGCCAGGAAGGCGGCCGCGGCCGCGGCATCCAGCCCGTAGGCACGGATGTCGCCCAGGACGTCGCCGAGGAGGGCGCCGGCGAGCGTGGAGAGATTCCAACCCACCCAGATCCCGATGCCGGTGACCCAGAAGCCGACGGTGCGTGCGCGGGCGACGGGCTGGGCGAGCGAGACCGCCGTCGACTCGTCGATCGTGAAGTGCGCCGCCGCGGCGCGGCGGAGGGCCCCGCCGCCGATCACCCGCGACATGCTCACGCCGTAGGCGACGTTGCGGATGCCGAGCAGCGACGCCGAGGCGATCGCCGCGGGGGCCGCGGCCACTCCCCCGGCGCCGATGACGCCGACGAAGGCGAACTGCGAGCCGCCGGTGAACATCAGCAGGCTCAGCACGCAGGCCTGCCAGACGTCCAGGCCCGATGCCACCGCCAGCGCACCGAACGACACGCCGTAGGCGCTGGTGGCCAGGGCGACGCCCAGGCCCTCGCGCGCAGCCCGGCGGGTGTGGTCGTCCCCGGCCGCGCTCACGTCAGGCGTTGGCGTCCTGCCGCTTGAGGCGGCTGGCCGCGCGCCCGCGCTCGGTGGCGTCGAGGATCACCTTGCGGATGCGGACCTTCTCGGGAGTCACCTCGACGCATTCGTCGTCGCGCGCGAACTCCAGGCTCTCTTCCAGCGACAGCTGCCGCGGCGGGGTGAGGCGCTCCAGCTCGTCGGCGGTGGACGAGCGCATGTTCGTCAGCTTCTTCTCTTTGGTGATGTTGACGTCCATGTCGTCCGCGCGGGTGTTCTCGCCGACGACCATGCCCTCGTACACCTCTTCGGTGGGCTGGACGAAGAAGCTCATGCGCTCCTGCAGCGCCATCATCGCGAAGGGCGTGACCACGCCCGCACGGTCGGCGACGATCGAGCCGTTCTGACGCGCGACGATGTGCCCGGCCCAGTCGTCGTAGCCGTGCGAGATCGCGTTGGCGATGCCGGTGCCGCGGGTGATCGAGAGGAACTCCGTGCGGAAGCCGATGAGGCCGCGCGAGGGCACGATGAACTCCATGCGCACCCAGCCGGTGCCGTGGTTGACCATCGTCTCCATGCGGCCCTTGCGCGCGGCCATCAGCTGGGTGATGGCGCCGAGGTACTCCTCGGGGGCGTCGATCGTCAGGTGCTCGAAGGGCTCCTGGACCTGACCGTTCTCGCCCTTGCGCGTGACGACCTGCGGCTTGCCGACGGTCAGCTCGAAGCCCTCGCGACGCATGTTCTCGACGAGGATGGCGAGGGCGAGCTCACCGCGGCCCTGCACCTCCCACGCATCCGGGCGGCCGATGTCGACGACCTTCAGCGAGACGTTGCCGATGAGCTCGCGGTCCAGGCGGTCCTTCACCATGCGCGCGGTGACCTTGTGGCCTTTGACCTTGCCGACCAGCGGCGAGGTGTTGGTGCCGATCGTCATCGAGATCGCCGGGTCGTCGACGGTGATCGCCGGAAGCGGGCGGACGTCCTCGGGGTCGGCGATCGTCTCGCCGATCGTGATCTCCTCGATGCCGGCGATCGCGACGATGTCGCCCGGGCCCGCCGACTCCGCGGGGTAGCGCTCGAGGGCGCGGGTCTTCAGCAGCTCCGTGATGCGGGCGTTCGAGTGCGAGCCGTCATGACGGACCCACGCGACGGTCTGGCCCTTCTTGAGCGTGCCGTTGAAGATGCGCAGCAGCGCGAGACGGCCGAGGAACGGGCTGGAGTCGAGGTTGGTGACCCACGCCTGCAGCGGCGCCTCGTCGTCGTAGGACGGCGCCGGAACGTGCTCGAGGATCGCGGCGAACAGCGGCTCGAGGTCGTCGTTGTCGGGCAGCTCGCCGTTGGCGGGACGGGTGCGCGACGCGGCGCCGGCACGGCCGGACGCGTAGACGACGGGGACGTCCAGCAGGGCGTCGATGTCGAGGTCGGGGATGTCCTCGTGCAGGTCCGAGGCGAGCCCGAGCAGCAGGTCGTGGGCCTCCTCCTCGACCTCGGCGATGCGGGCGTCCGGGCGATCGGTCTTGTTGACCAGCAGGATCACCGGGAGCTTGGCCTCGAGGGCCTTGCGCAGCACGAACCGCGTCTGCGGGAGCGGGCCCTCCGAGGCGTCGACGAGCAGGACGACCCCGTCGACCATGGACAGGCCGCGCTCGACCTCGCCGCCGAAGTCGGCGTGACCGGGGGTGTCGATGACGTTGATCGTCACCGGCTGGTCGGTGTGGGCGCCGTTGTAGGTGATGGCGGTGTTCTTCGCCAGGATCGTGATGCCCTTCTCACGCTCCAGGTCGTTGGAGTCCATCGCCCGCTCTTCGACGTGCGCGTGCTCGCCGAACGAGCCGGTCTGGCGGAGCATCGCGTCCACGAGCGTCGTCTTGCCGTGGTCGACGTGCGCGACGATCGCGACGTTGCGGAGGTCCGGACGGAGGGCGCGCGACATGTGAGGGTCCTTGCGATTTCGGGGAGCGGCCCGGAATCGGGCCCACCCAGTGTAACCGGGTGAGCCCGCGCCCGCCGTTCCGGTCAGTCCGCGGGGGCGCCTGCCGACTGCAGCAGAGCCGCGCGGGCCTCGCGGCGCACGCGCTGCTCGTCGGGGTCCGGGACCGGGACCGCGGCGATGAGCCGCTGGGTGTAGGGGTCCTTCGCGCCGCGGAGGATCTCGTCGCGCGTGCCGGTCTCGACCAGCCGCCCGTGGTGCATCACCGAGATGCGGTGGGCGAGGATGTCGACGACCGCCAGGTCGTGGCTGATGAACAGGCAGGCGAACTGCAGCTGGGCCTGCAGGTCCTGCAGCAGATCCAGGAAGCGCGCCTGCACCGAGACGTCCAGCGCCGAGGTGGGCTCGTCCGCGATGAGCAGCTCGGGCGCGAGCGCGAGCGCCCGGGCGATCCCGACGCGCTGACGCTGACCGCCCGACAGCTCATGCGGGAAGCGGTTGCGGTACGACGCCGGCAGCTCGACCTGGTCGAGGAGCTTCTCGACGCGGCGGTCCAGCTGCTGGCCCTTCGCCTCGCCCGACAGCAGCAGCGGCTCCCCGATGGACTGGCCGATCGGCATCCGGGGGTTCAGCGAGGAAGCCGGGTCCTGGAAGACGATGCCGGTGCGGCGGCGGATCGCGAAGAGCTCCTTCTGCGAGGCGTGCGAGATGTCGGTGCCCACCGTGGTGAGCTTCCCCTCGGCGATCGGCAGCAGGCCGATCGCGGCACGGCCGATGGTGGTCTTGCCCGAACCCGACTCGCCGACCAGGCCCATGATCTCGCCGGGGAAGATCTGCAGGTCGATGTGCTCGGCGGCGCGGAAGGCCGGGATGCGACCCCGCTTGGGGTAGTCGATCGCGACATCCTCGAAGGACAGCACCGGCGTCCGGGTGTCCACCGCGGCTGCCGTCTGGCTCGCCCGCTCGCGCACGGCGGCGATCACCGGTACCGAGGAGGTGTCCGTCTCGACCTGCTCGCCGAGATCGGTCGCCGGCGACTCCTCGAGGACGCCCAGGCCCAGGTGCGGCACCGAGGCCAGCAGCTGCTGGGTGTACGGGTGCTGCGGGTCGTGGAAGATCGCGTCGACCGTGCCGGATTCGACCACCTCACCGTTCTTCATGACCATGATGCGGTCGGCGAGGTCGGCCACGACGCCCATGTCGTGGGTGATGAGGATGATCGCCGAGTCCAGGCGCTTGTGCAGGTTGCGCAGCAGATCGAGGATCTCGGCCTGGACGGTCACGTCCAGGGCCGTCGTCGGCTCGTCGGCGATGAGCAGCAGCGGGTCGCACGAGATCGACTGGGCGATCATGGCGCGCTGGCGCTGACCCCCCGACAGCTGATGCGGGTACTTGTGGAACGACTGCTCGGGGTTCGGCATCTCGACCAGGCGCAGCAGCTCGATCGCGCGATCCTTGGCCTCGGACGGGGCGAGCCCGCGGTCGTGCGAGCGCAGCGCCTCCATGATCTGGAAGCCGACGGTGTAGACCGGGTTCAGTGCCGTCATCGGCTCCTGGAAGATCACCGCGATGTCGTTGCCGCGCAGCGTCCGCAGCGTCGCGTCGTCGACGCCGCGCAGCTCGCGGCCCTGCAGCTTGATCGATCCGGTGACGCGGGCGTTGTCGGGCAGCAGGCCCAGCAGCGCCATGGACGACGTCGACTTGCCCGAGCCGGACTCGCCGACGATGGCGAGCACCTCGCCACGGCCGATCCGGTAGTTCATGTCGATGGCGGCGGGGTAGAACTCCCCCTCCACCCAGAAGTCGACGTTCAGGTGCTCGACCTTGAGGATGGTGTCAGGGTCCGCGTCTCGCAGCGCCTTCCGGCTGGTGTGGTCAGTCATGGGAGAAATCCGATCTGAGAAACTTGGGGTCATGTCTTTCCAGGAGGTCCACTACCGGCCGGTGTTCGGCCGGGTGCTCGCTGTCGTGACCGTGGGGGTGTGCGCGTTCGGAGTCATCGCGCTGTTCTGGGGGGATGCCGCGTCCGCCGTCCGCTACGCCTGGCCGATCGTGCTGGTGGCCGTGCTCGCGTGGGCGCTGTTCTGGCGACCCGAGCTGCGCGTCCAGGAGCACGGGATCACGGTCGTGAACGTCCTGCGCACCCACTTCGTGCCGTGGCCGGCCGTCCGTGAGATCGAGACGCGCTACGCCCTGACGCTGGTGACCTCGCGCGAGCGCATCCAGGTGTGGGCGACGCCCGCCCCGGGACGCCATCGCACGCTGGGCCTGGCCGGCAAGGACTTCGACGGCATCGGCGCCACCGCGCGGGGTGAGCACGATTCGCTGCGTCCCAGCGACGCGCTCACCACGCCCAGCGGCAATCTGGCCCAGGTGATCCGCGGCCGGTGGGAGCGCCTGCGCGACGCCGGGCTCCTCGCTGCGGGCGAGGATCCCGACGCGCAGACGACCACGTGGCACACGGCCACCGCGGCGGCCGTCGTCGCCCTGGCGGCGGCGACCGCTGCGGGTCTCCTGGTCTGAGCCGATCACGTCAGCGGCCCGGTGCGCCCGGGTCCCGGTCGTCGCCCGGCCCCTTGGGACGCGGATCGTCGTACTCGACCACGTCACCGGTATAGGCCGTCTGCCCGCCGACGGTGACCGTGGCGGCATCCGTCGAGGGCAGGGTGTCCACCCCAGCGGCGGTCTTGCCCTTGGCGCGGCCCGCGCGGGCCATGGCACGTTCGCTGGGCATCTTCTTCTGACGCGGGTCGAACGCATCGCGCAGACCGTCGCCGATGAAATTGACGCACAGCGCGATGGCGATGATGAAGATGCCGGGCCACCAGAACAGCCACGGGCGCGTGGAGAACGCGGCCTGGTTGTCCGACACGATCTTGCCGAGCGAGGTGTCCGGGTTCTGCACGCCGAAGCCGAGGAAGCTCAGCGCCGATTCCAGCAGGATCGCCCCGGCCATCAGCAGCGTCGCGTTCACGACGATGACGCCGACGGCGTTGGGCAGGATGTGGCGGAAGATGATGCGGCGGTCACGCGCACCCGAGACGCGGGCGGCGTCGACGAACTCGCGCTCGCGCAGGGTCAGGAACTCCCCGCGCACCAGACGCGCCATCGTGGTCCATGCGAACAGGCCGATGACGACGCCGAGGACGGCCGCGCCGAGGTTGCCGAGCATGTTGCCGAGCACCGCGCCGATCACGATCAGCGGGATCGTGATGATGACGTCGGTGAAGCGCATCAGGATCGAGTCGGTCAGCTTGCGGTAGTAGCCCGCCAGCGCGCCGATGACCACGCCGATGATCGTCGAGACGACGCCGGCGATGACCATGACCATGAGGGACTGCTGCGCCCCGCGCATGACGACCGCGAAGATGTCGCGGCCGACCTCGTCCTGGCCGAACGGGTGCTCCCCCCAGCGGATGCCGGGTCCGCCGAGGAACTCGGGGATGATGCTGAGCGTCGGCACGCCGTTGTCGATCTTCGGCGGGATCTGCGACCACGTGTACTGCCACCAGCCGGGGATGCGGATCCCCCACAGGTTCACGCCCACGGACGTGAAGGACAGCAGCACGATGAACGCGAGGACGATCATCGAGGTGACCGCGCCGAGGTGGCGGAAGAAGCGCCGGCGGACGATCTGCCCCTGGCTGAGACCCTCGGTCTCGCGCTGCTCGATCGAGATCTCGGTCTTGGCCTCGGCCTCGCGGGTGTCGGGTTCTTGAGTGGCGGAGGTGCTCACTTAGCTCACCTTGATTCGGGGGTCGAGGGCCACGTACACGAGGTCCGCGATCAGGTTGAACAGCACCGCGAGGGTGCCGGTGACCAGGAAGAAGGCCATCACGGGGTTCGGGTCGGCCACGCCGAGGGCGCTGACGAACAGCCGGCCCATGCCGGTCCAGCCGAAGACGGTCTCGGTGACGACCGCGCCGCCGACGACCGCGCCCACGTCGAACGCGATGATCGTGGTGATCGGGATGAGGGCGTTGCGGAAGGCGTGGCGCACCACGACCGTCCGCTGGGTCAGGCCCTTGGCCCGGGCGGTGCGGATGTAGTCCTGGTTCATCACCTCGAGCAGGCTCGCGCGCGAGTAGCGCGTGTAGCCGGCGAACGAGATGAGGATGATGGCGATCGTCGGCAGCATCAGGTGCGTGTAGAGGTCGATGCCCTGCACCCAGAAGTTGCCGCCGAGGTTCGGGGTCGACGCGCCCACGGTGGCGATCGGCCGACCGCGGATCCGGCTGGAGTTGGCGTAGATCGCCCAGTACGACATGTACTTGTCCAGCGCGATGAGACCGGCCGTCAGCACGCCGACGATGATCGTCGTGCGGATGACGGGGCCGCGGTCGGGGGCTCCGATGAACCAGCCGATGGCGCCGCACACGACGATCGTCGCGAGCGCGAGCCCGATGAAGAACCACAGCGTCATCCCGTTGAGGATGTAGGTCATCATCGGGAAGTACAGCGCGATGCCGAGGGCGGCGACCCCGAGCGATCCGTAGAGCGCCTTGCGGTTGTGCAAACCGGTCGAGATCGCGGTCACGCCGACGGCGATGCCGATGGCGAGCGCGGCGAAGACGACGATGCCGATGCTCGGGTCGGCGAACCACCGGGTGACCGAGAGGTAGGTCAGCACAGCGGCGGTGGCGAGGGTGCCGACGCCGAACACGATGAGCCGCCGCTTGACCGAGCCCGCGAGCAGCGACATCCACAGGACGCCGCTGATGAGCGAGACGACGACGATGACCGGTACCGCGATGGTCGGATTCGCCAGCCACCCGTTCAGCTGGATCGCGCCGTACTGCTTCAGCAGCACCGCGACCCAGAAGATGGGCAGCGAGAAGAACAGGAACGAGATCAGCGTGACGGTGTAGTCGAAGCCGCTGTACTGACGCAGCGCCGAGACGATGCCGACGGTGATGCCCAGCACGATCGCGACCACGGTGGCGATCGTCACGAGCGTCAGCGTCGACGTCAGTGCGTTCGCCAGCAGCGCGTTCACGGGCTGGTTCTGGATGCTGATGCCGAAGTCGCCGCGGAAGATGCCGCCCAGCCACAGGAAGTAGCGCAGCGGTGCGGGGACGTCGAGGTTGAGAAGCCGCGTGCGCGCTTCCATGAGCTCCGCCTTGTTCGGAGCGTTGGACTGCCGGAGTTCCTCGAGGGGGTCGCCCGAGACGGAAACCAGCAAGTACATCAAGAAGGTCGCGGCGAAGAGCACGAAGACCGATGCGATCAGTCGCCGGATGATGAATGAAGCCATGGTGTGGCAGCCTGCCTGTCGATGAGCCAGACGGCGCCCAGCGCCCTGGGTGAAGCGCTGCGCCGCTGAGGGGAAGTCTCATGGAGGAGGGTGCAGGTCCCTGTGAGACCTGCACCCCCCGTTCCGGTTGCGTCGGGGTTCTCCGAACGCTACCGGCTGTGACTTACTCCTCGGTACCGGCGTCCGTCACTTCCCAGTCCCACGCGTTCCAGAAGATGGTCGGCGCGAGGATCGACGGGTCGATGTTGGTGACACGGTCGCTGAAGGCGGTGACCTCGGGGAACTGGAAGATGGTGACTCCGTAGAAGTCCTCCCACAGGATCTTGTCCATCTCCTGCTGCAGCTCGATCTGACGGGCGGCGTCGTACTCGACGTTCAGCTCGGCGATGATCTCGTCGACACGCTCGTTCGAGTAGTAGTTCAGGTTGTTGATACCACCGGTCACGAACGTGGGCAGCGAGTTGGTCACACCCAGGCTGGTCGACTGCCAGCCGAACAGCGAGGCGTCGTAGGCGCCGGGGGTGCCCAGCAGGCCGCCCCAGTCCTCCGAACCGCAGTCGGTGACCTTGAAGCCGGCCTCGTTGGCCGACTGCTGGATGAGCGCGAACTCGTTGACGCGGCGCGGGTTGTTCGAGGCGTACAGGATGCAGACCTCGGTGTTGGTCACACCCGACTCCTCGAGCAGCTGGCGAGCGCCCTCGATGTCGACCTCGGCGTAGTCGGCCGAGCCGTTGTTCGCGGCCGACTCGTCGTAGCCCTCGGCACCCGGGACGAACAGCTGCGAGTCACGCAGGATCGCGTCGTCGCCGATGATCGGCTTGATCAGCGTGTCGACGATCTCCTGACGAGGGATCGTCTTCATGAACGCCTCGCGGACCTGCGGGTTCGAGAAGATGTTCTCGGGGTTGCGGCCCTGGTCGAACTGCAGGTCGACGTGCTCGTACGTGCCGCCGACACCGGTGTTCACCGTGATGCCGTCGATGTTCTCGAGCGCCGTGGTGATGTCCGCGGTCGCCTGCGGCTGGATGATGTCCACCTCGCCGTTCTCGAGAGCCTGGACGGCCGCGAGCGGGTCGGGGATGAACCGGATGACGATCTCCTCGATGTTCGGGGAGTTCTCGCCGGCGTACTCCGGGTTCGCCGTCAGGGTCACGAACTGGTCAGCCTGGTAGTCGCTGATCATGTACGGGCCGCTGGCGGTGACGAGCTCGAGGTCGTCGGGCATCGACGTGAAGTTGAAGCCGCTGTTCCAGAAAGCCGAGATCGGGGCCAGAGCCGCGGCATCCTCGTTCTGGATGGCGTCGAGGACGGCCTGCTTGGCCTCTTCGTTGTCCTCGATGTCCAGCGACTTCTTCGCGATGATGTGCGCGGGCAGCGGCGACGGGAACGACAGCTCCCAGTCGACGAACGGCGCGTCGTACGTCATCGTGATCGAGCGGCCGTCTTCGCTGACCTCGGGGGTCTCCGAGACCAGGCCGAGGCCGGACTCGGGGGTGGCGCCGGAGTCGAAGTAGACGATGTCCTGCGGGAACGCGTCGGTGAACTCACCGGTCTCGGGGTCGGTGAACTCGCCCGGGTCGAAGTCCGGGGTGTCCAGGGCGCGCGACAGGGCGGCCCAGTTCAGGAGCAGGTCGGCGGCGTCGACCGGGGTGCCGTCGGACCAGTTCACGCCCTCGTTGACGGTGTAGGTCACCGTCAGGGGGTCTTCGCTGACCAGCTCGTACGTGCCGAACGAGGTGTTCTTCACGAGCTCGGGCGTGTTGTTGTAATAGTTGAAGCCGTCCAACACCAGGTAGTTGATGTTGTTGTTGGCGGTGGCGTTACCGAACGACGTGTTGCCGTTCATCGAGTAGAACGCCTGGTTCCACGCTGCTGTGATCGACGAGCCCTCGACGAGCCCCGAGTCGTCGCCGCCGTTGTTGGTGTCAGAGCCACCCGCAGCGCAACCGGAGATCACGAGTGCGCCGACTGCGGTGACTCCCACCGCAGCCAGAATGCGCTTCATTCTCACTATTCCTCCTGTGCAAGGTTGTGCGCGCACGAGACGCTGTTTGCATCCCGGCGCGCGGATAGACACACCCTAAGCACGCCCGTGATGGATGGTCAAAAGGCCAAACGAAAACGTTACATAGCCTTAACTCAGCGCGGACGGCATGTGACAATCTGACAAGATGACGACCGATTCAGGCGCTGCGCATGTGAGGGTCTCCACCACGCGGACATGGTGGGAGGTCGGCCTCGTGCTGGCCGTGACCGTGGGCCAGAGCGCCCTGTACTCCCTCCTGTCGTTCGTGCGCTCGGTGCTGCGCGCGCTCGAGGAGCAGTCGCGCATCGCCGATCAGCAGGCCCGGCTCAACCCCACACGAGACTCCGCCGCGGTGTGGGACGCGGTGTACCAGCTGCTCGACATCGTCTTCGCGCTCGCGCTGGTCGCGCTCGTGATCTACCTGCTGTGGGAGCCGGGCACCCACGCGCTGCGCCGCATCGGGCTCGATCTGTCGCGCTTCGGCTCGGACCTCGGCCGCGGCATCCTTCTCGTGCTCGTCATCGGCGTGCCGGGGCTGGGCCTGTATGTGGCAGGGCGGATGCTGGGGGTCACGGTCACCGTCGTCGCCTCGCCCCTCGACGCGGCGTGGTACACGGTGCCGCTGCTGCTGCTCTCGGCGCTGCGGGCGGGCCTCGTCGAGGAGGTCATCCTGCTCGGCTACCTGTTCGACCGGCTGCGGCGCGTGGGGTGGTCGTGGTGGACGATCATCCTGGCGACGGCGGGGCTGCGCGCGGCGTACCACGCGTACCAGGGCGTCGGATCGATCATCGGCAACTTCGTGATGGGGGTCGTCTTCGGCTGGTGCTACCGCCGCTGGGGCCGCGTCATGCCCCTCGTGATCGCGCACACCGTCATCGACATCGTCGCCTTCGTCGGCTACCCCCTGGCCACCGCGCTGTGGCCGGGCGTCTTCGCTCCCGCTCCCACCCCCTCCGTCACCCCCACCCCCTCGCCGACCCCCTGACCCCCGCGCGCCCGCGCGCGCCCGCCCGCCCGCGGCGCGCGGGCCGCGCCGCCCCGGGCCGCCCACCACGACCGCGAGACTGCATCTCCATGCCGAGACCTCGACTCCAGACCACGGTCTCGGCATGGAGATGCAGTCTCGGGTGGGCGATAGACTCGCCGGCGCGTGGCCGCACGCAGCGACGGCTCCTGCACAAGGGCGCGCCAGGCGGGGTTTCTGCACAGAGGGCGGCGACCTGCCCGCATGCACGGCTGGTGACGGCGAGAGTGGGCGGATGCCGGACACTGTCGACGTCGCCATCCGCACCGCACCGCTTCCTCTGTTCCGCTCACGCGATATCGGCCACGTCGACCGCGGCGTTCGTCGCGGGGAGCTCGTTCCCGTGTGCCGGGGCGTCTACGCGTCTGCCGCCGAGTGGGCACTCCTTCCCCCGTGGGACAAGTACCTCGCACGCGTTCACGCCGTGGCGATGATCCGGCCGGGAGCCCTCTTCGCCCTGGAATCCGCGGCAGCGCTACAGGGGTTGCCGGTGTTCCGCGATCCGGGACCGGTGCACGTCATATCGAACGACACCTCGACGTCGCGGCTGACGGGAGCCGTCCTCTTGCACTCCGCCGCCGTGCCTCGCGAGACAGTGCGTCGCGGTGGGATGTTGATGACGACCGCGGCTGAAACAACGGTGGACCTCGCGCGCCACCGGCATGAGGTCGTCGGCTTGTCGGCGGCCGACGCCGCCCTGCGACTCGATCCGAGGTTGACCGTCGAGGTCCTCGTCGCGTTGAACGAGAGCCGGGCCAGCTCCAGGGGACGCCGGCGGGCGAGGTGGGCCCTGAATCGCTCCGATGGAAAGGCCGAGTCGACGCTGGAGTCCGTGAGCCGAGCTGCCATCGAATGGCTGGGGTTTCCCGAACCTGTGCTCCAGCGCTCCTTCGCCACGTCCGAGGACGTGCGGGACCGCTCCGACTTCTGGTGGCCGGACCAGCGGACCGTCGGGGAGGCCGACGGCGACATCAAGTACGACGGCACTCACGGTGACCCGCTTGAGCGCCTCCGCGCGCGACGCGAGAGGGATGCGCGCCTGCGCTCGTGGGCACGCTCGATCACGCACTGGGCGTGGTCCGATGTCAGCGATCCCGACCAGCTCGGGTCGATCCTCGACGGCGTCCACCTGCCCCGTGTCCGCCCGGAGGACGGTGAGCGGCTGCACTCACTGCGCCGCCTCCTCGCCCGCAGGTGATCGACGCTCCCGTCCCCGGCCGGCGCGACGCGCCCCGACCGCGAGACTGCATCTCCGTCCCGAGCCGGTGGTGTGATCCCACGGTTTCGGTATAGAGATGCAGTCTCGCGGTCGGAGAACGTCGACGCGGGGGCGGGGCCGGCGGGCTAGGCGAAGGCCTCGATCGGGGGGCAGGCGCACACGAGGTTGCGGTCGCCGTAGGCCTGGTCGATGCGGCGCACCGGCGGCCAGTACTTCGTACGCACCAGGGAGCGGACGGGGTAGACCGCGGTCTCGCGCGGGTACGGGTGCGTCCACTCCCCCTCGATGACGGATGCCGCGGTGTGCGGCGCGTTCACCAGCGGGTTGTCGTCGGCCGGCCACTGCCCGGCGGCCACCGCGTCGGCTTCGGCGCGGATCGCGATCATCGCCTCGATGAAGCGCTCGATCTCGCCCAGGTCCTCGGACTCCGTCGGCTCGACCATGAGGGTCCCCGCGACCGGGAACGACATCGTCGGGGCGTGGAACCCGTAGTCGATGAGGCGCTTGGCGACGTCGTCGACGGTGATCCCGGTCTGCTCGCGCAGCGGGCGCAGGTCGAGGATGCACTCGTGCGCGACGAGCCCGCCCTCGCCGGCGTACAGCACCGGGTAGTGGTCCTTCAGCCGGAACGCGATGTAGTTGGCCGCGAGCACCGCCGCCGCCGTCGCCTGCCGCAGGCCCTCGAGGCCCATCATGCGCACGTACGCCCACGAGATGGGCAGGATGCCGGCCGAGCCGTGCGGCGCGGCGGACACCGGTCCCCCATCGAACACGCCGCCGGCGTGGTCCTTGCGCTGCGACAGCGGGTGCGACGGCAGGTGCGGGGCGAGGTGGGCCTTGGCCGCGACGGGGCCGACTCCCGGCCCGCCGCCGCCGTGCGGGATCGCGAACGTCTTGTGCAGGTTCAGGTGCGACACGTCCCCGCCGAGGTCGCCGAAGCGGGCGTAGCCCAGCAGGGCGTTGAGGTTCGCGCCGTCGACGTACACCTGGCCGCCGGCGTCGTGCACCGCCTGGGTGATCTCGAGCACATCGTGCTCGTACACCCCGTGGGTCGAGGGGTAGGTGATCATCAGCGCGGCCAGCGTCGAGGCGTGCGCGGCGATCTTGGCCCGCAGGTCGTCCAGGTCGACGTTGCCGGCCTCGTCGCACGCGACGACGACGACCTTCATGCCCGCCAGCACCGCCGAGGCGGCGTTGGTGCCGTGCGCCGACGACGGGATGAGGCACACCGTGCGCTCGAGGTCGCCGTTGGCGCGGTGGTAGCCGCGGATGGCGAGGAGTCCGGCGAGCTCGCCCTGGGATCCGGCGTTGGGCTGCAGCGACACCGCGTCGTACCCGGTCACCTCGGCCAGCCACACCTCGAGCTGCTCGATCATCGCGAGGTACCCGTGGACGTCGGCCTCGGGGGCGAACGGGTGCACGCGCGAGAACTCCGGCCACGACACCGCCGCCATCTCGGTGGCCGCGTTCAGCTTCATCGTGCACGACCCGAGCGGGATCATGCCGCGGTCCAGCGCATAGTCGCGGTCGGCGAGCTGCTTGAGGTAGCGCATCATCGCCGTCTCGGAGCGGTGCGACGTGAATACCGGGTGGGTGAGGTAGTCGTCCTCGCGCCGCAGCGAGGCGGGGACGCCGGCCAGAGCGGATGCCGCGGCGAAGGGCACCGCGCGCTCGCCCTGGTCTCCGCCGCCCAGGACCTCGGCCTCGGGCAGCCCGAACGCCCACGCCACCGCGGCGAGGTCCTCGGCCGTCGTGGTCTCGTCGACGGACACGCCGACCGTGCCTTCGCCGGCCCAGAACAGCTGGTACCCGCGCTCGCGGGCGCGGTCGATGATCCGGCGGGCGGGCCCGGGGACGGACACCCGGAGCGTGTCGAAGAAGGAGTCGGTGTGCAGCGACAGGCCGTAGGCGCGCAGCCGCTCGGCGAGCGCCTCGGCCTTCTTCGAGACGTCGGTCGCGATCGCGCGCAGCCCGTCTGGGCCGTGGTAGACGGCGTACATCGCGGCCATCACGGCCAGCAGCACCTGCGCGGTGCAGATGTTCGAGGTCGCCCTCTCGCGGCGGATGTGCTGCTCGCGGGTCTGCAGCGACAGCCGGTAGGCGGGGTGCTGGTCGGCGTCCTGCGAGACGCCGACCAGGCGCCCGGGCAGCTGCCGCTCCAGTCCCTGACGCACCGCCATGTAGCCGGCGTGCGGGCCGCCGAAGCCGAGCGGGACGCCGAAGCGCTGCGTCGTGCCGACGGCGACGTCCGCGCCGAACGACCCCGGCGAGCGCAGCAGCGTGAGGGCGAGCAGGTCGGCGGCGACGACGGCGAGGCCGCTGGCGACGTGAGCGGCGTCGACGACGCCGGACGGGTCCCACACCTCGCCGGACGCGCCGGGGTACTGCACGAAGACGCCGAACAGCTCGTCGGGCAGGGTCGCCCCGCGGGCGAGGTCGAGCGTGACGAGCTCGATGCCGACCGCCGCCGCGCGGTGGGCGAGCAGCGCCTTGGTCTGCGGCAGGGCGTCGGCGTCGACGACGAAGACGTTCGAGGCCGCCTTCGACGCGCGCCGGGCCACCAGCATCCCCTCGACGACGGCGGTGGACTCGTCGAGCATCGAGGCGTTCGCGGTCGCGAGCCCCGTCAGGTCGGTCACCATCGTCTGGAAGTTGATGAGCGCTTCGAGGCGTCCCTGCGAGATCTCGGGCTGGTAGGGCGTGTAGGCGGTGTACCACGACGGGTTCTCGAGGACGTTCCGCGTGATGACCGACGGCGTGAACGTGTCGTAGTAGCCCAGCCCGATCATGGGACGGGCGGTGCGGTTCTGCGACGCGAGCATCCGCAGCTCGGCGAGCGCCTCGGCCTCGGTCGCGGCATCCGGGATGTCGCTCGTCGAGCGCGGTGCCACCTGAATGGATGCCGGCACGGCGCGCCGCACGAGGGCGTCGACGTCGTCGTAGCCGAGGGCGTCGAGCATGACGCGCTGGGCGCTGTCGTCCAGGCCGATGTGACGGGCGGCGAAGGCGCCCGTGTCCGAAGCGGAGCTCACGCGTCGCCGCCGGTGAGCTCGAGGTAGGCCGCGCGGTCCATGAGGCCCTCGACGGCGGCGGGGTCGACGGTGATCTTCACCAGCCACCCGGCGCCGAACGGGTCGGCGTTGACCAGCGACGGGTCGTCGACGACGGCGTCGTTGGCCTCGGCGACGTCGCCGGTCAGCGGCGCGTACAGCTCGCCGACGGACTTCGTCGACTCGATCTCGCCGCACACCTCGCCGGCGGTGACGGCCGAGCCTGCGGCCGGCAGCTCGACGTACACGACGTCGCCCAGCTTCTCGGCGGCGTAGTCGGTGATGCCGACGGTCGCCGTGTCGCCGTCGAGGGCGACCCACTCGTGCTCGGCGGTGTACTTGAGGCTGTCGAGATCGGTCATTTCTTCCTCCGGTAGAAGGGCAGGGCGGTCACGGTGGCGGCGATGCGGGTGCCCCGCACGTCGAGGTACAGGGTGGTTCCGGGGGCGGATGCCGTCGGCACGACGAACGCCATGGCGATGGGGTGCCCGAGGGTCGGGCTGAGGGCGCCGCTGGTGACCTCGCCGACGCGCAGCGCGTCCGGGCCGTCGCCCTCGTACACGTCGTAGCCGGCGCGTCCCGCCCGCCGCCCCTCGGCGACGAGCCCGACCAGGACGGGGGCGCCCGACAGGTCGCGCTCGTCGAGCCCGTTCTTGCCGACGAAGTCGTCCTTGTCGGCGGCCACGACGCGGCCGAGGCCCGCCTGGGCGGGCGCGATGTCGCGCGAGAGCTCGTGGCCGTAGAGCGGCATCCCCGCCTCGAGGCGCAGCGTGTCGCGCGCGGCGAGACCGGCCGGCACGAGCCCGAACGGCCCGCCGGCGGCGAGCAGGGCATCCCACAGCTGGGCGGCGCGGTCGACCGGGACGAGCAGCTCGAATCCGTCCTCGCCGGTGTAGCCGGTGCGGCACACCAGGATCCCGGCGCCGTCGAGGCTCATCGCGGTGGTGGCGTAGTAGGGCACGTCCGCGAGCGGCCGCCCGGCCGCTTCCAGCCCGGGCACCGCCTCGAGGATCGCGCGGGCGTTCGGGCCCTGGACGGCGAGAAGACCGTAGTCGTCCGAGACGTCCTGCACCTGCACGTCCTCGCCGCCGTGGAGGGCCACGCGCTCGGCGAGGGCCTCGGCGACCGCGTCGCGGTTGCCGGCGTTGGCGATGACGAGGAAGCGCTCATCGGCGAGGCGGTAGACGATGACGTCGTCGACGATGCCGCCGTCGGCGGTGAGGACGAGCGAGTACTTCGCCTTGCCGTCGGCGAGGGTGGACAGCCGGCCGGCGAGGGCGAAGTCGAGGAAGTCCGCGGCGCCCGGGCCGGTGACGTCGAACTCGGCCATGTGCGAGATGTCGAACAGGCCCGCGGCCTCGCGGACGGCCTTGTGCTCGGCCAGGTCCGAGGAGTAGCGGACGGGCATCAGCCAGCCGCCGAAGTCGGTGAACGAGGCGCCGAGCGCCTCGTGGCGCTCACGCAGCGGCGTGGAGCGGGGGTCTGACATGAGTTCTCCCGTCGGTCGGGCAGACGCCGGCCGGCGTCCGTCGAACTCCCCCTCTGTCATGGGCCTGAGAGTTTCGCATCGGATCCCGTTCGTCAAGGGATGCCGGTGGTTTCACCGTCGGCGGATGCGGCACGGCCCACGAGGGCGCGCGCTCGACATCGCTCTTCAGAGTGGCCCGAACGCTGCGGTACGCGTACCTGAGAGATTGGCGGGGAGGCTTGCTCCTTCGGTGCCCGGCGAGGCCGGGGCTCTCCCGCAGAGGTCATAGGGCCGTGTGTCAAGTTGTGGGGCCAGCATACCGGCTGCCGCCGGCGCGACGTGTCAGCCGGTGCACGCGCCCGTCGACACCGGGTCCTCGTACGCGTCGGCCTGGGCCAGGACCGGCAGCAGCTCGGTCGTCGTCATGGCGTAGCCGAGCTCGCTGCCGTCGTCGGCGCGGGCGAAGACGACCCCCGCCACCTCGCCCTGCTCCGACAGCAGGGGGCCGCCGGAGTTGCCCGGCACGACGCGGGCCTGCAGCGCGTAGATCTCGCGGCTGGCCGACGCGTCGCCGTAGATGTCCGGCACCGGTGCGGGATTGACCGAGAGCACACGCGCCGCGCCGCTGGCGAACGGGCCGCCGTACGGGTAGCCCTGCACGACCGCGGCGTCCCCCGCCTCAAGCGGTGGGATGACGGCGAGGGCCGCGGCATCCAGTCCGTCGATCTCGATGACGGCAAGGTCGTCGACGGGGTCGAAGTAGACCACCCGTCCTTCCCGCGCCTCGCGGCCGGGGAACTCGACGACGGGGGTGTCGACGCCGGCGACGACGTGGGCGTTGGTGACGACCAGGCCCGGCGCGGCCACGAACCCGCTGCCGGTCGAGCTCGTCCCGCAGGCGTAGGCGACTCCCGAGATCCGCCCCACCGACGCCGCCGCCGCCTGGAGTCCGGGCGAGTCCAGGGCCACCTGCGGAAGGGGTCCCTGCTCGACCTGCGGCCCGAGCAGCCCGCCGAGGGTCGGCAGCCCCTCGTCGAGGACGGCCGCGCGCAGCTGGGCGAGGGTGGTCTGCACCGGCCGAGGGGTGAGGGCGTCGATCGTCCGCAGCACCGCGGACGACCCGAGCGCGGGCGCGACGACCGGCATGCCTGTGGCCACCAGCCCCTGCCCGACGAAGGATGCCGCGAGCGCGGCGATGACCGCGCCCGCCGCCCCGCCGAGGACGCGCTCGAAGCCCCGCAGCGGCGTGCGGTCGACGCCGCGGCGCAGCGCCATCCCGACCGCGGAGCCGAGCCCCGTCCCGAGGGCCAGCAGCAGCACGGTCCCGCCGATGACCACCAGCGGACGCCACTGCTGCGTGGGAAGGGCGTCGTTTGCGAGGGGGATCACCCACAGAGCCGCCAGCGCCCCGCCGATGAGGCCCACGAGCGAGCCGAGACTGGCCAGCAGACCGCGCTGCAGACCGCCGATCAGAGCCACCACGAGCACGACGATCAGGATGATGTCGACGACCTGCACTCCGGCTCCTTCCGACGTCGCCACCCTAGAGGGCGGGACTGTGAGTCGACCCGAAGCGTCATCGTGTTGCACTTCAGGTCACCCTGACACTAATATCGGTGGCGAGAGTTAGAGTCACCATGACACAAACAAGCCCCGCCCCGGTCGATCACCTCGCCGGCACCGACGACGCCACCCGCGTCGCGGTCTCGACGGTGATCTTCTCGCTGCGTCGCGACGCGTCCTCCGACCGCTCCGAGCTCACCCTGCCGCTCGTGCGCCGCACGCGGGACCCGCACGAGGGCCAGTGGGCCCTCCCCGGCGGCTGGCTCGACATCCGCGAGAGCCTGGATGCCGCGGCATCCCGCACCCTCGCCGAGACGACGGGACTCGAGCCCAGCTACCTCGAGCAGCTGTACGCCTTCGGGGCGGTGGAGCGCTCCACCACGCGCGTCGTCTCGATCGTCTACTGGGCGCTCCTCCGCGCCGACGAGGCCGCGGCGGCGCTCGCCGAAGAGAACGTCGCGTGGTTCGACGCCACCGCGCTCCCCCGCCTGGCGTTCGATCACAACGACATCGTCGACTACGCCCTGTGGCGCCTGCGCAACAAGGCCGGCTACAGCCGGATCGCGCACGGGCTGCTCGCCGACGAGTTCACGCTCGCAGAGCTCCGGGAGGTCTACGAGTCGATCCTCGGACGCCGCCTTGACCCGGCGAACTTCCGCCGGCAGGCCGAGAACTCCGGCACCCTCATCCCCACCGACCGCTTTCGCACGGGCAGCCACCGCCCGGCGAGGCTGTACCGCTACGACCAGGACGTCGAGCTCGCCGAGCGCGGGCCGCTCGGGTCGCGCCACTGAAACACCCGAAAGAAGAACCCCATGTCCGCCGTCACCGTCCCCGTCACCCCGCAGCCCGGCCTCATCGACCCGTCCGTCGACCACGCCATCCAGGCGATCGTCCGCGGGGCCTCCCCCGTCGAGACGTGCAACACCGACCTCGCCGCGGGGCCCTGGAACTTCGACTCCCGTCCCGGCTACGGCCCCGGCTCGTCCATGGGCGACGTGATCCCCACGGGCGCGCCGCGGCAGGGCGAGCTGCCGCGCGAGTACCGCGAGGCCACCGACGCCGAGCTGGACGAGCGCATCCGCGCCGCCAAGCAGACCCTCGGCGACCGCGTCGTGGTGCTCGGCCACTTCTACCAGCGCGAAGAGGTCGTCCGGCACGCGGACTACGTGGGCGACTCGTTCCAGCTCGCCGGCGCCGCCAAGGCCCACCCCGAGGCCGAGGCGATCGTCTTCTGCGGCGTGCACTTCATGGCCGAGACCGCCGACCTGCTGTCCCAGCCCGAGCAGGCGGTCATCCTGCCCAACCTCGCTGCCGGCTGCTCGATGGCCGACATGGCCGACATCGACCAGGTCGAGGACTGCTGGGAGCAGCTCGAGGACGTCTACGGGGACATGACGGCGACGGATGCCGAGGGCAGGGTCCCCGTGATCCCGGTGACGTACATGAACTCCTCGGCCGCGATCAAGGGCTTCGTCGGGCGGCACGGCGGCATCGTCTGCACGTCCTCGAACGCCCGCACCGTCCTGGAGTGGGCGTTCGAGCGCGGCCGGCGCGTGCTCTTCTTCCCCGACCAGCACCTGGGCCGCAACACCGCCAAGGCGATGGGCGTGCCCCTCGAGCAGATGCCGATGTGGAACCCCCGTCGCCCGCTCGGCGGCTCCGACGCGGGCGCACTGCAGGGTGCCCGCGTCATCCTGTGGCACGGCTTCTGCTCGGTGCACCGCCGGTTCAGCGTCGACCAGATCACCGCCGCGCGCGCCGCGCACCCCGGCGTCCGCGTCATCGTGCACCCCGAGTGCCCCATGGAAGTCGTCGACGCCGCCGACGAGTCCGGCTCGACCGACTACATCCGCAAGGCGATCGAGGGGGCCGCCGAGCCGTCGACCTTCGCCATCGGGACCGAGATCAACCTCGTCCAGCGCCTGGCCGCCCAGCATCCGCAGCACACGATCTTCTGCCTCGACCCGGTCGTCTGCCCGTGCTCGACGATGTACCGGATCCACCCCGGGTACCTCGCGTGGGTGCTGGAGTCGCTCGTGGCGGGCGAGGTCGTCAACCGCATCACCGTCCCCGCCGACGTCGCGGAGCCTGCGCGCATCGCCCTCGAGCGGATGCTGGCGGCCAAGCCCCCCGCCGGCCGTCTGGAGCCGGGCGGCACGCCCGCCCCGGTCCGCGCATGACGATCCGCACGGGCGTCGAGCCCGGCGTGCACGCGGTGGTCGTGGGGAGCGGGATCGCCGGGCTCACCGTCGCCCTGCACGCCCGCCGCCGGGGATGCCGCGTCACGCTCGTGACCAAGGACGTGCTCGAGCACGCCAACACGAGGTACGCGCAGGGCGGGATCGCGGGCGTCATGTTCGACGACGACAGCGCCGCGGCGCACGTGCACGACACGCTCGTCGCCGGTGCCGGCCTGGCCGATCCGGCCGCCGTCCAGGTGCTCGTCGACGAGGGTCCCGCGCGCATCCGCGAGCTCATCGACGCCGGGGTCGCCTTCGACACCGCCGCCGACGGCTCGTTCGTGAAGGGTCTCGAGGCCGCGCACTCCTACCCCCGCATCCTGCACGCCGGCGGGGACGCCACCGGGACGGCGATCGAGCGGGCGCTGGTGGCCCGGCTGCGCGCGAGCGGCGCCGAGGTCGTCGAGCACGCCTTCCTGCTCGACGTCGTGCTCGAGGACGGACGGGCGGCCGGCGTCGACCTGCTCGTCGGCGAGGACGCCTCGACCCCCGGGCGGCGCACCCGGGTGAGCGCCGACGCGGTCGTCCTCGCCTCGGGCGGAGCCGGCGAGCTGTACGCGTTCTCGACCAACCCCGAGGTGGCCACCGGCGACGGCATCGCCGCGGCGCTGCGCGCGGGCGCCCCGGTGGCCGACCTGGAGTTCTTCCAGTTCCACCCGACCATCGTGGCCATCGGCGAGCCGTTCCTCATCTCCGAGGCGGTGCGGGGCGAGGGCGCGGTCCTGCGTGACGAGCACGGGCATCGGTTCGCCCTCGACGACCACCCCGACGGCGAGCTGGCCCCGCGGGACGTCGTCGCCCGCTCGATCGCGCGGGCGATGGCCCGGCAGGGCGGACGCCCCGTCGTCCTGGACGCCACAGCCCTGCACTCCGACGACCCGGCCGAGCGGGCCCGGTTCCTCGCCGCGCGCTTCCCGACGATCGAGGCGGCGCTGCGCGACCGCGGCGTGGACTGGGCCCGCCACCCGGTGCCGGTCACCCCCGCCGCCCACTACCTGATGGGCGGGGTCGTCACCGACCTCGTCGGCCGCACCGGCATCCCCGGCCTCTACGCCGTGGGCGAGGTCGCCTGCACGGGCGTGCACGGCGCCAATCGCCTGGCGTCGAACTCGCTGCTCGAGGGCGCGGTGTTCGGGGCACGCGCCGGCGACGCCATCGCGGCGGACCACGCGTCGGGGCGATGGCCGGATGCCGTCCTGCGGCGCGGCGCCACTCCCCCGGTCGTCGTCGCACACGGCCTCGGGGGCGAGGCGTCTGCGACGCCCTTCTCGCGCGGGGCGCTGCAGCACCTGATGTGGACGCACGCCGGACTCGTCCGCGACGAGGCGGGGCTGGCCCGCGCGGCGACGCAGCTGACCGCGTGGCTCGCCGAGCCGCGGCGGCCCGTCACCGAGGCGGACCACGAGGACCAGAACCTGCTGCTCGTGGCGGCGCACCTGGTCGCCGCCGCCCGCGCCCGGCCCCGATCGGCCGGAGCGCATCACCGCTCGGATGCCGCGGACGCGGCATCCGGCATCGCCCACCCCGTCATCGAGAAGGGAGCCGCCTGATGCTCACCCGTGCCACCATCGACCGCGTCGTCGCCGCCGCCCTCGAAGAGGACGCGCCCTGGGGCGACATCACCGCCGAGACCCTCATCCCCGCCGACGCCCGCGCACGCGCGCAGCTGGTCGCGCGCGTGGCCGGCGTCTTCAGCGGCGGCGACGTCTTCGCCGCCGCGTTCCGTCTGACCGACCCCGCGATCGTCGTCGAGCTCGCGAGCGCGGACGGCGCGGACTTCGCGGCGGGCGACGTCCTCGCGGTCGTCGAGGGCCCCGCACGCGCGGTGCTCACCGCCGAGCGAGTGGCCCTGAACTTCGCCCAGCGGATGTCGGGCATCGCGACCCTCACCGCCCGCTACGTCGCCGAGGTCGCCCACACCGGCGCCCGCATCGCCGACACGCGCAAGACCACGCCGGGCCTGCGGGCCTTCGAGCGGCACGCCGTCGCGTGCGGCGGCGGCCACAACCACCGGTACTCGCTGTCGGACGCCGTCATGGCCAAGGACAACCATCTCGCCGTCCTCGCCCAGCGCGGCATGTCGGTGACCGCGGCGCTGCAGGGCGCGATCGCGCGTCTGCCCCACACCACCCACGTCGAGGTCGAGGTCGACCGCCTCGACCAGCTCGACGCGGTCCTGGCCGCGGGCGTGGGCACGATCATGCTCGACAACTTCACCCTCGAGGACCTGCGTGACGGTGTCGCCCGCATCGGCGGCCGGGCGATCGTCGAGGCGTCCGGCGGGGTGTCGGCGGACACCGTGCGCGCGATCGCCGAAACCGGCGTCGACGTCATCTCGGTGGGCGCGCTGACGCACTCGGCCCCGGCGCTCGACCTCGGCCTGGACATCCGCATCGACGATTCCCGCGTGCCCGTGGCGCCCTGACCGTGCTGTACCTCGACAACGCCGCGACGACCCCGACCCGCCCCGAGGTGCTCGAGGCGATGGCGCCCCTGCTGACCCGGACGTTCGGCAATCCGTCCAGCCACCACACCGTGGGCGAGCAGGCCGCCGCCCACCTTGACGACGCGCGTCGGCGGATCGCCGCCGTCCTCGGACTGCGCGCCGGCGAGGTCGTCCTCACCTCGGGCGGCACCGAGGCGAACAACCTCGCCGTCAAGGGCGTCGTCATCGCCCGACTGCTCGAGGGGCATCCCGCGAGCCTGGTCACCTCGCCGATCGAGCACGAGTCGGTGCTCGCCTCGGCGGACTACCTCTCCCGCGCCCACGGCGTGCGCATCGACCGGGTCCCCGTCGACGAGCGTGCGCGCATCGCTCCGGATGCCGTGGCCGCCGCGATCCGCGACGACACGGCCCTCGTCAGCCTCGGGTACGCCAACAACGAGGTCGGCACCGTGCAGGACGTCGCGGCGATCGCCGCGGTCGCCCGCGCACGCGGCGTGCCCGTCCACATCGATGCCGTGCAGGCCGCCGGGTGGCTGCCGCTGTCGGTCCGAGAGCTGGGCGTGGACGCCCTCACCGTCGCCGGCCACAAGATCGGGGCGCCCAAGGGCACCGGCGTCCTCGGGATCCGCGGCCGCGTGCCGCTCGAGCCGCTGCTGCACGGCGGCGGCCAGGAGCGCGGACGCCGCAGCGGCACGGAGGATGTCGCGGGGGCCGTCGGCCTCGCCGTCGCGCTGGAGCTGGCGGAGGCCGAGCGAGAGGAGGCCGCGCGCCGCGTGGGCGCCCTGTGCGAGGCCTTCATCGCCCGCGTCCTCGCCGCCGTGCCCGAGGCCCGGCTGACCGGGGACGAGGTGCACCGCCTTCCCGGCACGGCGAGCTTCACCTTCGCCGGGACGAGCGGCGAGGCGGTGCTGCTCGAGCTCGAGCGCCGCGGGGTGGTCTCTTCCAGCGGGTCGGCGTGCGCCGCCGGCAGCGACGAGCCCTCCCACGTCCTGCTCGCGATGGGGGTGGACCCCGACATCGCACGGACCGCGGTGCGCTTCACCCTGCCGCGATCGCTCGCCGCACCCCTGGACGACGTCGCCGACGCGGTCGCCGCCGCCGTGGCGGCAGTACGATCGGGCGGGTGAGCCCCGAGCCCGTCGTCACCGTCATCATCCCGGGCAACGACGTCGCGCCGTGGGCGGCCGAGGCACTGGAGTCGCTGCGCGCCCAGACCTTCGCGGCGTGGACCGCGATCCTCGTCGACGACGGCTCCCGCGACGCCACCGGCGACATCTTCGCGGCCGCCGCCCGCGCCGACACCCGCTTCCGCGTCGTCACGCACCCCGAGCGCCGGGGGCTCGGCGCGGCCCGCAACACCGCGCTCGAGCTCGTGCAGACCCCGTACGTGGGGTTCCTCGACGCGGACGACCGGATGCGGCCCGCCGCACTGGAGCGCCTGCTGGCGGCCCTCGGCGAATCCGGCAGCGAGGTCGCGGCGGGCGCCTACGTGCGGCTGCGGCCCGACGGCGACGGCGGCTACGAGCCGGGCGAGGTGCAGCACTGGGTCGCCGCGGCCACGGATCCGCCCCGGCGCCGGACGACGCTCGCCGCCCACCCCGCCATCTCGGGCAACATCGTGGCGTGGTCCAAGGTCAGCCGGACCGAGCTGTGGCGTCGCGAGCAGCTGCGGTTCCCCGTCGGGAAGGCCTACGAGGACCAGGTCGTCGCGCAGCGCCTCTACGTCGCCGCACGCGGCATCGACACGATCCCCGACGTCGTCGTGGAATGGCGCGAGCGCGCCGACGGCTCTTCGATCACCCAGCACCGCGAACGGCTCGACGTCCTGAAGGACTACCTCGAGGCCCTCGACGGCGGGATCGAGGTGCTCCGCGGCGCCGGTCTGGACGATGCCGTTCGGGCACGTGTCGCGCTCATCCTGCGCCTGGACCTGCCGCCGCTCATCGAGATCGCGCGGGAGCACCGCGACCCCGCCTACCGGCACGCCCTCGGCGTGTTCGTCCGCGCCCTGGCCGGGCGGTGGGGGGCGGCCGTCGAAGAGCCCGTCGCCGAGGCCCTGCGATGGTGAGCGGGATGCCGGCGGCTCAGCCCGCGGCCC
The DNA here is from genome assembly GCF_054780155.1 of Microbacterium aureliae. Taxonomy (NCBI): domain Bacteria; kingdom Bacillati; phylum Actinomycetota; class Actinomycetes; order Micrococcales; family Microbacteriaceae; genus Microbacterium; species Microbacterium aureliae. The sequence goes on from NZ_BAAGWW010000001.1 coordinate 572,883, forward strand.
GCTCCGCCGCCTCTTCGGCGTGCAGGATGCGGGATGCCGCCAGCTGCTCGGCGGCGAGGTCTGCGTAGAGCCCGCCCGCCGCGACGAGGTCCGCGTGCGTCCCGGACTCCACGATGCGGCCCGCCTCGACCACGTGGATGACGTCGGCGGTGATCACCGTCGACAGCCGGTGGGCGACGGTGATCGTCGTGCGGCCGCGGGCCGCGGCATCCAGCGCCTCTTGTACGACCCGCTCGCTGACGGTGTCCAGCGCCGAGGTCGCCTCGTCCAGCAGCAGCACCGGCGGGTCCTTCAGCAGGACGCGCGCGATCGCTATCCGCTGCTTCTCGCCGCCCGACAAGCGGTAGCCGCGCTCGCCCACGACGGTGTCGTAGCCGCGCTCGAATCCCGCGATCACGTGGTGGATGTTCGCGGCGCGGCACGCGGCCTCGAGGTCGGCGTCGGTGGCGTCGGGCTTGGCGTAGCGCAGGTTCTCGGCGATCGTGGCGTGGAAGAGGTAGGTCTCCTGCGACACGATCCCGATGTGGTCGATGATCGACTCCTGCCGCAGGCGCCGGACATCGGCCCCGGCGAACAGCACCTGACCGGACTCCGCCTCGTACATGCGCGGCGTGAGATACAGCACGGTGGTCTTGCCCGCCCCGGACGGCCCGACGAAGGCGACGTGCTGTCCCGGGTCGACCGTGAAGGCCACGCCGTCGAGCGTCGGGCGGGCCGAGGGCGCGGCATCCGGGTAGCGGAACACGACATCGCGGAACTCGATGCGCCCCACGGGGCCGGGAGCCTCGGCGACGTCGATCGCATCGGCCGCGTCGCGGACGGCCGGGACGAGGTCGAGGTACTCGAAGATGCGGGCGAACAGCGCCGCCGAGGTCTGCAGGTCCAGTGCCACCCGCATGAGTCCCATGAGGGGCATGAGCAGCCGCGCCTGCACGGTCGTGAACGCCACGATGGTCCCGGCGGTGATCGAATCCGCGCCGCCGGCGACGAGGTATCCGGCGACGAGGTAGATGATGGCCGGGACGCTGGCCATCATCACCTGGACCACCGCGAAGAAGCCCTGGCCGCTCATCGCCCGGCGCACCTGCAGCCGCACCTGGTTGACGTTCTCGGCTCCGTAGCGGGCGGACTCGGTGCGCTGCCGGTTGAACGACTTCGACAGCAGGATGCCCGAGACGCTCAGGGTCTCCTGCGTGATGGAGGTCAGCTCCGAGAGGGACTCCTGGGTCTCGCCGGCGATGCGGGCCCGGATCTGCCCGACCCGCCGCTGGACGATGACGAGGAAGGGCATCATGATCACCGCGATGATCGTCAGCCGCCAGTCGATGATGATCATCGCCACCAGCGACGCCGCCACGGTGACGGCGTTGCCGAGGATGCTCGTGACGGTGTTGGTGAGGACCCCCGAGACCCCGCCCACGTCGTTCTGCAGGCGGGACTGGATGACACCGGTCTTGGTGCGGGTGAAGAAGCCGAGCTCCATCGACTGCAGGTGCTCGAACAGCCGGACGCGCAGGTCGCCGGTGACGCGGTTGCCGACGGTTGCCGTCAGCCACGTCTGCAGGACGCCCAGGACCGCCGACAGCAGGAAGAGCCCGATCATGGCGGCCACGAGCACGCCGAGCAGGTCGAGTCGCGGGCCCCCGCCCTGCAGCGGGAACAGGGCGTCGTCGAACACGCGCTGCACGATGAGCGGCGGGATCACCGCGGTCGCCGCGGCGGCGACGACAAGCAGGCCGGTCACCGCGATGCGGCCGCGGTAGGGGCGGAACAGGGCGATCACCCGGCGACCGAGCTGCGGGATCTTCGGGGCGGCGGCGTTCATCCGCCGCTGCGCCTCGATGTCGACGCCGCGGAATCCCGCGCCCCCGCCCGGGTGCCCCCCGCGCCCCATGCTCATGGTGGCCAAGCCTAATCTCGCGCCGGATGCCCGGGATCGGGAATGCACTGTCGGACCCCGCCGTTATCCTGGAGGCTTGCCGTCCGGGGGGACGGCGCCGTTCGAATGCGAGGAGTACGCGATGGCTGCGACCGAGACCCAGGCGACTCCCGACACCGGCAGCGGCTCCGCCCCGAAGGGCATCGGCCTCTCGTCCGACGAGAACCGGGTCATCTGGCTGCTGCTGGCCGCCGCCTTCGTGGCGATTCTCAACGAGACCACGATGGGCGTCGCGATCCCCCACCTCATCCACGACCTCGATGTCACGGCGCTGGCCGCCCAGTGGCTGACCACCGCCTTCATGCTCACGATGGCCGTCGTCATCCCGATCACCGGCTTCCTGCTGCGCCGCTTCACGACGCGCCAGATGTTCATCGCGGCGATGAGCCTGTTCTCGCTCGGCACGCTCATCGCGCTGCTCTCCCCCGGCTTCCCGCTCCTGGTCGTCGCCCGGGTCGTGCAGGCGTCGGGCACCGCGATCATGATGCCGCTGCTGATGACGACGATCATGAACCTCGTGCCGGGCCACTCCCGGGGGCGCATGATGGGGCGCGTCAGCGTCGTCATCTCGCTCGCACCCGCGATCGGCCCCACCATGTCGGGCTTCCTGCTGGACACCGCGGGCTGGCGCGCGATCTTCGCCGTCGTCCTGCCGATCGCGCTGGTGTCGCTGCTGGTCGGCGCGAAGTGGATCCACAACCTCGGCGACACCACGCGCGCCCCCATCGACGTGCTGTCGGTGATCCTGTCCGCCTTCGGCTTCGGCGGCCTGGTCTACGGGCTCAGCCAGATCGGCGGCGCGTCGGGTCACGGCGGCGGGTCCTCGGCGGCGGACGCCGCGGCGGGCGCCGCCTCGACGGCCTCGCTCATCGTCTCGCTGTCGGTGGCGGCGGTCGCGCTGGCCCTCTTCGTGTGGCGGCAGCTGCGGCTGCAGAAGGTGGATGACGCCCTGCTGGATCTGCGGGTGTTCCGCTCGCGCAACTTCTCGCTCGCGATCACCCAGATGACCCTGCTGTCCGTGGCGTTCTTCGGCGCGATCACGGTGATCCCGCTGTACATGCAGTACGTGCTGCAGGTCTCGGCGCTCGAGACCGGGCTCGTCGTGCTCCCCGGGGCGCTCGTCATGGGTTTCGCCGGTCCCGTCATCGGTCGCATCTACGACCGCTTCGGCACGCAGGTGCTCCTCATCCCGGGCGCGATCATCGCCTCGGCGCTGCTGTGGGCGTTCACCACCTTCGGCCCGGCGACCCCGGTGTGGGTCATCGCGATCGCCCAGACGGTGCTGTCCCTGGGGCTGGCGATGTCCTTCACCCCGCTGTTCACGGCGTCCCTGGCCTCGCTCGAGCCGAAGTTCTACTCCTACGGCTCGGCGGTGGTCGGGACGGCGCAGCAGGTGGCAGGTGCCGCCGGCATCGCCCTTCTCATCACGATCTACTCCGCGGTGTCTGCAGACGCCGCGGCGGGCGGCGCCGAAGAGATCGCGGCGCTCGCCGCCGGGACCCGCGCGGCGTTCCTCGTGGCGGCAATCGTGTCGCTGCCGCTGATCGTCGGCGCGTTCCTGATCCGCAAGCCCGCGGACCAGCCGGCGGGCATGCCCGCGGCGCACTGACCGAGGCCCGCGCCGGGGGCGGACGCGACGTCAGTCCTCGAGCGGCACGCCGCCGGTCTGGCAGCCGGGGCAGTACTGGCCCGCGCCCTTGGTCCCCGGGATGTCGCGGATCTCGGTGCCGCATACCGGGCACGCCTGGCCGGTGCGCCCGTGCACGCGCATCGACGCGACCTTCGCGGCCTTGAGCTCTGCCGGCGGGATGCCGCGCCGCGCGTCCAGGGCGCCGATGAGCACGCCGCGCACGGTGTCGAACAGGCGGTCCTTCTCGACCTCGTCGAGCGCGGCCGCGTGGTCGAGCGGCGACAGGCGCGCGGTGTGGAGGATCTCGTCGGAGTAGGCGCCGCCGACCCCCGCGAAGGAGTCCTGTTCGGTGAGCAGGGCCTTCAGTCGCTTGCGGCGGCCGTCGACGGCGCGGGCGAAGTCCTCGCGCGTGTACGCCGGCCCCATCGGATCGGGGCCGAGCCCCGCGACCGCGGCGACCTCGAGCGGGTCGTCCACCCACGACAGCCCCACCGACAGCCAGTCGCCGGCGTCGGTGAGCTCGAGCGTCGACCCGTCGTCGAGGCCGATGCTGGCGACGACCGGGGCACTCCCGTCGTCGACGGGGTCCGCTGCTACCGACGCGGCATCCGTCACCCTCGCCCAGCCGGCGCGGCCGAACGAGATCACGACGCTGCCGTCGTCGACCTCGAGATCGAGGTGCTTGCCGTACCGGGAGACGCCGGTGACGCGCGCGCCGACCAGATCGCGGGGGCGGCGCTCACGCGACTTCCACACCCGGAACTCGGCGAAGTCGAGCGACGCGATGCGCCGTCCGGTCAGCCGCGTGTCCAGGTGCTCGGCGAGCACCTGGACTTCGGGCGACTCGGGCACGGCGCCTCGCGTCGGTCGGTGGGACGGCTCAGTTGCCGCCGCAGCAGCCGCCGCCGCAGCACGAGCCGGCGGTCTCTTCCGCGACGAGCAGGTTCTTCTCGTCCGGAACGGGCTGCAGGGTGGGGGTGGAGTTGTTCGACGTCATGCCGACCATCGTAACGCCCGCGGTGGCGTGCGATCGGCGGGCGGATGCCGGTAGCCGACCATCCCGCGGCGTGCAACCCCTCGTTGCCGCCGCGCCGCGCTTCGTACCGTGGGTCGTGCGCGGCAGATCGCTCCGCGCGAGCATCCGGACACGAGAGAGAGGACACCGGCATGACCGATCTGAACGGCACGTCCGTCGCCTTCCTGCTGATGGACGGCTACGAGGACAGCGAACTGACGTCGCCGTGGCAGGCGGTGACCGACGCCGGGGCGACGGCGACGCTCGTCTCCCCCGCCACCGGCGAGGTGACCGGAAAGAAGGGGCATCGTCAGGCGGTGGACCAGGCGGTCGGGAGCGCCGACGCCGACTCGTTCGACGCGCTGGTCCTGCCGGGCGGCGTCGTCAACGCCGATCACCTGCGGATGGACGAGGCGTCGGTGGCCTTCGCGCGGGATTTCTTCGCGCAGCACAAGCCGGTGGCCGTCATCTGCCACGGCGCCTGGATCCTCATCGAAGCGGGAGTCGTCGAGGGCCGGACCCTCACCAGCTACCCGAGCCTGCGGACCGACCTCGTCAACGCCGGCGCGACGTGGGTGGACGAAGAGGTGGTGGTCGATGCCGGCCTCGTCTCGAGCCGCCGCCCCGACGACCTGCCCGCCTTCAACGCCAAGGTCATCGAAGAGATCGCCGAGGGCCCCCACGCCCACCAGACCGCGTGACGGCATCCGTCGACTGATTAGGCGGGCTTACTTGATTTAGTAAGCCCGCCTCGTCGTTCTACGTTTCGCAGGTGGGCAAACTCGTTTACGGCAATGATGCTCGGTCGCTCGATATCGACGACCGCGTGCTGGCTCACCTGCGGCTGGTCTTCATGAACAAGCTGCGGCGGCTCGAGCCGTTCATGTTCCACTACCCCGATCCTCCCGGCATCCGGACGCTGTGGATCCACCCCGCCGTGCCGATCGTGTTCCACTTCTACGGCTCACGGACGCCGCGCATCAACCGCGCGTGGGTGAACGCGCTCATGCTCGAGGCGGCCGGGCCGCACGGGCTTCGCATCGTGCCCGAGCCTGAGGACGACGCCTCGGCCGCCTCGCAGTAGCCGGCTCAGGTGCACTCGCGGTCGACGGCGTCGGTGATGAGCTCGAGGAAATGCACGACCTCGGCGACGGTCTCGCCGCTGAGCTTCGAGGCCAGCCGCCGCACCTGCGCCGTCAGCGGATCGAAGTCGTCGGGATCGGCCGAGCGATCCAGGGGCCGCACGAACTTGCTCCGGCCGTCGTCCGGGTTGCGCTCGAAGACGATGAGGCCGCCCGTCCGCAGGCGGTCGAGGATCGTCGTCATCGACGCGGTGGAGACCCCGACGTGCTCGGCCACCATCGTGGGGGTGACGTCGAGCCCCGCATCCGAGCTCTCGTAGACGTACCGCATGGCCGCGCGCGCCGTCTCGCTGGGGCCGCATTCGGTCTGCCGCCGCCGGGCCAGCCGGGCCTCGGCCAGCCGCAGCTGCTCCACCGCGCGCGCGGCATCGGTCGTTGTCGCCGTCTGTGCCATGCCGCTCCTTCGGTCTGCGAGCAGTGTAGGCCGCGCGGCGCAGCGCTCACCCCCCTTGCCCGGAACCGGGCGGACGGCTACGGCGCAGGATGAGGGATGCCGGTCGGCACCCGCCGCGCGACGAGGGCGCCGCCGGCGGCCGCTGCCGCGGCCAGTGCCAGCAGCACGGCGACCGTGGCGGTCAGGCTCACCGCGCCCAGCCACCCGGCCAGCGGATACGTGACCAGGAAGCAGGCGTGCGAGAGCGCGAACTGGGCGGTGTAGACCAGGTGGCGGTTCGCCGGCGTCGACGCCTCTGCCAGCAGCCGCGCCGACGGCGTGGCGATCAGCGACGTTCCGGCGCCGAGGACGCCCCAGGCGGCGAGGACCGGCCACCACACCAGGGCTCCCCCCTCGATCGCCGCGGTCGCCGCGAACGCGCCCGCGAGGCCGGCGACTACCGCGAGTCCGCCCGCCCGCATCACGGGGATCACGCCGAACCGGTCCACCAGCTGCGGGATCACCAGCGCCGCGACGAGCGATCCGCCGCCGAACGCGGCGAGGGTGAGCGCGAGCGCGGTGTCATCCCGCGCGAGCAGCACCTTGACGTAGACGACACTGTTCACGAGAACGAGAGCGGTCGCGGCCGCGACGACGACGTTGGCCAGCAGCAGGAAGCGCAGGGTCGGGGCGGCGGCGAAGACGCGCACGCCGACCGTGACCCGCCGCCAGAACGTCTCGGTGCGCGGCTGATCGGCCCGGGCGGGGAGCCGGGCGATGAGCACCAGCAGCGCGGATGCCGCGAACCCGGCCGCCGTGCCGACGAACAGGGTGCTGTAGCCGACGACCGTCAGCAGCGCAGCGGCGACCATCGGGCTGAGCACCGCCTCGAGGTCGTACGCCAGGCGGGACAGCGCGAGCGCGCGGGTGTACTCGGCGGGCTCGGGGAGGAGGGCGGGGATGAGCGCCTGGAACGCGGGCGTGAAGGTCGCCGACGCCGCCTGCAGCACGAAGACGAGCAGGTAGATCTGCCACACCTCGCCCACCAAAGGCAGGAACAGCGCGATGGACAGCCGGACCAGGTCCGCCCCGATGAGCACAGCCTTCGTGGGAAGGCGCTCCACGAGCGCGGCGATCAGCGGCGCGACGCCGACGTACGCCACCATCTTGATCGTCAGGGCCGTCCCGAGCACGGCTCCGGCGGCATCCCCGGCGATGTCGAAGGCGAGCAGGCCCAGCGCCACGGTCAGCAGCCCGGTGCCGACGAGCGCGATGACCTGCGCGCCGAACAGCGCCCGGTAGGCGGGATTGCGAAGCACTCGCAGCACCCCCAGATGATAGGCCGTTTCGGGTGTCTCGCCGCGCACGCGGCGTGTGCACAGCCTCTACCGTCTACGCTCATGTCAAGCGCTCACGATCTCGCCGCGCCCGACCCGTAGGAGCGCGCATGACCTCGTCCGGACACCCGACCCCGTCGGATGCCTCAGACCCGCTGCGCCGCAACAACGTCACCGTCCACGGCAACCCCGAGGGCCGAGCGATGATGTTCGCCCACGGCTTCGGCTGCGACCAGGCGGTGTGGCGCCTCGTGGCCCCGGCGTTCGCCGAGACCCACCGGCTCATCCTGTTCGACCACGTCGGGTCGGGCGGGTCCGACGCCACGGCGTACCACCCGGGCAAGTACGACTCTCTGGACGGTTACGCCGAGGACGTCCTCGAGATCATGGCCGCCCTCGACCTCGAGGACGTCGTCTTCGTCGGTCACTCCGTGAGCGCGATGATCGGCGTCCTCGCCGCCAACCGCGCACCGGCCCGCTTCGGTGCCCTCGTGCTGGTGAGTCCCTCCCCTCGATTCGTCAACGACGCCGAGTACAGCGGCGGTTTCGAGCTCGCCGACATCATGGCGCTGCTCGACTCGCTCGATGCCAACTACTTCGGGTGGTCGCAGGAGTTCGCCCCCATCATCATGGGCACGCCCGGTCGACCCGAGCTCGGCGCGACCCTCGCCGACAGCTTCTGCCGCGTCGATCCCGCGATCGCCCGCCACTTCGCCCGCGTCACCTTCCTCTCGGACAACCGCGGCGACCTTCCCTTCGTCTCGGTGCCCACCCTCGTGCTGCAATGCCGCGTGGACGCGATCGCCCCGCTCGTCGTCGGCGACTTCGTCCACGCGTCGATCCCCGGCAGCCGCCTGTCCGTGCTCGCGGCGACCGGCCACGTGCCGATCCTGTCCGCGCCCGACGCGGTCGTCGCCGAGATCCGCGGATTCGCGGCATGACCGCCGACTGGTTCGATCTCGCCCCCTGCGGCCTCGTCTCGACCTCGGCCGACGGCATCCTGCTCGAGGCGAACGCCACCTTCCTGGAGTGGACCGGCCACACCCGCGAGGTGATCGGCGGGGCCTTCGTCGACCTGCTCGACCCGGGCAGCCGGCTGTTCTTCGAGACGCGCCACAGCCAGGCGCTCCTGCTGACCGGCCGGGTGGACGAGGCCGCGCTGACGGTCCGCGCCGCCGACGGCACCGGCATCCCGGTTCTGGTCAATTCGGTGAGGGATGCCGATACCGGCCTCGTGCGCACGGCGCTCTTCAACGCCACCGAGCGCATCCGCTACGAACGCGAGCTCGTCCAGGCGCGGCGCGCGGCGGAGTCCTCGGAGTCGCGCGTGCGCGTCCTGCAGGAGGTGTCGACGACCTTCGGACTGACCGCGAGCGAGTCCGATGCCGCCGAGGCCTTCGCCTCGGTCGCGCAGGGCGCGTTCGCGGCGAGGGACGCCGCGGTGCTGCTGTTCGATGGGCGCGGCGACCTGGAGCTCGTCGGCGGATCCAACCCCCTCGAGGGCAAGGTGCCGCCGATCCTCACCCTTCGCCACACGCCCCGCGTGGTCGTGGTCGACGAGGTGTCGGCGCGGACCGAATACCCGGCACTGGCGGCCGGCATGCGCGAGACGCGCCTGGCGGCGATCAGCGTCACCCCGCTGCTGTACGAGCAGGAGCGCCTCGGCGTCCTCGCCTGCTTCTTCTCGAGGGAGCGCGAGTTCGACGACCAGTTCTTCGACCTGCAGCAGGCCCTCGGTCGTCAGGCGTCGCAGACGCTGGTGCGTCTGCGGTTCCAGAAGCGGCTGGCCTTCCTCGCCCTGCACGATCAGCTCACCGGCGTGGGCAACCGCCAGCTGCTCGAGCAGAGCCTCGAGTCCGCGATCGACGACGCCGCGAGCCAGGGACGCCCACTCGCCGTGCTGTTCCTCGACGTCGACGATTTCAAGAGCATCAACGACCGTTTCGGCCACGCCGCGGGCGATCAGGTCCTCGTCGAGGTCTCCAAGCGCCTGACCGGCGGCGTGCGCTCGGGCGACCTCGTCGGCCGCATCGGCGGCGACGAGTTCGTCGCGGTGTGCGCCGATGCCGACGAAGACGCGGCCCGGACGATCGCCGAGCGGATCCTCACGATGACGCAGGAGCCGATCGCCGTGGACGGCGCCCTCATCTCGCCGTCGGTCAGCGTCGGCGTCGCGCTCTACCGGCCGGGGGTCGACGGCCGGCCGGATGCGGAGCACCTGCTCACGCGCGCCGACGGCGCGATGTACGAATCCAAGGGCTCGGGCAAGAACCGCGTCACCGTCGAGCGGCTCATCGACAGCCTCTGACGGCACTCGGGCGTCAGCGGCGGAGGGTGACGGAGGGCTTCTCGCCGAACAGCTCGGCGTACTGGGCGGCGAACCTGCTGGCGCTGACGAACCCCCAGCGCGCGGCGATCTCGGCCACCGAGTGCTCACCCACGTGCGCCTGCAGCAGGTCGTCGCGCGCGTGGATGAGGCGGACCCGCCGCACGTACTCCAGGGGCGTGGCCTGCAGCTCGCGGCGGAAGCTGTTCTGGAGTGCGCGCACCGACAGCCTCGCCGCGGCAGCGATCTGCTGGACGGTCAGGGGCTGATCGGCATGGTCCTCGATGTACGTCCGGGCGCGGCGGACCGCCGAAGACAGCGCGGCATCGGAGGGACGTCTGCCGGCGTGCAGCACGTCCACCGGGAAGGTCGCCAGTGCCCCGGCGACGAGCGACTCCATCGTCACCGCGCGTGCGAGGTCGTTGTGGAACACCTCGGGCACCTGCGTGCTCCGCCACGCGTAGGACATGGTCCGAAGCCAATGCTGACGGAGCTCGGGTGAGACCGCCGCCGTGCGCGTCACATCGATACGGGCGTCATCCACGCCGAGGTGAGCGGACACCGCCCGCCCGAGGACGGCGGTGTCGATGTTGGCCGTGAGCACGTCGAGTTCCTCCGAGCTCGAGGACCCCTCCCCCGGGCGGAAGACGAACGGCTGGGAGGTGTCCACGTCTTCGCCGCGTGACTTCGCGGAATAGCGCCCTCCCAGCAGCAGCGCGTGCGCGGCGACGTCGTGGAAGTCCACCGCGATGTCGATGCGGGAGCTGATCTTGAACCGGACGAGAGAGATGCCGTCCACGCCCCGCACCGTCTGCTCGTAGGCGAACGGCCGTCGCGACTCGCGAAGCGACACCCGCGGGTAGACCCGGCGGGCGAACGCTTCGGCCTCGCCGAGGTCGCTCGTCCGGAAGGACTCAGCGCGCGGCGACGACCTGTCAGAGCCCCCGCTCACGAGTCCGTCGGCTCGGGCATGACGTACAGCCCGCCCGTGGAGTTCGCCGCGCGGAGCATCTCCTCGATCCAGCGGTGGTTGATCTCGTGGCGCCCCCGGATCTGGAACCGGTAGACCAGGCGAGCGCCGGGGTGGATCCAGATCGAGGTCCGGCCTCCGCCCTCATAGGTGTCGTGCGCCCACGTGAGATGGAAGGGCTCGCCCCGGCGGAGCTTCTGGTTGATGACGATCTGCAGGTGCGCCAGGGTGCGCTCTTCGATCTCGAGCGTCACCACTCCCCCGTATGTCAACCGCCCCATACGAGCAACTCCGTTCCCGACGTTGCTACAGGATGCGCCCCGCCGCCCCGTCCGACGGAATCGCTCGTCGCGACCGGCCGTCGAGCGCACCGAATGCACATCCAGCGTCATCTGTCACCTCCTCCGACCGCAGACCGTCCCCCATCCGACCGCGCGAGTGAAGGGGGTTGACATCCGGGCGTGTAGCCCTCTCGGGGTCAGGACCTGCGGCGCAGCTCGCTCCTCGCGGCGTCACCGGCCGGCATCGTCCCACCAGTCCAGCACGCGGGTGCCGAAGAGCGTCAGCCACTTCGACGGCTCACCCTCGGCGACGTCGACGGGGAACCACAGCCGCCCGCGGAGCGGGGTCGTCTGCAGCCACGTGCCGTCCGGCCGGCGGGTTCGGCGCACGAGGTCGATGGCCTCTGCGAGGCGCGGATCCGGCCGCCGCCCGTCGTGCAGCGACGCGTCGCGGAAGTAGTCGAGCGCGAACAGGGCGCTGTACCGGTGCCGGTTGGGGTAGACGAAGCGCGTGACGAAATCACCGACCAGCTCTCCGGTCGACGCGCGGTACATGAGCCGGCGCTCCAGCAGGTACTCCTCGCCGAGCCGACGCGTCACCGCCAGGCTCGGGTCCTTCGTCAGCTGCTCGTACTGCAGCATCCCGCGCAGAGCATTGAGCGTCGAGTGGAAAGACGACCGGACGGAGTCGCCCTCTTCGGCCTCGCAGTTCCACCCGCCGTCCTCGAGGCGGTGCTCGGGGAACCATGCCGCCAGCGCCGCCACGCCCGCTCCCAGCCAGGCGCCGGTGGCGAGCGTGTAGGAATTGATGCAGACGTCGACCTCTCCGCCCCAGTAGGGCAGGTCGCCGTAGTCCCAGCGGCTGTTCCGGTCGAGGCGCTCTGCGGTGTCGCCGAGGACCGCGGCATCCAGCCCCCACTCGCGCAGGTCGCGGAGCACCCAGGTCGTGGCCGTCCACGGCTGCCCCGGCTGCTGCGCCTCGTCGCTGCCGAAGAAGCCCGCGGGAAAGAACGATCCGCCCGCCCACTGGCCGTCGGCATCCTGCTCCGCCAGCAGCGCGGCGCCGAATCCCTGCGTCGCCACGAGCGCGCGCGTGCGCTGCCAGACCTCGTCCGGCTCGTTCAGCAGGTCGCGCTGGACCTGCCAGCGCAGCGCCGGGTCGGAGTCCAGCAGCCAGGATCGCAGGTCATCGGTGAGCGGCATGCCCAGACGCTAGCGCGCCGTTCCGACACCCGCGAGCCTCACTCGAAGATGCCGACGGACTCCGACAGTCGCACGACCTCATCCGCGGTGAGCTCCAGCTCCGCTGCCTTGGCCGAATCGACGATGGATGCCGCGCGGCGGGCCCCGGGGATGGGGATGACGGTGTCGGCGAGCGCGAGCTCCCACGCCAGGACGACCTGCTGGGGGCTGACGTCGTGCGCCTCGGCGACGTCGCCGAAGGCCGAGAAGCGGGTGCCCACGTCGCGGGCACCGCCGCCCGTGCCGCCCAGCGGGCTCCACGGCAGGAACGCGATCCCGCGCTTCGCGCAGAACCGCAGCTCGTCGATGCTGCCCGGATGCCGCGGCGAGAACTCGTTCTGGACGCTGGCGATGTTGCCCTCGCCGAGCACCTCGATCGCGATCTCGATCTCTTCGACGCTCGCGTTGGAGATGCCGACGGCGCGGACCAGCCCGTCCGCCTGCAGCCCGGCGAGATCCTTCATGATGTCGCCGTAGATGCGCCAGCGGTCGGGACGGTGGTACTGGTACAGGTCGATCTGCTCGACGCCGAGGATCTCGAGGGACTTCTCGACCGCCGAGCGCAGGTACTGCGCCGATCCGTCCCGGCCCCACGTCTCACCCTCGCCGCGGGTGATGCCGCCCTTCGTCGTGACGAGGATCTGCGAGGAGTCGCCGTCCCACGTGCGCAGGGCTTCGGCGACGATGCGCTCGTTGTGCCCCATCTCGTTCCAGGCCGGGGCGTAGATGTCGGCGGTGTCGATGAGGGTGACGCCGGCGTCCAGTGCGGCGTGGACGGTGGCCACGGCCTCGGCGGGCGTCGGGATCTGCCGGTCGTTGTTCATCGACAGCGGCATGGCGCCGAGGCCGATCGCCGAGACCCGGCGTCCTGCGAGGGTGCGCTGCTTCACGGTTCGTCTCGTTTCGGGGTCAGTCCCAGTCGAGGTATTCCTCGATGATGACGGCGGTCTCGATGGGGTGGGTGAGGGGGAAGTAGTGGCCGGCGCCCTCGAGCTCCTTGACGCTGGCGCGATCGGGGGCCGTGGCCTGCAGCGACGCGCCTGCCGCAGCCGGTGTCACCTCGTCGTCGGCGCCCTGCACGATCAGGACGGGGACGACGGGGGCCAGGGCGACGTCGGCGTCCTCGACGCCGAGCAGCAGCAGGCCGTTGGCCCGATCGGCGTGCGCCAGCACGGTCGCGCGCGCCACCGTCCCGCCGAAGCCGTGGCCGCCGATCCACGAACGGTCGATGCCGAGGTGGTCCATGACGGCGGTGACGTCCTCCGCGCGCTGCTCCAGGGTCGCGTCGGCCCCGGCTCTGTGGCCGATGCGCACCACGTGAAACCCCGCCTCTTCGGCGAGGTAGTGCCCGACGACGCCGAGCGCATCACGGCCCTCGCCCGGCTCGGGGATCAGGATCAGCTTGATCGGGCCTTCGCCCTCGTCGACGAACGGGATCGCGCGGCCCTCGGGCTCGAAGATCTGGATGTCAGGCATGCGGGTCCTTCCGGATGGGCGTCGTGCGGGCTCAGACGTTGAAGCGGAACTCGACGACGTCGCCGTCCTGCATGACGTAGTCCTTGCCCTCGAGGCGAGCCTTGCCCTTGGCGCGCGCCTCGGCGACCGAGCCCAGCGCGACGAGGTCGTCGAACGAGATGACCTCGGCCTTGATGAAGCCCTTCTCGAAGTCGGTGTGGATCACCCCGGCCGCCTGCGGAGCCTTCCAGCCCTTGCCGATGGTCCAGGCGCGGGCCTCCTTCGGCCCCGCGGTCAGATAGGTCTGCAGGCCGAGCGTGTCGAAGCCGATCCGCGCCAGCTGGTCCAGCCCCGACTCCTCCTGGCCGGTCGAGGCCAGCAGCTCCGCGGCGTCCTCGGGGTCGAGGTCGATGAGCTCGGACTCGATCTTCGCGTCGAGGAACACCGCCTGGGCCGGCGCCACCAGGGCGGCCAGCTCGGCCTTGCGCCCGGCATCCGTCAAGACCGCCTCGTCGACGTTGAAGACGAAGATGAAGGGCTTGGCCGTCAGCAGGCCGAGCTCCTTGATCGGCGCGAGGTCGATGCCCGACGCCGACAGCAGGATGCCGCGCTCGAGGGCGTCCTTCGCCTCGACGGCGGCGGCGAGCACCGAGGGATCGAGCTTTTTGCCCTTGACCTCTTTCTCGTAGCGCGTGATGGCCTTCTCGAGGGTCTGCAGGTCGGCCAGCTGCAGCTCGGCGTTGATGGTCTCCATGTCGCTGCGCGGGTTCACCGCGCCGTCGACGTGGACGACGTCGTCGTCGCTGAAGCCGCGGACCACCTGGGCGATGGCGTCGGCCTCACGGATGTTGGCGAGGAACTGGTTGCCCAGGCCCTCGCCCTCGCTCGCGCCGCGGACGATGCCGGCGATGTCGACGAAGGACACCGCGGCGGGCAGGATGCGCTCGGAGTGGAAGATGTCCGCGAGCTTCTGCAGGCGCGGGTCGGGAAGGTTCACGACCCCCACGTTCGGCTCGATCGTCGCGAACGGGTAGTTCGCCGCGAGAACCTGGTTCTTGGTGAGGGCGTTGAAGAGGGTCGACTTGCCGACGTTCGGGAGTCCGACGATTCCGATGGTGAGAGCCACGGGGCTCAAGTCTACGTGCGGCCGGCGACCCCCTCTCCCGCGACCGACGGGGCGGGAGCATACTGTGGCCGTGGACGACTGCTGTGCGCCACGCACCCCGGAGGGGTACGACGACGTGTTCGATGCCCGCTTCGCGCGTCGACTCGCGCGCCGCTACGAACGGCGCGGGCCCACGCGTCCCGCCCGGCGCATCATCGAGTTCGCCGAGTCGGTGGGCCTGACCGGCGCCACGGTGCTCGAAGTCGGCGGCGGGATCGGCGACATCCAGCTGGAGCTGCTGCGCCGCGGTGCCGCGCGCACGGTGAATCTGGAGCTGTCGGGTCAGTACGAGTCCGAGGCGGGGCGGCTCATCGACGGCGCCGGGGTGAGCGGCAGGGTGACCCGGATGCAGGGGGTCGACGTCGCCGTGGATCCCGCCGCGGTCGGCGCCGCCGACATCGTCGTCCTCAACCGGGTGGTGTGCTGCTACCCCGACTACGACCGGCTGCTGACGGGAGCGGCCTCGCTCGCCCGCCGCGCCGTGGTGTTCAGCCATCCGCCCCGCACGGTGCTCGCCCGGGCGTTCGCCCGGGTGGGCAACGCCGAGATGAGCATGACCGGCCGCGCCTTCCGCGGGTATCTGCACCCTCCGGCGGCGATGATCGCCGCGCTCGAGCGCAACGGGCTGGCCACCACCTTCCGGCGTCGCGCCGGACTGTGGACGGTGGTGGGCGCCCAGCGCGGCTGACGGCACCGCCCGATCGGCCCCGCTGCCGCGTCGCCGCCCTGCACGGCGCGCCTCCGCGCGTCCCGGGGCGGTGCGGGCGAGGGTGGAGCCGTGGCCCTGGACTTCACCGCGATCGACTTCGAGACGGCGAACTCCAGCAACGCCTCGGCCTGCGCGGTCGGACTCGTCCGCGTCCGCGACGGCGAAGTCGTCGCCACCGACGGCTGGCTGATCCGGCCGCCCTCAGGCCACGACCGGTTCTTCGAGCTCAACACGCGCATCCACGGCATCTGCGCCGCGGACGTCGCCGGAGCGAAGGGGTGGACCGAGCAGCTGGACGACCTCGTCGCGTTCGCGGGGTCGGACGTGCTGGTCGCCCACAACGCCGGCTTCGACATGGCGGTCCTGAAGAAGGCGTCCGAGGCGACCGGGGACGAGTGCCCGCCGTACCGCTACGCGTGCAGTCTGCAGGCGGCGCGGCGAGTGTACGCGCTGGAGTCCTACCGGCTTCCGTTCGTCGCCGCCGAGGCGGGCTTCGGCGCGTTCGCCCACCACAACGCCACCGCCGACGCCCTCGCGTGCGCGCACGTCATGATCGACATCGCCCGCCGGCTCGGGGCGACCGATGTCGACGCGCTGGCGGATGCCCTCGGCATCCGTGTCTCGCAGATCGCCGTCGCCGAGGCGCCGGTGTCATTCTTCCCCGCCGCCGTGGCCTGACCCGAGCCCGCGGGAACCCGATGTCGGAGGGGTGGTGCAGGCTCCTGCCATGGACGCACTGACCGTCGCATTCGTCATCATCGGGTCGCTCGTGCTCGGGGCGCTGGCCGGGTGGGCGGCGGGCCTCGCCCGCGGAGCCGCGCGGACGACGCGCGAGCACGCCGACCTGCGCGCGCAGCTGGCCTCCGTCACGGCTGCCCGCGAGGGTGTCCAGGCGCAGCTGGATCACCAGCAGGTGCTGTACCGCGAACTCGCCGCGCAGAGCCGGGCGGACCAGGCCGCTCGTGAGGAGCGGGAGAGACGCGAGCAGACCGTGCTGCGGGCGCTTTCGCCGGTGCAGCAGACGCTCGAGGCGATGCAGGCCAAGGTCGACGACCTCGAGCGCGATCGGACCCGGCAGTACTCCACGCTCGCCGAGCAGCTGCGGCGCGCGCACGAGAGCGACGAGGCGCTGCGGGCGACCACCGAGTCGCTCGCGGGCGCGCTGCGCTCGGGCAGCACCCGCGGCGTCTGGGGCGAGACCCAGCTGCGCCGCGTCGTCGAGGCGGCCGGCCTCACCCGCCACGTCGACTTCGACCTGCAGTCCTCGATCCGATCGGATACCGGGGTCGGCCGCCCCGACATGATCATCCGCCTGCCCGGCGACAAGGCGATCGCCGTCGACGCGAAGGTGCCGCTGGACGCGTACCTCGAGGCCAGCGCCATCGCCCCGACCGCACAGGGCGCCGACGCGGCGCGGCGGCAGCTGCTGCTGGACCGGCACGTGAAGGCCGTGCGGGCGCACGTGGACGCGCTGGCGAAGAAGGCGTACTGGTCGGGGCTGACCGCGAGCCCCGAGTTCGTGATCTGCTTCGTGCCCAGCGAGTCGCTGCTGTCGTCGGCGCTCGATGCGGATCCGTCGCTGCTGGACTACGCCTTCGGCAGGCGCGTCGCGCTGGCCTCGCCCGTGAACCTGTGGGCGGTGCTGAAGACGGTGGCGTTCACGTGGACCCAGCAGGACGTGTCGCAAGAGGCCCGCGCGCTGTTCGAGCTGGGCACGCAGCTCTACGAGCGCCTGGGCACCCTCGCCGGCCACGCCGACGACATGCGCCGAGCCATCGAGCGAACCGTCGACAGCTACAACAAGCTGGTCGGCTCGCTCGAGTCGCGCGTCCTCGCCACCGCGCGCCGGTTCCCGGGGATCGACCAGACGCGGCTGGACGCGCTCGCCGAGCCGGCGTCGATCGACACGGTGCCGAGGCGGCTGACAGCGCCCGAGCTGCTCGAGGTGGAGCGCGACGACGACGAGGCGAACGCCCCGGTGACGGCCGACCTCGACGAGGTGCGGGCACGGCTCTCCGAGGCGTGACGGGCGGTGCGGGTCAGGCGCCGCCGGGGACGAAACTGAGCAGCGAGATGACGGCGACCGAGACGCCGACGAAGGCCCCGATCATCCACCACGGGCTGAGCTCGTGACCCTCGTCACGGCGGACCCGCAGCAGCACGTCGGGGCGGCGTGCGGGGTCGGTGGCGTCGGCCACCACGGCGATGGCACCGGTCTGCGGTGAAGTTCCGCTCAACTGTGCGGACATCACAACCCCCTTGGGCTCGGAACGACGACAAGCATCTCCGTTGACACCGCCACCAATTGTGCCAGAGAACCCTGGGAGGCCGGGTTACGGCGCGGTCACGATACCGCGCGGGGGCGACCGGCGATCACAGCCACTTCGAGACGAGGTGCTCCGACGAGATGCGACGGAGCGTCCCCGAGGCGCCGCGGATCACAACGCTCTCGGTGTAGACATACCCGCCTTCGCGGCGGACGCCCTTGACGAGCTCGCCGTTGGTGACGCCGGTGGCGACGAAGATCGTGTTGTTCCCGGTCACCAGCTCGTCGGCTTCGTAGACGTGACCGTCGACCTTCAGCCCGGCATCCGAGCCCTTCTGCTTCTCGTCGTCGTCGCGCGGCCACAGCCGTCCCTGGATGTGGCCGCCAAGCGCCTTGACGGCGCACGCGGTGACGATGCCCTCGGGGCTGCCGCCGATGCCGACGCACATGTCGGTGCGGGCGTTGTGCCGGGCGGCGTTGATGCCGCCGGCGACGTCGCCGTCGCTCATCAGGCGCGTGCCGGCGCCCGCCTCGCGGATGTCGTTGATGAGCTGCTCGTGCCGGGGGCGGTTGAGCACCGACACGACGATCTCGTCGACCGGCTTGCCCAGCGCCTTGGCCAGCCGGCGGATGTTCTCGCCGATCGGCAGCCGGATGTCGACGACCCCGACGCCGGCGGGGCCGGTGACGAGCTTGTCCATGTAGAACACGCTGGATGCCTCGAGCATGGTGCCCTGATCCGAGACGGCGATGACCGACAGCGCGTTGTTGCGCCCCTCGGCCGTCAGCGTCGTGCCGTCGATCGGATCCACGGCGACGTCGGCGCGAGGGCCGCGGCCGTTGCCGACCCGCTCGCCGTTGAAGAGCATGGGCGCTTCGTCCTTCTCGCCCTCGCCGATGACGATCGTGCCGTCGAAGTTGACGGTGGTGAAGAACGCGCGCATCGCATCCACGGCGGCGCCGTCGGCGGCCTCCTTGGCTCCGCGGCCGATGAACGGCACGGCGCGGATCGCTGCCGCTTCGGTGGCCCGCACCAGTTCGAGAGCGAGGTTTCGATCGGGATGCAGCGGGCTCATGTCCGCGGTCAGACTCACCATGCGTTCACCTTATCCATCCAAGGGGGTTCGAACCGGGCCTTCGACGCCGAGGGGCGTGAAGGTTTGGCGATTCTTTCGCTATCGCCAAACCCCACGCCCCGTGCGTCATGCGGCGCCGGAAGAGCAGCGCCGTCGATCAGGCGTCAGGCCGCCGCCGTCGCGAGCGCCCACACGATGCCCGACGCCGCGAAGCCGGCGAGGCCGAGCACCGTCGTGACCGGCTGACGTCGTAGGTCGCACCGATCTCGGCCTCGCTCGGCAGCGCCGAGCCGGCTTCGAGGTCACCGCCGATGATGCGGTCCAGCAGCGCATCGGCGACCTCGGTGACGAGGGACTTGCGGGGCATGGCGGCCCTCCTCCGGCGGCGCGCGATCGACCGTAGCCTAGCCGAGGGGCGTCATGCGGCCGCGCAGACGAGACCGTCCTCGATACACTCCCAGAGTCACGACACCCCCTCGAAGGAGCTTTTATGCCCGTCGCCACCCCCGAGCAGTACGCCGACATGCTGGACCGCGCCAAGGCCGGCGGCTTCGCGTACCCCGCGATCAACGTCTCGAGCTCGCAGACCATCAACGCCGTCCTGCAGGGCCTGACCGAGGCCGGCTCCGACGGCATCCTCCAGGTCACCACCGGCGGCGCCGACTACTTCGCCGGCCACACCGTCAAGGCGCGCGCCGCCGGCGCCCTGGCCTTCGCGAAGTTCGCCACCGAGGTGGCCAAGAACTACCCGATCACGGTGGCGCTGCACACCGACCACTGCCCCAAAGAGGCGCTCCCCGGCTTCGTGATGCCGCTCATCGAGGCATCCGAGGAAGAGGTCAAGGCCGGCCGCAACCCGATCTTCCAGTCGCACATGTGGGACGGCTCGGCCGTGCCGCTGGATGAGAACATCCAGATCGCCAAGGACCTGCTCCCCCGCCTGAAGAACATCAACGCGATCCTCGAGGTCGAGATCGGCGTCGTCGGCGGCGAAGAGGACGGCGTCAAGCACGAGGGCTCCAACGACGCCCTCTACACCACCGTCGCCGACGTCACGAAGGCCGTCGAGGCGCTCGGTCTCGGCGAGAACGGGCGGTACATCTCGGCGCTCACCTTCGGCAACGTGCACGGCGTGTACAAGCCCGGCAACGTGAAGCTGCGTCCGGAGCTGCTCGGCGAGATCCAGGAGGGCATCGCCTCGCAGTTCGGCACCGGCCCGAAGCCGCTCGACCTCGTCTTCCACGGTGGCAGCGGCTCGACCGACGAAGAGATCGCCCTGGCCGTCGCCAACGGCGTGGTCAAGATGAACATCGACACCGACACGCAGTACGCCTTCACCCGCTCGATCGCCGGCTTCATGTTCGCCAACTACGACGGCGTGCTGAAGGTCGACGGCGAGGTGGGCAACAAGAAGGCCTACGACCCTCGCGCGTGGGGCAAGGTCGCCGAGTCGGCGATGGCTGCTCGCGTGGTCGAGGCCACGCGCCAGCTGGGCTCGCACGGCAAGAGCCTCGCCGCCTGAGACTGCTCGTCCCGGAACGCCTCGACCCCCAGGGGCCGGGGCGTTCCCCCTTTTCGTTATGCTTTCGTGACATTGAGGATCGGTGGATGCTATCGAATCTCTCTTCGAACGTCGGAGGCCCCTCGGATAATCGCAGCATGACCTTCTTCGCAGACCTGCATGAGGCGCTCGATGCGCTCGAAGCATTGGTCGGCGGGGATATCGACGCCGCCAAGGTCCCGGCCGCAGTGAACGGACTTTCGGATCTGGACGTCGAACGGGTGATCCGCGCGGCGACGGTGCTGGTGCAGAGGGCGGAGTGCGTGCGCATCGCGGGGTCGGGCGCCGTCGCCGCCCGGTCGAGCCGGGATGCCGGCCACGGAGGCATGGCGCAGAAACGAGGCCACCGCAACGCGGTCTCCCTCATCCAGGACCTCACCGGCACCACCCGCACCGACGCCATCAAGCAGGTGCGACTCGGCGAATCCCTGCTCGCGGCCACCCTGCCGCCCGAGGATCCGGCGCCCGACGCGGGCCCGAGCGGCGAGCCGGGTAGTGCAGATCCGGCGGACGGCGACGATAGGGCGCCGGTCCGGCCGTGGGACGCGGAGCTGTCGTCGGCCCTGGTCACCGGAGCGGTCTCGAAGGACCAGTTGGCCGCCATCCGTCGCGGGCTCGGATGTCCGCCGCCCCTCGCCGACGGCGACGACGACCCGGATGCCGGTGAGGCGTGGCGACTGGCAGCAGAGCGTCTGCTCGACGAAGCGACGCAGCGCACCGTCGAGGAGATCGAGCGGGCAGCGCGGTCGATCCGCGACCTTCTCGACCCCGCGGGCGCCGCCGAGCGGTTCGCGGAGCGATACGGCAAGCGGTCCTACCGGATGTACACGGGCGAGGACGGGCTGCGACGGGGCTTGTTCGTCTTCGACGACGAGGCGGCCGCGTGGGTGCAGACGCTGATCGACACGGCCCTTCGACCCCGTCGCGGCGGCCCCCGTTTCGTCGATGCCGAGGACGCCGCCCGCGCACAGCAGCTGGCCGCGGACCCGCGGACCAACGATCAGCTCGCGTACGACCTGCTGATCGATGTGCTGCGAGCCGGAAGCCTCGCCGATGCGGCGACCGTCTTCGGTACCCGTCAGGCGGGCCTTCGCATCGTCACCACCCGGAGTGCGCTGGACGCCGACGAGGCCGGGCAGCCGGCGGTCGCGCTCATCGAGGACGACGGCAGCGCCCTGCCCGCCTGGCTGGCGGCGGCGACGGCGTGCGACACCGGGGCCACCTCATGCACCGTCGACGCCTCGGGGAATCCGCTGGACGTCGGCCGCGAACAGCGCCTGTTCACGCCGAAGCAGCGCATCGCCCTCGCGGTGCGCGACGGCGGATGCCGCTGGACGGGCTGCGACCGCCCGGCGTCGTACTGCGAGGCGCATCACTGCGACACGTGGGCCGACGGCGGGCGCACCGACATCGATCGCGGGATCCTGCTCTGCAGGTTCCACCACATGAACCTGCATCAGACGAAGAGCCGGATCACGAGGGACGGGACCGGCGACTTCGTCCTGCACCCGCCGCCCGGCGGCGGTCGCCCGAGCGTGCTCGCCGAGCGGCTGGTACGAAGGTACGCCTTCGGCGACCTGCAGCCGCCGCCGGCGCGCTACCGTCCGGCGGCGTAGCGGAACCGGCGCGGCCGGGCAGCGGCGAAGACCCATGCCGAGCCGCGGTGGCGAACGACGCCGGGCCGAGTCGTGGAGAAGAAGAGCGGCTACGGCTACGGAGCCCTGTAGATCTCGATGATCGTGGGCGCGCCGGCGGGGCGCTCCAGCACGGTGATCTCGTCGCCGGCGCGGACCGACCCCGTCCGCACGACCCGCAGATACGGACCCAGGCGCCGCGCGTCCGAGAAGCGCCGCACCCACCCCTTCTGGTCGGCTCCCCCGACCCAGCGGGCGAAGGTGCCGCACGGGGTGCGCGGCATCGTCACCTCGACCTCGACGCGATCGCCGATCCGCCAGCGCTCGCCGATGACCGAGGAGTTGACGTCGATGCCCTCGGTGCGCAGGTTCTCGCCGAACCAGCCCGGGGGCAGATCCCGCCCGAGCTCGCCCTGCCAGTAATCGGCATCCTCCTGCGCATAGGCATACAAGGCCTTGTCGAGGCCGCCATGGTGCCGGCGGTCGGCCTGCACGTCGCCGTGCGCGCCGAACCGCATGATCTTCACCGCCCCGTCCAGCGGACCCTTGTCGATCGCGGTCACGCCGATCGAGGCCGAACCCCGGTCCGGTCGCAGCTGCCGGACGGCGCAGACGGCGAGAAGGCGGGGCATCCCGCAATCCTAGAGCGCGCGGCGCGGGCGGCTCAGCCGCCCAGGACGCTGTCCTGAAGCGCCTGCCACACAGCCGGGTCGGACCACAGCGGGACGGCCATGAGGGTGCCTGCCGCGAACGTGACGACCGCGCCGCCGACGAGCGGGATCCACCACGTCAGCCGTCCGCGGCGAAGGCTGGCCACCGACACCAGCAGCGTGAGGATCCATCCGAGAGCGAGCAGCACGCTGGCGCCGACCGCCCACGGGCGGGCAGCGGCCGGATCCGAGAGCTCCGCCTGGACGCCCAGCAGGTCGAGCATCGTCTCGGCGTACTGCGTGTAGTCGATGAACGACGGGATCGAGCCGATCACCGTCACGAACCCGTACGCGAGCAGGCCGATCGTCACGAAGCGGTCGATCGCCCGAGCCCGCGGCGAGCGCGCACGCCCGCGTACCCCACCGACGGCATCCGTCGAACCCGTCGCCGCCACCGGCGCGTCGGCGGCGACCTCGGCCGGAGCCTGCCCCGTCTCGAGGGCCGTCGTCACCTCGGGCTGGCGGATGCGGGCGCGCTGCTCCTCGGGAGTGGCGTACTCGCCGTACTGGGGGCGCGGGCGAGGAGCCGGGTCGGGCGCCGGCCGGCCGAGGTCGGACTCGCTCATGCCGGACCCGACGTCACCCGGCCGCCGCGGCGCGCCTCGGCATCCTGTCGCAGCTCCTTGGGGAGCGAGAACATCAGGTCCTCCTCGGCGGTGCGCACCTCTTCGACGTCGCCGAAGCCGGCGTCGCGCAGGTCGTCCAGCACCTGCTGCACCAGCACCTCGGGCACGGACGCGCCGCTGGTCACGCCCACCGTCTCGACGCCCTCGAGCCACGCCTGCTCGATCTCGTCTGCGTAGTCCACGCGATACGCGGCCTTGGCGCCGTACTCCAGCGCCACCTCGACCAGCCGCACGCTGTTGGACGAGTTCGCCGAGCCGACGACGATCACGAGGTCGGCATCCTTCGCGACCTTCTTGATGGCCACCTGGCGGTTCTGGGTGGCGTAGCAGATGTCGTCCGAGGGCGGGTCCTGCAGCTGCGGGAAGCGCTCGCGAAGCCGCCGCACCGTCTCCATGGTCTCGTCGACCGACAGGGTCGTCTGCGACAGCCACACGACCTTGGACGGGTCGCGAACCTCGACCGTCGCCGCCTCGTCCGGGGAGTTCACGATCGTGACGTGGTCGGGCGCCTCGCCGGCGGTCCCCTCCACCTCCTCGTGCCACTCGTGGCCGATGAGCAGGATCTCGAAGTCGTCACGGGCGAAGCGCACCGCCTCGCGGTGGACCTTCGTCACCAGGGGGCACGTCGCGTCGATGGCCTGCAGATGACGATCCGCGGCGGCGTTCACGACCGCCGGCGAGACGCCGTGCGCGCTGAAGACGACGTGCGCGCCCTCGGGAACCTCATCGACCTCGTCGACGAAGATGGCGCCGCGCTCCTCGAGCTCGGACACGACATGGATGTTGTGCACGATCTGCTTGCGCACGTACACCGGCGCGCCGAAGCGCTCCAGAGCCTTCTCGACGGCGATGACGGCACGGTCCACCCCCGCGCAGTAGCCGCGGGGGGCGGCCAGCAGCACCCTCTTGTGTCCGGGCACCGGGATATCCTGAAGGCGCTCGCGCCGCCGCGGCACGCGGGGCACGGGCATTCGGACGGCCGGGTTCGCTGTGGTTGCGCTCACCGTTCGATTCTACGGGCGGGGTCTGGACACGGCCTCGACGCCCGCGCCGCTCAGGAGGACCATGACGACGTTCGAACCGGTCGCCGTGCCCGGCGAAGCGCCCCCGGCCGACTCCGTGCGCCCCCGCGATTCCACCGCGCAGGCCCCGACGTCGGTCGCCCGCCTGAACGACACCATCCGCGGTTTTCTGCAGACGTGGGGGTCGGTGTGGGTCGAGGGCGAGCTCACCTCGTGGAACCTGCGCGGCGGGAACGTCTTCGGCCGCCTCAAGGACCTCGCCACCGACGCGACGATCACCTTCCGGATCTGGTCGTCAACGCGCGAGCGACTGCCCGCGGACCTCAAGGTCGGCGACCACGTTGTCGCGTGCGTCAAGGCCGACTACTTCGTCCGGACCGGCGACCTCACCTTCGCCGTCTCGGCAATGAAGCACATGGGGCTCGGCGACCAGCTCGAGAAGCTCGAGCGGCTCCGCGCGACGCTGCGGGCCGAGGGCCTGTTCGACCCCGCACGCAAGAAGCCGCTGCCGTTCCTCCCCCACTGCATCGGCCTCATCACCGGCGAACGATCGGATGCCGAGAAGGACGTCCACCGCAACGCCGAGCTGCGCTGGCCGCACGTGCGCTTCCGCACCCGGTACGCCGCCGTGCAGGGCGACCGGTGCGTGCCCGAGACGATCGCCGCGCTCCAGGCCCTCGACGCCGACCCCGAGGTGGACGTCATCGTCATCGCCCGCGGCGGCGGGGACCCGCAGACCCTGCTCGGATTCAGCGACGAACGGCTGGTGCGCGCCGTCGCCGCCGCGCACACGCCGGTGGTCAGCGCCATCGGCCACGAGAACGACCGTCCCCTGCTCGACGATGTCGCCGATCTACGCGCCTCCACACCCACGGATGCCGCCAAGCGCGTGGTCCCCGATGTCGCCGAGCAGCGCGCCCTGGTGTCTCAGCTGCGCTCGCGGCTCACCGGCCGGCTCACCCAGCGGATCGGGCACGACATCGCGCAGCTGGAGCAGCTGCGCTCGCGACCGGTGCTCCGCGACCCCGCGTCGATGTTCACCGCGCGCGCCCACGAGGTGCACCTGCTCGCCGCGCGCGGACGGGACCGGGTGGACCGTGCGGTCGAGGCGCAGTCTCGCCGGATGGCGGAGCTGACGGCGACGCTGCGTGCCCTGTCCCCCGCATCCACTCTCGCCCGCGGCTACGCCATCGCGCACCTGGCCGGCGGAGCGATCGTGCGCGACGCCGCGCAGGCGCCGGCGGGCGCCGCGGTGACGGTGACCGTGGCACGCGGATCCTTCGCGGCCCGGTCCGAGGGCGAGGTCCCCGAGGACGCCCCGTCCCCGGACGTCGCGACGGCGGGGGCGACCCCGCGCGAGAACTAGGATGGAGCCCATGACCGAGCAGCGCGAGCCCGCCCGCGAGGTGGACGGTCTGTCCTACGAGCAGGCGCGGGACGAACTCGTCCGCGTCGTCGCCGAACTCGAGCAGGGGTCCCCGACGCTGGAGCACTCCCTGGCGCTGTGGGAACGCGGCGAGGCCCTCGCCGCCCGCTGCGAGCAGTGGCTCGTGGGCGCCAAGCGCCGCCTGGACGAAGCCCGCGCCGGGACCGGCGGAAGCGGGTCGTGATGGCCCGCCCGCCCCGCGTCGTCGCCGAGCTCGGCCGCCCCGAGACACCCGACGAGACCGCGGCCCGCAAGGCCGAGGCCTCGCGCATCTATCGCTCGAGCCAGACGGTCCGCGGACTGGTCGCGGCCCTCATCGCCACCATCGGCGTGCTCATCGTCATGGTCTTCGCCGTCCCCCGCGGGACGCCGCCCGAGCGCGAGCCCATCGACGTCGCCGCCGTAGCCGCCGATGTGTCCGAGGCGCAGGACCGCACCCTCGTCGTCCCGGACGCACCCTCGGAGTGGCTCGTCAACGCCGCGAGCGTCACCGGCGACGGCATCCGCGCGTGGACCATCGTGTACGTCCCCGAGACCGGATTCCTGCGCGTCGCGCAGGGCTTCGACGCAGACGAGTCCTGGCCCACCCGCGAACTCGGCGGAGCGGCCATCGCCGACACGGTCGAGATCGGCGGCGTGGTGTGGGACCGCTACGACATCCGTGACCCCGGGCGCGCGGGCAACGTCACCGGAGCCCTCGCCGCCCCTGCCGGCGAGGACATCGTGATGGTGTACGGCACGTCGCCCGCGGAAGACCTCGAAGAGGCGGCGGCTGCGGTCGCCGATGACATCCTGGCCCTGCGAGAGGAGCAGCCGTGAGCGACACCGACACCGCCCCCACCCCCGACAAGGTCTGGCACGAGATGCGCCGCGGCAACGAGCGCTTCGTCGCCGGCGAACCGCGTCACCCGCGACAGGACGTCGAGCGGCGCGCGGAGCTGGCGACCGGGCAGAAGCCGCGGGCGGCTCTGTTCGGCTGCTCGGACTCGCGGCTGGCCGCCGAGATCATCTTCGACAAGGGCCTCGGCGACCTGTTCGTCGTCCGCAACGCCGGTCAGGTCGTGTCGGACTCCGTCATCGGCAGCCTGGAGTACGCCGTCGCCGTGCTCGGCGTGCCGCTCATCGTCGTCCTCGGCCACGACGCGTGCGGCGCCGTGAACGCCGCCATCGACAGCACCGGGGCCGACGCCCCCGCACTGCCCGCCCACATCTGGCGGCAGATCGCGCCCATCGTGCCCGCCGTCCGCCGCGTGATCCGCGAGGGCGAGCCCGGCGCTCCGGTCGACGCCGAGCGGGTCGGACAGGAGCACCTGCGCGACACCGTCGCCGAGCTGCTGCGCTCGTCCGAGCTCATGAGCGAAGCGGTCGCCGAGGGGCGCCTGGCGATCGTCGGCGCCAACTACCGGCTCGCCGAGGGCACCGCCGTCCCGGGCGTCGCCGTCGGCCTGTCCGACGCCCACGACTAGCACGAACCGAACGATTCGACACCGGAGGAACAACGACGTGACCGACACCGAATACCGCATCGAGCACGACACCATGGGCGAGGTGCGGGTCCCCGCATCCGCTCTCTACAGCGCGCAGACCCAGCGCGCCGTCGAGAACTTCCCCATCTCGGGGACGGGTCTGGAGTCGACGCAGATCGCGGCACTCGCGCGCATCAAGAAGGCCGCCGCGCTGGCGAACAAGGAGCTCGGCGTGCTGGACGCGGGGATCGCCGATGCGATCGCCGCCGCGGCCGACGAGGTCATCACCGGCGTCCACGACGCGCACTTCCCGGTCGACACGTACCAGACCGGCAGCGGGACGTCCTCGAACATGAACATGAACGAGGTGCTGGCCACCCTCGCCACGCGCCACCTCGGCTCGCCCGTTCACCCGAACGACCACGTCAACGCCTCGCAGTCCTCGAACGACGTGTTCCCGACCTCGGTGCACATCGCCGTCACGCAGGCGCTGATCGACGACCTCATCCCCGCTCTCGACCACCTGGCGGTCGCCCTCGAGGGCAAGGCCGAGCTGTGGAAGGACGTCGTGAAGTCGGGGCGCACCCACCTCATGGACGCCACCCCCGTCACCCTGGGCCAGGAGTTCGGCGGCTACGCCCGCCAGATGCGCCTGGGCATCGAGCGCGTGCAGTCCGCGATCCCGCGCGTGGGCGAGGTTCCGCTGGGCGGCACCGCGGTGGGCACGGGCATCAACACCCCCGCGGGCTTCCCGCAGAAGGTCATCGCGCTGCTCGCCGAAGACACCGAGCTGCCGATCACCGAGGCCAAGGACCACTTCGAGGCGCAGGCCAACCGCGACGGCCTCGTCGAGGCCTCGGGGGCCCTGCGCACCATCGCCGTCTCGCTCACCAAGATCAACAACGACCTGCGCTGGATGGGCTCGGGACCGAACACCGGCCTCGGCGAGCTGCACATCCCGGACCTGCAGCCGGGATCCTCGATCATGCCCGGGAAGGTCAACCCGGTCGTCCCCGAGGCCACGCTCATGGTGTGCGCCCGCGTCATCGGCAACGACGCCACCGTGGCATGGGCGGGGGCATCGGGATCGTTCGAGCTCAACGTGGCCATCCCCGTCATGGGCACGGCGCTGCTGGAGTCGATCCGCCTGCTCTCCAACGCCATGCGGGTCCTCGCCGACAAGACCATCGACGGGCTCGAGGCGAACGTCGAGCGCGCCGCCGCCTACGCCGGCATGTCGCCCTCGATCGTCACCCCGCTGAACAAGCTCATCGGCTACGAGGCGGCGGCCAAGATCGCCAAGCACTCCGTCGCGAAGGGGATCACCGTCCGCGAGGCCGTGCTGGATCTCGGCTACGTCGACCGCGGCGAACTCACGATCGAGCAGCTCGACGAGAAGCTCGACCTGCTCTCGATGACCCACCCGGGCTGAGAAGGGCCCCGGCCGGGCGATAATCGGGGGGTGGCCTCCACCCCCCGATTGCTCACCGCGCGCGCCCGCATCCTGGGCGCGATCCTCGCGGTGGCGTGCATGGGGCTGGCGATCGTGGGGAGCGTGACGTTCCTGGTGCAGCGCGAGCGCGTGGTCTCCGAGGTCCGATCCCGGCTGGACAGCCAGGTGGAGCGGCTGCAGACCGTGGCGGGCCTGGACGGCGGCGCCGCGGACGTGGGCCCGGGCGACAGCGCGGAAGACTTCGTCCCGCAGTCCTACACCTCGGTCGAGGGCTACCTGCGCGACGCGGTCGCCCGCCTCGTCCCGGGCCGCAACGAGGCCTCGGTGGCGATCCTCGACGGGGTCGCCCGCTTCCGTCCGACCACGCTGTCGGGCTTCGACATCGCCGACGACGTCGCCCTCGTGGACCGGGCGTGGGCCGAGACGATCGCCGCCGGCCAGACAGTGCGCGGCACGGCGGCGGGCGAGGGCGGATCCCTCATGTACATCGCCGTCCCCGTCGCCGTCGAGGGCGATCCCCGCCAGGGCGTCTACGTCCGCGCGATCGACCTGGACGCCGAGCTGCAGCCGGTGACGGCCGCCATGGCGACCTACTCGCTGGCCGCCGCCGCGGTCCTGGTCGCGATCGGCGTGGTCGGGTGGTTCGTCACCGGCAGGCTGCTCTCGCCCATCCGGGACCTGCGCGAGACCGCCGACGCGATCACGATCGCCGATCTCTCCCCCCGGCTCCGCGCGCAGGGCTCGGACGACATCGCCGACCTCACCCGCACCGTCAACTCGATGCTCGACCGCCTCGAGGGGTCGGTGGACGGCCAGCGTCAGCTTCTCGACGACGTCCGCCACGAGCTGAAGACCCCGATCACGATCGTCCGCGGTCACCTCGAGCTGATGGACCCCCGCGACCCGACGGACGTCACCGCCGCCCGCGAGATCGGGATCGCCGAGCTTGACCGCATGACCCGCCTCGTCGAGGACATCGACCTGCTCGCCGCCGCCGAAGGCGACGCCTACACGATGACGGCCGTCGACACCGCCGCGCTCACCGCGCGCGTCGGCGAGCTCGTCGCCGTCATCCCGGGGCACACCTGGACAATGGAGTCGCATGCCGGCGGCGAGGTGGTCGGCGACGGCGACCGCCTGCTCCAGGCGTGGCTGCAGCTGGCCGACAACGCCGCGAAGTACACCCCCGAGGGCTCCCCCATCGAGATCGGCAGCACGGCGGATGCCGACGGTGTGCGCCTGTGGGTGCGCGATCACGGACCGGGGATCCCGCCCTCGGCCCGCCACCGCATCTTCCGCCGCTTCGACCGCTACAACATCAAGCGCGAGGTAGGCGGCTCGGGGCTGGGCCTTGCGATCGTGGACGCCATCGCCAAGGCGCACAACGGCGCGTGCGACGTCGGCGACACCCCCGGTGGGGGCGCGACCTTCAGCATCCGTCTGCCCTCTGCCAGGGCGGCCCTGCCGTCGCCGGTGCGGGCAGGCGACGTGGTTCTGCAACGAGAGGCGGCCGAGTGACCAGGATCCTCATCATCGAAGACGAGTCCCGCATCGCCTCGTTCGTCAGCCGGGGCCTCGAGAGCGCCGGCTACGAGACCCACACCGTCGAAGACGGCGCCGAGGGGCTCGACGTCGCGCTGCGCGGCGAGAGCGATCTCGTCCTGCTCGACGTGGGGCTGCCGACGATGGACGGCTTCGAGGTGCTGCGCGAGCTGCGCGCCCGCGGCAGCGTCGTCCCGGTCATCATGCTCACGGCACGGTCGAGCACGCGCGACACCGTCGAGGGGCTGGATGCCGGAGCCAACGACTACATGCCCAAGCCCTTCACGTTCGATGAGCTGCTGGCGCGCGTGCGGTCCCGGCTGCGCGAGACGAGCGCGCTGCCGAGCGTGGCGATCACCCATGGCGACGTGGTGCTGGACGTCCTGGCCCGCCGCGCGACGGTGGCGGGCCGTGAAGTGGAGCTGTCCACGCGGGAGTTCGCCCTGGCCGAGCAGTTTCTGCGCAACCCCGGCCGGGTGCTCAGCCGCGAGGTGTTGCTCAGTCGTGTGTGGGGCCTCGACTTCGACCCGGGCTCCAACGTCGTCGACGTCTACGTGCGCTACCTGCGCGGCAAGCTCGGCGCCGCACACATCGTCACGGTCCGCGGCGCCGGCTACCGCTGGGAGTGACGCGGCGCGCACGAAGAAGCCCCCGGTGCTGGGGGACACCGGGGGCCGTGACGGTCGGCGGGGGAACCGACCTCATCAATCGCGCTGGTCTGGGGAATCGCGCGATTGGTTTCTCTTCTCGCCGACGCCGGCGGGGGGACCGGCTTGGTCGGCGCGAGGACCCGTCCGAGGGACGGGTGCTGGGGAATCCTTGCCGGCTCCGCCTGCCGCGGCATGCGGCGGCGGACCGGGGTGCGAGGGCTTGGCCTGGCCGGGCGAGGACTTCGCCTGGAACGTCGACTCGTCCGACGACGGTGCGACCAGGCGGCCGGACCCGTCGTCGACGGTGCCCGACGCGGGCGGAGCAGCCGGGACGGGGGCGCCGGCGGCCGGGGCGTCCTTCAGCGGGGTGGGAAGGCTGCCGGCCGCGGGGGCCGGCACAGTCTCGGGAACGGGGCGCTGCGCCGCACGCCCGGCGAGACGGTCTGCGGCGGCGCGAGCGGCCTCGGGAAGGGTGGCGCGGTCACGGGCGGCCGACATCGCGGGCGTGGTGCCGGGCGCAGCCTCGTCGTCGCCCGGAACGGCGTCGGGGGCCGGCACGCGACCGGCCGGCAGCACAGCGGGCGGCGGCGCGGCATCCGAGACCGGCGAGCCGGCCGCAGGCAGTTCGATCGTGGGCACGCCGACGGGCACACCGGGCGAGTCGGCCAGGACGACGGAGTGCCCGGCGGCGACGAGCCCCAGCACGGCGACGCTCGCGAGCGCGGTCGACGCTCCGCCGATGGCGAATCGTCTGCGGGTGTCCAACGTCGTCCTTTCCGGGCAGGAGGTTGCCTCGCGCGCCAGGCGCGACACCTATGGTCCCAGAATCACCGCACCGGCGCACGACTGCGGGGATGAGACTCTTCTCATCCCCGCAGTCGTGACGGCAGATCAGGCCAGCTCGCCGGCCTCCAGCAGATCGGTCACCAGGGCGGCGATGGCCGAGCGCTCCGAGCGGGTGAGCGTGACGTGGCCGAACAGCCCGTGGCCCTTGAGCGTCTCGATCACCGAGGCGACGCCGTCGTGGCGGCCGACCCGCAGGTTGTCCCGCTGACCGACGTCGTGGGTGAGCACCACGCGGGAGTTCTGCCCCATGCGGCTGAGCACCGTCAGCAGCACGTTGCGCTCGAGCGACTGCGCCTCGTCGACGATGACGAAGGCGTCGTGCAGCGAACGCCCGCGGATGTGGGTGAGCGGCATGACCTCCAGCATCCCCCTGGCCACCACCTCTTCCAGCACGTTGCCGCTGACGACGGAGCCGAGCGTGTCGAACACCGCCTGGCCCCACGGGTTCATCTTCTCGGCCTGGTCGCCGGGCAGGTAGCCGAGCTCCTGACCGCCGACCGCGAACAGCGGCCGGAAGACGATGATCTTCTTCTGCTGCTGGCGCTCGAGCACCGCCTCGAGACCCGCGCACAGCGCGAGCGCCGACTTGCCGGTGCCGGCGCGGCCGCCGAGCGACACGATGCCGACCTCGGGGTCCAGGAGCAGATCGATCGCGATCCGCTGCTCGGCCGAGCGCCCGTGCAGGCCGAAGACCTCGCGGTCGCCCCGCACCAGGCGGTAGCCGCCGTCGCCGGTCACGCGCCCCAGCGCCGAGCCGCGCTCGGAGTGGATGATCAGGCCCGTGTTCACCGGCAGGCCGACCACCTCGTCGCTGACCCCCACCTCGGTCTCGTACAGGTCGCTGATGTCGTCCCCCGAGAGGTCGATGGCAGCGATGCCCGTCCATCCCGAGTCGATCGCCTGCTCGGCGAGGTACTCCTCGGCGCTGAGGCCGATGGAGGCCGCCTTGACGCGCATCGGCAGGTCCTTCGAGACCACCGTGACGTCCTGGCCCTCCTGGGCCAGGTGCATCGCGACGGCGAGGATGCGGGTGTCGTTGTCGCCCAGGCGCATCCCCTCGGGGAGCACGGACGGGTCGGTGTTGGACAGTTCGACGCGGAGGGTGCCCTCGGTGCCCACGGGCACCGGGAAGTCGAGCCGGCCGTGCTCCACCCGCATCTCGTCGAGGTGTCGCAGGGCCTGGCGGGCGAAGTAGCCGATCTCGGGGTCGTGACGCTTCTTCTCGAGCTCGGTGATCACCACCACGGGGATGACGATGCTGTGCTCGGCGAAGCGGAAGAACGCCCGCGGATCGCTCAGCAGCACAGAGGTGTCCAGAACGTACGTGCGCAGATCGGTGTCGAGGTCATCCCCCTCGACCTCGACGATGCGCTGATCGTGTGATGCTCGTGTGGTCATGACCCACTCCCCGCCCCCGGGTGGTTCACCCGGCAAATCACGAGTCGACCAGGGTCACGAGTCGCGATCCGTGAGGCCGACTCGAACGGGCTCCGTGCCCGTTGGGAGAAACGTACGACCGCAGGCACGGGGCGCGGGATTCCGACACGCGGCGAGTCGGTTACGCCCTTGTGAACATCAGCGCAGCATCACCACACGCGCGCGGCGGAGAACTCGGCGACGGCGTCGCCGAGCAGGCGGATCGTGTCGGCTCCGGTGCCCACGTGCGGCGAGACGCGGATGAGCCCGGAGCGCGCGGTGACGGTCAGCCCGTGGTTGGCCAGCGAGGCTGCCAGCGGCGCGGCATCCTGCGGCGCGGGCGCGAGGGTGATGATCCCGGCGCGCCGGGCGGGGTCGCGCGGGGTGAGCACGGGGACGCCGTAGCGGTCGGCGATGAAGACGACGTCCTGCGTCCGGGCGGCCAGCTCGGCCTCGACGACGGGCACGCCGACGGCCGAGATCTCTTCGAGGGCGGTGGCCAGGCGCGCCGCCGCGAGGGCGTCCGGCCACGACACCGTGAACGCCCGCGCCGAGGGCGACGGCAGCGGCACGACGTCCACCGGCAGGTCGCCGTCGGCGCCCGCGAAACCCGACAGGACGGGGGCGAGGCGCTCCAGCGCCCGCTCGCCGAACCACGCGAAACCGGTGCCGCGGCCGGCGCGCAGCCACTTGTAGCCGTTGCCGCAGACGACGTCGGCGGCGGCGTAGTCGGCGTCGACCACGCCGAAGCCCTGGATCGCGTCGACGATCAGCAGCCGGTCGCCGATGACCTCGCGCAGGGCGGTGAGGTCGGCGCGATAGCCGGTCCTGAAGTCCACGAGGCTGACCGCCACGGCCCGGGTGTCCTCGGTGAGGTGCTCGCGGACGAGGTCCGGCGTCACCATGCCGTCCGAGGGCTCCATCCACTGCACCTGCATCGAACCGAGCGCGTCGGCGGCGCGGGCGGCGGTCACGGTGAGGCTGGGGAACTCGCCGCGCGAGACCAGCAGTCCCCCGGCCATGCCGTAGAGCGCCTGCATGAGGCCGTGGGTCGTGGACGGCTGCAGCACGACCTGGTCGGCCGGTGCGCCCACAAGTCCCGCCACCAGCTCGCGGGCCCGCTCGATGTGCGAGCCGACGAGGTCGATGCTCGAGCGCCGGCCGGACCCAAGCAGCTCGGTGTCCGCGCCGGCCTCGGCGCGCACGCTCGGCGACAGCGGGCCGAAGGCCGCCCAGTCCAGATACCCCGGCTCCGCGTCGAACGAGGCGACCAGGGACTCCATATCCGCCACCGTCACATTCTGGCAGAAGCGGCGCGCCGCGGGCTCGGGCCGCCGGGGATCGTCAGCTGCCGTAGCGGCGGTCGCGCGAGGCGTAGTCGCGCATCGCCCGCAGGAAGTCGACCTCGCGGAGGTCGGGCCCGAGAGCTTCGACGAAGTAGAACTCCGAGTGCGCGCTCTGCCACAGCAGGAAGTCGCTGAGCCGCTGCTCGCCCGACGTGCGGATGACGAGGTCGGGATCGGGCTGTCCGCCGGTGTACAGGTGCTCCCCGATCTGCTCCGGGGTCAGGTCGGCCGCCAGCTCCTCGAGGGAGCCGCCCAGCCCGCCGTGCTGGGAGATGATGCTGCGCACCGCGTCGACGATCTCGCTGCGGCCGCCGTAGCCGACGGCGAGGTTCACGTGCAGCCCGGTGTGCGAAGCGGTGCGCTCCTCGGCCTCGGCGAGGACGCGGGCGAGCTTCTCGGGCAGGAGGTCCGCGCGGCCGACGTGCTTCACGCGCCAGTCCCGCTCGTGGGAGAGCTCGTCGGCGAGCTCGGCGATGATCTCGATGAGGTCGGCGAGCTCCCGCGAATCCCGCTTGCGGACGTTGTCGGTCGACAGCAGGTAGAGCGACACGACCTGCACGCCGATGTCGTCGCACCAGCGCAGGAACTCCCTCATCTTGGCGGCGCCGGCGCGGTGACCGTGCGCGGCGGAGTCGTACCCCAGCTGGCGGGCCCACCGCCGGTTGCCGTCGATCATCATCGCGACGTGATGAGGCACGTCCTCGGGCCGCAGGCGCCGGCGGAGCCGGTTGATGTACAGGCGGTAGAGAGGCCCCTTGCCCTCGTTCGACGACGCGTGCACCACACGCTTACGCTACCGGTCCCGCCGCGCGACGCCACACGTGATACTCAGTCCCAGGTCCGCTGGAACTCGGTATGTGCGCGCGGGGGCATGCGGCGGGATCTACGCTGTGAGGATGACCCGACGCCGCGCGCACTCCTCCCCCGACGTGCCGAGCCTGCCGCTCATGCAGGCCGCGGACGTGGACGCAGCCGTCGACATCCGTCCCACCTGGCGCGGCTGGATCCACGCGGCGACCTTCCCCGTGGCCATCGCCGCGGGCATCGTGCTGATGGTGCTCGCCGACGGCGCCGCCGCCAAGACCGCGTCGGCGGTGTTCATGGCCACCTCACTGCTGCTGTTCGGCAACTCCGCCCTGTACCACCGCTTCGACTGGAGCCCGCGGGTCAAGACGATCCTGAAGCGGATCGACCACGCGAACATCCTGCTGCTGATCGCGGGGACGTACACGCCGATCGCGGTGCTCGCCCTGCCGAGCGAGAAGGGGATGCTGCTGCTCGCCCTCGTCTGGGGCGGTGCGGTCCTCGGCATCCTCTTCCGCGTGTTCTGGATCCACGCGCCCCGTTGGCTGTACGTCGCGCTGTACCTGCTGCTGGGCTGGGCCGCGGTGATGTACCTGGTGGACCTGCTGCAGGCCAACGTGGCGATGATGGTGCTGGTGTGCGTGGGCGGCCTGCTGTACACCGCCGGCGCGGTCGTCTACGCGATGAAGCGGCCGAACCCGTGGCCGGGCCATTTCGGCTTCCACGAGATCTTCCACGTGTGCACGGTCCTGGCGTTCCTGTGCCACTGGACGGCGTGCCTGCTCATCGCGATCGAACCCGCCTACAACGGCGGCTGAGGCCGGCCGCCGGCGTCGTCCTCGGGTGCGGACGCGTCCTTCCCGGATGCCGCGTCCTCCGCGGCGGAGCGCTCCTCGGCGGCGCGCTGCTCGGCATCGAGCTCCTCGGCGAGGTCGGCGCGCACGCGCCCGCGACGGATCCGGCGGAGCATGTCGGCGACCAGCAGCACGACGGCGAGGGCGACGAAGACGATCGCGGCGAATCCCCACACCCCCGGAGTGACGAGGTCGGGATCGACCGTCGGGGTCGGCGTGGGCGTCGCCGCGGCGGCGACAACAGAGACAGCGTGATGCATCGGGGATCCTCGCAGAGCGTAGCCTGGAGCTCCAGCCTAATGTTCGACACCGAGCGCCCACGACGGATGAAGCCTTGGACCAGACCCGCCCGATGACCACCGCCCAGATGCTCGACGAGCGCTACGGCCGTGTCCGCTCGCGGCGCACGCGCTGGCTCCAGGGGGCGGCCATCGCGGTGGGGGCCGCGGTCGTGGGGGTCGTGGGCTGGTCCATCGTCTCGGCGTCGTTCGACACCGTGGACGTCGACACCACCGGCTTCGAGGTGATCGACGAGCACTCGGTGGAGCTGCGATTCCAGTTCTCGGGTCCGCGCGGCAGGTCGATCGCGTGCGCCCTCGAGGCGCAGGACACCGAGCACGGCGTCGTGGGCTGGCGGGTCGTGGAGTACCCGGCCGATGACGCCCCCGCGCGGGCCTTCCGGGAGCGCATCCCCACCACGGCCGAGGCCACGACCGGTTTGGCCGCGTCCTGCTGGGTGACGTAGGCTGTTCCGAAAGAATTCCCGTGACGCCCCGGCCGACGCCGGGGCGTTTCGAACATCCGGACCCCCTACCGAAGGAGTCAGACGTGTCCAACGATGCCCAGGTGACCTTCCTCACGCAGGACGCATACGACCGTCTCGCCGCGGAGCTCGAGCACCTCTCCACCACCGGCCGCGAAGAGATCGCCAAGCGCATCGAGGCGGCGCGCGAAGAGGGCGACCTCAAAGAGAACGGCGGCTACCACGCAGCCAAGGACGAGCAGGGCAAGCAGGAGGCGCGCATCCGCACGCTCCAGGCGCTGCTGAAGTCGGCGAAGGTGGGCGACGCGCCCGAGAGCACCGGCACCGTCGAGCCCGGGACCGTCGTGACGGCGGTCATCGCCGGCGGCGAAGAGGTCTTCCTTCTGGGCAACCGCGAGATCGCGGCCAACAGCGAGCTCGACGTCTACAGCGAGGCATCGCCGCTGGGCGTGGCGATCCTGGGCCGCAAAGAGGGCGACAAGACGTCGTACACCGCCCCCAACGGCCGCGAGATCTCGGTCGAGATCGTCAAGGTCGAGACCTACGCCGGCCAGTAGCAGCTAGTCCGGCACGACGGTCGGGGTGTACCCGGCCTCTTCGAGCACGGCGATGACGTGGGCGCGGTGCTCCTCGCCGCGCGTCTCGACGCTCAGCTGCAGGATGACCTCGCTGATCTGCAGGCCCTGTCCGTGGCGGGTGTGCAGGACCTCGATGACGTTCGCACCCGCGTGCGCCAGCAGCTCGGACACCCGGGCCAGCTGCCCGGGACGGTCCGGCAGCGGGATCTGCAGCGTCATGTAGCGCCCGGATGCCGCGAGCCCGTGCGCGACGACACGCTGCAGCAGGAGGGGGTCGATGTTGCCGCCCGAGAGCACGGCGACGGTGGGGCCGGTCGCGGTGATCTTGCCGGCCAGGATCGCCGCGACACCCACGGCCCCCGCCGGCTCGACGACCTGCTTGGCCCGCTCCAGCAACACCAGCAGCGCGCGGGCGATGTCGTCGTCCGAGACGGTGACGACCTCGTCGACGAGATCACGGATGATCTCGAACGGCAGGTCGCCCGGCCGCGCCACGGCGATGCCGTCGGCGATGGTCGGCCGCGTCTCGACCTCGCGGGGCGTGCCCGCCTCGAGCGAGGACGGATAGGCGGCGGCATTCTCGGCCTGGACGCCGATGATGCGCACCTCGCGGCCCTGCTCGCGCGCACGCGCTTTGGCGGCGGCCGCGACGCCGGCGATCAGGCCGCCGCCGCCGATGCCGAGCACGATCGTGTCGGCCTCGGGCAGCTCGTCCATGATCTCGAGCCCCAGCGTGCCCTGCCCGGCGATGATGTCGGGGTGGTCGAAGGGGTGGATGAACACCGCGCCGGTGCGTTCGGCGAACTCCGCGGCCAGCCGCAGCGGCGTCTCGACGGTCGCACCCTCGAGCACGACGTCGGCGCCGTAGCCGCGGGTGGCCAGGAGCTTGGGCACCGGCACCCCGAGGGGCATGAAGATCGTCGCACGGATGCCGAGGGCCTTGGCCGCCAGCGCGACACCCTGGGCGTGATTGCCCGCCGAGGCGGCGACCACGCCGCGCGCACGCTCTTCCGCGGTGAGGCGCGAGAGCCGGTAGGTGGCGCCGCGGATCTTGAACGATCCGGTGCGCTGCAGGTTCTCGAGCTTGAGGTGCACGGGGGCGCCCAGCACGTCCGAGAGGTACTGCGACCGGTCGAGCGGGGTCGCGGCGATCACGCCCGCCAGCGTCCGGGCGGCGTCCTCGACGTCGGCGAGACTCGGGATGGCCGACGAGGCCACGGGTGACGTATCGGTGCTCACGCGGGTGTTCTCCTGGGGCGCGGGACGGTCGACCAGATGTAGTCGCCGGTGGGCGGCGGCGCGCCGCTGCGGGACGAGGTGTCGCCGAGGCTGACGGCGAAGACGTTGACGAAGGCGGCGAGGGGCACGGCGAACAGGGCACCGGGGATGCCGGCGATGAGCGCGCCGCCGGCGACCACCAGCACGACCGCGAGGGGGTGCACCTTCACCGCGGACCCCATGAGGATCGGCTGCAGCACGTGACCTTCGAGCTGCTGCACCCCGAGGACCACCACGAGCATCCACAGGGCGATCCAGGGCCCGTTGTAGACCAGCGCGAGGAAGACGGCGATGGCGCCGGTCACCACCGCACCGACGATGGGGATGAAAGCGCCGAGGAAGACCAGGACGGCGACCGGGATGGCCAGCGGCACGCCCAGCAGGAAGGCGCCCAGGCCGATGCCGACGGCGTCGATGGTCGCCACCAGCAGCTGCGTCCGGGCGTAGTTGACCACGGTCCCCCACCCTGCCCGCGCGGCGCGGTCGAGGGACGGCCGGGCGGTCCGCGGGAAGAGCCGCATCGTCCACCGCCAGATGCCCGCACCGTCGGCGAGGAGCGTCAGCAGGATGAACAGCGCCAGCAGGGCGCCCGTGGCGACGTGGCCGATCGTCGTGCCGATCGCGAGCGCGCCCGACAGCAGCAACTCGGCCTGCTGCCGGATGAGCTCCCACGCCTGGCTCAGCAGGTCGTCGATCTGCGCCGCCGTGAGGTGCAGGGGGCCTTGGATGAGGTAGTCGCGGAACTCCCCCACGGCCTCCACGGTGCGATCGGTCACCGACGCCCACTGGCGGGTGATCTGCCACACCACGAGCCACAGCAGTCCCGTGACGACGGCGAGGGTCGCGAGCACCGCCACGACGATCGCGATCCATCGCGGGACCCGTTTGCGCAGCATCCACTCGAAGCCCGGCCACAGCAGCGCCGTGACCAGGATGGCGACCAGGAGCGGGATCACCAGCAGCTTCAGCTGGATGATGAGCCAGATGGCCACCGCCGCGGCCGCCGCGACCACCAGCAGTCGCCACGAGTAGGCCGTCGCGATCCGCAGCCCCCGGGGGACGGTGGCGCCGATCTCGGAGGTGACGACGCGGCTGCGATCCCGGAGCGCGTCGAGCAGCGATCCGCGAGGCTTGTCGTCGGTGCCGCTCATCCCGCAAGTCTAAGCGCGGGTCATTCCGCGTCGTTCATGAGCCCGGGGCCCCGCCGCGGCGCGATGTCGGCGCGGGTCGTTAGGCTGTCGCGGGTGAGGATCGCCGCCGACGGGACGCCGACACTGAGCGCCGCCGAGGCCCGCCGCACGGCCCTGGCCGCGCAGGGGTTCGCGCGGCCGCGACCCGCCGTCGCCGGCACGCGGCAGCTGAACGGCGCCCTCGCGCGCATGGCGACGCTGCAGATCGACTCGGTCAACGTCTTCGCGCGGTCGCACTACCTGCCGCTGTTCTCGAGGCTCGGCGCGTACGACACCGCACTGCTGGATCGCCTGCTGTTCACCCGACGCCCCCCGTACGTCGAGTACTGGGCCCACGTGGCGGCGTTCATCCCGGCCGCGGACTGGCCGCTCTTCCGGTTCCGCATGGCCGACAACCGCGCGCGCTACGGCACGGCGCCCGACGGGTGGTTCCAGACGCATTCGGCGACGGTCGAGGCGGTCACGGCCGAGCTCGCCGAGCGCGGGCCGCTGCGCCCGTCGGAGTTCGAGCAGGCCGCACCTCGCGCCGGACGCGGACCGTGGTGGGACTGGGACGACGTCAAGAACGCCCTGGAGTACCTGTGGCTCTTCGGCGAGGTCGCGATCGACGGCCGACGCGGGTTCGAGCGCCGGTACGCGCTCGCCCAGGACGTCATCCCCGCCGCCGCGCTCGCCCGGAGCATCCCGCGAGAGGACGCGATCCGCGAACTCGTTGCCCGGGC
Source organism: Microbacterium aureliae (assembly GCF_054780155.1). NCBI lineage: Bacteria > Bacillati > Actinomycetota > Actinomycetes > Micrococcales > Microbacteriaceae > Microbacterium > Microbacterium aureliae. The sequence continues at coordinate 613,696 of NZ_BAAGWW010000001.1, forward strand.
GTCGCGGGCGTACGGGGTGGCGACCGAATCGGACCTGGCCGACTACTGGCGGCTGAAGGACCGCGGCGCGGTGCGGGCGGCGCTTCGGGATCTCGTCGACGCGGGCGAGCTGCTGCCGGTCGCGGTGCAGGGGTGGGCGCGCGCGGGCCGGCCGCTGCGGGCCTACCTGCACCGGGATGCCGTGATCCCCCGCCGCCTGGACGCGCAGGCGATCCTCACCCCGTTCGACCCGGTGGTGTGGTTCCGCGACCGCGCCGAACGCCTGTTCGACTTCGAGTACCGCATCGAGATCTACACCCCCGCCGCCCAGCGGCGGTTCGGCTACTACTCCCTGCCGGTGCTGATCGGCGACGACCTCGTCGGCCGCGTCGACCTCAAGGCCGACCGCGCGGCCGGCACGCTCCTTGTCCAGTCGGCGTGGTGGGAGCACGGTCGTCCGGCCGACGCGAGTGCACGCCTGGCCGACGAGCTGCGGCTCGCGGCGGCGTGGCAGGGGCTCGAACGCATCTCGGTCGGGCGCCGCGGGAACGCCGCCGACGACCTGGCCGACGTCCTCCCCTGAGCGGGCCGCCACGAGGCGACTACCGTGGACGGGTGAGACCTCGCACCCGCCTGATCGCCGCCGTCGTCGCGGTGGTGCTCGCCGTCGCCGGCATCGCGGCGGTCGTCGTGGCCACCGCCCGGCCGGACGCGGAGAATGTCGCGCAGTCCTACCTCGACGCCCTGACGGCGGGCGACCCCGCCGCGGCAGCCCGGCTCGTGGCGGTCGGGGACGAGGACCGCGATCGCCTCGTCGCCCGTCACGACGGCGCCCGGCCGATGCCCGGACCGGCGCGCGTGGGCGAGGTCGACCTGGACGGCGACCGCGGCCGCGCCGAGTACTCCGGACCCGGCGGGGACGGCATCCTGGATCTCGTCCGCGCGGACGCCGGGTGGCAGGTGTCCGCCGGATCCCTCGCCTCGGTGAGGGCGACGGTCGACCTCGGCGACAGCGTGCGGATCGGCGCGGAGCGGCTCGCGGCCGGCAGCGCGACCCCGCTGCTGCCGGGCGGGTACGTCGTCCGCGCCGCCGCACCCGACGTGCTCGTGGGCGAGGTCCGCGCGGAGCTGTCCCCCGGCGACACCGCCGACGTGGCGGTGGACGCCTCTTTCGCCCCGCGGGCTCTGACGCTCGCGCAGGAGCAGCTGGACGCCTATGCCGGCGCGTGCGCCTCGCCCGCCGATCGCGTGCCGCCGCAGTGCGGCCTGCTGATCCCGTGGGCGGCGGACCTCGACACCCTGGAGTCGATCGCGTTCCGCATCGAACGGCATCCCCGCCTGCAGATCTCGGAGGACGGCGCGTCGTTCGCCGCGCGCGGCGGCGTGATCGTGGCGACCGCGACCGGCATCACCGGCGCGGGAGAGCCTGCCTCGGTCACCTACCGCACCGACGACTGGACGCTGCGGGGTTCGGTCGCCGTCCGCGGCGACGAGATGGCGCTCGCGGTGCGGTGACGCCGCCGGCGTCACTCCCCGTCGCCGGACCACCCGGGCGGGGCCTGCAGCTCCAGCCCCAGCCATGCGGCGAGCTCGCCGATCTCGGCGGCGACGGCCCGGCGGACGGCGGCGTCGAACGGCACGTCCTCGTGGATGGCGGCGACCCGCAGGACTCCGGCCTTCCGGTCGGCGCGGGCGTCGAGCTTGCCGATGAACCGGTCGCCGTGCAGGATCGGCAGCGCGAAGTAGCCCCAGCGCCGCGACGCCGCCGGCTTGTACATCTCGAGCACGTACTCGAAGCCGAAGATCCGCTGCAGCCGATCGCGGTCGAACACCAGCCGGTCGAAGGGCGAGAGCAGTGCCGTCCGGGGCCGGAACGCGTCGAGCGCCGCCAGGGCGCCGGCATCCACCCGCCACACTCCGTCGACCCCTTCGACGACGGCCTGCTCGCCGACCGCACCCACCCCGAGCGGTTCGACCGGCTGGGCCGCCGCCTTCTCGCGGGCGATGCCCGCCGCCGCGAGCCGGCGCTCGGCGAGCTCCCTCGCGGCGTCCGCCTCGGACACCTCGGCCAGGTCCGCCGGGTAGACGCGCTCCGCGACGTCGAACACGCGGCCCTTCGCGTCCCGCGAGGACACCGCGACCTCTCCGGTCATGACGAGGATCTCGAGCAGCTGCAGGACGTTGCGCTCGTTCGTCCAGCCCGTCGAGCGCCACGCCACCTGCGAGGTGTCGGGGATCTCGGCTGCCCGCAGCGGACCCTCGGCGCGGAGCCGCGCCAGGACGTCCGCGCGGAAGCGGTCGTTCGCGGCGAGCCAGCGGCGGGCCTGCTCCGACTGCGGGCGCCGGGCCATCTCGTGCCGCAGCAGGGGAAGATCCGTCATGGGGCGGTAGAAGCCGCCCCACTCGAACACCGCGCGGTCGCCCTCGACGAGCCGCGTCAGGTCAGCGGGCTGATACGGCCAGCCCAGGCGCGACCACAGGATGAGGTCGGCACTGGGGGCGACGGCCGCCGTCGGCTCGATGTCGACCACCGTGAGCGCGTCGATCGTCTCGACGATCCCGCCGGGCCGATCGGCCGTGAGCAGCTGCGCGGTCACCGCCAGTCGGCGGGCGTCGCGCGCTGTCAGGCGGATCACGCGGGTCAGAACTGCACGCGGGGCGGCTCCGAGATCGCTGCGCCGTCGACGACCTCGAAGAACTCCCGCTCGTGGAAGCCGAGGTTGCGGGCGAAGAGGTTGTTGGGGAACACCTTGATCTTGGTGTTCAGCTCGCGAACGCCGCCGTTGTAGAACCGGCGCGACGCCTGGATCTTGTCCTCGGTGTCCACGATCGACTGCTGCAGCTGCAGGAAGTTCTGGCTGGCCTGCAGCTGGGGGTAGGCCTCGGCCACCGCGAACAGGGACTTCAGCGCCCGCTGCATGTGGCCCTCGGCGACACCCGCGGCGGCGGGCGTCTCGGCGGTGATCGTCTCGGCGCGGGCCCGCGTGACGTTCTCGAAGACCGCCTTCTCGTGCGCGGCGTAGCCCTTGACCGCCTCGATGAGGTTCGGCAGCAGATCCGCCCGGCGCTTGAGCTGGACGGTGATGTCACTCCACGCCTCGTCGACGCGCACGTTCAGCTGGACCAGGGAGTTGTACGTCGCCCACAGGTAGATGCCGGCGATGACGGCGAGCGCCACCACGATGAGGACGGGGATCAGCCATTCCATTGCCACGTGCTCCGTTCGCGTTCGGCCCGACCTCATCCTAGCCGCGGGGATTCGCGCGCACGGAGCGGTCCGTGATCTCTCAGCCGTTACCCACCGAGGACGCGCTCGAGGTGGGCGTTGGCGAACACGCGTCCCGGGTCGAGCCGGTCCCGTACGGCGGCGAAGTCGTCGAAGCGCGGGTACAGGGGCCGCAGCGCGGCGGCGTCCAGACCGTGGTGCTTGGCCCAATGGGGCCGGCCGTCGTGGGCGAGGAGCACCTCTTCGACGGCATCGAAATACGCGGTGGGATCCTCGCGGACGTAGCGGTGCACGGCGATGTAGCCGCTCTCGCGCTCGAACGCCGGCGACAGCCACCGGTCGTCGGCGGCGGCGAAGCGCACCTCGACGGGGAACGAGATCCGCCACCGCCGACGGGAGATGAGCGCCCGGATCTCGTCGAGGGCGGGTCCGACCCGGTCGGCCGGCAGGGCGTACTCCATCTCGCTGAACCTCACGCCCCGATGCGAGGCGAACACCCGCGGGGAGTCGTCGGTGAACTCCCGGTCCCCCCAGATCCTCACCGCGGTGCGGGCGATGACCGGCGCTGCCGCCGGCATCCGCCCCGCCACCTCGCACGCGGCGCGGTACAGCACGGTCCCCACGAGGACGTCGTCGAGGTAGCGGGCGGCCCGCGGGAGCGGATGCCGTGGCGCGTCGCCGGGAAGACGCGTGCGGGTCTTCGTCATCGCGCGGTCGGTGTGCGGGAACCAGAAGAACTCGAAGTGATCGGCACCGCGGGCGCGCTCGGCGAGCGCCGACCGGACCTGCCCGAGCGGCTCGGGAAGCTCGAGGGAGTGCAGCACGAACGCGGGCACGCACTGCAGGGTCACCTCGGCCAGCACCCCCAGCGCCCCGAGGCTCAGCGCGACGGCCGGCAGCAGGTCGGCGTGCGTCTGGTCGTCGACGCGCAGCAGCTCGCCCTCGGCGGTGACGAGGGCGACCCCGGCGACCTGCGTGGCGAGGGACCCGAAGCGGATGCCGGTGCCGTGGGTCCCCGTCGAGACGGCGCCGGCGACGGTCTGCTCGTCGATGTCGCTGAGGTTCTCCATGGCCAGGCCGAAGGGCGCCAGGAGCGCCGGGACGAGGTGCAGCGGCGTTCCCGCGAGCAGGGTCGCCCGAGAGCGCTCGCGGTCCACCGACACGAGGCCGACGAGCCGCCCGAGGTCCACGAGGATGTCGGGTGCGACGGCGATTCCGGAGTGGCTGTGGCCGGAGCCGACGGCTTTCACCCGGCGGCCGGCGCGGGACGCGGCGGCGACGATGCGGCGGAGCTCTTCGACCGTGCCGGGGCTCTCGCGGCGCCGCGGGAGGACCGACTGCGAACCCGACCAGTTCCGCCACGGCTGCCCACGCCCACGCGATGCGGTCATGTCCTGCGGCGGGCCCTTCGTCGACGGTCGGTCCGCCCCACAGCGTACTCCGGCCCGCGCCGGGGACGCCGGAGGGCGGCGTCCGAAGACACCGCCCTCTGGTGTACCCCCGCCGGGATTCGAACCCGGACTGGAGCGGGTTTAAGCCGCCTGCCTCTGCCGGTTGGGCTACGGGGGCCCGGTACCCGGACCCACCACGCTACCGTCAGCGAGTGGCGGCAGCCGCCTTGGCCTTGTCCGCCTCGACCTTCTCGGGCTGGTCGGCCTTCTTGCCCTGCTCGCGCGGCTCGGCCGGCGGCGTGACCGCGGGCTGGGCCGGCCGCGGGCGTGCGGCGAACTCCTCGAAGACGTAGCGCGGGTTCTGAACCGTCTCGAGGTTGACGATGTCACGGCCGAGCCACACGTTGTGCCACCAGCCCCACAGCACGCGCCACTTGCGCTCCCACGTAGGCATCGCCAGACCGTGGTAGCCGCGGTGCGCGAGCCAGGCGATGAAGCCCTTCAGCGCGATCTTGCCGGACTGGAAGACGCCGTTGTACAGACCCAGGCCCGCGACGGCGCCGAGGTTCTCGTGGACGTAGTCCTTGGGGAGCTCGCCGCGCAGCACGGCGATGATGTTCTTGGCCAGCAGCTTGCCCTGGCGGACGGCGTGCTGGGCGTTGGGGACGCAGTACCCGCCGACGCCGCCGCCGGTCAGGTCGGGAACGGCCGAGACGTCGCCGGCCGCCCACGCGCCCTCGACGACCTCGTCCTCGGAGCCGACCCGCAGGTCGGCGCGCGTGCGGATGCGGCCGCGCTCCTCGACGGGCAGATCGCTGCCGCGCACGACGGTGGGGTTGGCCATGACGCCCGCGGTCCAGATGATGAGGTCGGACGGGATGGTCTCACCGGTGGACAGCTCGACGTCGCCGTCGACGGCCCCGGTGACCTGCGTGTCCAGGTGCACGTTGGCGCCGCGCGTGGCGAGGTCCTTCAGCACCCACTCGCTGGTCTTGAGGGACACTTCGGGCATGATGCGGCCCATCGCCTCGATGAGGTGGAAGTGGGTGTCCTCGAAGCGCAGCTGCGGGTAGAACTTCAGCAGCGACGAGGCCAGCGAGCGCAGCTCGGCGAAGACCTCGATGCCCGCGAAGCCGCCGCCGACGACGACGACGGTCAGCAGGCGGTCCCGCTCGGGCCCGGCCGGCAGCGTCGAGGCCTTGTCGAAGTTCGACATCAGGCGGTCGCGGATCGCGACGGCCTCTTCGATGGTCTTCAGGCCGATGGCGTTGTCGGCGATGCCCGGGATCGGGAAGGTGCGCGAGACGGCACCCGCGGTCACGACGATCTGGTCGTACTCGAGGGTGTACGGCTCACCCGCCGTCGGCGTGATGGTCGCGGTGCGGGTGGCGTGCGAGATGCCGGTGACCTTCGCGGCGATCACGTTGGTCCGCTTCAGGTGCCGACGCAGCGCCACGACCGAGTGGCGAGCCTCGATGGAGCCTGCGGCCACCTCGGGGAGGAACGGCTGGTAGGTCATGTACGGAAGCGGGTCGACGACGGTCACCTCGGCTTCGCCCTTGCGCAGCGACTTCTCGAGCTTCCATGCGGTGTAGAAGCCCGCATAGCCACCACCGACGATGAGGATTCTGGGCACGGTGTTCATCACGTGGGGAGATACTTCCTGTGTCAGCGGCTCGGCGTGCGGGACGCCAATCGGATGCGTCGGACAGCAGCGGTGACGCCGAGCCCGACCAGTATAGCGGTGACCGTGACGACCACGAGCGGCACGGTGCCGTACAGCAGGGTGTCCTGCGTGGGCAGCAGCGGCGAGGCCGCGCGCTCGACGGTGTCCGCGGGGGGCAGGGGCTCGACCTCGACGGGCTGGACGGTGGGCTGCGGCTGCGGTTCGCTCTGCGCCCGGCGGTAGATGCGGATCCAGTCCGACAGGCTTCCCATGGGGTTCGCCGAGACGAGCGGCACGGCGTCTCCCACGGCGGCAGCGGCATCCACGAGCCCGTAGCCGTACAGCGGGTCGGGCACGCCGCGCTGCGCCGGTGCGGGGGTGGCGGTGCGGATGATGCGGTTGATGACGTTCGCCGCGTCCAGCTCCGGATGGGCCGCGCGCACCAGGGCGGCCACCCCGGCCACGATGGGCGCTGCGCCGCTCGTGCCGTTCCAGCGCACCAGCCGGCCGTCGGCGGACACCCCCACGAGCTCCTCGCTGGGCGCGGAGACCCCGATCGTGATCCCCTGGGTGGACGCCTCGATGCTCGCCCGCCGCTGCGGGTCGACGCCCGCGACCGTGAGCACGCCCGGGATCGTGGCGGGGGCGCCGACGCGCGTGGTGCCGCTCCCCCGGTTGCCGGCGGCGACGACGACGACGACGTCGTTGTCGAACGCGTACGTGAACGCCTCGTCCCAGCTGGTGTCCCAGTCGGGGGTGTTGGTCGTCAGCGACAGGTTGATGACATCGGCGCCGTTGTCGACCGACCAGATGATGGCCTCGGCGATCTGCTCCGAGAACGGCACCGGCGAGACGGTCCCGAAACCCACCGACACCGCCAGCAGCTCCGCTTGGGGCGCGACGCCGATCATGCCCTCGCCGGGTCCGGTGCCCCGCCCCGCGGCGAGCGAGGCCACCCAGCTGCCGTGGTTGGCGTCGACGGCGCCCACCGGCATCCGGCCGTCGGGCGAGCCGACCTGCGAGACGTCCGTGCCGCCGACGACCGCGCCGTCGAACTCGGCCGGCCCGCGGCCGATGCCGGTGTCGATCACGGCGATGCGCACGCCGGCGCCGCGGGTGACCTCCCACGCGTCGGCGATGCCGTACTCCTCGAGCCAGTACTCCGCAGCGCGGACCGGATCCTCGTCCTTCTCGGGCTCGGGCGTCGCGGCGGCGGCCGGGGACGCCAGGGCGAGGACGACGGCCACCGCGGCCGCCACCGCCGGCGCGAGCCTCATCCGGCCGTCCCGGGCTCGGCGCACGTGCAGCGCTCGGGCGACCACGCCCCCCGCGCGAGGGCCAGATCGCCGATGGGGTTCACCCCGGGACCGGCGGCCAGAGCGTGCGCGGCGAGCGCGTGCAGGCACTTCACGCGCGTGGGCATCCCGCCCGCCGAGATGCCGTCGACCTCGGGGACGTCGCCGAACCCGGCCCGGTCGGCCAGGTAGGCCTCGTGCGCCGTGCGGTAGCCGGCCGCGATGTCGGCGTCCTCTTCGAGGAGCTCGGTGAACTCCCGCATCACCTGCGTGGCCTCGAGGGCGGACATCGCCGCCGTCGCACCGGGATGGGTCAGGTAGTAGAAGGTGGGAAACGGCGTGCCGTCCGCCAGGCGCGGAGCCGTCGCGGCCACCGTCGGGTTGCCGCACACGCAGCGGGCGGCGATACCCACCACGTCCCGCGCGGGGCGGCCGAGCTGCTGACGCAGCACGGCGAGATCGGCGTCGGACACGGCGTCGAAGGGCGGGGTGCTCACCCGGCAAGGGTAGTGCCGCAGGCTGTGACGGCCCTGCATCGCGGCGGGGTCACCCCGAGGGCGTCGGCGTGGGGGCCGGCGTCGGATCGGGGACGCCGACGGTGACCTCGACCGCCTGCGTCGCCAGTCCCGCCTCGGTCACCGAGCGCACGAGCTGGCCCATCCAGTCCGTGCGGGTGGCCTGGACGTCCTCGCTCACGGCGGCGAGGTCCTGGGGCACGCGCTCGGGCGGCAGGTCGTTGTCGACGAGATAGACCACTTCGCCCGGCCGCACGTAGTACAGCCGCTCGCGCGCCTGCGTGGTGATGTAGGCGGGATCCCGCCACCGGTCGCGCTGGGATTCCAGGTCGGCGACCTCGTCCCGCGTGAGCTGCACGCTCTCTTCGAGCGCGGCGAGCTGCTGGCGCTGGCCGACATAGGTGCCGACGGTCGGGACGAGCACGAGGGCGGCGAGGACGACGAGCCCCAGCATGATCATCATGAAACCCGACAGACGGATGCCGCCCAGCCACGCCCGCGCATCGACGGGGCCCCGCCGCGTGGGGCCGGAACGCCGAGAGGGGGGAACAGGACTCTTGGCCATGCTCCCCCCTCTCGTGTCGGTCCGTGACCGCCCGGAGGCGATCGTCAGCTGCTGAAGCGCGGGAAGGCGGCGCGGCCGATGAACGTCGCGGCGTCGCCGAGCTCCTCTTCGATGCGCAGAAGCTGATTGTATTTCGCCACGCGCTCGCTGCGGGCGGGCGCGCCGCTCTTGATCTGACCCGCACCGGTCGCCACGGCGAGGTCCGCGATCGTGGTGTCCTCGGTCTCGCCGGAGCGGTGCGAGAGCATCGCGGTGTAGCCGGCGCGGTGGGCCATGTCGACGGCATCCAGGGTCTCGCTGAGCGTGCCGATCTGGTTGACCTTCACCAGGAGCGAGTTGGCCACGCCGCGCTTGATGCCGTCGGCCAGACGCTGCGGGTTCGTCACGAACAGGTCGTCGCCGACGAGCTGCGTCTTGGTGCCGAGGGCGTCGGTGAGCGCCTTCCAGTTGTCCCAGTCGTCCTCGGCGAGGGCGTCCTCGATGGTGACGATCGGGTAGTCGTTCACCAGGCCCACGTAGTACTCGGTGAGCTCGGCGGCGGTCCAGTCCTTGTTGTCCAGGCGGTACACGCCGTCGTTGAAGAACTCCGTGGCGGCGACGTCCAGGCCCAGGGCGATCTGGCTGCCGGGGGTGAAGCCGGCCTTCTCGATGGCGCGGACGAGGAAGTCCAGGCCCTCGCGGTTGCTGGGCAGGTCGGGGGCGAAGCCGCCCTCGTCGCCGAGGCCCGTGGCGAAGCCGGCGGCCTTCAGCTCGCCCTTGAGGACGTGATAGACCTCGGTGCCCCAGCGCAGCGACTCGGCGAAGGAGTCCGCGCCGATGGGGGCGAGGAAGAACTCCTGCATGTCGATGCCGTTGTCGGCGTGCTCGCCGCCGTTGATGACGTTGAACAGCGGCACCGGCAGCACGTGGGCGTTGGGGCCGCCCAGGTAGCGGAACAGCGGCAGGTCGGCGCTGTCGGCGGCGGCCTTGGCCACCGCCAGGCTGACGCCCAGGATCGCGTTCGCGCCGCAGCGCGACTTGTTCTCGGTGCCGTCGGTCTCGAGGAGGATCTCGTCGATGACGCGCTGCTCGCTGGCGTCGACGCCCTCGATGGCCGGGCCCAGCTCGTCGATGACGGCGGCGACGGCCTTCAGGACGCCCTTGCCGCCGTAGCGGCTCTTGTCGCCGTCGCGCAGCTCGTACGCCTCGAAGGCGCCCGTCGATGCGCCCGAGGGGACGGCGGCGCGCTGGACGATCCCGTCGTCGAGCAGCACCTCCACCTCGACGGTCGGGTTGCCGCGCGAGTCCAGGATCTCGCGTGCGCCTACAGCCTCGATCAATGCCACAGGATGCTCCTTGCTTGTGGAGGGGGGTTCGAAGGGAGCTTCGTCGGTCCGTGAAGAGTCTAGTGATGACGGATGCCGGCGCCACCGGCATCCGTCATACGAGGCGCGCGATGGCGATGCCGTCGTAGCCCTTGCGGTCGAGCGTCTGCAGCGCCGTGGCGTCGAACCGGGGGTCGCGGCCCAGCATCTCGAGCCCGCGCTGGGTGCCGATGACATCGGAGCGCTCGGTCGCGGGGTTGGCGACCTCTCCCCCGCGGCCGATGTTGTCGATGACGACGACGGTGCCGCGGTGGCCGAGGCGGGCGGCCCAGTCCAGGTAGACGGTGTTGGACTCCTTGTCGGCGTCGATGAAGACCAGATCGAACGGCTCGCCGCCCTCGAGCGTCGGCAGGACGTCGGCGGCCCGCCCGCGGCGGATCTCGACGCGGTCGGCCACGCCCGCCCGGCGCAGATTGGCCAGTGCCACCTCGGCGTTTCGCGGCTCGGCCTCGATCGTCACGACGCGCCCGTCGTCGGGGACGGCGCGGGCCAGCCAGATCGTCGAATACCCGCCGAGAGTGCCGATCTCGAGCACCCGGCGCGCGCCGCTGATGAGGGCGAGCAGGTGCAGCAGCTTCCCGTTGACCGGGGCCACCTCGATCGCCGGCAGCCCCGCGGCGTTCTGGTCCGCCACCGCCTGCTCGAGGGCGTCGTCGTGTCCGACGAGGGTCTCGGTGAGGTACGCGTCGACGCGGCGGGCGAGCGTCGGATCAGGATCGGCCATGGCTTCAGCCAACAAGGCGCTCCGCGGCCGCGTCAAGCCCGCCGTCGGCGCGTTCGCCGCGGGCGGCGGCGACCACGGCGGGCAGCAGCGCCTCGGCGGTGCGCCGGTAGCCGAGGGCGCTCGGATGGAACCGGTCCAGGCTGAACATCTCGTCGGGGCGGGCCGCGAACTGCTCGCCGACCGCGTCGCGCAGCGACACCGGGCGGGCCCCGGCGCGCAGGGCCACGGCCGCCTGCGCCGCGGCGAGCTGCCGCGACATCCGCGCCCCGAGGGTCCGCAGCGGCTGCGGAACCGCGCGCAGCGCCCCGAGGTCGGGGCACGTGCCCACCACGACCTCGACCCCTATGCCGCGCAGCCGCTCCACCGCCTCTCGCAGCAGGCCGGCGGCCGCCGCGGTGGGCACGCGATGGGTGACGTCGTTGCCGCCGACGACGACGACCGCCACGTCCGGGCGGTAGTCCGCCGGCAGCGCGTCCAGCTGGGCCGCCAGGCCCGCGGACTCCGCCCCCACCACCGCGGCGGTGCGCAGCCGCACGGGGCGGTGGCAGCGCCGGGCCAGCCCCTTGGACAGCCGCCCGCCGAGGGTGTCCTTCGGGCGCGGAGCCCCGAGACCCGCGGCGATGGAGTCACCCACCAGCAGCAGGTCCAGCGGCTCGCCGCCCAGCGCCGGCCGCCACACGCGGTCGGCGTCGGGGGCGAGCTCGCCCAGCGGCTTGCCGATCCGCCGGCGGGCCAGCGCGGCCTGGCGCCGCAGCACCTCGCGAAGGAGGGCCGCGCCGCCGGCGAAGAGGCCGCCGATGCCCGCGACGGCCAGGACGAGTCGAGGCGCGCGCATGCGGCGATTCGATCGGATGCCGGTGAACGCCGCGTAGCGCGACGGTGACGCCCCACGGCGAAAGGCCGGCGGCGCGCCCCCGTCATCGCGGCGCGCTAGGGTTCGGCCGTGACCACCCCCTCTCTCGCCCGTCGGCTCGGCCTCGGCGACGCCGTGTTCATCGGCCTCGGCTCGATGATCGGCGCCGGCGTGTTCGCGGCGTTCGCCCCGGCGGCCGCGGCGGCGGGGACGGGCCTGCTGGTCGGCCTGGCGCTGGCGGCGATCGTCGCCTTCGGCAACGCCACCTCATCTGCGCAGCTGGCCGCGGCCCACCCCACGTCGGGCGGGACGTACGCCTACGGGCGGGCGGAGCTCGGGCCGTGGTGGGGGTTCGCCGCCGGATGGGGCTTCGTCATCGGCAAGACCGCCAGCTGCGCGGCGATGGCGCTGACCTTCGCCGCCTACGCCGCCCCGGCCGGGTGGGAGCGCCCGGTGGCGGTGGCCGCCGTCGCCGCCCTCGTCACCGTCAACTGCTTCGGGGTGACTCGCACCGCTGCGCTCACGCGCGCGATCGTGGTCGTGGTGCTGGCGGGCCTCGCCGTGGCCGTGGCCGCCATGGGGGCCGCGCCCCGGGCCGACCTCGGAGCCGTCTCGTCGCTGTGGAGCGGCGGCGCGTACGGCGTGCTCCAGTCCGCCGGCCTGCTGTTCTTCGCCTTCGCCGGCTACGCCCGCATCGCCACCATGGGCGAGGAGGTGCGCGAGCCGGCGCGCACGATCCCGCGCGCGATCGTGCTGGCCTTCCTCGGGGCGGTCGTGGTGTACGCCGTCGTCGGCGTGTCGGTGCTGACGACGCTCGGCCCGGCCGCGACGGCGGCCTCGACGGCGCCGGTGGCCGACGCCGTGGCCGCCTCGGGCTGGGCGTGGGCCGAGCCCGTCGTGCGGGTGGCGGCGTCGGCCGCGGCGCTCGGCGCCCTGCTTGCGCTCATCGCCGGCATCGGGCGGACGAGCTTCGCCATGGCCCGCGAGGGCGATCTGCCGCGGGTGCTCGCCGCGGTCCACCCGCGGTGGCGCGTGCCCCACCGCGCCGAGATCGCGGTCGGGCTGGTGGTGGTGATCCTGGTGTCGCTGGTGGATCTGCGCGGTGCGATCGGGTTCTCGTCGTTCGGGGTGCTCGGGTACTACCTCGTGGCGAACATCGCCGCATGGCGGCAGAGCGGCGACGCGCGCCGCTACCCGCGCGCCCTGCAGGCCGTCGGAGCGATCGGGTGCGCCGTGCTGGCCGTCACGCTGCCGTGGCAGAGCGTCGCCGCCGGCGCGGCCGTGATCGCCGTCGGCCTGGTCTACCGCGCCGTCAGGCTGCGGCGGACGGCGTGAGCCTCACGCGAGCGGCTTGATCTCGAGGTCTTCGCGCGCCGCGCCGGCCGACACGGTGGCGAAGGCCCCGTAGCCGTCCGCGGCCGAGCGCTCCAGCAGGGCCTTGAGGTTCTTCGTGCGCTGCTCCAGCCGCACCCGGTAGCCCTCGCCCACCAGCCGCGCCTTGAGCGCGAGCAGCTCGTCCACCCGCACATCGCGCTCGTGGACCAGGACGACCGCCGACGCCGCGGACGCGGCATCCTGCTGGATGAGCTCGACGATGCGCTCGAAGCCGATCGAGAACCCCACCGCCGGGACGTCCTGCCCGAGGAAGCGGCCGATCATGCCGTCGTAGCGGCCGCCGCCGCCCAGCGAATACGGCACCGAGGGGTGGGCGAGCTCGAAGATCGTGCCGGTGTAGTAGCCCATCCCCCGCACGAGGAACGGGTCGAAGACGAGCGGCGGCGCTCCCCCGTCGCGCGAGGCGGACACGGCCTGCCCGATCCCCGCGAGGTGGGACACCACGTCGTCGGGCACGCCGTCCGGCAGCGCCGCGCGGATCGAGGCGTCGCCGAACGGCGCGCCCCCCGCCTCGGGGCGGGCGAGGAAGGCCTCGAGCGCGGCGACGGCCGCCTGATCGGCACCGCGGCCGGCGAGTTCGGCGACGACGCCCTCGGGGCCGACCTTGTCGAGCTTGTCGATCGTGATGAGGACTCCCGGTCGCTCCTCCTCGGCGAAGCCGAAGCGTCCCAGCATCCAGTCCAGCACGCGCCGGTCGTTGACGCGGACACTCGCGTCGTCCAGCCCCAGCGCGTCGACGGCGTCGAGGGTCGCCACGATCAGCTCGGCCTCCGCGCGCGCCGAGGCGTCGCCGATGATGTCGATGTCGCACTGCACGAACTGGCGGTAGCGGCCCTTCTGCGGGCGCTCGGCGCGCCACACCGGCGCCATCTGCACCGCCCGGAAGACCGGCGGAAGGGCGGCGCGGTTCGTGGCGTAGAACCGCGCGAGCGGCACCGTCAGGTCGTAGCGCAGGCCCAGGTCGGTCAGCGCCGAGGGGTCCTCGGCGGCCGCGCGGATCGCGTCGGCATCCAGCCCCCGCTTGAGGATGTTGTAGGCGAGCTTCTCGTTGTCGCCGCCGATCCCCGCGTGCAGCCGGCCGTGCTCCTCCATGACGGGCGTCTCGATCTCGTCGAACCCGTGCGCGCGGTAGCGCTCGCGGATGACGGCGAGGACGCGCTCGCGGCGGGCCTTGTCGGCGGGCAGGAAGTCGCGCATGCCGCGCGGCGGGTTCACGGGGGGCACCGGATCAGTCTTCCAGATCCGCATCCCCGCGCTCGGCGGCCTCGGCCGCGCGCACGTCCTGCTGCAATGTGCGCAACCGCTCCCGCAGCGCCCGTTCGGCGTCCCACCCGTGCGCGCGCGCCGCGGCGGCGAGGGCGAGGAGCGCCTCGCCCAGCTCGGCCTCGGAGGACGGCGCCCCGTCGGCGGCGGGTGCGGCGACGCCGACCTGGCCCGCCTTGCCCAGCAGCTTCTGGGCGAGGGCGAGGGACGGCATCCGCTCGCTGACCCCGTCCAGGACGCTCGTGCGAGCGTGCTTCTCGGCGGCCTTCGCGGCGTTCCAGTGGACGAGCACCTCTTCCGGCGTGCGGGCGACCTCGCCGGCGAACACGTGCGGATGCCGGCGGATCATCTTCTCGCTCAACCCCCGCGCCACGTCGTCGATGCCGAACGGCGCCTCGGGGTCGCGCGAGGCGATCTCGGCGTGGAACAGCACCTGCCACAGCAGGTCCCCAAGCTCCTCGCGCAGCTCGTCGCGGGTTCCCGCCTCGACGGCGTCGATGAGCTCCGCCGCCTCCTCCTCGAGGTAGGGCACGAGCGCGCGGTGGTCGATCTGCTGCGTCCACACGCACCGGTCGCGGACGGCACGCATGACCTCGGCGGCCTCGCGCAGCGGATCGGTCACTGCATCGCCGCCTCGAGGCGGCGGTAGTGCCACGCGCGCCACGAGACCAGGGCGGCGGCGAGGGCCAGCGAGATCGTCGATCCCGCCAGCACGCCGAGCGTCGCCTCGTCGCGCACGAGATCCTGACCGGCGAAGGCGAGCTCGCTCAGCAGCAGCGACACGGTGAAGCCGATGCCGCCGAGGGCGCCGGCCGCCAGCAGGTCGGTGAAGGCCAGATGGGGCGTCCCGCCGCCGCGGTTGCCGATCCGCAGCGAGAGCCAGCCGAAGAGCGAGATGCCGACGATCTTGCCGACCGGCAGCGCGACGACGATGCCCCAGAAGGCGGGCGAGAGCTGGGCGGGCGAGACCTGCGGGATCACTACGAGCGCAGCCGAGAAGGCGAACAGCGGCAGCACGAGGGCGTTCACCCACGGCTCCAGCACGTGACGGGTTCGCAGGGCCGGCTGCTGGCTCATCGCCAGGCCGAGGGCGACACCGGCGATGGTCGCGTGGACGCCCGACAGGTAGGTCAGCGCCCACGCCAGGATGCCGATGACGATGAGGGCGACCGTGATCGGCACGCGACCGCCGGTGTCGAGCTTGCGGCTGAGGAAGCCGAAGAGCACCACCAGCAGCGCCGCACCGCCGAGCATGGCGTAGTTCACGTCGGTGGTGAACAGCACGGCGATGAAGACGATGCCGACGATGTCGTCGAGGATCGCCAGCGCGAGGAGGAACACCCGCAGCGCCGGCGGCAGGCCGCGGCCGAAGACGGCGAGCACGCCGAGCGCGAAGGCGATGTCGGTCGCCGTGGGGATCGGCCAGCCGTCGGCGGCGTCGGTGCCCCACGCCAAGGCGAGGAAGAGCGCGATCGGCACGAGAACGCCGCCGGCGGCGGCGATGGCCGGCTGGATCGCCTTCTTGGCGGAGTTGAGCTGACCGTTGGTCAGCTCGAACTGCAGCTCGACGGCGACGACGAAGAAGAACAGCGCCAGCAGGCCGTCCTTGATCCAGTGCGACACCGACAGTTCGAATACGCCCGGGATGCCGAGATAGGTGTGCATGAGATCGTCGACGCCGCCGCCGAGGGGCGAATTGGCGACGATCAGGCCGAGGGCCGCAGCCGTCAGCAGGACGATGGCGGGGAAGCGCGCAGAGCGGAACAGGGACATGCGGTCCTTCCGTGTGTTCGGGGATCGTGCGGGCCGCAGCCCGCCGCCGACCAGACTTCCCGGCACACCGATCCACGAGTCTAGTGGGCCCACCTGAGCAGACCCCGCATGAGTCGATCGATGACACCCGGCACGTCGGCGCGGCCCGGCGGCGATACCGTGGAACCTATGCGTGAACCCACCCGAACCGAAGCGATCGATCTCGTGGGACGATTCGAGGCCGGCCAGGAGATCCCGGAGCGGATGCGCGCCGACGTCCGCATGCTCGGGTCGCTGCTCGGACGCGTCCTGCGCGAGAGCGGATCCCCCGGCCTGTTCGAGGACGTCGAGCGCCTGCGGGTGGCGACGATCCAGGCCTACACCGACGCCACTCCGGCCGCCGTGGAGCGCGCCGAGGCGATCGCGAACTCCTTCTCGGTGTCCCGCGCCGACGAGGTCGCGCGGGCCTTCACCGCCTACTTCCACCTGGTGAACCTCGCCGAGGAGCACCAGCGCGTGCGCATCCTGCGCGAGCGCGACGGCCGCCCCGGCCGCGAGGAGGCCACGGACTCGGTGGCGGCGGCCTTCCTGAAGCTGTCGGCCGAGGTCGGCGACGACACCGCCCTGGCCCGCCTGCAGTCGCTGCGGTTCCACCCCGTCTTCACCGCCCACCCCACCGAGGCGCGCCGCCGTGCGGTGTCCTCGAGCGTGCGGCGCCTGTCGACCCTGCTCGAGGAGCACGATGCGTCGCTGCGAGGCGGCGCGGACGAGCGCCGCGCCGAGCGCCGCATGCTCGAAGAGATCGACACGCTGTGGCGCACCGCTCCGCTGCGCGCCGAGAAGCCCACCCCCACGGACGAGGTGCGCGCGGTGATGGGGGTCTTCGACGAGACCCTGTACACCGCCATCCCCCACGTCTACCGGCGTATCGACGACGCCCTCCAGGGGCCGGCGGCCGGCAGCCGCGCGCCCGTGGTGCGGCCCTTCGTGCGCATCGGCTCGTGGGTGGGCGGCGACCGGGACGGCAACCCCTTCGTCACGGCATCCGTCACCCGCAAGGCCGCGAAGATCGCCAGCGAGCACGTGCTGCTGGGCCTCGAGGCCAGCGCCAACCGCATCGGGCGCACCCTCACCCTGGATGCCGCGTCCACCCCGCCGAGCCCGGCCCTGCTCTCGCTGTGGCATTCGCTGCGCGCCGCCGACGAGGACGCCGCGGACGAGATCGCCAAGCGCTCCCCCAACGAGCCGCACCGCCGCATCCTGCTGCTCATCGCGCGCAAGATCGCCGCGACGCGCACCCGCGACGCCGACCGCTCGTACCGCTCGCCCGACGAACTGCTGGCGGACCTGCGCACCGTGCAGGAATCGCTGACGGCAGCGGGAGCACCGCGTCACGCCTACGGGCACCTGCAGCAGCTGCTGTGGCAGGTGGAGACCTACGGCTTCCACCTGACCGAGCTGGAGGTCCGCCAGCACTCCGCCGTGCACGCCAAGGTGCTGGCCGAGCTCGACGAGCTCGCGCGCACGGGATCCGGTCAGCGCAGCGAGCTGGTCGACGAGGTCCTGGACGTCTTCCGCTCCGTCGCCTTCCTGCAGGAGCGCTACGGCCCCCGGGCCGCCGGCCGCTACATCGTGTCGTTCACGCGGTCGGCGGAGGATCTCGCCGCCGTCCACCGCCTGGCCGCCTACGCCGCAGGCCCCGGCGGGACCCCTCCGGTCCTGGACGTCATCCCCCTGTTCGAGACGTTCGCGGACCTGCAGGCCGCCCCCGACATCCTCGCCGAGATCGTCCGCCACCCCGCCTTCGCCGACCGCCTGGAGCAGACCGGCCGCCGGCTCGAGGTCATGCTCGGCTACTCCGACAGCTCGAAGGACGTCGGCCCGGTCGCCGCCAACCTCGCGCTGTACACCGCGCAGGCGAAGATCTCGCAGTGGGCGCGCTCCGAGGGCATCGAGCTCACGCTCTTCCACGGCCGCGGCGGCGCCCTCGGCCGCGGTGGCGGGCCGGCCAACTCCGCCATCCTCGCCCAGCCGCCGCACTCGGTGGACGGCAGGTTCAAGCTCACCGAGCAGGGCGAGGTGATCTTCGCCCGCTACGGCGACCCCGCCATCGCGATGCGCCACATCGATCAGGTCGCCGCCGCCGTGCTGCTGGCCTCGGCGCCCTCGATCGAGGAGCGGAACTCGGCCGCGGCCGAGCGGTTCTCGCGGGTCGCCCAGGTGATGGACACCGCCTCGCGGGAGCGGTTCTTCTCGCTCGTGAAGGCCCCGGGCTTCGCGCCCTGGTTCGCCCAGGTGACCCCCATGGAAGAGATCGGCCTGCTCGCCCTCGGTTCGCGGCCCGCCCGCCGCGGCCTGTCGGTGGAGTCGCTCGAGGACCTGCGGGCGATCCCGTGGGTCTTCGCGTGGACGCAGGCGCGCATCAACCTCGCGGGCTGGTTCGGCCTGGGGACCGCCCTGGACGCGGTGGGCGACGAGGAGCTGCTGCGCGAGGCCTACGCCGAGTGGCCGCTGTTCCGCACGATGATCGACAACGTCGCGATGAGCCTCGCCAAGGCCGACTCGCGCATCGCCCGCCGGTACCTGCTGCTGGGCGACCGCGACGACCTCGCCGAGCTCGTCATGGGCGAGATGGAGATCACGCGCGACTGGGTCGTCCGCCTCACCGGCGGCACGCAGCTGCTGGGCAACAAGCCCGTGCTGCAGCGCGCGGTGAAGATGCGGAGCCCGTACGTCGACGCCCTGTCGCTGCTGCAGCTGCGCGCGCTCCGGGCGCTCCGCGACGCCGCCCGCGACAGGCAGGAGCCGGACCCGGAGCAGCAGCGCCTGCTGCTGCTGTCGGTGAGCGGCGTGGCTGCGGGTCTTCAGAACACCGGCTGAGGGCTATCAGTCCACGCGACGGTCGTGCTGGTGCCGGGCGAGGCTGCGCCCGTAGCGCTCGGTGAGCTGCACCATCAGATCGGGCGTGGAGCGGTCCAGCCCGAACACGTAGCCGGGGAAGTCCAGCTCGCGCTGGGCCGCCCCGATCTCGTCGTGGCGGTCCGGCGAGAGGATCTGCGGCGGCTCGCCGATGGCGACCCACCCGATCGGCACCACGGTGTCCTCGGCGAGCGTGGTGCGCAGGTGCACGACGGCGTTGATGCGCACCTCGCTGCGGGCGCCGATGCGCGCGCCGTTGAAGACGCGCGTCCCGGTGGCCAGGAACACTTCGTCGCCGATGACGGCGCCCGAGATGCTCGCCATCGGCCCGACGAGAACATGATCGCCGATGTGGACGGGGTTCGTCGCGGTCGCCCGGATGAGGGCGTTCTCCATCACGATGACGTTCTCGCCGAGGGTGATCGCGCCGCCCTCGGCGGTGATCACCGCGCCGTGCAGCACCTGGCAGTCGGGGCCGATCTCGACGTCGCCGCTGACGACGGCGGTCTCGGCGACGACGGCGGTCGGATGGATGCGGGGGGCTGCCCCCACGTGCTCGAATCGCATGCGGCCTCCTGACGGTGCCGTCAGCGTATCGGCCCGCCCGGCGCCGGGCGAGACGTCAGTCCGTGTCAGCGGCCTTCTTCTCGGGCCATAGCTGGTCCAGCAGGTCCGCGACCCACCGGATGAGGTCGGCGTCCGAGACCGGCTCCCCACCCGCCGTGGGCAGCGGCACCACGAGGGCGTCGCCGCCGGCCAGCAGCTTCGCCTTCGGGTACAGCCGCTGCACCCGCACGCGCATCGAGTCGGGCAGGTGCGCGGGCGCGATGCGCAGGTTCGGTCCCATCGCCACGACGTCGGCCAGGCCCGCGTGCGCGGCGCGGCGACGCAGCCGCGCGACCGCGATGAGCCCCTCCACCTCGTCCGGCTCCTGACCGTAGCGGTCCCGCAGCTCCTCGAGCACGAGGTCGATCGCGTCGTCCTTCGCCGTGACGGATGCCGCGGCCGACAGCTTCTGGTAGGCCTCGAGCCGCAGCCGCTCGCTGTCGATGTAGGCCTCGGGGATGCGGGCCTGCACCGGCAGTTCCAGCCGGAGCTCGGTGGGCCCCTCGGTGTCTTCGCCGCGGAAGGCCGAGACGGCCTCGCCGATCATGCGCAGGTAGAGGTCGAAGCCCACCCCGGCGATGTGACCGGCCTGCTCGGCGCCCAGCAGGTTGCCGGCGCCGCGCAGCTCCAGGTCCTTGAGGGCGACCTGCATGCCGCTGCCCAGATCGTTGTTGACCGCGATGGTCTCGAGGCGGTCGGCGGCGGTCTCGGACAGCGGCTTGTTCTCGTCGTACAGGAAGTAGGCGTAGGCGCGCTCGCGCGCCCGGCCCACGCGGCCGCGCAGCTGGTGCAGCTGGGACAGCCCGTACTTGTCGGCACGGTCGATGATGATCGTGTTGGCGTTGGCGATGTCCAGACCGGTCTCGATGATCGTCGTCGAGACGAGGACGTCGGCGCGCCGCTCCCAGAAGTCGTCGACGACCTGCTCGAGCTGATGCTCGCCCATCTGCCCGTGGGCGACGGCGACCCGCGCCTCGGGCACGAGCTCGGCGAGGTGGGCGGCCACCCGCTGGATCGACTGCACGCGGTTGTGGACGTAGAACACCTGGCCCTCGCGCAGGAGCTCGCGGCGGATCGCGGCGGCGATCTGCTTGTCGTTGCGCGGACCGACGAACGACAGAATGGGATGCCGGTCCTCGGGGGGCGTCTGCAGCGTCGACATCTCGCGGATGCCGGTGACGGCCATCTCGAGGGTGCGGGGAATCGGGGTCGCGCTCATCGCCAGGATGTCCACGTTGGTCTTGAGCTTTTTCAGCGCGTCCTTGTGCTCGACGCCGAAGCGCTGCTCCTCGTCGATGATCATGAGGCCGAGATCCTTGAACAGGACCTTCTCGGTCAGGATGCGGTGCGTGCCGATCACCATGTCGACGGTGCCGTCGGCGAGGCCTGCCACGGTCTCTTTGGCCTGCTTGTCGGTCTGGAAGCGCGAGAGCGGCTTGACCTTCACGGGGAAGCCGGCGAAGCGCTCGGTGAACGTCTCGAGGTGCTGCTTGACCAGCAGGGTCGTCGGGACGAGCATCGCCACCTGCTTGCCGTCCTGGATCGCCTTGAACGCCGCGCGGACGGCGACCTCGGTCTTGCCGAACCCGACGTCGCCGGACAGCAGCCGGTCCATGGGGATCGGCTTCTCCATGTCGGCCTTGATCTCGTCGATCGTCTGCAGCTGGTCGGGCGTCTCGGCGAAGGGGAAGGCCTCCTCCAGTTCCCGCTGCCACGGCGAGTCCGGCCCGAACGCGTGCCCCTTCGCCGACATGCGGGCCGAGTAGAGCTTCACCAGCTCCACCGCGATGTCGCGCACCGCCTTGCGCGCCCTGCCCTTGGCCTGCGCCCAGTCGCTGCCACCCATCTTCGACAGCGCGGGCGCCTCGCCGCCGACGTAGCGCGAGAGCAGGTCGAGCTGGTCGGTGGGGACGAACAGCTTGTCGCCGGGGTAGCCGCGCTTGCTGGGCGCGTACTCGAGCACGAGGTACTCCCGGGCGCTCTTGACGGCGTTGCGGCCGCCGCTGGAGACCTCGCGCTGGGTGAGCTCGACGAAACGGCCGATGCCGTGCGTGGCGTGGACGACGAAGTCGCCGGGCTTGAGCTGCAGCGGGTCGACGACGTTGCGTCGCCGCGAGGCGAGCTTCTTCACCACGCGCTGGTCGCCGCCGATCGTGCGGCCGTAGAACTCCGCCTCGGTGAGGACGGCGAGCTTGGCCTCGTCGCTTTCGAACCCGCGCTCCAGCGTCGAGACGACGAGGTGCGCGACGCCGGGCTCGGGCGCCTCGGCGAGGTCCTCGACGCGGCGCGCGGCGATCCCGCGCTCGGCCAGGACGTCGCCGGCACGCTCGACGAGCCCTGCGCCCGAGGCTGCCACCACGACGCGCCAGCCGTCGCGCAGAAGCGCCCCGACGTGCTCGGTGGCGCCGTCGACGTTGCCGTGGAAAGACGGCACGCCGGCCCCCTGGACGCGCACGGCGGCCGAGGACTCGAGGGCGACGTCGATGTCGATGAGGCCCTCGGCAGTGGCATCCGCCGCACCGGAGTCGAACGCGCTGAGCGTCCACCACGCGTCCCCGCGCTCCCCCGCGACCTCGCGCAACCGCGACAGCGTCACGAAGTCACCCGATGCGAGGTCGGCGCTCGCGGCCGACGTGTCCACGGGGGTGGCGGCGCCGGCGGTCGCGGCGTTCCACGCCGCCTCGAGGAATTCCCGGTTCGTCTCGCCGAGGGTCAGCGCGCGCGTGACGCAGCGCTCGGGATCGACGAGGGCGACCGCGCCGCCGCCGGGCAGGTAGTCCACCAGCGTCACCAGCCGGTCGACCACCACCGGCAGAAGCGACTCCATCCCCTCGACGGGGATGCCCTGCGACATCTTCTCGAGCATGCCGCCGAGGCCCGGCAGCCGGTCCCCGAGCGCCCCGGCGCGCCGGCGGACGTCGTCGGTGAGCAGCAGCTCGCGCCCGGCCAGCAGCACGACCTCGCCGATCCCGCCGGGCAGCGACCGCTGGTCGGCGACCGAGAACGCGCGGATCTGGTCCACCTCGTCGCCGAAGAACTCGATGCGGTAGGGATGGGCCGCCGTCGGCGGGAAGACATCCAGGATGCCGCCGCGCACGGCGAACTCGCCCCGGCGGGACACCATGTCCACGCGGTGGTAGGCCAGGGTTACGAGGGTGGCCACGACGTCGGCGAGCTCGTGCCCGCGCGCGCCCTCGGCCAGCCGCAGCGGCGGATGATCGGCGAGCCCCGGCGCCAGCGGCTGGATGGCCGCGCGCACCGACGCGGTGATCACCAGCGGATCCTCACCGGTCCAGCCGGCGATCTCGTGGAGCACCTCGAGCCGGCGCCCCACCGTCTCGGCCGACGGGCTGAGGCGCTCGTGGGGCAGGGTCTCCCACGCCGGGAAGTGCAGCACACGGGCACGCGGCATCAGCGCGGCCAGCGCCGGCCCGAGCGCCTCGGCACGCCGGCCCGTGGGCGCGACCGCCAGCAGGGCGGGTGGGCGGCCGCCCGCCGAGCGACGGGCCACGAGCGCCGCCAGCAGCGGCGCGTCGAGCCCTTCGACGAGCGAGAAGTCGGCGTCCACCGACGACGAGCCCACCGCCTCCCGGAATGAGTCAGCCTGCTCGAGGGCGCGCACGATCCCGGGAACTGTCACCGAAGAAGTCTACGGCGCGTGCCCGACACGGCCGCCGGGCACGCGTGCCTAGGATGATGCCGTGAGCGATCCGTCCGAGCAGCGCCCCGCGCCCGCACCCGGCTGGGCGCCGCCCGCCGGTGCCCCCTTCGGGCCGGGCGCCGCCGCTGCGGGCACGCCCGCACGCTATGCGCCGCCCGTCCTGCCGCCGGGGCGCGTGACGCACGTGCCCGCGCCGCCGCGCGGACCCGCGCTCGGCATCGTCGCGCTCGTCGTCGCCGTCGCCGCCGTCGCCGGTGCGAGCCTCGTCGGGGCGTGGGCGGCCTTCCGCATCGGCATGGGCGCCGGCGCCGAGATCGCGATGCGGCCGATGGGGGCGGACTTCGACTGGTCCGTGCTGTCGCCGGTGCGCGAACACGTCCTCACCGCGGAGCTCGCCTTCTGGGCGGGGACGCTGCTGGGTCTGTGGGCGCTCGTGCAGGGGATCGTCGCGATCATCCGCGGCCGCGGGCGCGGCCTGGCCATCGCCGCCGTCGTCCTCGCCGCGACCGGCCCCGTCGTGTTCTTCCTCGCGGTGCAGGCGACCCTCGCCGCCGGGCTCGCCGCCGGGGGCAGCATCGGCGGCTGACCCGTCAGTCGCGCGGGGCGTGATGACGCTGCTGCGCGGCGAGCAGGCCCTCGTCGATCAGCTGCTCGACGGCATCCGCGGCATCGGACAGCAGGTTCGGCAGCGTCTGACGCTCCGTCGACCCGAACGGGTCGAGCACCCAGTCGGCGGCGTCCTGACGGCCCGGGGGGCGGCCGATGCCGACCCGCACCCGCGGGAAGTCGGGCGTGCCGAGGGCCTTGGCCACGTCGCGCACGCCGTTGTGGCCGCCGTGTCCGCCCCCGGTCTTGAGCTTGAGGGTGTCGAAAGGGATGTCCAGCTCGTCGTGGACGATGACGACCCGCTCGGGATCCACGCCGTAGAACCGGGCGAGGGCGGCGACCGGACCACCCGAGACGTTCATGAAGGAGTTGGGCTTGGCCAGCACGATCTTCGCCGCGCCGGGACGCAGCCACGTCTCGGCGACCCGCGCATTGCCCTTGTGCGCCTTGAAGGTCTCGCCGCGGCGGGACGCGAGCTCGTCCACGACCAGCTGGCCGACGTTGTGCCGGGTCTGCTCGTAGCGGGGGCCGGGGTTCCCCAGGCCCACCACCAGCCACGTCTCGGGCATGGCGTCCTCTCTCTGCGCGCGGCGCGCGCGTGTGAGAAGGACGAGGGGATGCGGCATCCGCACCCCCTCGTCCGATCCGGCGAAGTCTTACTCGGCGGCCTCTTCGGCAGCCTCGTCGCCCTCGCCGGCGGCCTCTTCGGCAGCCTCGTCGCCCTCGGCCTCATCGGCGTTGTCCTCGGGCAGCTCCTCGACGGCGGGCACCGAGACGGCCACGACGAGGGTCTCGCCGTCGGTGACCAGCGAGGTGCCCTTGGGCAGCGTCAGGTCGGCGGCGGTGATGTGGGCACCCTCTTCGAGGCCCTCGACCGACACCTCGATGGTCTCGGGGATGTGCAGCGCCTCGGCCTCGACCGTGACGGTCGTGGAGTCGAGGGTGGCGATGGTGCCGGCGAAGGGCTCCCCGGTCACGACGACGGGAACGTCGACCTGGACCTTCTCGCCCTTCTTGACCACGAGCAGGTCGATGTGCTCGATGATCTGGTGCACCGGGTCCTTCTGCACGTCCTTGACGAGCGTGAGCTGCGAGGCGCCCTCGATGTCGAGCTCGAGCACCGCGTTGGCGCGACGGATCAGCAGCGCGGTCTGGTGACCGGGCAGGGCGACGTGCACCGGGTCGGTGCCGTGGCCGTAGATGACGGCGGGGATCTTGCCGGCCGCGCGAAGACGGCGGGCGAAGCCCTTGCCGAAGTTCGAGCGGACCTCGGCCTGGACCTTGGTGTCGACGTCCTGAGACATGTGTTCTCCTCACGGGCGCACGGGCCCGTTCTTCGATCGGGCGCGGGGCCCGGGGTATGGGGTCTGGATTCGACTCGAACGCGAGCGCGTGAGGAACCGTGAGCCTGCACACCCCCGTCGATCACGGATGCTGCGCAGGTCCTGACGGGCCGGACGCGGCATCCCTCGCCGAAGTACAGTGGTCGAGTCTACCAGCGACACCGGTACGATGAGGACCTATGGAATACGGCTTCTTCTCGCACGTCCTGCTCTGGCTCATCGGCGCGATGGCACTCGCGGGCGCCGCGCTGACCGCCGGCGCGTTCTGGTCGATGGGACGCCAGGGCTACCGCAAGGACTGACCGGTCAGGCCGGGTCCGGCCACACCGCCACGACCACTTTGCCCGAGGCCTCGGAGTCCCGCGCGACGGCGAAGGCGCGCGCGACGTCGCCGGCGTCGATCACGTGCGTGATGATCCGCTCGAACTCCGGATGCCGGGCGAGCAGCTCGACGGCCTGATCGATCTCGTCGCGGAAGCGGAACGTCCCCACGTACGCGACCTCTTTGGCGACGAACGGGGCGAGGTTCACCGGGCGGGCCTCGTCGGGCATCATCCCCACCTGCACCACCACACCCGCCGGGCGCACCGCCCGCAGCGCCGTCGAGACCGAGGCGGCCACACCCGAGCACTCCAGCACGACGTCGAACACCCCCGCCTCGACATCCTGGGCGGATACGTCGACCGTGGCGACGGCGCCGACCTCGCGCGCCCGCGCGAGCGGTCCCGGCAGCACGTCGGTGGCGGTCACCTCGGCGCCCCCCGCGACGGCGGCCGCGACCGCGAGCAGACCGATGGGGCCCGAGCCGGTCACCAGCACGCGGCGTCCCGCCACGTCGCCGGCCTTGCCGAGGGCGTGCAGCGCCACCGCGAGCGGCTCGGCGAGCACCGCGCGGCGGACGGGGAGCTCCGGCGGCAGCACGCGGACCGCCGAGCGCTCGACCAGCATCCGCTCGCGAAGCGCCCCCTGGGTGTGGGGCCACGTCGAGGCGCTCCCGAGGTAGGCGCCGCCGGGCCACAGGTGCGGCTCGTCGGGGAAGCGCGGGTCGGGCGCGCCGAACGTCGCCGGATGCACGGTGACCGGGGTGCCCGGCGGCCACTGGCCCGCGGGATCGTGGTCGATGCGCCCCGACAGCTCATGGCCGGGGATCAGCGGCTCGCGCACCACGAACGCGCCGTTGGCGCCGTGGAAGTAGTAGTGCAGGTCCGAGCCGCAGATGCCGATGTAGTCCACGCGGATCCGCACCTGCCCCTCGGCGGGCTCCGGGGCGGGGACCTCGCGGACGACAAGGGTCTCGGGGGCGTCGATGAAGGCTGCGCGCATGACGGGGAGTCCGTTCGGGATCGGCGGGTCACACGACGGCGGTCATGCCGCCGTCGACGAAGAGGTTCTGGCCCGAGACGAAGCTCGACGCGTCCGAGGCGAGGAACAGCAGCGCGCCGTCGAGCTCGGCGAAGTCGCCCCAGCGCCCCGCGGGGGTGCGGGCGGTGAGCCAGCCGGTGAAGGCGTCGTCCTCGACGAGGTCGCGGTTCATCTCGGTGGCGAAATAGCCCGGCGACAGCGCGTTGACCTGGATGCCGTGGCGGGCGAGGTCGGCGGCCATCCCGCGGGTGAGCTGGGCCACGCCCCCCTTCGAGGCGGAATAGGGCGCGATCGTCTGCCGGGCCAGCGCGGACTGCACCGAGGCGACGTTGACGATCTTGCCCGAGCCCCGCTCGATCATCGCCGGGGCGACGAAGCGCGAGACGTAGAAGACCCCCGAGAGGTTCGCGGCGATGACGTCGTCCCAGTCCGACACCGCGAACTCCGCGAACGGGGCGCGGCGTTGGACGCCCGCGTTGTTGACGAGGATGTCGGGCGTGCCGTGCTCGGCGAGCATGGCGGTCACGCCGCGCTCGACGGCGGCGGCGTCGGTGACGTCGAACGCGACCGCGGCCGCGGGCCGGCCCGAGAGCTCCGCCGCCTCGGCTCGCGTGGCCTCGACCGCCGCCGTGTCCCGGCCGTGCACGACGATGCGTGCGCCGGCGCGGGCGAGGGCGAGGGCGAGGGACCGGCCGAGGCCACGGGAGCTTCCCGTGACGAAGGCCAGCCGGTCCGACACATCGAACAGCGAGGAGGGGGCGGAGCCCTCGGGCCGGGGGGTCACAGCAGCGAGCCCACGCCGAAGACGACCAGCACGAGCAGGAACGCCAGCACCGACTCGATGGTCTGCTGCACGGTCCAGGTCTTCAGCGTGGTCTTGACGTCCATCCCCATGAGGCGGCCGACGAGCCAGAAGCCCGAGTCGTTGACGTGACCGGCGAACACCGACCCGGCCGCGGTGGCCAGCGTGATGGCCGCGATCTGCAGCGGGTTGAAGTCGCCCGCCGTCACCGCGGGGGCCGCCAGGCCCGCCGCGGTCACCAGGGCGACCGTGGCCGAGCCCTGCGCGAGGCGGATGACGACGGCGATGATGTAGGCCGCGAAGATGATCGGCAGGCCGAGATCGCTGAGGGACTCCGCGAGGGCCTCGCCGATGCCCGAGGCGCGCAGGACCGCGCCGAACATGCCGCCGGCCCCGGTGATGAGGATGACCGAGGCGACCGGGCCGAGGGCCGAGTCGACGATCTTCTCGAGGGCCGTGCCGTTCTCGCCGCGGCGGAAGCCGAGCACGAACGTGGCCACCACGACGGTGATGAGCAGCGCCACCGCCGAGTTGCCGACGAGCACCAGCGCCTGGACCCACACGTCGTCGGCGGACACCGCACCGGCGGCGGCCAGGGTGGTGAGGCCGGTGTTGAGCAAGATGAGGAACATCGGCAGCAGCAGCAGCGCGATGATCGTCCCGGGCTTGGGCGGGTTGACCGGCTGGTCGTCGTCGATCGACCCGAACAGGGCGGGCACCGGCAGGTGGATGCGCGAGGCGACGAACTTCCCCCACAGATAACCCGAGACGTACCAGACCGGGAACGCGATGATGAGGCCCACGAGGAGCACGATGCCCAGGTTCGCGCCGTACAGGTCGCTGGCGGTGACGGGTCCGGGGTGCGGGGGCAGGAAGACGTGCATGACCGAGAACGCGGCGGCGGCGGGGATGCCGAACAGCAGCACGTTATTCTTGGACACGCGACGGGCCACGGCGAAGATGATCGGCAGCATCATGACCAGGCCGGCGTCGAAGAACATCGGGAAGCCGAGGATCAGCGACGCGATGCCGAGCGCGAACGGCGCCCGCTTCTCGCCGAAGATCTGCACGAAGCGGTCGGCGAGGGCCTTGGCGCCGCCGGAGTGCTCGATCAGCCTGCCCAGCATCGCCCCGAGCGCCACCAGCAGGGCGACGGTTCCCAGGGTCCCTCCGAAGCCGCCCGTGAGGGTCGACGCGATCGCCCCGATCGGGACGCCGGCCACGAGCGCGGTGAGCAGCGAGACGATGATCAGGGTGAGGAACGCGTGCACCTTGAACACGATGATCATCAGCAGGATGAGCGCGATGGCTCCTGCCGCGATTCCGAGGAGCGGCGCTGTTCCCAGCGTCTGCGTCCAATCTTCCATCTGGATCTCCATTGACAATCAGGTGCGGGAGCCGCCGCGAAGGGCCGCTGCTCCCGCCGTAGGATTCGATCGTCCGCGAGAGCATTCTGCGCGGACTCGGTGAATCCTCACACAATGATCGTATCTTTGACAAGTTGTCGTCATACTTTTAATACGACGCCGTCGTCGTCGTCCGCACAGTCGCAGGGAGCCCCCATGGCGCAGGCATCGCACGGATCCGTGCTCGACGATCTGGGCGCCCGCATCGCCGGCGGCGACGTCGCCCCGGGCACGGTGCTGACCCTCGCCGGCCTCGAAGAGGACTACGGCGTCTCGCGCACCGTCATCCGCGAGGCCGTGCGCGTGCTCGAGGCGATGGGGATGCTGCTCTCACGGCGCCGCGTCGGGATCACCGTGCGCGACGTCTCGCACTGGAGCGCTCTGGATCCGCGGCTGATCGGCTGGCAGCTCGCGGGTCCGCGCCGGGGCCAGCAGCTGATCGTGGTCACCGAGCTGCGCGCGGCCATCGAGCCGGTCGCGGCGCGCCTGAGCGCGCAGCGCGCCAGCGACGTCCAGCGCGCGGAGATCCTGCGACTGGCCATGCGGCTCGAGGAGCTGGGGCACGCCGGCAAGGGCGACACCGACGAGTACCTGGCGGCTGACATCGCCTTCCACGACCTGATCCTCGACTCCAGCGGGAACCTGATGCTGGCGGCGGTGAAGTCACCCATCGCCACCGTCATCGCCGGCCGCCAGCACCACGGCCTCACCCCCGGCGTCCCCGAGGACGAGGCCCTCCACAACCATGTCGAGACGGCACGCGCGATCGCCCGGGGCGATGCCGAGGCGGCCGAGCACCACACGCGCCGCTACGTCGACGCGGTGCTGGGCGAGCTCCGCGAGCTGTAGGCCCGCTCAGCCGGCAGGCTCGGTCCGGGTGTAGTGGTCCAGGTAGCGCGCGAATCCCTCGTCGTACTGGGCTCGCCGCTCGGCGCGCGGGCGGACGATCTGCGGCCGGTCCTCTTCCAGAGCGGGATGCCGGTCGTCGAGGCCCGCCGAGCGCAGCCCCATCCGCAGCGCGCCGACGACCGAGCTGTGCTGCCGCGCAGAGGTCTCCATCTCGGTGCCGAACACATCGACCACCAGCTGGGTCCAGAAGGGCGAGGACAGCACTCCCCCGGACAGGACGATCCGGTGCGGGGCGCCGTTGAGCGCGGTGAGCTCTTTGAAGCAGTGGAACAGCGAATAGGCCACGCCCTCGAGCACCGCCTGGTACATGTCGGCCCTGGTGTGCTCGGGCTCGAGCTCGAGCAGTCCGCCGCGGCGCTGATCCTGCCATCCCGGGCTGCGCTCGCCGAACAGGAACGGCAGGAACACCGGGGTGCGCAGGCGATCAGCCGACATCAGCGGCTCGATCTCGCTGTAGTCCGCGGCCTGCCCGAAGAACCTCTCGCGCGCCCAGTCGACGCAGTTGCCGCACCCCGAGGTCGCGGCGCCGCTGAGCGGGCCCGTCGGCGAGCGGTACGACCACGTGCTGAGCGTCGGCGAGAACGACGGATGCCGCGTCGAGAAACGCAGCGCTCCGCTCGTCCCCATCGAGAACGTCATGTCGCCCGGCTCGGTGGCCAGGTCCCCCACCTGGCTCAGGCCGCCATCGGGTCCGGGCGTGAGGACCGGGATGCCGGCGGGGACGCCGAGCAGGACCGCGGCCTCGGGCAGGAGCGGCGCGGTCGCCGTGGGCGGCACCAGTCGCGGCAGCCTGAGGCCGCCGAGACCGAAGCGGTCGATGACCTCGTGATCCCAGTCACCCGAGAAGGCGTTGAGCAGCCCGGTGCCCGAGGCCAGGGAGGCGTTCGTCCAGGCCGCACCGGTGAGCCGTGCGAAATTCAGCGTGGGCTGATCCATCATCAGCAGCCCGTCCGGCGACAGGCCGCGCTCGCGCAGCAGCAGGAGCTTGAAGAGCGGGTAGACGGCGTTGACCATGCATCCGGTCCGCTCGTAGAACCACCACGTGAACTCGTCGTCGGCGCGCAGCTGCGCGCACAGGTCCTGCGCGCCGGTGTAGGGCCACTCGCGGACGGGGGTGACCGCCGTCAGATCCTCGCGGCACAGCGCGAGACCGTGCCAGGTGCCGCTGAGGACGATCATTCCCACCGGGCGCCCCGCTGCGACTTCGCGACCGAGCGCCATCATCTGGGTGTACACGGCGTCGCCGTCCCGCACGGCGGCGTCGGGCCCCGGCACCTCGAACCGGCGCGCGCGCACCGAGGCGAGCCCGGTGTCGGTGTCGAACAGCATCGCCTTGGCCGAGGTCGTGCTGGCCTCGAGTGCGAGGAGGATCATGCGGGCAGCCCCATCTTCGTCAGTCGCGTGCCGCGGGCACATCATTGTCGAGCCCAATGATATGATCTTTTCGGCCTCGCGGTGCAGCGAGTCCGGAAAGCGATGACGTGAACGAGATCCTCGACCTGTTCGGCCCCCACCGGATCATCCCGGTCGTCACGGCGCACAGCGCTCAGGAGGGAGTCGGCATCTCGGCGGCCCTCGCCGCCGGCGGCCTGCCGGTGGCCGAGATCACCTTCCGTACTCCCGCCGCCGCCGATGCGATCGCCGCGGCCTCCGCGCTGCCCGGCATGCTCGTCGGGGCCGGGACGGTCATCCGCCCCGAGCAGGTGGACGCCGCGGTCGCCGCCGGTGCGGACTTCATCGTCTCGCCCGGGACGAGTCAGGCCGTGATCGCCCGCTGCCGCGCACACGGCATCCCCGTCCTGCCGGGCGCCGTCACGGCGACCGAGATCCAGGCGGCGCTGGAGGCCGGCGCCGAGGTCGTGAAGTTCTTCCCCGCCGAGGCGTCGGGGGGCGCGGCGGCGCTCCGGGCGCTGACCGCGCCCTTCGGCGACGTGGGATTCCTGCCCACGGGCGGCATCGGACCGCAGAACATGGCCGACTACCTCGAGATCGGGCAGGTGCTCGCGATCGGCGGTTCATGGATGCTGCCGGCCGATGCCGTCCGCGAGGGCGACTGGGACCGCGTGGCGGCGTTGACGCAAGAGGGCGTCACACGGGCGGGGGCTGTGCAACGCGGAGCGCTACGCTAGCCCGCGAGGGTCCGCCCTCACAAACCCGCGGCCCGTCCGGTGAGCCTCCCGCCCTCACCCCGTAATACGGACCGGCCAGAATCATGGCGGAGAGACTTGACGACAGGAGTGCGTGTGACCGAGGCAGTGGCGAATATCGGTGTGGTGGGGCTTGCGGTGATGGGGTCGAATCTGGCCCGTAATCTGGCGTCGCGGGAGGGCAACACGGTGGCGGTGTTCAACCGTTCCCGGTCCAAGACCGATGAGCTGGTGGCCGCGCATCCCGAGGCGGGGTTCGTGGCCTCGTTCGACTACGAGGGTTTCGCGGCGTCGCTGCAGCGGCCGCGGACCGCGGTGATCATGGTCAAGGCCGGCACGCCCACGGATCTGGTGATCGAGTCGCTGATGGGCGTGTTCGAACCGGGCGACATCATCGTCGACGGTGGGAACGCGTTGTTCACCGACACCATCCGCCGCGAGAAGGCGGTGCGCGAGACCGGGATCAACTTCGTCGGGATGGGCGTGTCCGGGGGTGAGGAGGGCGCCCTGCGGGGTCCCTCGCTGATGCCCGGCGGGTCCGACGAGTCGTGGGTGACGCTGGGCCCGATCCTGCGCTCGATCGCCGCGGTCGCCGAGGGCGAGCCGTGCGTGACCCATGTCGGCCACGACGGCGCCGGCCACTTCGTGAAGATGGTCCACAACGGCATCGAGTACGCCGACATGCAGCTGATCGCCGAAGCGTACGACCTGATCCGCAAGGCCACCGGCAAGACCCCCGCCGAGATCGCCGACGTGTTCGCGGACTGGAACCGCGGCGAGCTGGAGTCCTACCTGATCGAGATCACCGCCGAAGTCCTCCGCCAGGACGACGCCGCCACCGGGCTGCCCCTGGTCGACGTCATCGTCGACCAGGCCGGCGCGAAGGGCACCGGCGCGTGGACGGTGCAGACCGCGCTGAACCTCGGCGTGCCCGTCTCGGGCATCGCCGAAGCCACCTTCGCCCGGTCGCTGTCCTCACACCCCGCCCAGCGCGCCGCCTCCCGCACCCTCCCCGGCCCCGACCAGACCCTCACCGTCGACGACGTCGACGGGTTCATCGAGGACGTCCGCCTGGCCCTGTACGCCTCGAAGATCGTCGCGTACTCCCAGGGCTTCGACGAGATCCGCGCCGGCGCGACCGAGTACGACTGGAACATCGACCTCGGCGCGGTCTCGAAGATCTGGCGCGGCGGCTGCATCATCCGCGCCCAGTTCCTCAACCGCATCGCCGACGCCTACCAGGACACCCCCGACCTGCCCGTCCTGCTCACCGCCCCCTACTTCGTCGAAGCCCTCGGCCGAGCCCAGGACGCCTGGCGCCGCATCGTCCGCCTCGCCGCGGACTCCGGCATCCCCGCCCCCGCGTTCTCGTCTTCGCTGTCCTACTACGACGGCCTCCGCGCCGAACGCCTCCCCGCCGCCCTCATCCAGGGCCAACGGGACTACTTCGGCGCCCACACCTACCGCCGCACCGACAAACCCGGCACCTTCCACACCCAATGGTCCGGCGACCGCACCGAGATCGAAGCCGAAGACACCCACTGACCCCACCCACGCGCAGACGCCGGGCGGGTCCCTCACGGGGCCCGCCCGGCGTCATGTCCGCCAGCTCGGCATCAGTCGAAGCTGAGCTCGGCGGCGACCTCGGCCAGCGCCGCCCGCACCGCGCGCAGCGACGGATGCCCGCCCTGCGAGGCGCGCGCGGCGGTGAAGATCGTCCGGTGCGGCTCGCCCTCGAGGGCTACCAGCCGCAGCCGCGCCACCGCCCCGGCGTGGACCAGCCCCGGCAGCAGCCCCACGGCGTTGCCGGACTCGATCATCCGCAGGTGCGCCTGCAGGTCCGCCGTCTCGTAGCGGACGTCCGGCTCGAACCCGGCCAGCCGGCACGTCTGCTCGGCCCAGTGC
The DNA here is from genome assembly GCF_054780155.1 of Microbacterium aureliae. Lineage (NCBI taxonomy): Bacteria > Bacillati > Actinomycetota > Actinomycetes > Micrococcales > Microbacteriaceae > Microbacterium > Microbacterium aureliae. The sequence goes on from NZ_BAAGWW010000001.1 coordinate 647,350, forward strand.
CGCGTCGCCGCCCCCTGCGGCTCCATCACCCACGGCAGGTCGGCGAGATCGCCGATGCCGCCGGCCTCGTCGAAGCGGGGATCGCCGGTTCCCGCCGGCGGAAGCCCCAGGCGGATCGGATCGCGCGCGAGCGGCTCGCGATCGAGCCCCGCGAAGTGCCGCGCGGAGTGCCCCGGGTACTGCTCGGCCACGACCAGGTCGAACCCGCGCGCCCACGTCTCGCGCAGCGCCGCTCCGGGCTCGTACTGGACGACCTCGACCCGCAGGCCCGGGCTGCTCTCGCGCAGGCGCCGCAGCACCGCCGGCATGAGGGCGAGCATCGCCGTCTGGAAGACCGCGACGCGGATCGTGCCGACCACCTCGTCGCGGATGCGGTGCAGCGCAGCCTCGGCGCGCTCGAGCCCCGCCATGAGCTCCTCGGTCTCGGCGACGAGCGCCTCGCCGGCGGCGGTCAGCTCGAGCGTCCGGCCGGCCCGCCGCAGGAGCGGCACACCCGCCTCACGTTCCAGGATGCCGAGCTGCTGGGACACCGCGGAGGGGGTGTAGTTGCGCGCTTCGGCGACGGCGGCGATGGTCCCGCGCGCGTGCAGCTCCCACAGCAGCCGCAGCCGTTTCAGATCGAGCATGGACGCTGCTCCCCTCGGATCCGATTCATCAGTTCTGCTACACGATATGGGAAAGATACCTTCGCTGTACTTTACGCTTCGGCGTTGTCACACTGAGCTTCAGCATCGCGGGTGACCCGCCCGCCCCCTCTCCCCGACCACGGAAGCCGCCCATGACGAACACGCGCCCCCAGGCCCTCGCGAACAACGCCGTCCAGCTCGTGCAGAAGTGGGTGCGCGAAGCCGCGGAGTATCCCGCCGACGCGTCGGCCGAGCGGCTCGCCGGCGTCCTGCGGGACCCGAACGGGCTGGACTTCACGGTCGGCTTCGTCGACGGCGTCGTCCGCCCGGAGGACCTCGATGCCGCCGCCCGCAAGCTGTCAGAACTGGTGGCCCTCACGCCCGCCTTCCTGCCGCTGCCGCTGCGCGCGGCGATCGCCGCCGGCGGCGCCTTCGCCAAGCCGCTGCCGGGGGTGGTCGTGCCCATCGCGCGGCGCGTGCTGCGGCAGATGGTGAGCCACCTCATCATCGACGCCAGCGACACCAAGCTCGGCGCGTCGATCGCGAAGCTCAAGCGCGACGGCGTGCGCCTGAACATCAACCTGCTCGGCGAGGCGATCCTCGGCGAGCACGAGGCCGGTCGGCGCCTCGAGGGCACCCACCGCCTGCTCGCGCGCCCGGATGTCGACTACGTCTCGATCAAGGTGTCGGCCACCGTTGCCCCGCACAACCACTGGGCGTTCGACGAGGCCGTCGCCCACATCCAGGAGCAGCTCCTGCCGCTGTTCGCGCGCGCGAACGCCGAGAGCCCCAAGAAGTTCATCAACCTCGACATGGAGGAGTACAAGGACCTGGACCTGACGCTCGCCGTCTTCACCGGCATCCTGGATCGACCCGAGTTCCTCGGCCTCGAGGCGGGCATCGTGCTGCAGGCGTACCTGCCCGACGCGCTCGGGGCGATGATGCGCCTGCAGGAGTGGTCGGCGGCACGCGTCGCCCGCGGCGGCGCGCCCATCAAGGTCCGGGTCGTCAAGGGCGCGAACCTGCCGATGGAGCACGTGGATGCGGCCCTCCGCGGCTGGCCGGTGGCCACGTGGGGGACGAAGCAGGACTCCGACACCAGCTACAAGGCCGTCCTCGACTACGCCCTGACCGCGGAGCGCGTCGCGAACGTGCGCGTGGGGGTCGCCGGGCACAATCTCTTCGACATCGCGCTGGCGTGGCTGCTGGCGACGGAGCGCGGCGCGCAGCAGAGCATCGAGTTCGAGATGCTGCTGGGCATGGCCACCGGCCAGGCCGAGGCGGTCCGCCGCGAGGTCGGCTCGCTCCTGCTCTACACCCCGGTGGTCCACCCCGAGGAGTTCGACGTCGCGATCGCGTACCTGATCCGCCGGCTCGAAGAGGGTGCCAGCAGCGAGAACTTCATGTCCGCCGTCTTCGAGCTGGACTCCAGCGCCGAGCTGTTCGAGCGCGAGAAGGAGCGCTTCCTCGCCTCGCTCGGCGATCTCGAGGACATCACCGGCGACGGCACCGTCGAGACCTACCGCGTGCCCGCCCCGAACCGCCGGCAGGATCGCCGCGACCACGACGAGGACGGCGCCCCCGCCCGCGTCGAGGCGAAGGTCGCCGCGGGCCGCACCGGCGGCTTCGAGAACACCCCCGACAGCGACCCGGATCTTCCGGGCAACCGGGCATGGGGCCGCGGGATCGCCGAGCGCATGGTCGGCTCGACCCTCGGCGCGAATGCCGTGGCCGCCGCCCGCATCGAGGACCGGCAGAGCCTGGACGCGGCCGTCGAGCGCGGCCTCGCCGCCGCCGAGAAGTGGCAGGCGCTCGGTGCCGACGAGCGGGCCCGCATCCTCTACCGGGCCGGCGAGCGCCTCGAGGCCCGCCGCGCGGACCTGCTCGAGGTGATGGGCTCGGAGTGCGGCAAGACGCTCGACCAGGGCGACCCCGAGGTGTCCGAGGCCATCGACTTCGCCAACTACTACGCCATGCTCGGCCAGCAGCTGCAGAGCGTGGAGGGCGCGACCGCCCAGCCGACCAAGCTCGTCGCGGTGATCCCGCCGTGGAACTTCCCCGTGGCGATCCCCGCCGGCGGCGCGCTCGCCGGTCTCGCCTCGGGAGCGTCCGTCATCATCAAGCCCGCCGCGAGCTCGGCCCGCTCGGGCGCCGTGATGGTCGAGGCGCTGTGGGAGGCGGGTGTCCCCCGGGACGTCCTGCAGCTGGTGCAGTTCGGCGACCGCGAGCTCGGCTCGGCGCTCGTGGCGGACCCGCGCGTGGACCGCCTCATCCTCACCGGCGCGTACGAGACCGCCGAGAGCTTCCGGGAGCTCCGCCAGGACCTGCCGATCCTCGCCGAGACCAGCGGCAAGAACGCCATCATCGTCACGCCGAACGCCGACCTCGACCTCGCCGCGCGCGACGTCGCCCAGTCCGCGTTCGGGCACGCGGGCCAGAAGTGCTCGGCGTCGTCGCTGGTGATCCTCGTGGGCTCGGTCGCGACCTCCAAGCGGTTCCGCGGACAGCTCCTGGATGCCGTCCGCTCGCTGAAGGTCGGGACGCCCGAGCACCTCGAGACCCAGATGGGCCCGATCATGACGGCTCCGTCGGGCAAGCTGCTGCGCGGGCTGACCGAGCTGGGCGCCGGCGAGAGCTGGCTCCTCGCTCCGCGGGAGCTGCCCAGCGACAGCCCGCTGGCCACGGACCGCGCCGGCGGGCACCGCCTGTGGAGCCCCGGCGTGCGCGACGGCGTGCGCCGCGGGTCGGAGTACCACCTCACCGAGTACTTCGGCCCGATCCTCGGCATCATGACGGCCGAGACGCTGGACGAGGCGATCGACATCGTCAACGAGATCGACTACGGCCTCACCAGCGGCCTGCACTCCCTCGACCGCGACGAGCTGCGCGTGTGGCTGGAGCGCGTCCAGGCGGGGAACCTGTACGTCAACCGCGGGATCACCGGCGCGATCGTGCGGCGCCAGCCGTTCGGCGGGTGGAAGCGCTCGGCGATCGGCGCGGGCACCAAGGCAGGCGGGCCGAACTACCTGCACGGGCTGGTCGACTGGACCGACGCCCCCGTCGCCGGCGAGGCGCGGGCGCCGCACGCCCGCGCGGCCGGCCTGCTGGCCGCCGCCGAGCGCGCGGGGCTGGACAGCGCCGATCTCGCGTGGCTGCGCGGGGCGCTGGGCTCGGATGCCGCGGCGTGGGACGAGGAGTTCGGCACGGCCCGCGACGTGTCGCAGCTGGGTGTCGAGCGCAACGTCTTCCGCTACCTGCCCGTCCCGGTGGTGGTGCGCGCGGCCGCCGACGCGCCCGTCCACCACGTCGTCCGCGCGGTGGCCGCCGGGCTCGCCGCCGGGGCGCGCCCCGTCGTCAGCACCCCGATCGCGCTGCCGGCGCCCATAGCCGACGCGCTCTCGCGCGCGGGCGTCGAGGTCCGCTACGAGGACGCCGCGGCGTGGGAGGCGCACGTCGCCGCCCTCGCCGCCCAGGACGGGCCCCACGCCAGCGCGCGCGTTCGGGTCGTGGCCGGCGCCTCCCGGGCGGACGAGGTGACGGCGGTGTACGCCGCGGCGAACGGCAAGCCCGACATCGCCGTGTACGGCGGTCCCGTGGTCTCTGCGGGCCGCGTCGAGATGCTGCCGCACCTGCACGAGCAGGCGGTCTCGATCACGGCGCACCGCTTCGGCACGCCCAACGCGCTCTCGGACGGCATCATCTGATCCGCGGGGGAACGGTCCGATTCACAGCGGGCGCATAGGCCACGCCATAGCAACCGCATAGGAACGCCTTCACAATGGGCGCATGACCGTTCCCCGCGCGACCTCCGACCTCACCCGCGTCGACGGCACCGCACCGCGCGTGCTCGTGGTCGACGACGAGCAGATGCTCACCGATCTGCTCTCGATGGCGCTGCGGATGGAGGGGTGGGAGGTCCAGACGGCCGGCTCCGGCTTCGAGGCGCTGCAGGCGGCGCGCGAGTTCGCCCCCGACGCCCTGGTGCTCGACATCATGATGCCGGACCTCGACGGCATGGCGGTGCTCCAGCGGCTGCGTCAGTCCGGCGACGACGTCCCGGTCCTGTTCCTCACGGCGAAGGACTCCGTCGGCGACCGGGTCGCCGGGCTGACCGCGGGCGGCGACGACTACGTCACCAAGCCCTTCAGCCTCGAAGAGGTCGTCGCCCGCCTGCGGGGGCTCATGCGCCGCGCGGGCACGGCGCTGGCCGCCGGCACGGAGCCGATCCTGCGCGTCGGAGATCTGAGCCTCAACGAGGACAGCCACGAGGTCGAGCGCGACGGCGCCCCGATCGAGCTGACGGCGACGGAGTTCGAGCTGCTGCGCTACCTCATGCGCAACCCGCGCCGCGTGGTGTCCAAGGCGCAGATCCTCGACCGGGTGTGGAACTACGACTTCGGCGGCCGGTCCAGCGTCGTGGAGCTCTACATCTCGTACCTGCGCAAGAAGATCGACCAGGGCCGCGAGCCGCTCATCCACACCGTCCGCGGGGTCGGCTACATGATCAAGGCGCCGCAGTGACGAGCCTCACCCCGTCGCGTCGGTGGAGTCTGCAGACGCGTCTGATGGTGACCGTCATCGGGATGGTCGCCCTCATCCTGACCCTGGTGGGCGTGGCCACCGGCGCCCTGCTCGGGAACATCCTCGACACGAACCTCAACGCCCGGCTGTTCTCGGCGGCGAGCTCGCTGCGGGTGACCCCGTCCCAGACGGCCGCGGACGTGCTGAGCGCGGGCCGCCAGCCCGAGGGGTTCCTCTTCGTCATGCAGACCCCGTCGGGCCTGTCGGGCGCGTACGTCACCGGCGACGGGACCGTCGAAGAGCTCACCGGCAGCCAGATCGGCGAGGTCCTCTACCAGGCCGACCCCCGCCGCGCCTCGACCGTGAGCATCGAGGGCGTGGGCGACTACCGCGTGCTGCTGAGCGGCTCCTCGTCGGGAACCTTCATCCTGGCGGGCCTGCCCACCTCCGAGGTGACGGGGGTGGTCGGGCAGATCCTCATCACGGTGGCCCTCGTCACCGCCGGCGGCCTGCTGCTTCTGGGGGTGGCGATCGCAGTCGTCATCCGCCGGAGCCTCAGGCCGCTGCGGTCGGTGGCCGACACCGCCGAACGGGTGGCGGCGACGCCGATGTCCCAGGGCGCCGTCACGATCGCCGAGCGCGTGCCGACCGAGCAGGCCGACGAGTCCACCGAGATCGGCCGCGTCGGGCACGCGCTCAACACGCTGCTCGACCACGTCGACGCGTCCCTCGCGGCCCGCCAGCGCAACGAGGACCTGATGCGGCGGTTCGTGGCCGATGCCAGCCACGAGCTGCGCACTCCCCTGGCGTCGATCCGGGGATACTCCGAGCTGTCGCTGCGCGATCCGTCGCTGAGCGAGACCACCGGCTCCGCGCTCGAGCGCATCCAGGCGCAGTCCCTGCGCATGACCGCCCTCGTCGAGGATCTGCTGCTGCTGGCGCGGCTCGACGAGGGCCAGGAGCTCGTGGTGGGCAGCGTCGATCTGACGCAGCTGGCGGTCGAGGCCGTCGCCGACGCGCGACCTGCGGGCCCCGACCACACGTGGCGGCTGGACGTGGAACCGGAGCCCGTCGTCGTCGCCGGCGACACGGGGCGGCTCACCCAGGTGGTGGCGAACCTGCTCGCCAACGCCCGCACCCACACCCCGGCCGGCACGACCGTGACCGTCCGCGTCGCTCGCCGGGGCAACTGGGCCGAGCTCAGCGTCCACGACGACGGCCCCGGCGTCGAGGACGGCATCCGGGATCAGCTGTTCGACCGCTTCGCGCGGGCCGACCGCTCACGGGCGCGCAAGACCGGCGGCACGGGCCTCGGCCTGTCGATCGCGCGGGCCATCGTCCAGGCCCACGGCGGCGAGCTCGACGTGCAGAGCCGCCCGGGCGACACGTCGTTCACGATGCGGCTGCCCGCGCGCCCCCAGGACCCGGCGCTGCCGGCGACGATCGGCGCGGGCGCGGCTCAGTAACCCGAGAACGCGTCGGTCGTGATCGACCGGGCACGCTCGAGCGCCGGCGCGAGATCGGCGATGAGTCCCGGCGGGCCCGAGATGTAGGCGTGGCGGGCGGCGATGTCGGGAACCACCCGCAGGAGCCCCTCGGCATCCAGCCGCACCCCGCGCGCCCAGCGCCAGTGCGGCGGCAGGTCGGCGGGCTCCGTGCGGGTGAAGACGATGACCGGCACCCCCGAGGCGGCGATGTCCTCGCGGAACACCAGCTCCTCGGGCTCGGAGGCGACGTACACCAGGACGATGTCACGGTCCTCGCCGGCCGCGGTCAGGTGGCGCAGCTGAGACACGAACGGCGTCACGCCGATCCCCGCCGCGACCATGAGCACGGGGGCGGCGGCGCGCGTGGGCAGCAGGAAGTCGCCCCACACGCCGGTCACCGCCAGGTCGGTGCCCGCCGTCACCTGCGCGAGGGCCTTCTTGTACGAGCTCAGCGGCTTCTTGCTGGGCGCCTCCCGGAAGGCCACGACCACGCGCGGCAGATCCTCGGGCGCCGAGGCGATGCTGAACTCCCGACGCGTTCCGCGCGCGTCGGGGTGCCGGTGGGGCACGTCCAGCTCCAGGTACTGCCCCGGGACGAAGGCGAGGCGCCGGTGCGCGCGGAACGTCAGCTGACGGACGGTGGGCGAGAGCTGGTCGCGGGATTCGAGGGTGAGGGCGACCGCGGAGCGGACCGAGAACGCGAAGGCGACGAGGTTCCCCACCAGCAGCGCGCGCTCCTGGCCGAGGCTGACCTCGCCGATGAGGATCGGCCACCCCGCCAGCACTCCCACGACGGCGGCGACGGTGAGCTGCTGCCAGCGTCGCGGCGGCAGGGTGAGCGGCTCCGAGAGCATGAAGGCGCCGAGGAACAGGTAGGGCGAGGACAGCAGCACCGGCCAGAGGATCGCGGCCAGCTCGACCGGCTGACCGGCCGCCTCGTACTGCGACGACACGCGCACGACGCCGACGCCCACGGCGACCACGAGGAAGACGGCGACCAGCCGCAGCTTCTCGGTGCGCCACAGCACCGCCAGCCCCAGCAGGACGACGGGCACGGCGAGGACCGGGGTCCCCACCCACCACGACGAGGCGCCGAGGGCGGGGACGGCCACCGCGAGCAGCGTGAGCACCGTCGCCCCCACCGCGGCGGGGTTGAAGATGTGGCGGCCGCGCCACGCCAGGATGTACTTCGACAGCGACGCCACCGCCGCCGCCAGGGCGATGCCCGCCAGGGCTACGGGCTCGAGCGTCGGGCGGAGCACGAACAGCAGGATGTGGGCGGTGATGAGCGAGGACTCCAGCCGCCAGTGCAGGTGCAGCACCCGCTGCGCGGCGGCATCGACGGCCACGCACACCGCCGCCATCACCGCCAGCGTGACGACGAGCTCGAGCGGGGTGGGCGCCACCGCGCCGAACAGGCTCGCGACGAAGGCGACCAGGGCCAGGGCGGCGAGCGACAGGTACACCAGCCGGTACATCGAGACCCGCCCGAGGACGGCGAACACGCGGCTCCACGCCGCCGTCAGGGTGCTCAGCATCGGGGCTCGCAGGGCTCGGCGGAACGGATCCTCACCCCGCCACGCTATCGCGCCGGGCGTCGGCCCGGCCGACGCGGCGACCGCTCAGCCCGAGGTGAACAGCTCCGCCTCGCACCCCGGGGACCACTCCACGCGCCCATCGGTGAGCATGCGCACCCACCCCGTCCCCCACGCCGCGGCGAGCTCCGGCCCGCCGTCGAAGAAGAGGGCGGTGGCCACGGCATCCGCGTGCAGCGCATCGGCACCCACCGCCCACGTCGCCGCGATGCGGCGCACGGGCTCGCCGGTGCGGGCGTCCAGGACGTGGTGCAGGCCGTCGCCCCATGCCCGGCGCGTCGTCGCCGAGGCGCAGAGCGCCGCATCCGCCACCGTCCACACCCCGATCGCCCGCCGGGGGTCGAACGGGTGCTCCAGGCCGATGCGCTGGGCGGCGCCGCGGACGGCGATGTCGCCGCCGGCGTCCACCACCAGGTCGCGGTGCGCGGCCAGGGCGCGGGTGACGCGGTCGACGAGGGCGCCCTTGCCCGCCGCGCCGACGTCGATGAGGGCGGGCCGGTCGAGCGACATCAGGCCGTTCTCGAGCCGGATGCCGCTCCCCTCCGCCACCGGCGCGGGCCGGGCTCCGCGGTCGGCGAGGGAGTACTCCGCGTCGTAGCCGCGGGCGGCGAGGGCGTCGCCGACGAGCGGCGTGACCGCGCCGCCGGTCGCCTCGGCGAGCGCGTCGTAGACGGCGGCGAGCGCGGCGGCGTCCGCCGGCGCGCGCACCGATCCGGCGCCGTCGGCGAGGGCGTGCACGAGCGAATCGGGGCGGAACCGCGACCAGGCGCGGTCGAACTCGTCGATCTCGGCGGACACCCGCCGGCGCTCGGACGCCGACAGCGGCTCCGCCGTCTCGATCGACCACACGGTGCCGATGGCCTCGAACCGCCACCCCGCGGGGCGTGTCATCGCGACCTGCCGCGGGTCACTCGGCCGCGTCGGCCTTGATCGCCTCGAGCGCCTGCATGAAGCCGCCGCTGGTGAGCGAGGACCCGGCGACGCGCGTCACGGCGATCTCGTCGAGGTCCCGGCCGACGACCTCGTCGCTGATCCCGCCGATGAACCGGCCCTGGTACTGCTCGGACTCGGGGCGCTGCGGGTCGCCGGTCACCTCGACCGCCGTCACCACGTCGGACTCCAGCGTCACGGTCACGCTGATCGTCTCGACCGTCTCGGGCGTGGCGTACGAGCCCTCGGCGGTGTAGGTCCCGTCGGCGTACGGCCCGGTCGTCTCGGCGGCGGCTTGCCCCGCGGGCTCCCCCGCCGACGCGCCGCCGCACGCGGTCAGCGCGAGGGCACCGGCGACGCCGGCGAACGCGGCAGAGGCGCGCAGGGCGTCGCGCGCGGCCGGCGCGATCACGCCGCGCCGTCGAACATGCTCGTGACCGAGCCGTCCTCGAACACCTCGTGGATGGCGCGGGCCAGCAGCGGTGCGATCGGCAGGATCGTCAGCGTCGGGAACCGCTTGGACTCCGGCAGCGGAATGGTGTCGGTGACGACGACCTCGTCGATGGCGGCGCTCTGCAGGCGCTCGGCGGCGGGATCGCTGAAGATCGGGTGGGTGGCTGCCACGATCACCTTGACGGCGCCGTTGGCCTTCAGCGCCTCAGCGGCCTTGACGATGGTTCCGCCGGTGTCGATCATGTCGTCCACGAGCAGGCACACCCGGCCGCTGACGTCACCGACGATCTCGTTGACGGTGACCTGGTTCGCCACGTTCGGGTCCCGGCGCTTGTGGATGATCGCCAGCGGGGCGCCCAGGCTGTCCGACCACGTGTCGGCCACGCGCACGCGGCCGGTGTCGGGCGAGACGACGGTGAGCTTCTCGCGGTCCTCGGCGCTCATCGTGCGCTCGAAGTACTCCAGCAGCACGGGCTTGGCGAACAAGTGGTCGACGGGGCCGTCGAAGAACCCCTGGATCTGCGCGGCGTGCAGGTCCACGCTCATGACACGGTCGGCCCCGGCCGTCTTCAGCAGGTCGGCGACCAGTCGCGCGCTGATGGGCTCGCGACCGCGGCCCTTCTTGTCCTGGCGCGAGTACGGGTAGTACGGCGCGACGACGGTGATGCGCTTGGCCGACGCGCGCTTGGCGGCGTCGAGCATGATGAGGGTCTCCATCAGCCACTCGTTGACCGGCGGCCCGAAGCTCTGGATGAGGAAGAAGTCGCACCCGCGGATGGACACCTGGAAGCGCGTGAGGATCTCGCCCGACGCGAACGTGCGGTACTCGGTGGGGACGAGCTCGGTGCCGAGGGCCGAGGCGACGTCCGCGGCGAGCTCCGGGTGGGAGCTCCCCCGTGCGACCACGAGCCGCTTCTTGGTCTTGGCCACCAGGCCCGGGGCGATGTCGTTCGCCCGGTCGAGTTCAACGGTCTTCTTCTTGCGACCCATCGTCCGCTTCCTGTGCGGACCGAGCCCGAGCGGCCGCTTCCGCGGCCGCGGTGCCCGGTCGGTTGTCCTCGACCCATCCCGCGACGTTCCGCTGGGGGGCCACACTCATTGCCAGGGCGCCGGCGGGGACATCCTTGCGGATGACCGCACCCGCTCCGGTCTTCGCGCCGTCTCCGATCCTAACGGGCGCCACGAAGACGTTATGCGAGCCGGTGTGCACCTCGTCCCCGATGACGGTGGGGTGCTTGGCGATGTCGTCGTAGTTGGCGGTGATGGCCCCGGCGCCCAGATTCACGCCGCGGCCGATCGTGGTGTCGCCGACGTACGACAGGTGCGGCACCTTGCTCCGCTCGCCGATGCGGCTGTTCTTGGTCTCGACGAAGGTGCCGATCTTGCCGTCCGCGCCGAGCTCGGTGCCCGGGCGCAGGTACGCGAACGGCCCGACGCTCGCGCCGGCCCCGATGACGGCGAGCGTCGCGTCGCTGCGGCGCACCGTGGCGCCGGCGCCGACCTCGCAGTCCACGAGGCTGGTGTCCGGGCCGATCGTGGCGCCCTCGGCGATCGTCGTCGCCCGCAGGATGTGCGTGTTCGGCAGCACGGTGACATCCGGCGCGAGCGTCGCGGTCACGTCGATCCAGGTGGTGGCGGGGTCCATGATCGTGGCTCCGGCCAGCTGCCACCGGCGGACCGTGCGGGCGTTGAGCAGTCTCGCCGCCTCGGCCAGCTGCACGCGGTCGTTGACGCCGAGGGCGGCCGCGGCATCCGGAGCACTCGAGGCGGCGACGGTGAGCGACGACGAGCGCAGCAGCGCCACGATGTCGGTGAGGTACTTCTCGCCCTGGGCGTTGGCCGTGCCGACGCGGGCGAGGTGCTCGCGCGCGGCCTGGGCGTCGAAGACGTACACCCCGGCGTTGATCTCGGTGACGGCCACCTCGTCGTCGGTGGCGTCCTTGTGCTCGACGATGCGCGCCACGAGCCCCGCCTCGTCGCGGATGACGCGGCCGTAGCCGGTGGCGTCGTCCACGGTGGCGCTCAGCACGGTCGCCGCGGCGCGCTCTGCGCGGTGGGCGCGCAGCAGGTCGGCCAAGGTGGCCGCCTCGAGCAGCGGCACGTCGCCGCTGAGGACCAGCACCTCGCCGGCGTGGCCGGCGAGGGCGTCCAGGGCCAGTTCGACCGCACGACCCGTGCCCGGGACGTCGTCCTGATCCACCAGCAGCGCGTCCGGCATCGTCTCGGCGACGGCGTCGGCGACCAGGTCCCGCTCGTGCCGCACGACGACGGCGGTGCGCGCCGGGCCGAGCGCCGCAGCGGTGTCGAGCACGTGCCCGAGGAGCGCCCGTCCGCCGATCGGGTGCAGCACCTTCGGCAGTGCGGATTTCATCCGCGTGCCCTGGCCTGCCGCCAGCACGATGACCGCCAGGCGCGGGTCGGTGTTCTCGCTCATGCTCCGCCGCCAGGACTCGAACCTGGACCTCACAGCTCCAAAGGCTGTCGTGCTGCCATTACACCACGGCGGACCGCGGCCGCCTCGGGCGCCGCCCGTCAAGTCTGCCAGGCCCCGGCGGCGCGCCGGTGCCAGTCTTCCCGCAGACGTTCAGGCGCGCACGATAATGAGGGCATGACGCACGAAACCGACGAGGTCGATCGCATCGTCGGGGCGTGGGGCGCCCAGCGCCCCGATCTGGACTTCTCGCCGCTGGAGGTGCTCTCGCGCGTCGACCGCCTCTCACGCCATCTCGACCGCGCCCGCCGCGACGCCTTCCGCCGCAGCGAGCTCGAGCCGTGGGAGTGGGACGTGCTGTCGGCCCTGCGTCGTGCGGGCGAGCCGTTCCAGCTGAGCCCCAAGCAGCTGCTGCAGCAGACCCTGGTCTCGAGCGGCACCATGACCAACCGCATCGACCGGCTCGTGGGCCGGCGCCTCGTGCGGCGCGAGGCCGACCCCGCCGACGGCCGCAGCGTCCTGGTCACCCTCACCGAGGAGGGGAGGGTGAGGGTGGATGCCGCCATCACGCGCCTGGTCGACGCCGAGGCGCTGCTGCTGGACGCCCTGTCCCGCGCCGATCGCGAGCGCCTGGCCTCGCTGCTGCGAAAGCTCAGCCTGGGCTTCGACCAGTCGCCCCGCGCGGGGCTCAGCCCATCCGCTCCGTGAGGGCGAACCACGCCGCCTCGACGTCGTCGCGCTCGGCCTCGAGGCCCTGGATGCGGGTCATCTCGGCGCCGAGACCGACGTAGTCGGACTGGTCGTGGTCGGCCAGGGCCGTCCGCGAGGCCGAGATCTGGCTCTCGAGCTTCTCGAGCCGGCGCTCCAGTGCGGCGAGCTCCTTCTGCGCCGCGCGCAGCTCGGCGCCGGCCAGGCCCGACGGCGCCGGCGACGCGGTGCCGGATGCCGCGCCGGCGGGCGGCGTGCCGGCCGCGTCGTCCCGCTCCTGGACGGAGCGGGCGCGCAGGCGCAGGTACTCGTCGACGCCGCCGGGCAGGTGCCGCAGGTGCCCCCCGAGGATCGCGAACTGCTGGTCGGTGACCCGCTCGAGGAAGTAGCGGTCGTGCGAGACGACGATGAGCGTCCCCGGCCACGTGTCCAGCAGGTCCTCCATAGCCGCGAGCATGTCGGTGTCGAGGTCGTTGGTCGGCTCGTCGAGGATCAGCACGTTCGGCTGCTCGAGCAGGATGAGCAGCAGCTGGAGCCGCCGCTTCTGGCCGCCCGAGAGGTCCTTGACCGGCGTGGACAGCTGGGCGCTCGCGAAGCCCATGCGCTCCAGCAGCTGGCCGGGGGTGAGCTCCTGCGCCTTCGAGCCGGCACCGAAGCTGTACGTGGTGCGAAGGCGAGAGATCACCACGCGCACCGGGTCGTCCAGGTGCTCTTCCAGCTCGTCCAGTCGCTGGGTGAGGGTGGCGACCTTCACCGTCTTGCCGCGCTTGACGCGACCCGTCGTGGCCTCGACGTCGCCGGCGACGAGCCCGAGCAGCGTCGACTTGCCCGCCCCGTTGACCCCGAGGATGCCCGTGCGCTCGCCCGGCGCGATGCGCCACTCGACGTCGCGCAGGACCTCTCTGCTGCCGGCGCCGTCCGGAGCCGGGTAGGCGACCGAGACGTCGATCAGGTCGACGACGTCCTTGCCCAGGCGCGACACGGCCAGGGAGCGCAGCGTCACCGCGTCGCGGATCTCGGGGACGTCGGCGATGAGCTCGTTGGCGGCGTCGATGCGGAACTTGGGCTTGGACGTCCGCGCGGGCGCGCCGCGCCGCAGCCACGCCAGCTCTTTGCGCGCGAGGTTCTGCCGGCGCTGCTCGATGACCGCCGCCTGCCGGTCGCGCTCGACCCGCTGCAGGATGTAGGCGGCGTACCCGCCCTCGAACGGCTCGACGATGCGGTCGTGCACCTCCCACGTGCGGGTGCAGACCTCGTCGAGGAACCAGCGGTCGTGGGTCACCACCAGCAGCCCGCCGGACGTCGCCGACCACCGCCGCTTGAGGTGGTCGGCCAGCCACGCGATCGCCTCGACGTCGAGGTGGTTCGTCGGCTCGTCGAGGAAGAGCACGTCGTGGTCGCCCACGAGCAGGGCCGCCAGCGCCACGCGGCGCCGCTGCCCGCCGGACAGGTCGCGCACCGGCGCCTGCCACGGGATGTCGCCGAGCAGGCCCGCGATGACGTCCCGCGTGCGCGCGTCCCCGGCCCACTCGTGCTCGGGGGCCTCACCCACCACCGAGCGCGCGACCGTCAGCGTGTCGTCGAGCACGTCCGCCTGGTCGAGGACGCCCACCTGCACGCCGCCGCGGACCGTGACGCGTCCGCCGTCGGGCTGCAGCCTGCCCGCGAGCATGGCCAGCAGGCTCGACTTGCCGTCGCCGTTGCGGCCGACGATGCCGATGCGGTCGCCCTCGTCGATCCCCAGCGACACCGAGTCGAAGACGACGCGGGTGGGGAACTCCAGATGCAGGGCTTCGGCCCCCAGAAGATGTGCCATGTCCCCTCCAGGCTAGGCGAGGCGGGCGGGCCACGACGCCGAGTTGACATCCGGATACCCCCGGGGGTATCTTTGTGTCATCGACGTGATACCCCTCAGGGTATCGGAAGGAGCAGCATGCGCATCATCATCGTTGGCGGTGTCGCGGCCGGCATGAGTGCCGCCGCACGCGCCCGACGTCACGACGAGTCCGCCGAAATCATCGTGCTCGAGCGGGGTCCCGAGGTCTCGTTCGCCAACTGCGGACTGCCGTACCACCTCAGCGGTGAGATCGCCGATGCCGAGTCGCTGCTGCTGCACACTCCCGCGTCGCTGCGCGCCGCGCTGAACCTCGACGTCCGCACCGGGCACGAGGTCACCGCCATCGACACCGCCGCGCGCACCGTCTCGGTGCGCTCCTCCTCGGGCGAGCAGACGCTCGCCTACGACGCCCTCGTGCTCGCTCCGGGCGCGTCGGCCCTCATTCCCCCGCTGCCGGGCATCGGCTCTCCCCGCGTGCGGACGCTCCGGTCCGTCTCCGACGCGACGACCCTGCGTGAGCGGGTCGACGCCGGAGCGCGCCGCGCGGTCGTGCTCGGTGGCGGGTTCATCGGCCTCGAGGCCGCCGAGGCGCTGCGCCACGCCGGTCTCGAGGTCGCCATCGTCGAGCTCGCCCCCCACGTGCTGCCGCCGCTCGAGCGGGAGCTGGCGACCCTCGTCACCGAGGAGCTGCAGGGGCTCGGCATCGCCGTCCACGACGGCGTCGGCGCCGAGAGCGTCGAGCAGGGCGTCGGCGAGGACCACGTCGTCCTCGCCGACGGCACGCGGCTGGCCGCCGACATCATCGTGATGTCGGTCGGCGTCCGCCCCGACACCGGCTTCGTCCAGGATGCCGGCATCGAGACCGTCCGCGGCGCGATCGTCGTCGACGACCGGGGCCGCACGTCGGCCGAGGGCGTGTGGGCCGCGGGCGACGCGACCGCGAGTGTGGACGCCGTCACCGGCGCCGTCCGCCCCGTGGCGCTCGCCGGTCCCGCCAACCGTGCCGGCCGGCTCATCGCCGACGACATCTTCGGCGCCGGCAGCGGCCGCCAGATCATCCGGCCGCTCGGCACCGCGATCGTCCGCATCGGCGGCCTCACCGCCGCGATGACGGGAGCCAACCGCGGGGCGCTGGATGCCGCGGGCATCTCGTACCGGACGCTGCACCTGCACCCCAACCAGCACGCCGGCTACTTCCCCGGCGCCGCGCCGATGCACCTCATGGTGCACATCGGCGAGGACGGGCGCCTGCTGGGCGCGCAGGCCGTGGGCACCGAGGGCGTCGACAAGCGCATCGACGTGCTGGCCACCGCGCTGCGTGCCGGGTTCGCCGCGACCGACCTCATCGATCTGGACCTCGCCTACTCGCCGCCCTACGGCCAGGCCAAGGACGCGGTCAACCTCGTGGGCATGGTCGCCGAGAACGTCCTCACCGGCCGCCTGAGCCTGTGGTACGCCGACGAGGCGGAATCCCTCGGTGACAGCGCGCTGATCCTGGATGTGCGCACCGCCAAGGAGTTCGCCACCGGCCACCTGCCGGGCGCGCTGAACATCCCGCACACCGAGCTGCGCGTACGCATCGACGAGGCCCGCGAGGCCGCCGCGGGTCGCCCCGTGCGCGTCATGTGCGCGGCGGGCGTCCGCGCCAACATCGCCCACCGGATCCTCGTGGGTGCGGGCATGGACTCGTCGTCGCTGTCGGGCGGCATCCAGACCCTGCGCCACTGGTACGGTGCCGACATCGAGCGGATCCTGGCCACGGAAGGAGCCTTCGCATGATGATCACCGGAACCCCCGAGGAGCAGGCCGCGGCGCGCAAGCGCATCATCAACCGGCTGCGGCGCGCCCAGGGCCAGCTGACCGGCGTGATCGCGGCGGTCGAGGCGGGCGGCTCGTGCCGCGACGTCGTGACGCAGCTCGCGGCCGTGACGAGCGCCCTGGATCGCGCCGGCTTCGCCATCATCTCGTCGGCGATGCGGGACTGCGTCGTCGACCCGCAGGCCACCGAGGCCGCCGAGGGACTGACCGCCGAGGAGCTCGAGAAGCTCTTCCTGTCCCTCGCCTGAACCACCCCACCACACACACCGAACCCACGAAGGAGATCGTCCCCATGTGTCAGCGCATCACCTGCACCGTCTGCGGCAAGGCCACCTGGGCCGGCTGCGGCCAGCACGTCGAAGAGGCCCTCGCGGGCGTCCCCGAGGCAGCACGCTGCCAGGGCCACCCCGACCAGGTCTGACCCGCCCCGCGGTCCATGCCGCACACGAAGATGCCCGCCCCCTCGGGGGCGGGCATCTTGTCGTGCGGGCGCGGATCAGACCAGGCCGTTGTCCTCGAGCCAGGCCGAGGCGATGTCCGCCGAGGACATCTGGTCGACGGTACTCTGGACGTTCAGCGCCACGAGGCCCTCGGGGGTGAGGGCGGCGCTGACGGCGTTGATGACGTCGGCGATCTCGTCGGCGACGTCGCTGCTCACCAGCGGGATGACGTTCGAAGCGAGGAAGAGCCCTTCCGGGTCGTCCAGGACCACGAGGTCCTCGGTCTCGATGCGCGGGTCGGCGGTGTAGACGTTGGCGATGTCGACGGTGCCGGCCACGAGGTCCTCGACGGTGGTCTCACCGGTCGCCGAGAACTCCACCTCGACGCCGTACGTGTCGGCCAGGCCCGAGGGCCCGTAGGGCCGCTCGGCGAGCTCGGGCGGGCCGCCGAGGGTCAGCGGGCCGTCGACGTCGGCGAGGTCGTCGATGCTCTCGAGCCCGTTCTCTTCGGCGAAGGCCGCCGTGACGGTGTAGGAGTCCTGGTCGCTGGCCTCGGACGCGTCGAGCACCGTGAGCCCCTCGGGGAGCGCCTCGGCGAGGGCGGCCTCGACGTCCTCGGGGGTGCGCGCCTCGGTGTCGGGCTCGAAGTACTGCAGCAGGTTGCCGCTGTACTCGGGGAACAGGGTGATCTCGCCGCTCTCGATGACGGGGATGTAGGCGTCGCGCTGGCCGATCTGGAACTGCCGCTCCACCTCGAACCCGGCGTTCTCGAGCGCCTGGGCGTAGATCTCGGCGACGATCTCGTTGGAGTAGTACGCCTGCGAGCCGACGACGATGGCCTCGGAGGATCCGGCGTCGCCGGTGTCCTCCTCCTCGAGCGGGTTGCTCGAGGCGCAGCCCGCGAGGACGAGGGCGGCTGCGGCGGCGAGACCCGCCGCGGCGTAGAGACGTGTGCAATGCGCTGTGGTCATGATGCGATTCTCTCTTCTCTGACGGGTGCGGGGGTCGATGCGGCGCGCAGCGCTCGCGGGACGGCCGCGCGCTGCGCCCAGCCGAGCAGGGCGTCCAGGACCAGGGCGAGGACGGCGACGAGGATCGCGCCGCCGAGGACCTGGTCGAAGCGGCGCAGCGGAAGCCCCTGGATGATCGGGAATCCGAGGCCGCCGAGGTTGACGTACGCGGCGATGGTCACCGTCGCCACCACCTGGAGGACGGCCGAGCGGATGCCGCCCACCAGGAGCGGCAGGCCGAGGGGCACCTCGACGCGCCACAGCACCTGCCACCGCGTCATGCCCATGGCCGTGGCCGCGTCGATGACGCGCCGGTCGATGGCCTCGAGGCCCGTGTAGGCGCCCGCGAGGAGCGGGGGGATCGCCAGCAGCACGAACGTGATGGTGGCCGCCTCGGGCCGGCGCAGGACGCCGAGCAGCAGCACCAGCAGCACCAGCAGCCCGAAGGACGGGATGGCGCGGGCGGCCCCCGACACGGCCACCGCGACCTCGCGCCCCCGGCCGGTGTGGCCGATCGCCCACCCGGCCGGGATCGCGATGAGCGCCGCGATCGCCACCGACAGCGCGGTGTACCAGAGGTGCTGGGCGAGGAGGGTCGGCAGCGCGTACTGCCCCTCGAGCCGCTCGGGCGAGAAGATCCAGGCCAGGGAGTCCAGGATGAGGTTCATGCGGCCGCCGCCCGGGTCCTGCGCGACGGCGAACTGCGGCGTGTCCACGGCATGAGCGCGCGGCCGGCGAGCACCAGCATCCCGTCGATGACGAGGGCGAGCAGGACCACCACGACGATCCCGCCGAGGACCTCGGGGACGATCCGCCGCTGCAGCCCGTTGGTGAACAGGTAGCCGAGGTTGGTGACGCCGACGAGGATGCCGACGGTCGCCAGTGAGATGGTGCTGACCGCCGTGACCCGCAGCCCGGCCAGGATGACCGGCCCGGCCAGCGGCAGCTCGACGGCGAAGAACCGCCGGCGCCCGCCGAAGCCGACGGCGGTCGCCGCCCGGCGGACGTGGTCGTCGACGGAGTCCAGGCCGTCGGCGACCGCGCGGACCATGATGGCGACGGCGTAGATGGTGAGGGCGACGACCAGGTTCGTCTCGCTGAGCGCGCTGTAGCCGACGACGGTCGGCAGCAGGATCAGCAGGGCCAGCGACGGGATCGTGTACAGCAGCCCGGTGACGGTGATGATCCAGCCCCGCAGCAGCCGGTAGCGCCACGCCACCCAACCGAGAGGCAGCGACAGCGCGAACCCCGCGACGATCGCCAGCGCGCTCTGGCGCAGGTGGACGAGGGTGAGCCCGCCGATCAGGTCGAGGTTGTCGAGGATCCAGTTCACGCGCCGGCGCCCTCGTCGACGAGAGAGCCCTGCGCACGGCCCTCGCCGTCGACGACGATCGTGCCGTGGGGGGTCTGCCGCAGCCGCAACGCGCGCTTGCCCTTGTGGGCGCCGATGAAGCTGGCGACGAAGTCGGTGGCCGGGTCCTCGATGATCTCGTCCGGCGTGCCGATCTGCGCGGCGCGCGCCCCGCGCTCCAGGATCACCACCTGGTCGCCCAGCAGGAAGGCCTCGTCGATGTCGTGGGTGACGAACACGATCGTCTTGCCGATCTCGCGCTGCAGGCGCAGCAGCTCCTGCTGCAGCTCGGCGCGGACGATGGGGTCGACGGCGCCGAACGGCTCGTCCATCAGCAGGATGTTGGGGTCGGCGGCGAGTCCTCGCGCGACGCCGACACGCTGCTGCTGACCGCCCGAGAGCTGGTGCGGGTAGCGCTCGGCCATGCCGCGGTCCAGCCCCACGGTGTCCATGAGCTCGAGCGCCCGGGCCCGCGCCTCGCGCGGGGGCCTGCCCTGCAGCACCGGCACCGTGGCGATGTTGTCGACGACCGTGAAATGGGGCATCAGGCCGGAGTTCTGCATGACGTAGCCGATGCTGCGGCGCAGCTGCACCGGGTCGCGCCGGGCGATGTCCTCGCCGTCGATCGTGATCGAGCCGGACGTCGGGTCGACCATGCGGTTGATCATGCGCAGCAGCGTCGTCTTGCCCGAGCCCGACGACCCCACCAGCACCGTCGTGCGGTGCGGCGGAATGACGAGGCTGAAGTCCTCGACGGCGAGCGTGCCGTCCGGGAACTGCTTGGACACGGCGCGGAACTCGATCACGGGTGGGCTCCCCTCATCGGCTTCACGGTAGCGGACCCCGGGGACGCCCCGGCGATCACGGCGGGATATTGCACCCGCCCGCCGGCGGGCGCTACCCTGACCCGCCGGTCAGTACCAGAAGCTCAGGCGCGGCGACGTGTGCCAGCCGAACACCCGCGCGGCCGGCTCCGGGTCGGACGCGCGGACGCGGCCGGCCGCAGCGAGCGTCGCCACCGACACTCCCCCGAGCGAGATCGCCGCGAGCTCGGCCACGCCGAGGGTGAGGGTCGAGCCCGCCCCGGCGGCATCCGGTGTCACCCGCTCGATGCTCGCCCGCCCGTCGGTGTCGGCCTCGAGCAGGTAGCTGCCCGACGCGAGCCCGAGCGGGTCGCCGACCTCGAGCCGGATGCGTCCCGGCGCGCCGAACCGCCGCTGCGACAGGGCGCGGGGGATGTCGAGGATCCGGACGTACTGGTGGTCGGCGACGGTGATGGTCGCCGCGCGCTGGTCCGAGATCATCCACCACAGCGGCTCGTCGATCGAGAGCTGGTGGGCGTGCACCTCGCCGACGAGGTCGAGCTCGACGAAGAAGCGCCACAGCGCGGCATAGGCGTCATCGCCGTCGGCGACGAGGTACTCCACCGTCACGGTGGACTTCGTGAAGTCGTCGTCGTTGCCCTTGACGGTGTACAGCGCGAGACCCCGCACCTCGCCTGCCTCGTCGGCGTACTGGATCGCGCGGACGTCGCCGGCGTCCTTCATGTCGGGCCGAGTGCGGGCGAAGGCGTCCCAATGGCCGGCGGGCACGTCGATCTCGCCCGCGGTGCGCAGCCGCACGCCGTCGTGGACGGCGGGGATGAGCGCGCGCAGCCGCTCGCGCGGGATGAAGTCGACGCGGCCCGGCGCGGCGGGCCCGATCCACGACGCGCGCTTGACGTCGAGGGTCCAGGATGCCGCGGCGGCGGCGGGAGCGAACCCGTAGCGGCCGTAGAGGGTCGACTCGCTCACCGTGAGCATCGCCATCGGAGCACCCGCAGCGGCCGCCGCGCGCAGCTCGCCCTCGAGCATCGCCCGGGCGATCCCCCGGCGGCGGTGGGTGGGGGCGACCGTCACGGCCGAGATGGCGCACGAGGGGATGCCGGCCTCGCCGGGCAGGGTCAGCTCGCCGATCCACGACGCGATCGTGCCCACGGGCATCTCGGGCACCGGTCCGGTGGGGTCGAACACCCCGGTCGCGCGGCGGTAGCCGCTGCGCTCCCGGATGGCGGCGAGCTGCTCGGGCGAGCGTTCGCCGTCGAGGAACCCGCGCGCCACCGCCTGCAGCCACGGATCGAAGGATGCCGGCTCCCGCACGTCGACGCGGCGGTAGTCAAGCCCGTGCGCGGCCAGCCGTTCGGACGAGGTGTCGTCGAGGGCGTGGGCCAGCCAGGCCGCGCGCGAGGCGCCGTCGGCCGTGAGGGCGGCGGAGTCGGTGGTCATCGGGGTTCCTCTCGCTTCACGGATGCCGCACGCGGGCGCCCGGCACCGGTCCGTGGACGTGCAGCGCGGTGTGACCGGCCGCGGACAGCGTCACCTGCAGGTCGAGGGCGCCGGCCTGGTCCGCGCACAGGAACGCCAGGGTCGGGCCCGATCCCGAGACGAACCCGGCGAGCGCTCCGGCGTCGCTTCCCAGGTCGAGCACGGTCTGCAGCTCGGGCCGCAGCGACACCGCCGCGGCCTGCAGGTCGTTGCGCGTACAGGCGGCGAGGGCGACCGCGTCGCCGGCGCGCAGGGCCTGCAGGACGCCGGGGTCGACCTCGGGCGCGCGGCGGGCGGGGGCGATGTCGGGCCGGGCGCGCAGGCGGTCCAGGTGCGCGTACACCTCGGGCGTCGAGAGCCCGTCGCCGCGGGTCACCACGACCCACTCGAACCGGCCCTGCGCGAGGGCGGGGCTCAGCTGGTCGCCGCGGCCGGTGCCGACGGCGGTGCCGCCCATCAGCGCGAAGGGCACGTCCGCGCCGAGCTTGGCGGCCAGGCGCTGCAGCTCGGCGGCCCCCAGGTCGGCCCCCCACAGCGCGTCGCACGCGACGAGGGCGGCCGCGGCATCCGCAGACCCGCCGCCCATGCCGCCGGCGACCGGCACCGTCTTGACGATGTCGAGGTGGACGCCGCCGACGTGCCCGATGCGCTGGGCGACCAGGCGCGCGGCGCGCAGCGCGAGGTTGCGGTCGTCGGTGGGGACCCCCGAGACGTCGACCTTGCCGGTGACCGAGAGGGTGAAGTCCACCGCGGGCTCGGCCCACACGTCCTCGTACAGCGACACCGCCTGGTAGGCCGACGCGACGTCGTGGTAGCCGTCGTCCTGCGCGTCGCCGACCTCGAAGAAGACGTTGAGCTTGCCGGGGGCCCGCACATGGACCCGGTCGCCGACGAGCGAGGGGATCACCGGCCCTCGCCCCGCTCCTGCGGCTCGGCGACGGCGGGGCGGCAGCACGGGAGGACGGTCATCCCCCGAGGCTATCGCCCGGGTAACCGCCCTGTAACAGTCCCGGCGTACTCTGGAGTGTTCACCGGCGGCACCGTGCGGCCGGGAAAGGAGGGTGCCGTGACCGTTCTGTCCGCTCTGCCGCCGCAGCAGAATCCCGGGACCGCCCTGCTCGAGCGCTCCGACATCGCCCTGGTGGGCGGCATCCTCCATCTGGTGCACGACACCGTGAGCCCCGAAGAGGCGCGGACGACCGATCTGCTGCTGGTCGCCCGCACCCTCGAAGACGCCGGGGTCCCCTTCCTGCTGATCCGTCACGATCGCACGGTCCCCGCCCTCGTGGTCGACGTCGCCGACCGTCCCGCCGCCGTCGCCGCGCTCGCCGGCGCCTGCGCCGAGCACCCGCTGTACGTCAAGGCCAAGCGCCGCGCCGCGGTGCTCGCCTCGGATGCCGACCCCGACGGCACCGGTCCCGCACTCCTGCGCTACTTCACGCCGCGCGTCACCCCCGGCGGGCACGTCCGCTACGGCGCGTCGATGGGCGCGCGCGTGGAGTTCTGGAGCGTCGGCGACGCCGTCGTCGAGGCTCCTGCCGCCAACGCGCTGCTGCGCCGCACGACCGCCGCGGCGGACCTGGCCTACACCGAGGTGGAGCGCTACGGCCGCACGTGGCGGACCATCGAGGGCATGTTCGATCCCCAGCCGGACGAGTTCACGGGCGAGGTCGACCTCGTCTTCTCGTGGGTCGACGGGTCGTCCAGCGAGTTCCAGCGGCAGCGCGCCGCACAGATGGCCGAGTACGTCGTCGGCGAGGGTGACGACGGGCCCGCCCGCTACCGTCACGTCGACGAGCTGCGCTACGCGCTGCGCAGCGTCCACATGTACGCCCCGTGGGTGCGGCGCATCTTCATCGCCACCGACTCCCCCGCGCCGGCGTGGCTGGCCGATCACCCGAAGGTCACGATCGTCCGCAGCGAGGAGTTCTTCGCCGACCCGGGCGTGCTGCCCACGCACAACTCCCACGCCGTCGAGGCGCAGCTGCACCGCATCCCCGGCATCGCCGAGCACTTCCTGTACTCCAACGACGACATGTTCTTCGGGCGCCTGGTCGAGCCGGAGCTGTTCTTCACCGCGGCGGGCGTGACGAAGTTCGTCGAGTGCGGCGTGCGGATCGGCCCGGGTGCGCCGGCCGCGCACCGCAGCGGCCACGACAACGGGCTGCGCGTGAACCGCGCGCTCCTGCGCGACCGCTTCGGACGCAGCATCGTGCGCGACCTCGAGCACTGCGCGGCTCCGCTGCGACGCAGCGTGATGGCCGAGCTCGAGGCCGCCTTCCCCGACGACTTCGCCCGCACCGCGGCATCCCGCTTCCGAAGCGCCGGCGACATCTCGGTCACCAACAGCCTTTACCACTACTACGCCCTGATGACGGGACAGGCGGTGACGACCCGGCGCCCGCGCGTGGAGTACATCCAGACGACCCTGGCGGCGTCGCTGCGCCGCATGGAGCGGCTGACGACCCGCACCGACGTGGACATGTTCTGCCTCAACGACGGCGGCGAGTCCGAGGTGCCCGAGGAGCTGCGCGTGCGGGCGCTGAAGTCCGCCCTCGAGCGGATGTTCCCGGTGCGCGCGCCGTGGGAGAAGGCCGAGCTCAGCGCAGCAGAGCGATCGGCTCGGTCGGTGCATCCCGCCGGCGGTCGCTGACCGCGCGTACGCCGGCGTCGGCGAGGCGGCGTCGCGCCTCGCGGGCGTCGATGTGCTCCAGCGTGTGCGGGGCGTCGACGGGCACCACCGAGTGCACCACGGTGTCGGCGTAGACGTGCACGAGGTTGAACGCCTGCGCGCCGTCCTGCGGGCGGGTGCCGCCGGTGGGGACCGTCAGATCCTGCGCGTAGCACGTGGACGACGCGACCGAGACCGGGATGCCGGCGAACGTGGCGAACGTGGAATAGTGCAGGTGGCCGGCGATGATGGCGCGCACGTCCGTGCCGCGCAGCACGTCGGCGAACGCCCGCTGCTGATGCAGCTCGACGCTGGCCGCCAGCGGCAGCACGCTCGGCACCGGCGGGTGGTGCATCGCCAGCACCGTGCCGAGAGGGGCGGGCGTGGACAGCTCCCCCCGCAGCCACTCCCGCTGGGCGGGGGTCACCTCGCCGTGGTGGTGGCCGGGGACGGACGTGTCCAGCGTGATGAGGCGCAGTCCGTCCAGCTCGTCGACCCGGTCGACGGGGGCGGTGGGGTCCGCCGCGGGCTCGTCCCACAGCGCCCGCCGGAACGCGGTGCGGTCGTCGTGGTTGCCCATGACCCACACCAGCCGGGTGCCCAGGCGCGCGGCGACGGGCTCGACGCGGTCGCGCAGCGCCGCGTAGGCCTCGGGCTCGCCGAGGTCGGCGAGGTCACCGGTGAAGACGAGGGCATCGGGGCGGATGCCGGTGGCCTCGATCGCCGCCAGCGCCCGCTCCAGGCGTTCGGCGCCGTCGATGAGGTCGAACAGTCGAGATCCGCCGCCGCGCAGGTGGGTGTCGCTGACATGCAGCAGGACCCGTTCGGGGGCCGGGTGTTCGGGGGTGCGCACGAGCTCGCCTCCTCGCCTCGCGGTCGAGACGAGGCACCCGAAATGTTACCGGCGTGTTTCGTACCCGAGGGCCGCGACGCGGTGAACGATGCCCGAACGATGCCTGACGATCGTCCTCACGGGGCGGTCGCGGCCACCCGGACGAAGTCGTCGATGCGCAGCTCCTCGCCGCGCGCGGTGGGGGCCACCCCGGCCGCCTCGAGCACGCGGGACGCCTCGGCCGCCGTGCCGCCGAGGACCCCGGCCAGCGCCTGCCGCAGCATCTTGCGTCGCTGCTGGAAGGCGGCATCCACGATGGCGAACGTGCGACGGCGAAGCGTCTCGTCGCCCCTCGGCTGCGGATCGCGCCGGAAGCCGACCAGCACGCTGTCGACGTTCGGCACCGGCCAGAACACCTGACGCGAGACCACGCCCGCCAGGCGCCACGGCCCGTACCAGGCGGCCTTGACGCTCGGCGCGCCGTACACCTTCGACCCGGGCGGGGCCGCCAGGCGCTCCCCGACCTCGGCCTGCACCATCACGACTCCGCGCTGGAGCCCCGGGAATGTCTCGAGGAAGTGCAGCAGCACCGGGACGCTGACGTTGTAGGGCAGGTTCGCCACCAGGACCGTCGGCTCGCCGGGAAGGTCGGTGACGCGCAGCGCGTCGGCGTCGACGACGGTGAGCGCCCCGGCCTCGACGCCGTGGGCGGCCGCGGTCGCCGGCAGCCGCTCGGCGAGCCGGCGGTCGATCTCGACGGCGGTGACGACGGCGCCCGTCTCGAGGATCGCCAGGGTCAGCGACCCCAGACCCGGACCCACCTCGACGACGCGCTCGCCCGGGAGGACGCCGGCGACCTGGACGATCTTGCGGACGGTGTTGGCGTCGACGACGAAGTTCTGCCCGAGCTTCTTGGTGGGGGTGACGTCCAGTTCGGCGGCGAGGGCGCGGATCTCGGAGGCGCCGAGCAGGGTCACGGGCATGGGTTTCAGCGTAGCCGCGGCGGCCTGGGCCCATCGACGGCGCGCTGGCTTGACACCCCCGTCGGGCGCCGACAGGGTGAAGGGTCGAGCACGCGCCGCTCGAGAACCATCCCGGATCGAGGAGGACCCGTTGAGCGCACCGACTTCGAACGCCGACGTCTCTGTACCGCTGGCCCGCGTCATCCTCGTCGCCGCGACGGCAGCCCTGGGCGGCTTCCTGTTCGGTTTCGACACCGCCGTCATCAACGGCGCCGTCGGGGCGATCGGCGACCAGTTCGGCGTGGGCGACTTCCTGCTGGGCTTCTCGGTCGCCTCGGCCCTCATCGGCTGCGCGATCGGCGCGTGGTTCGCCGGGCGCATCGCCGACCGGTACGGCCGCATCCGCGTCATGGTGATCGCGGCGGTCCTGTTCATCATCAGCGCCCTCGGCTGCGGTTTCGCCTTCGGGATCTGGGATCTGTCCTTCTGGCGGATCGTCGGCGGCCTGGGCGTCGGCGCCGCCTCGGTGATCGCGCCGGCCTACATCGCCGAGGTCGCTCCCCCCGCCTACCGCGGCCGGCTGGGCTCGCTTCAGCAGATGGCGATCGTCATCGGCATCTTCGTCGCCCTGCTGACCGACGCCGCGATCGTCGCCGCCGCCGGCAGCGCCGTCAACGCGTGGCTGTTCGGCCTCGAGGCGTGGCGCTGGATGTTCCTGTCCGAACTCATCCCCGCCCTGCTCTACGGCCTGCTCGCGCTGACGATCCCCGAGTCGCCGCGCTACCTCATCGCCAAGGGCGAGATGACCCGGGCGCGCGACGTCCTCACCCGCTACGTCGGCGGCGACGTCGAGAAGACCACGACCGACATCATCCGCACCGTCGAGGGCAAGCCCGACCGCCCCCGCTTCCGCATCCTGCGGGGATCGAGCTTCGGCCTGCTGCCCATCGTGTGGGTCGGCATCGGATTGTCGGTGCTGCAGCAGTTCACCGGCATCAACGTGATCTTCTACTACTCCACCGTGCTGTGGCAGGCGGTCGGCTTCACCGAGCAGGACGCCCTGACGATCACCGTCATCACCTCGGTGACCAACATCGCCACCACCGTCGTGGCGATCCTGCTCATCGACCGCGTCGGGCGCCGGCCCCTGCTGCTGGTGGGCGCCATCGGCCAGTTCCTGTGCCTGGGGACCCTCGCCTTCATCTTCGCCAACGCCACCGTCGTCGACGGCCAGCCCGTGCTCGAGGGTGCCGCCGGCACGACCGCGCTCATCGCGGCGAACCTGTACGTCGTGTTCTTCGGCGCCTCGTGGGGTCCGGTGGTGTGGGTGCTGCTGGGCGAGATGTTCAGCAACAAGATCCGCGCCGTGGCCCTCTCGGTCGCCGCGGCCGCGCAGTGGGCCGCCAACTTCGTGATCTCGACCACCTTCCCCGCCCTGGCCTCGGTGGGGCTCGGACTCGCCTACGGCGTGTACACGTTCTTCGCCTTCACCGCGATCTTCTTCGTCCTGCGGTTCGTCCGCGAGACGAAGGGCGCGACGCTGGAGTCGATGCGCGACTGATCCGGCATCCGCGGACCGCCCCGCTTCTTGTCGTGGGGGCGGGCGGTCCTAGGATTGCCTGATGCCCTCGCTCGGTCAGCTCATCGCCCCGCGGCGCCTCGGCACCGACTTCCGCTGGCTGCTGGCCTCGTCGTGGACGAGCAACATCGGCGACGGCATCGCGCTGGCCGCCTCGCCGCTGCTGATCGCGTCGCTGACCCCGTCGCCGCTGCTGGTCGCGGCGGGCGCGATGATGCAGTTCCTGCCGTGGCTGCTGTTCGGGCTGCTGGCCGGAGCCGTCGCCGACCACCACGACCGCCGCCGGCTGGTGATGCTCGCCAACGGCGTCCGCGCCGTGGTGGTGCTGGCCCTGTGCGTCTTCCTGCTGACGGGGCACGCGACGGTGTGGCTCGTGCTGGCGACGGCGTTCCTGTACGGCACCGCCGAAGTCTTCGCCGACTCCGCCGGCAGCACGCTGCTGCCGATGCTCGTGCGGCCCGCCGATCTCGGCGTCGGCAACGCGCGGATGCAGGCGGGCCACCTCGTCGCCAACCAGCTGGCCGGCCCGCCCCTGGGCGCGTTCCTGTTCGCGCTCGGATCGTTCTGGCCGTTCCTGCTGCAGGTGCTCTGCGTGTCGCTGGCCGTGCTCCTGATCTCGCGCATCGCCCGCACTCCCGCGCCGTCGGGCGAGGGCGGGCGCCCGAGGGAGTCCAAGGCCGCCGCGGTGCGCGAAGGACTGCGGTGGCTGCGGGGCAACGCGCCGGTGCGCACCCTCATCGTCATCATCCTCGTCTTCAACGTCACGTGGGCGGCCCCCTGGGGGGTCCTCGTGCTGTACGCGACCGAGCGGCTGCAGATGGGGGCCGTCGGCTACGGCGCCCTGACGACGGCGTCGGCGCTAGGCGGCATGATCGCGATCCTCGTCTTCGGCCGGCTCGAGAAGGGGGTGTCGTTCGCGACGCTCATGCGCGTGTGCCTGTCGCTCGAGGTGCTCATGCACCTCGCGTTCGCCCTCACGACGGTCGCGTGGGCGGCGTTCGTGATCATGTTCGGCTTCGGTCTGTACGCCTTCATCTGGGCGACGATCTCGACGACGGTGCGCCAGCGCCTGGTGCCCATGGAGCTGCAGGGGCGCATCGCCTCGGTCAACATGGTGGGCGTCTTCGGCGGCCTGGTGATCGGGCAGTTCCTCGGCGGCATCCTCGCCCAGCTCTACGGACTGACCGCGCCGTGGTGGTTCGCCTTCGCCGGGTCCGCGCTCACCCTCGCGCTGGTGTGGCGCTCGATCTCGCACATCGCCGCCGCCCGGCCGGTGCTGGATGCGGACGCGGCCGAGCAGATCGCCGCGGACGGCGAACCCGGTGACGGCGGGCGACCGCTGCGGGACTGACGCCCGCGGCGACCGGGGCCGCGGGCACCGGCGTCCGGATCAGCTGTCGAAGTCCCCGTAGACGGCGAGGGTGTTGGCGGCGACCTGTGCGCACAGCTCGTCGAGATCGGCGCCGAGCTCGGTGGCGATGAAGCGCAGCGTCACCGGGATCAGGTAGGGCGCGTTCGGACGCCCGCGGTGCGGCGTCGGCGTCAGGAACGGCGCGTCGGTCTCGACCAGGATGCGCTCGCGCGGTGTGACGGCCAGGGCGTCCCGCAGGTTCTGCGCGTTCTTGAAGGTGACGTTGCCGGCGAAGGACAGGTAGTACCCGCGCTCGGCGGCGATCCGCGCCATGTGCTCGTCCCCCGAGAAGCAGTGGAACACCGTGCGATCCGGGGCGCCGACGCGCTCGAGGGTCTCGAGGACGGCGTCGTGGGCGTCCCGGTCGTGGATCTGCATCGCCAGGGCGTGCGTCTTGGCGAGGGCGATGTGCGCCTCGAAGCTCTCGTGCTGCGCCGGCAGGCCGTCCGCGTCGGTGCGGAAGAAGTCCAGCCCGGTCTCGCCGATCGCCCGCACGCGCGGCTGCGCGGCGAGGGAGTCGATGACGGCGATCGCCTCGTCCAGGCGCCCCGCCGCGGCGTACAGCGGCGCCTCGTTCGGGTGGATTGCGACGGCGGCGAGGACACGCGGATGCGCTTGGGCGGCCCACGCCGACCAGCGGCTGGACTCGATGTCGCCGCCCGCCTGCACCACCCCGGCCACGCCGACGGCGGCGGCGCGGTCCAGCTGCTCGACGAGCGAGAGCGGCTCGTCGCCGTCCTCGATCTCAAGGTGGGCGTGGTTGTCGTAGACCGCGACGGCGAGGGGCTCGGGAGCTGCGGGCCACCGGACGTCTCCGCGCCCGTCCTGCGAGCGGGTGCGGACGTACTGCGACGGGTCGGTCATCGGGTCAGGCGGGCTGCTCGACACGCGGGAACAGCGGTGCGAGCGTCTCGACGACCGCTCCCGCCGGCAGCTGCCCCCACGTCCCCGCCTCGCGGATCGGCTGGTCCTCGAGGGCGCCGAGCGCCGTCTGAACCCCGAGTGCCTGCCACAGCTTCGCGGTGGCCTGCGGCATCACCGGCGACAGCAGCACCGCGAGGGCCCGCAGGCCTTCGGCGGCGGTGTACAGCACCGTCCCCAGGCGCTCGCGCTGCGCGTCGTCCTTGGCGAGGGCCCACGGCTCGTTCTCGGTGATGTAGCCGTTGAGCTCGTCGACGATCGTCCACACCGCCGAGATGGCCTCGTCGATGCGGAAGCGCTCGATGGCGGCATCCGCGGCCGACGCGGCATCGGCGACGGTGCGCTGGATAGCGAGGTCCGCCTCGGTCGGCGAGACGGATGCCGGGACCACCCCGTCGAAGTAGCGCTGGATCATCGCGATCGTGCGCGAGGCGAGGTTCCCGAAGCCGTTGGCGAGCTCGGCCTGGTAGCGGGCGGACAGGTCCTCCCACGAGAAGGAGCCGTCATGGCCGAAGGCGATCGCCGACAGGAAGTAGAACCGGTAGGCGTCCGAGCCGAACACGTCGGTGATCTCGGTGGGGGCGATGCCGGTGAGCTTGGACTTCGACATCTTCTCGCCGCCGACCAGCAGCCAGCCGTGCGCGAACACCCCGCGGGGCGCCTCGACGCCGGCGGCCATCAACATCGCCGGCCAGATGACCGCGTGGAAGCGCAGGATGTCCTTGCCCACGACGTGGTACGCCGGCCAGCGCCGGGCGAACTGCTCGGGGTCGGTGCCGTAGCCGATGGCCGTGGCGTAGTTCAGCAGCGCGTCGACCCACACGTAGATGACGTGCGACTCGTCCCACGGCACCTTGATGCCCCAGTCGAACGTCGAGCGCGAGATCGACAGGTCCTTCAGGCCGTTCTTCACGAACGACACGACCTCGTTGCGTGCCGAGTCGGGGCGGATGAAGTCGGGCACCGTGCGGTACAGCTCGAGCAGCCGGTCCTGGAACTCGCTCAGCTTGAAGAAGTAGTTCTTCTCCTGCAGCAGCTCCAGCGGCTTGGAGTGGATCGCGCAGACCTTCAGGCCCTCGAAGGGCCCGGTGCCGTCCACGATCTCGGCCTCGGTCTTGAACTCCTCGCAGCCCACGCAGTACAGCGCCTCGAACTCGCCGGCGTAGATGTATCCGCGGTCGTGGATGGCCTGCACGAACTCGCGCACGCGCTCCTCGTGTCGCGGCTGCGTCGTGCGGATGAAGTCGTCGTTGCGGACGTCGAGGGTCTCCAGCACCGGGAACCACGACTCGCTGACCAGCTTGTCGACCCATTCCTGGGGCGTCGCGCCGTTGGCGGCGGCCGCGCGCAGCATCTTCTGGCCGTGCTCGTCGGTGCCCGTCAGCATCCACGTGTCGTCGCCGGACTGGCGGTGCCAGCGGGCGAGCGTGTCCACCGCCACGGTCGTGTAGCCGTGGCCGATGTGGGGTACGTCGCTGGGGTAGTAGATCGGCGTCGTGATGTAGAAGGAGCGGCCGGAAGTCACCAGGTGATTCTAGTTCGGCCGCGCGGGGCCCCTCGCCGTGTGACGGCGGCGCCCGGGCACCTCACGAGCCGAGCGTCTGCTGGTAGAGCTCGCGCGCGGAGTGGCCGGTGTGGCCGGCGACCTCGGCGGCGGCATCCTTGCGCCTGGCGCCCTGGTCGACGAGCTGCCGCACCTGGGCGACGGCGTCGGCGAGCGGCACCCGCCGCGCCTCGGCGCCGGCGACGACGACCACGATCTCGCCGCGCACCCGGTCGGCGGCCCACTCCCCCAGCTCGGCCAGCGTGCCGCGGGCGACCTCTTCGTGCAGCTTCGTCAGCTCGCGGCACACCGCCGCACGGCGCCCGGGGCCGAACGCCTCGGCCATCGCGGCCAGCGTGTCGGCCAGGCGCGTGGGCGACTCGAAGAACACCATGGTGCGCGGCTCGGCGGCGAGCTCTGTCAGGGCGCTGCGGCGCTCGCCGGGCTTCCGCGGCAGGAACCCCTCGAACGTGAAGCGGTCGGTGGGAAGGGCCGAGACCGCGAGGGCGGTCAGCACCGCGCTCGGACCCGGCAGCGCGGTCACCTGCACGCCGGCCGCCGCCGCGGCGGCGACGACGCCGTATCCGGGGTCGCTCACCGTCGGCATGCCGGCGTCGCTCAGGAGCACGACGTCCTGCTCGCGCGCGAGCTCGGCGAGCTCGGCGGCGCGGTCCTTCTCGTTGTGGTCGTGCAGGGCCATCAGCCGCGGCCGGTTGTCGATCCCGAGCCCGGCGAGCAGACGCTGCGTCGTGCGGGTGTCCTCGGCGGCGACGACCGCGGCGTCCTGCAGCGTCTGGATCAGACGGCGCGAGGCGTCGCCGAGGTTGCCGATGGGCGTGGCGGCGAGGATCAGCACATCTGCCAGCCTAGGCGAGCACCACGCGTGCGCTACAGCTATCAGAACCTCGGCGATCCGTCAATGGCCGACTTCTCGTCACGCCGCCGCATAGAACGGGGGAGCACGTTTTTCCGAAAGAACCTGGAGAACTTCACCATGGCGATGACGGCGACCCTGCACGACACGTCCCTGACCTCGGTCCTCAGCGGCATCCGCTGGGACCGCACGGAGCGCGGCGTCCTGGTGGGCCGCGACGGCTCGACCGCCGCCGGCCGCATCCAGAAGGTCGCGGGGGGCTACGTCGCCATCGACGCCCGCGGTGCGGGAGTGGGTCGCTTCGACACGCTGCGCGAGGCGAAGTCCGCGCTCACCGGCATCCGTCGCCCGCGCCGGGGACTCGGCGAGGCCGCCGAGCGCACCGCCTTCGCCGTGGCCACGGTGGCCGGCGCGGTCACGTCGGCGCTGGCCCTGACCGCCGCCGTGCTGTTCGTCTGACCGCCGCCTCACGCCGTGGGGACGGTCGCGTCATCCGCGCGCTCGATGTCATCCGCGCGCTCGATGGCCAGCTGCAGCCGCTCGAGGCATGCGGTGACGGTGCGGATGTCGTCGGCATCCATCTCGATGACCGCCTCGAGCATGCGCTCGTGCATGGCGCCGAGCGTGCGGCGGACGTCCTCGTGCGCCGTCTCGGTGGGGGCGACGGTGATGCTGCGCCGATCGCGCGGATGCGGGGCGCGGCGGACGTGACCCGACCGCTCGAGCCGGTCGATCATCGCGGTCATCGACGCCGTCGTGACGCCGAGGATGCGGGTGAGCTCCGACGGGGTGACGCTGCGGCCCTCGGACTCGGCGCGCACCAGATGGCGCAGCGCCGCCAGGTCGTTGTCGCCCATCGCCATCGACGCCCGTGTGCGCTGCCGCATCTGCTGCTCCGCGACGCGGTAGCGGCGGAACGCCTGCAGCAGCGACACCGCGCGCCGGCGCTGGGCGTCCACGCCCGTGCCGTACCAGTAGCCGCTGTCTTCCACAGGCGCATACTAGTCCGGGCCGCCGCAGGGGCTCTCATCGGATGCCGGCGGCACACGTCGCCCGTCGCCCGCTGCCCCCGCAGCGTCGCCGCATGCCCGCGAAACGCCGCGGGCCCGGACCGTAGGCTGATCGGGTGACCGTCGCGACCGAACCGCTCGTCCCGCAGACGCGGCTGTCGGTGTACGAACGCTGGCGCGCGCGCCTGGCCGCGGACGACCGCGCACGTCGCCTGTACGACTGGCTGGGACCAGCGGTGGTGGTGCTGGTGGCGGCGGCGCTGCGGCTGTTCAACCTGGCCCATCCGCACGACCTGATGTACCAGTTCGACGAGACGTTCTACGTCAAGGACGCCTGGAGCCTGTCGCAGCTGGGATACGAAGGCGCGTGGCCCGAGGGCGCGAACGAGCGCTTCCTCGCCGGGGACTACAACGTGTTCACGGCCGATCCGGCCTTCGTCGTCCATCCTCCGCTGGGCAAGTGGATCATCGCGCTCGGGATGCTGGCCTTCGGCCCCGAGACCGGCTGGGGGTGGCGCGTGACCACCGCCCTCCTCGGCGCGGCCACGGTGCTGGTGCTCATCCTGCTCGCGCGGCGGCTGACCGGCTCCGCCGACGCCGCTCTCATCGCGGGCGGGCTGCTGGCCATCGACGGCCTGGCGATCTCGATGAGCCGGGTAGCGCTGCTGGACACCGCCCTGACGTTCTTCGTGCTGCTGGCGTTCCTGTTCGTCGCGCTGGATCGGGAGCGCACCGCGCAGCGCGTCGTACGCGGCGTCGCGGCCCGCGCCGGCACAGGGGGCCCGCCGAACTGGGGCCCGGTGCTGTGGAACCGGCCGTGGATCCTCGCCGCCGGGGTGAGCCTCGGCGCCGCGTCCGGGGTGAAGTGGTCGGGTGCGTGGGTGCTCGCCGGCCTCGGGGTCTACCTCGTCGTCACCGACGCGCTCGCGCGCCGGCGGGCGGGCGTCGTGCTCTGGCCGACGGATGCCGTCCGCCAGGGCGCGGCGACCTTCGTGCTGCTCGTCCCGATCGCGGTGGTGGTGTACGTCGTGTCGTGGACGGGCTGGCTCGTCACCGACGGCGGCTATGGGCGGCACGCCGCCGACGCGTCACCGGCGACCGGCTTCTGGTCGTGGGTGCCTCTGCCGCTGCAGAGCCTGTGGCTGCACCACCAGACGATGTACGCCTCGGCGGCCAACATCACCTCCGAGCACGCCTATGCCAGCCCCGCGTGGCAGTGGCCGCTGCTGCTGCGCCCGACGGGGGTCTACTTCGCCCAGGACGCGCTCGGCGAGAACGGCTGCGAGTTCGCCAACGGCTGCTCGCGGGCGATCGCCAGCATGCCCAACCCGCTGCTGTGGTATGCCGGGATGGCCGCGGTGGTCTACCTGCTCTGCCGGTTCATCGTCGCGCGCGACGCCCGCCACGCCCTCGTGCTCACCGGCGTCGCGGTCACCTACGGGCCGTGGCTGCTGTACCCGGACCGCACGATCTTCCAGTTCTACACCGTGCTGATGCTGCCCTTCGTGGTGCTGGCGGTCGTCTTCGCGCTGCGTGACATCGCCGGTCCCCGGCACGCCGAGGACCACCGCCGGCTCACCGGTCAGCGTCTGGTGTGGGTGTTCCTCGGGGTGGTCGTCCTGCTGTCGGCGTTCTGGTACCCGGTCGTCACGGCGCTGACTGTGCCGTACGACTTCTGGCACGCCCACATCTGGATGCCCGGCTGGGCGTAGCCGGCCGCTACGCGGGCGCCGTGGCGGATGCCGCGGCGCGCGCGGCGCGCGGCAGGGCGTCGAGCACGACACCCAGGGCGTCGTCGTCGTGCGCCGCGGTGAGGAACCACGCCTCGAATACGCTCGGCGGCAGCGAGACCCCCGCCCCGAGCATCGCGTGGAAGAAGGGCGGGTAACGCCACGCGTCCTGATCGCGCGCGTCGTCGTAGGTGCGCACGGCGCCCTCGCGGAACGCGACCGAGAACAGGCTCCCGGCCCGCGAGATCACGTGCGGGACGCCCTCGGCCTCGAGCGCGCGCGCGAGCGCCTCGCGGACGACGGCGGCCGCGGCATCCACCCGGCGATACACCTCGGCGTCGGCCAGCTGCAGGGTCGCGATGCCGGCGGCCACGGCCAGCGGATTGCCGCTGAGGGTTCCGGCCTGGTACACCGGCCCGAGGGGGGCCAGCAGCTCCATGAGGTCGGCGCGGCCGCCGATCCCGGCCAGGGGCATGCCGCCGCCGATGACCTTGCCGAAGGTGACAAGATCGGGGATCCAGTCGCCCTCGGCCGCGCCCGCGACGACGCCGCCGCGCTCCAGGCCCCACCAGCCGGCAGGGCCCACGCGGAAGCCGGTGAGCACCTCGTCGACGATGAGGAGCGCACCGTGCGCGTGCGCCTCGTCGTGCAGGAAGCGGTTGAAGCCGGTGTCGGGGACGAGCACGCCGGCGTTGGCGCCGGCGGCCTCGGTGATGATCGCCGCGATGCGGCCCGGGTGGGCGGCGAACGCGGCGCGGACGGCGTCGCGGTCGTTGTAGGGCAGCACGAGGGTGAGGGCGGCGATGTCGGCCGGCACCCCTGCCGACCCCGGAAGCCCGAGCGTCGCGACGCCCGAGCCGGACTCGGCGAGCAGCCCGTCGGAGTGGCCGTGGTAGTGGCCGGCGAACTTGACGATCACGTCGCGCGAGGTCGCGCCGCGCGCGATCCGGATCGCGGTCATGGTCGCCTCGGTGCCGGTGGACACCATGCGCAGCCGCTCGATCCCCCGCACGCCTTCGATCGTCAGCCGGTCGATGACGGCTTCGGCGAGCTCGGTCTCGGGGGGCGTGGACGCCCCGAACGACAGGCCGTTCGCCGCCGCGCGCTGCACCGCCTCGACGACCCCCGGGTGGGCGTGGCCGAGGAGCGCCGGGCCCCACGACGCCACGAGGTCGACGTACTCGCGGCCGGTGACATCCCGCACACGGGGACCCGAGGCCCCGACGATCGACAGCGGCGTCCCGCCCACCGAGCCGAACGCGCGGACGGGCGAATTGACCCCTCCGGGGATGACGGCGCGGGCGCGGGCGGCGGCGAGGTCGTTGGTGAGCACGGTCATGCGCGGGCGATCCTTTCGGCGACCTCGATCGCCCAGTAGGTGAGCACGGCGTCGGCGCCGGCGCGGACGATGCCGACGAGGGACTCGTCGATCGCGCGCTCGCGGTCGATCCAGCCATGGGCGGCGGCGGCCTCGATCATGGCGTACTCGCCGCTGACCTGGTACGCCCACACCGGCACGGGGCTCGTCGCGGCGGCGTCGGCGAGGACGTCGAGGTAGCTCATGGCGGGCTTGACCATCACGATGTCCGCGCCCTCGGCCACGTCGAGGGCGACCTCGCGGGCGCCCTCGCGCCGGTTGGCGGGGTCGAGCTGATACGTGCGGCGGTCGCCCTGCAGCGAGGACTGCACGGCTTCGCGGAAGGGGCCGTAGAACGCCGAGGCGTACTTCGCGGCATAGGCCAGCAGCGCCACGTCGCCGTAGCCGGCGTCGTCCAGCGCCGCCCGGACCACCGCGGTCTGGCCGTCCATCATCCCCGACAGTCCGAGCAGCTGCGATCCCGACGCCGCCTGAGCGAGCGCCATGTCACGGTACCGCTCGAGGGTGGCGTCGTTGTCGACGCGGCCGGCCTCGTCCAGCACGCCGCAGTGGCCGTGGTCGGTGAACTCGTCCAGGCACAGGTCCGTCTGCACGACGAGGTCGCCGCCGACCTCGGCCGCGGCGATCTCGGTGGCGACGTTCAGGATGCCGTCGGCCGCGGTCGCGCCGCTGCCGGCGGCGTCCTTGTGCTCGGGGACGCCGAACAGCATGACGCCGCCGATGCCGGCGGCCGCGGCACGATGCAGCTCCGCCTTGAGGGTCTCGAGGGAATGCTGGACGACCCCCGGCATGGAGCCGATCGGGATCGCCGCCTCGGCCCCCTCGCGCACGAACATCGGCAGGACGAGCTGTCCGGCATCCAGCCGGGTCTCCCGCGTCAGCCGCCGCCACGCGGGCGCCGCGCGCAGCCGGCGGGCGCGGACGGCGGGGAAGGATGCGGTCATCGCTCGGTCTCCTTCTGCGGGGCGCTGTGGTGCCGGGCGGCGGACGAGGCGCCGAGCGGTGCCAGGTCGGCGGCGCCGGCGGCCAGCAGCTCCTCGGCGACGCGTTCGGCGAGCTCGAGCGCGGAGTCGTCGTCGAGGACCGCCGCGTGCGAGCTGGTCAGGCGCGCGCTGCCGTCGACGCGGTAGACGCGCGCGGTGAGGAAGAGCATGCCGTCCTCGACGAATCCGCGGGCGCCGACAGGGGCGGCGCAGCCTGCTTCGAGGCGGGCGAGGACGCCGCGCTCGGCGTCGGCGGCCAGGCGCGTGGCGGCGTGGTCGATGCGCGCGGCGAGCCGCTCGTCGCCGGTGCGCGTCTCGACGGCGAGCGCGCCCTGCGCCGGCGCGGTCGGCCAGCGGTCGAGGTCGAAGTACTCGGTGACGGCGTCGGTGCGGCCCAGGCGCGCGAGCCCCGCCGCGGCCAGCACGACGGCGTCCAGGCGCCGGTCCTCGTCGGCGGCGCCGACGCGGGCCAGGCGCGTGTCGATGTTGCCGCGGATGTCGACGAGCTCGAGGTCGGGGCGGCGGGCGGCGAGCTGCGCGCGGCGGCGCGGCGACCCGGTCCCGACGCGGGCTCCCTCGGGCAGCTCGTCGAGGGTCAGGCCGTCCCGCGCGCACAGCGCGTCGCGCGCGTCGGCGCGCTGCGGCACGGCCGCGATCGACAGCCCGGGGATCGGGGCGGTCGGCAGGTCCTTGAAGGAGTGCACGACGGCATCCACCTCGCCCGCCAGCAGCGCGTCGCGCAGGGCCGCGGCGAACACGCCGGCACCGCCGAGCGAGGCCAGCGACTCGGTGGTGCGATCCCCTTCGGACTGGATGATGACGAGCTCGCCGCCGAGCGCTTCGGCGACGGTGCCCGCCTGCGCGGTGGCCAGCGCGCTGCCGCGCGTGCCGATCCGCAACCCTCGCTCGGTCACCGCAGCACCTCGGCGACCTCGCCGGCGGGAATGAGGCGGCCGGTGAAGAACGGCACCTCTTCGCGCACGTGGCGGCGGGCCTCGGTGGCGCGCAGATAGCGCATCAGGTCGACCAGCTCCACCGGGTCGGCAGCTTCGAGGGCCAGCAGCCACTCGTAGTCGCCGAGGGCGAAGCTCGCGACGGTGTTGGACTGCACCTGCGGGTAGTCCCGGCCCTTCAGGCCGTGCTCGCGCAGCATCTCGCCGCGCTCCTCGGCCGGCAGCACGTACCACTCGTAGCTGCGGACGAACGGGTACACCGTCACCCATTCCTTGGGGGGCAGTCCGCGCGAGAAGGCGGGGGCGTGGTCGCGGCTGAACTCCGCCTCGCGGTGCACGCCCATGGCGTTCCACGTCGGCAGCAGGGGCGCGAGCTCGCGCGAGCGGCGGAGGGCCCGCAGGTCCGCCTGCAGGCCGTCGGCGGTGTGCCCGGTGAGCCACAGCAGCAGGTCGGCGTCGGCGCGCAGGCCCGACACGTCGTAAATGCCGCGCAGGCTGGGCACGTCCGCGACGACATCGGCGAGGGGTGCCGCGGCCCCGGGCTCGGCGGCGTGCGGGTCGCGGCGCAGCACGGCGAAGAGGGTGAAGTGGTCGACGGGGCGCGTCTCGTCAGGTGCGGCGGCGGCGTTGTGGGTCACGGTTCCATCCTCTCCCGTCCGGCGGCGGCCGGACTCTCCGGTGACGTCCCGAGAAGTTCCCGGGCGGTTCGTTCGGCGTGGGCCACGACGGCGGCGAGCCCCGTGCCGGCGGCGGTCTCGCCGACGGTGCGGTTCCCCCCGGCCGGCTGCCGTTCGGCGCGGCGCCAGCTCACCGAAACGGCATCCTCGATCTCGACGATCGGCACGCGCAGCAGTTCGCCGAGGTCGCGGGCGGCCAGGGCGAGCGCGTCCTCGGGCTCGCCGTCGTACGACAGCCTGACGGCGTGACGGCCGGCGAAGGCCTCGGCGACCCACTCCCACTTCGCGGTGAGGTGGGTGAGCGCGCGGGCGGCGACCCGGGGGGCGTCGCCGGCGACCAGGATGCCGGTGCCGCGGGGTGCGCGGTCGAGGCCCGGCGCGTCGAGGATCAGGGTGACGAGGGTGAGCACGCGGCCGGGCACCGAACCCGGGTCCGGCATTGCCCGCACGACCTCGCCGCGCACCGTGGCGCCGTCGACGACGAGCGCGCCGGCGTCGACGCGCGAGATCTCGGCGCCGGTCTCGATGCGGACGCCCGCGCGCTCGGCGTCGGCGGCGAGGGCGGCGGCGAGGCGGTTCATTCCGCCGCGGATGCCGGCGACCTGACTGCCGGCGGGCGCCGAGGCCCGCAGCGCGGCGACGGCGGCCGACAGCGACCCGTGCTCGAGGACGCGGGCGCGCAGGCCCGGCACGGCGGTGTCGACGGGGACGACGTCGGCGTCGGCGGAGTGGACGCCGCGGACGACGGGCCCGACGAGGCCGTCGACGACCCCGGCCCCCATGCGGGCGCGGACGAGGGCGCCGAGGGACTCGGCATCCTGCCCCACCTCGGCCGGCAGCAGCGGGTCGAGCCGCGCGCGGAGGGACGCGGCCCTGCCGATCACGCGGGCGACGTCGCGGGCGGCGGGATCGGCCGGGATGCCGAGGATGCCCGTGGCCGGCAGGGGCACGGCAGTGCCGTCCGCCCCGTGGAGCCACGCGGGCACGGGGGCGGGCGCGACGATGTCGTCCGCGAGTCCGAGTTCGCCCGCCAGCGCAGCGATGG
Source organism: Microbacterium aureliae (assembly GCF_054780155.1). Classification (NCBI taxonomy): domain Bacteria; kingdom Bacillati; phylum Actinomycetota; class Actinomycetes; order Micrococcales; family Microbacteriaceae; genus Microbacterium; species Microbacterium aureliae. The sequence goes on from NZ_BAAGWW010000001.1 coordinate 687,429, forward strand.
TGCCGCCGCGCGTGGCGAAGGACTCCGCGGCGGCGTCGAGGTCCACTCCCCCGACGCGGATCGCGCTCACCTGGCCGCCGGGCGCGCCCGCGCGGTCGAAGACCCGCACGCGGCGTCCGGCGAGCGCGAGCCGGCGGGCGAGGACGAGCCCGCCGACGCCCGCGCCCGCGATGAGGACCTCAGAGGCCATGCACGAGGTCCACGATGCGGGTGAGGACGTCCGGGTCGGTCTCGGGCGGCACGCCGTGGCCGAGGTTGACGATGTGGGCGGGTGCCTCGGCGCCGCGCTCGACGACGTCGCGCACGTGACGCTCGATGAGCGGCCACGGCGCCGTGAGGAAGGCGGCGTCGATGTTGCCCTGCAGCGGCACCGTGCCGCCCAGGCGCCGGTTGGCCTCGTCCAGCGGCAGGCGCCAGTCGACCCCGACGACGTCGGCGCCGATGCCGGGGAGGACGTCGAGGACGTCGCCGAGGCCGAGCCCGAAGTGGATGCGGGGCACGTCCAGCCCCCGCAGGCTGTCGAACGCGCGGCGGGAGTGGGGGCTGACGCGGCGCACGTAGTCTTCCCGCGAGAGCGACCCCGCCCACGAGTCGAACAGCTGCACGACGCTGGCGCCGGCGAGCACCTGCGCCTTGAGGAACGCGCCGGTGACGTCGGCGCACCAGTTCAGCAGCGCCGCCCACGTCTGCGGGTCGGTGCGCATGAGCGCGCGCGTGCGCAGCTGGTCCTTCGAGGGACCGCCCTCGACCAGGTAGCTGGCGAGGGTGTACGGCGCCCCGCCGAAGCCGATGACGGGGCGGTCGCCGAGTTCGCGGGCGACGATCGCGACCGCCTCGGCGATGGGCGCGAGCGCCTCGGGCTCGAGGGGGCGAAGGCGAAGGACATCGGATGCCGTGCGCACGGGCTCGGCGACGACCGGGCCGCGGCCGGGGACGATCGTCACGTCGACGCCGGCGAGGAGCACGGGCACGACGATGTCGCTGAAGAACACCGCGGCGTCCACCCCGTGGCGGCGGACGGGCTGGAGCGTGATCTCGGCGGCCAGCGCGGGGTCCAGGCACGCGTCGAGCATGTCGATCCCGGCACGGGATGCGCGGTATTCGGGCAGCGAGCGTCCGGCCTGGCGCATGAACCACACCGGCAGCGTCTCGGGGCGGTCGCCGCGCGCGGCGCGGACGAGCGGGGAGGAGGTCGTGCGTCCCTGCGAGAGCGGGTGGTCGGCAGGAAGGGCGATCAGGGTCGAAGGCACGCGTCAAGGCTACGCGGCCCGCCTCGGTGAAGCTCTCGGGAACGACGGGTAGAATCTTCCGGTGCTCTTCTGTCTGTCGGCGAACCATCGGAACACCGAGTTCGATGTGCTCGATCGCGTGTCGCGGAGCGCCGACGCCAGTGCCGAGGGGCTCGTCGACGGGAACGACTTCGTCCGCGGCGCCGTCGTCCTGGCCACCTGCAACCGCTTCGAGGCGTACCTCGAGGTGGACGAGCCCGTCGCCGGCGGCGAGGCCCTCGCCCGCGAGGCCGTGCTCGGCGCGCTCGGCCCCCTCCCCGACGAGGACGTCGAAGCCCTCCGCTCGTCTGCGGTCGCGCTCTCGGGCGACGACGTGATCCGCCACCTGTTCGCCGTCAGCTCGGGCCTGGAGTCGATGGTGCTCGGCGAGGACGAGATCACCGGTCAGGTGCAGCGCGCACTCGCTTCGGCCCGTGCCCGCGGGACGACCACGCCGCTTCTGGAGCAGGCGTTCCAGCGTGCCGCGCACACGACGCGCGAGGTGCGGGCCACGTCGGACCTGGGCGCCGCGGGGCGCTCCCTCGCCCGCATCGCCCTGGACATGATCGACTCGCGCGTCACCGAGTGGTCGACCGTGCGGGTGCTGCTGGTCGGCACCGGCCAGTACGCCGCCACGACGATCGCCGCCCTGCAGGCGCGGGGCGCGCTCGACATCACCGTGTTCTCGTCGACGGGGCGCGCCGAGCGCTTCGCCGCCCGCTACGGCATCCGCGCCGCCGCGGATCTTCGCACCGCGATGGTGGACGCCGACGTCGTCATCACCTGCACCGCGCGCTACGTCGTCACGGCGGACGAGGTCCCCGACCACCGTCCGCGCCTGGTCATCGACCTGGGCCTTCCGCGCAACGTCGACCCGGCGGTCGCCGAGGTCCCCGGCGTCGAGCTCATCGACCTGGAGCTCATCGGCCGGCACGCCGCGCTCCCCGAGCTCGGCGGGCACGGCGCGCACGAGGTCGTCGGCTCGCGTGCGGCGACGTTCGCCGCCGAGCGGGATGCCGCCCCCGCCGTCGTCGCGGTGCGCGGTCACATCCAGGGTGTGCTCGAGCGCGAGCTCGCCCGCGTCCGCGGGACCGACACCGCCGCCGAGCAGACGCGCGCCGCCCTGCGGCACCTGGCGGGCGTGCTGTCGCACACGCCGTCCGTGCGTGCCCGGGAGTTCGCCGCGGCGGGCCGGCTGGCCGAGTACGAGGCGGCCCTCGAGACGGTCTTCGGCGTCGAGGTCGCACGGCCTGCGGCCGACGCGACAGACCTGCCGCGCGCCGCCGGCTGAACGGCGTCAGCTGCGCGACAGCGCCGCCGGGTCGGTGGTCGGCAGCAGGCACGCGAAGTCGCGGCAGTCGTAGGCTGTCGCCTCACCGCCGACGGCGGATTTGCCTGCGAGCAGGCCGAAGCCGGCATCCGTCCACTCCCCCGCCTGCGCGTCGGTGACCTGCACGACGACGTCGGCGGCGACCTCGCCGAGGGAGCGGTGGAGCGCGGACGTCGGGCTCTCGGCCACCACCACGACTTGCCGGGGCGCCCGCGCCAGCGAGGCGGCGACCCGCAGCAGCGTGCCGTAGCCGAGAGGCTGCGCGAGCGCGGCGGGGATCCACCGCCGGACGATGCGTTCGGCGACCCGGCGGTAGCGTTCGGGCCCGCCGAGCTGCCACAGCGTCAGGGCGGCGTCCGCCAGTGCCGCGGGGCCGCTGGGTTCGTCGGCGTCCGAGGCGGATGCCGGCGCGCGAACCCCCTGCGCGCTCAGCACGGGGTCGCCGCCCGTGGGCGGGCGGAGGTCGTCGTCGCCGGTCAGGCAGCGGTCGACGAGGTCGCGGGCCCGCAAGGCGTGCGACACCTCGCCGGTGGCGGCGGCGAGGGCGAGGAGTCCCGTCGCGAGCTGTCCGTGGTCGGCGAGCGTGGCGCGCGCGTCCGAGCGCGCGCCCTCGAGCGAGGCGCGCCGCAGGGTGCCGTCGGCGTCGACGTTGGCCGCGAGCACCGCGTCGGCGGCGCGTGCGGCGGCGGCGATCCATTCGGGGCGGGTGAAGCGGATGCCGGCGCGGCAGAGCGCGCCGATCGCGAGCCCGTTCCAGCCGCTGACGACTTTGCCGTCGACGGCGGGCGGGTCGAGCTCGGCGCGCGCCGCGGCGTCCCGGCGGTAGTAGCCGCCTTCGCTGCGGGCGCCGTCGATGATCGATTCGGAGTCCTGCGCCGAGGCGAAGCCGCCGGCGGGCGTGGCGAGGGTGCGGGTCAGGAACCAGGCGACGCCGTCGGCCAGGTGCGCGGTGTCTAGGCCGGCGCGGGGGCGGGTCGCGGTGAGGACGTCGAGCAGCTGGGCGTTGTCGGTGAGCATCCGCTCGTAGTGCGGAATCGTCCAGTCGCGCCGGGTGGCGTAGCGGAAGAAGCCTCCTTCGACCCCGTCGCGGAGGGGGGACCTGCTCATCGCGGCGATGGCGCGGTCGCTGACGTCGGCTGCTTCCGGGGCGAGGTCTGTCACGAGCGGATGCTGCAGGAACCGCAGCGCAGTGGCGACGGGGAACTTGGGGGCGGCGGAGCCGGGCGTGCCGAAGCCGCCGTGCTCGGGGTCTTCGAGCGCGGCGAGGGTGCGGGCGGCGGCGGCGAGGGTCGCGGCATCCGGGATCGGTTCGACTGTGTCGGCGACGGGGTCCTGCTGCAGGTCGGCGAGTGCGGCGGCGACGGCCGATGCGGTGGCGTCGACGTCGGCGCGTCGGGTGGTCCAGGCGGCGCTGACGGCGTCGAGCACCTGCGCGAACGAGGGCATGCCGGCGCGGGGTTCGGGTGGGAAGTAGGTGCCGGCGAAGAAGGGGTGGCCGTCGGGGGTGGTGAAGACGGTGAGTGGCCAGCCGAGGGATCGCGTGAACGCTGCGGCGGCGGCCATGTAGGCGGAGTCGACGTCCGGGTGTTCTTCGCGGTCGACCTTGATCGCGACGAAGCCGGCGGCGAGGGTGCCGGCGATGGCGGGGTCTTGGAAGGATTCCCGTGCCATGACATGGCACCAGTGGCAGGTGGAGTAGCCGATGGAGACCATGACGGGGACGTCACGGCGTCTCGCCTCGTCGAAGGCCGCCTGTTCCCACGGGTGCCAGGGGACCGGGTTGGTCGCGTGGGCGCGCAGGTAGGGGCTGGTCGACGAGGCGAGACGCTCGTTCACGGCCGGTGGGTGTGCCGGTGGACGGGGGTCAGTTGACCTCGTCGGGGTGGGCGCTGACGCGGCCGGAGCCGTCGCCCGGGTCCATGGCGTCGATGCCGGCGATCTGGTCGGCGGTGAGCTCGAAGTCGAGGACGTCGAGGTTCTCTTGCAGGCGTTCGCGGCGCACCGACTTCGGGAAGACGATGAAGCCCTTCTGCAGGTGCCAGCGGATGACGACCTGCGCGGGGGTCTTGCCGTGGGCGGCGGCCGCGTCTGCGACGGGTGCGGCGCCGAACAGGTCGTACTTGCCCTGTCCGAGCGGTCCCCACGATTCGATGGCGACGTCGTGTGCGGCGGCCCAGTCGGTGATGTCGCGCTGCTGGTAGGCGGGGTGCAGTTCGATCTGGTTGACGGCGGGGGTGACGCCGGTCTCGGCGACGATGCGGTCGAGGTGGGGGACGAGGTGGTTCGAGACGCCGATGCTGCGGGTGAAGCCGGCGGCGCGGATCTCGATCATCTTCTGCCACGCGTGGACGTAGTTGTCGTTGGCGGGGGTGGGCCAGTGCACGAGGTAGAGGTCGACGTGCTCGAGGCCGAGCCGCTCGAGGCTCTCGGCGATGGCCTTGTGGGGCTCGTCGCCGTCGTGGCGGTCGTTCCAGAGCTTGGTGGTGATGTAGAGGTCTTCGCGGGGGATGCCGCTGGCGGCGATGGCGGCGCCGACGCCCTCTTCGTTGCCGTAGATGGCGGCGGTGTCGATGTGGCGGTAGCCGAGTTCGAGGGCTTCGCTGACGGCGCGCTCGGCGTCGTCGGCGGGGACCTTGAACACGCCGTAGCCGAGCTGAGGGATGCGATGACCGTCGTTGAGGGTCACAGTGGGGATGCTCATCCTCACAGCCTATGCACCGGGAAGAGCCCCTGGTCGGGATCGGGCGCCTCGGGGGTGTCGGTCTGCCGTCCGCGGTTGCCGCGCCGGATGGCCCGGCCGGGACCCTTCACGGGAACCGTCGCCCACAGCGGCGGGTGCGCGAGCGGGTCGTGGTCCTGCTTGGTGTCGGGGTTCCAGCCGACGGCGCGGATGCTCTTCTCGCGGATCTCCTCGATCGCGTCGTCGAGCAGGTCGAGGGCGCCGGCGGCGAGGCGGTACCACCGCCAGCTCAGGTCGGCGCGGACGTCGACGAGCCCCGCGTCGCGGAGCAGTCGCAGGTGCTTAGAGACCGCCGTGCGGCTGATGTGGAACTCCTTGCCGATCACTTCGGCGAGCTGCCCGGACGTGTGCTCGCCGCTCGCGACGATGTCCACGAGGCGGCGGCGCACCGGCTCGGCGAGCGCCTCGAACGGGTGCATGCCCCTCCGCAGAACATGCGTCAGGTCCCACTCGTCGTCGTCTTCGGCGGTTTCGTCGTCGTCGTTTTCGGCCGCCTCGTCGTCGTCGCCCTTCTCGTCGTGGTCGCGGAACCCCTCGAAGCGCATGCGAGGACAGTACGACCGGCGCAGTCGGCCCGTCTGGGCGGCCGACCCGTCGTGGAAAGCCTGCCCGCCCGCCCTTCCTGGGGAGGACACGTCGCCCCGCCGACTCGCGCCATCGAGAACTTTCGACATCTTCTCGTTTCGCCATTGAACTTCACGCTCACGCGCTCAGCCCCTACCCCCACCCCCACCCCCAACCCCACCCACACCCCATACCCAGCCCCACCCCCATCCCCGCACAAGCGTTGGCATGTGAGCGTGAAGTTCATCGGCGCGGGAGCGCACGAGAGGAGGGGGTGTGTGAGCGCGAAGTGCATCGGTTGCACCCCGACACCGCCGACGCAGTGGCGCCGGCCGTAGACGGTCACGTGTGAGCGTGAAGTTCATCGGCGCCACCGCAACACGGTCGACACAGAAGCGCCGGACGTAGGCGGTCCCGTGTGAGCGTGAAGGTCATCGGCGCGTGCCCGACACCACCGCCCCGTGTCGTGTGAGCGCGAAGTTCAATAGCGAATAGAGAAAGTCTCGAAAGTCGTTGATCGGCTCGCGCCCATAGGATGGAAGGCTATGTCCGCGCGCGAACCCGTCATCTCGTACCCGGCCGAGCTGCCTGTCAGCGCGGCGCGGGAGGAGATCGCGCACGCCATCCGCGACAACCAGGTCGTCATCGTCGCCGGCGCGACGGGCTCGGGCAAGACGACGCAGCTTCCGAAGATCTGCCTCGAGCTCGGCCGCACCCGCATCGCCCACACCCAGCCGCGGCGAATCGCCGCCCGCACCATCGCCGAGCGCATCGCCGAGGAACTGCAGGTTCCGCTCGGGTCGACCGTCGGATACAAGGTCCGATTCACCGACCAGGTCTCGGACGAGACCCGCGTCGCGCTGATGACCGACGGGATCCTGCTCAACGAGATCCACCGCGACCGACTGCTGCGCCGCTACGACACGATCATCGTCGACGAAGCGCACGAACGCTCTCTCAACGTCGACTTCCTGCTCGGCTACCTGCGCCGCATCCTCCCCCGCCGACCCGACCTCAAGGTCATCATCACCTCGGCGACCATCGACCCCGAGAGCTTCGCGCGGCACTTCGCCGCGCCACCGGCCGATCCGGCGGGCGAGCCCGCGCGGGCGCCGGTGATCGAGGTGTCCGGCCGCACCTACCCCGTCGAGATCCGATACCGTCCGGCGGCCGGCGACAGCGACACGGCCGGCGCCAGCCCCAAGGCCAGCACCAGCGACGCCAGCGCCAGCCGTCCCGCCAGCAACACGACCAGCACCGCCGACACGGCCGACGGCGGCGACGATGTCGACGCTCTGCTCCGCGCCCTGCGCGAACTCGACCGTGAACCCCCCGGCGACGTCCTGGTGTTCCTCCCCGGCGAAGCCGAGATCCGCGACGCGATGGATGCCGTCCGCGGCATGTACGCGAAGGACACATCTCCGACCGAGGTCCTTCCGCTCTACGGCCGCCTCAGCGCCGCCGAGCAGCACCGCGTCTTCGAGCGGAGCACCATCGCCGGCGTCCGCCGCCGCGTCATCCTCGCCACGAACGTCGCCGAGACGAGCCTCACCGTCCCCGGCATCCGGTACGTCGTCGACAGCGGCACCGCCCGCATCTCGCGCTGGTCGGCGCGCAGCAAGATCCAGCGCCTGCCGATCGAGGCGATCTCGCAGGCCTCCGCGCAGCAGCGGTCCGGGCGCGCGGGCCGCACCGCGCCCGGCATCGCCATCCGGCTGTACTCCGAAGAGGACTTCACCCGCCGCGACGAATACACCGAGCCCGAGATCCTGCGCACGAGCCTCGCCTCGGTCATCCTGCAGATGCTCGCGCTCGGGTTCGGCGACATCACCGCCTTCCCCTTCCTCACTCCCCCGGACTCCCGCGGCGTCAAAGCCGCCTTCGACCTGCTCGTCGAACTCGGCGCCGTCACACTCGCCCCCGGCCGGGACGCCGGCGCACGCCTCACCCCGGTCGGCCGCGACATCGCGCGGCTGCCGATCGACCCGCGCTTCGCCCGCATGCTGATCGAAGCCTCCCGCACCGGCGTGCAGCGCGAACTCCTCGCGATCGTCGCGGGACTCTCGATCCAAGACGTCCGCGAGCGCCCCGAGGAGCGCCGCGAAGAAGCCGACCGCTTCCACGCCCGCTTCACCGACCCCACGAGCGACTTCCTCACCCTGCTGAACCTCTGGAACCACCTGCAGGAGCAGCAGACCGAACTGGGCTCGAGCGCCTTCCGGCGCATGTGCCGCACCGAGCACCTCAACTACGTGCGGGTGCGCGAATGGGCCGACGTCCACCGCCAGCTCAGCGCCCTCGTCAAGGCCCCGAAGCGGCGCGGACCCGCCGAAACCGCCGACCCCGACGCCGTCCACCGCGCGATCCTGTCCGGACTGCTCTCCCACATCGGACTGCGCGACGAGCGCACGAACCGCCCCGCCGACAGCGGCCGCGGCGAGCGCCGCACCGCCGACCGGCGCGGCGCGGAGTACCTCGGCGCCCGCGGCACGCGCTTCGCGATCTTCCCCGGCTCGGGCCTGAAGAAGAAGCAGCCGAGCGCGGTCATGGCCGCCGAGCTCGTCGAGACCAGCCGCCTCTTCGCCCGCACCGTCGCCGCCATCGACCCCGAATGGGCCGAACCGCTCGCGGGCGACCTCGCCAAACGCCGTCTCAGCGAGCCGCACTGGTCCAAGACCGCCGGCGCGGCATCCGCCTACGAGAAGGTCACCCTCTTCGGCGTCGACATCATCCCGCGTCGCCGGGTCCAGCTCGCCCGGTTCGACCGCCCGCTCGCCCGCGAACTGTTCCTGCGGCACGCGCTGGTCGAGGGCGAATGGGACGTCGACCACCTCGACAAGCGACTCACGGCGTTCGAGCGGCGGAACCTCGAACTGCGTCGCCGGCTCGAGAAGATCGAGGAGCGCGAACGCCGCCGCGACATCCTCGTCGCCGGCGAAGCCGTCTACGCCTTCTACGACACCCGCATCCCCCGCGACGTCTTCGACGTGCGGTCCTTCGAGGCGTGGTGGCGCGACGCGAGCACGCGCACCCCGAAGCTCCTCGACATGAGCGAGGCCGACCTGCTCGACGACGCCGCACGCAGCGACGAACGCGACTTCCCCGCGCGGTGGCGCCAGGGCGACCAGGTGCTGTCGCTGGCCTACCGGTTCGAGCCCGGCGCCCACGACGACGGCGTCACCGTCGTCGTGCCGCTGGCGCTGCTGGCGCAGCTGCGCCCCGACGGCTTCGACTGGCAGGTCCCCGGAATGCGGCACGAGCTCATCGCGGGACTGCTCAAGGCGCTGCCTAAGAGCATCCGGCGCTCGGTCGTCCCCGCCGCCGACTGGGCGTCGCGGTTCGCCGACGACCTCGCCGACGCCGGCCCCGAAACACACGACGGGATGCCGCCGGCGTCGCTGCGCGACGCGCTCGCCGCCCGCATCCAGCGCGTCGCCCACCAGCCGGTCACGGCCGCCGACTTCGACATGGAGCGTGTGCCCGGGCACCTGCAGATGTCCTTCCGTGCCGTGGACGCGCGCGGGCGCGTCGTCGGGTCCGACCGCGACCTCGCCGCACTGCAGGCCCGGCTCGCCGACCGGGCACGGCAGTCCGTCGCGACCTCCCTCGAACGCTCCGCCCAGGGCGGCCCGCGCCCCGCAGCGCAGCGGCCGGTCGATCAGCCCGCCGTGGCCGAGCGCACCGGCCTGACGGAATGGTCGTTCGGCGACCTGCCCGACGTCGTCGACACGCGGGTGGCCGGGGGCGTCGTCCGCGGCTATCCGGCGATCGTCGACGAGGGCTCGTCGGTGGCCGTGCGCATCGAGACGACGGCGGCCGCCGCCCAGTCCGCCACCCGCGCGGGTGTCCGGCGGCTGATGCTGCTCGCCGTGCCGTCGCCGACGGCATACGTCCTCGAGCACCTCACCAGCGCCGAGAAGCTCGCCCTCGCCGCCTCGCCCTATCCGTCGGCCAAAGCCCTCATCGAGGACTGCCGCCTCGCCGTCGCCGACGCCGTCCTCGACCGCACCGCCGCCGGTCCCGTGCGCACGCGCGCGGACTTCGAGCGCGTCCGCGACGCGTTCTCGCAGACGGTCGTCGACGAGCTGTTCGCCGCGGTGTCGCTCACCGCCCGCATCCTGACCCTCTCGCGCGAGGTCGAGCGGGCGATGAAGGGGCAGAACTCGCTCACCCTGCTCGGTTCGCTCGGCGACGTCCGCTCCCAGCTGTCCGCCCTGCTGCCGCCGGGCTTCGTGTCGCGGACCGGCCTCGCCCGCCTCTCGCACCTGCCCCGCTACCTGCAGGCGGCCCTCGAGCGGGTCCGCGGGCTCGCCGACAACCCCGGCCGCGACCGGCAGCGGCAGACCGAGTTCGAGCGGGCGGCGTCGGCGTACGCCGAAGCGGGCGGCACGCTGCCGCTGCCGGCCGACGCCGCGCCTGCCCTCGAGCGCACGCGCTGGCTGCTCGAGGAGTTCCGCGTCAGCCTGTTCGCCCAGCATCTCGGCACCGCCGAGCCGGTGTCGGCGCAGCGGATCGGCAAGGCGCTGCGCGACTGACCCGAACAACCCGCGGCCCCCGTCGGGAATACCCTCGCCCGCCCGCGGAGTTCGCCCCGGTATGACCGCTGCGATCGCGTACACCGAGTTCGGCGCCCCCGAGGTCCTCCACCTCATCGACATCGACGTGGCCCCGCCGGGCCCCGGCGAGGTGACGGTGCGCGTCGAGGCCGCCGGCGTCAATCCCATCGACGCGAAGCTGCGCTCCGGCATCCGCCCGTCGGCGCCGATCGTCGAACCCCGCCGCCTGGGTCTCGACGGCGCGGGCGTCGTCACCGCGATCGGCGAGGACGTCGACGGCGTGCGCGTCGCCCAGCCCGCCGTCTTCTTCGGCGCCCCCGGCGCGTACGCGGCCGAAATCACGCTGCCCGCGGCCAAGGTGCTGCCCCGGCCCGCCGCGGTGGACGCCCGCACCGGCGCCGCCCTCGGCATCCCCGTCGGGACCGCCTACCAGACCCTCCGCTCCCTCTCCGTCGGCCAGGACGACACGCTGCTGCTGCACGCCGGATCCGGCGCGGTCGGCCAGGCCGCCATCCAGCTCGCGGTGCTGTGGGGCGCGCGGGTGATCGCCACCACGTCCCCGGGGCGCGCCGACCACGTGGCCGCGCTCGGGGCCGAGCCCGTGCCCTACGGCGAGGGCCTTGCAGACCGCGTCCGCGCGCTCGCGCCCGGCGGCATCACCGTCGCGATCGACGCCGCCGGCACCGACGAGGCCCTCCACACGTCGCTCGAGCTCGTCGCCGACCGCACCCGCATCGCGACGCTGGTGAGGGGGCGGGATGCCGCGGGCCTCGGCATCCGTGCCTTCAGCGGCGGCAGCCCCCAGCCGTTGACGCCGCGCGAAGAGGGCTGGCGCGCCGGGTCCCTGCCGGTGGTGCTGGCGCTGCTGGCCGCGGGCCGGTTCGAGGTCGAGCTCGGACCGTCGCTGCCCCTCGCCGAGGCCGCCGAGGCGCACCGCCTGGTCGAGGCGGGGACGCGCGGGAAGATCACGCTCGTCCCCTGACGTGCGCCAGACGCGCCCCGCAGCCGCACCACACGCGCGCCGCGGGCGCAACAGTACGACACACGATCTCCGCGTGGGGCCGCTCCGGCTCGACAATGGTTCGCATGCCCGAGGTGCTCCTGACCCACTCCGCGCGCGCCTTCGCCACGGCGCAGGTGCAGGCCGGCTTCGACGTCGCCTCGGCCGAGAACACCGCCGTCCCGCCCATCCACCAGTCGAACGCGTTCGAGTTCGGGTCGCTGCGCGAAGCGCGCGAGCTGTTCGCGCTGCGCCGCGAGGGCAACATCTACAGCCGCGCGGCGAACCCCACCGTGCTCGTCTTCGAGCGGCGCATCGCCGCGCTCGAGGGCGGCATCGCCGCCGCCGGCGTCGCGTCGGGCCAGGCGGCGGTCGCCGTCGCGCTCCTTGCGCTCGCCAAGCAGGGCGAGCACATCGTCGCGGCGCGCCAGCTCTACGGCGGCACCGTCGACCTGCTCGGCGACACCTTCTCGGACTGGGGCATCGAGGTCACCTTCGTCGACCAGGACGACCTGGACGCGTGGCGGGCGGCGATCCGCCCGACCACGCGCGCGCTGTTCGCCGAGTCGATCACGAACCCGATCGCCCAGGTGCTCGACGTGCAGGCCGTCGCCGACGTCGCCCACGCCGCCGGCATCCCCCTCGTCATCGACGCCACGGTCGCCACCCCCTACCTGCAGCGGGCGAAGGACTTCGGCGCCGACATCGTCGTGCACTCGGCCACCAAGTTCCTCGGCGGCCACGGCACGTCCCTCGGCGGGGTCGTCGTGGACCTCGGCACCTTCGACTTCAGCGCCGAGCCCGAGCGCTGGCCGCAGCTGAGCGAGCCCTACACGCGCGTGCACGGCGGCAGCCTGCTGGAGCGATGCGCCGAGACGGGCTCGGCGTACATCAGCCTGGTCAAGACCAAGTACGTCCACGACCTCGGCCCGTCGCTGTCGGCGTTCAACGCATTCCAGCTGCTGCAGGGCGTCGAGACCCTGGACCTGCGGATGAACCGGCACAGCGCGAACGCGCTCGACGTCGCCCGCTTCCTCGATGCGCACAGCGCGGTCGCCGCCGTCCACCACCCCGGGCTCGCCGCGAGCCCCTGGCACTCGCTCGCCGAGTCGTACCTGCCGCGCGGCGCGGGCTCGGTCTTCTCGTTCGACCTGCCCTCGACCGGCGACACCGAGTCGGATTTCGACCGCGTCGAGGCGTTCATCTCGCGCCTTCGCGTGGTGCGCCTGGTCGCCAACATCGGCGACGCCCGCAGCCTCGTCGCCCACCCCGCCTCGATGACCCACAGCCACATGACGCCGGCGCAGCTGACCGAGGCGGGCATCGGCTGGACGACGGTGCGGCTGTCGATCGGTCTCGAGGATGCCGGGGACGTCGCCGCCGATCTCGGCGAGGCCCTCGCCGACCTGTGACGGCTCAGGCGCTCTCGAGCAGCGTCCGGTAGAACCCGATCCCCCGCTCCCACACCCCGACGCGGATGCGCTCGTCGGCCGCGTGCAGCGCGTCGCGCTCGGCGCGCGTCAGGTGGAACGGCGTGAACCGGTACACGTTCGGGCTCAGGGCGCAGAACCAGCGGCTGTCGCTCGCACCCAGCTGAAGGTACGGCGTCGTGACGATGTCCGCGCCGAGGGCGTCCGCGACCGCCCGCGCCACCCGGCGCCACGGCTCGCCGCGCCAGGGCGACGCCGGTGAGGGCTCGGATCCGTGGCGCACGTCGACCTCGATGAGCGGGTCGGCGATGACCCGCCGCACGCGGGCGGTGGCCGACTCGACGGTGTCCCCGGGCAGCAGCCGGATGTTCACGGCCGCCGTCGCGCGCGCGGCCAGGACGTTCTCGCCCGGGGCGCCCTCGAGCTCGGTGACGACGGCGGTGGTGCGGACGGTCGCGTTCAGCTCGGGTCCGAGCCGGGCCATCACCGCCGCGATCAGCGGGCCGGTCACCGCGACCGCCGAGAACAGGGCGCCCAGCGGCTGCCGCGCGTGGGGCGCCAGGGTCGCGAGCATCGCGCGCACCGGCGGCGAGAGCCGGGGGCGGAACGGCCGCCGCTGCAGGCGCACGACCGCGCGCGCCAGCCGCGCGGTCGCCGGCAGCCGCGGCGGCGTCGAGGCGTGACCGCCGGCCTCGGCGACGCTCAGCCGCAGCGTCATGACGCCGCGTTCGGCCACGCCCACCATCGCCGTCGGCACGCCGACGCCCGGCACCGCCCCGTCGACGACCGCGCCGCCCTCGTCCAGCACGAGCGACGGCCGCACGCCGCGCCCGCGCAGCAGGTCGACGATCGCGCGGGCGCCGCCGCCGGCGGTCTCCTCGTTGTGCCCGAACGCCAGGTAGACGTCCCGCGCGGGGGCGAATCCCTCGGCGACCAGGGCCTCGACGGCCTCGAGGATCGCCACCAGCGCCCCCTTGTCGTCGATCGCGCCGCGGGCGTGGACCTCGGCATCCGGACCCTCGCCGACGAGGGTGGCGTCGAACGGCGGATGCCGCCAATCGGCCTCGACGACCGGCACGACGTCCATGTGCGCCATGAGGACGGTCGGCTCCCCCGCCCGACGGCCGGGCCAGCGCAGCAGCAGCGAGTGCTCCGCGACGACCTCGCGCTCGAGGGCGCCGTGCACGGCGGGATACAGGCGCTCGAGCGCCGCACGGAACTCCTCGAAGCGTCCGGCGTCCATGCGGGATTCGTCGGCGTACGAGACCGTGGGGATGCGCAGCAGCTCCCGGAACCTCTCGAGCGGGGTCGGCATCCCCCGAGCGTATCCATCCGGTCGCTACGCTCGGATGGTGACCGGATTGAGATGGGGCATCCTCGGCCCCGGCGGCATCGCCCGCGCCTTCGCCAGCGACCTGCGAACCGCGGGCCTCGACCTCGTGGCGGTGGGGTCGCGCCGGCGTGAGACGGCGGACGCCTTCGCCGCGGACTTCGACGTCGCCCGCGCCCACGGCGGGTACGAGCAGCTGGTCGCGGATCCCGACGTCGACATCGTCTACATCGCCACCCCGCATCCCGCGCACGCCGACAACGCCGTCCTCGCCCTCGAGGCCGGCAAGCACGTGCTCGTCGAGAAGCCCTTCACCCTCACCGGCGCCGAGGCCGACCGGGTCCGCGACGCCGCCCGGGCGGCGGGGCTGCTGGCGATGGAGGCGATGTGGACGCGCTACCTGCCCCACATGCGCCGGGTCCGCGAGCTCCTCCGAGACGGTGCGCTGGGCGACGTCCGGGCGGTCACCGCCGACCACACCCAGCGCCTGCCGAGCGACCCCGCCCACCGCCTGAACGCCCTCGAGCTCGGCGGCGGGGCGCTGCTGGACCTCGGCATCTACCCGCTGTCGTTCGCGTGGGACGTCCTCGGCGCGCCCGAGCGGGTCGCCGCGACCGGGCGCCTGGGCGAGACCGGCGCCGACACCGAGGTGGCGACGATGCTCACCCACGCCGGCGGCGCCGTCTCGACGTCGCTGTCGTCCTCGCGCGCGGCCGGCCCGAACACCGCGCACGTCATCGGCACCGAGGCCCGCATCGATATCGACCGCGTGTGGTACTCGGCCACCTCGTTCCGCCTGACGGCGCCCGACGGCGTCGTCCTCGAGGAGTTCCGCTCCGACATCGACGGCCGCGGGATGCAGTTCCAGGCCCTCGCCGCCGAAGAGGCGGTGACCTCGGGCCGCCTCGACAGCGACCTGCTGCCGCTGGACGAGTCGGTGGCGATCATGCACCTGATGGACGACATCCGCGCCCAGATCGGCGTCACCTACCCCGGAGAGCACTGACATGCCCGACCTGCAGGACGCCCGCGTGGCGGTCTACCTCGACTTCGACAACATCGTCATGAGCTGGTACGACCGCGTGCACGGCAAGAGCTCGTACATGCGCGACCGCCAGAAGATGTCCGACGACGAGTTCGCCGAGAACCTCACCGCCGCCCGCGTGGACGTCGGCGCGATCATCGACTACGCCGCCTCGTTCGGCACGCTGGTGCTCACGCGGGCGTACGCCGACTGGTCCTCGCCCGTCAACGCCAAGTACCGGGATCAGCTCGTGGCGCGCGCGGTGGACCTCGTGCAGCTCTTCCCGGCCGCTGCCTATGCCAAGAACGGCGCCGACATCCGCCTGGCCGTCGACACCGTCGAGGACATGTTCCGCCTGCCCGACCTCACCCACGTCGTGATCGTCGCCGGTGACTCGGACTACGTCCCCCTCGCCCAGCGGTGCCGTCGCCTCGGCCGCGTCGTGGTCGGCGTGGGTGTCGCCGGTTCGACGGCGAAGTCCCTCGCCGCCGCGTGCGATCAGTTCGACTCCTACGACTCGCTGCCGGGCGTCAGCGTGCCGCAGGCAGACAAGACGGCGACGGATGCCGCGACCCGGCGCACGCGCAAGGCCAAGCCCGCGACGGATCCTGTGGCGGACCTTCTCGAGCGGGCCCTGCGGCTCGAGACCGAGCGCACCGACGACGAGTGGGTGCACGCCTCGGCGCTGAAGAGCCTGCTCAAGCGCATGGATCCCTCGTTCAGCGAGAAGGCCCTCGGGTACCGCAGCTTCACCGACTACATCGCCGCGCACACCAAGGTCGCCGAGCTGAAGGAGGACGGCAACGTCCGCCTGGTGCGCCTGGCGCCCGCGCCCTGACGCCCGACCCTGACCACCGCCGCGCCGGATCCTCCGGCGGGGCCGTCGGGTACAGTGTGCTCGTGGCACGCCGTGGAGTCCCGCCCGGCTCGCAGTCGTCCCTGCGAGAGGCCAATCGCGCGCGCGTCGTGGACTCCCTCAAGCGCCACGGGCGCCTGACGCAGATCGAGCTGGCCGGCAGCACGGGGCTGTCGCCGGCGACGGTGTCGAACATCGTCAAGGAGCTCACCGCCACCGGCATCCTGCACACCTCCGTGACCTCCCGCAGCGGCCGGCGCGCCACGCTCGTCTCGCTTGCGCGGCAGGTGGGGCTCGTCGCCGGCGTGCACTTCAGCTCGCGGCAGCTGCGCATCGCGGTCGCCGACGCCACCCGAACGATCGTGTCGCAGACCACCCTGCCGCTCGCCCTCGACCACCGCGCCGACGCGGAGCTGGAGCGCCTGACGCTGCTGCTCAGCGACATGATGGAGTCCCTCGGCGGCAGCGTCGCCGACCTGCTGGCCGTCGGGCTCGCCGTCCCCGCCCCGGTCGACCCCCGCACCGGCATGGTGTCCACCACGGGGCTCCTTCGCGGCTGGGAGGGCGTCGACATCGCCCAGAGCCTGACGCTGCGCATCGCCCGTCCGGTCTTCGTCGACAGCGAGGCCAACCTCGGCGGACTCGCCGAGGCCCGCGAGGGCGCCGCGCGCGACGCTGCGTCGGCGGTGTTCCTGCGCATCGGGCACACCATCAGCGCGGGTCTCGTGGTCGGCGGCGACCTCTTCCGCGGCGTCAACGGCAAGGCGGGTCAGATCGGCCACGTCACCATCGACGAGAACGGCCCCATCTGCCGGTGCAGCAACCGCGGGTGCCTCGAGACGTTCGCCGGAGCGCCGGCGCTGCTGTCGCTCTTCCCGCCCAGCGAGGGGATGCAGCGGCTGAGCGACCTGCTGGGCGCGGCCGAGGCCGGTGACGGCAGCGCGCGCCGGGTGATCGCCGACGCCGGTCGCCACATCGGCATCGCGACGGCGAGCCTGTGCAACCTGTTCGACCCCGAGCTCATCGTCGTCGGCGGCGAGCTGGGCGAGGCGGGCGAGATCCTGATGGCGCCCATGCGGCACTCCCTCGAACGCTCCGCGCTCCCCTCGACGGCCGGGCTTCCCGAGATCGTGGGGGCCTCGTTCGCCGAGTGGGCCGAGGTGCGCGGCGCGATCGCGATCGCCCTGGACCACGTGACCGTCGACGCCGGCGCCGTGCCGATCACGGCGTAGCCGCATGCGCCGGACCTCGCGAGCCCTCGGCGCGCTCACCGTCGCCGCGGCGACGCTGCTCGCCGGCTGCAGCGCGCCCGGCGAGCAGTCCGAGGGGACGATCGCGCTGCTGCTGCCCGACATCAAGACCGCGCGGTACGAGACCTTCGACCGTCCCTTCTTCGAGGCGCGCATCGCCGAACTCGGCGATATCGACGTGCTCTACTCCAACGCCGACCAGGACGCCGCCGAGCAGCAGCGGCAGGCCGAGTCCGCCCTCGCCGCCGGCACCGACGTGCTCGTCCTCGATCCCGTCGACGCGCGCGCGGCGGTCAGCATCGTCGGGGCCGCGAACGCCCAGGGCGTTCCCGTGGTCTCGTACGACCGGCTGATCGCCGGCGGCGACCTGGCCTACTACGTCTCGTTCGACAACGAGAAGGTCGGGCGGCTGCAGGCGCAGGCGTTCGTCGACGCCGTCGAGGATTCCGCCGGTCCCGGTGCCGGGATCATCATGGTCAACGGGTCGCCGACGGACTCCAACGCCGCCCTCTTCCGCTCCGGCGCCCGCGAGGTCATCGACGCCTCGAGCCTGCGCGTCCTCGCCGAGTACGCCACGCCGGACTGGAGTCCCGACAAGGCGCAGGACTGGGTGGCGGGTCAGATCGCGCAGTTCGGCAGTGAGATCGCCGGAGTGTACGCCGCCAACGACGGCACCGCCAGCGGCGCGGTCGCGGCGCTGAAGTCCGCCGACGCCTCGCCGTGGCCGATCGTCACGGGGCAGGACGCGGAGCTCTCGGCGATCCAGCGCCTGCTCACCGGCGACCAGTACATGACGGTGTACAAGGCGATCAAGCCCCAGGCGGAGCTGGCCGCCGAGGTCGCGGTCGCCCTGATGCGCGGCGACGAGGTCACGGCGCCCCTCGAGATCGAGGGGACGCCGGCGACGCTGCTCGATCCCGTCGCCGTCACCGTCGACGACATCGCCGCCACGGTCATCGCCGACGGGTTCTGGCGCGTCGAGGACATCTGCACCGCCGCGTACGCCGAAGCGTGCCGGGCCGCGGGGCTCGGCTCGTGAGCGTGGGCCCGGCTGGTAGCCTGCCGCGGTGACGAAGCAGCCGGATGCCGCGCCGCGGGGTCGCCGCGCACGCGACCGCGTGCTCACGATGCGCGGCATCGGCAAGCGCTTCGGCGCCGTCAAGGCGCTCACCGACGTCGACTTCTGGGTCAACGAAGGCGAGGTGGTCGCCCTCATCGGCGACAACGGCGCGGGCAAGTCCACGCTCGTGAAGGTGCTCGCGGGGGTGCACCCGCAGGATGCCGGGACCATCGAGTTCGACGGCGAAGAGGTCGAGATCCACGACCCCGCCGACGCGCAGGAGCTCGGCATCGCCACCGTCTTCCAGGACCTCGCGCTGTGCGACAACCTCGACGTCGTCGGCAACCTGTGGCTCGGGCAGGAGCTCGTCACCGGCGGCCGCCTCGACGAGGTCGAGATGGAGGAGCGGACCTGGATGCTGCTGCGCGAGCTGTCGGCGAAGATCCCGTCCGTGCGGGTGCCGGTCGCGTCGCTGTCGGGCGGTCAGCGCCAGACCGTCGCGATCGCCCGCTCGCTCGTCGGCGACCCGCGCGTGGTGATCCTCGACGAGCCGACCGCCGCCCTCGGCGTCGCGCAGACCGCCGAAGTGCTCGGGCTCATCGAGCGACTGCGCGAGCGCGGACACGGCGTCGTGCTGATCAGCCACAACATGGCCGACGTCATGGCCGTCGCCGACCGGGTCGTCGTCCTGCGGCTCGGGCGCAACAACGGCGTGTTCAACGTCGTGGACGTCACGAGCGAGACCCTCATCTCGGCCATCACCGGCGCCGTCGACCACGGCGCCGCCGCCCGTGCCAGAGAGACGGCATCGCTGGGGACGGCATCGCTCGGGACGGCGACCCGCGACATCCCGACGACCCGCGGCGTCCCGACGGCGCCGCCAGCCACCGTGCCGCCGACGACCGGCGGCGGGCGCGTCATTCCCCTGCCCCGGACCGGTCCCCGGCGCGCCGGCGACGGCGAGGAGGAGCGATGACCACCGGCCGGCTGACCCAGCTGACGGAGTCCTTCGTCGAGCGCGTGCGAGGCGGCGACCTCGGCTCGCTCCCCGTGATCGTCGGCCTCGTCCTCATCTGGACGGTGTTCCAGACGCTCAACCCCGTGTTCCTCTCGAGCACGAACCTCGTCAACCTCACGATGCAGTGCGCGGCGATCGGGACGATCGCGCTTGGGATCGTGCTCGTGCTCCTCGTCGGCGAGATCGACCTGTCGGTGGGCTCGGTCTCGGGCCTGGCCGCCGCGGTGCTCGCCGTCGGCTTCGTGCAGCTGCAGTGGCATCCGCTGCTGGCCTTGGCGGTCGCGCTGGCCTCGGGCGCCCTCGTGGGGTTGCTCTACGGCTTCCTGTACACGCGGTTCGGCGTGCCGAGCTTCGTCATCACCCTCGCGGGGCTCCTCGGGTTCCTCGGCCTGCAGCTGTGGGTGCTCGGCGACACCGGGTCGATCAACCTTCCCTTCGACTCCTGGATCGTGCTGTTCGCCCAGCAGCTGTTCCTGCCGGCGTGGGCGTCCTACGTCCTGGCCGTCGCCGCCGCCGGCGGGTACGCGTGGTCGCGGCTGTCGCGGGCCCGGCAGCGGGCACGCGCGAACCTCGTCAGCCAGGGCACCGTCGAGATTGCGGTGCGCGCGGGGGTCCTCGCCGCGTTCCTCCTCGTGTCGGCGTGGTATCTGAACCTCTCGCGCGGCGTCGGGGTGATGTTCCTGTTCTTCCTCGCCCTCGTCGTGGCGATGGACCTCGCCCTCACCCGCACCCGGTGGGGCCGGGCGGTGTACGCGGTGGGCGGCTCGGTCGAGGCGACGCGGCGTGCCGGCATCCGTGTGGATCGCATCTTCATCTCGGTGTTCGTGCTGTGCTCGACGCTCGCCGCGGTGGGCGGGATCCTC
This sequence comes from Microbacterium aureliae, assembly GCF_054780155.1. Lineage (NCBI taxonomy): Bacteria > Bacillati > Actinomycetota > Actinomycetes > Micrococcales > Microbacteriaceae > Microbacterium > Microbacterium aureliae. Next base: position 707,718 of record NZ_BAAGWW010000001.1, read on the forward strand.
GCGGCCTCGCGGCTGGCGGCGGCCAACCAGAGCTCCGGCGCCGCCGACACGAACCTCAACGCGATCGCCGCGGCGGTCATCGGCGGCGCGAGCCTGTTCGGCGGGCGCGGCACGGCGTACTCGGCGCTGCTGGGGATCGTGGTGATCCAGTCGATCTCGTCCGGGCTGACGCTCATGAACCTGGACTCGTCGGTCCGCTACATGGTCACGGGGGTCGTCCTGGTGCTCGCCGTCATCGTCGACGCCCTGTCGCGTCGCACGCGGACCGCATCGGGCCGGGCATAGAGCGGCTTCTTTCAAGACCTTAACTCAAATCCCGCGTTGCCAAAGCGTTACGTTCAAGTCTTGACGCCAAGGCCGGGACTCGTCAGGATCGTCATCAGCGCAACGCGATCACGGTCGATGGCCGCGCTTTCTACCTTCGATGACGAAAGGCGAATGATGAAGAAGACTTCACTCCTCGCCGCGGTCGCCCTGGGCGGCGCCGCGGCGGTCCTGCTGGCTGGCTGTGCCGGCTCCGGCGGGGGCACCACCTCCGGCGGCGACGGCGGCGACGGCGGTAACGGCGGCGAGACCGCCGGGCGCGCGTGCGTGATCCTGCCCGACGCGGCCTCGTCGCCGCGCTGGGAGAACTTCGACCGCAAGTACCTCGAAGAGGGCCTCACCGAGGCCGGCTTCGAGGTCGACATCCAGAACGCCCAGGGCGACGTCAACAAGTACTCCACCATCGCCGACCAGCAGCTCACGCAGGGCTGCGGCGTCATGCTGCTGGTGGACTACCAGGGTGCCGCCGAGGCGGTCGCGGCGAAGGCCAAGAACGAGGGCATCCCGGTCATCGCCTACGACCGGCCGTTCTCGGGCGCCGACTACTACGTCTCGTTCGACAACGTCGAGGTGGGCCGCCTCGAGGGCCAGACGGTGCTCGACGGCCTCGAGGCCGCCGGCAAGGACCCGGCCGAGGCGGTCGTGGTCTACATGGGCGGCGACCCGACCGACGGCAACGCGGCGATGTTCAAGCAGGGCGCCGTCGAGGTCATGGAGGCCGCGGGCATCTCGCCGGCCGCCGAGCCTCCGGGGGTGTGGGACCAGGCCAAGTCGCAGACCAACTTCGAGCAGGCGCTGACCTCGCTCGACGGCAAGGTCGACGGCGTGTGGGTGGCCAACGACACCAACGCCGCGGGCGTCATCAAGGTGCTGCAGGACAACAACCTCGAAGGCGTCGCGGTCTCGGGCCAGGACGCCAACGTCGCGGGTCTGCAGAACATCCTGCTCGGCTGGCAGACCGCCACGGTCTACAAGCCGGTTGCCGATGAGGCCGCCGCCGCCGTCGAGACCGCCGTGGCGCTGCTCAACGGCGAAGAGCCGTCGACGGATGCCGAGCTCGAGGACGGCACGCCCTACATCCAGGTCACCCCGATCCTGGTCGGACCCGAAGAGGTCAAGGACGTCATCGCCGCCGGCGACGCCTCGTACGACGAGGTCTGCACCGCCGACGTGATGGCCGCGTGCGAGGAGTTCGGGGTCACCCCGTAACACCTGCCGACGAGGGCGCCCCGCCCGCGGGCGGGGCGCCCTTTCCCCCTGTCGACATCATCGCGAGGAAGCGAGCATGCCCGTAGCCACTGCAGCAGAGCCGATCATCGAACTGATCGGCGTCAAGAAATCCTTCGGCCCGGTGACGGTCCTCAAGGGCGTGGACCTGAAGGTCCGCCCCGGCAAGGTCACCGCGCTGGTCGGCGACAACGGAGCGGGCAAGTCCACGCTCATCAAGGGACTCGCCGGCGTCCAGCCCTACGACAGCGGCGAGGTCCGCGTCGACGGCACCCATCGCGATCTCACCACCCCGCGCGAGGCGGCGGGACTGGGCATCGAGGTCGTCTACCAGGACCTCGCCCTGTGCGACAACCTCGACATCGTCCAGAACATGTTCCTCGGGCGCGAGGAGCTCTCAGCGGGCACCTTCGACGAGGGCCGCATGGAGCGCGAGGCGTCGGACACCCTGCGATCCCTCTCGGTGCGGACAGTGAAGTCCGTGCGGCAGAAGGTGTCGAGCCTGTCCGGCGGTCAGCGCCAGACCGTCGCGATCGCCCGCGCCGTGCTGAAGAAGGCGCGCGTGGTCATCCTCGACGAGCCGACCGCGGCCCTGGGCGTCGCCCAGACCGAGCAGGTGCTGAACCTCGTCCGGCGCCTGGCCGACCAGGGTGTGGCGGTGGTGCTGATCAGCCACAACCTCGCCGATGTCTTCGCCGTCGCGGACGACATCGCGGTGCTGTACCTCGGGCAGATGGTCGCGCAGATCCCGACCACCGACACCACGCGCGATGACGTCGTGGGCTACATCACCGGCACCAAGACGCCGTCGGGCGTCGTCATCCAGGACACGTCCACGATCCGCACCGAGGGGGCATGATGGCCACGGCACGTACCGAAGCGGCACCGGATCCGGTGGCCAGCGACCTGATCGGCAGCGGTGTCGAGGGCGGGCTCGTCGACCAGGTGAAGGCCTGGTGGCAGCGCGTCCGCAGCGGCGACATGGGAGCCCTGCCGGCAATCGGCGGACTCGTCGTCCTCGGCATCCTGTTCTCGATCCTCAGCCCGTTCTTCCTGACCGAGCGCAACTTCGCCAACCTGCTCAACCAGGCCGCGACCCTCGTCGTGCTGGGCATGGCGCTGGTGTTCGTGCTGCTGCTGGGCGAGATCGACCTGTCCGCCGGCGTCACCGGCGGCGTGGGCATGGCCCTGTTCGTCGTCCTGAACGCCCAGTTCGGGATCGCGTGGCCGGTCGCGCTGCTGCTCGGCTTCGGGTTCGGCTTCTTGATCGGCGCCCTCATAGGCTTCTTCGTCGCGAGAGTCGGCATCCCATCATTCGTGGTGACACTGGGTCTGTTCCTGGGCCTGCAGGGCCTCGCCCTCGTCATCATCGGACCGGGCGGCCTGTTCCGTGTCGAGGTGCCCGAGCTCATCGCCCTGCAGAACGGCAACCTGCCCGTGTGGGCCGGCTGGGCGCTGCTGGTGATCATGCTCGCGATCTCGGCGGGCACGTCCTTCTGGGACCGCGCGCGCCGCGCCCGGGCGGGCGTTCCCAACCGCGCGATCTCGCTGGTGTGGATCAAGCTCGCCGTCATCGCCGTCATCGGCGGAACCGTGGTGTTCATCCTCAACCAGGACCGCGGCCAGTCGGTCAACGCGGTGCAGGGTGTGCCGAACGTCGTCCCGATCGTGCTGCTCATCCTGTGGATCGGCACGTTCGTGCTGGACCGCACGAAGTTCGGCCGCTACATCTACGCCATCGGCGGCAACGCCGAGGCCGCGCGCCGGTCGGGTGTGAAGGTGCGCTGGATCAAGTGGTGGGCGTTCGTCATCTGCTCGAGCCTGGCGGTGTTCTCGGCGCTGCTGAGCGTCTCGCGCGTGGGGTCGGTCGACGCCACCGTCGGCCGTGACATCGTCCTGTCGGGCGTCGCGGCGGCCGTCGTCGGCGGTGTCAGCCTGTTCGGCGGCCGCGGCCGCCTGATGCACGCGGCGATCGGTGCGCTCGTGATCGCGGTGATCACCAACGGCCTGGGTCTGCTGAACCTGCCCGCGGGCATCAACCTGCTCGTCACCGGCGGCGTGCTGATCCTCGCGGCGACCGTCGACGCCCTGTCGCGGCTGCGGTCGGGCAACGTCAGAACCTAGCCGGGACACATGCGCGGACGGCGCGGGCGGACTCCGGTCCCCCGCGCCGTTCGCGTGTGCGGCGGGTGCGGGCGGATGAGAGATCGATGAGGTGTCACCGCCCGTTCTTCCGCGGGTCACCCGGCCTGCCTAGCGTGAGGGGGTTCCCCCACGAAGGGGTATCGATGTCCCGTCCGGTGCGCGGCGCCCTCGCCGTCACGACCACCCTCACCCTGCTCTGCGCCGGTGCCGTCGGCACGGCCTCGGCCGCGCCCGCCGATGCCGTCGCGGTGAAGCGCGCGGCGAGCGAGCCGCTGCGCGTGGCCACGTACAACCTGTCGCTCAACCGCAACGCCGAAGGCCAGCTCGTGAGCGACCTGTCGACCCCCGACAACGCGCAGGCGCGGACGGTCGCCGAGGTGATCCAGCGCACCGCGCCCGACGTCGTCCTGCTCAACGAGTTCGACTACGTCGAGGGCGGCGAGGCGGTCGACCTGTTTGGTCAGAACTATCTCGAGGTCTCGCAGAACGGCGCATCGCCCGCCGAGTACCCGTACGCCTTCGTGGCGCCCTCGAACACCGGCATCCCGAGCGGTTTCGACCTGAACAACGACGGCGTGGTCAGCGGCGGGGACGACGCGTTCGGCTTCGGGATGTTCCCCGGCCAGTACGGCATGGTGGTGCTCTCGAAGCACCCGATCCTCACCGACGAGGTGCGCACGTTCCAGAACTTCCTGTGGAAGGACATGCCGGGCGCGCTGCTGCCGGATGACCCCACGACGGATGCCGCCGCGGACTGGTACTCGCCCGAAGAGCTCGAGGTCGTGCGGCTGTCGAGCAAGTCCCACTGGGACGTGCCGGTCGCCGTCGGCGGCCGCGCGATCCGCGTGCTCGCCTCGCACCCGACGCCGCCGACGTTCGACGGACCCGAGGACCGCAACGGCCGCCGCAACCACGACGAGATCCGCTTCTGGGCCGACTACGTCACGCCCGGCAAGGGCCGCTACATCTACGACGACCAGGGCGGCACGGGCGGCCTCTCGCCGTCGCAGTCCTTCGTCATCGCCGGCGACCAGAACGCCGACCCGCTCGACGGCGATTCGGTGGATGCCGCCATCGACCAGCTGCTCGGCAGCCCGCGCATCGTCGACCCGCTGCCGGCGTCGGCGGGCGCCGTCGAGGCCGCCGAGCTGCAGGGCGGCGCGAATGCGGTGCACCGCGGCGACCCCGCCTACGACACCGCGGACTTCGCCGACACCGCCCCCGGCAACCTGCGCGCCGACTACGTGCTGCCCTCCCGCAAGCTCACGGTGCGGGATGCCGGAGTCTTCTGGCCGGTGCAGGCCGACCCGCTGTCGTCGCTGACGGGTGTGTTCCCGTTCCCGAGCAGCGACCACCGCCTGGTGTGGGTCGACCTCGACATCTCGCGCGCCGGCCGCTGACGCGGCGTTCGCCGACGAGGCATGAAAGAGGGGCCCGGGCCTTGCGGCCCGGGCCCCTCTGCTGTGCGGCGCTACTTCGTCAGCTGGAAGTCAGCGCTGATCGAGCCACCATCAGCGACCGTAAGCGTTACGCGGAAGCAGCTGCCGGCCCTGTCTTTCGGCGTCGCCCAGTTCTGAATGAACTGACCGCCGTTGTTCGGGTCGTAACGAAGCTCCGTCTTTCCGGTCGTGAGGAACTGCGTGTCGTCGGACTTCGGTGCATCGGCCGAGCACTTGATACCGATGGCGGTGAAGGATGCACCGATGGCGCTGACGGCGCTCAACTCAAGGCTGTCGTCAGATGACGCGAACACCTCGAACTTCAGCGGCACCGTCGACCCCGCTTTGACCAGGTTGAGTGTCCCGGTCGGGTCGATCGGACGGTGGAATCCCGGTAGACGCCACCGGACTGTGTAGGTTCGTTCGACCTGGGTGGTGTTCCCCCGCGTGTCGCTTGCGACCGCGGTCATCGTCTGCGAACCCACACCGCTGTCGTACCCCGTGATAGAGCACGGCCGCGAACCGTCGACGAGGTCGGTGGCGGTGCACGTTCCTTGGGCAGGAACCTGCCCGACGGGATAGCTTGCGCCCTGCGCGGGTCCCCCCACCCATTGGATGCTGGGTCCCGTGGTGTCCACCACCGTCACCGTGAAGGACCCGGTGCCGATGTTCGTCGAGGAGTCCGTGACAGAGCACTGCACGGTGGTCGGGCCAAGGGGGAAAGTGGAACCTGCGGCGGGGACGCATGTCGGCGTCAGCGGGCCGTCGACGACATCCGTCGCGGTCGCCTCGAAGGACACTGTGGCACCCGACGGGCTGGTAGCCTCCCTCGTCATGCTGGCCGGAACCGTCACTGCGGGCGGGGTCGTGTCCTCCACCGTGACCACGAATTCCGCCTCGTTCTCGTTACCGGCGTTGTCGACGGCCACGCACGAGACCGGAGTCGGCCCGAGGGGGAATACCGAGCCGGCCGCGGGAGTGCACCGGACGGAGACGTCGCCGTCGACCAGGTCCGACGCCGTCGCGGTGAACGGCACGGCGGTACCTGTGGGGCCGGTGGCTTCTGCGGTGATCGGAGACGGCACCGTGATCTCCGGGCCGGTCGTGTCCACCACCGTCACGTCGAAGCTGTCCGTAGTGCTGTTACCACGGGAGTCTTGCGCCGCGCACGTCACCGTCGTCGAACCCAGCGCGAACGTCGCCCCGGATGCCGGATTGCACGTCACAGGACGATCGCCATCGACCGCGTCGAACGCGGTCGCCTCGAAGACGACCGAGGCGCCGTCAGGGCCGGTGGCCTCCTCCTCCATATTGGCTGGGACAACGAGGTTCGGCGCGGAGGTGTCCGAGATCGTCACGGTGAACGTCGACGAACCCGTGAGGCCTGCGCCGTCGGTCGCTGAGCAGGTGACCGTCGTCTGGCCGATATCGAAGGCGCTACCCGACGCGGGCGAGCAGGTCACAGCGGGGCTGCCCCACACCGCGTCCGTGGCGGTCGGATCGGTCCACGTCACCACTGTCTGCGGGCCTGAAGCCTCGAATCCGATGTCGGTCATGGGGCCGACCGCCGGCGGGGTCGTGTCCTGCACGGTCACCGTGAAATCGGCGGACCCCGTGTTGCCGGCGGCGTCTGTGGCGGAACACGCGACCGTCGTGGTTCCCAGACTGAACACCGATCCGGAGGCGGGGTCGCACGTCACCGCAGGGCTCGCCGGCGCGGTCTCGTCGGTCGCGGTGGCGACGTAAGTTACGACAGCGCCGCTCGCCCCGGTGGCCTCCTCGACGACCGCTCCTGGCACGGTCACAACCGGGGCGGTCCTGTCGACCGGCGGTGGCGGCGTCGTGCAGGCGGTGGGGGTTCCCCACCGCACCGTCAGTGTACGGTCGGGTGTGACCGCACCTCCGGCGTTGTTCTGTCCGCTTGCGGAGAACTTCACGGTGCCGCTCCCGCTGGCGCTCTTGCTCGGAAGCGTGACGGTGGCGCGCGCCGAGTCTGCACTCGTGTACTGCCCGGGTTGCTGGGACTGCCAATCGGGCTCGAGCAGGATCGACGCATCGCTGTACGCCACGGTCATCCCCTCCTGCGCAACGTGCGTGAAGGTGACCGTCTCTCCGTTCCGGAACACGTTGTTGTTCGTCTGCGTATCGCTGGGATTGCCGTTGCGGGTGGCTCTGATCAGGACGCTGAAGGAAACTGCTCGATCGGTACACGCCTGGATGGTCACATCGTTGTCGCTGAACGCGACGCCATCGCCCGCCAGTGTGATGTTGTCGGCGACGGCGGCGGTTGCACCCCCCATCACCAGTGCGGCGGCCGCGGCGAGCGCGATCGCGGTTTTGGGCATGCGAAAGAGACCCATGAGCCAACTCCCCAGTTGTCACCCGGTCGCGATCCCAGCGACGCGACTCGGTTGGGCTCACAGTAGCGGTCCAGGAACCGTTTGCACCACAACATTTCTGCGGCGCGTCGCCCGGAATCACGCGCCGCGCAGCAGCGCGCGCAGTGCCCCGATCTCGTCGGCCTCGAGCGGCGACTTGTCGGGCCGGTAACCCTTCACCCGCGCGAACCGCAGCGCGACACCGCCGGGATACCGCGTCGAGCGCTGCACGCCGTCGATCGCGATCTCGACGACCGTCTCGGGGCGAACATGCACCGCGCCCGCGGTGCGATGGGTCTCGAGGGTGGGGAAGTGCGCGGTCTGCCACCGCAGCGTCTCGTCGGTAAGTCCTTTGAAGGTCTTGCCGACCATCACGAACCCGCCGGGTGGGCCGAACGCGCCGTCTGGGTCCCGGGCTCCGAGATGCAGATTCGACAGCATCCCCTGGCGTCTTCCCGACCCCCATTCGACCGCGAGGACGACGAGGTCGAAGGTCAGCACGGGCTTCACCTTGAGCCAGCTCTTCCCCCGCCGCCCTGCCGCGTAGGGCGAATCGAGCGCCTTGACCATGACGCCCTCGTGCCCGGCGGCGAGCGCTTCGCGCGAGTGTCGCTCGGCGGCATCCGGATCGTCTGTGACGAGACCGGGGATCCGGTGGGCGCCTGCCGCCTCGTCGAGCGCGGCGAGCCGGGTGCCGAGCGGTTCATCGAGCAGATCCTGCCCGTCGAGATGCAGGACGTCGAAGAACCAGGGGCGCAGCAGCACAGCGGCGTCGGCCTCGGACCCGAACCGCGCCATCGTGTCCTGGAACGGCCGCGGACCCCCGTCCTCGTCCAGCGACAGCGTCTCGCCGTCGAGGATCACGCTGCGCGCCGGCAGCGCCAGCGTGACCGCGACGATCTCGGGGACGCGCGCCGTGATGTCGGCGAGGTTCCGCGTATAGACGCCGACGTCCGAGCCGTCGCGGTGGACCTGCACTCGCGCGCCGTCGAGCTTGTACTCCACGGATGCCGGCCCCTCGAGCCCCGCCATCGCCTCGGCCACCGAGCTCGCCGTCGAGGCGAGCATGGGCAGCACGGGACGCCCGACCTCGAGCCCGACCGCCGTCAGCGCGCCCGGCTCACCGTGGAGCGCGATGCGCGCGGTCTCGCCCAGGTCGCCGCGGAGCATCGCCGCGCGCCGCACGTCGGCCAGGCTCCGCCCGGCGGCGTGTGCGATGGCGTCGAGCAGGACGCCCTCGAGGGCGCCGGTGCGGAGCTCGCCGAGGATGACCCGCCGCAGCAGATCCCACTCCCCCGGCGTCGCCGCCGCGGCGAGCGCGGCGAGTTCGCGCGACCGCGCTCCCGCCGATCCCGCACCTTCGGCCGCGGCCAGCCGGTCGAATGCAGCATCCACTCGGCCGATCGTCAGCGACGGCGCCGCGGCGTGCGAGATGTCGACGGCCGACAGCGTGCGCCAGCCGATGCCGATCCGACCCTGCCGGGGCCGGGCGATGAGCATCCCCACCGCCGGGACCACGTCGTCGGGTTCCAGTCGCGCCAGCAGCTGGGCGAGCGCGTCGACTTTGGCGCGCCGCGACGACGTGGTGGCCACGGCCTCGACCGTGGCGAGCAGCTCGCTCAGCAGCATCCGTGAATTCTGCCACCGTCCACCGACACCGGGGCCCGCCGTCCCCGGTAGCCTCGTCCCAGTCCCCCGCCCGCGTGCCCGAGAGGCGCCCCATGAGCGACACCTCGCCCCCCGCCGCGCTCGTCCAGCCGGCGCCGCCGCCGATCGACGCGGACACCGCCGCCCGCATCGCGCGCGACGGCTGGGGTGTCGACGCGACCGCCCGCACGCTCGGCAGCCACCAGGACCGCAACTTCGCCCTCGAACGCCCCGGCTCGCCCACGCTGCTGCTGAAGATCGCCAACCCCAGCGTCACCGCCGCGGAGCTCGAGGCGCAGTCGGCAGCCGCCGCCCGCATCGCCGAGCGCACCGGACTCCGCGCCCCGCGCGCGCTGCCCACCGCCGACGGCGCGACCACGCGCCCCGTCACGGTCGCGGGCGTGACGATGCACGCGCGCGTGCTGGAGTTCCTCGAGGGCGACACGTTGTCGGGCTACCTCTCGCCCGAGGTGTGCCGCCGGCTCGGCCGGATGGCCGCCCAGGTGGCGCATGCGCTCGCCGATGTCGACGCGCCGGCCGCCGAGCGCGAGCACCAGTGGGACCTGCGCCACGCGCCCGCGGTCCTGGACGGACTGCTCCCCCACCTCGCCGACGCGGCCCGGCGCGACCATCTCGCGCACACGGCTCGCCAGGCGTGGGATGCCGTGTCCGTCGTCGCCGACGAGCTGCCGGTCCAGTTCATCCACGGCGACCTCACCGACGACAACGTCGTCACCGCCGATCCCGTCGGCCGGGTCCCCGACGGCGTCATCGACCTCGGTGACCTCAACCGCACGTGGACCGTCGGCGAACTCGCGATCACCGTGTCGTCGGTGCTGCACCACCCGGGCGCGGGCTGGACGAGCGCCGCCGAGGTCATCCGCGCCTACGACCGCGAACGCCCGCTGACGGATGCCGAGTCCCGCGCGCTCTGGCCCCTCGTCGTCGTGCGCGCGGTCACCCTGGTCGCCAGCGCGCACCACGTGCTCGGCACCGATCCGGGCAACGCCTACGCCGCCGAGAACCTCGCCCACGAGCAGGCGATCCTCGACCACGCCACCGCGCTGCCCCTCGACGTCGCCACGGCGTTCGTGCGTCACGCGGTCGGGCACGCGGTCGACGAGCCGTCGCTTCCGGCGGGCGAACGGATGCTGGACGCCGACGTCGTCACGGTCGACCTGTCGGCGACGAGCCCTGGGTTCGATGCCGCCTTCCGTATCGGCTTGCAGGCCGGCGCACGGTGGCTCGCGGCATCCGTCGAGGAGGACCTCTTCACCGGAGCGCTCCGGGCGACGGGCGGCGGCGTCGCGGCCCGGTTCGGGGAGGCGCGGCTGTCCCGATCCCGTCCGGGCGATCCGGACGAGCCGGTGAACGTCGCGCTCGGGGTTCAGGTGCGCTTTGCCGAACCGACCGCGCTTCGCGCGCCCTGGGCGGGCGAGGTCGTCCGCACGGAATCCGGCCTACGTCTGCGGGGCGCCGACGTCGACCTCGTCCTCGTCCTCGATCTCGACGGCGACGGCGACGGCGACGACACGTCGCAGGCCCGCCGCGTCGAGCCCGGCGACACCCTCGCCACGGCATCCGGCGCCGTCTGGATCCAGGCGGTCCGCCCCGGCGCGACGGTGCCGCGGTTCGTGCCCCACTCGCTCGCCGTCGCCTGGCGGAGCGTCGTCGCCGACCCGTCCCCGCTGATCCCGGGGCTCGCCGCGGCACCCGCCGTGCCGGACGCGCGGGCGCTGCAGCGGCGGCGCGACGCGGCGATCGCCGACGTGCAGGAGCACTACTACGACGACCCGCCCGTGATGGTCCGGGGTTGGCGGGAGCACCTGATCGACGCCGACGGGCGGATCTACCTCGACACCCTCAACAACGTCACCTCGGTCGGCCACGCGCACCCGCGGCTCGTCGATGCGGTGAGCCGTCAGTGGAGCCTGCTCAACACCAACTCCCGCTTCCACTACCCGGGCATCGTGGAGTTCTCGGAGCGACTGGCTGCCTTGCTGCCCGCGCCGCTGGACACCGTCTTCCTCGTCAACAGCGGTTCCGAGGCGGTGGACCTGGCGCTACGGCTCGGCCAGGTGTGGTCCGGCCGGACCGACGTGCTCGCGGTCCGCGAGGCGTATCACGGGTGGACCTACCTGACCGACGCGGTGTCGACGTCGATCGCCGACAACCCCGCCGCGCTCGAGACGCGGCCGGCGTGGGTGCACACCGTCGCCGCGCCGCACCCGTACCGCGGCGAGCACGCCGACGACCCGGCCGCCTACGCGCGGGATGCCGTCGCCGAGGTCGAGCGGCTCGCCGCCGCCGGCACGCCGGTCGGGGCATTCGTCGCCGAGAGCATCTTCGGCAACGCCGGCGGCGTCTTCCTGCCCGACGGCTACCTCGACGCCGTGTACTCCGCCGTGCGCGCGCACGGCGGGCTGGCGATCGCCGACGAGGTGCAGGTCGGCTACGGGCGGCTCGGCGAGTGGTTCTGGGGTTTCCAGCAGCAGGGCGTCGTGCCCGACGTCGTGGCCGTCGCCAAGGCGATGGGCAACGGGCATCCCCTCGGCGCCGTCATCACCACGCGCGAGATCGCGGCCCGCTACCGCGACGGCGGGTACTTCTTCTCCTCGGCCGGGGGCAGCCCCGTCTCGTGCGCCGCGGGACTCGCGGTCCTCGACATCATCCGCGACGAGAGGCTCGACGACAACGCCCGCCGCGTCGGCGGGCGGCTGCGCGAGCGTCTGCTCGAGCTCGGCCGACGGCATCCGATTCTCGCCGCCGTGCACGGCGCGGGGTTCTATCTGGGGCCCGAGTTCGTCCGGGATCGCGAGACGTGGGAGCCCGCCACGGCCGAGACCGCCGCGATCTGCCGGCGTCTGCGGGAACTCGGCGTGATCGCCCAGCCCACCGGCGACCACCAGAACATCCTGAAGATCAAGCCGCCGATGTGCTTCGACGACGACAGCGCCGACCTGCTCGTCGCGGCGCTGGAGCGGGTGCTGTCCGAGGGCTGGTGATCAGTCGCGGCCGCCGGGCGGCCCGAGGATCAGCAGCACGACGAAGAGGGTCGCCACCGCCGCGACGATGAGGAGCGCCAGCACCCACGGCCGCCGCAGGAACCAGCGCATCAGCCGGTCGTGCCACGCCGAATCACGCGGGTCGGCGGTCTGCTCCAGCCGCCACAGGCCGCGCAGGCGCCCGGTGCGCTGCAGCCAGAGCTCGGTCGGGACCGTCGCGTACGGGATCACCGCGCTCGCGATGGCGAGAGCCGCCGGACCCGCACCCCAGCGCTGGTTCTTCGCCACCAGGATCGCCGTCGCACCATAGGCGAGGAAGACGAACCCGTGGATGCCGCCGCCCACGGTCACCGCGATCGCGAGGTCGGCGGTCGCCCGCAGGATGAGGCCGGCGATCAGCAGCGTCCACGAGACGGCCTCGGCGATCGCGAGCGTGCGGAGCAGGACGAAGGGCGTGCGGAACACCGGTCTCCTCGGGTGGGTGGGGGGTGATTCCAGCCTACGTCGACGCAGGCGGGCCGCCGGGCGAACGCGGATGCGGGGCTAGCGTGGTGAGGTGGACTTCCCCTTCGATGCGCTGCGGCGCCGGCCCGACGTCGAAGCGCCGGACCTCGTGGCCGTCGACGCCGCGGACCGGCTGATCCTCGACCTCTCGCGCGAGGCGCGCGCGGGCGTCCCCGCCGAAGGCCTCGCCGTCATCGGCGACGCGTACGGCGCGCTGACCCTCGCAGCGTCCGCCGACGCCGGCGGGCCCGTGCGCGTGCACCAGGACTCGCTGCTCGGCGAACGCGCGCTCGCACGCAACGCCGAAGACCTCGGGATGCCGTCGGCCGCCGTCCCGCTCCCCCTTGACGCCGAAGTCGTCCGGGGCGCGCGCATCGTGCTGCTGAGGCTGCCGCGGTCGCTCGATGCGCTCGCCGACATCGCCGGGCTGATCGCGGCGCACGCGGATCCGGCCGTGCAGGTCTTCGCGGGCGGCCGGCTGAAGCACATGACCCCGGCGATGAACGACGTGGTGCGCCGCGTCTTCGCCCGCGTGGACGTCAGCCACGCCCGGCAGAAGTCCCGGGTGCTGATCGCGACCGGTCCCCACGACGGCGCGGATCCCGAGCCACGCCGCGCCGCGCACGACGGACTCATCGTGTGCGCGTACGGCGGGGCGTTCGCCGGGACCGGGATCGACATCGGCACCCGCGTCCTGCTCGAGCACCTGCCTTCCTCGATCGCCCCGGACCTGCCGGCTGTGGACCTCGCGTGCGGCACGGGTGTCGTCGCCGCGACGCTGGCGCTGCGGCATCCGGGGCTGCGTGTGCACGCGACCGACGTGTCGGCCGCGGCGGTGGCGTCGGCGCGCGCGACCGCCGCCGCCAACGGCGTCGCCGATCGGGTCAGCGTGGTGCGGGACGACGCGGCGTCGTCGCTGCCGGACGGGTCCGCGCGGTTCGTGGCGCTGAATCCGCCGTTCCACTCCGGCGCGGCCGTGCACGAGGGTCTCGCCCCGGCGCTGTTCGCCGATGCCGCGCGCGTGCTCGTGCCCGGTGGCGAGCTGTGGACGGTGTGGAACTCGCACCTGCGCTACCGCTCCGCGCTCGAGCGCCTGGTGGGCCCGACGCGTCAGGTGGCGCGGAACGCGAAGTTCACCGTGACGGCATCGACCCGCCGCTGACCGCCGAGGCGATGCGCGGGCGGTCGGCAGCGGGCCGGTGTCGCGGTGTCAGTCAGAACCCGACGTCGGCGCCGTCGCGGCATCCGTCGTCGTGGTCGTCGGGATCGTGGTGTCCAGCGTCGACGGGTCGTCGCTGTTCGCCTTGAACGGGTTGGTCTGCTGCTTGCCTTTGCGCTCAGACCCGGTTATGTCGGTCATAGGAGGGCCCCCTCGTCGTCCTGGCGTCAGGATACGCGCGCGGTGTTCGGCTCAGAAGTCCCAGTCGTCGTCCTCGGTGGCCTCGGCCTTGCCGATGACGTAGGACGAGCCCGATCCGCTGAAGAAGTCGTGGTTCTCGTCGGCGTTGGGCGACAGCGCCGACAGGATGGCGGGGTTCACGTCGGTGACGCTCGACGGGAACATCGCCTCGTAGCCGAGGTTCATCAGGGCCTTGTTGGCGTTGTAGTGCAGGAACTTCTTGACGTCCTCGGTGAGGCCGACGCCGTCGTAGAGGTCCTGCGTGTACTGCACCTCGTTGTCGTAGAGCTCGTACAGCAGCGAGAAGGTGTAGTCCTTCAGGTCCTGCCGCTTGGCCTCGTCGACCTTCTCGAGCCCCTTCTGGAACTTGTAGCCGATGTAGTACCCGTGCACGGCCTCGTCGCGGATGATGAGGCGGATCAGGTCGGCGGTGTTGGTGAGCTTCGCGCGGCTCGACCAGTGCATCGGCAGGTAAAAGCCCGAATAGAAGAGGAACGACTCCAGCAGCGTCGAGGCGACCTTGCGCTTGAGGGGCTCGTCGCCGCGGTAGTACTCCATGACGATCTGCGCCTTGCGCTGCAGGTTCTCGTTCTCGACCGACCAGCGGAACGCCTCGTCGATCTCCTTCGTCGAGCACAGCGTCGAGAAGATCGACGAGTAGCTCTTGGCGTGCACCGACTCCATGAACGCGATGTTGGTGTACACCGCCTCTTCGTGCGGGGTGATCGCGTCCGGGATCAGCGACACCGCACCGACGGTGCCCTGGATGGTGTCCAGCAGGGTCAGGCCCGTGAATACCCGCATCGTGAGGGTCTGCTCCTCGGGTGTGAGCGTGTTCCACGACTGGATGTCGTTGGACAGCGGCACCTTCTCGGGCAGCCAGAAGTTGTTCACGAGGCGGTTCCACACCTCGAGGTCCTTGTCGTCCTGGATGCGGTTCCAGTTGATCGCCTGGACCTGGTTCAGCAGTTGCAGCTTCTCAGCCATTGCTCTTTCCTTAAAAATCCCTGATCAGACTGTCAAAGCATGCACGAGACGCACTCGGTCATGTCCGTGCCCTCGAGCGCCAGCTGCCGCAGGCGGATGTAGTAGATGGTCTTGATGCCCTTCTTCCAGGCGTAGATCTGAGCCTTGTTGATGTCGCGCGTGGTGACGGTGTCCTTGAAGAACAGCGTCAGCGACAGGCCCTGGTCCACGTGCTGCGTGGCGACGGCGTACGTGTCGATGACCTTCTCGTAGCCGATCTCGTAGGCGTCCTGGTAGTACTCCAGGTTCTCGTTCGTCATGAACGGAGCCGGGTAGTAGACGCGGCCGAGCTTGCCTTCCTTGCGGATCTCGATCTTCGACGCGATCGGGTGGATCGAGCTCGTCGAGTTGTTGATGTACGAGATCGAGCCGGTCGGCGGCACCGCCTGCAGGTTCTGGTTGTAGATGCCGTGCTGCTGGATGCTGGCCTTCAGCTCGCGCCAGTCCTCCTGCGTCGGGATGTGGATGCCGGCGAACAGCTCCTTGACCTTCTCGGTCTGCGGCTCCCACGCCTGCTCGGTGTACTTGTCGAAGAACTCCCCCGACGCGTAGGTCGAGTCGGCGAAGCCCTCGAAGGCCTGGCCGCGCTCCTTGGCGAGCAGGTTCGAGGCGCGCAGCGCGTGGAACACCACCGTGTAGAAGTAGATGTTCGTGAAGTCCAGGCCCTCTTCCGAGCCGTAGTGGATGTGCTCGCGCGCGAGGTAGCCGTGCAGGTTCATCTGGCCGAGGCCGATGGCGTGCGAGCGGTCGTTGCCGTCCTCGATCGAGCGGACCGAGCGGATGTGGCTCTGGTCGCTGACCGCGGTGAGCGCGCGGATCGCGGTCTCGACGGTGGCACCGAGGTCGCCGCCGTCCATCGCCAGGGCGATGTTCATCGACCCGAGGTTGCACGAGATGTCCTTGCCGACCTGGTTGTACGAGAGGTCCTCGTTGTAGGTGGTCGGGGTGTTGACCTGCAGGATCTCGGAGCACAGGTTGGACATGTTGATCCGGCCCTTGATCGGGTTGGCCTTGTTCACCGTGTCCTCGAACATGATGTACGGGTAGCCCGACTCGAACTGGATCTCGGCGAGGGTCTGGAAGAACTCGCGCGCGTTGATCTTGGTCTTCTTGATGCGCGGGTCGTCGACCATCTCGCGGTACTTCTCGGTGACCGAGATGTCGCCGAAGGGCACGCCGTAGACGCGCTCGACGTCGTACGGCGAGAAGAGGTACATGTCCTCACCGTTCTTGGCGAGTTCGAAGGTGATGTCGGGGATCACCACGCCCAGCGACAGCGTCTTGATGCGGATCTTCTCGTCGGCGTTCTCGCGCTTGGTGTCGAGGAACCGCATGATGTCCGGGTGGTGGGCGTTGAGGTAGACCGCACCCGCGCCCTGGCGGGCACCCAGCTGGTTGGCGTAGCTGAAGCTGTCTTCGAGCAGCTTCATCACGGGGATGATGCCGCTGGACTGGTTCTCGATCTGCTTGATCGGGGCACCCGACTCGCGGATGTTCGACAGCAGCAGCGCCACGCCGCCGCCGCGCTTGGACAGCTGCAGCGCGGAGTTGATGCCGCGGGCGATCGACTCCATGTTGTCTTCGATGCGCAGCAGGAAGCAGGACACGAGCTCGCCGCGCTGGGCCTTGCCGGTGTTGAGGAAGGTGGGGGTCGCCGGCTGGAAGCGACCCGAGATGATCTCGTCGACGAGCTGCTCGGCGAGCGTCTCATCCCCGTCGGCCAGGCCGAGGGCGGTCATGACGACGCGGTCCTCGAAGCGCTCGAGGTAGCGCTTGCCGTCGAAGGTCTTCAGCGTGTAGCTCGTGTAGTACTTGAACGCCCCGAGGAACGTCTCGAAGCGGAACTTCTTGCCGTACGCGCGGTCGTTGAGCTTCTGGATGAACTCGAACGAGTACTTCTCGATGACGGCCGGTTCGTAGTACTGCTTCTCGACCAGGTAGTCCAGGCGCTCCTTGAGGGAGTGGAAGAAGACCGTGTTCTGGTTGACGTGCTGCAGGAAGTACTCCCGCGCGGCGCGCTTGTCGGCGCCGAACTGGATCTTCCCGTCCGCGTCGTACAGGTTCAGCATCGCGTTGAGGGCGTGGTAGTCCATTCCCTCGAACCGCGCCTCGGTCTTGAAGTCCGTCGTCACTGCAGATTCCACCATCGATCCATTCCCTCGCGGACGCGAGCTACGTCTTCGGGCGTGCCGAAAAGTTCTAGCCGGTACAAGTGCGGCACGCGGCACTTGCGGCTGATGATGTCGCCGGCGAGACAGAAGTGCTCGCCGAAGTTGGTGTTCCCCGCCGAGATCACTCCGCGGATGAGGCTGCGGTTTCGCTCGTCGTTGAGGAACCGGATCACCTGTTTGGGAACGGCGCCCTTCTCGACTCCCCGGCCCTGGCCCCCGCCGTAGGTGGGGGTGACGAGAAGGTAGGGCTCGTCGACCACGAGGTCCGGATCCGTCGAGAGCAACGGGATCCGGACCGCCCGTACACCGAGCTTCTCGACGAAGCGCGCGGTGTTGCCCGAGACGCTCGAGAAGTAGACCAGCAGCGGGGTCGCGGTCCGACCGTCGGCGACCGCGTGCTCAGCACTCGCGGTCGCCATCGGAATCACGCGAGACGAGAAGCGAGCTCGTCGATCTTGTCGGGACGGAAACCCGACCAGTGGTCCTCATCGGTGATGACGACCGGCGCCTGCAGGTAGCCCAGCGCCTTCACCTGCTCGAGCGCGGCGGGGTCCTCGGACAGGTCGAGCACGTTGTACTCGATCCCCTTCGAGTCGAGCGCGCGGTAGGTCGCGTTGCACTGAACGCAGGCTGGCTTCGTGTAGACAGTGATCGTCATTTCGATCCGTCTCTCCCCTCACATCCGATGATTCCGGCTGAACCCCCAACCGGGAGTCCCAATACTACATATGGGTGCCGACACTGGATAGCACCACAAGGGATAGTAGTTACATTCGTGTAGTTTTCCACCGCCGTCCCCAGGTTCACCACAGGTTCTCCACCGTTGCATCCACAGAATCCAACGCTCGCCGCGGCCCGGAAAATCCCGTCTTCCCGCGGTGGTTGCGACCGGATCACGTGATCTGTCCACAGGGGGAAGGCTAGGACGCACCCCCGACACCGGAGCCGCCTGTGGAGAGCGTCTCCGGCGTGTCGCGGCATCCGTCAGCGCACTCTGCCGCCCCGCCGCTCACCGGGCGCCGCTGCCGGTAGCGTGGAGCGGTGGCGGGCTATCGGGATCTTCTGCGCACTCCGGGCGTCGGGCGCATCATGGCCGCGCAGCTGACGGCGCGCTTCCCCAACGGGATGACGAGCCTGGCGGTGCTCCTGCACATCGAGCAGAACACCGGCTCGTACGGCGCCGCCGGCCTGGTCCTGGCGGCCACGTCGGTCGGCCAGGCCATCGCGGGGCCCGTGACCAGCCGCTGGATGGGCGTGTGGGGCATGCGCAAGGTGCTCGCGACCACACTGGTGATCTGCGCCGCCGCGATCGCGACGCTCGCGCTGGTCGAGATGGTGCTCCCCGCCTACATGGCGCTGGGTCTGATCGCGGGACTCTCGACGCCGCCGGTGCAGTCGGCCGTGCGGACGATCTACCCGAAGATGGTGAACTCCCGCCAGCTCACTCCGCTGTTCTCGCTGGACGCCTCGCTGCAGGAGATCATCTGGATCGCAGCCCCCGTCCTCATCACCTTCGTCGCCACCCAGATCGGCACGGTCGAAGCGCTGCTGGTGGTCGTGGCGATCCTCGTCGGCGGCGGCACGTGGTTCATCGCGTCGCCCGAGGTCGGCCGGGTCCGCATCCCCCGCAGCCGCCGCCGCCTGGGCCGGGTGCTCACCAACCCGCCGGTGGTGCTGGCGACGGTGATCGGCTTCCTGCTGGTCGGGGCGTGCGCGGCCGTCGAGGCGGGCGTGGTCGCGACGTTCGGCCACGAGGGGCTCGAGGCCGGGATCGTCCTGGCGGTGTTCGCAATCGGCAGCCTCGCCGGCGGCCTGTCCTTCGGCCATATCCCCATCGGGCCCTGGGCGATGGCTCGGCGCCTCGCGATCGTGACGATCGGGCTGAGCGCGGCGATCGTGTCGCTGGACGTCTGGTGGCTGGGCGGCACGCTCATCGTCGCCGGCATCGGGATCGCCCCGGCGCTCGCGGTGCTGTTCGCCATGACCTCTGTGAGCGTGAAGTTCAGCGAGACGGCGGAAGCATACGGCTGGATCGGCACGGGCCAGCTCATCGGCGCCGCCGCCGGATCCGCGGTCGCCGGATTCCTCATCGACGGCGTCGGCGCCACCGGCGCCTACATCGCCGCGGCCGCCTTCGCGGCGGCGGGCACGATCGTCGCGGCGGTCTTCGTGCGCGGCTTCCCCGACCTGCGCCACCGCGACCCGTCGCCGATGCCCGACACCGAGCCGGTGCACACCATCACCTGACCCACCACATCACGTGATCCGAACCAGGGCCTGACCGAGCCCCGACCCCCGGCCCACCACATCACGTGATCCGGCCGCGGATTCAGGCGATGCGCCGCAGCAGCTCCAGCACCGCCATCGCGTAGGCGTCGGCGGGCTCGGGGTGCTCGAACACGAGCGTCTCGTCGGGCTGGCCCTCGCGCCCGCGCAGGTGGATCTCGACCTCGTGCGTGTCCGCGAGACGCCGCAGCGCCCGGAACGACCCGCGCAGCAGCTCGCGCAGCTGGTGCTCGTGCGGCAGCCACAGCGCGTCCTCGAGCGCGACCGAATCCAGCGCCCACTCGGTCGTGCCGTTGAACGCAAGGATCCGCCCGGTCGGATACTCCCGCGGCTCGATCGTCATCTCGCTCACCGTGAAGACGTCGGCCTCGAACTCGGGTTCGTCGAGCTGGAACCGGTCGCCCGAAACCGGGTGCCAGATCAGCCCGGCATCCCGAAGCGCCTGTGCCATCTCGGTCGAGATCATGCACACCATCATTCCCCGGATGCCGGCACCCGGGGCCGTCCGTAGGCTGAAGTCATGGCGACCCCCGTTCAGCTGCCCCGCGCGTCGTGGGGTGACCCCGATTCTCCCCGCCGCGCACTCCTGGTCCACGGCCTGGGTTCGAACGGAGCCCTGATGTGGCGGTACGGCGTGCACCTCGCCGACGCCGGCTGGCGGGCCGACGCGGTGGACCTCCGCGGCCACGGCACGGCGCCCCGCACCCTCGACTACCGCATCGCCGCGTACGCCGCCGACCTCGGCGCCTGCCGGACCGACGGCGGGTGGGACCTCGTGATCGGGCACTCGCTGGGCGCCGCCGCGTCGACGGTGGCCGCGGCATCCGATCGATCATGGACGCGGCGGCTCGTGCTGATCGACCCGGCGCTGCACCTGCTCCCCCGCGACCGCGGCGTCGTGCGGCGCAGCCAGGCGGCCGCCTTCGCCGACCCGACGGTGCGCGCGGTGCGCGCCGAGCACCCCGACTGGCACGAGCAGGACGTCGAGCTGAAAGCCCTGTCGGCGCAGCAGGCGAGCCGCTGGGCGGTCGAGCAGACCAGCGAGCAGAACCCGGAGTGGGATGTGCGGGATGCTGCCTCCCGCCTGACCGTGCCGACCCACATCATCGGGTCCGACCCGAAGGTGTACTCGATCTTCACCGGCGCCCTCGCGGACGAGGTGCTGCAGAACCAGGCGATCACGATGTCGATCGTCGCCCGCGCCGGCCATTCGCCGCACCGCGACCGTCCCGAAGAGACCCTCGCCGTCCTCGACGCGGCGCTGGCGGCGTTCCCCGCGCACCGCTGAGCGCACGCCGCACCGAAGGTGGTGCGTGTCGGCGCGCGAAGGGCTATCCTCCCGTTGCAGGGGCTGGGGGGGGTCCATGGACGCGATGGGGACGTGGTTGACGGTGGCCGCGGACGTGCTCGCCGAGCCGGATCCGGCCGAGGCGACCGCGATGCTCACGCGACAGCTCGTCGCGACGACGCATGCCGGGCTGGTGTCGCGCATCACGCTCGACGCGGCCGATCCGGACCGCATCGACATCTCGGTGTCGGGGGTGATGTACCACCCCGGCCCGGAGCTGTGGCCGACTGCGGCGCAGGTGCGCCGGCATCCGATCGCCCGATATCGCACGCAGATGCGCGATGACTCCCCCGTGCTCATGACGCAGGTCATGGATGCCGGCTGGAAGCTCGACCCGGGCAGCGAAGAGCTCATGCGCGATCTGCGCCTCACCGACCAGCAGCTGTCGATCCCGGTGTGCTGCGGCGGCGAGTACGACGGGTGGGTCCTCATCGCCGAAGACCGCTTCGCGCACGGCGAGGCGGACGAGGCGCGCACGATCCAGCGTCTGCTGGTCGGGCTCGACGGTCACATCCGCGTCCTCGCCCGCCTGTGCGCGTCGGCGCCCGTCACCGCCGCGCCCGCTCTCACCCCCCGCGAGAGCGTGATCCTCGCGCTGACCGCCGAAGGGTGCACGGCCGAGGCGATGGCCCGGCGCCTCGGCATCTCACCCCGGACCGTTCACAAGCACCAGGAGCACCTCTACCGCAAGCTGGGTGCATGCGACCGGCTGACGGCCGTCCTCGAGGCCCAGCAGAGAGGTCTGCTGGGCCTCGATCGCCCCAGTGCGGCTACTCCTCCCCCGCGCACTCCGCGAGACGCTCCATGAGGTCGGCGCCGAGCGCTTCGAAGTCCGCCTCGGTCAGGTAGCTGAACGGCTTCGCCATTTTGCCGGCGTTGTACAGCGCGCCCCCGCCGACGATGGCGCGGGTGTGGATGAGCGGCTCCTGCTCGAGACCGCTGTCGGCCATGAACGTCTCGACGGCGTCATCGGCGACGTAGCCGCACTCCATCTGCAGATCCTCGGGAATGAGATACCGCGCCCCCAGGTCGCTCAGCGGCACCCACGGGGTTCCGCCCGCCAGGTGGTGCTCGTAGGCGGCGGCCGCCCACTCGTCCTTGAAGCAGTGGTGCGCCCACGCGGCCGACCCCGACAGCGTGAGTGCGATCGCCGCGGCTGCCGAGACTCCCCCGATACCGAACAGGCGACGTCGTGACATGGTCATGGATTCCCCCTCCGAAGCGCCCGTCGCCCCCGCGGCGACGAACACACCACAGATTCGTCCGATCGGATGCGGCGGACAATACGCAGTCGTGCGTATGCCGCCGCCCGCGCCGGTGCGCGCGACAATGGAGCGATGACCCCGTTCGACGCTTCGACGCACCTGCCCGACGAGCTGATCGACCGCATCCGGTCGCGAGCGGCCGCCCACGACCGGGACAACACCTTTCCCGACGACGACCTGGCCGACCTGCGGGATGCCGGCTACCTCGCGATCCTCGCTCCGCGCGAACTCGGCGGGGCGGGGCTGAGCCTGGCCGAGGCTTCGGTGCTGCAGCAGCGACTGGCGGGCGCAGCGCCCGCGACCGCGCTCGCGGTGAACATGCACCTGGTGTGGACCGGAGTGGCGAAGGTGCTCGCCGATCGCGGCGACGACGCGCTGCACTTCGTCCACCAGGGTGCCGCCGCCGGCGAGCTCTTCGCCTTCGGGATCAGCGAGGCCGGCAACGACCTGGTCCTGTTCGGCAGCGACACCGGGGCCGTGCCCAGACCCGACGGCGGGTACGCCTTCACCGGGACCAAGATCTTCACCTCCCTCGCCCCCGCGTGGACCCAGCTCGGCCTGCACGGGCTGGACACCACCTCGCCCGACGCCCCGAAGCTGGTCTTCGCGTTCATCCCCCGGTCGGATGCCGTGACCACCCGCGACGACTGGGACACCGTGGGCATGCGGGCTACGCAGTCTCGGACGACCCTGCTGACGGATGCCGTCGCCCCCGCCGACCGCGTGGTGCGGCGGCTGGATCCCGGCCCCAACCCGGACCCGCTGATCTTCGGCATCTTCAGCGTCTTCGAGATCCTGCTCGCCTCGGTCTACACCGGCATCGCCCGCCGCGCCCTCGACCTCGCCGTCGAGACGGCGGGACGGCGCACCTCGAAGAAGACCGGTCTGCCCTACAGCCACGACCCCGACATCCGCTGGCGGATCGCCGACATGGCCCTCGCCTACGACGCTCTCGTGCCGCAGATCGCGGCGCTGGCGGGCGACGTCGACGACCGGGTCGATCACGGGCCCCGCTGGTTCTCGCTGCTGAGCGGACTCAAGCACCGCGCGGTCGTCGCGGCGAAGGCGATCGTCGACGACGCGATGCTCGTCTCCGGTGGGTCGTCGTACTTCGCCTCGAGCGAGCTCGGCAGGCTCTACCGCGACGTCCTCGCCGGGCAGTTCCACCCCTCCGACCCGGAGTCGGCGCACTCGACGGTCGCGACCGCGTGGCTGGGCCCGGTCCCCGCCCCGGGCTCTACCCCCGACCCCGCGCCGGGCCGGCCGTGACCCGCACGCCCACCGCCCTGCTGAGCCCCGCCGACCAAGAGCGTCGCCGGGGCCTGCAGGTGATGAAGGGCGTGGCGCTCGGCGCACTGCTGTTCATGGCGGCGGTGTTCGCCGTCTCGTTCTCTCTGCAGCAGACCCTGCCCTGGGCGGCATACGTGCGTGCGGCGGCCGAAGGCGGCATGGTGGGCGCGCTGGCGGACTGGTTCGCGGTGACGGCGCTGTTCCGGCATCCGTTGGGCATACCGGTGCCGCACACCGCGATCATCCCGCGGCGCAAGGACGAGATCGGCCGGAACCTCGGCGAGTTCGTCGAAACCGAGTTCCTGCGCGGCGACGTGGTGCGCGCCAAGCTCGAGGCGACCCCGGTCGCCGCCCGCGTCGGCGCGTGGCTGGCGATCCCGGCGAGCGCCGAGCGGGTCGTCGCCGAGGGGTCGGCCGTCGCCGGCGGCGTGCTGCGCGCCCTCAGCGACGACGACGTGCGCGACATCATCGAGGGCCTCGCCCGCGAGCACCTCATCGATCCGGAATGGGGTCCGCCGATCGGCGCGTGGCTCGCCCGCATCCTGGACTCCCACGCCCACCACGGGGCGGTCGACCTGGCGCTCGAGACCGTCGGCGCGTGGCTGGCGGCCAACCGCGCGTCGTTCACCGGCGTGGTCTCGCGGCGCCTGCCGGCGTGGATGCCGAACGTCGCCGCCCGGCTGATCGACGACACCGTGTACACCGAGGCGGTCCGCTTCGTGGCTGCCGTCCGCGCCGACCCCGGCCATCCGGCGCGCGCCGCGATCGACGGGTACCTCGATCGTCTCGCGGTGAACCTGCAGGAGGATCCCGCCACGATCGCGCGGTTCGAAGAGGCCAAGATCGCGCTGTTCGACAGCCCGCGCGTGCGCGAACTCGCCGGGTCCGCCTGGAACACCGCCAAGACGGGTCTGCTGGCCGCGCTCGAGGATCCCGGCAGCCCGCTGCGGCGGCGCGCGGTGACGGCGGTGGGCGAGATCGCCGAGCGACTCATGACGGATGCCGGGCTGCAGCGCCGCGTCGAGGGCTGGGTGTCCGATGCCGCGGTGTTCCTCGTGGAGCGCTACCGGCACGACATCGCCTCGATCATCGTGGACACCGTCGAGCGGTGGGATCCCGAGGAGACGACCGAGAAGATCGAGCTGATGGTCGGCCGCGACCTTCAGTACATCCGCCTCAACGGCACCATCGTCGGCTCGCTCGCCGGGGTCGTCATATACGCCGTCGCGCACGCTTTGCTCGGATAACGCCGAGGCCGGCGACATACGGCGAATTCTTCTCGCGTCCGCGACAGTCGCGGGCGTAGCCTGAGCGTCGTGGGTGGGGACTCCGAGGCGACGCTGCTGTTCAGCTATGGCACTCTCCGCTATCCGGACGTGCAGCGATCGACGCTGGGACGCGTCGTCGACGCCGAGGACGACGTGCTGCCCGGGTACACCATCGACTACGCCGAGGCCGAGGACCACCGCGACAACGACGACGCGACGCC
The DNA here is from genome assembly GCF_054780155.1 of Microbacterium aureliae. NCBI lineage: Bacteria > Bacillati > Actinomycetota > Actinomycetes > Micrococcales > Microbacteriaceae > Microbacterium > Microbacterium aureliae. The sequence goes on from NZ_BAAGWW010000001.1 coordinate 732,661, forward strand.
GACCGTGCTGCCCGTGGTGCGCGAGACCGGCAGCCCCCGCGACAAGGTCGTCGGACGCGTGCTGCACCTCGACGACGACGAGCTGGACGCGTGCGACGAGTACCAGGTGTCGCTGTACCGCCGAGTGCGCGTGCGACTCGCCAGCGGCCGGGAGGCGTGGGTCTACGTCGACGGGTGAGGTCGCGCGTGCGGCGCGCGTGTGGCGCGCGGCGTGGTGACGAGGCGTGGTGACGGAGCGGCGCCCGCGATAGCGTCGGGGACGTGACGCTCTCGCACGACGACCTGTGGCCGCGCGCCGGCGACTGGCCCCCTCTCGCCGACGGCGAGCCCGCAGACGCGGTGCTCGTGGGGGTGCCGGCGTGGCGCACGTCGCTGACGCCGACCGGAGCGCACGCCACCCCGGCCGCGGTCCGCGAGGCCCTGCGCCGCTACAGCCCCGCCCTGATCGGTCCGCCCGCGATCGACCTCGCGGCCGAGCTGCGCATCGTCGACGGGGGCGACGTCTCGGACCCGGACGGACCCGACGGCGAGCAGCGCGTCATCGACCGCGTCGCCGAGCTCCGTGTCCGTGCCGGCCTCGTCGTCGCGCTCGGCGGCGACAATTCGATCACCTCCGCCGTCGCCCGCGGGGCCGGGGCCACGGGGCTCGTGACGCTCGACGCCCACTTCGACCTGCGCGACGGCATCTCGAACGGCTCCCCCGTGCGGCGGCTGGTGGACGACGGCGTCATCGATCCGGCGCGGATCGTGCAGCTCGGGATCGCGGACTTCGCCAACTCGGCCGCCTACGCCGGCCGCGCGCACGACCTCGGGATCACGGTCGTCACCCTCGACGCGCTCCGCGGCCGGGATGCGTCCGCGGTCGCCGCCGACGCCCTCGCGATCGCCGGAGCCGGCGGCGGACCCGTGCACGTGGACATCGATGTGGACGTGTGCGATCGATCCGTCGCGCCGGGGTGCCCGGCATCCGTGCCCGGGGGTCTCGCCGCGCACGAGCTGCGATCGCTCGTGCGGGCCCTGGCCGCGGATGCGCGCGTGCGCTCGGCCGACATCGTCGAGGTCGACGCCACCGCCGACGCCCCCGACAGGCGGACGGTGCGGCTGGCGGCGCTGTGCGTCCTGGAACTGCTGGCCGGAAGGGTGGCGTCGCGATGATCGAGCTGGTGCTGGTGCGGCATGCGAAGTCCGACTGGGGGGACCCGGGGCTCGATGACCACGACCGGCCGCTGAACGACCGCGGGCGCCGTGACGCGCCGCGGATGGCGGCGCGGCTGGCCGAGGCCGGGGCCCGGCCCGAGGTGATCCTGTCGAGCTCGGCGCTGCGGGCGCGGACGACGGCCGAGGCCTTCGCCGAGCGCCTGCGGCGCGAGGTGACGGTGGAGCCGGCGCTCTACGGCGCAAGCGCGGGCACCCTGCTGACGCACGCGTCGGCGGCGGGGTCGGCATCCGTCCTCGTCGTCGCCCACGACCCCGGCATGAGCGTGCTGGCCGGCCGCCTCTCGCGCGACCGCATCGAGCACATGCCGACGTGCGCGGTCGCGGTGTTCCGGTGGGACGAGGACGACTGGGCCGTCGTCGACGCCGTCGACCCGGCCGACTGGAGCTTCGACACGCCCCGCTGAGGCGGGTTCCCGGCGGTCGGGCGCGGGTCGCCGTGCAGAACTCCACGGATCCGGGCGGTGCCGCCGGCGGCGCCCCTGGATTTCCGGGCTTCTCGGGCCAGGCGGGGCGCCGCGGCCGCCGGATCCGTGGAGTCCTGAACGCCCGCGCGGCGAGACGCGCGGCGAGACGCGCGGCGAGACCGGCCCCGCGTCAGGCCTCGACGCCGGCGGCGAAGACCCGGTCGACGAGCGGGACGCCGGGCCGGTAGGCCAGGTGCACGCGGCTCGGAGCCCGCAGCACCACCAGGTCGGCGCGCCTGCCGGGGGCGATGACGCCGACGTCGTCGCGGCGCAGCGCGCGGGCGCCGCCCGCGGTGGCCGCCCAGACCGCCTCGGCGGGGGTCAGTCCCATCTCGCGGACGGCCAGGGCGATGACGAACGGCATCGAGCTGGTGAAGCTCGACCCCGGGTTGCAGTCGCTGGCGAGCGCGACGGTCACACCGGCATCCACCAGCCTTCGCGCGTCGGGGTACGGCTGCCGTGTGCTGAACTCCACGCCCGGCAGCAGCGTGGCAACCGTGTCGGATGCCGCCAGCGCGGCGACGTCGGCGTCGTCGAGGTAGGTGCAGTGGTCGACGGATGCCGCGCCCAGCGCGACCGCGAGCCGCACGCCCTCGCCGGGTCCGAGCTGGTTGCCGTGCACGCGCGGCAGCAGGCCGCGGGCGATCCCCGCTTCCAGGACGCGGCGGGACTGCGCGGGGGTGAACGCTCCGCGCTCGCAGAACACGTCGATCCAGCGGGAGTGCGGCGCGCACGCGTCCAGCATCGGCCCGCACACGAGGTCGACGTAGGCGTCCGGATCCCCGGCGAACTCGTCCGGCACGACGTGCGCGCCGAGGAACGTCACCTCGTCCGTCACCTCGGCCGCGAGCGCGGCGGCGCGCTGCTCGTCGGCGACCGTGAGGCCGTACCCGGTCTTCACCTCGAACGTCGTCGTGCCCTGAGCCCGCAGTTCGGCGGCGAAGCCGGCGAGCCGCTCGCGCAGGGCATCGGTCGAGGCGGCGCGGGTCGCGGCGACCGTCCGCCGTATGCCGCCGGCGGCATAGGGGGTGCCGCTCATCCGCGCCTCGAACTCGTCGGCCCGGTCACCCCCGAAGACGAGGTGGGTGTGGCTGTCGACGAACCCGGGGACGACGGCGGCGCCCCCGACGCTCACGACCCGCACGTCCGGCATCCGCCACTCGTCGTCGCGACCCTCGCCGCCCTCACCCTCGCCACCCACCCGCGAGACTGCATCTCTGTCCCGAGACCGCGGTCCTGCACCACCGTCTCGTCGCGGAGATGCAGTCTCGCGGTCGGAGGTGGGGCCTGCGGCCGCGGTGCCGGCGACGGCGCCCGCGTCCACCGGCGGGATGCGGCCCGACCCGGCGCGCGCACCCCCGCCACCACGCGCCGCGTGCAGGCCCGCCGACGACGGACCGACCCACGCGATGCGGCCGCCGACGATGAGCACGGCGGCGTCGCGGAGCGTCCCGCAGGGGTCGCCCGCGGCGGGGATGTTCGTGGTCAGCTCGCCGATGTCGGTGATCAGCAGCGGTCGGTCGGTCACAGCATCGGCACCTTCAGCCCGCGCTCGCGCGCGACCTCGCGGGCACGTTCGTACCCGGCATCCACGTGTCGCATGACGCCGGTTCCGGGGTCGTTGACGAGCACGCGCGCGAGCTTATCGGCCGCCAGCGCCGTGCCGTCTGCGACGGTGACCTGCCCGGCGTGGATCGAGCGGCCGATGCCGACGCCGCCGCCGTGGTGGATCGACACCCATGAGGCACCCGAGGCGGTGTTCAGCAGCGCGTTCAGCAGCGGCCAGTCGGCGATCGCGTCCGAGCCGTCGGCCATCGCCTCGGTCTCACGGTACGGCGAGGCGACGGATCCCGCGTCGAGGTGGTCGCGGCCGATCACGATGGGGCCGGACAGTTCGCCCGAGGCCACCATCTCGTTGAACTTCAGGCCCGCGAGGTGGCGCTCCTGGTAGCCGAGCCAGCAGATGCGCGCCGGCAGCCCCTCGAAGTGCACGGCGTCGCCGGCCTTGTCGAGCCACCGCACGAGCCCGGCGTTGTCGGGGAAGAGCGCCTTCACCGCCGCATCCGTCTTGCGGATGTCCTCGGGGTCGCCCGACAGCGCCACCCACCGGAACGGCCCGCGGCCCTCGGCGAACTGCGGCCGGATGTACGCCGGCACGAACCCGGGGAACTCGAACGCCCGCTCGCACCCGCCGAGCTTCGCCTCGGCCCGCAGCGAGTTGCCGTAGTCGAAGACCTCGGCCCCGGCATCCTGGAACCCCACCATCGCCGCGACGTGCGCCGCCATCGACGCCCGCGCGCGCTGCGTGAACCCCTCGGGGTCGGCGGCCGCGGCATCCTTCCACTCCTCGAACGCGACCCCGATGGGCAGGTACGCCAGCGGATCATGTGCGCTCGTCTGGTCGGTGACGATATCGATCGGGATGCCGCGGCGAAGAAGCTCCGGGAAGACCTCGGCGGCGTTGCCCACCACCCCGACCGACCGCGCCTCGCCGGCCGACCGGGCCGCGATCACGCGGGCGACCGCGGTGTCCAGGTCGGCGGAGTACTCGTCGAGGTACCCGTGCTCGACGCGGCGGCGAAGGCGCGACTCGTCGACGTCGACGATGAGCACCGCTCCGCCGTTCAGGGTGACGGCGAGCGGCTGCGCGCCGCCCATGCCGCCGCAGCCGGCGGTGAGGGTGAGGGTGCCGGCGAGGTCGTCCCGGCCGAGGCTGCGGGCGACCGCCGCGAAGGTCTCGTACGTCCCCTGCAGGATGCCCTGCGTGCCGATGTAGATCCACGACCCGGCCGTCATCTGCCCGTACATCGTCAGGCCCAGGTGCTCGAGCCGGCGGAACTCGGGCCACGTCGCCCAGTCGCCCACCAGGTTGGAGTTGGCGATGAGGACCCGCGGCGCCCACTCGTGCGTGCGGAAGACGCCGACGGGCTTTCCGGACTGCACGAGCAGCGTCTCGTCGGGTTCGAGCTCGTCGAGCGTGCGGATGATCGCGTCGTAGGCCTGCCACGACCGGGCCGCGCGGCCGGTTCCGCCGTAGACGACGAGGTCTTCGGGATGCTCGGCGACCTCAGGGTCGAGGTTGTTCATGAGCATGCGCTTGGCGGCCTCGGCGCCCCAGCTCTTCGCCGTGCGCTCCGCGCCCCGCGGCGCCCGGATGTCGCGCGCTTCGTCTCGTCGCTGCGCTCCTCGCTCAGCGTCCGAAACCTGGGCCGCGTCCGATCCCCCGGTCGCTGAGCGAGCGGAGCGAGACGAAGCGTCCGCCTCTCCCCCGGTCGCTGAGCGAGCGGAGCGAGACGAAGCCTCCGCCCCTCCCCCGGTCGCTGAGCGAGCGAAGCGAGACGAAGCGTCCGCCGCGTCCGAAACCCCGGTCGCTGAGCGAGCGGAGCGAGACGAAGCGTCCGCCGCGTCCGATCCCCCGGTCGCTGAGCGAGCGGAGCGAGACGAAGCGTCCGCCGCGTCCGATCCCCCGGTCGCTGAGCGAGCGGAGCGAGACGAAGCGTCCCCGGTCATCACGTCAACGGTCACTGCTGTCCTCCTTCGTGTGCGGCGTCGCCGCCGAAAACTCCTGCGGCCTCGACCAGCGCGCCCGAGAGGACGAGCTCGGTGACCGCCTCGATGTCGGGCGAGACGAACCGGTCGTGGCCGGCGTCGCCCGCGCGTCCGACGGCGGCGCGCACGGCGCCGGTCGCCGGTCCCGGGCGAAGCGGCGCCCGCAGGTCCAGCGCGCGGGACGCGGTCAGCACCTCGATCGCGAGCACGCGGGCCAGCCCATCGACGGCGCGCCGCAGCTTGCGCGCGGCCGCCCATCCCATCGACACGTGGTCCTCCTGCATGGCGCTGGACGGGATCGAATCGACGGATGCCGGCACCGCGAGCCGTTTCAGCTCCGACACGATCCCGGCGGCCGCGTACTGCGCGATCATGAGCCCCGAGTCCACGCCGGCCTCGTGCGCGAGGAACGGCGGCAGGCCGTGGCTGCGGGCGACGTCGAGGGCCCGGTCGGTGCGGCGCTCGGCGATCGAGGCGACGTCGGCGACGGCGATCGCGAGGAAGTCCAGCACGTACGCCACGGGCGCCCCGTGGAAGTTGCCGTTCGATTCCACGCGCCCGTCCGGGGTGATGACCGGGTTGTCGACGGCGGCGGCGAGCTCGCGTCCGGCGATGGTCGCGGCGTGGTCGAGGGTGTCGCGGGCGGCGCCGTGCACCTGGGGCGCACACCGCAGCGAATAGGCGTCCTGGACGCGGGTGCAGACGGCGGGGTCGCGATGGCTGGCGACGATGTCGGATGCCGCGAGCAGCACCCGCAGGTTCGCCGCCGATCGCCCCTGGCCGACCTGCGGCCGCAGGCGCATGAGGTCCTCGGCGAACACCGCGTCGGTGCCCAGCTGGGACTCGATCGACATGGCCGCGGCGATGTCGGCGGTGTCGAGCAGGATCGTCAGATCATGAAGCGCCAGCACCAGCATCCCGAGCATGCCGTCGGTGCCGTTGATGAGGGCGAGGCCTTCCTTCTCTTCCAGAACGAGCGGGCGGATGCCGGCGGCCTCGAGTGCCGCGGCGGCATCGGTCTCGGCGCCGTGGGCATCCACGACCCGCCCTTCGCCCATGGCGGCCAGCGCGACGTGCGAGAGCGGGGCGAGGTCACCGGAGCATCCGAGTGAACCGTATTCGCGCACGAGCGGGGTGATGCCGGCGTTCAGCATGGCGGCGTAGGTCTCGACGACGACGGGCCGGACGCCCGTGCGCCCGGTCGCAAGGGTCTGCAGGCGCAGCAACTGCAGCGCGCGGACGACCTCGCGCTCGACCGGCTGGCCGGTCCCGGCGGCGTGCGAGCGGATGAGGCTCGCCTGCAGCTGCCGGCGGCGGTCGGGGGCGATGAAGGTGGTGGCGAGCGCGCCGAAGCCGGTCGAGATGCCGTAGTGGGGCTGCGGGTCCTCGGCGAGGTCCTCGACGAGCGCGCGCGTGCGGGCGACGCGCTCGAGTGCCGCCGCGTCCACCTGGATCCGGGCGTCGTGGCGCGCGACGGCTACCACGTCGTCGGGCCGGAGGGGTGCTGCGCCGACGACGACGGTGTCGGCGCGGGGTGGGGCGATCGTCATGTTCCGATCCCACACCCGGCGGGTTCCGCGCGACAGGGCGGCATGGCATCCTGTGTCTGGGATGACAGACAAACGGGCTTCAGAGGATCCCCGCCCGCAGGTGCCGGCGGCGGACCAGACGCTGCGCATCCTGTCGTTCCTCGCGCGGCAACGGGGTCCGGTGGCGGCGGGGACGATCGCGGCGAGCCTCGGCATCCCCCGATCGAGCGTGTACCACCTGCTCGGCGCGCTGTCCGACCACGGCTTCGTCGTGCACGTGCCCGCCGAGCGGCGGTGGGGTCTCGGCCACGCGGCGTTCGAGCTGGCGGGCGGCTACGCCCGGCAGGAGCCCCTCGCCCGCCTCGGCCGCCCGCTCATCGCGGCGCTCGCCGACCGCACCGGCGAGAGCGCGCACCTGGCCGTCCTCACCGGCCGCGACGTGCTCTACATCGTCGAGGAGCGCGCACCGCGGCGCCCGGCCCTCGTCAGCGACGTCGGCGTGCGCCTGCCCGCGCACCTGACGGCGACGGGCCGCGCGATGCTGGCGGCAATGCCCCGCGAGCAGGTGCGGGCGCAGTATCCGGATGCCGCGGCCTTCGCCGACCGCACCGGCCGGGGTCCTCGCAGGCCCGGCGAGCTGCGCGACGTGCTGCGCCAGGCGCGGGCGCGCGGCTATGCGCTCGAGGATGGCGAGGTGAGCCTCGGACTCCGCTCGATCGGGGTCGCGGTGACCGATCACGCGGGCTGGCCGGCGGCGGCGATCGCGGTCACGTGGCCCGAGGACGCACCCCGTCAGCCCGAGGATCTGCTGCCCGCCGTCCACGAGGCCGCCGAGACTCTGGCCCACCGCATCGGCCGCCGCTGACCGGGCGGCGCAGGCCGTCCCCTCAGTCGACCTTCTCGACCCGTCCGCCGGTCAGCCGCACGAGCTCGTCGAAGGTCAGCGGAAATACCGTGTGCGGCGTGCCGCCTGCGGCCCAGATCTCGTCGTAGCCCGCGAGGTCGGCGTCGACGACGGTGGTGAGCGGGGCCGGATGCCCGGTAGGGGCGACGCCGCCGATCGCCTGCCCCGTCGCCTGCCGCACCTCGTCGGCGCTCGCACGCCGGATCGGTCCGCGTCCGAGCCGCGCGGCGAGCGCGGCGGTGTCGACGCGGTGCGCGCCGCTGGTCATCACCAGCAGCGGCTCGTCGTCCGAGACGAACACCAGGCTGTTGGCGATCGCACCGACCTCGACGCCGAGCGCCGCTGCGGCGAGCGCGGCGGTCGCGGCGGCGTCGGGCAGCACGACGATGTCGCCGGTGATGCCGACGGCGCGCAGGCTGTCGTGGACGGCACGGCTTCGGGAAGGCAGGTGCGAGGTCACGCCCCCAGGATAGAAGCGCCTCGCACGACGGGACCAATGGCCGTGGCGATCACCGCATCGCCGCGCCAGGCTCGAGCGGTGAGCAGGACCCGCCGCACCGTCACCCGCTACCCCGCGATCGTCACCACCGCCCTCGTCGGCATCGTCGTGATCGCCCTGAGCCTGGCCGGCATGCCGTCGACCGCGCGCTGGGTGTCCACGGCGTATGTCTCGGTGTTCATCGTGTGGGTGCTCGTCGGCATGGTCCGCGATGTGCTGCGCGGGCACGTGGGGCTCGACATCCTCGCCGTCGTCGCGATGGCGGCCACCCTCGCGGTCGGCGAGTACGTCGCCGCGCTCATCATCGTCCTGATGCTCAGCGGCGGCCAGGCGCTGGAATCCGCGGCCGGCCGCCGGGCGAAGCGCGAGCTCACGGCGCTGCTCGACCGCTCGCCGCGCACCGCGCATGTGCTCCACAGAGCGGATGCCGTCGGCCCCGGCCGCAGCGACGGCACCGTCACCGACATCCCGGTCGACGACGTCGAGGTGGGCGATGTGCTGCTGGTGAGGCCGTCCGAGATCGTGCCGGTCGACGGCGTCCTGCTGGATGAGCGGGCGTCCTTCGACGAGTCGTCGCTGACGGGCGAGAGCATGCCGGTCTCGCATGCGGCGGACGACGAGGTGCTCTCGGGCGCGATCAACGGGTCGCGGGCGGTGCGGATCCGCGCGCTGCGGCGCAGCGGCGACAGCCAGTACCAGCAGCTCGTGGCGCTCGTGCGCCAGGCGCAGGACTCCCAGGCGCCGGTGGTGCGCCTCGCCGACCGGTTCGCGATCCCGTTCACGGCGGTCTCTCTCGTGATCGCCGGCGCGGCGTGGGGCCTCTCGGGCGACCCGGCCCGCTTCGCCGAGGTGCTCGTGCTCGCCACCCCCTGTCCGCTGCTGATCGCCGCGCCCGTGGCGTTCCTCGGCGGACTGTCGCGAACGGCGAAGGCGGGTGTCATCGTCAAGGGCGGCGCGGTCATCGAGCAGCTGGCGCGGGCGCGGTCCGCGGCGTTCGACAAGACGGGCACGCTCACCGAGGGACGCCCCGACCTCGTCGACGTCCGGCCGGCGGCGGGCGTGGAGGCCCGCGAGCTGCTGACGCTGGCGGCGTCTGCCGAGCAGTACTCCAGCCACGTGCTGGCCGACGGCATCCGTCGCGCCGCGCTGGATCGCGGCATCGTGCTGCGCCCCGCCGCCGAGGCGCGCGAGGTCGCCACCAACGGCGTCACCGCCCTCATCGACGGCCGCACGGTCGTCGTCGGCAAGCCCGCGTACGTCGCCGCGATCGATTCCGCCACCCCGACCGAGTCCCTCGAGTCCGGGCAGGCCGCCGCGTACGTCGCCGTCGACGGCCGGTTCGCCGGCACGCTGGTCCTCGCCGACGACCCGCGCCCCGAGGCGGCCGAGGTCGTCGCGTGGCTGCGCACCCACGGCGTCGAGCGCGTGGCGATGCTGACCGGTGACGCGGCACCCACCGCGCGGTCCATCGCCGCCGAGATCGGCATCGACGAGGTGCACGCCGAGCTGCTGCCGCCCGAGAAGGTGCAGCTGGCGGGCAGCTTCCAGCCGGGCCCGGTGCTGATGGTGGGCGACGGCGTCAACGACGCCCCGGTGCTCGCCGCCGCCGACATCGGGGTGGCGATGGGCGCGAAGGGTGCGACCGCCGCCGGCGACGCCGCCGACGCCGTGGTGCTGCAGGACTCCCTCACCCCGCTCGTCGAGGCGATCGCGATCAGCCGGCACACCCTGTCGGTGGCGTTCACGGCGATCTGGATCGGCATCGGCCTGAGTCTCGGCCTCATGCTCGTCGCCGCCGCCGGCTACATCCCGGCCGTGGCGGGTGCGCTCACGCAGGAGCTGGTCGACCTCGCCGCGATCCTCTACGCCCTTCGCGCGCTCCGCGGTCCCACTGGGGCACAATGGTCACGGATGCCGCAAAGCCGCGGCATCCGCAGCGCAGTGCCCACAAGGCCGCTCGAAGGAAGAACGCGATGACGCACACCCTGCCCCTGCCCGATTTCGCCCACGAACGCGTGGAGGTGATCACGGGACGGCGGAGCGGTCTGTTCATCGCCGTCGCGCTGCACTCCTCGGTTCTCGGCTCCGCCCTGGGCGGTGCCCGCCTGTGGACCTACCCGCACTGGAGCGACGCCCTCGGCGACGCGCTGCGCCTGTCGGCGGCGATGACGCTCAAGAACGCCGCGGCGGGACTGGATGCCGGCGGCGGCAAGTCCGTCATCGCCCGGCCCGCGGGCGAAGAGCTCGACGCCGAGCGCCGCCGCGCCGCCTTCCTCGACCTCGGCGACGCCGTGGAGTCGCTGCACGGCCTGTACCGCACCGCCGAGGATGTCGGCTCGACCACCGAGGACATGCTCGTCGTCAGCGAGCGCACCGAGCACGTCGTGGGACTGCCCGACGCCGTCGGCGGCTCGGGTGAGCCCGCGGGCCCCACGAGCCTGGGAGTGTACGAGTCGCTGCGGGCGACCCTCGAGCGGGTGACGGATGCCGCCGACCCCCGCGACCGCCGGATCACCGTGTCGGGTCTCGGGCAGGTCGGCAGCCGCCTCGCAGTGCGCCTGGCCGCCGAGGGCGCGAAGCTCACCGTCACCGACGTCAACCCCGCCAAGCGACGCCTCGCCGAGGAGCTCGGCGCGACGTGGGTGGAGCCGGGCACCGAGCACCTGGTCCCCGCCGACGTCTTCGTCCCCGCCGGCATCGGCGGCGTGCTCGACGACGAGGTCATCGACGCACTCGCCGCCCGCGCGGTGTGCGGCCCGGCGAACAACCCGCTGGCAGACCACAGCGGCGCCGACCGGCTGGCCGCGCGCGGCATCCTGTACGCCCCCGACTTCGTCGTGAACGCGGGCGGTGTCATCTACCTCGACCTGGAGGCGAAGAAGATGGGCACCCGCGCCGAGATCATGGACCGCGTCGCCGGCATCGGCGCCACCGTCCGCCGCATCTTCGACGAGGCCGAAGCCGCCGGGGTCACGCCGCTCGCCGCGGCGGAGCGCCTGGCCGCCGAGCGCCTCACCAGCGGCGGCCGCCGCCCCGCACTCGCCGGCTGAGCCGGCCGCGCGCCGGGCCGCCGGCGGGGCGCCGGGATCCGGCCGCCCTCGCCTTCCCTCCCGCGGCTTCCGCGTGCAGAACTCCACCGATCCCGACGGCGCGACCCCGCACACGCCGGCAACGCCCGCAATGCCGCGGCGTGCGGCATCCGCCCCGCCCCTGCGGGCCCGGATCGGTGGAGTTCTGACCGCCGTCGAGCTCGCACCCGGCTCGCACCCCGTGGAGTCCTGGGCGCCTGTCGAGCTCGCCCCGCGTGGAGTTCCGACCGGCGTCGAACTCGGGATCAGCGGGCCGCAGACTCTAGAGTGCGGACATGGGGCTGTGGCTGGCCGCGCTGAGCGGCCTGATCGCCGGAGGGTCGCTGCTGGGCGGAGCGGCGGTGGCGTGGTTCGTGACGATCCCGCGGAAGGTCGTCGCGGCGATCATGGCCGTCGGCGCGGGCGTGCTTATCGCGACGCTCGCGTTCGAGCTCGTCGAAGAGGCGGCGTCAGACGGGGGGCTCGTGCCGACGGTGTCGGGGTTCCTCGGCGGAGCCGTGCTGTACGTCGTCGCCGACCGGCTGGTCTCGCGCCCGCACCGGCAGACGAAGGCGCCCGCGAACATCGTCGCGCGGCGCGGCGCCGGCGGCCTTGCCGGAGGCTCCGGACTGGCGATCGCCCTGGGTGCCCTGATCGACGGCATCCCGGAATCCATCGTCATGGGACTCTCGGTGCTGCAGGGCGGGCTCAGCCTGCCGATCGTCGCCGCCGTCGCGATCAGCAACATCCCCGAGGGCCTCGGCTCGACCGCCGAGCTCAAGCGCGGCGGCACGCGGGCGCGCACGGTCTTCCTGCTGTGGTCGGGCATCGCGGTGGTGACGGTCGTCGCGGCCGTCGTCGGCTACCTCGCGCTGCAGACCGCACCGGCAGAGCTCGTCGCGGTCATCATGACGGTCGCCGCCGGCGGTCTGCTGGCCATGGTCGCGAACACGATGATCCCCGAGGCGTTCGAGCGCGAGCACGGCATGACCGGGCTCTGGGCGACGATGGGGTTCCTCGGCGCGTTCGTCCTGCACCAGCTGCAGGGCTGAAACGAGAAACGGCGCCCACAAGGGGCGCCGATTTTCGTGGACCTGAGGGGATTCGAACCCCTGACCTCTTCATTGCGAACGAAGCGCGCTACCAACTGCGCCACAGGCCCGTGAACCTCAGCAACACTATCACGGCCCGGCGGCCGCCCCGATCACGGGCGGGTCACTGGCCGGCTGCGCGGCGGGCCAGCAGGCGCCGGACGTGGTCCTCGATCTCGGCGTCGTCGACGTAGCCCATGCGCGCGAATTCCGACGACGGCGATGCCGACGTGGCGGCGACCCGCGCGGTGCGCGCGACGTCGATCGACGGCGGGCGCTGCTCCTCGGCGCGCTGGCGCATCGCCTCGTCGAAGGCGGCCTGCCGCAGCGCCTCGTGGGCTGCGGAGGCGTCGAGCACGGCGGCTGCACGAGAGCCGGCGGATGCCGTGAGCGGGCGCGGCAGCTCGCGGGGCTGCCAGCCGCGGGCCGGGGTCTCGAGGGCGACGTCCTGCACGTCGGTCGCGACGGGCGCGGCGGCGGCCTGCCGGCCGGCGACCCGGATGCGGGCGGCTTCGCGCGCGCCGACGGCGGCCATCTGGCGCAGGCCCAGGCCGGCGACGACCGCGACGGCGACCCCCGACCAGAGCACGGCCTGCGAGCCGGTGGCGACGACGAGCCAGCCGCCCCATGCGGCGACGACGACGCTCGCGAGCCCGACGACCGACAGCACGAGGCGCGTGCGCCGGCGGGCGCGGGCGCGGCGGGCTTCGGGCCGCGCGCGTGCGGCCGCGCGCTCGAGGCGTGCGGTCTCGAGGTCGATGCGGGCCTGCTCGAGGGCGGCGGCTTCGCGTTCGGCGGTGGCCTGACGGGCCAATCGCTGCTGGGCGTAGGCGGTGCGGGCGTTCAGCTCGAGGCGGACCTCGGCGGGCGCCTCGCTCGTCTCGGCGAGGACGCGCAGGGCCTGGTTCAGCCGGACGGCGTTGCGCTCGGCGGCGTCGAACTGGCGGCGGCTGTTGATGGACGGCAGCAGGTACACCAGCCACAGCAGCGTCGCGACGAGCACGATCACTCCCCCGCCCAGTACCTGCTCACCCATGCGGTCCACGGTAGGGGACGCTCATGTCGCGACCCGGCAACCGCAGGCGTGTCGCGCCCACGGAATCCGAAACAGCGGGTATGTCGCGCGGGCCTACGCCGGCAGCCGGTCGGCCGGCGGCACGGTGGCGGCGCCCCGCGGCACCTGACCCGACACCCACCGCTGCAGCACCCCGTCCGGCACCTCTTCGGTGGTCAGCGCGAAGGCGTAGTGGTCGCGCCAGTCCCCGTCGATGTGGATGAAGCGGCGCCGCAGCCCCTCGTAGCGGAAGCCCAGCTTCTCGACCACGCGCAGGCTCGCCTGATTCTCGGGACGGATGCAGATCTCCATGCGGTGCAGCCGCAGCTCCTGGAAGCACACGTCCGTGGCCAGCGCCACCGACGTCGGGGTGATGCCGCGCCCGGCGAACCGCTCGCTCACCCAGTAGCCGATGGTCGCCGACGCGAGGGACCCGCGCGCGATCCCCCACACGTTGAGCTGCCCGGCGACCTCGCCGTCGTACTCCATGACGAAGGGGACGCCGGCGCCGTCGCGGTACTGCTGCAGCAGCCGGCGGATGCCGAGCCTCATGTCGAACGACACCGCGCCGTCGGGGCTCGTGGCCTCCCACGGGCGCAGCCAGCCGCGGTTGGTCAGCAGCTCGTGCTGCAGCTGGCGCGCGTCGCGCTGACGCACGAGCCGGATGGCGATCGCCCCGTGGCGACGCGGAATGCTCAGATCCACGTCGACCCCCTTGAACGGGCGGCTCAGAGCTTCGCCGCGAATTCCTTGAACCAGGGACGCAGGTCGGGACCGAGGTCTTCACGGTCGGCCGCGAGCTGCACGATGGCCTTGATGTAGTCCACCCTATCGCCGGTGTCGTAGCGGCGTCCGCGGAAGACGACGCCGTAGACGCCGGGTCCCTCGGGGTCGGACGCCATCTCTTCGAGCGCGTCGGTCAGCTGGATCTCGCCGCCCTTGCCGGGCTCGGTGCGCTCGAGGATCTCGAACACCGACGGGTCGAGCACGTAGCGGCCGATGATGGCGAGGTTCGAGGGGGCGTCCTCGCGCGACGGCTTCTCGACGAGGCCGGTGACCTTGACGACGTCCTCGGTGTCGGTGGGCTCGACGGTGGCGACGCCGTAGAGGTGGATGTGGTCGGGGTCGACCTCCATCAGGGCGATGACGGTGGCGCCGCGCTTGTCGTACTCCGACAGCATCGTCGTCAGCAGCGGGTCGCGCTCGTCGATCAGGTCGTCGCCGAGCAGCACCGCGAACGGGTGATCGCCGACGTGGGCGCGGGCGCGCAGCACCGCGTGCCCGAGGCCCTTCGGCTCGCCCTGGCGCACGAAGTGGATGTCGGCGAGGTCGCTCGAGCGCTGCACCTTGGCGAGCTTGTCGTCATCGCCCTTCTTGCGCAGGTTCGACTCCAGCTCGGGCACCGAGTCGAAGTGGTTCGACAGGTTGTTCTTGTTGCGCCCGATGATGATCAGGACGTCCTCGATGCCGGCGGCCGTCGCCTCTTCGACCACGTACTGGATGGCGGGCTTGTCCACGACCGGCAGCATCTCTTTGGGCATGGCCTTGGTCGCGGGCAGGAATCGGGTGCCGAGTCCCGCGGCGGGGATGACGGCCTTGAAGGGCTTGTGAGGCATAGGCGGAAGTCTACTGAGGCCACCCGACAGGACGGTGACCATCGCCGTCCCGCCTAGAATCGGGGCATGTCCGACGCGATCGCCGATGCCAAGCGCGCTTTGCGCGCGGAGCTGCGCGAGCGCCGGCAGCGGCTCGGCGAAGCCGCCCGCGATGCCGCGGCCGACGGCATCCGTCATCAGCTCGACGCGCTCGTGGAGCGCCTCGGCGCCCGTTCGATCTCGTGCTTCCTGTCGACGCCGACCGAGCCCGGCACACGGCAGTTCGTGACGGATGCCGTGGCCCGCGGCATCCGGGTTCTCTTGCCGATCACGCGTGCCGACGGGCTATTGGACTGGACCGTCGCCGGTCCCGACCTGGACGTCACCGAGGGGCTCTTCGGCGTGCCGGAGCCGGTCGGCGAGGTGCTCGGGCCGATCGCACTGGACGACGTGGACCTGCTGATCATCCCCGCCGCGGCCGTCTCGCACGACGGGATGCGGCTGGGCTGGGGGCGTGGCTACTTCGACAAGACGCTCGGCTCGATGGAGCATTGCCCGCCGGTGTACGCGGTCGTGTTCGACGACGAGCTGATCGACGCCGTCCCCCGTGATGTGCACGACCAGCCCGTCACCGGCGTCGTGACCCCCACCCGAACCCTCACCCTCGCGCCCGCCGCGCACTGAAAGAGACCCCGAATGCCCACCTACGCCTACGCCTGCAAGCAGTGCGGCCACCGCTTCGACGCCGTGCAGTCCTTCGCCGAGCCCGCGCTCACCGAGTGCCCGGAATGCCAGGGTCCGCTGCGCAAGGAGTACGGCTCGATCGGCGTGACCTTCAACGGCTCCGGGTTCTACCGCACCGACTCGCGGACGACCGGCGGCGGGGCGAAGGACGCGGGTTCGAGTTCGAAGGACTCTGGCGGATTGTCGTCGTCTACGGCAGGATCGGCGGGCGGGGGCAGTTCGTCCTCGACGTCCACGACGAAGACGCCGGCCTGAGCCGGCAGGGGAGCAGCTCGCCATGATCCAGGGTTTCAAGGAGTTCATCCTTCGCGGCAACGTCATCGACCTCGCGGTCGCGGTGGTCATCGGCGCGGCGTTCACGGCGATCGTGAACGCACTGGTCGAGGGCCTCATCAATCCGCTGATCGGCGCGATCTTCCAGGTCGGCGACCTGTCGAACTGGGTCATCTCGATCCCGACGCTGACCGGTGCGACCTCGAACATCCTCATCGGGTCGATCCTGGGCGCGGTGATCCAGTTCCTCGCCGTCGCCGCGATCGTGTACTTCGTCTTCGTGTTCCCGATGAACCGGTTCAAGGCGCGCGCCGAGGCGAAGGCCGGTGTCGACAAGGCCGCCGACGAGCCGCCGCTGCCGACCGAGCAGGAGCTGCTGATCCAGATCCGCGACGCCCTCCAGGCCCAGGGCGGCGCCCCCGGCCCGCTGCCCGGCACCCCCCGCGTCTGACGCCGGGCGCGGCTGACCCCGGCCGGCGGCGCGCCGGGCCTGCGCGCCGGCGCGCCGGGCGTCACGCTGGCCCGTGCGCCCAGCATCCGTCGCCTTCTTCTGGTGCCAGATCACGTGATCCGTACGAGATCACCCGCTAGGTACCGGAAACGACGGGTGATCTCGTGCACATCACGTGATCCGGTCGCGTCGGGGACGAGCGCGCGCCTCGAGTGGATGCTGGAGCGTCGACGACGCAGGAGCCCCTGACTCCCGGCATCCGTCGCTTTTCTCGTACCAGATCACGTGATCCATACGAGATCACCCGCTATGTACCGGAAACGACGGGTGATCTCGTGCACATCACGTGATCCGTGCAAGTAGAGCAGAGCGCGCGACGCACGGCGACGCCGGCGACGCCGGCGACGCGCGCGACGTACACCCCGACGCCGTCACCTCACCAGTGCGGGGGGACGTCGCGGCGCAGGCGCGCGTCGTTCGGCCCAGAATCGCCGGATGCCGGTGGCCCGGCGTCCGCGTCCCGCGCCGTGTCGGCGGGCACGGGTTCGGGCGTCGTCCCGGGCGCGGGCGTCAGCCGAGCGCGGCGTGAGCCGGCGACTCGCTCGATCCGCTGCCGGCCACCGGACCCCGAAGGCTCCGCAACCCCAGAAGACCCCGAAGCCCCACCCTCACTCGACGACATCGATGGGCTGCGTCTCGCCGTCCTCGAGGCCGGCCTCGGGGGGCACGCCGAGCAGTCCGGCGATGCGGGCCGCGACGGCGCCGGGGTCGCTGTACAGGTCGAAGGAGTGCACGCGCACGTAGTGCCAGCCCAGGCGCCGCAGGATCTGCGGGCGCAGGCGCAGGGATTCGCGCAGCGACTCGCCGATCGTCTCGGGGTCGCTCTCGACGACGACGGCCTTTCCGCCGTACTGCGCGACGAGCGGCAGGAGTCCCCGGTAGTGCACGTCGACGGCGACGCCGCGGCGGCGGAGCTCCCGGGCGAGGGCGAGGGTCAGCGGGTCGGCGAGGTCTTCGAGGCGGGCCTCGCGCGCGCGGGCGGCGATGCTGCCGAGGATCGACATCAGGGTCGCCGCGCCGTGCTCGAGGCGCCCGTCGTCGAAGGCGGACGGCCGGATCGAGGACACGATCACCATCGACCGGCGCGCGCGGGTCATGCCGACGGTCAGCAGCCGCTCGCCGTCGGGCGTGGACAGGTCGCCGAAGTCGCTCAGCACGCGGCCGTGGCGGGTGAGGCCGAAGCCGAGGGCGAAGATGACGCGGTCGCGGCTTTCGGCGACCGACTCCTCGAGGGTCAGCACGGCGAAGGGCTCGGCGGTGTCGCGCGAGACGAAGTCGGCGACGTCCGAGCGGCCGGCGAACGCGGCTTCGACGGCGGCGCGGATGCGGTGGGCGTGCTTGGCGCTGGCGGTCACGACCATCAGCGACTCGGTGCCGCGGTTGATCGCGTGCTCGACCACCAGGGTCACCACGCGCTGCACCTCGGCGTCGGGGCTCTCGACGGCGCCGCTGACGGGGTCGGGCACGCCGGTTCCGCCCTCGACGTAGTCGACGCTCAGGCTGCCGCGCCCCAGGTACGACCCGGCCCACGGCAGCGACACGAGCTCGCCGCCGTAGAAGGCGTCGTTGACGAGCTCGGCGAGGTCCTCTCCCCCGGCGCGGTAGCTGCGGGTGAGGGTCTCGACGGGCAGCAGCTCGGCGAGCCGCTCGAAGACGCTGACCGCGTCGTAGGGCACCTCGTCGTCCTCGTCGGCGGGCGCGGGCACGCCCGCGGCGACGCGGAACGGCGTCGGCTTCTGCGTCACGGGGTCGCCGAACCCGACGACCTG
Organism: Microbacterium aureliae; assembly: GCF_054780155.1. Taxonomy (NCBI): domain Bacteria; kingdom Bacillati; phylum Actinomycetota; class Actinomycetes; order Micrococcales; family Microbacteriaceae; genus Microbacterium; species Microbacterium aureliae. The sequence goes on from NZ_BAAGWW010000001.1 coordinate 750,929, forward strand.
GCGCGCACGGCGCAGCGTCGGCAGGACTTCGGCGAGGCAGACCGCCGCGGCATCCGCGAGGATCACGACGTCGAACAGCGGCGAGTCGGGGATCAGCGGCACGTCGTACGGCGAGGCCAGCCACACCGGCGCGAGAGTGCGCAGCAGGGTCGGGGCGACGGCGGCGATCTGGCCGGCGTCGTCGACGCCCTCTTTCAGTGCGGTCCGCAGCGCCTGGGCCTCGTGCTCGTGGTCGACGATGCCGATCCGCCACTGCTTGGCCAGCTGGGCGGCCAGAAGGGGGCCGGATGCCGCGGCATGCGCCTCGTCCACCAGACGGAAGTCGCGCTCGAGGCGGTCGACCACCGAGGTGTTGGCCCCGAGCAGGGCACGGTCGGCGCGCAGCAGGTGCTCGAGCGCGGACTGCCACCACGCGAACTCGAGTTCGCCGGCCACGGCGTCCTCGGGGACGTGGCGGATCGAGAGTTCGGCCAGGAGCGGTTCCAGGCCGAGCGCGGCGAGATCGGTACGAAGCGCCGCGCGCTCGCGCAGGTTCTCGAAGACGGCGGAGTCGGCGGCAAGCCCTGCGAGGGTGCGGACGAGCTGGGCGACGGGGAGCGTCGCGAGCTTGTCGGCGCCGGTGCGGCCGAGGACGGCATCCAGGTCCGCGAGCTCCGACTCGACGCGATGGCACGCGACCTGCACGTCCGCGAGGCCCAGCGGCAGTTCGGGGGCGACGCCGGCGTCGACGTAGCGCTGCCATTCGGTGCGCTGGTGCTGCACGCGCAGCAGGGCCTCGTGCATGTCCGAGATGTGGACGCCGGGGCGGACGTACTCCTTCGACAGGCGTCGCAGCCGGCGGCGGTTCGCGCCGGACATGCTCGCGGAGTCGCGCCGGGGCCCGTGCGCCTGGATGAGCTCGCCGAGGGGCCGCTCGAACACGGTGATGCTGAAGCGGTCGAGCGAATCCCGGATGCCCTGCAGCAGGGTGACGTATTCGCTCAGCTCGTGGATGGTGTGGAAGGGGCGCATGCGCGTCTGCGCGATGAGCTCGTACCCGCGCTCGAGCAGCGTCGGCACGTCGGCGCGGTGCAGCTTGCCGGCGAGGGCGTGGGCGCGGCGGGCGTCCTCGGTGGTCGAGAACGACACGCCGTACCAGGGCGAGTCGTCGGGCCCGAAGCGGAACTCCCCCAGTCGCGCCGCGGTGCGCAGCTTCTCGGCCGCCTGCCCGCGGACGCCGGCGAGGCGCTCGAGGGTGCGGACGTCGAAGCGGGCGGCGGTCTGCGGCGGCTGCGGCGCGGTGGTCAGCTGCGACAGCGAGCGCAGGATCTCGAGCACCGACACCCCGAGCCGCTCGTGGGGCACGGTGACGGCGCCGCGGTAGTCGCGCAGCACGTTCCGCAGCCTGACGAGCGCGTCGTCGACCTCGGCGACCTTCGGCGTCTCGGCCTTCTCGTTGCGGCCGATCGCGCGGATGAGGTCGCGCTGCACGTGGCGCGGCGAGACGGCAAGGCCCGGCAGGCCGATGCCGGCCAGGCGGTGGCGCACGCCCTCGAGGGTGGAGCGGCGGGTGCTGACGACGAGCACGCGCTTGCCGTCGCGGACGAGCTGCCCGACGGCGTTGATGATCGTCTGGGTGCCGCCGGTTCCCGGCAGGGTGTGGACGAGCAGCGACTGGCCGGCGGCGATGCGGGCGAGCACGCGCTCCTGCTCGGCGTCGGCGTCCAGCAGCAGCGTGTCGGCGGCGGGCGGGCGCTCGTCGGGGCTGAGGGCGGGGGCGGGCGCGCGGCGGATCGTGAAGGCCTCGCGGTCGTCGTGGTGCCCGGCGAGGGCGTTCAGCACGGGGTGGTCGAGGTTCGCGGCATCCCGCGCCATCGTCGCCCCGACGTCGGTGAAGCTCGACACCAGCAGGCGCGGCTGCACCGAGTAGGTCTCGACGCCGGCGGTGAGGGCGCGCAGGCGGTCGATGACCGGCTGCGGCTTGAACACCCCGCCCTCGTAGGCGAGGGCTGCGAGGCCGGCGGCGTCGAGGTCGATGCCGAGGTGGGTGCGCAGGGCGCGGACGAGTTCGGGGTTCACGATGAACGCGCGCCCCTGCAGCTTCAGCTCGAAGTCGGCGTGGTGCCGCCGGATCGCGAGGGGCCGCAGCAGCACGGGTGCGGTGCACCGGATGCCGCCGACCTGCCACGAGGCGAGTCCGACGGCCAGGTGCACGGGCTCCAGGCCCCGGGCCGTGCGCATCTCGACGTTCTTGGCCGTGATGCGCTCCGCGGCCAGCCGGGCGTTGCGCAGCGCGACCTCGTCGCGGAAGAGGTTGGACAGCAGCGTCGAGCGGCCGGTGATGAACTGCGGCAGGCTGCCGGGGTGGGCGTTGGTGATCTCGATGGCTGCGTCGTGGGTGTCCGAGAAATGAAGAAGCGTCGACCGGCCGCCGAGCGCCGCGGTCTGCAGCCGCAGCCGGTCGCGTTCGGGTTCGGCGACGTGGGTGACGACCGTGCCGGGCTCTGCCAGCCCCAGATCACCCGGCGTCACGTCGACGACGCCCTCTGCGTCGGACACGACGTTGCCTTCTGCTCGCCACACGTCACACAGGGTATGCGGGCGGGTTGACGCAACCCTGCAAGCTCCCCGAGTTTCGCGGTATTGCCGACACGCCGGATGATCAGCCGTTCCTCCCCGGGCCCCGACCCGCGCCCTGTTCTCCACAGCCCGCGACCCCGCGACCGCCGGGCGCGAAGGGGCGCCAGGATAGTCGCATGACCGCTCCGGCCCGCTTCCTCGTCCACCCCTCGCCCGTCGGCGACATCCTGATCGTGACGGATGCCGGTCGCCTGGTGTCGCTGCATCCCGTCACGGACGTCGACGCCGAGGTCGCCGCGCTCGGCGCGTGGCTCGGGCATCCGCTGGTGCCGGCCGACGACGACCCGCTCGCGGAGCGCGCCGCGGACGAACTGGACGAGTACTTCGACGGCGAGCGGATGCAGTTCGACCTGCCGCTGGATCTCGACCGGGTCCGCGGGTTCACGCGGGCGGCGCTCGAGGCGGTGCGCGACATCCCGTACGGCGAGACCGCCGCGTACGGCGAGGTCGCCGTCATGGCGGGCGTCCCCCGCGCGGCGCGCGCAGTGGGGACGGCATGCCGCACGACGCCGTTCTCGGTCGTCATCCCGGTGCACCGGGTCGTCCGCGCCGACGGCTCGATCGGCGAGTACGGCGGCCGCAGCGACATCAAGCGCTTTCTCGTCGACCTCGAGCGCCGGGTGCTCGCCGCGCGCGGCACGGATGCAGACCGAGAGCGCCGCGCGGAGGACTGAACCCCCGCGCGGCGCCCTGACTGCCGTCGGCTCTAGTGGTGCGTCGCCTTCTCGGCGCCGTAGCCGGTGAGCGAGCGGACCTCCATCTCGGCCGCCTTGCGGCGGTCCTCCTGCTTTCGCGAGACCACCGATCCGAGCCAGCCCAGGAAGAACCCGAGCGGGATCGAGACGATGCCGGGGTTGCTGAGCGGCCAGATCGCGGCCCCGGTGTCCTTGAAGACGCTGGTGGGCGTCCCCCAGAAGACCGGCGACAGCAGGATGAGGATGACGGCTGCGGCAAGCCCGCCGTACATGCTCCACACCGCGCCGCGCGTGGTGAACCGGCGCCAGAACAGCGAGTAGATGATCGTCGGCAGGTTCGCCGACGCGGCGACGGCGAAGGCGAGCGCGACGAGGAACGCCACGTTCTGCCCCTGCACGCCGATGCCGCCGAGGATCGCGAGGATGCCGATGACGATCACCGTGCGGCGGGCGACCTTGACCTCGCCGTCCGGCGGGACGTTGCCCTTCTTCACGACGTTGGCGTAGATGTCGTGGGCGAACGACGCCGCGGCCGTGATGGTGAGGCCGGCGACGACCGCGAGGATCGTCGCGAACGCGACCGCCGAGATGAAGCCGAGGAGCACCGGTCCGCCGAGGGCGAGGGCCAGCAGCGGCGCGGCGGAGTTGACGCCGCCGGGCGCGGCCTTGATCGTCTCGGAGCCCACGAGCGCCGCAGCGCCGTAGCCGAGCACCAGGGTCAGCAGGTAGAACAGCCCGATCAGCCAGATCGCCCACACCACCGAGCGACGCGCCTCTTTGGCGGTCGGGACGGTGTAGAAGCGCATCAGCACGTGCGGCAGGCCCGCGGTGCCGAGCACAAGGGCGATGGCGAGCGAGATGAAGTCCAGCGGGTTCGCGCCGTACTGCAGGCCCGGACCGAGGATTGCGTCCTGCGGGTCGGTGACCGAGGCGGCGACGGCCGACTCGAGCAGGCCGTTCAGGCTGAAGCCGTGCAGGGCGAGCACCCAGATGGTCATCGCCAGCGCGCCGCCGATGAGCAGGAAGGCCTTGACGATCTGCACCCACGTGGTGCCCTTCATGCCGCCGATCAGCACATAGACGATCATCAGGACGCCGACGACGGCGACGACGATGGACTGCCCGATCTGCTCGGTGATGCCCAGCAGCAGCGACACCAGGCCGCCGGCGCCCGCCATCTGCGCCAGCAGATAGAAGAAGCACACCGCCAGCGTCGTGATGGCCGCGGCCATGCGGACCGGCCGCTCCTTCAGGCGGAAGGCCAGCACGTCGGCCATCGTGAACTTGCCGGTGTTGCGCATGAGCTCGGCCACCAGCAGCAGGGCGACGAGCCACGCGACGAGGAAGCCGATGGAGTAGAGGAATCCGTCGTAGCCGTTGATGGCGATCGCGCCGACGATGCCCAGGAACGAGGCCGCCGACAGGTAGTCGCCCGAGATGGCGAAGCCGTTCTGCGGTCCGGTGAACGAGCGGCCGGCGGCGTAGTAGTCGGCGGCGGACTTGTTGTTGCGGCTGGCGCGGATGACGATGAACAGCGTCACCGCGACGAACGCGCCGAAGATCGAGATGTTGAGGACGGGGTTGTTCTCCACGGTCTGGACGGCGGCGTGCACGGCACCGAAGACGTCGTTCATGCGCGGGCCTCCTGCGCTTCGAGCTCGTCGCGGATCTCTTCGCTGATCGGGTCGAGCGTGCGGTTGGCGAACCAGACGTAGGTCATGGTGATCGCGAAGGTGGTGACGAACTGGCCGAGGCCCAGCAGCAGGCCCACGGTGATGTCACCCCACACCCGCTCGGCCATGAAGTCGCGCGCAAACGACGACAGCAGGACGTAGGCGAAGTACCAGACGAGGAACCCGATCGCCATCGGGAAGACGAATCCCCGGTGGCGGCGCTTCAATTCGCTGAAGCGGGGCGATTCCTCGACGGCGACGTAGTCGACGTCGCCCGGTGGAGCAGTGTCGATCCGGGGATCGGTCATGTGGCCTCCTTGCCTCATGGGAGCGCTTCTTCGCGCGGTATCAGCGGGGCTCGGCATCCCGGCGCCCGGTGGTATGGTCGACGCTACGAAAAGCGGCGAGGATGCCGTCACCCCCGGAAGTAGGTAGTGCGTGGACGCGCGACCCGGCCAGAGCGACGAAGACCGTGCCGTCGCGCGCGCGGTCGCAGAGCTCGCCCGTCGCACCCGCTTCCCCATCGCGTTCGGCGGTCTCGCCCAGAAGGACGCCATCCACGTCACCTCGATCGTCGGAGCACGCACCCGCAGCCTGGACGGCCTGGTCGTCGCCGCGACCCGCGGCCTCGGCGGTCGCGCGTACGTCGAGAAGCGGCCGCGGCTCGCGCTGGACTACCGCACGTCCCGCTCGATCACCCACGACTACGACGGGCAGGTGCTGTCCGAGGGCATCGCGACGCTGTTCGCCGTGCCGGTGATGGTCGCCGGGCGCCCCCGCGGCGTCCTGTACTGCGGGTCGTGGGCGCAGTCGGGCATCAGCGACCTGCTCGCGCGCCCGGCGATGGCTGTCGCCGACGAGCTCGCCCACGAGCTGCGCGTCGCCGAAGAGGTGCGCCGGCGGATGGCCGCCGCCCCTCCCCCGCAGACCGAGCTCGCCCCCGCCCTGCAAGAGGAGCTGCGGGCGAGCTTCGCCGAGCTGCGCTCGATCGCCTCGAGCGTCACCGACTCGTCCGTCCGCGACCGCATCGCCAAGCTCGAGCGGCGCCTGGCGGCGCTGTCAGAGCCAGAGCGGATGCCGGCGATCGACCTCGACGTCAAGCTCTCGCCCCGCGAGACCGACGTGCTGGCGTGCGCCGCGCTCGGCTCGACGAACGCCGAGATCGCCGCCGCCCTCGATCTCAAAGAGGGAACGGTCAAGAGCTACCTGCAGTCGGCGATGGCCAAGCTCGACGCCTCGACCCGGCACGCCGCCGTGGCGAAGGCGCGTCGCGCCGGCATCCTGCCGTAGAGATTCCTCCCGTCGACATTCCTCGCTCAGCCAGGGCGCGGGCATAGGCGGCGCATAGCGTCGGTCGGTCCAATGGTGACTCCACCATCGACCGGAAGACGTCTCATGACCACCACCGCCTTTCTGCTGATCGGCATCGATCTCGCCGCCGCCGCGATCCTCGCGCTCGGCCTCTACTACCGTCGGCATCACCGTCGCGATCTCGTCGTCGCCTTCCTGGGCGTCAACGTCGGGGTGATGGCCGTCGCGGCGGTCCTCGGCATCGCCGAGGTCGCCCTCGGTCTCGGGCTCGGGCTCTTCGGGGTGCTGTCGATCATCCGGCTGCGCTCGTCCGAGATCTCGCAGCGCGAGGTCGCCTACTACTTCGCCGCCCTCGCGATCGGCCTCATCTGCGGGCTGCCGACCGCCGACCCGTGGCCGGTCGCGCTGCTGGTCGCTCTGGTGCTCGCGGTCCTGTGGATCGCCGACCACCCGCGCATGCTCCCCCGCAGCCGCCATCAGTCGGTGCGGCTCGATCGCGCGATCGTCGACGAGACCGCGCTGCGCGCCGAGCTCGAACAGCGCCTGGGGGCCGTGGTCACTTCGCTCACCGTGCAGGACCTCGATCTGGTCAACGACACCACGCTCGTCGACGTCCGCTACCGCGCGGGCGCCGCGGACGCGCAGCCGGCGGGGCGGCGGGCCACGGCACCCGTCGGGGGTGTCCGGTGAGCGCCGTCGACCGGTTCGACCCGGTGACCCTCGACGACCTCGTCGCCGAGGCTGCACTGCTCACCCGCGTCGACCGCAAGTACGTCGTCGAGCGGGGCCGCGTCGCGCGGATCCTCGACAGCCTGGATGCCGGCACGCGCGTGCTCGAGATCGACGGCGCGCGGCGGTTCGCGTACGCGTCGGTGTACTTCGACACGCCGGACCTGCTGAGCTTCCGCATGGCGGCGCAGCCGCGTCGGCGGCGGTTCAAGCTGCGCACCCGCAGCTACCTCGACACCGGGGCGGCGTTCCTCGAGATCAAGACGCGCGGCGCCCGCGGCACCACCGTCAAGGAGCGCGACGTCTACGACCCGGGGCAGGCCGACCGGCTGACCGACGACGCCCGCCGCGAGGTCGCCGGCGCGCTCGGCGCCATCGGCGTTCCGGAGCGCCGTGCCGACGACCTGCGGGCGACGCTCGTCACCCGCTACCGCCGCGCGACGCTGCTCGCCCCCGACGGCGTCGGGCGCGCCACGGTCGACACCGATCTGGCGTGGGACGAGCCGGATGCCGGCGGCTTCACGCTGCCGCACCTGGCGATCGTCGAGACCAAGTCCGGGCCCGTCGCCTCGAGCGTCGACCGGGCACTGTGGCGGGCGGGGATCCGTCCCGCCACGGTCAGCAAGTACGCCACGGGCCTTGCAGCCCTGCATCCGGAACTCCCCCGCAACCGCTGGGCGCGCCTGCTGCGCGGCCCGTTCGCGCCCGACCGGCGCGAGCTTCACAACTCTTCATCCACCCCCATCACCCATGCCCTGACCGAGGAGGCATCATGCTCCGCCGCCGCGTGACCCGACCCCTGCCCCGCCGCATCGCGCTGGCGGGCGTTCCCTTCGCCGTGACCGCCGTCGTGCTCGCCGGCTGCGCCGCGCAGTCCGCCGACGCCGCGTCGACGACCTCGACGACCGGGTCCGCCACCGGCAGCGCCGCTGCGACGGTCGTCGTCGACTCCGACCTGCAGGCCGAGGCGGTGCTCGCCGCGAACGCCGACGTCACGACGGTGAACGACGACGAGTGGTCCGAGGCGGACGCCGAGGACGTGTCGCTGACCGGCCGGTCCGCGTCCAGCGACTCCGACGCGGTCGACATCGACGGCTCCACCGTCACCGTCACCGGCGCCGGCGTGTTCCGCCTGAGCGGCACCCTCGACGGGCAGGTCGTGGTCGCCGCGCCCGACGACGCGCAGGTCGTGCTGATCCTCGACGACGCCGACATCGCGGCATCCGACCGACCGGCGATCACCGTGCAGACCGCCGACGACGTCGCGATCGTGCTGGCCGACGGCAGTTCGAACACCGTGTCGGATGCCGGTTCGTACGCCGACGACGCCGACGCGAACGCCGCGATCTACAGCGACGCCGACCTGACGATCTCGGGGACGGGCGCGCTGGCGGTGTCGGGCAACGGCAACGACGGCATCGCCTCGACCGACGACCTCGTGGTGCTGTCGGGCGAGGTCTCGGTGACCGCCGCCGATGACGGCCTGCGCGGCAAGGACTCGCTGACGATCGGCGGGGGCACCGTCACCGTCGACGCGGGTGGCGATGCGCTGAAGAGCGACCAGGATGCCGACGCGACGCAGGGCTTCATCCATGTCGCCGGGGGCGCGGTGTCGCTCACGAGCGGCGACGACGGGCTGGCCGCCGCGACTGACATCATCGTCACCGGCGGCACTCTCGACGTTGCGGCGGGCGCGTCGGGCGGCGCGGATGCCGGCGCCAAGGGCCTCACGGCCGGCGCCGTCATCGCGCTGGACGGCGGCGAGATCACCGCCAGGGCGGCGGACGACGCCGTGCACTCCGACGGGTCCGTCGGGGTCGGCGGCGTGAGCGTCACCGTGGATGCCGGCGACGACGGCGTGCACGCCGAGCAGGTGCTCGAGATCCGCGACGGATCGGTGACGGTCACGTCGTCCGTCGAGGGGCTCGAGGCGGCGGACATCGCCATCTCGGGCGGCGAGGTCGACGTCACCGCGAGCGACGACGGCATGAATGCCGCGAGCGGCACCGCGTCGACCGAGGGCGCGCAGACCGGGCCCGGCGGCGGTGGGGGCGGGATGGCAGACACCGGCGAGACGATCGCGATCTCGGGCGGCACCGTGCGGGTGACCGGCGCCGGCGACGGGCTGGACTCCAACGGCAGCATCTCGATCACGGGCGGCGTCGTCACCGTGACAGGCCCTGCGGGCGGCGGCGAGGGCGCGATCGATGCCAACGGCGCGGTCACCGTCGACGGCGGCACGCTGGCCGTCGCCGGCGGCGCGACCGGCACGGTGTCGGGGTCGCAGGCGTTCGTCACGGCGGCGGTCACCGGTTCGGCCGGCGACACGATCGAGGTGACGGATGCTGCCGGCGCGGTCGTCGTGAGCTTCACCGCCGATGCATCCTTCACGAACGTCATCGTGAGCGACGCCGCCCTGTCCGCCGGCACGTCGTACACGGTGTCGGTGGCCGGGGGTTCGTCGGCGACCGTGACGGCCGCGGATTCGGTGGCCGGCAGCATGGGCGGCGGCGGAATGGGCGGGCCCGGCGGCGGCCGACCATAGCAATTGCGGCCCGGCGCGGTCGCAAATTCTAGGAAAGGTCGCGGGCGAACGGATATATCGTTCGCCCGCGACTCTTTGCGCGTATTGTTTTCGCCATGGCTCGCAGAATCGTGCATCAACTCGTCGATGATCTCGACGGATCCGTCCTTGAAGTCGGCGAAGGAGAGACCGTCACTTTCTCTCTCGACGGCACCGCTTATGAGATCGATCTGACCACCGCTCACGCGTCGGAATTGCGGGACGCTCTGGCGCCCTATATCGACGTGGCACGGTCGGTTTCGGCCGGTCGCGGCGGCGGTTCGCCCGCGGCCTCTGCGGGGCGCAAGCGTCGCCGCAGTGGCCAGCAGGATTACAGCGCCGTGCGCGAATGGGCGAAGTCGAACGGCTATACCGTTTCGGAGCGAGGCCGGGTGCCGGCGGCCGTTCTTGAGGCGTATGAGGCCGCCCACTGATCCAGTCCTGACGCTATTGCGGTGATTTTCCGTCGCCGCCGAAACCTCCGTATCCGGTGGGAATCGGCGGCGATGGTGTGTTCGCGGTTGCGTGGCGGCGTGATTCTCGGAATCGTGGCCGACTCGCACGACCGAACCGGAAAGGAATCCGCATGCTCACGCTGACCCAGACCGCTGCCGAGGCTGTGAAGTCGATCGTCTCCAACGTTCCCCAGGCCGAGCCCGACGGCGGCATCCGCATCCGCGACACGGGTGAGCCGGCGACCGGCTTCGAGCTGACTGTCGCGCCGACTCCCGAGCCCGAGGACACCGTGGTCGTCACCGACGGCGCGCGCGTCTTTCTCGACGGCCCCGCCGCGCAGGCACTGGATGACCGGGTGCTGGATGCCGAGCTCGTCGGCGACGGCTCGGTGCGCTTCGCGCTCGCGACGCAGTCCTGAGCTTTCCGAAAGGCCGGTCCCCGTCCGCGGGGACCGGCCTTTCGCATGCCCGGGGCGCCGCATGGTAACTCTGCGTCTCTGATCCTGAAACCCCCTGCAGCGGGCGTGACACGCTCCCCTAGCGTCGGGGGTTCCATATGGTGCTTGCCTTCCTCGCCAGGCTGGCCAGCCCCGAAAGGAAACTCCCCATCATGTTGCAGCGAAGCAAAGCCACGGCCGCCGGTGTCGCGATCGTCCTCGCGTCCGCGTTCGGCATCATCCCTGCCACCGCCGCGTCCGCGGCACCGCCGGTGTCTGCGCCGGCGGCGATGCACCAGATCACCGGCACCCAGCTGAATGTCACCGGCGAAGGATTCGTCGGCACGATCAGCGATCTCACGGTGCAGGTCGTCGAGGGGACCCTGGAGCTCACCGGAACGATCGAGGGTGTGCTGAACGGCGTGGAGATCGCGCCGACGTCGTTCACAACGGTGATCCAGGACCTCAACGCGAGCGGCTCTTGCCGCATCCTCGATCTGGACCTCGGCCCGCTCGACCTCGACCTGTTGGGCCTGGTGGTCAACCTCGACGAGGTGAACCTCGACATCACTGCCGTGACGGGTTCGGGCAAGCTGCTCGGCAACCTGCTGTGCGCAGTGACGGGCCTGTTCGACCGCGGCGGCCCGCTCACCACGATCGGCAGCCTGCTGAACCGCCTGCTCACCGGCCTCGGCCTCTGAGCGCTCCCCCTCGAATGGCCGGCCCCTGCGGGGCCGGTCATTCGACATTTGGTGTCCTCTGATGCCCCTGGAGGGACTCGAACACGTTTTGAGCGTTCTGCATGGCAACGTCAGACAGCAACTTCCGCGGAATTACGCGAGTTTTCGAGTTCCCTGCGACATCCAGCGACGTCCGAAAACAGCTAGCAGCGAATGGAATGCGGCCAAAATGCGGGCAGGACTTGCCAGTCCTGGAGCCGTCCTCAGGCCAATCTCAGAACTGAATGCGGCCAAGCTGGTTCTGGCGGCTAGCTGAAATGCGTCATCTTGGGCACTCTGCGGGTGGAGGCGAGGTGCGCTTTGCAAAGTGCTCAAATGAGGTTTAACGCCACCCGATGGTGTCAGCGACCGATCGAAGGCCCCGATGAACCTGGGCGGACGTCAGGTCCGGTGAACTGCTCGCGGAGCTGCTGCTCGCGAGCCTGAACGAGGACCTCCCGACCGGTGGCCTCGTCGACAAGACCCGCAACGCGGGCGCGATTGATCATGCGCGTCGCGGTGCTGACGCTGACGCCGAGCTGCTCCGAGACGAGCTTGAGCGGACCGTCGTTGATGACCGAGGCGAGCCGGTAGAGCCTGACCGCCTCACGCAGGTTCTGTTCCTCGGAGCGCGACTCGTCCGCCCGCAGTCGCGCCAGGTACTGTCCGTAGGTCTCCGGCTCGGATAAATCACCGTCGATGCGGACAACGCGAGCCGCGGCCCACTTGACGATGGCCTGCACTCGGAGGTCGCGCAACAGCGTTGTGGTCACCTCATCGCCCTGGCCGCTCCGATCCACTCGAATCGACTCAGCCGCGGCCCGCCGCAGCGTCGGGTCGTACACGACGTGCGCCCGCACGGCGCCCGGAATGTCAGGAAGGCCAGTTACGACGGCGACCCACGAGCGTGGAACGTGAATGCCGTCGCCGGCGTCGATGATCTCGTCGTCGATCAGTTCGATCGAGAGTTCAGGCATGCTGCGAGTTTCCCAGTTTCGGGAATCGCGAGCAAGTGATGACATCGGCCACTCACGGGTGTACAGTGCGTGAGCAAGTGATGACATCTACCAACCAGCGGAGGAGAAGGTCATGAACTCATCGCCGAATTCGCTTGCCCTGACGATGAAGGATGCCGCGAAGCTCGTCGGCGTCGACTACCGCACGATCAAGCTCGGCATCGAGAGCGGGACCATCCCCACGGTCCAGCTGGGCCAGCGCAGAATGATCCCCCGCGTGCCGCTGCTGCGCGCCTTCGGCGTCGACGCCTGAGCGACCGGTTATGACGATTCCGCAACGCGAAACCACGGCTCGTTCCCCGGCATCCGAGATGTCAGGCCTGAAGTGGACTACTGGCCTGCCTTGTCCTCGTAGTAAGCCTTGCTGAACTCGACCACCTCAGGATGGTCGCCGAACATGTCTCGCTTGAATCCGTACTTCTGGAAGAAGGCCGTCTTCTCTTCCTCAGTCTCGAACCGCTCCTCCGTGCGGTTGCCGGGCGTTCTGGTGTTCTCCTTCCCATCGAAAAAGCGGCTGCTCAGACCCTCCCGGTACTTCACGGGAGTGCCATTGTGGATGTAAAAGCCGGATGCTACTCCGTTCATCTCACTATCGGACCGCGCGCCGTCATATTCGCCGTCGTTCAACGCTTTCAGAATGTCCGCGATTCCCATCCGACCCCTCCCAATATCCTGCCTCGATACGTCGTTCCTGGGCTTGAGTGCGGGTGCACGTCAGTCCTGGTGAGATAGCGTAACCGCACGGCACCGGGGCGAGGAAGGGTGCCTTCTGCGCCGCACCGATCCCTCCGCGGGAATTGCTCGCAGGTGGGGCCATCCGGGCAAGGCGGATCGAACGTGGACGGCCCCGAATGCGTAGCCAGTTGCACGCGCGATCCACCTGACCGCGCGCTCGAACTCAACCGTGTCGGTTGCATCGTGCGATGAGCACGGTGCCAGGATCGTCAGAGTGACCACTGCCTCGTTCGATCGATGGGTTCCCTTTCACGCCTATTCGATGGCACTGACGCGTTTCCGACACGACTTCACAACGCTCAATGACTACTACTGGGGTGCAGCAGCGTCGATCAGTGCAGTCGGAGGCAAGCTTCGCCATCTTGACGACGACGATGACTTCCGATCGCAGCTCGGGCTCACGAGTGCACGATTCAAGAAGCCGCTCGGACACGCGAGTTCAGTCTTCGAGAAGCAGGTTCGGAGCGGCGAGGCCTGGCATCGGCGTGCGGTGCTCGTCATGCTCGCATCCGCGCTCGAGCGCTATCTGGCCACGGTTACATCGCTCGCAGTGGCATCGAATCCGACGTTGAGCCGCGCCCCGCACCTTCTCGACGGGCTCGCGCTAATGAAGTACGAGGTGCAGACCGTCACTCACGATGTGGTTGAAGTCGTCAAGGGTAGCTGGAGCTCCCGGGCCGCCGCCTTCGCCCGGCTCTTTGGATCCAACTCATCGCTCGACGGCGCAATCTCGGCATTTGAACGGATGCGCGCCGACCGCAATACAATCGCGCACTCGTTCGCTGCCCAGTCGGCGGCCGATGTGCTGTCCCCACACGCGATGCTGCTTGTCGGTGCCGGACGCACGTCGAGTGCATATGGCGAGGTCTCCGTTTCGGAGAAGCGCCTCGTGAAGCTGTTCAACTCTGTGCACGCGGTCGTTGAGGCGATCGACCGGCAGTTGATGGCCGAACAGATCGGCAGCTATGAGGTTGCAGCTCTCTACCTCGAGTGGGAGCGCGACCCTGTCTCGTTCGAAAAGGCGTGCGGTAAGGAACTGTGGGACAAAGGCCGGTCGAAGGAACGTAATGCCAAGCGATTCCTCACCTTCGCGCTCGGCTCGGGCGTCACCGTGGACTACGTGCGATCGATCGACAAATACCTACTTGCGTTGTGACGATCCTCAAACGGGCAATGAGCGGTAACGGCACCGTCGCGGGCGACGCGCGGCCGACGGCGCCCCTCCTGTTGTCCGTAGGGAAATGCCAAAGACGTCGCGTGTCGCCGAGCGCCGGGTTCTTTTGTCCTGCGGTGATCGCCCCGGACCGTATCGATGATCGTTCGGCCGGCCTTGCACGGGGTCCCTTTGGTCGCGTACGCCAATAGTTTCAGGGAACTGGGCGTGAGCCATTCCGGAGTCCAACGGCTATGCGTTCAGCCGCTACTACTTCTGATCGTTTGGTTTAGCTGTGAGAGGGTCCACGGACGAAGGGGTCGCTACGGCGCTCGACGCGGGCGGTAGGTGCCGGTGCCAGCCGCGCCGCATGTCGTCTCCCCCTTCCAGAGGATGGGTTAGTCGGACTGGGCATCAGCCCAGGGATCAAGGAGTCGTCCGGCGTGCGCCGTTCGACCCGTCCCTTTAACACTGGCTCCGCGTCGGCGTCTCGCCGTCCCGGCACGCTACCTTCGAGTCGTGTTCGTCAACGATCCGGATCACCCCAGCTTCAGTAACCATCCCGAGGACAGCGAAAGTGTCTGGCGCTATATGGATCTCGCCCGTTACCTCTCACTGCTCCAGACGTCCGCGCTGCACTTCGCCCGTTCCGACCAGATGAGCGACCGGTGGGAAGGTGCAATTGGCCAACTCAACGTCGAACGCCGATCCGCACTGTACGGGGAAGATTTCGCGGCCATGTACGCCAACTCCGGCCTGAAGCGGGCGAACATTATGCGGTTGATCCACATGAACTGTTGGCACCTTTCCGAAGTCGAATCCGCAGCGATGTGGGACATCTATCAGCGAGAAGGACGCGGAGTCGCTTTGAAGTCCAACTGGGGCCTGCTCAAAGGGAGCATCACCAGTAACCGGTCGGTGTACGGCGCAAAGGTCGAGTACGTGGACTACCGCTCAACCCTCATCCCCGAGGGAATCGTCTTCGACGCGTTCCTGCATAAGCGAGAGAGTTTCAGCCACGAGCGCGAGGTGCGTCTCGTAATGTTGGCTGGTGGCGACGACGATGAGTTAGGTGACGAACTCGACGATAGGAACGATGAGGAGAGCGACGAGGGCCGACCGCTGACCTCGGTGGATGAGCCGGTAATCCCGGTAAGCGTGGACCTACCAACCCTTGTGGAGCGCGTGTACGTCGCGCCCGATGCTCCCTCGTGGATCACCGAAGTCGTCGAGGCAGTGACGCGACAGTACGGCCTGGCGTATCCCGTCCAACAGTCAGACCTCGCGTCCGACCCAATCGAGTAGGTACTCACGGTTTGCAGCTCGGCGTCCGGATCTCGGCGCCAACTGAGACAGCGGAGCTCCGTTTGAAGCTTGTGCCCCCGTAACCCCCTACGCACCTTAACTCGACTGGCACCCCCGATCTATTACTCCTGCTCTCTTCGATAGATTGCTGCGCCTCAACTGAAACGAGTCGAGCGGGATCCCGATTCGGGCATCGCCCGATGAAGGCACCACGAGTACGCCGCCAAACCGGTTCGTTGCCATCCCTAATCGGGCACTGCCCGAAGAGAGCAGGTTGAGCGCAGGCGAATACGGCGTGCGTTGGACAATCCTGTAACGGGCAATGCCCCGGGGAGGGGCGACGGCGCGCGACTAGAGGCATCTCCGCAAGGGCCACCTTCCACAATCGAGGGTGGAGGCAACGGAGGCAGTCGTTACGAGGCTCTCCGTGGCTCAGGCGAATGTCGCCACCCGGCAGTAGCTTTGGCCCGTGGAGATAGTGAATGCAGTTATCGCGGCGCTCGGTATCGGCGTCACTGTCCTCATCGCTTGGGCCTCGACGCGTACGACGCGTGCTCGGCGACGCGCCGAGGAGGCCCAGCTTGCCCTGAAGCTCCTCGAGGCCAATCTGGCAAGCGAACACCGAACGGATCAGGATCGGTTGATGGAAGCGCGTCTTGTGAACACCGCACGGTTGGCGACCACCGAGTTCACCAGGCTGATGCTCGATGATGGACCGCGGTGGTGGTCGGTCGTTCCTGTCGCCACCTATGGCGTGCTGCTCTTGGTGATGTCTTGGGTCACGCCCAGTTCCGGAGCGGCGGCGATCTTTGTGGCGATTGGCATCGGATGCTTCGTCTATATCGTCGTCGCGGTGTGGCTCAAGAACCGACGTGCGCGGCGGCTCAAGGAAGCCGGCATTCACGTCCCGAGTATCCGCGAGTTGCTCGACGCGGAGCGCCGCGACTGGTCGAATATCTTGGCCGCGCGCCGCGCACGACGAGTCGATCCTCAGGGGCCGAAGGATGGAGTGCCACGCTAACCCGTCCGTCGCGATCCACATACACGCAGCGACCGTAATGCCGGCCGAAGGAAGGTTCGTGTCTGATTCGGAGTTCCAGTTCCCGTCTCCGAACTACTCAACCTTTACGCAGGCAGTCCGGCGATATCGCCCCTCGCAGTTGCTCCCGTTACTTGCTTCGATGTCTGCACGGGTCGACCCGAACTTCCACGGTTATGCGGACATTCGAGCGTTCCCACCTTGGGCTGCAGCAGCCATCGCGCGCGAATCTCTCGTCCGAGGAAACGAGTTTCGCAACGACGACGCAACCGCCGAGGACATCCGACGCCTGGCTCGTTTGCACCACACGGTATTCGAGGAGCCGTCCAAGCCAACCCTCTCTGCCGTGATCGGGCCGCTGATCCACGAGCAGATGTGGTGGCAGATCGGGCTCTTCGAGGAATGGACAAGGGCCGTCAACCTCTTCGAGGACACCTCGTTTGGAGATGTCTACCCATGGGCGGATGTGATCGGGCTATCAATCTCCGAGGCAATACGCGCCGCGTTCGTCATCGGGCAGGATGTAAACGCCAACGGCGGACGATGGGACCCTGGCCGGCTCGACCTCATCTACGCCGATCCGCGAATGCAACCTCACATCCCGCGCCAACACGTCCAGCAACTGGCTCGATACCTGACTGCACCAGTTGCCGAGTTGCGCCGGCAAGGCAAGGCCTACGACGAACGACCCGACCGAGACCCAGACCTCGAGAAGTATCCGCTGAACCCCCTTATGCGATACCCGCTCGTCGACCTCGGCGTCGTTGGCACCTGGGCGCCGGTCGGACCGCTCGTGTGGCGTGTGCTGCTTCCGTCCACGCTCTACGCGGAAGGCGTCGCGATCTGGGGAAGCTCGTTCACACGATCCCTTGGAAGCCGATATCAGAACTACATAGGTGAGCTACTCCGCAACGTCGCTCCCCGGCTACTCCCAGAGATCTCGTACGGAAAGGGCGGGGGAAGTCTCAGCGTGGACTGGATCTGGGTGACGGACCAAGCGATTGTTCTCGTCGAGTGCAAGTCAGCAGGGCTGGGAATCGATGCTCGAGCCGGAGGTGGTAAGTTCTCCGAACTTATCGACCGCTACCTCGTGAAGGGACGGCGCCAGATCGATACGACCGCGGAACAAATCCGCCTCCAAACTCCAGGGTTCGAGAGCATCCCGAACGACCGACGCGTAGTGGGACTCGTGGTTACTAGCGAGCCCTTCCATTTCGCAAACGCGCACCTCGACGAGTTCGGGCAGAAGGGGAAAACCCCCTCAATGGTCGTGTCAGCCCGTGAGCTGGAGCAACTCACGAGCTACGACCCGGACGATGCGATAGGCCTGCTCCTCGAGGTATTCGATGACGAAGAGCGGCGCACCTGGAATCTAGAGCAAGCGCTCCGCAGCCGACCGTCCGGCAAACACCCCGCGGAGTTGCGGGCGTGGCAGCGAATCCGCCCTGCTTGGCCGAATGGCGCGAGCGGATCGTGAGCCGAGACGCTCTGCCGCCATAGGCCAGGCGGCGGGACCTGCCGTGGCCGATCGCTAAACGGGCACTGCTCGAGAGGGGTACACGCCACCGATACGGCAGCCAGATGGGGGCGCATCGACACCGTAAGCGGATGGTCGCCATTTCGTGAGCTGACGACGCGTCGTGCCATCGAGGGGAGCGCGACAGTGCCCGATACTGTGAATCCATGGCTCCAACCTCTCTGCGGGATCGCGTTCCGCCCGCGCAGGAGAAGGTGGTCATCGCCCGGAGTGGAAACAAGTGCGCGTACCCGGGGTGTGCCCTGAACTTGACCATCGACCCGAAGGCTGGCGGCGACCGCCCCAAGGCGACCGGCAAGGTCGCCCACATCGCTGCGGCCAGCCCGGGTGGTCCGCGCTACGACCCGCAGATGACGTCGGAGGAGCGAGGCTCCGCCGAGAATCTGATCTATCTGTGTGGTCCGCATCATGACGCCGTCGATACGCAGCTGGAGTACCACACTCGTGCGTTCCTCCTGGAGACCAAACGCGCGCACGAGGCGGCGGTGGAACGTGCTGTGCGGAGCGCCCTGGGCGAGGTGACGTACGAGGAGCTCACCGTGGTGTGCACGGTCATCGCCAACCAGCCCACCCCGCCTCAGCAGCTCGGCGTGGAACTCGCGTTGCCTCTTCAGGAAAAGATCGATCTGAACAAGCTCGGCCCGACCTCTGTGCAGCGAATCACAGACGGTCTGTCCCAGGCCGCTCGAGTGGAGGACTTCATCGGCTTCCAGAATTCCGTCAAACCGGCGTTCGGACGCAGCTTGGTCGCGAGGTTCAAGAGCGACTACTACGCGGCGCGAGCCGAGAACCTCGCGCCGGACGGCGTCTTCGATTACCTCGTGGAAACGGCGATCGAGCACGCCGGCCCCCGAGACACCCCACAGGTACGGGCGGCGGCCCTGGCCGTCATCGCCTACCTCTTCGAGATCTGCGAGATCTTCGAACGTGAGTGAGTTCTTCCCCGACAAGTTCACGCCGTTGGAGCGCACGGTTGTCGGCGAGGCAGCCGCGCTGCTGGCGCTGCTCGCAGACCGAAGCATGAGTGTCGGTCAGCTCTACGTCGAACGCCGTCAGTCGGCGGTCGCGTCGACGTACGACACCTTCGTCGCCGCGTTGACCTTGCTGTACGGGGCGGGCGCGCTCCACTACCAGGACCAGATGGTGAGGGCCAGCTAGTGTTCATCCGCCTGAGCGTGAACCAGGAGGACGTCAAGCCCATCAACTTCCAGCCGGGCTTCAACGCGATCGTCGCCGAGCGCGCACACGACTCGACCGATCAGGACAGCCGTAATGCGCGGGGCAAGTCGACGATGCTCATGCTGATGAACTACGTCCTCGCGGGCAGTCTGCACAAGAGCCTGCGTCCTCTCGCCGACGACGGCTGGGAGGTCACGCTGACGCTCGAGATGTTCGGGGGCACCGTCGCAGCCACGCGGTCCCTGGCCAGCGGCCGGCGGCTCACGATTGCCGCCCAGGGGCCGGCGCGGGAGATGATCACCCCGTGGCTGACCGAAGGTGAGATCACCCTCGAGAACTGGAAGTCGCTACTCGGCCTCGCGCTGTTCCGTCTCGAGCCGGCCGCGGAGGACAAGGGCGGGGGACTGTCAGTTCGAACCCTGCTGTCGTACGTGATCCGGACCGACACGCCCCGCGATCCGTTCAAGGTCATCCCGCAGCAGGGCGCGACCAGCAGCCGCGAGCACGTCGCGTTCCTCCTCGGCCTTGACTGGCAGGTGATTGACGACCTTGCCAACGTCAAGAAGGGCCTCGAGCAGCTGAAGGTCATCACCGCAGCGACCAAGGAAAGCCTCGTCACCTCGCTTCGCCCAGAGGAGGAACTCGCACTCGAGCGTGCCGCACTCAAGAACGAGGCGGACGAGTGGCGCGAACGAATCTCGGGATTCCGCATCCTGGAGGACCCCAACTCTCTCGTCGCACGCGCGGACGACCTGACAGCGGAGATCAGCCGCCTCCGCGATGCAGCTGTCGTCGATCGACGGATGCGCGATCTTTACGTAGCCTCGCTCACCGACTCGACAGACGTCGAAGATGAATCCGTATCAGTCGAGGATCTGTTCGCCGCGGCCGGAGTGATCCTCGCGGAAGGCTTCAAGCGCCAGGTCAGCGAGGTCCGGGACTTTCATGCGACGCTGCTCGCCAACCGCCGCCAGTTCCTCAACGGCGAGATAGAGACCCTCGACGCGCGCATCCAGACACGCGCGGAGGAGCTCAGCCGCCTCGACGAGCAGCGCGACGCCGCGCTCCGCACACTCGATGCCGGCGGCGCGCTCGACGAGCTGAATGCGATGCGCGGCGAGCTCAGTGACATCGAAGCGCGTATGGCCGCGCTGGATCTGCAAATCGAACAATCACGTGAGCTCGTGACCCGCCGCGAAGAGCTGAAACTCGTGCAGTCCACGAAGAGGAGCGAAGCCACCCGCGATCTCACGACGTCGCGCGAAAAGCTCGATCGGATCAGCGATCGCTTCAGCCAGAAGATGCGACAGCTCTACGGCAAGGACGCCGCGCTCACGGTGTCCGTCGATGACGCCGGATACAACTTCACCATCAGCGCATCCGGGGCGGGAAGCACGGGTGTTGATCGGATGATCCTGTTCTGCTTCGATCTCACGCTGCTCGAAGAAGGCATCATCACCAACCACCATCCCGACTTCCTCGTGCACGACTCATCCGTTTTCGATGGCGTCGATCCGCGTCAGCGCGCAGGAGCCCTCCAGTTCGCACAGGCCATGGTGGAGTCAAGGGGCGGCCAGTACATCTGCACGATCAACAGCAACGACGTTCCGGACGAGGTCCTCGACCAGGAGTGGTTCAAGACCGGCGTCGTTCGCACGATCCTCGACACGGAAACCGGAGGCCTGCTCGGCAGAGAGTTCTAATCCCCGGCCACGCGGACTCGGTCGAGTGTGTTCGGGTCGATAGGCGGAATGCTCCTGGCGTGACGAGCACGCACGCCAGGGTCGCGGGTGGGTCGGTCCATGGGTCCGAGCGGCGGTCAAGGCGCCCCCGTGACGCGAACTTGCATTCCTTTGACTGTTGCGGAAAGAACGTCAGACTCGCGAGTAGCGTGAGGGCATGCCTGAGCAACCGCGCGCACTCGAGGATCATTGGCGGCGTATCCCCAACGAGACGGTCCTTGAGCTGGGGAAGATCACGGTACTGGCGGGAGCGATCGAGGGAATCATCTTCAGTGTCGCGAGCTGGCTTGGTCCTGGGATCCACGGCATCGCGGACCCGGGAAGACGGGGAGTATCACAGGTACGCGCAGCACTGGCTCGTCCCGGCGTCGCTCGAGCGTTCTCAGACGCTATACGCCTTGAGGACTCGGCTCGCTGGCAACGGTGGCTCGTTGATGCCCGAGATGCGCTTGAGGCGAGGAACGCCATGATTCATGCGCGGATGATCTATGTCTGGGAGGGCGACGAGCGAGTTCAGTATGCGCGTACGTCTCGAGACGGCCTCAAATCTCCGCGCTCGATCGCCGAGATTGCCGAGGTGCGACAAGGGCTAGAGCACGTCGTTGAAGAAGGCGACGCGCTTCGTCTCATCGCGATCGTCCATGAAGTGCGCGACGGACGTCGAGCAGAAGCTCAGCCGTTAGCTGAGCAGGACGAGTACTGAGCTGAGTGGAGTGCGTTCCGCTGCAGATCCGCCGGGACTGCATCGGGCGATTGAGGGTCGTTCGTAGCGACAAGCGACGAGATGCTGTGAGCGAGGCCCAAACCCGCGCTGATTGCGCCCGAGTAGCCCGCGCGTGACCTTCCTCGTTGGGCGTCCGACTATCGAGCGCCTCTACATTCCCATCCCGCGCCCCGCACTCGGCACCCCAACCACCGGCGCCGTAGCCATCGCCGCCTCGCGGTTCCGCGCCGCGCGCCGCACCTCGGCCTGGGCAGCGCGCACAGCATCCTGCATCGTCAACTCCGGAGTGCCGCGCTGCATCGAATCGGCGAGGCACTCGCGGGCCGCGGCATCCGTCCGCGCCACGACGATCGCGACGTTATGCGCCCGCCCGCGCGTGAGGCCTACGTAGAGTCCCGCGGCATCCACATCCGGACCGACCACCGACGCATCGGCGGTGTCGCCTTGCACGCCGTGCACGGTGGAGGCGTAGGCGAGCTGCAGGTGCTCGCGCGCGTACTCGGTGGTCACACGCGCCACCTCGCCGCTATCGCCTACAGAGACAAGAGACAGGTACTCGTTGCGGATGCCGCGCACAATCCACTGCGCGCGATTCTCGACTCCCGTGAGCCGGTCGTTGCGACGAGTCTGGACGGTGTCGCCGACGAGGATGCGCTGCGGCCCGATTCCCCACGCGGCGACGCGTACGTCGAGCTCGCCCTGATCGACTCGCCGCTGCTGGATGGCCTCGTTGATCGCATCCGCCTCAGCATTCGTCCCAGAGACGAGCGTCACCCGCTTGCCGCGTGCGTGCCAGTCGAAGTACGCCTCGATCATCCGCTCATGCGCCGCTTCGTGATGATCGACCCGAGCGACGTGACCGCGTTCGGCAAGCTCGCCCGCAACCACCAGTGCACGCCCGCGATCACCCGCATCCCGGAGCCGCAGTGTGAGCGCCGCGTAGTCGGGATCGCGGAACCGGTGCACCGTGTCGAGCTCGACCGCAGCGTTCGCGTGCCGGATCGCAGAACCCATCGCGCCCGGGTGTCCGACCGGCAACGCCTGATGCGTGTCACCCACGAACGCCAGCCCGACACCCTGCTCGATCGCGAGCTCCACGAGGACGTTCGCCGTCTGCAGGTCGACCATGCCGGCTTCGTCGACGACGATCCGATCGCGAGAACGCAGCACGTACCGGGTTGGTCCGCCGTATACGGCGCCCGTGCTGGGATCGACGTCTCCCACTCGAAGCCTGGTCCACACCTTCGCGCCGGCTTCGTCGGTGCCCCATCGGTAGCCATGGTCCGAAAGCAAGGCATGAATGCTGGATGCCGCGGCCCCGACCTCGCGAGACGCCACCGATGCCGCTTTTCGGGTGGGAGTGACAACGAGCATCCGTCGCCGTTGCGACGTGAGCGCCGCGAACGCAGCGCGCAGCATCGTCGTCTTGCCCGCGCCGGCGGGGCCGGTCACCGTCACGAGCCCGTCGGTGCCGGCGAGGGCGCACGCGGCAACGCTTTGCGACGCATCCAGCGCCGAGAAATTTTCGTTCGGTGCGAGCTGGCGCAACTCGCCCGGCAGCAGGGAGCGCCCCGGTCGGGCGAGCACGTCCAAGCGGCCGGCGAGACGCACCTTGGCGCGTACGGTCTCGGTCGCCATGAACGCCTTGACGTGCGCCGGCGGCTCCGCAACGAGCCGATAGACGGAATGCGTGGCACGCACCGTGATCTCGGCGATCACGTCATCGAGCCGGTCGCGCTCCGCAACGACTCCCGTGCGCGAGAGCGCTCGTATCGCGCCGGCGCGGATGTCGAACACGCTGAACCTGCCGCCGCATGAGGTGGAGCGTTCGTCCGCGTCAACGACTGCCTTTGCAGCGAGCAGATCCACGTTGAGCGCAGACGGGTCTGTTGCGGCGAGTGGAACGGGTGCGCGCGTCGCGGTCAGGCTCGGATCGATCGCTGCGATCTCGTCGCGAACGCGCGCCTCCCACGACGCCTCATCGAGATCGGCCGGCTTGTTCGGACGCGACACCGCCCACGCGCGCCGATCGATCTGCTGCAGCACCTCCACGCTCGGCGCAGATCCCCGGTGCGCCGCCGACCACTCCGCGATCAGGCGCGCGCGGTTGCTTTCGATCTGCGCCGACCGGCGCGAGACGGGCCGGACGGCACCGGCGAGTTCGGCGATCTCGCCAGTGTCGTCGAGCGTGTAGCCGTGCCGGGCGAGCGCGGCGATCCAGGCCGGATCGGTGCGGGCGGCGAGCTCGCCTTCGGCGTTGACAACGGTGTGCAGTTTCATCGCGACGCGCGAGTCGAGGTTCGACCACTTGCCGTCTGCACCGCGCACCTTGATGTTGAGCCACAGGTGACGGTGGATGTGCGGGTCGAGTGCGCGCGAGCGACGGTGCTGCAGCTCGACGGCTTCGATGCGCGTGATCGCCTCGCGAATGAGTCCGCCGTGCCCGCGGCGTGCGTTCAGTTCGGTTTGCCAGATGAGCAGGATGCGGTCCCGCAACCGGTCTTGGAGGGCTTCGAACTCGGCTGCGAGTTCGGGATGGAGCAGCGCGGCGATACTGTACGACTTCGGGTGGTTGAGCGTACCGTCGAGCAGCAGGTCAGCGTCGGGGCTCAGGCGCTGGTGGCCGCGCTCCTCCCCCGTGACCGGGTCGTGTCCGGTGAGCCAGACGCGAAGGCCGCCAGCCGTAAGTTGGTCAGTCGTCATGACGCCGTTGTCGACGATGAACCGAGAGACGGTTGAATCGGATGCTGCGCCGTACGCCTCAAGCGCTTCGGCGCCCGTCGGGTAGGGCATGTGGGCGTCGCACGTGCCCTCGAGCGCGTACGAGATCGCCTGCCGGACCCCGCGGGATTCGACGCCTCTCTTCCATCGCTCCAGGCCTCCGCGCATGGCGCCAGAGTAGGCTAGGTTTTCGCTGTTATCCAGGGATTTTTCTGAGTTGAAGGTAGCTGTAGCAAAGCGGCTTCAAACGGCGTCGTCCACCTTGGGTGCCTGCGTGCATCGCCGTTGTGGCGCATTCGGCCTGGAGGCGAGAATCGGGATCGGGTGTGAGTGGCCGGGTCTGGCATCTGGTGTCTTGTGGCGGTCGCCCATCAGGCACTCGTGCCACGCGTTGCGCGGCGGGCCGATGAAGACCGCCTTCGCCGGGTACTGCGCGTGCACGGGCCGAAATCCGGGCGTCAACGACCGCAATGCGGAGGCGACGTACCCGCCTGACTACAGCGACGCCATCACAAGCTCTTACATGGGCGGTGCCCCTCGGCCGCGGAGGACCGAGGGGCACTGGCGGTGGACGTTGGTCAGGCGGCTTCAGCCGCGCGAGGAGACTCGACTTCGGCGAACTTCTGCTTCATCGTCTCGTTGCCGCGTGTGAGCTTCTTGACGGTGAGGGCCGTCGCCTTGTCATTGGCGAGGCGGAGGTTGTTGCCCGAGCTGAGCAGACCCTCCTTCACCTTCTGAAGGCGCTCGATCGCCTTGTCGATGTCATCGATGGCGGTGTCGAACTTGCGCTTGGCGAGGTCGTAGTTGCGCCCGAACGCCGCCTTGAAGTCTTCGAGTTCGGACTCGAAGCTCGTGATGTCGATGTTCTGCTTCTTGATCTGCTCGAGCTCAGCCTTGACCACGACGGTCTTCTGGGCGGCACCGCGGAGCAGGGCGATGATGGCGAGGAAGAACTGCGGCCGGACGACGAACATCTTCGGGTACTCGTGCGAGACGTCGGTGATGCCGGTGTACAGCTCGGAATCCTCTTCGAGCATCGACACGAGCACGGCGTACTCGCAGCCCTTCTCGCGGCGGTCCCTATCGAGCTTCGCGAAGAAATCGATGTTCTTCTTCTTCTTGGTCGACGTCGCGTCGGCCTCGTTCTTCATGTCGAACATGATCGAGATGTACTCGACCCCGTCTTCGCTGAAGTCGCGGAAGATGTAGTCGCCCTTAGTGCCAGTGGAGATGTCGTTGTCCTTGCCGAACTCGGCGCTCGGAAACGCCATCGCCCGGACGCGGTTGAACTCGGTCTCACAGTGTTGTTCGAGCGACTCACCCAGCAGCTTTACCGACTGCCGCGCCTTGAAATCGCGGTACTGCTCGACCTGCTGCTGCAGGAGCGCGACCTCCTTGGAGTGCGACTCCTTGAGCGCCGACTCCTTGACCTGCTGTTCGGCAGCCTGGAGAACGATCTTGCTCTCAGCGGCGGAAAGCTTCTGCTGCACCTCCGAGACCGCCTTGGTGAGCGCCAGCTCTTGACTGGTGCTGGCCTTGTCGATCTCGCCGCGCAGCCGCAGGATCTCGGCGTCCTTCTCAGCCGCCGCCTTCTGCGCGTCATCAGCAGCCTTCGCGATTGCGAGCTGCTGCGCGGTGTCCGCGCCTTGGATCGCGGCCTTGAGACGCTCGATCTGCGCGTCCCTGGCGCCGAGAGCCTTCTGGGAATCCTCGGCTGCCTGGGCGATAGCGAGCGCCTGGACGTTCCCGGCCCCCGCGATCTCGTTCTTCAGGCGCAGAATCTCAGCGTCCTTCTTCGCGGCAGCCTCCTGCGCTTGCTGGGCGACTTTCGCCTCAGCGAGCTCGATCTCGGTCTTCATGGCTTTGCCGGCCTCGGCGAGCCGGGCGTGGAGTTCCTTCTCGAACTCCGTCGTGCGCACCTGCTGCACGAGGCTGGCGTACTCGGCCTCGTCGATGGTGAACACGGTCCCGCAGTGTGGGCACTTGATCTCGTTCAATGGCTACCTCCTTCCTGTGTCACATAGGTCAATCCGGCGTGACCAGGAGGATGCAAAGCCTCAGAAGGAGAATTCCTCGTCGTCGGCGGCGAAGATCTCGGCCTGCTCGATGACCAGCTCGATCGCCTCAAGCTCCGCGTCGGGCGGGTAATCGTAGCGGACGAGGATGCGGCGGACGGCCGAGCGCATCTTGGCCCGCACGCTCTCCTTAACATCCCAGTCGATTGTCCAGTTGTCCCGAATGGTTCGAACCAGGTCGCGGGCGATCGCTTTCAGTGTCTCGTCACCCAGTCCGGTGACGGCCGACTCGTTCTGCGCGACGGCGTCGTAGAAGGCGATCTCGTCCTCGCGGAGGCCGAGGGCCGCATGCCGCTGCATGTCGTCACGCATCTGCTTGGCAAGCGTGACTAGTTCGGCAATGATCTGCGCCGAGGTGAGCGATCGGTTGTTGTACCGGTTGACCGCCTCGTCGAGCATCGCGGAGAACTTGCGCGTCTGTACGACATTGCTGCGTTTGATCGTCCGGATGCGGTCGTCGAGCAGGCGGCGGAGCAGTCCGATCTGCAGGTTCGGCTTGTCCTTGTCCGCCAGGCCGTCAAGGAATTCGTCCGAGAGGATCGACAGTTCGGGGGTCTCGACGCCGGCGAGCTGGTAGATGTCGATCACTTGGTCGCCCGACACGGCCTCATTGACGAGTTGCCCGATCGCCGTGTCGACATCGACAGCGCCAGATCCGCTGCGACCTGATCCGGGATCGAGGACCTTCAGAATCGCGGCGCGCACATCGATGAAGAGACGAACGTCGTCGCGGATGGCGGCGGCCTCGTCCCGCGCCCCGCAGAGCGCGAAGGCCTTGGCGAGGGCCAGCACCTGGTCGTTGTAACGTTTGGTTCGATCAGGATCGGCCATCACGAAGTCGAGTACCTTCGCGTACTGCGCGAGGCGGTCGGACGCCGGCAAGTCCGGGGATGAGTCGAACGTGACGCTGTGTACCAGCGCAGTCACGATGTCGTGCTTCTCCAGCATCACAGCGACCATCTCGTCGATCGGTACACCGGCCTGATCCCGGTCGGACGGCGAGTACACCTTGAGCGCCTCTTGCAGGCTGGCGTACACGCCGATCAGGTCGACGATGAGGCCGCCGGGCTTGTCGCGAAAGGTTCGGTTGACGCGGGCGATGGCCTGCATGAGCCCTGCACCCTGCATCGTCTTGTCGACGTACATCGTGTGCATGGCGGGCGCGTCGAAACCGGTGAGCCACATGTCGCGGACGATGACGAGTTCCAGTTCGTCGTCGGGGTTCTTCGCGCGGAGCTGGATCTCCTTGCGCGCTGCCTTGTCGTGCAGATGCGGCTGGAACTCCTGCGGGTCGGAAGCGGAACCAGTCATGACGACCTTGATCTTGCCCGTACGGTGGTCATCGGTCTGCCACTCGGGACGCAGCGCGACGATCTTCTCGTAGAGCTTGACCGCGATGCGGCGGCTCATTGCGACGATCATGCCCTTGCCGATGAGCGACTCGCGCCGCTTCTCCCAGTGCTCGACGATCTCACGGGCGACGAGATCGAGGCGTTCTTCCGCGCCAACTATCGCTTCGAGCCGAGCCCACCGCGACATAGCCGCCGACGCGGCGGTCTCTTCGACCTGCTCGGTGATCTCGTCTGCGAGGCGATCGAGTTCCCCGTAAGCGGAGACGCTTAGTCCGACCTTGACGAGCCGGGGCTCGTAGAAGATCTTGACCGTCGCACCGTCCTCGACCGCTCGAGTCAGGTCGTAGATGTCGATGTAGTCGCCGAACACGGCGCGGGTCGACTTGTCGGTGGTTTCGATGGGCGTGCCGGTGAACCCTAGGCAGGTGGCACCGGGGAGCGCGTCCCGCATGTGCTTCGCGAGCCCAGACTTTAGCCGACCCTCGGTATCAAGTGTCTCGCTGAACCCGTACTGCGAGCGATGGGCCTCGTCTGCGACGACGATGACGTTCCGCCGGTCGGTGAGCACGGGGTTGGTGTCGCCCCGCTCTTCGGGTGCGAACTTCTGAAGGGTCGTGAAGATGATCCCGCCGGATGCCCGGGTGAGCAGCTCGCGCAGGTGGGCACGGTTCTCCGCCTGCACGGGCTTCTCAGGCAGGATCGTGGCGGGTGAAAATGTCTCGCCGAAGAGCTGATCGTCGAGGTCGTTCCGGTCGGTGATGAAGACGAGCGTTGGGTTCTCCATCCGCGGATCATGCATGATCTTGGCGGCGAAGAAGACCATCTCGAAGCTCTTGCCCGACCCCTGGGTATGCCAGACGACACCGCCGCGCTTGTCGCCCGCGGGACTCGCCGCCTTGACGGTCGACTCGACGGCCGTGTTCACGGCCCAGTACTGGTGGTATTTCGCAACGCGCTTGATGAGCGATCGCATCGGCTGGCCGGTCGCCTGGTCGGTAACCGTCTCGTCGCTAAAGACGACGAAGTTCCGCAGGATGTCGAGGAACCGTTCGGGTTCGAAAACACCCCGGATGAGCACTTCGAGCGAGGGTCGGTCGGTAACGACATCCCGACCATCAATCGTCTTCCAGGGTGCGTAGTGCTCGAACGCGCCGGTGAAGGAACTCATCGCGGCGCTGGGAACGCCATCGGAGATGACAGTGACGGCGTTGAAGTCGAAGATCGGCGCGATGTCGTGCCGATATGTCTGGATCTGGTTCCAGGCGCCCTTCATGTCGGCGTTCTCGTCGGCGGCGTTCTTCAGCTCGAACAGCGCGAGCGGCATGCCGTTCACGAAGACCACGACATCGGGGCGGCGGTTCTTGCCGTCCTTGGTCACGGTGAACTGGTTGACCGCGACCCAGTCGTTCATTTCGGGCCTGTCGAAGTCGATCAGCTTCACACGAACAGTGCGCACGTGTCCGTCCGCCCCGCGATGCTCGACCGGCACACCACCGATGAGGAGCTGGTGGATGCGGTAGTTCTCGTCGATCGGGTTCTGCGACTCCGGGCGCAGGAGGCGCTTGATCGCCTGGTCGATCACGGTGTTCTCGATGTACGCGTTGAGCCCACGCACCGTCGGCAGCAGCCGGTCGATGAGGATGACGTCGGCAAACGAGTCGCGAAGCTGGGGCCCGTCGCCTCCAGGCGAGATTCTCGGCCCGTGGAGTGTCTGGTAGCCGAGGTCGGCGAGCCACTCCAGGGCGGCTTGCTCGACGACGGATTCGTTGAAGCTGCTCATGATCCCTTCTCGACCTGCGCATCATCGACCCAGCGGGCGAGCACGCTGAGCGCCGCGAGATACTCCAGCGCGGTCTGCTCGTCGATGTCCTTCGGGTCCTGGTGATTGAACGGGTTGCGGATGCCCGCGTAGATGCCTTCCGCCAGCGCCATCGCGCCGCGCTGCAGCGACCTGTACGTGTCGCTTCCGTCCGGCGGCCGCCGTCGCAGCCGTTCCTTCCCAGACACCGCGGCGTAAATGCTGAATGCCTGCTTGAACAGGTCGGTCTCACTCACGTCGCGGCGGCCAACCTTGTTCTGGGTCGCCGCGTTGACCTTCTTTGCCGCGTCCTCGACCGCAGAGCGGTAATGGCCCGACTGCCACAGAGACCGCGCGCCGCTCCAAACCCAAGGATGCAACTGGGCCGCAGAAATCGTGGGCGCACTATCACCGAGCCTCTCGCTCAGCTCGTCTTGACGTTTCAACGCAGCGATACCGCGGCTTGCACAATCGCGCAGATGCCCCCACGGCTCGAATTCGCGAAGCTTCGGTGACCGCTGATCGGCACGAGCCCGCCACCCGGGAAGGACTCTGTCGAGAATCTGCTCGACAACGTGCGCGCGCTCGGCAACAATCTCGTCTTCCTCTCGCTGGTACATCCCGCCTGTCCCGGCGGCATGGACGAATGCTTCGAGTTCCTGGATCGCCCATGCAATGTCGAGGGTGCTCACGCCGCCTCCTCAACGGAAAAACGAACCCGACCCGATACAAGTGCCGGAAGCAGCACATCACGGAGTGCAGCCAATCGATCGTTCTCGGTAGCGAGCAGGGCGGCACGGCGTTCTAAGGCGAGGAGGTCGTGCTCGAGGTCACCCATTCTCGTGTCGCTCGGAACGAGAACTTGGAAGTTTCCGAGGCGAGTCGGGCTGAGCTCAGTCTGTCCCGTGCTGCCCTCACCCAAGGCTTCGATATCGGGCTGAAGCGCGAGCAGCACGTACCCCAGCGTTACGGGTCCAACCTCTGCAGGGTCAGGCCTCACCACTGTGATGTGGCTATCGACGAAGATTGATCCCTCGTGCCATCGCGCAACCCGCCCAAGAGTGCCGACGCCCGTCGAGTTGACCAAGATGTCGCCACTCGACGCCTTCTTCGCAGGCGCCACCACCCTGTCCTGGGTTCGTCGTGCCAGCGCCAGCGACGCCCATCCGTCACGGATGCACTTCTGGTTGAGTACGAGTGGGGCGGCAAGATCATGGTCGGTGTACTTGGGTGTCATGCCGCGAGCAATGCTCGCAGTGACGGCATTGAGCGGACGTCGAACTCCACCGCTGGCAAGCGCTTCGGAGACGAGCGCTGCCCCCAGGCTTCGCAAGATTCTGCGCTGCCGTTGGTTCGATTCGATCTTGTCGTCGAGGGCTCCAAGGGTCGCAGCAATTGCCCGCTGCTCAGGGAGAGCCGGCAGGTTGATCTTGAACGACGCGAGCGAGTCGTGCTGTACACGCTGGCGGCCCGAGCTGCCGTTCATACTCGCGATGGCGTGATCGCGCACTGCCGGTGAGGTGAAAAGGTAGTACGCGTAGGTCGAGTCGGAGAGGCCATCCCGACCTCGGATGACAATGAACTCTGTCGAACCAAAAGCAGGACCGCTGTCTCCACTCGGTGCGCGGAAGATCGCTGTCTTGCCGTTCTCCAGGGACGGCGTAATGCGGGCCATGAGGACGTCCCCGTCGCGAAACTTCATCCCGCCGGTGTACGGCTTCGTAGTATTTGACACCACGTCTCTCGTGAACGGCTGAAGCGCGGCCATGTCCACGAACGGTGCTTCCGTGCCGCGAGGCAGGTAGACCGTCGGGTTGAGCAGGAACGCCTCACCAAGGGTCATGGTCGTCATAGGGCGATGGCCCCCAGACGGGAACGGACCTCATCCTCGAGTTCGTGCCCACGATCGAACTCGGCGAAGAGTTCGGTAGTGAGTCGCGCGACTTTGTCCGAGATCGGCTCGTCGTCCAATTCTGCTTCTTCAGTTCCGACGTACCGGCCGGGCGTGAGAACGAAACTGTGGCTCGCGATGTCGTCAATTGTCGCGACTTTCGCGAACCCGACGACATCCTCAAACCCACCGTCGTGGTTGCGCCATGCGTGGTAAGCGCCGGCGATCTGCTGGATGTCGTCGTCACTCAGCTCGCGGAGACGCCGGTTCACCATGGCGCCAAGCTTGCGCGCGTCGATGAACAGCACTTCACCCTTTCGTGCACGGTGCTGCGCGTTGCCCCCACGATCGCGGCTGACGAACCAAAGGCTGACCGGGATGCCGGTGTTGAGGAAGAGCTTGTCAGGCATCGCCACGATGCAGTCGACGAGGTCGGCCTCGATGAGCTTGCGACGAATCTCGCCCTCGCCACTTGTCTTCGAGCTGAGCGAGCCGTTCGCCAGAACGAAGCCGGCGGTCCCTCGCGGACTGAGGTGATGAATGAAGTGCTGCACCCACGCAAAATTCGCGTTGCCCTCGGGCGGAGTGCCGTACTTCCAGCGGGGATCGTCGGCGAGCTTCGCATTCCACCACTCGCTCACGTTGAACGGCGGGTTGGCGAGCACGAAGTCCGCGCGGAGGTCCGGGTGGAGGTCCTGGGTGAACGAGTCGGCCGACTTGTCCCCGAGGTCGGCGTCGATGCCGCGCAGGGCAAGGTTCATCTTCGCGAGCTTCCAGGTGGTCGCAGTGAACTCCTGCCCGTAAACGGAGATGTCATTGCGCTTGCCACCGTGCGCCTTCACGAACTCGGCCGACTGCACGAACATGCCGCCCGAGCCGCACGCCGGGTCGTAGACGCGGCCGTGGAACGGCTCCAGCATCTCGACAAGAGTCTTGACGACCGAGCGCGGCGTGTAGAACGCCCCTGCATCTTTGCCGGTCTCCTTGCCGGCGAACTGCCCGAGGAAGTACTCGTACACGCGGCCGAGCACGTCATCGGAGCCGTGGTCGTCAGTCTGGGTGAAGCCGATCGAGCCGATGATGTCGACCAGTTGGCCGAGGCGACCCTTGTCGAGGTCTTCACGGCCGTAGTTGCGCGGTAGCACCCCGCGGAGTTTCGGATTCTCGCGCTCGATGAGATCCATCGCATTGTCGATGGACTCGCCGATCTCGGGCTGCTTGGCGGATTTCTGGATGACCCCCCACCGCGCGGCAGCGGGAACCCAGAACACCGAGTGGCTCGTGTACTCGTCGCGGTCCTCGACGAGGCGCTCCGCCTGCTCGGGCTTGAGCCCGTCGGCGATTAGTTCGGCCTCGATCTCCTTTCGCCTGCCCTCGAACCGGTCGGAAATGTACTTGAGGAACACCAGGCCGAGCACGACGTGTTTGTACTCGCTCGGCTCCTGGTTTCCTCGTAGGGCGTCGGCGGCATCCCAGAGCTTCTGCTCCAGAGTCTTGGTCTCGGTCTTGCGTGCAACTCGTGCCATGCGGCGCCTCCCTTCTTGCCTCTTGTCGTTGCCTGTCGGCCCAACACCAAGACCAATCCGGCTTGGCGGGGTCGGTGTAAAGAGCGGCGCCTACTCGATCTTCGCGGCCTTGGCGCGGCGCTTCTTGACTGCCGCAGAGAGGATCGCGTGCTCCTCCTCGGTTGCCTGGTCGAAGAAGTTCTCGGGCCACTCCTCGATGCCGCCATACTCATTCTGCTGGACGAGGTCGTAGGTGGTCGCCCCGTTGACACGCTTGGCGAAGTAGATCCCAATCGTGTCCTGCAGGTTGTCCTTCTCGTCTTCGGCGACGCGCCGCCGCAGCCGCGAGATCAGGTACTCGCTATGTGTCTCGACGATCAGGTGCCGTCCGCTCTCCGCAATCGCCAGCAGGAAGTCAGCCAAACGCTGCTGCACCTTGGGGTTAAGGTGCAGCTCAGGCTGCTCGATGAGAAGAAGAGAGCCGACAGGGGCCTGAACACACATGACGATGACCGGCAACAGCTGACTGACACCAGTCCCGACGCTGGTCAGATCGAGGTCACCTTGCACGTCTGCCTGTCGCACCTGCATCTGGATGCCAAATCGACCCTGGTCGGAGACGGAGAAGCTCTCGCCAATGTCGAGGAACTTGGCCCAGCGGCTCACCGCCGTCATAAGTTGGATCGGGCGGCGCGGTGTCTTGATAACGCCGTCGTCATCAGGCGTTGGGACACCGACCTTCCGGTCGCCGTGCCGTTGGAGCACGGAGGCGGTGAACTCACCCTTCGAGCCGACATAAGTGTCGTCGCCCTCGGGCGAGTCGGGGTAGGCAGCACGGGGTTCTTCGCGGAGCGGCCCCAGGTACCGAATCCCTGCCTCGAGGAACGAGGACGCGAGATTCGACGCCCTACCGAGGTCGTCCAGGCGGTGAGGGAAGGGGACTTCTCCGGTGACCCCGCTCTTGGTGAGTTCGCTCACGATGGAATCACTGAAGGTCTCGGAGGACGCAATGTTTAGGTCGATCTTGGAGCGCGTCTCTGGAGCCTTTGAACTGAGTTCGAAGCGAACGGCGTCGGAGTACTCGATTTTGGCCTTGCTCGCGGACGCATGAATGCTAAGGAGGTCACGACTGACTTCCTCGATCGCGTCGACCACGGAGAAGAGGTCGTGCTCGATCTCCTCCCGCTCGTGAATGGAACGCCGCAGGAGCATGTCGCGCCACGTCTCGAAGAGAACCTCGGCCCTCGGGCGCATCACTGACGCGTCCTGCGGGAAGCCGCCCGTAACCAGGATGTCCACGATCTCAAGCAGATTCCCGTTAGCCCCGGAGAATTGTCCCGTGAAGTAGTGCGGGATCGAAACCGTGTCATCGTCGTCATCAAGTGGAATGAGGCTCTCGGCGTCGTCGTCGGCGATTGCGAGCACCCAAGCCCGGTCCAGACGTGGGCCAGTCCTCGGCAGCGTGCCACGGTCCTCGGGTTTCAGGTCGACGTTCAGACGTTCGATCTTGGCGATTCCCTTCTGCTGGGACGACTCGCCGAGTTTGACCTCCCACGACAGTGTCGCAAGCACTGGCGCTTGCTGCGCAGCCGTCGGAGGTCTGCTATCCCGGTACATGCCCCGTGGCGCCTGAATCTCGAAGTCGGCGCCAAGGATCAGCGGCTCATCGTCGCTTCCGGGTCCCCGATACTTCACCTCAGAGACCGTGCCGAGGCGGACGCCACGGCCATTGAGCGGGTACAGGTACCCAGTGGACCCGGATGCCTGACTCGCAGCTCGAATACTCTGGAGAAGCGTGCTCTTGCCGGCGCTGTTCGCACCGACGATCACGGTCAGCGGGCGAAGCTCAACCTCGGCGTTGCGCACGGACTTGAAGTTCTGCAAACGCCAGCGGCGAAGGGTGATACCTCGTCGCGTGGCGAAAACGCGGCGCTCGATAAGTGGATTACTCATGAGTAGACCTCTCGGTGCTGGGTGACGCGCACACTGGCGGAGACAAGGCTTACTTGAATGAGGCGTCCGTCGCGCGTGCGAGCGGCGCGCGCCTCGATCGGGCCCCTGACATCGGTGGATCGTCCGAGGAGCCAAAGCGCGGAATGTCCGGAGGCTGCTGTCGCCTCTACCTGGAGCTTATGCAAGTGTTCGAGACGAGGATGGGAGGGGAGGGGCGCAGCTGGTTCGTCGGTTGTGTCGGCCAGCTTCCAGAGCAGTCGGAGTGAATTGTAGAGGCCCACCGACCGATAGGCGGCCACGAGGTTGGCGTCCAGGGCAATGTCAACCAACCATCCGGGAACTCGCGCTGTGCCGCGCTCCACACGTTCGACCACTTCAACCACGAACTCCTCGAATGCGGCAATCTCCGTGTCTGTCGAGGGGGCCCGGAGCGCGCTCGGGTCGATAGATGTAACCGGCTCGCCGTCGATAAGTTCTCGGGTGCAGTCTGCAGTGAGCCGTTGCAGACGTTTCAGTTCCTCGAGCTTGAAGTTCCAGCGAGGGTCGCCGCGCCCGATTACGGGCGGGCCAGCAACCGGGCGATCGATGGCTTCTTCGGCGCGAAGCGCGATGAGCGTCGTCAGCAAGCTTGGTTCCACCCGGCCAACACGGCGATCAAGTTGAACGACCCAGGCGTAGCCGAAGATGTCGGACTCGGCGAGGAGGTCGTATGTGCGGCCGATCTCGTTTCCCGAGAGGAGGAGGTCCGTGCTCGAGCCGAATTCGATGTCGGGGCTCAAGAGCGTCACCGTTAGCGACTGGGTCGCGTCGTCGAAGTCAGTAACAAGGACCAATGCGGACGGCGTATCGCGGTCCATCGCCACTGCGCGGTAGATGCCGCCGATCTCGATGCCGTTCATGCTGCACCTCCTCCTGCCTTGATGATCACGAGTGTCTGAAGACGTCCGAACACATACCCAACGACCTCCTCACTCTGCGAGGTGAGTTCGTCGCGAACCTTGGAGTATGCGGACTCCTTGTACTTCGCTGCTGTGGGACGGCTCACGCCGAGGCGGCGTGCGATGTCACCGTCAGAGTCTCCGACCCACTTGCCCGCGAGCAGCGTGGCTTCCTCGTGGGTCAGCGTCGTGATCAGTCGTTCAGTGATTTCGTTTGCCATTGTCAGATCGCTTGGGTCGAGTTCGCCGGACCGGTCTTGAGTCCCGGCGTCATCGGTAACAAACTCTGCTGTTGAGAAGACTGTCAACGACTCGTCAAGAATTTTCCTGAGATCGAGTTCCTCGACCTCGCCAACGGCTGTGCAAACGAGGCTCAGTGCGCCTGAAAGCGTCTCTGTCGTCCAGATCGCGCTAGCACGCTCCGTTCCGTTGCCAGGAAGCCGCGGCAGCGCCGCAAGCGACGCGGTGAGTCGCCGCGAGTACGGCGAGGCCTCCGCCGTCGAGCCGGCAAGACGCCAGGACCGTGGCTTCTTTCCGACCTGCTCAAACGGCGGCGCGCTGAGGACTTCGAGAGCACGGTCGAAAAGGTTGTCGACTGCAGTCCGTTGGCGACGGTCGATCAGGGTCATTCTCACTTGGCGGTAAATCAGGGCGCGGGCATGGCCGAAGTCGTTCGCCACGTCGCAGATGTAGTCGGCCTGACCTTTGGCCAGCATGCGTTCTACGACATCCTGAATGAGGTCGTCGATGGCGTCGTTGTCCCAGGATGCGGAGCGCGCGTAGATGGAAGGGCTGTAGCGACGAGCAAGGCGGGGGGCCGCGGTCTGGATCTCTTTGAGCCAGAGCGGACCGATACCGTCACGCTCGTGTTCCTCGATCAGCGCGCGGAGATCGCCGGAACTCACATCGCCAGGGTCGACCTCCTCGTCGAGATCAGCCTGGGGATCACCGAGGACTACTTCGTCTGCCATCGCGCCGTCTTGACTGCGTCGACAGTGCTCTGATCGTCCTCGTTGCATAGCCGGTGCGACTCATCGAGGGCGTCCTTCGGAACCGGGAGAGGTCGAGAGACAACGATGTTGCCGTCCTCACTGAGCCAGCATCTCGGCCAGTCGTGCCGGTGACTATGCGCGGGGTTGGGAACCTCCACGCGGTAGTTCTTCGACGTGCGGGCGAAGACGTACGCGATCGCGCCCGAACCTGGCCAGTGGCGGAGGATGACAGGTCGCTTGTCGTTGGGCTTCTGCGGCGCGAACCCGACAATCTTCTCTGCCTGCTCGAACCAAGCTTCGCCCTCTGGCGGCCCCATGTTGAGAAGTGCCGCAAGGTCCGCGAGACCGATCCCCACTGTTATCCCCCGTCACCGAAGCAGAGCTCGGCCGTCCTGCGCCGATGCGACTGCGATCAGATTAGCCAGTCCGCGACGTTTGGCGTGATGCAGGGCTTGAAGAGCACGGCGTGGGCGGGCCGCTCCTGCCTGTTGCCATGCCAATGGCTCGACGGAACCGTGTCGTTCGCGTGCCGCCCCTCCAGCACATCGCCGCCCACCGGTCCGACCTGGAAGTGCCCATGCGCGCCGGCCCCCAATCTGCTCCGCTGCTCGGTCTTTCACGCGAAAGTCCTCCAGGGTATAGCAGGCGACACCGCGGGGCGGCGAGGTCTTGTCGCCGATATCCCCCAGCGGCCAGACGTCACACCCACGACGCCGCCTTGCGATGCTCACCAATAACGCTACCGAGCGGAGAGCCAGATCATTGGCGAACGCGCTGGCACTTGGCGGCCCATCCCGCCGGCACTGTCCGGGCTCGCGCCGCGCACTGCGCCCCGCGGATCTTCATCCTCCCTAAGCCAGGCGATGATGCGGCTCTCTCCTTTGGGTTTGACGCGAGCTGACTGCGTCTCACGAAGTTTCCCAAGCCGAGAGACGTGTCCTTCGCCGCTGGCGACTTGATCGGGCATCGATCCGAATGGTCGACAGACGCCTTGGTCTCGCACCCCTAGAAAGCATTGGCGGCGACCCGATCAACGCTTCGAGCGGAAGACTTCATCTCCGAAGGCGCGAACGAAATAGTGCACGAGCTCCCGAGCGGTCTCTCGGTCGAACTGGTAGGTCTGCGTGACGTGACGTTTTCCATTCGATACCGAGTCGGTCGACCCAAATGATGCGAGCTGCACCAGATAGGAGCCCTCTCCATCGTCGACAAGTTGGGCTGAGCATACAACTCGAGTGGGATGCACGCGCGAGGCGAGATCGCCCGGTTCGATTCGCTCTACTCGTGCCATCAGTCTCCAATCTTTAGGTCACGCCTGGGCGCGCCAGCTTTCCGTCTTGGCCTCCATCACGGACGCTCATCGGCGTCCCCAACGATCTCGTCGATGTCCGGATTCTCCTCGTCGTCCCCGAGGCTCGCTAGGTAGTCAGCACGCACGTCCGTCAGTCGACGATCTGTGCCCGCAATACCCCAGAACCACCACCCGTTGACGGCACCCTTACCTGAATAGGCGACTCCGGCGGCAGCCGAGGGCGTGTCGTACGCCGTGTCGCCGATGTGCAGACGCCCGTCCTTCGATACCACGGCGGTCATTCCAGCGCGGGCCTGCTGTCGGGGGACGAGCTCAGTTCCGGTCGTCAACCACCCAGCATCCACGAGCTGTGCGATATCGACGCTTGCCCGTGTGACGGGCGGCGGGGGCGGGACCTCCATTCCCACGTGGCCGGGCGGCGCTGGCCACACCGTGAGGATCTGCTCAATCATCTGCTTGGTACGCGCAGCGATCGCCCGCTCGTCCCACGCGCGGTCAGCTGCTAGCGCCAACGCTTGCTTCGTGATGAGCACGTCATCCGATGCTAAGAAGTGGGCACGCTTTTGCTCCCACGCTCCGTTCGAGACACGACTGTTGAGGGCCTGAGTGACGATCGTAAGATTGCCAAGTTGCTGCACTCGCCGGTCACGGTCGCGCTCTTCGTCCTCACTCAGCTCGGCTGCCCAATGGGCTCGCCACTTCTGTGGCATGAGATGCTCGATGGTCGCCTTGTTGCGGACGATCGGCCCCATCGCGAGCGGGTTGGCGCCGGGGAAGCCACGCTTGGCGTCTTCTAGCGCCTCCAAGACCATTCGCACTCGACTGCGCCGATATTGGCCGTAGATGTTCGCATCAGAGAGCGCCACTCGCACCTCGTCATCACCCGGCCAGTACCCGACTGCGGTGTGGTTCGAAACAAGAAAATGCTCGACAGCGTCAGCGAGTTGGTTCTTGGGTCGACGGCTGATCAGCCGCAGCATGTCGACGAGGAACCTATTGGATCCCTGCGAGGGCGCCTTGACGAGCGCTCGACGTACGAACCAGCTCTCGAGGAGCTCGAGGATGCGCGAGCGGTCCGCATCCGAAACGTCAGCCTGTTCTGGCTCATCCAGCCAGATCAAGAGTGGACGGCTGATCTCCGAATCGAGTGTTCCGACGCGATAGCTGAAAAGCTGCGCCCGATCGAGAGGGCCATTCGGATTCTCGGACCCCTCGATGATCGCTCGGTACCTATCCGCGGCCATCTTGATCTGCGGAAGGAGCGCTGCCACGTCCTTCTCGACCGTGTTGACGTAATGCTTGAACTGAGTGAAAACCTCGCGAATGGGGAAGTCTGTCAGCGTGCGCGCGGTGAGCCATTGCCAGAGGAACAGCGAAGCCCGCGGGTTCTTGATGCGACCCGACGTGACCTCGGTCTCCCACCAAGGTGTCTCGAAGTCGGCCCAATAGGCGAGGTAATCCCTTTCGGCCCCGGCAGCGTCGACCTGCTGGAAGATGAAGTTCTTGATGAGGTCGGCGGCCGATAAGGGTGTGCCGCGCGCGTTCAGGGTCTCGAAGATCGCCTGAGCGTCCTCATTGGAATCCAGGCGGATGCTAGCAATTTCCAGCCGGCCGGTGACGGCACCAACCAGAAGCGATGCTTTCTGCTCGGCGTCATCTTGCCCGAGCCACATATCGATCGCCTCGGAGAAGTAGTGGTGGGCGTCGCGCAGACGGGATGCCGGAAGCGTGGAATAGGAGATCGGCGACGGTGCCGACATGACAGCGCCAAACGATGCCCGGTCGCGGTTGGTCGGCCAGAGCTTGAAGCGATCCTCTTCCGCCTTCCGAAAGCTCTTCGGATTCTCGACGAGCGGGAGAATTTGGTCTGCATAGTCGCCTAAACCACGCCGTTCCAACTGCGCGTGAAGAGCATCAAGCAGCAGCTGAAGAGTGGTCAGGCGCTGCTGTCCATCGATGATGTTCCAGGTCGGCAAAGCACCAAGCCGAGAGGGGACCTGCTGGATCACGATCGCGCCGAGAAAGTGGGTCGCATCCTGATTGTGACCCTCAATAACGTCGATCAGGCGAGCTATATCTTCCCAGAGCGGCTCCCACTGCTCCTGCTGCGACCACACGTATGGGCGCTGAAACAATGGGACCATCAGCCGCGTTG
Source organism: Microbacterium aureliae (assembly GCF_054780155.1). Taxonomy (NCBI): domain Bacteria; kingdom Bacillati; phylum Actinomycetota; class Actinomycetes; order Micrococcales; family Microbacteriaceae; genus Microbacterium; species Microbacterium aureliae. The sequence continues at coordinate 791,252 of NZ_BAAGWW010000001.1, forward strand.
GGTTGTAGAACACGTCCTGCGGCTTCACGACCTCGGTCTTCACTCGAGGGGCTCCTTTGAGAGTGATGCGATGTCAGGCGGAGATGTTTGCGCCAACCGGCGCTCGGTCAGACTATCGAGATTGACGACGCTTGAGATCAGGGCTAACCGTCGTGGGCGCCAGCTCGAACTGTCATCGATCGAGGCGCGTGAAGACCCATGTCGGCCGGAGTCGTTCGAACCTGCCGTGGCGAGCCGCCACGACTCCACTCTGGGACATTCCCTCGACATCCAGCAAAGTCAGCGATTGGGCCGGGCGTAGTGCTCGACGACGAACGCTGCTAAGCGACGCGCCAGCGCGGAGTCTGCAAGGAGTGAGCGGCGAGAACGGTAGCTGGGCGCGATCGCTAGACTCTCGGCGTCGGAGGGAGGTGATCTACTCCCCCACCAACGACACTTCGCGACGTTCGCCAGCCTTGCCCTGCATCCCGTCTCAGCGACGTTGACGCAGTCGTTTCGATGTCCGACACTGGCCCGATACTGACCATCGAGCCGGCGTGAGCGGAGGTCGAGATGGGCACCATCACCCCGTACGAAACGGCGAAGGGCCGCCGCTACCGCGTGCGCTATCGCAAGCCAGATCACACCGAGACGCAGAAGCGCGGCTTCACGACGATGCGTGAAGCGCAGCTCTATCTCTCCATGGTCACGTTGTCCAAGTCGAAGGGCGAGTACATCGACCCGTCGTCTTCGCGGGTTCCGGTGCGGATGTTCGCCGACAGTTGGCTGCGTTCGAAGCAGCCGCCGATGTCGAAGCCGTCTTACTACACGACACTCGAGCAGTCGTGGCGAAATCACGTCGCTCCGATGTGGGCAGACAGGGAGATCTGGTCGATCCGGCGATCCGAAGTCCAGGATTGGGTGTCAGAGCTCGCAACGCAGAAGTCGCGCACGGTCGTTCTTCGCGCACTGGGAGTCCTTGCCGGCATCCTCGATGTCGCCATCGACGATCGACGCCTGACGAACAACCCGGCTCGCCACATTCGCAACCTCCCTCGCAACGGTCCGGGCAAGCGCCGCGTCTACCTCTCGCACGACCAGGTAGCGACGCTGGCCGCGTGCTCGGCGCATCCGACGATGGTCCTCACGCTGGCGTACACAGGCCTGCGCTGGGGCGAGGCGACGGGATTGCGCGTGCGCAGCGTGAACCGGCTACGTCGCCGCTTCGTCATCGAGGAGAACGCGGTCATGATTGCCTACGAGATCCACGTCGGCACGCCCAAGACGCACGAGCGGCGCTCGGTCCCTTACCCGCCGCGGCTCGCTCCGATGATCGAGGAGGCCTGCGCAGGCAAGGGTCCGGAAGGGCTGCTCTTCGGCGACGGGGTCAATCACATGCGCAACTCGGGCAGCCAAGGCTGGTTCGCGAATGCGGTGAAGCGCGCGCAGGCGGTCGATCCGTCGATTCCGCGGCTGACGCCGCACGACCTCCGGCATACCGCCGCATCGCTCGCGATCAGCTCGGGCGCGAATGTGAAGGCCGTGCAGCGGATGCTCGGGCATGCCTCGGCAGCGATGACTCTCGACACCTACGCCGATCTCTTCGACGACGATTTGGATGCCGTCGCGCAGCGGCTGAATGACGCTATGCCGCTCGTCGCCCTGCCGGCGGGTCCGCAGATCCGCTATGCCCGGCCGCAGCGGCCATAGAGCACATTGCTCAGTTTTCGAGCGAGGCACATCGCGCCCGAGCCGCTCGATTTTGGCGCTCTGAGACGTCAAACGACGCTCCACGAAGGGCGTTGTTGGCGCCTCGAATCTGCTCCCGGAGTTCGAGAATGCGGCCAAAAAGCGGCCAAGAACGGGTGCTCACTCGGTCGGCCTGGAGAGAAATTCCTGGTCAGAAGCGAAAAAGCCCGGTGCCCCTGGAGGGACTCGAACCCCCAACCCTCTCCTTAGGACGGAGCTGCTCTTCCATTGAGCTACAGAGGCCGGCGGCATCAGTCTACCGACGGCCGACGCTTCGCCCGTCGACCCAACGCTTCATCGTGGGGGCCCGCTCAACCGCGGATCAGCAGCTACGAGAACGCCAGGTACCGCGCCGTCGTACCGCGAAAACCGCCCGCCGCAGCGCGGAAGGACAAGCTCGAGGGCGACGCCACACCCGGCGGCTTCTGAACGAGCCGGCGGTGCACGATGCCACGCTCTCCGCGGGGTCGGAACAGTTCCCCCGTTCGCGCCCACGCCCGGGCGCTTGCAGCCGCTGCCATCGCGCGCCGGCTCTGCGCCTCGCGGACTCCCCCGAGGGGCGGCAGCGTCGGGATGGCGAACGGCTTGCGGTTACGCGGCGTCAGCATGGCTCTGACAGTCAATACAGGCGGCCGCATACGGCAGCGCCTCCAGCCGGGCCGGGGCGATCGGGCGGCCGCAGCGGGTGCACCAGCCGTAGGTGCCGCGCGTGATGCGGTTGAGCGCCGCGGTGATCTGCTCGATCGCGGCGCGGTGGGCGAGGGCTGTCTGGTACGCGATCGGATCGACCGCCGGAAGGGCGTAGGGCTTCAGCGCTTCGGCCGCAGCAAGTCGCTCCTCGAGCTGACGCTCGAGTGACCGCTGCACCTGTGCGAGCGAGTCGGTGTCGGGGGTGGTGATGGACATGGTTCCTCCGGAAAAAGAGAAACGCGCCGCAGATGCGACGCGCTGGGTGGGTGTGAAGTCCCGCTTCTACAGGAAGCGGTTCACGGGGGCGCGGCGCGTGAGGTGGGGGTCAGAAAGACACCACCCATCACGTAGCGCCGGGGCGGGAGCACCTCGTGTCGGGCACCCGCGATGTCGGCCGCAGCGGTCACCACGGACGCGTCGAAAAGACGCGCGACGCGGAAACGACGGACCAATTCGGACATGGCCATCACCATAGCCCGCTTTACAGAAAAGGCAAGTCGACGAGACTTCTCTGCCTTTTCCGTCACGAATTGACTTTCCCCTGGACCGGGCTATGGTCAGGGGTTCACCCGCCAGCCAACGAGGGGAAGCGAGTCGTCATGGCAAGAAAGTCACCTACCGCGCGCGACGGAAAAAAGGTCGCGCAGTCCACGCTCAAAGAAAAGCGCGCCGAAAAGCGCGCGAGCGCGGAAAATCGAGCGTTCATCAAGCCGCGCAAGGGCGCGTCCGGCTGACGAACGACGCGGGCTCCTTGGCCGAGGAGCCCGCGGGCCCGGCCGCCGGCATCCGTCACATCGCAACGATCACGCCGAGCCGCTCCAGGGCGCGGGGACGATGACCCACAGCACCGTCGCCGGTTCTCCCCCGGCGACCTGCCATGTGTGGGGCTCGCGGCCCGGAAAGGTGAGCGCGTCGCCGGGCGAGAGCTCGACGGTGCGGTCGGCGAAGCGGACGGTCAGGCGGCCGGCGATGACGTGCAGCACCTCGACGTCGCAGTTGATCGTGTAGAGGTCCGAGCCGCCGTGCGCGTCGGGCTGCAGCTCGGACCGCAGCAGCTGCACGCGGTTCTCGCTGCGCGGCGACAGCAGCCGCTCGTCGGCGTGCACTCCCCCGAGGTTGATGCGAGGCGCGTCGGCGAGCACGACGTGCTGGATCTCGGGCTCGGTGAAGAGCGCCCCGACCGGCAGCGACAGCACCTGGCACAGCTGCACGAGGGTGGCGACACTCGGCGACGTCTCGTCGCGCTCGACCCGGCTGAGAAAGCCCTTCGACAGCCCCGTCGTCTCGGCGAGCTGGCCGAGCGACAGGCCCTGCAGCGTGCGCGCGGCGCGCAGACGTGCGCCGATCGGGGTCGCGTTCGGGTCGGCATCCGGATGGATCGCGCGCACGTCGTTCCTCTCACCTTGCACTTGACGACGCGGGCCACCCCGCGTACCTTCGCTCGTACAGTTGCTTATAACGTACCGAAGGTTGTCAAATATGCAACACGATGACGTGAACGGATCCGGCAGCACTCCGGTCGGGCCGGTGGACGCGAGTGTCGTGCCGCGCTTCGCCGGCATCGCGACGTTCGCGCGCCTGCCGCGGCTGGACGAGGTCGGGCACGCCGACATCGCCATCGTGGGCGTTCCGTTCGACAGCGGCGTCAGCTACCGGCCGGGCGCCCGCTTCGGGCCGGCGCACGTGCGCGAGGCGTCGCGCCTGCTGCGCCCCTACAACCCCGCGCAGGACGTCTTTCCCTTCGGCTCGCAGCAGGTGTCGGATGCCGGCGACCTCATCGGCAACCCGTTCGACATCGCCGCCGCCGTGTCCGAGATCGAAGCCGGCGCCCGCGCGCTGCGCGGCCGCGCCGACCGGCTCGTCGTCATCGGCGGCGACCACACGATCGCCCTCCCCCTGCTGCGAGCGGTCAGCGCCGAGCACGGGCCGGTCGCCGTCCTGCACTTCGACGCGCACCTCGACACGTGGGACACCTACTTCGGCGCCCCGACGACCCACGGCACACCGTTCCGACGGGCGTCGGAAGAGGGACTCATCGATCTGACAGCCAGCATGCACGTCGGCATCCGTGGCCCCCTCTATGCCAAGAGCGACCTCGAGGACGACGAGCGGCTCGGGTTCGCGATCGTCTCGAGCGAGTTCGTCGAAGAGCAGGGCGTCGAGGCGGCGGTCGAGCGCATCCGCGCGCGCGTCGGCGACAAGCCGCTCTACATCTCCATCGACATCGACGTGCTCGACCCCGCCCACGCCCCCGGCACCGGAACCCCCGAGGCCGGCGGACTCACCAGCCGCGAACTGCTGCGGATGCTGCGCGCCCTGACAGACCTGCGGATCGTCGGCGCCGACGTCGTCGAGGTCGCCCCCGCGTACGACCACGCCCAGCTGACCGCCGTCGCGGCAAGCCACGTCGTCTACGAGCTCGTGAGCGCGATGGCGCCGCGGTAACGGCATCCGCTCATCACTTCGAAGGAGAAGCACATGACCACCCCCGACCCGGCAGCCGTCGAACGAGCGGCCCTCGCGATCGTCGACGCGTTCGCGGCCACCGACACCGGCCGCTACTTCGCCGGCTTCGCCCCCGACGCGACCTTCGTCTTTCACACCGAACCCGCGCGCCTCGACGACCGCGCCGCCTACGAGCGGCTGTGGCAGGGGTGGGTCGACAGCGGCTGGTCCGTCACGTCGTGCACGTCGTCCGACCGCAAGGTGCAGGTGTTCGACGGCGCCGCCGTCTTCACCCACACCGTCGACACCTCGGTCGCCACCGCCGACGGCCCGGAGTCCTACCGCGAGCGCGAAACCATCGTGTTCGCCGTCGACGGCGACGACCTGGTCGCGGTGCACGAGCACCTGTCGCCCCTCACCTGACCCGGACCTCCCACGCACCGGCACTCACCCGCATCCCGCACCACCCGCATCCCGTATAGAAGGAGCACGACGATGTCGCTCTACACCCGCCTCGAGCAGCGACTCGAAGCCCAATCCGACGACGCCGGACCCATCCGCGGCACCTACACGACCGGGCGCCTGCTGATGATCTGGCTGGCCGCGAACCTGGTCGTGACGACCCTGCTGACCGGCACCCTGTTCATCCCCGACGTGCCCTACGGGCTCGTGCTGCTGCTGATCGTCGCGGGCACCGTCATCGGCGCCGCCGTGCTCGTCGCCGTCGGCACGATCGGGCAGCGGACGGGCCTGCCGACCATGGCGCTCACCCGCGGACCCTTCGGCACCCGCGGCAGCCTGCTGCCGGTCGCCGCGAACGTCCTCATCCTCATGGGCTGGAGTTGGGTGCAGGCGATGCTCGCCGGCATCGCGCTGGATTACATCGTCGCGAGCCTGACCGGCTTCTCGAGCCCGGTGATCTTCGCGGTGCTGTGCCAGACGATCGTGGTGATCCTCGCGATCTTCGGCCACGCCGGCGTCGCCCGCGTCGAGCCGTGGTTCGCCGCGGTCATCCTCGCCATCGCCGCGTACATCTTCATCGTCGCGTTCGTGTCGTACAGCCCGGCCGAGTTCTCGGCCATCACCCCCACCGCCGAGCCCTTCTACTCCCCCGGCCTGGTGTTCGACGTGGTGCTCGCCACCGCCATCTCGTGGACGGTGCTCTCGGCCGACTTCAACCGCCTGGCCCGCAACGCCCGCGCGAGCGTCGTCGGCTCGGGCGTCGGCTACACCCTGTCGACCGTCATCTCGATGTCGCTCGGTGCCACCGCGATGGGCTACGTGATCCTCAGCGGCGGCGAGGCGATCCCCTTCGACCCGGTGACGATCATCGCGCCGTTCGGCTGGGTGTTCGGCGTCGCGATCTTCCTGTCGGTGATGGCCACCAACACCATGGTCGTCTACGGCATGGTCACCACGGTGGTCAACGCCCTGCCCGGCAAGCACGTGAAGTTCTTGCCGACGGCGCTCGTGCTCGGCGTCATCTCGATCATCGGGTCGACGTTCTTCGGTCTGCTGAACCAGTTCACGACGTTCCTCGTGACGATCGGGGCGCTGTTCGCGCCGATCTTCGCGATCATGATCGTCGACTACTACCTGGTCAAGCGCGGATCCTACGACCACGACATCCTCAAGCCCCGCGGCGGCCGCTACTGGTACACCGGCGGCGTCAACTGGATCGCGATCGCCGCGTGGGCCGTCGGCGCGACCCTCGCCTACGTGTGGGCGTACGTGTGGCCGCTGCCGTTCGGGTCGACCGCTCCGGCGTTCGTCATTACCTTCATGCTCTACCTGCTGGTGTCGCTGCCGACCCGGTCGAAGGCGCCGGCGTTCGTGGGAAACCTCGCCGACGAGCCCACGCGCGTCCGCTCCGCGAGGGTGTGACGACGGATGCTGCGAGACCTCAGCCATCCGATACGCGACGGCATGCTCGTCTACCCGGGTGACCCCGCGGTGGCGATCGGCCCCGCGCTGACGCTGGCCGCCGACGGCGTGGCGGTCGGGCGGATCGACATGGGCTCGCACACCGGGACCCACGTCGACGCCCCCGCGCACACGGTCGCCGGCGGGCGGACCATGGCGGACGTCACCCTCGACGAACTCGTGGGCGACGCGCTGCTGGTCCGGGTGGGTGGCCTCGACGACGGGCAGCAGTACGGGTGGGACGCCGTGGCCGCCGGCGACGGCATCCCGGATGTCGTCCCGCCCATCGTGATCATCGACACCGGGTGGGCGCAGTGGTTCGGGTCCGACCGGGCGCTGCGGCATCCGTTCCTGGATCCGGCGGCGGCGCGGGAGCTGTGGGCGCGCGGCATGCGCGTGCTCGCGGTCGACACCCTGAGCCCGGACGCGACCGCAACGGACGGCGGATTCCCGGTGCACGACGTCGTGCTCGGCGGCGACGGGCTGATCGTCGAGAACGTGCGCGGGCTCGAGGGGCTGCCTTCGCGGCTGCGGGTGGGGTTCTTCCCGCTGCGGCTCGAGGGCGACGGCGCGCCGGTGCGAGGGGTCGCGTTTCTGGACTGAGGTGCTGGGTTTAGTGCGGGTGCGTGGTGCCCGAGACCTCAGGCAACCTGAACACGGCGATCACCCGCCACGTATTCGACGGCGAGATCACCACCGACCGCTTCGAGGTATTTCCGAATCGTCCCGATGCGGGCATTGTCAAGATCGCCGTGCTCGATCTTCGATACCTGCCGTTGCCCGACGCCGATGCGCTTAGCCAGCTCAGCCTGAGTCAGACCCCGCTGCTCACGCAGTTCACGTAGGCGGTAAGCACGAACCTCGGAAAGCATCCGAGCCTTGTATGCGTCGACGCGCTCACGGTCGACGGGGTGATCGGCGACAAAGTCCTCCGGCGAGGCAGCCATCGCACTCACTCTCCCTTCTCATCTCTCAGATTCTTCACGTGTACGTCGAACAGGTCGTCGGCTATAGGGATGTTCTTCTTGTACCAGCGGTTCCAGTTGCCTGCCTTGTCGCCCGCGACAAGCATGATCGCCAGGGTCTAACCTGCAATCCCCCCTACACAGGACCTTCAGTGCGGGTGCGTGTGGTCGGCGGTGTCGGGCTCGGCGCGGGCGACGTCGGCGACCTCTTCCTCAGGTCGCGGGGCGACGTTCTCGTCGACTTCGAGCTCGGGGATCGTCGGCTCGCCGGGCTCGGGCACGTGCGGCGTCGCGTGTGCACTCGGCGTGGTCATGGCGCTCCCCTCGACGGCTTGGGGGAAGCGTAACCGGGTTGGGCGGGCGGGGCCATGGGGTCTGTTCGGGGCAGGGTCCGTTCGGGGCGGGATCCGTTCGGGGCGGGGTCGCGGGCGTGCGGGTTTGCGCGGTCACTCGTGCTCGGGCAGCACCGGCGTCGACCAGCCGGGGTCGCGGCCGAGCTGCGCGGCGCGCGCGACGGACGCGGAGCCGAACCGGTCGCGGACCTTGTCGAGCACGGTGTCCAGGCGCGAGCCATCGTCCCAGTCGATCGGGAGTTCGGGCTGGATGCTGTCCACCCGGCCGAGTCCGGTGAACGAGAGGCCGATAAGGGTGATGCCCCGCGCGGTGATCTCGGGCTGGGCGGCGACGAGCAGCGCCCGCGCGACGTCGAGCAGGACGGTCGTCCGGTCCGTCGGCATCCGCACGCTGTGAGATCGCGTGACCTTGACGAAGTCGCCGAATCTCAGGCGCAGGACGACCGTGCGGCAGACGCGGTCGCCGTCGCGCAGGCGGCGCGCGAGGCGGTCGACGATCTGGGTGAGGATGACGTCGAGCTCGTCGGGGGTGCGCGGGCGGGTGCCGAGGGCGCGCTGCGATCCGATGGAGCCGCGTCGACGGGTGGTGTCGACCGGGCGCGGGTCGCGCAGGCGCGCGAGGGCGTGCAGGTGCGCGCCGGCGGCCCGGCCGAGCAGTCGCTCGGCGGTGGCCTCTTCGAGCTCGGCGAGCTGGCCGACGGTGCGGATGCCGAGGCCGTGGAGCTTCTCGGCGGTCTTCGCGCCGACGCCCCAGAGGCGTTCGACGGGCAGCGGATGCAGGAACCGCTGCTCGTCCTCGGGCTGGACGACGAGCAGCCCGTCGGGTTTGCTGACGGCGCTGGCGACCTTCGCGAGGAACTTCGTGCGCGCGACGCCGACCGAGATCGCGAGTCCCGCCTCGGCGCGGACCCGCCGGCGCAGGGCGACGGCGATCTGCTCGGGGGTGCCGGCGATGCGGCGGAGCCCTCCGACCTCGAGGAACGCCTCGTCGATCGAGAGGCCCTCGACGAGCGGGGTCGTGTCGCGGAAGATCGCGAAGACGTGCTTGCTGGCTTGCGAGTACGCCTCCATGCGGGGTGGCACGACGATGGCATCCGGGCAGAGTTCGCGTGCCTGCCGGCCACCCATCGCCGTGCGGACACCGCGGGCCTTCGCCTCGTAGCTCGCGGCGAGGACGACTCCCCCGCCGACGATGACCGGGCGGCCCTTCAGCTCGGGCGCGTCGCGCTGTTCGACCGAGGCGTAGAAGGCGTCGAGGTCGGCGTGCAGCACGGTCGCCTCGCCCCGCATGCCGGCCTCCTCTCGCTGACCGGATCGTCGCATGAGCTTCGGACATCGGGCGGGGTCGGGTGGGTGGGCGGGGGCGGGCGGGGTCGGGCGGGCGGGGTCAGGCGGGCGGGTTCGGCCGGGTGTCGCAGGCTGCGGGTAGCGTGCAGGGATGGATGACGCGGTCGCCGAGCTGTACCGCCGATTCGCGCGCGTCGAGGCCGCCGGCGAGTCCGCGATCTATGCCGAGTGGGCGGAGGGTGTCGCGCGCGACGGCGAGCTGTCGCAGCTGATCGGGGCGCTGCCGGGCATCAAGCGGCAGCCGAACCTCGTTCGCCGCCGCGCGCTTCGCGAGGGCGCCGGTCGGATCCTACGAGAAGTTCCGCACGTGGCTGGTGCCGCGGTGGAGCGCGGTCGAGCCGATCATCCGGGCGCGTGCGACGCAGACGAACGAGGCCGGGCGCTGCGCCGTGCTGCTGCCGGTGCTCGGCCGGTTGCAGGGCGAGCTCGCGCTCATCGAGGCCGGTGCGTCCGCCGGGCTGGTGCTCTATCCGGACCGCTACAGCTACCGCTACCGCGTCGACGGCCGGCCGGATGTCATCGCGCTCGATCCCCCGTCCGGTCCCAGCCGCGTCGTGCTGCCCTGCGCGATCGACGAGGCGAGCCTGCCGTCGCGCCTGCCCACCGTGGTGTGGCGCGCGGGGGTCGACCTCTCCCCGATCGACGTGACGGATGCCGGTGCGGTGCGCTGGCTCGAAACCCTCGTGTGGCCGGAGCACGACGCCCGACGCGAGCGGCTGCGCGAAGCCGTGGCGATCGCGGCGGCCGAGAAGGCCCGTCTGATTCGGGGGCATCTGCTGGACGGCATCCCGAAGCTGATCGACGAGGCGCCCCGCGGGGCGCACGTCGTGGTGTTCCACAATGCCGTACTCAACTACCTGCCCGCGGAGGAGCGGCGGGCGTTCGCGGAGCTGATGGCGGCGCATCCCGAGGTCACCTGGATCAGCAACGAGGGTCCGGGCGTGCTGCCCGAGGTCGACGCGCAGCTGAGCGTGGACCCGACCGGCTCGAGCATCGTCGCCGTGAACGGGCGCGCGGTGGGGCTCGCGGGACCGCACGGGCAGAGGTACCGGGGGGGCGTGAGGGGGCGGGGTGGGTGCGAGAGAGCGCGGCTGTGAGGCGGCGGGGCCGACGGCCGGGTTTACGCGATCTCGAGGATGCGCCCGGCGATGAGCGCCGTGCCGATGAGGGTCATGGCGACGCCGGCGAGCTTGGTGACCACGACCGTCGCGGTCGGGCGAGCCGGCAGGACGCGGCGGGCGAGGACGCCGACGACCGAGTAGACCACGGCGCAGTTGAACAGGTGCAGCCCGCCGAGGACGAGCATCTGCGCCGAGGCGGGCCAGCCGTCCGGGCTCGCGAACTGCGGCAGCAGGGCGAGCAGCAGCAGCAGGCCTTTGGGGTTGATGCCGCTGACGCCCGCTCCGCGCAGGAACTGCCCGAGCGGGCTGCCGCCGACCGGGCGTTCGCCGGCCTCGACCTGAGCGGCCGGGGTGAAGAGAGTGGTGAGTCCCAGATACAGCAGGTAGGCGGCGCCGGCGAAGGTGAGCACCGTCAGCGCGACCGGAAACTTCGTGACCAGGGCGCCCGCACCGACGGCGACGGCGCTGACGACGATGGCGTAGCCGGCCAGCATCCCGGCGATCGAGGGGAAGACCGATCGCGCGCGCAGACCGGCGGCGATCGCGTACGCCCAGTCGGCGCCGGGGGTGAGGGCGAGCAGCGCCGCGACCACCCAGAACTGGCCCGCCAGCGTCACATCCATGCGGATTCCCTTCGACGCGGTGAATCTACGGGGATTCGCGCGAAATGTGCTTCGCACTTTCGAACCCTCGCCGCCCTCGTGCGGAATAATGTGGCGCATGGACGCCCTCAATCGCACAATCCTTGCGCTCCTGCAGGAGGACGGCCGGATGAGCACGACCGACCTGGCCTCGCGCGTGGGGCTCAGCCTGTCAGCGTGCCACCGCCGGGTGAAGGATCTCGAGCAGTCCGGGGCGATCCAGCGCTACCGCGCGGTGATCTCACCCGAGGCGGTCGGGCTGGACTTCGAGGCGCTCGTGTTCGTGACGATGGGGCACACCGGCCTCGAGACGATCGCCGCCTTCGAGAAGGCGGTCGAAGCAATGCCGAACATCGTCACCGCGCAGCGCCTGTTCGGCGAGCCGGACTACATCCTGCGGGTGCTGAGCACCGACATCACCACCTACCAGCAGCTGTACGACACGCAACTGAGCGCGCTGCCGGGCGTGCAGCGCCTCACGTCCACGCTCGTCATGAAGCGGATCGGCGTGGACGAACTGGTGCCCGTCGACGCGGGGTGAGGGGTTGAAGAGCTGGTTGACCGGACTCGTCGCGGCGTCTGGTCGCGGTGGCGGTGGCGAGCGGGCGACAGCGACCTTCAGCGCCGTCAGCCGGATGACGCCGACGTCGTCCCCTGCCGTTTCTGCCTCGCGCGAGCGCTCAACCACCTCGCCAGTCTGACGATCGCCGAGACGATGATCGTCAGGGCGCCACTGACGAAGAGCACCGTGTAGGTCAGCACCAGAGCCGTGCCCCACGTCGGGGTCACTTCCATGACGGGGAACGCCACAATCATCGCGACGAAGCTCAGCACGAGCTGCAACACTCCCCAGAACATGCCGTTGGTCGCGAGATGCCGGATGCCGCCGGTCGTCCTCGCACCCTGGAAAGGCACCCGGGATTCTGTCATCTCGACATCGATCAGAGGATGACGAACGCGGAAGGACACCGGTTCCGCGATCACCAGGTCCGCCGCGAAGACCCGTCGTCCGCCGATGGGCGCCGGCCGGAACAGGAGCCGATTCTCACCCTCCCGCTCGAAGGCGCCGAGGTACACGGGCTCGTCGTCGACAGCGAGAACTTCGAGGATGGGTGACCCGAACTGGAACACGATGGGCCGGTCACCGTCGAAGTTCCGGGTCGACACATCGGCACGACCGCTGGACCACATCTGCAGGGACACCTGCATGGGCCATCCGGGTGGCGCAGCGATTCCCTGTGCCCGCGGGGCGGACCCAGCGGGTAGCGGATGCAGGGGACGGACGCCGAGGAAGTACGACAACCGGCGCTTCGGATGGGTCGCGCGGTGGATCGCGATAGGGACGGCGATCGTCGCCAGAAGACCGATCACGGCGAGAACGACGTCGTCCATGCCTCATGATGACGCGGGCTGCGGCGCGAGTGCTAGGGGCATGCTGCGGGCGGTGTCGGACGTGGCTGCACGCGTGGCGCTCAGCCTGTCGGCGTGCCGCCGCCGGGCGAGGGACCCGGAGCAGTCCATCGCGATCCGGCGCTACGGCGCGGTGGTCCCTCGCGAGGCGGCCCGGCTAGAATTCGAGGCCCTCGTCTTCGTGACGATGGGGCACACCGAGCAGTAGCCGGAGGAACGATGAGCTTCTCGATGCGGACCGCGCGGCTCGTCCTCGAGCCGCTCTCGGCGGTGGATCGCGACGCCTTCGTCGCCTACCGCCGGCAGCCCGAGGTGGCGCAGTACCAGTCGTGGTCCGCCGACTACAGCGCTGACGACGCCGACGATCTTCTCGCCGACCAGCCCTCGCGAATCGCGCCGGGCACGGGCGAGTGGCTGCAGATCGCGGTGCGGGACGCGGCATCCGGCGAGCTGCTCGGCGACCTCGCCGTGCACTCCCTCGCCGATCAGCCCGACACCTACGAAGTGGGCGTGACGCTCGCACCCGCCGCCCGCGGTCGCGGGGTGGCGACCGAGGCTCTCGGCGCCCTCGTCGACCGACTCTTCACAGAGCATCGAGCCCACAGGGTCCTCGCGACCTCGGACGCCCGCAACGACGCGGTCGCACGGCTTCTGATCCGCCTGGGATTCCGGCGCGAGGGCCGCAACGTCGACGCCGACTGGTTCAAGGGCGAGTGGACGACCCTCGACACGTGGGCGATCCTGGCCCGCGAGCGCTGACCGAGTCGGTGTTCACTCCCCCGGCACGCTGCCGAAGACGTGCAGGTCGAGGCGGCGACTGAGCTCCTCGCTGATCAGGCGGCCGCGGACGCTCGTGCCCTCGTCGTCCAGCGGCGGACTGATCACTGCGGCGCCGAGCCGGTACGGTACCGCGAGCACGAGGGCGCCCGAGACGCTGGACTTCGCGGGCACGCCGACGCTCCGCATCCATCTGCCCGACCCGTCGTAGACGCCGCAGGTCGCCATCACCGAGACGACATCGCGCGCGACGGCGCTCGAGATCACCCGGTCGCCCGTGACGGGGTTCACTCCGCCGAACGCGAGCGTCGCGCCCATGACGGCCAGCGCCTCGGCATCGATCAGCACGGCGCACGCGCGCGCATAGACGGCGACCGCGTCGTCGGCGCTGACGTGCAGCGTGTCCTCGGCGCGCATCAAATGCGCGAGGGCATGGTTGCGGTCGCCGAGCAGGTGCTCGTCCTCGGCGACCTCTTCGTCGACGTCGAGGCTGCGCCCGGCGAACGCCGAGAGGCCCGCGAGGATGCGCGCGTTGCGCTCGTCGACGGTGTCGCCATCGACGAGGGATGCCGTCAGCAGCGCACCCGCGTTCACCATCGGGTTCGGGGGGCGGCCGGTGCCGCTCTCGAGCTTGATCGCGTCGAACGCCTCACCGGACGGCTCGATCCCGATGCGGTCGAGCGCCTCGCCGTCGGTGTCGGCGAGCGCGAGGGCGAAGAGGAACGGCTTGACCGCCGACTGGATGCTCAGGCGCACGTCCGCGCTCGTCGAGCGGGCGCTCTCGCCGTCGGGACCGACGACCGCGATCGCACACAGGTCCGGGTCGGCGTTCGCCAGTGACGGGATGCTGGTGTTCAGACTGCCCGCGCGCTCGTGAAGGACGTCCTGGCGCAGGGTGTCGAGGTCGAGCGAACGCAGGTCGTCGCTGAGCGTCATGGGTACAGCGTGGCACGGGGCGTGGGTGGAGGGGGCGGGATGGGGGTTTCGGGGGGTTTCGGGGGTTTCGGGGGGTTCGGGGGGTTTCGGGGGGCGGATTCGGGCTCTCGGCGGCGCGTCCTCTCCTCCCCAGGCGCCGGATTTGTGTGGGTTCGGGCGGATGTGTCGAGAATGTGTGGATAAGTCGCTTGATCTGGGATTCTGGAGTCTGGAATGTCGGAGGTCCCCGGCAGAATCGGGGGTATGCAGAACCTGACCGACGCTCTCGAGAGCATCGCCGACACCCTCCATGAGGTGGTCGCCGACGCGTTCCGTGAAGGGGTGCTGCGGGCGGTGTCCGAAGAGGAGCTGCTGGCGGTGATGGTCACCGCGGGGCGGGTGATGCGGTCGGCCGAGGCGATGCTGATCGACGCGGTCGCGCAGGCCGACGCGCGGGGCGATCACGCGGAGTCGGTGACGGTTCGGGCCGGATGCCGGTCGCTGTCCGAGCTGGTGCAGCGGGCGACGAGGGTGTCGAAGCGGACCGCGGCGGACGTGGTCACCGCGGCCCGCGCGGTCACGCAGCGGACGTCGGTGTCGTTGGGCGAGGTGCTGCCGGCGGATTACCCCGCGATGCGGGACGCCGTCGCCGACAGCGTCGTCGGGGTCGACGGGGTGGTCGCCGTCGCCGGCACCCTCCGTGCCCACGCCGGCGGCTGGCCTGGCGGGATCGCCGGAGTGCTCGCCGCGGACACCGAACTGGCGCTGTCGGCGCGGGGTGCGGGTGGGGACGGGGCGCCGCCGGCGTGCGCCGAGGATCTGCGGGCGCAAGCTCACATCTGGGCGCTGTACCTCGACCAGGACGGGCAGGAACCCCGCGAGGCCCGCGCCGCCCGCAAACGCGGATACACCCTCGGGGTCGCCCGGGACGGGCTGGTGCCGCTGCGCGGGAACCTGCTGCCCGAGGTCGCCGCGCAACTCCAGCTCGCGTTCGACAGCATCCTCAATCCCAAACTCGAGGGTCCCGCCGTTCCCGGCGCCGGTCGTGGTCCCCGGTTCGCCGAGGTCGGCGAGCAAGGCGGGGATGGTGAAGACCAGGCGTGGGATCCGGACGGGCTGCACCCGGAGGAGGCGGATCTGCGGACGCGGGCGCAGAAGCAGCACGATGCGTTCGCGACGATCCTCACCGTCGCCGCCGCGTCCGGCACCCTCCCCACCCTCGGCGGCGCGGCGCCCACCCTCGTCGTGTCGGTGCGCGAAGAAGACCTGGTGAACGAGCAGGGCGCGGCACACCTGGACGGGGTCACCGAACCCGTCCCGATCAGCGTCGCCCGTCACATCGGCTGCACCGGCACCCTCACCCGCGTCACCCTCGGCGCCGGCGGCCGCATCGTCTCGCTCACCACCCACGACCGGGTGTTCACCCACCACCAGCGCAAGGCCATCGCCCTGCGAGACGGCGGCTGCGTCATCCCCGGCTGCCACATCCCGGCATCCTGGTGCGAGATCCACCACGTCACCGAACACTCCCGCGGCGGACCCACCCACACCGACAACGGCGTGCTGCTCTGCTGGCACCACCACCGCACCCTCGACACCAGCGGCTGGCGCATCCGCATGACCGCCGGGACCCCCGAGATCCGCGGCCCCGCCCGCTGGGACCCCCACCAGAAGTGGCGGGCAGTGACGAAGTCGCCGACGCGGCGACACGACATCCTCGCCCGGCGGTCATGACGGGGCGCCGAACCGTGCTCTCCGCTCGCCCGCGTGGCGCCCGCATGGCGGGCCGCCAATCGATCCCGCCCGGGCGGACCTACCTTCCCTACACCGGCTCCGGCGCGGCGTGCCGATTGCGCCACAGGCCGTCCTCGCGCTGGCGCGCGGCCAGCAGGCGGTTCAGGCGGCGGAAGTCCTGCGCGAGGATCCCATGCGTCGCCCAGTCCGGCATCCACCCCAGCTGCCAGCGCAGCGACCCATCGAGGACCCCGAAATAGTCGGCCCGGATGCCGGTGCTCGCGCCCCGCGGATCGCACGCGTACTCGACCCGCGAGTTCCACGGCGACGACGACAGCCACACCGCCCGGCGGTTGTCGTCCAGCGCCTCGAGCTCGTCGATGAAGTGGATGCGGAAAGGTCCGATGCGATCCGTCGCCCGCCACCGCGTTCCGACGACCGCGGCGCCGTCGCCGATCTGGTCGCGGAACACCACCGCCGGCGCGAAGTCGTGCCACTTCGTCGGGTCCCGCAGGTACGGGAACACCCTCTCGACGGGGTGGTGCACCGTCGTCTCGACGAGCACCCGGCGCTCCCAGCGGGCGGCGCCGAGACCCGCCCCGCGCCCGTCCGCGAGCACGCGCACGCGCACGTCGGCGGCGGCCATGGACCGTCGACCCGAATCGCGCTCCCCACGAGCGTTGATGCCCACGATCCGAAGCGTAGAACCGCGCGAACACCGCGGCAAGAGCGCCCGCGCGCCGGGGTGCTGTGCACGCGCGACGACCGGAGTAGCATGCGCGCCAAGGGGGCACATCCACCGATCGGACTGGGGTATCGAGATGGCCGTCAAGCTTCCGTCGTCGGGCGGTCGACCCGCACCGGACGCGTCCGGCTGCGACACGTCGGGCCTCATCCTGGTGCACCGCATCTTCCGCTGGCTGTACCGCGAACTGCCCCTCCTCGTCCGCGCCGTCGGCCCCGGCGACACCGCCCGCGCGGCCATCGTCGGCGACTACGCCCACCTCGACTTCTTCGCCCTCCACCTGCACCACGAGACCGAAGACACCGTGCTGTGGGACCGACTCGAACAGCGCGACCCCGCCTGCAGCATCCATGTCGGCCTGATGCGCACCCAGCACGCCGAAGTGGCCCGGATGCTGAGTGATATCGAACCGCAGCTGCAGCCGTGGGCGACCACCGCCGACCCCGCCCTCGGCGACCGCTTCGCCACCGACATCGAGCACCTGCGCGACGTGCTGCTGGTCCACCTCGGCCGGGAAGAAGAGGACATCATGCCCGTCGCCGGCGCCGTCCTCTCGCAGGCGGAATGGGACGAACTCGAAGCCCACACGCGCGCGACGCTCATGGCCCGCCGCAAGGAGTTCTCGCGCGACATCATGTCGCTGCAGCTCGGCCTGCTGCTGGCGAGCATCCCCGAGACCGATCGCGACGCGTGGTTCCGCGCGAACGTCCCCGTCCCGATCCGCGTCCTCTACCTGCTGCTCATGAAGCGGCGCTACGACCGCGCGATGCTCGAGCTCTACCCCGACGGAGCCGTCCCCGCGATGGTGTGACCGCGTTCAGAACGGCGACACCGCGAAAGCCTCGATCGCCTCGCACCCCTCGGGGATGTACGCGTCCCCGATCGCCCCGGCACTGAACCCGCCGCCCAGCGAGATCTCGTCGCCGACCTGATACTCGTCGTCGCGCCACACGAGTGTGTCGCCGTCCCGCCACGCGGCATCCCCCGCCGGGAACACCGGCAGCGCCGTCGCATCCGCGTTGCGGACGACCACGCACCCGTCGACGAGGGCGACCTCGCCGATGAGCAGGGCGTCCATCCCCGCGCTCGGCCGCGGATACACCGCCAGCGGGCCGGATGCCGGCACCTCGCCACCGCCGACCGGCCCGCCCGCGCACCCGGCGAGCGCGACCGCGCACAGCGCCACCAGCGCCCCCGCGACCACTCCCCGGACCGTCATGCCGCCATGGTAGCCACCGCCCCGGCGCGAAAGCAGCGCCAGTGCGGCCCCATCTCATAGCGATCACACTCGTAGCGGCCACTCAGTTTCCTGCATCCGCTGTCGTTTATTCTGCAGTCACTGCAAATTCTATGACAGGAGCACGATGTCCGAGTCCGATGGCCGCGCGGTGCCGACCGGCGCTGCGCGCCCCCCGTCCACACCCGTCCTGCGCGCGGTGGCTCTGAGCCGCACCTACGGCCGCGGCCCCACCGCCTTCCACGCGCTGCGGAACGTCGGCCTGAGCGTCGACCGCGCAGAGTCGCTCGCGATCGTCGGCAAGTCGGGCTCCGGCAAGTCGACCCTCATGCACCTGCTCGCCCTGCTCGACCGCCCCTCGAGCGGCCGGATCGATATCAACGGCCAGGATGCCGCCGCCCTGCGCACCCGCGAGGTGAACGCCCTGCGCAACGCGACGTTCGGGTTCGTCTTCCAGCAGTTCTTCCTCACGGCCGGCCAGTCGGTTTTCGACAACGTCGCGCTGCCGCTCGTCATCGCCGGAGTCCCCCGCCGCGAGCGCCGCACCCGCACGATGGCCGCACTGGATGCCCTCGGCATCGCCGACAAGGCCGCCAACCGGGCGACCGACCTCTCGGGCGGTCAGAAGCAGCGCGTCGTCATCGCCCGCGCACTCGTCGGCGAACCCGACGTCATCTTCGCCGACGAACCGACCGGCAACCTCGACTCCGCCACCGGCGCCCAGGTGGAGGACATCCTCTTCCGCCTGCAGCGCGACCGCGGCATCACCCTGGTGGTCGTCACGCACGATCCCGACCTCGCTGCGCGCTGCGACCGCGCCGTCACGATCGCGGACGGGCGCATCACGTCGGACACCCCCGCCTTCCCCCTCGTCACCGCCGCCCAGGAAGGACTGGCCCGATGAAGACCTCCGACGTCGTCCGCGCCGCAACCCGCAACGCCTTCCGCAGCAGACTGCGGACCACCCTCACCGTCCTCAGCCTGTTCGTCGGCGCCTTCACCCTCACCCTGACCACCGCGCTCGGCGCCGGCGTCAACGACTACGTCGAGCGCCAGGTCGCCACCCTCAGCACCGGCGACATCCTGCTCGTGAGCCCGGCGGCCGGCGTCGACAGCGGCGACGGACCCAACGAGTACGACCCCGAGGGCAGGCAGCAGGCCGGCGCCGGCAACCCCCTCGCATCGGGCACCCTGCTCGACAGCGATGACATCGACGCGATCGGCGACATCGACGGTGTCACCCGCGTCGAGGCGGTCAGCCAGATCCAGGTCGACTGGATCGCACGGTCGGGAACGTCATCCGCCGACCGCTTCGAACTGGACGTGAACCCGACATCGTCGATCGGTCGCAGCGACCTGGTCGCCGGGGCGCAGCTCGACCCCGGATCACGCGACGCCGAGATCGTCATCCCCGAGGACTATGTCGCCGCGCTCGGCCTCTCGTCGCCCGAGGACGCCGTCGGACAGCGCGTCGTGCTCGGCTTCACCGACGCCGGCCGCGCCGACCGGCAGCTCGAGGCGACGATCGTGGGGGTCGCCCGCGAGAGCCTCTTCGCCGCCGGCGCCGGCGCGAACGCGGCGCTCGTCGACGAGGTGTCCGACGCCCAGGCCGTTCCCGGACAGCCGCAGGCATGGCCGATCGCCGTGGCGACGATCGCGGGCACCGGCGACGAGGGCGAGGTCACCGCCTCCGACATCGAGGCCGTCAAGGGCGAGCTCACCGACCTCGACCTCGCGGGCCAGACCGTCGAAGACCAGCTCGGCGTCGTGCAGACCGTCATCACCGGAATCATCGGAGTGCTGAGCGCCTTCGCGGTCGTGGCGCTGGTCGCGGCATCCTTCGGCATCGTCAACACGCTGCTCATGAGCGTGCAGGAGCGCACCCGCGAGATCGGGCTCATGAAGGCGATGGGGATGTCGAACGGGCGGGTGTTCGGGCTCTTCAGCCTCGAGGCTGTCATCATCGGACTGCTCGGATCGGCACTCGGCGCGGTCGCGGCGATCGCGGTCGGCTCGCTCATCTCGGCCGCCGCCGCGCAGACGATCCTCACCGGCCTTCCCGGGCTGCAGATCCTGCTGTTCGAACCCGCGACGGTGATCACCGTGATCGTCGTCATCATGCTCGTCGCGTTCGTGTCGGGAGTCCTCCCCGCCCGCCGCGCCGCACGCCAGGACCCCATCGAGTCGCTACGGTACGAGTGACCCGAGGAGCGCAGATCATGTCGGCCACCCCGCCCGCCCGCCGCCGCGACGCCGTCGCCAAGAAGGCCGCCATTGAGGCGGCCGCGGTCGACCTCGTCCTCGAGAGCGGCTACGACGCGGTCACGGTCGACATGATCTGCGCCCGCGCGGGAGTGAGCCCGCGCACCTTCTTCAACCACTTCAAGACGAAGGATGCCGCCCTCCTCGGCACCGACGGACCCACCGTCGACGAACGCGCCGCCCGCGAGTTCATCGTCTCGACCGGCCCGCTCCTGGTCGAGGCCGTCCAGCTCATCCGCATCGATCCGGGGCTCGCCGAAGCCGACCCCGCCCTGGTCGCGCGCCGCATCCGCGCCGTGGGCACCAACCCCGTCCTCATGGCACGCCAGATGGAGCGGCTCTCGGCCATCGAGGCCGACCTCGGCCAGATCATCACCCTGCGGCTGCGCCAGCAGTACCCCGCAGAGGACGAGACCGCGCTCGGCGCGCAGGCGGTCGTCATCACCCACATGCTCGCCGGGGTGATGCGCTTCATCGGCCAGTCCTGGGCCGCACAGGTCGAGCGCGGTGAGCTGCCGGTGCTCGATCCGCCGCGGATCCGCGAACAGCTGACCGCCGCCATCGGCAAGCTCGCTTAGCCACAGCCCTCACCACACGCCCTCACCCCACGTAGGCATCGACCAGGAGCGGCCCCCGGATCTCACGGAACCTCTCGAGCAGCATCCCGAGAGTCTTGCCGTTCCACGCCGACGCCCGCAGGTCGTACGGCCCGAGCGGCGAGAGCTTCGCCGTGCGGATGCGGACCACCTCCCAGCCCGCCGCGCGGAGTGCGCGATCCTTCCGCTCGTCGGCATCCTGCCGCTTGCCGACGTGCTCGAGGCCGTGACGGCCGGTGCTGTCGTACTCGACGGCGATCCGCAGCTCGGGCAGCAGGAAGTCCGGCCACACCTCGAGGTGGTCGAAGAACGGCCGCGCCACCCGCACGGCGTTGAGCCCCGGAGTCACGGCGAGCGCACCGAACAGATCGGCCCGCACCTGAGCTTCGACAGCGGATGCCGGGCGCGGCGCGCACTCGCTCACGAACGGCTCGCCGGCGGCCAAGGCGGGGGTCTTCGGGCACAGCCTGGTCGGCGGCGCCGGCCGCTTCGCGCGGCGCGGCGGGGTCGGAGGCCGCGCGACCTTGCCGAGCACGATCGGCGTGGACGGCCGGTGCGGGACCGCCGCGTCCGGCACCGCGACCCGGGCCGCGGGCGCCCGCACCGCACGCCCCGTCGCAAGGTCCGTGCACTCCGGACACCACGCCGACCGCCGCCGCTCCCGGCCGGGCCGCGAGCGCTGCTCGGTCGGCGTCGCGACGAACAGGTGCCCGGCCTCGCACTGCCACAGCAGCAGAACGTCGGCCGCCGGCGGGATCTGGGTCAGCACGATCCCGGCGTTGAGGTCCGGGTGGTACTGCCGGATCAGCGCCGGAAACGCCGCCCACGCCTCACGGTACGTCCCCACCTCGTACGGCACGTCCCGGCCGCGCGAGAACTGCCGCCGCGCCCACCAGTCCTGCACCCGCTCCGCCATGGCGAGCACGGTACCCGGGACCACCCCCACGGCAGCCTGCGGGCACGGACGGACACGCCCAACCGCACACCCCCCACCCGGCAACCTGCGACACAGGGCCTGTGCATCCCCTGGGCATACCCGCCCCGGCATCCGCCCTCACGTAGGCTCGGCCGCAGGCGTCCGTGAGGCTCGCCGACCATCCAGTCTGGCTTTCGGGTCGTGCTGCCGACCCGAGGAGCGAATATCACTTCTGCCGCCGTTTCCACGCTCGGACCGATCCGCCAGACGTACGCCTCGAGCGAGACGTTCCCGCCGATCGCCCGCGCCTACACGCAGGTGTCGCAGGTGGCGAAAGAGACCGGACTCCTCGCCCGCACCCCGTGGTTCTACGCGATGGTGGGCGGCGCGATCGCACTGGGCCTCGGCGGCGCCGTCACCGGATTCATCCTGCTCGGCGACAGCTGGTTCCAGCTGCTGATCGCCGCGGCCTTCGGCGTCCTGATGACGCAGGCCGCGTTCGTCGCCCATGAAGCCGCGCACCGCCAGATCCTCGCCACCGGACCCGCCAACGACCGCCTCGCGCGCGTCCTCGCCGCCGGCGTCGTCGGCATCAGCTACTCATGGTGGGACTCCAAGCACTCCCGCCACCACGCCAACCCCAACCGCGTCGGCCGCGACCCCGACATCGAGGTCGACACCATCTCGTTCCTCGACGAGGACGCCGCTCAGGCCCGAGGCCTCCGCCGCCTGATCACGCGCAAGCAGGGGTGGCTGTTCTTCCCGCTGCTGACCCTCGAGGGCATCAATCTGCACTACCTGGGCATCAAGCACCTGGTCACCACGAAGGACAAGGTCCCCGGCCGCTGGCTCGAACTCGCCCTCATCGCCCTGCGACTGTCGGCGTTCCTCGTTCCGGTGTTCCTGCTCCTGCCCCTCGGCATGGCGTTCGCGTTCATGGGAGTCCAGCTCGCCGTCTTCGGCCTGTACATGGGGGCCTCCTTCGCCCCCAACCACAAGGGCATGGCGATCATCGCCCCCAACGCCCGCCTCGACTTCTTCAGCAAGCAGGTGCGCACCTCGCGCAACATCCGCGGCGGCTGGTGGGCGACGTGGCTCATGGGCGGACTCAACTACCAGATCGAGCACCACCTGTTCCCGAGCATGGCGCGCCCCCACCTCGCCAAGGCCCGCGAGATCGTCCGCGACTACTGCGACTCGCTCGGCGTGCCCTACACCGAGACCAGCCTGCTGCGCTCGTACGCGATCGTCATCGACTACCTCAACCGCGTCGGCCTCGCCGCCCGCGACCCCTTCGACTGCCCGATGGCGGCGCAGTACCGCCGCGCCTGAAGCGCCGCGCCTGAACCGCGGCGCCTGAACCGCGGCGCCTGAACCGTCGCGTGTGAACCGCGGCGCGGGTCCCGCGGCGCCGGGCCGTCACCGGAAGTCCCGGGACTGGTGCTGCACCCCCACCCGCAGGTCGTCGAACCGGTCCGCGACGAGGTTGGTCACGCCCTCGACCGAGCGCTCCAGCATCCCGCGCACGATGAGGGCGGGCGCGTCGCGCACGATGCGGCGGTAGCGGTTCCAGACCCCGACCGAGCAGATGACGTTGACCAGGCCGTGCTCGTCCTCGAGGTTGACGAAGGTGATCCCGGATGCCGTCGCCGGCCGCTGCCGATGCGTCACGAGCCCCGCGACCTCGACCCGCCGCCCGCTCTCGTGGCGACGCAGCTCACTCGAGGTCAGCACGCCCCGGGCATCCAGCGCGGAACGGTAGTGCGTCAGCGGGTGATCGTCGGTGGAGATGCCGGTCGCCCACAGGTCGGCCGCCAGCACCTCGTACGACGACGGGTCGGTGAACAGCGGCGGCTGCACCGACACCATCGAATCCGGCAGGTACTGCGCGCGATCCTGGGCCGCCGATCCCGCCAGCCAGATCCCCTCGCGCCGCGACAGGCCGAGGCACTCGAACGCCCCCGCCGTCGACAGCGCCTCGAGCTGCGCGGTCGTCAGGTCGGTGCGGCGCACGAGATCGCGGAGGTCCCGGAACTCCCCCTCCGCCTCGCGCGCCGCCACGATGCGCTGGGCGACGACTTGCCCGATGCCCTTGACGCCGGCAAGGCCCAGGCGCACCGCGAACCGGCCGTCGCGGCGGTGCGCGGCGGACTCGTCCGGCTCGGCGGGATCGAAGAGCCCGACCGGCGGCTGGTGGCGGGCGGTGCAGGAGTCGAGGCCGGTGGGGGCGGGGCGTTTCGTCTCGGTCGCTTCGCTCCCTCGCTCAACGTCCGGGGGGTTGCCGGGGGCCGCGGGGCGTTTCGTCTCGGTCGCTTCGCTCCCTCGCTCAACGACCGGGGGGTTGCCGGGGGCGGGGCGTTTCGTCTCGGTCGCTTCGCTCCCTCGCTCAACGTCCGTGGGGTTGCCGCTGCCGGGCGTTGAGCGAGCGAAGCGAGACGAAACGTCCGGGGCCACGGGCTCGAGCACCGCCTCCACCCCCGAGGCGTGCAGGTCGGGGCGGCGCACCTCGACACCGTGGCGACGGGCATCCCCCACCAGCGTCGCCGGAGAGTAGAACCCCATCGGCTGCGCCCGCAGCAGCCCCGCCAGGAACGCCGCCGGATAGTGCAGCTTGATCCACGACGACGCGTACACCAGCAGTCCGAACGACAGCGAGTGGGACTCGGCGAAACCGAAGTTCGCGAACGCCTGGATCTTGGCGTAGATCGCATCCGCCTCGGCACCCACGAGCCCGTTGCCGGCCATCCCCTCGTACAGCTTCTCGCGCAGCGACTCGATGCGCTCCACCCCGCGTTTCGACCCCATCGCACGCCGCAGCAGGTCGGCATCCTCACCCGTGCACTCCCCCACCGCCATCGCCATCTGCATCAGCTGCTCCTGGAACACCGGCACCCCGAGGGTCCGCTCCAGCACCGGCACGAGCTTCGGGTGGGCGTACGTGACCTTCTCGTGCCCGAGCTTGCGCCGCACGAACGGATGCACCGCCCCGCCCTGGATGGGTCCCGGCCGGATGAGGGCGATCTCGATCACCAGGTCGTAGAACCGCCGCGGCTGCAGCCGCGGCAGCAGCCCCATCTGCGCCCGCGACTCGACCTGGAACACCCCGATCGAATCCGCGCGGCACAGCATGTCGTACACCGCCTTCTCCTCTTTCGGCAGCGTCGACAGCTCCCACTCCTCACCCGTCGCGGCGCGGATCAGGTCGAAGCAGTACTGCAGGGCCGCCAGCATCCCGAGCCCGAGCAGATCGAACTTCACCAGCCCCATCCAGGCCGCGTCGTCCTTGTCCCACTGGATGACCGTGCGGTCCTGCATCCGCGCATGCTCGATGGGGACGACCTCGCCGACGGGCCGATCGGTGAGCACCATGCCGCCGGAGTGGATGCCGAGGTGCCGCGGCGCCTTCAGCAGCTCGGACGCGAACTCGATCACCCGATCGGGGATGTCGTGATCGGCGCCGGCAGAACCCGGTGATCGAGTAGCCGACGCAGTCGGCGTACCGAGATCCCCCCACCGCTCGACCTGCTTCGACCACGCGTCCTGCTGGCCGGGCGAATGCCCGAGCGCCTTCGCCATGTCGCGGATGGCGTTCTTCGGCCGGTACTGGATGACGTTCGCCACCTGCGCCGCCCGCTCGCGACCGTACGTCTGGTACACCCACTGGATGATCTCTTCGCGCCGGTCGGAGTCGAAGTCCACGTCGATGTCGGGCTCCTCGTCGCGCAGGCTCGACAGGAACCGCTCGAACGGCAGGTCGTAGGCGATCGCGTCGACGGCGGTGATGTCCAGCAGGTAGCAGATGGCGCTGTTGGCCGCCGACCCCCTGCCTTGGCACAGGATGCCGCGCCGCCGCGCCTCTTGCACGATGCCGTGCACGATGAGGAAGTAGCCGGGGAAGTCCTTCAGCTCGATGACCCCGAGCTCCTTCTCGATGCGCGCGCGGTTCTCGTCCGACAGGTCGGGATACTTCCGCGGCACCGCCTGCCACACCAGGTGCCGCAGCCACGACATCGGCGTGTGCCCGTCTGGCACCCGCTGCCGCGGCAGCGCCGGCTTGGCGCGCCGCAGCGGGAACGCCAGCTCGTCGGCGAGGGTCACCGTCCTGGCGACGGCGTCCGGATGCCGGGCGAACCGCTCCGCCATCTCGGCGCCCGAGCGCAGGTGCGCTCCGGCGTGCGACGGCAGCCAGCCGTCCAGCTCGTCCAAACCCCGATTGGCGCGGACGGCGGCGACCGCCGCCGCCAGCAGCTGCCGGTCGGGGACTGCGTAGTGGACGTTGTTGGTGGCCAGCAGCGGCAGCCCCCGCTCCCGGGCGAGACCGGCGAGGACGTCGTTGTCGCGCGTGTCCCGCGGGTTGCCGTGGTCCATCAGCTCCACGTGCACCGCGTCCGGCCCGAACAGGTCGACCAGCCGGTCGAGCTCACGCGCGGCACCGCCTGCCCCCTCGGCGGCGAGCGCACGGCGCACGGCGCCCTTGCGGCATCCGGTCAGCACCGCCCAGTGTTCCCGGCCCTGGTCGGCGAGCTCGCCGAGGTCGTACACCGGCCGGCCCTTCTCGCTGCCGGCGAGCTGGGCGTGGGTGAGCGCGGCGGCCAGGCGGTGATAGCCCTCTTCGCCGCGGGCGAGGACGAGCAGGTGGGAGCCGACGGGATCCGCCTCGCCGTTCTGTGGGCCGGGGAGCTCAAGGGACAGCTCGGCGCCGAACACCGTCTTCAGCTGCAGCGTCTCGGCCGCCTCGGCGAAGCGCACGATGCCGTAGAAGCCGTCGTGATCGGTGATCGCCAGGGCGTGCAGCCCCAGCCGCTCGGCCTCTTCGGCGAGGTCCTCGGGCGAGGACGCGCCGTCCAGGAACGAGAACGACGAGTGCGCATGCAGCTCGGCGTACGGCACGGCGTCCGCCGGCCGCGGGATCTCGGGCGCGACGTAGGGCCCCCGCTTGTGCGACCACGCGGGACTGTCGCCGCCGTCGGCACCCGCGGGCGGACCGCCCGGCCGCCGCCGGTCGCTGAGCACCCGCTCCATCTCGGACCACGTCACGCCCGGATTGTCGAAGCCCATCAGTCGTACACCGCCTCGGCGCTCCACGCCGCGTCCTCGCACACCAGCAGCCACGCGGTGCCCTCGGCGTCCACGACCTGGAAGCGATGCGCGCGCCGCGAGCGCACGGCATCCCACCCCCGTTCGACGATCGGCCACGGCCCCGCCCACGCGTCGATGCCCAGCCGCTTCTCACCCACCGCCAGCTGCGCGGGGACCGCCGACAGCGTGCCGCGGTCGTCGACGTCGACGGCGTAGCCGCCGAGCGAGGTGACCTCGACCGGCCGGTTCGGGGTAAACACCGTCGCCGGCAGCGGATCGGGAAGGCTCCCCGGCCACGGCCGCCCGCGCTCGGCGGCGAGCCCCTGCCGCCCCTTCTCGTGCCGATCGCCCCACGGCACGAGCACCTGCCGCTCGGCCAGCCACCGCCCGCCGCCGATGTCGGGGGTCAGCACGCCCCGGTGCCCGAGCATCGCCTGCACGCGCGACAGGGCGTGGTGCACGCGCTCCTCGGGACCCGAGCCGAAGATCGCGGGAGCGTGATGGGATGCCGCGTCCACCGCCTCGGGAGAGATCCGCACGAGCGACACCCCGCTGCGCAGCGCCGTGGCCTCTTCGGCCAGCTGCCAGCGCACCCGGTCGACCACGGCGGACGCGTCGAACGACGCCGGATGCAGCCACACCCGTTCGCTGCGCTCGCCCCGGTCGCCGGTGAGCTCGACCCGCAGCTCGGTGCACACCAG
The DNA here is from genome assembly GCF_054780155.1 of Microbacterium aureliae. NCBI lineage: Bacteria > Bacillati > Actinomycetota > Actinomycetes > Micrococcales > Microbacteriaceae > Microbacterium > Microbacterium aureliae. The sequence continues at coordinate 818,837 of NZ_BAAGWW010000001.1, forward strand.
GTCCTCGGCGCCCAGGCGCGCGATGAACTCCTCGGCGGCGATGCGCATGCCGAACGCGATCTGGTCGGCGAGCTCGAGCGGCGGCTCGAACGCCACCTCGCGGTGGAGCTCGGGCGGCGGCGTGCGGGGACGCACCGGCTGCGAGTCGCGGCCGGCCGCCAGCGCATGCACCCGCACCCCGTGCTCGCCGAACCGCTCGCGGACGCGCTCGGGATCCATCGCGGCGAACCCGCCGAGGGTCTGCACGCCCAGCCGCGCCAGCAGGCTCACGAGGTCCCCGCGCCCCGCCGCCGCCCCGCGCCCCGCCGCCGCACCGCCGCGAGCCGAACCGCCGCCTGACCCACCCCCGGAACCCCCGAATCCCGCACCCCCGAGCATCGAGGAGTCCTCGAGCACCGAGACCGGCAGGGGCGCGAGGAATCCCGCCGAGGCCCCCGCGGGCACGACGAACACGGGATCGGCGGGCGAGGTGGCCGCCACCGCCGCCTGCTCGGCGGTGAAGGGGCCGTCGGCGACGGCCGCGCGCATGGGCGGATTTCCGGGCCCGGGCAGTCCGTCGGCGGCGAGCGCCTCGACGAGGTGCCGGGCGGCGAGCTCCTCGCCGCCGTAGTAGCGGGCCGGCCCCCGCGCGCGCAGCGCGCACAGCCCCGGCCGCACCAGCTGCACCCCCGGCGCCTGCTCCTCGATGCGCGCGATCACCGGCGCGAACGCCCGCTGGTCCCGCGCGTCGTCGGCGGGGATCACCGTCAGCCGCGGACACCGCGCCTGCGCGTCGCGCCGCCGCTGCCCGCGCCGGACGCCTTCTGCCCGCGCCGCCGCCGAGCACGACACCACGATGTTGCCGGACAGGACCGCCACCGGCCGCGAAGGATCGGCCACGGCGCCGCGCTCGCGCAGGAACGCCGTCACCGGCCAGTCCGGGAACCACAGGACGAGACTGCGCTCCACCGCCCCCGGCGGAGCGGAACCCGGCGTGGGCTGCCGGCGCACCATCAGCCGGCCGCCCTCGCCGGCAGCGGGTACAGCTGCGGCTGCCCGGTCGCCGGCGCCGCCGTCACCGCGCCGTCCGGCCCCGGCAGGAGCACTCGCGCCCGCCGCGGATGCGGCCACCGCCGGCTCGCCGACGACACCGTCACCGCGCGCTCCTGCAGATAGCCGTGCCCGCGGCCGAGCCCCTGCCACTGCGGGGCGTCCACCGACAGCACCGCCTCTGCCTGCGGCCACGGCCCGTCCACCAGCAGCACCGCCCCGCGGTCCCGCAGCCGCGCGGCCAGGCGCGCCGTCTCGCCGTCGGGGACCCGCCCCCGGGGACGCACCGCGACGACGGTGAGCACCTCGGCGATCGTCGCGGTCACCGCCAGCCACCGGGGACCGGGCTCGGGGATGAGGACGAGCCGCGACAGGTCGATCCCGAGACCCGCCGCCGCCTCGACCCCGAGCTGCGGCATCCCCACCGCACCGCACCACGCACCGGACTGCGACGGCAGGGCGAGCAGCCCCAGCAGCAGCGACATCGTCCCGCTCCCCCGGCCGGCCCCCGCCGACCCCGACAGCGAGTACGCGGCACCGGGACGCAGGCCGCCGCCCGGCAACAGGGACGCGAGGGCGGGGACGACCGGCAGCACCGGCTCGTTGAGCCGCCGGCCCTGCACCCGCTCGAGCTGGGCGCGGAGCCGCCGGACCTCATCGGTCGTGGTGCGCTGCGTCACCTGCTGCATGGCCGCCCTCATCCCGACATCGTAGAACGCATGTTCTACTGTTTCAACGTCGGATCAGACGTTACGCCGGGCCTCGGACATCGAAAGCGCCGAGAACCGCACAGGATGTTCGATCATCGAACCATCTCGCGGATCGACGGCGGATCGGATCTCGATCGCGCGGGATCAGGTCCCGATCAGGCGGCGAGCGCCAGGTACGGCTCCCACCGGGGGTCGCCGCGCTCGGTGCCGCGCACCGTCCACTGCGCGCCGCGCGGCGGCCGCGGGGTGATCCGCAACTCCCAGTTCATCTCCTGCGGCGTGCGGTCGCCCTTGACGTTGTTGCAGCGCAGGCAGCACGCCACGAGGTTCTCCCACGAGTCCCCGCCGCCCCGCGACCGCGGCAGCACGTGGTCGATCGTCGAAGCCGCCTTGCCGCAGTACGCGCAGCGGTGCGCGTCGCGACGCAGCACGCCGCGGCGGGTGACCGGCACGTGACGCACGCCCGGCACCCGCACGTAGCGGGTCAGGACGATCACCGCCGGACGGTCGTAGGTGTGTCTGGTGCCCCAGACCGGTTCGCCCTCGATGCGTTCGATCACGGTGGCCTTGTCGTTCATCACGAGCACCAGGGCCCTCTTGAACGACACCACGGCGAGCGGCTCGTATCCGGCGTTCAGCACCAGTGTGCGCATTCCTCATCCTCTCGAACGGCCGGGACGGCTTCCCGGTGATTCGACGTTCGACGCGGGGTCGAGGACGAAGGGCATGAAAAAAGGCGCTGTCTACAGACAGCGCCTCGGCGCGTGCGGCAGGCCGCAGCATCCGCTCGTGCAATGCCGAAGGACGTGGCGCCCGAGCGCATCCATGGTTCGGATGCGTGGTGTGCTTCCCATCGGCTTCCTCCGCTCTCGATCAAGCGTCGGTCTCAGGGTAATGCACGACGACACGCCCGGGGCGTTCGCCCTCTGAACGCCGGGTGGCGTGTCGACGAATGAAGCGGATGCCGGCAGTGCCGGCATCCGCTTCGAAAGATGTCGTGATCAGCCGGCGTTGTTGACCAGCCAGGCCCACGGGTCGACGACTCCGCCGTTGATGTGGGTCTCGAAGTGCACGTGGCACGCGGTCGAGCTGCCGGTGCTGCCGACGACGCCGATCTGCTGGCCGGCCGAGACCGCCTGTCCCGACTGCACGAGGCGGCTTCCGTAGGTCATGTGGGCGTAGAGGGTGTTGACCTGCTGACCGCCGATGACGTGGTCGATGGTGACCGCGACGCCGTAGCCGCCGTAGCCCTCGGACGAGATGCGCACGACGCCGTCGGCGGCGGCGTAGAGCGGCTGACCGCAGGGGGCGAGTAGGTCGACACCCTGGTGGTAGCCGGAATCCCACAGGCCGCGGCCCTTGGTGAAGTTGGTGAGCGGCCAGCGGACGTTGCCGCTGCCGGGAGCCACCGACATCGCGGTGACGTCGACCTGGGCACCGGTCGAGGCCGCCGCGGCGGCGGCTGCCGCGGCGCGGGCGCGCTCGGCGGCGGCCTTCGCGGCGGCCTCCTTGGCCTTCTTGTCGTCGATCTCTTTCTGCGTCGTGGCCGAGTAGCTCTCGCGCGCGAGCTCGGTGCGCTCGGCGTCCGAGGCCACGACCAGCGACTGCGCGTCGTCCAGGGCGACCTGCTGCAGCGTCATCGCCGCGCCGGCATCCTCGCCGCTGGTGCGGAAGGCGCCGTAGGCGGGCAGGGCGACCGTGGCGATGAGTCCGCCGACCATCGTCAGCGTCGCGAGGGTCTTCAGCGGCTTGACGACGCGCTTGACCACCGGCCGGCCGGCCGGGCGGGCGACGGGCGCGGCCTCGCGCACGGCGACGGCCGGAGCCGGCCGGGGTGCGGGGGCGCGTCGTGCGCGGCGGGTGAGACCCGTGTCGGTCGGAATGCCGTCTGCGGGCGTGTGGTTCTGATCAGCCAAACTATCCTCCGGCGCCTCGAAATGCGCCGGGGCGCTGGCTCGTCGGCACTCGATGTTCGGGGCACGTTGTGCGAGGTCACCACCCCGACGACGAGCCAACGAGGCTTTCAGGGGGGCGGTCCGGTCGGCGGGCTTCCACCTGTCGGACTCGTCGAGGCTACCCGAATGTAACGAATAAGTCACGCTGTTCCTCCTGGCAGATCCCTGGACGAGTCGCAAGGGGGTTGTGCAGGAGAGGACGATCGGGAAGAACCGAGGGCGGGGAACCGCGCAGAACCGCGATGAATCAGGCGGGCGTATCGGGGCGGCGGATCAGGCGGGCGCGTCGACGAGGAAGATGTGCGAGGCGATCTCGACCGGCAGCTCCAGCCCCTCGTCCTGGCCCTCCATGTGCACCAGGACGTACCCCTCGTTGTAGCGGTAGTCGCCCCGCGCGCCCGGCATGACGCCGGCGGCCTTCAGCTGCTGCAGCAGCTCCGGATCCACCTGCGCGGGCTCGGCCAGGCGTCGCACGGTGCCCGAGATCGGACCGCCCGCGGCGTTGAGCTTCTTCACCAGGCCGATGACGCCCTGCTCGAACTGATTGGCCGGCACGTCGCCCAGCTGGTCCAGGCCCGGGATCGGGTTGCCGTAGGGCGACTCCGTCGGGTGGCCGAGCAGCTCGACCAGACGGCGCTCCACCTGCTCGCTCATCACGTGCTCCCAGCGGCAGGCCTCGTCGTGGACGTAGGCCCAATCGAGCCCGATGACGTCCGAGAGCAGGCGCTCGGCCAGGCGGTGCTTGCGCATGACGTCCACGGCCTTCTGGCGACCGGCATCCGTCAATCGCAGGCTGCGGTCGTCCGAGACGACCACGAGGCCGTCGCGCTCCATGCGACCCACCGTCTGCGACACCGTGGGGCCGGAGTGGCCCAGCCGCTCCGAGATGCGCGCCCGCAGGGGGATGATGTTCTCCTCCTCGAGCTCGAGGATGGTGCGCAGATACATCTCGGTGGTGTCGATCAGGTCGGTCATCGGGGTTTCCTCGCTGGTGAAGAGTGCCTTCCAGCCTATCCAATGCCCTCGGCGCGACCGCCGCCCGCCCGCCCGGGGGTCACGCGCTGACACACGCCCCGGCGAGCCCCTCGCCCCTCTCTAGAATCGACCCATGTCACACGTCGTGCTGCCCCGTGAACTGCTGCCCACCGACGGACGATTCGGCTGCGGCCCCTCGAAGGTCCGCGCCGCCCAGCTCGAGGCCCTGCTCGGCCCCGGCGCGGCGCTGCTGGGCACCTCGCACCGCCAGGTTCCGGTGAAGAACCTCGTCGGCAGCGTGCGCGAGCACCTCTCGCAGCTGTTCCGCCTGTCCGACGGCTACGAGATCATCCTGGGCAACGGCGGCTCGACGGCGTTCTGGGATGCCGCGGCCTTCGGCCTCATCGAACGGCGCAGCCAGAACCTCGTCTTCGGCGAGTTCGGCGGCAAGTTCGCCGCGGCCGCGGCCGCGCCCTGGCTCGAGGCGCCGGACGTCCGCAAGGCGACGCCCGGCACCCGCGCGGTCGCCGAGGCGATCCCGGGCGTGGACGTCTACGCCTACCCGCACAACGAGACGTCGACGGGCGTGGCCGCTCCGATCGAGCGCGTGGCCGGCGACGCCGGCGCGCTGACGGTCATCGACGCCACGAGCGCCGCCGGCGGCATCGACTTCGACGTCGCCCAGGCCGACGTGTACTACTTCGCCCCGCAGAAGAACCTCGGCTCGGACGGCGGCCTGTGGTTCGCCGCGATGTCGCCCGCGGCCATCGGGCGCATCGAGCGCATCGCCGCCTCGGACCGCTACATCCCCGAGTTCCTCAGCCTGAAGAACGCCGTGGACAACTCGCGCCTGAACCAGACGCTGAACACCCCGGCGCTGGCGACGCTGTTCCTGCTGGACGAGCAGCTGTCGTGGATCCTCGGCAACGGCGGGCTGACGTGGGCCGACGCCCGCACCCGCGAGTCCTCGGGAGCCCTCTACGCGTGGGCCGAGGCCTCGAGCGTGGCGACCCCCTTCGTCGCCGACCCCGCAGACCGCTCCCCCGTGGTCGTCACGATCGACTTCGACGACTCGGTGGACGCCGCGGCCGTGGCCAAGAGCCTGCGGGCCAACGGCATCGTCGACACCGAGCCCTACCGCAAGCTCGGCCGCAACCAGCTGCGGATCGCGACGTTCGTCTCGATCGAGCCGGACGACGTCCGCCAGCTCATCCGCAGCATCGACTACACGCTCGAGAACATCTGACGCACGCGGCGCCGGTCGCCGTTCAGGCCAGCGGTGACGGCGCCGCGTCGATCACCGAGTCGACGATCGCCTCGATGGCGAACTCCGACGCGCGCGCCAGGTCGACCTTGCCCGGGTCGAGCAGCCACTGCAGCTGCAGACCGTCCATGACGGCCAGGATGCCGGCCGAGGCGAGGTCGATCGTCTCGGGTGCGGTGATGCCGCGTTCGGCGCACACGACGCGGAAGGCCTGGGCCACCTCGCCGCGCAGCGTCTCGTAGCGCTTCTGGAAGAACGTCCGCCCCGGGTGGTCGTCGGTGACCGACTCGGCCGACAGCACGACGTAGGCCTGCACGATGCCGGCGCGGTGGGCGTTGACGATCGCCGTCCGCACCTCGAGCAGCAGCTGATCCTTCGAGCCGAAGTGATGCAGGATGCCGGCGTGGGTCATGCCCACCTGATCGGCGATCTCTTGCAGGGTGCCGCCGGCGAACCCCTTGCTGCCGAAGATCTCGACCGCGGCATCCAGGATGTCGCGCCTGCGCGCCCATCTCGTTCGCGCGGCACGTCGGCCAGCAGCCGACCTATTACAACCAGATCCGGGGGCAGCACGGCGACCGCTACGCGGACCTCACGCAGAGCCCGGCGCACGCCTTCGGGGAGGGGCTGTCGTACACGACCGTCGTCTACGACGGGCTGCAGGTGGACGACGCCGAGCTCGAGACGACGGGGACCGTCCGCGCCCGGGTGCGAGTGACAAACACCGGCGCGCGGCCCACCCGCGAAACCGTGCAGGTCTATGTGCGCGATCAGGTGACCTCGGTCAGCTGGGCGGACAAGGAGCTCAAGGCCTACCGGCTCGTGGACCTGGAGCCGGGCCAGTCGCGCGTCGTGCAGCTCGAGCTGCCGGTGTCGGACTGCTCGCTCGCCGACGCGCGGGGCACCCGCCGGGTCGAGCCGGGCGACTTCGAGCTGCTGGTGGGACCGTCGTCGCGCGACGAGGTGCTGCAGGCCGCGACGTTCTCGGCCAGGGCCGCCGCGTCGCGGCCCTGACGCCGCCGGCGGCGGCTGCCTCAGTCGTCGTCGTCGTCGTCGTCGGACTCGTCGTCGTCATCGTCGTCGTCGGACTCGTCGTCGTCATCGTCGTCGTCGGACTCGTCGTCGTCATCGTCGTCGTCGGACTCTTCGTCATCATCGTCGTCGTCAGACTCTTCGTCACCATCGTCGTCGTCAGACTCGTCGTCGACCTCGTCGTCGGCGAGCTCGTCGATGTCGACCCCGTCGACGTCTCCGGCGTGCAGGATCGGCGAGCCGTCGGCGTCGAAGTCGCCCTCGTCCAGGTCGTCGACGTCGTCGAGCGCATCCTCGGACTCGTCGTCCTCCGCCTCGTCGTCGCCCTCGCCGGACTCGTCGGCCGCGGCCGCCTGCGCCGCCTGGTATTCCGCGAGCCGTTCGGCCCACGGCACCCACTCCGGGGCCACCAGCGCGCCGTCACCCGGCAGGAGCTCGACCTCGAGCACGGTGGGCTGCTCGCCCTCGACGCGCGCGAGGCTGACCGTCCAGTACCAGCCGGGGTAGCCGCCGAGGCGGTTCTCGAACCGCAGCGAGACGACGCCGTCGTCCTCGAGGCGGTAGCCGGCCGGCATCCCGATCGTGGCCTCGGGGGTGATCTCGCGCAGCGCCGACAGCGCCGTGTCGCGCGCGTCGAGCAGGGCGGGATCGGGCTCAGGCATCGAGTTCATCGGCGACCTTGCGCAGCACGGCGGCCACCTTCTTGGCGTGCGCGCCGCCGGGGTAGCGACCGCGGCGAAGGTCGCCGCCGATGCCGTCGAGCAGCTTCACGAGGTCCTCGACGATGATCGCCATGTCGTCGGCGGGCTTGCGCGCGCGCTTGGCCAGGCTCACCGGAGCCTCGAGCACTCGCACCGACAGCGCCTGCGGGCCGCGCTTGCCGTCGGCCACACCGAATTCAAGCCGCGTGCCGGGCTTGGGTGCGGGGGCGCCGGCGGGCAGGGCGGTGGCGTGCAGGAAGACGTCCTGACCGTCCTCGGCGGTGATGAAGCCGAAGCCCTTCTCCTCGTCGTAGAACCTGACCTTGCCGGTGGGCATGCGGAAACCTCGCTGTGGACGGGCCCGCGGATCGGCGGGCATGACGGAACGGAGGAAAGTGTTCGACCCCCGTCCCCAGACTACGCCAGGTGCCGGTGCAGCACCGGCTCAGCAGATAGGCTGAGGCGGATGAGCACGCGCACCCCGGGCGAAGACGTTCCGATCCGCCCCGTCGACCGCCTTCTGGCGTTCATGTCGCTGGGCCTGCTCGTGCTGTCGATCATCGCGTTCTTCGCGATCATGATCGGCTCGTCGGCGGGCGCCGACATGCAGTCCGGAGTGTGGCCGGCGGTCGGCATCCTGGTCTACATCGCGCCGATCGTCGCCTTCGCGCTGCTGCTGACCGTCCTCATCATGAGTCTCGTGCGCAGGTCCCGGGCGAACCGAGGAGACTGAGTGGCGTCCGACGAGCGCACACTCGCGACGTGGCTGTCCGGCCGCGACGCGGCCGAGCTCGCCGAGACCCTCGCCCTGCGCGGCGTCTCGCCGGCCGCCCCGTGGCAGGACTTCTTCGACGCAGCCGAGGCGCTGCTGGACGCCTCATCCGTCGACCGCGCCCTGACCGGGCTGCCGCGCCCGCTGCTCGTCGCCCTCGTGACGGATGCCGCCGCCCCCGCGTCCGCGTCCCTGCAGCGCCGCGCGCTCGCGGGTGAGGACGGCCGCCCGTACGCCGCCGTCCGCGCCCGCGCCGAGGCGCTGCGCGCCGCCGACCCCGCCGCCTTCGACCCCCTCGCCGCGGCGCCGGAGCCCGAGCCGTCGACCCCCGCGCAGGCGGCGGCCGCCGCCGAGCGGATCTTCACCACGTCGGGCGCCCTGACCGACGTGCTGCTGGCCGCCCGCACGGCTCCCCTGTCGCGCACCGGCTCGGGCACCGTCAGCGCCGTCGACCGCAAGCGCCTCGTCGAGGCGGGCGTCGTCGACGACGCCGACCAGCTCGAGCTTCTCGTCGCCCTCGCCGAACGGGCGGGTCTGGTCGTCGGCGGCGACCGGGACTGGGCCGTCACCGAGGCGGCGAGCGCGTGGCTGGAGTCCTCGACGATCGACCGGTGGAGGATCGTCGCCCGCGGCTTCCGCACGACGCTGCCCGTCGGCGTCCGCGACGGCGACGGCTGGCTGCCGCCCCGGCTGTGGCCGGACGTCCACCCGCTCGACGCCGACTGGCCGGCGCGCGCGGCACGGCTGCGCCGCCTCGCCGAGGCGTGGGGCCTCATCGGTCCCGACGGGGACGAGCCGGCGTGGGCGCGCGGCCTGCGAGAGGGCGCCGACCCCGACGTCGCCGCCCTCGCCGAGCACCTGCCCGCCGAGATCGACCGCGTCTACCTGCAGGCGGACCTGAGCGCCATCGCCCCCGGGCCCCTCGCCCCCGCCCTCGATCTGCGGCTGCGGCGCATGGCACTGCGGGAATCGCGGGCGCAGGCTTCGACGTACCGGTTCTCGCCGGCCTCGCTGACGGCGGGCATGACCGCCGGCGAGACGGCGGAAGGCATCCGCGCGTTCCTGGCGGAGCTCTCGCTCACCGGCATCCCCCAGCCGCTGGACTACCTCATCACCAGCACCGCCGAGCGCCACGGGCGTGTGCGGGTGCAGACGGACGCGGCATCCGGATTCACCCGCGTGGACAGCGACGAGCCCGGCATGATCGACGCCGTCGCCGTCGACCAGGCACTCCGCCCGCTCGGGCTCGTCGACGAGGACGGCGGCCTGGTCACCCGCGTCGCCCGTGACGCGGTGTACTGGGCGCTCGCCGACGCGCGCTACCCCGTCGTGGTCCTGGGCGACGACGGCGCACCCGCCTCGGTGCACCGCCGCCCGTCCGCCGGGACGCCCGGCGACCCGTCGGCAGATCCGGCAGGAGCCTACGCACGCCTGGTCGGCGCGCTGCGGTCGGGTCAGCGCGACGCCGGCGACGACGCCTGGCTGCTGCGCGAGCTCGAGCAGGCGGTCCGGGCGCGCAGCGAACTCGTCGTGGCGGTGCGGATGCCGGACGGCGGCGAGCGCGCGTTCACGCTCGAGGTCACCGGGCTCGGCGGCGGCCGCCTGCGCGGCCGGGACCGCGCGGCCGACATCGAGCGCACCCTGCCGGTCTCGAGCATCGTCAGCGTCCGCCCCGCGGCCTGAGGCTCGCCTGAGCCCCGGTAGACTGGCACGTTATGGCTGACGGCCCCCTCATCGTCCAGAGCGACCGCACGGTGCTGCTCGAGGTCGCGCACCCGCTTGCCGAGAACGCGCGCCACGAGCTCGCCGTGTTCGCCGAGCTCGAGCGCGCGCCGGAGCACATCCACACGTACCGCATCACGCGGCTGGGCCTGTGGAACGCCCGTGCCGCCGGTCACGACGCCGAGGACATGCTGGCCACCCTCGACCGCTACTCCCGCTTCCCGGTGCCGCCGTCGGTGTCGATCGACATCCGCGAGACCGTCGGCCGCTACGGCCGGCTGGTGATCGAGCGCGACGAGGTCGACGGCGAGAGCGCGCTCGTGCTGCGCTCGACCGACCAGGCGGTGCTGTCCGAGGTCTCGCGCAACAAGCGCATCCAGCCCCTGCTGATCAGCCACCCCTCCCCCGACACGTTCGTCGTCGACGCGTGGGCGCGCGGCCACATCAAGCAGGAGCTGCTGAAGATCGGCTGGCCCGCGGAGGACCTCGCCGGCTACACCCCCGGGACCCCGCATCCGATCGACCTCGCCGAGGACGGCGGGTTCAGCCTGCGTCCCTACCAGCGGCAAGCGGTGGACGTCTTCGCCGAGGGCGGCTCAGGCGTCGTGGTGCTCCCGTGCGGCGCGGGCAAGACCCTCGTGGGCGCCGGCGCGATGGCCGAGACGAAGACCACGACCCTCATCCTGGTCACCAACACCGTCAGCGCCCGCCAGTGGCGCGACGAGCTGCTGCGACGCACGTCGTTGACTGCCGAGGAGATCGGCGAGTACTCCGGCCAGATGAAAGAGGTCAAGCCGGTCACGATCGCGACGTACCAGATCCTCACCGCGAAGCGGAAGGGACAGTACGCCCACCTCGCGCTGCTGGACGCCCTGGACTGGGGGCTCATCGTCTACGACGAGGTGCACCTGCTGCCGGCGCCGGTGTTCAAGCTGACCGCCGACCTGCAGGCGCGCCGCCGGCTGGGCCTGACGGCCACGCTGGTGCGCGAGGACGGCCGCGAGGGCGACGTCTTCAGCCTGATCGGCCCCAAGCGCTTCGACGCCCCGTGGAAGGAGATCGAGGCCCAGGGCTTCATCTCGCCCGCCGTCTGCTACGAGGTGCGCGTGGACCTGCCCGCCGACGACCGGCTGGAGTACGCCGCCGCCGCGGACGAGGAGCGCTACCGGCTGGCTGCGACCGCCCCGGCGAAGATCGACGTCGTGCGGCGCCTCGTCGAGCGCCACGAAGGCGAGCGCATCCTCATCATCGGCCAGTACCTCGACCAGATCGACGTGCTCGCCGAGGCCCTCGGCGCGCCCAAGATCACGGGTCAGACCCCGGTCGACGAGCGCTCCGAGCTGTACCAGGCGTTCCGCGAGGGCTCCATCTCGGTCCTCGTGGTCTCGAAGGTCGCGAACTTCTCGATCGACCTGCCCGAAGCCTCGGTCGCCATCCAGGTGTCGGGATCGTTCGGCTCGCGTCAGGAAGAGGCCCAGCGCCTCGGCCGGCTGCTGCGCCCCAAGCAGTCCGGTCACACCGCGAGCTTCTACACCCTCATCGCCCGCGACACCGTGGATCAGGACTTCGCGCAGAACCGCCAGCGCTTCCTCGCCGAGCAGGGCTACGCGTACACCATCCTGGATGCCGACGGCATCGCCGCCTGAGTCCGGACGCGCCGCTCACCCGCCGCTGACAGCGCCCACGGTCGAGGCGATCGCGACTCCCAGCGTGCCGAAGAAGACCACCGGCGCGAAGAAGGCGTGGAACACGACCCGGCCGGGCAACTGGCCGGCGACCAGCGCCCTGATCGCGACCGCGTACCCGCTCATCCCCGCGCCCGTCTCGCCGCGCACGCGTCTGCCGCGATCGAGCAGCACGAGGTCCCCGAACGGGATCCCCACCAGCAGCACCGCCAGCGCCGCCCATGCCCACCACGCGACGCCGGTGAGGACGAACATCGCCCACGGCGTGAGGTAGAGGACCATCAGGGTGATGTGCGAGACGACGCGTCCCGCATCCGCGCCGCGGGCGTGACGGACCCACCCGGCCAGCAGCAGGATGCCGACGCCCGCCTGAATCCCCCACGCCCCCAGCACCACGTATCCCATGCGCTCAGAGTACTACGTTCGTAGTACCACTGCACTATGAAAGTAGTACTGCCCACTATGAAAGTAGTACTGCCCACTATGAAAGTAGTGCTGTGCACTATGAACGTAGTGCCTTGTAGGCTCGGACTGTGACGTCCACGCGGGAACGAGCGCTCGATGCCGCGGTCACCCTCGTCGGCACGCAGGGCATCCGTGCACTGACCCATGCGCGGGTGGATGAGGCGGCAGGTCTGCCCCGCGGATCGACGTCCAACCACTTCCGCACCCGCGCCGCCCTGCTCGAGGGGCTGTCCGCGTGGATCGCAGAGAGCGAGACCCGCGATCTGGCCGGCGCGCTGGCCGAGCCGTTCGACGGCGTCGAGGGCTTCATCGACGTGTGGACGCGCGCGGTCGAACTCCTGACCGGCCCCCACGCCGTGCGCACACGCGCCCGGTACGCCCTCTTCCTCGAGGCGGCGACCGACCCGGACCTGTTCGCTCCCCTGCACGCGCAGCGCGCGGGCATGGCCGCGTGGGCTTGCGGGCTGCTGGTCGAGCTCGGGGCGCAGCATCCCGACGCCGCCCTGCCGGCCTTCATGGCATTCGGCGACGGCATCATCCTGCATCGCCTCACCGTCGACCCGCACGCGCCGGTGCGCGACGCGGTGGCCGTCGCCCTCCGCGGCTGCCTGTCGGCCTGACGCAGACGCCGCGCGGCACCGGCGTCTGCGCCGGCGTCATCCCGAGGCGGTGAGCAGGTCGCGCAGCGGCACTCCCGGATCCCGCAGCCGCTCGGCGTCGAGGGCTTGACCCGACCGGATGAGCGCCTGCACATCCTTGTTGACGTCCCACACGTTGACGTTCATGCCCGCGACCACCCGGCCGCCGTCGACCCAGAACGCGATGAACTCGCGCGCACCGACGTCGCCGCGCACCACCACCTCGGCGTCGGCCATGAGCGGCGCATAGCCCGAGAGCTCCATGCCCAGATCGAACTGGTCGGTGTAGAAGTACGGGATGGCGTCGAGGGATGCCGACATCCCGAGCATCGCGCGCGCAGCCACCCTGCCCGACGTGCGGGCGTTCGCCCAGTGCTCGCTGCGCAGGTGCCGCGAGATCACGGGGTGGAAGGCGTTGGCGACGTCGCCTGCGGCGAAGACATCGGGCGCGCTCGTGCGCAGGGAAGCGTCCGTGAGCACGCCGTTGAGGATCTCGAGCCCCGCTGCTTCGGCGAGCGCGGTGTCGGGAACGGCGCCCACGCCGACGAGGACGAGGTCGGCGGGAACCAGGTCGCCGTCGGCGACGACGCCCTCCACGTGGTCCGTCCCGACGATGCGGTCGACGCCGACCGACGTTCGCAGATCGACGCCGTGGTCCAGGTGCAGGCGCCGGAAGACCTCGCCCATCTCGTCGCCGAGGGCGGGGGCGAGCGGCACCGCGGAGCGCTCGAGGACGGTGACCTCGTTGCCGAGACCCCGCGCGGTCGCCGCGACCTCCATGCCGATCCAGCCCGCGCCGATGACGACGAGGCGCAGACCGCCGGCACGCAGCTTCGCGGCGAGCGCATCGGAGTCGTCGAGGGTGCGCAGCGTCACCACGGCCGGCAGATCATGGCCGGGCAGGGGAAGCGGGCGCGGCTGCGCACCGGTCGCCAGCAGCACCGCGTCGTAATCCAGCCGGGTCCCGTCTGCCAGGTCCACGGCGTGGGCCACCGGATCCAGTGCGGTCGCGGGGACGCCGGTGCGGACCTCGATACCCTGCCCGTCATACCAGTCCGCCGGATGGAGCAGGACGGCATCCGCCCCCTCCGAGCCGGCCAGGTAGCCCTTCGACAGCGGCGGTCGCTGGTAAGGCGGATGCTGTTCGGCGGCGACGACGGTGACGCCGCCGTCGAAGCCCTCCTTGCGCAGCGTCGCGGCGGCCGTGCCGGCGGCAAGGCCCCCACCGATGATCAGGATGCGGCGCATGGCGACCCCTCTCGCTCGAGATGCCACCGACAGTAGGCGTGAGGGTTTCTTCTGTCAAGATCCTTGATGTTAGATAGGCTGGCCGCGTGAGCACCCTCCTCCCCGACCGCGCCGACGCGGTCAGCGCGCTCGGCGACCCCCAGCGACTGCGCCTGTACCGCCTGGCCGCGGAGCGCGGCATCACCCGGGACGACGCCGCCGAGGCCCTCGGCGTCCCCCGGAGCACGGCGGCCTTCCACCTCGAGCGTCTGGTGGAGGCGGGCCTTGTGAGCGTGGAGTTCATCCGCCCGTCGGGGCGCACCGGCCCCGGTGCCGGACGCCCGGCCAAGCGGTACCGAGCCGATGCATCCGAGCTGTCGGTGACGATCCCGGAACGCCACTACGAACTCGCCGGCAGCCTGCTCGCCGCAGCCGTGGAGGAGTCCGAGGCGGACGGCATCCCGGTCCGGGAGGCCCTCGCCGCGCAGGCCTTCGCGGCGGGCGCCGCCATCGGCGGCGGCTGCGCGGGGCTCGAGGATGCGCTCGTCGCTTGCGGGTACTCGCCACGCGAGACGGCATCCGGCGGTGTGATCCTCGACAACTGCCCGTTCCACGCCCTGGCCACCCGCCACACCGACCTGATCTGCGGGGCCAACCTGCACCTCGCGCGCGGCCTCGCCGCCGCCACCGGCGACGAGCGCACTCCGGTGCTGGCGCCTGCCGACGGACGATGCTGCGTCGAGATCCGAGCCGGCGAGCGCTGAGCGATCCCGCCTCTCCGAGCGATATCCAGACAGCGCATCACATGCGTGGCCATAATGAGGGCATGACCGCACCTCGCATTCTCGTCGTGGACGACGAGCCGAACATCCGCGACCTGCTCATCACGAGCCTCCGTTTCGCGGGGTTCCAGGTCCGCGCCGTCTCGAACGGGGCCCAGACGATCTCGGCTGTCCTCGAAGAGGAACCGGACCTGATCGTGCTGGACGTCATGCTCCCCGACATGAACGGCTTCAGCGTCACCAAGCGCCTGCGCGGCGCCGGCTACACCGCGCCGATCCTCTTCCTCACGGCCAAGGACGAGACCGAGGACAAGATCACCGGCCTCAACGCCGGCGGCGACGACTACGTCACCAAGCCCTTCAGCCTGGACGAGATCGTCGCGCGCATCCAGGCGATCCTGCGCCGCACGATGCAGGCCGACGAGGAGTCCGTGATCCGCGCGGGCGAGCTGACGATGGACCAGGACACCCACGACGTGCAGGTGGGAGACGTCTCGATCGACCTCAGCCCCACCGAATTCAAGCTGCTGCGCTACCTCATGCTCAACCCCAACCGCGTGCTGTCGAAGGCGCAGATCCTCGATCACGTGTGGGAGTACGACTTCAACGGGGATGCCGGCATCGTCGAGAGCTACATCTCGTACCTGCGCCGCAAGATCGATCCGCACTCGTCCGAGCCGCTCATCCAGACCAAGCGCGGGTTCGGCTACATGCTGAAGGCCGGCAAGACCGCCTAGGCGGGCACGCCGAGGGGGTCCGTCCTGGCGCACAAGAACGACGCGATCACCGGCTGGTGGCGCAGCATCAGCCTGCGCGCCAAGGTCACCGGTGTGGCCGTCGCCGTCCTCGCCCTCGGCCTGCTCGCCGCCGGCATCGGCACGACGGCGTTCCTCGGCGGCGCCCTCACCGCCAACGTCGAGCGCAATCTGCAGGACGTCGCGCGGACCGACGTCGCCTCGCAGCAGTTCGAGATGGTCGTCGCGGACGGTCGAATCGACCCTCAACCCATCGATCGGGCCCCCGAGACCGACTACTTCGTCGTGGTCTACGACCCGGCCGAGCCCTACGAGCCGCTCGCGGTGGCCGGCGGCCGCGGCGCCGCCGAACCCGACTTCCCGGACTCCTTCCCCCTCGACGTCGCCCTGGCGCGCGAGCTGCAGGTGATCTCGCTCGCCAGCGCCGACGGCGAGGCCCAGTACCGGGCGACCGTGACGGTGCAAGAGACCGTGAGCGGCGGCATCCTGTACACCCAGCTGGTGGCGGCGCCGCTGTCGGGGGTCAACCGCACGATCGGGACCTACCTGGGGATCTACAGCATCATCGCCGTCGTCACCATCGTGGTCGGCGCCCTCGCCACGCGGCTGCTGGTGACCCTCGCCTTCCGCAGCCTCGCGCAGGTCGAGACGACGGCGATGTCGATCGCCGCCGGCGACTTCAGCACCCGCATGACCGACATCGCCCCCGGCACCGAGGTCGGCAAGCTCAAGTCCGCCATCAACGCCATGCTCGGCAGGGTGGATGCCGCGATCTCGCAGCGGGATGCCACGGTGCAGCAGATGCGGCGCTTCATCGGCGACGCCAGCCACGAGCTGCGGACGCCGCTGGTCACCGTCCGCGGCTACGCCGAGCTCTACCGCATGGGCGCCATCCGCGGTGAGGAGGACATCACGCAGTCGATGGAGCGGATCGAGAAGGAGGCGATCCGGATGGGCCTGCTCGTCGAGGACCTGCTCTCGCTCGCCCGCCTCGACGAGCGCCGCGACGTCATGATCACGCCCGTCGACCTGCGGCCCGTCGCGCGCGATGCGGCCCTCGACGTCCGCGCCACCGCCCCCGCGCGCACGGTCACGGTCATCGACACCACCGCCCTGCCCCCGGTGCCCGACCTGCCGCAGCGGCTGTCGCTGGACGAGCCGGCGCGCAAGCGCCCGGGCACGCAGACCTCGGCGATCGCGCGGGCAAACCTGTCGCTCGGGATGCTGCGCCGTCGCCCGCGGGGCGCTCCGGGCGCGCCCGCTGCCGCCGAGGCGGCTTCGGCCGAGCCGGCGGCGACGCCCGCCGCCCTCGAGGCAGGCACGACGGCGGAGCCGGTGGTGCTCGGCGACGAGAACCGCATCCGCCAGGTGGTGGCCAATCTGCTCGGCAACGCCAAGCGCTTCACCGCCGACGACTCCCCCATCGAGCTGCGGGTCGGCGTCGACCGCACCCGGCGGATGGGGTGGATCGAGATCGTCGACCACGGCGAGGGCGTCCCCGACCAGATCAAGGAGAAGATCTTCCAGCGGTTCTGGCGCGCCGACACCTCGCGCACCCGCGAGACCGGCGGCTCGGGTCTGGGATTGTCGATCGTGGCGTCGATCGTCGAGGCGCTCCACGGCAGTGTGAGCGTCGTCGACACCCCCGGGGGCGGGGCGACCTTCCGCGTCTCGCTGCCGTTGGCTGAGCCGGGAGACCTCGAGCAGCATCGCCACCTCGAGACCCAGCCGCTGCGGCCGGTGTCACCGCCCTCGGCCTGACCTCTCCTGCACAGGGCGCGGCGCGGGGCGGTTCTCTCCCCGGATGCCGTCTTCCGGCGCGCGCGCCGGGTGCGGGTCGTAGCGTGGCCGGACACGCGGGAGGCGGCATCCGGGCCCTTCCCCGAACAGAAGGGAACCGCCATGGCCGTCTTCTCCGTCGACAGCGACGCCGTCCTCGCCGCCACCGGATCGGTGCGCGGCACGATCGACCGGCTGCAGGCCGAGACGCAGTCGATGATGGCGCAGCTGACCCACCTGCAGTCGACGTGGACCGGCGGTGCGTCCGGCGCGTTCCACGGCGCGGTCGAGCAGTGGCGGGCCACGCAGCGCCAGGTCGAGGAATCGCTCGCCGGCATCAACCACGCCCTGGCCACAGCCGGCCGGCAGTACGCCGAGGCCGAGATGGCGAGCATGAGCCTGTTCCGCTGACACGACGAAGGGGGCCCCGACCGAAGTCGGGGCCCCCTCATGTCACGCGGGCGGACTCAGAAGTCCATGCCGCCCGTCGGGTCGGCCGGAGCGGCCGCAGCCTTCTCGGGCTTGTCGGCGACGACGGCCTCGGTGGTGAGGAACAGGCCGGCGATCGACGCGGCGTTCTGCAGCGCCGAGCGGGTGACCTTGGCCGGGTCGATGATGCCCTGCGCGAACAGGTCACCGTACTCGCCGGTCGCGGCGTTCAGGCCGTGGCCGGCCGGCAGTTCCGAGACCTTGTTCGCCACGACGCCCGGCTCGAGGCCGGCGTTCAGGGCGATCTGCTTCAGCGGAGCCTCGATCGCGACGCGGACGATGTTGGCGCCGGTGGCCTCGTCACCGGTGAGGGTGAGGGCATCCAGAGCCTGCTTGCCCGACTGGATCAGCGCGACGCCGCCACCGGGGACGATGCCCTCCTCGACGGCCGCCTTCGCGTTGCGGACGGCGTCCTCGATGCGGTGCTTGCGCTCCTTGAGCTCGACCTCGGTGGCCGCGCCCGCCTTGATGACGGCCACGCCGCCGGCGAGCTTGGCGAGGCGCTCCTGCAGCTTCTCGCGGTCGTAGTCGCTGTCGGTGTTCTCGATCTCGCGACGGATCTGGGTCACGCGACCCTCGATGAGCGCGGCGTCACCGGCGCCCTCGACGATGGTGGTCTCGTCCTTGGTGATGATGACCTTGCGCGCACGGCCGAGCAGGTCGAGGGTGGCGTTCTCGAGCTTGAGACCGACCTCCTCGGTGATGACCTGGCCGCCGGTGAGGATCGCGATGTCCTGCAGCTGGGCCTTGCGGCGGTCGCCGAAGCCGGGGGCCTTGACGGCGGCCGACTTGAAGATGCCGCGGATCTTGTTCAGCACCAGGGTCGCCAGCGCCTCGCCCTCGACGTCCTCGGCGATGATCAGGAGCTCCTTGCCGTCCTGGATCACCTTGTCGACGATCGGCAGCAGATCCTTGATGTTCGAGATCTTCTGGTTCGCGATCAGGATGTAGGGGTCCTCGAAGACCGCCTCCTGACGCTCCGGGTCGGTGACGAAGTAGGGGTTCAGGTAGCCCTTGTCGAAGCGCATGCCCTCGGTGAGCTCGAGCTCGGTGCCGAAGGTCTGCGACTCCTCGACGGTGACGACGCCCTCCTTGCCCACCTTGTCGATGGCCTCGGCGATGAGCGCGCCGATCTCGGGGTCAGCGGCCGAGATCGAGGCGGTCGCAGCGATCTGCTCCTTGGACTCGACCTCCTTGGCGCCCTCGAGCAGCTGGTCGGTGATGGCCTTGACGGCCTTCTCGATGCCGCGCTTGAGCGAGATGGGGTCGGCGCCGGCCGCGACGTTGCGCAGGCCTTCGCGCACGAGCGCCTGGGCGAGGACGGTGGCCGTCGTGGTGCCGTCGCCGGCGACGTCATCGGTCTTCTTGGCGACCTCCTTGACGAGCTCCGCGCCGATCTTCTCGTACGGGTCGTCCAGCTCGATCTCCTTGGCGATCGAGACACCGTCGTTCGTGATGGTGGGAGCGCCCCACTTCTTCTCGAGCACGACGTTGCGACCGCGGGGGCCCAGGGTCACCTTGACGGCGTCGGCCAGGATGTTCAGGCCGCGCTCGAGGCCACGGCGGGCCTCCTCATCGAAAGCGATGATCTTTGCCATGTGTGTGTCGTCCCTCCCGGACGTTGGCTTTCGGACTTAGCACTCAGTCAGATCGAGTGCTAACACATTCTGGCACTCGCCCCTGGGGAGTGCAAGCCGCGACGTCCGCCGCCCCGCACGCGACAAGCGGGACGCCCGGCTGGGCGTCCCGCTCGTGTGGTCCCGCGGGGGTGTGCGGCGGTGTCAGGCGACGATCCGGACGGACTCGGCCTGAGGTCCCTTCTGGCCGGTGCCGACGGTGAACTCCACCGCCTGCCCCTCCTCGAGGACGCGGAAGCCGGTCATGTCGATGTTCGAGTAGTGCACGAACACGTCACGGCCGTCCGTCACGGTGATGAAGCCATACCCCTTCTCGGCGTTGAACCACTTGACGGTGCCCTGGGTCATGCGAATCTCCTGTTGCTGTGTGTCTGCCGCCATCGTAAACAGCGCCATCGCGCCGATCCGGCCCGGACGGCAACTGTTGACACGCCGTTTACGGGGGCGAAACACGCGGCCGCGAACGGCGCCGATCCGGCGGCCATCTGGGCGACGGGAGGGGCTTGCGGCTCAGCCTTCGGGAGTGCTCGACGGCTCGGCAGGGGGCCCGGCATCCGTGCGATCGAGACCCAGGACGATCGTCAGCTGGGACGACTCGGGGTCGGCGGGCTGGTAGACGTCGCTCTGCTCGACCAGCGCGCCGCCGATCGCCTCGGCGAGGCCGGCGGCGGCGGCTTCGTCGGCCGCCTCGAGGTAGTACACCGTCGTCTCGGCGAAGTCGTCGCGTCCCGCTTCGCTGGCCAGCACCGAATCGGCGTTCCAGCCGGCGGCGACCACCACGTCCTTGGTCTGGGTGGCCAGGCCCTGCTGGGCGGTGGCGTTGAGGATCAGGACCGAGTACGAGGTGTCCACGACCGGCTCGACCCCGGGCGTCGGCAGGGCTGTCACGGCGGGGTCAGCCGCCGGGAACAGCTCGATGCGGCCCGAGGCGATCAGCGTGCCGAACACCCCGACGACCGTCAGCACGATCGTCGCGCCCACGGCCCACAGGAACACCACCCAGCCGTGCATGTGCGGCTGTTCGGCGCGATGGGCGCCGATCCGACCGCCGTCCTCGGGGAGGTCGTCGAAACGATCCCGGGGGAAGGTCGAGTTCCGCACGGGTCGATGTTACCGTCCGGCCACCTGCACGCAGGGCACCGTCGGCCGCTCGTTCATCGCGCGGCCGTGCGGATGCCGGGCCGCCGGCCGAGGTCGTCCCGCTGGCGGCGGAGCCGGCCCATGAGCAGCGGGTCGTACTGCTGCGCCGACGCGCTGTCGATCAGCCTGCCGAGCAGCTGGTAGTACCGGGCGGGCGACAGCTGCAGCTGTTCGCGGATCGCCTCCTCCTTGGCCGGGACGTGCGAGAACCAGGCGGCTTCGAAGTCGAGCAGGGCGCGGTCACGGTCGGTCAGGGGCACCCGAACACGCTAACGCCGCGGCGCCCGACGGCCGCGGAGCCACCCCGGCGCTCAGCCGATCCAGTCCACGCGGGCGCCGAGCGGGTCCACCGCGGCGACCGGGCGCCCGTCGAAGCCGAGCACGAAGCCGTCCCACCGCGCGGGGTCCAGCGGTGGCCGCCACGCGTCGTGGAGCGCCGGCGGGTCGATCGTCACCCAGTGCCCGCCGGCGGTGACGATCCTCGCGAGCGCCGCGAGCAGGCGCTCGCGACCGGCGCGCGGGATGTGCGGCAGCACGCCCGGGGTCGTGACGACGAGCGTCGCTCCCGCGGGGGCGACGGCCGCGGCATCCGCCAGCACGGCCGGATCCGACGCGTCCCCCCGGAACATCGCGGGCGGGTCGGCCGCCGCGACGTCCAGCGCCGCGGCGATGCGGGCACGGCGACCCTCCTCACCCGGCCACACGAGCGCCTCGAGGAACGCGCGGTCGCCCTCGTCCCCCGCATCGAGGGGCTGCAGGTCGATGCCGCCGCGCCACACCACCTCGGGCAGCCGCACGAGCGGGGAGCCGGTGAGCCGGCTGTGCAGGACGACGCCCGAGGCGCCGCCCGCAGGGTCCCGCGAAGGTCCGCGCTCGTAGCGGTAGGAGTAGCGGTCCGGGTACAGGCACAGCCCCGCGCTCGCCCCGACCTCGAGCAGCGCCACGGGGCCCGCCACGAGCGACAGCGCCGGGAGCAGCGCCGCGCAGCGCAGCGGCTCGTTGGTCTGCAGCATCCGCCGGGATGTCTCGGCCACCACCTCGTCGGCGTGCCCCGACAGCCAGTCCGCCCACGTGCCGTACGGGCCCTCGGGGGCGCCGAGCAAGCGCGCGACGGCGAACACCAGCGGCGGCTGGCGGCGAGTGGCCGGGATGCGCGCGAGGATCGCCTGGGCGACAGGGTCGGCCGCGACCCCTGCCGCCCATTCGGCGTACAGCTCGCTGCGCCCGGGCGCCTCGTCGCGGGCGAACCGGGCGAACCGCTCGCGCACGGCGTCTTCTTCGGACATCCGCCCATTCTCGCGGCAGACGTCCAGGCGACGGGGAACACCCACCGGCGGGGTGGGGTTCAATGGGAGAGGACCGAGGAGGATCGATGACCTACGCCGTCAACAAGACCGACGAGCAGTGGCGCGCCGAGCTCACGCCCGAGCAGTACGCGGTGCTGCGCCAGGCGGGCACCGAGCGCGCGTGGACCGGCGAGCTGCTGGACGAGAGCCGCGCGGGCCTGTACACGTGCGCCGCGTGCGGCGCGGAGCTGTTCCAGAGCGGCACGAAGTTCGACTCGCACTGCGGCTGGCCGAGCTTCTACGAATCCGTCCGGCCCGAGGCGGTGGAGCTGCTCGAGGACCGCTCCCACGGCATGGTCCGCACCGAGGTGCGCTGCGCCGCGTGCGGCTCGCACCTGGGGCACGTCTTCCCCGACGGGTTCGGAACGCCCACCGGCGACCGCTACTGCATGAACTCGCTGTCGCTGCAGTTCACCCCGGACGACGAGGCGTGACCGGCGCGCTCGAGGCGGTGCAGTCGCGCCGCTCGTGGTCGAAGGTGACGGATGCCGCGCCCACCCGCGAGGAGCTGCTCACCCTCGTCTCGGCCGCCGGCCGCGTCGCCGACCACTCGTCGCTGCGACCGTGGCGGCTCATCGAACTGCGCGGCACCGACCGCGAGATCCTCGGGCGCGCGATCAGCAAGGCCGAGGGCGACAAGGGCGTCTCGAGCAAGCCTCTGCGCGCTCCGCTGCTGATCGCCGTCGTCGCAAGCTATCGCAAGACGGGCAAGGTGCCCCGGTGGGAGCAGGAGGCCGTCGCCTCGGGCGTCGCCCACGTCCTCAGCCTGCTGCTGGACGAGGCCGGGTGGGGCGTCATCTGGCGCACCGGCGGCTTCACCCGCTCGAAGGCCGTGGCCAAGGCCCACGGGCTGAAGAAGAACGAGGAGCTCCTGGGCTGGCTGTACGTCGGAGGCAAGCCCGAGCGCGAGGGCGGCGGCAAGCGGCACGTGCTCGACGCCCGCACCGTGCTGTCCCGGATGCCGGGATCCGCCGAGCCCGCCGAGGACTAAGCCGAGGGGGCCTGAGCGTCCGGCCGGCGTCTGGCGGATCGGCGCAGCAACCCGCGGGGCGTCGCGGCCACGACCACCGAGACCAGCGCGACACCGACCATCGCGGCGCCCTGCAGGAGTCCGGGGCCGGCCGGCGACGGCCACGCCGCGTCGAGCAGGAACGACGTCAGCAGCTGGCCGGTGACGGCGCCCAGCCCCAGCAGCAGGACCCCGGTCCGCTGCACCAGCGCGGCCGACAGGAAGATGTAGACGACTCCCACCGCTCCCCCGGCGTACAGCAGCGGATCCGCCGGGAAGGGCCTCGGCGGTCCCGCCACGGCGACGTGGATCGCGGCGGCCACCGCGAGGATCGCGGTTCCGCCGATGAAGTTGACCAGCGTCGCCACGAGCGGTGTGCCCACCCGCACGCGCAGCCGCCCGTTCGTGGCCTGCTGCCACGCGATGCCCGCACCGGTCAGGACGGGCAGCACCAGCATCCATGCCGGGATGCCGCTCACGCCCTCGCCGACCAGGGCGATCGCCACCGCGCCGAGCGCCAGCGCGCCGCCCGCCAGGCGGCGCGGGGTGACGGCGACGACGCCCGCCGGGCCGTAGCCCACGCGGTCCAGCACGAGGCCGTTGACGGTCTGCCCGGCCACGACCCCGACGGTGAACAGCGACACCCCGATGAGTCCGACGGCAAGGCCCTGCGTGGCGACGGTGAAGGCCCCGGCGGCGCCGCCGATCAGCATCCACGCGGGGATGGAGCCGTCCCGGATGCCGCGCAACAGCGTCGCGGTGCCGCGGCGCCCCCCCCGGCGAGGCGGCCGTCAGGACGACGAGGATCAGCAGTCCCGAGCCGAACGACACCACAGCGGCGACGAAGCCGTCACCCAGACGCAGACCGAGCTGGCCGTTGATCCGGGCCTGCAGGGCGGTGAGGACGCCGACGGCGACGGCGCCGGCGATCGCCGGCCACACCGGGGTGAGCGAGTGGGTGCGCGGAGGGGTGGAGCTCGCCATCGAGCCGACTACGGGACTCGAACCCGTAACCCCCGTATTACAAGTACGGTGCGCTACCAATTGCGCCAAGTCGGCAGGCCACCGAGTCTACCGGCGCCCGCGCGAGCCGCCGGAACGTCAGGGTGCGGGGGTGGCGCTCGGGGTGGGGGTCGGCGTCGGGGTCGACTGGTAGTACGCGTCGCTGGCGACGGTCAGGACGAACTGCGCGAACTCCTGTGGGTCGTTCAGAGCGCCGACGTACTGCGTGCCGTTGACGAGCACCGTGGGGGTGCCGGTCAGCGCGATGTCGGTGTCGGGCAGGCCGTCCAGCGCGCGCTCGGTCGCCGTCCGCGCCCAGGCCTGGAAGGTCTGCTGCTCGATGCACGCGCGCACCTCGCGGGGCTTGTCGGCCCCCGATGCGATGGCCAGCGACGCCAGCTCGCTGTCGGTGTAGCCGTCGGAGTCGACCTCGGGCTGCTGGCTGAGGAGGGCGTTGTTGTACGCGAAGAACCAGTCGGGCGAGTGCGTCGCCACGCAGGCGGCGGCGCCCGCGGCGCGCAGCGAGTACTTCGTGCCGTTGGACTTCGCCGTCAGCATCGACACCGGGTGGTAGGTCAGGGTCGCGGCGTCCTCGGACACCCACTCGGCGAGCTGCTGCACGTTCGCGAGCTGGAACTCGCGGGATCCGGTCGAGAGATAATCGACGTACACGCGGATGTCGACGGCGGGGCGGGCGGTCGGCGTGGGCTCCGGCTTCTCGTCCGCCGACTTCGACGTCGCCTCGGGGGTCGGGGTGGGCGTCGGAGTGGCGGCCGGGCCCTGGTCTGCGGCGCCGCTCGAGAGCGAGACGCCCGACACGCTCGAGACGGTGAAGCCGTCGTCGACGAGGTTGCCGGGGCGCAGCAGGGGCTTGGATGCCGCGGACGAGACGACCCAGGTGATCACGACGGCACCGATCACGACGACGGCGACGGCCGTGAGCGCGAGCGTGGCGACGCGGATGCGACGGGCGCGCGACTGGCGCACGTGCACCTGCTGGGCCTTCTCGCGCACGGCGTCGCGGCGCTCGCTCGGCGCGGGCGCATTCGCAGGATCGTCGCTCGACATGGAACCTCTCGGGACGTGAAGGGTGCCGGATCTCGGCGGAGGCCGCACGTCAGAGGCGGCCGGATCCGATGTTAACCAGGCAGTCTGGGAAATGCCCAGACGCGCGCGCGGGGCGCGCCGTGGCATACTGTGCTTGCGCCCGATGGCGGGCGCGCGGGAAAGCCCCCGCTCATCCTCACTACGGATCGTCCGGCACGTACCTGCCGGTGAAGGAGAAGAGAACATGGCGTCCGTCACTTTCGACAACGCAACGCGCCTGTACCCGGGGGGCACGCGCCCCGCTGTGGACAAGCTCAACCTCGAGATCGCCGACGGCGAGTTCCTCGTCCTCGTCGGCCCCTCCGGCTGCGGCAAGTCCACGTCGCTGCGCATGCTGGCCGGTCTCGAAGAGGTCAACGCCGGCCGCATCCTCATCGGTGACCGCGACGTCACCGACGTGCCGCCGAAGGACCGCGACATCGCGATGGTCTTCCAGAACTACGCGCTGTACCCGCACATGACCGTCGCCGAGAACATGGGCTTCGCCCTGAAGATCGCCGGCGTCGGCAAGGAGGAGCGCGCAAACCGCGTCCTCGAGGCCGCCAAGCTGCTCGACCTCGAGCAGTACCTGACCCGCAAGCCCAAGGCACTCTCGGGCGGTCAGCGTCAGCGTGTGGCCATGGGCCGCGCGATCGTGCGCCAGCCGCAGGTGTTCCTCATGGACGAGCCGCTGTCGAACCTCGACGCGAAGCTGCGCGTGCAGACCCGCACCCAGATCGCCTCGCTCCAGCGCCGCCTGGGCGTCACCACGGTCTACGTCACGCACGACCAGACCGAGGCCCTCACCATGGGCGACCGCATCGCCGTGCTCAAGGACGGCCTGCTGCAGCAGGTCGGCACCCCGCGCGACCTGTACGAGCGTCCGAACAACGTGTTCGTCGCCGGCTTCATCGGCTCCCCCGCCATGAACCTCTTCCCGGCCGACCTCGCCGACGGCGGCGTCCGCTTCGGCACCGAGGTCGTGCCGCTGGACCGCGACACCACCGGTCGCGCCCACGGCAGCGAGGTCACCATCGGCATCCGCCCCGAGGACATCGTGGTCGGACCCGCCGACGGCAAGGGCCTGTCGGTCGTCGTCGACCTCGTCGAGGAGCTCGGCGCCGACGGCTACCTGTACGGCCACACCGACATCAACGGCAAGCGCACGGACATCGTCGCGCGCGTCGACGGCCGCCGTCACCCCAACGCGGGCGAGACCGTGACCCTGGCGGCCACCGCCGGTCACGTCCACGCCTTCGACATCGAGACGGGCGAGCGCCTCAACGACGCCCCGGTGGTCTCGGGAAGCTGACCGATCCTGCTGCGGCGCGGGCGGGCGACACGCCCCCCGCGCCGCGGCGTTTCCGCTGACCGGAGGACCGATGCCCGACGCACTCAGCATCACCGCCAGCTCCGTCGACCCGGGACTGCTGGCGCTGCCGTGGTCGACGCCGCTCGGCGACTGGCCGTCGAACACGATCGTCTACCTGCCCAAGGGCATCTCGCGCCACCTGGTGCGGTTCGCGAACCTGTCGGGGCGGGTGGTGGCGATCAAGGAGACCACCGCCGAGATGGCGCGGCGCGAGTACGACATGCTCGGCAACCTCGCGCGGCTGGACGTGCCGTGCGTGGAGCGCGTCGCCGTCATCGACGGCCGTCGGACGCCGGCCGGTGAACCGCTGCCGGCCGCGCTGGTCACCGCGCACCTGAAGTTCTCGCTTCCCTACCGCGCGCTGTTCACCCAGGTGCTGCGTCCCGACACCGCCACGCGGCTCGTGGACGCCCTGGCCGCGCTGCTCGTGCGCCTGCACAACGTCGGGTTCTTCTGGGGCGACGTGTCGCTGTCCAACACCCTCTTCCGCCGGGATGCCGGCGCCTTCGCCGCCTACCTCGTCGACGCCGAGACCGGCGAGCTGCACGAGACCGGCCTGACCCCCGGGCAGCGCGAGCACGACCTCGAGGTCGCCCGCACCAACATCGCCGGGGAGATCATGGACCTCGAAGCCGGCGGCCGCCTCGAGGGCGGCGTCGACGCGATCGCCATCGCCGACGGCATCGTCAGCTCGTACCGGTCGCTGTGGGCGGCGCTGACCGACACCGAGACCTTCGGCGCCGACGAGGCGTGGCGCCTGACCGAGCGCGTCCAGCGCCTCAACGCGCTCGGCTTCGACATCGGCGAGATGTCCATCCAGTCCCAGGCCGACGGCACCCGGGTCTCGATCCAGCCGAAGGTGGTGGATGCCGGGCACCACCAGCGCCGTCTGCTGCGCCTCACCGGGCTCGACGTCGAAGAGAACCAGGCACGGCGCCTGCTCAACGACCTGGACGAGTTCCGCGTGCGGATCTCGCGGCTCGGCGACGACGAGGAGATGGCGGCGCACGAGTGGCTCACGCGCGTCTTCGAGCCCGTCGTGAAGGCTGTGCCGTGGGACCTGCGGGCAAAGCTCGAGCCGGCGGAGCTGTTCCACCAGGTGCTCGAGCACCGCTGGTACATGTCGCAGGCCCAGGGACGCTCCGTTCCGCTCGCCGAGGCGCTGTCCAACTACGTCGACGAGGTGCTGCGCCACCGCCGCGACGAGGCGACCCTCATGGCGCCGTCCACCGAGACCGTCTCGTTGCCGGTCGTGACCGCCGCCATCCCGGCCCTGGACGAAGAGGAAGAGGCCATCGACTGGCGCGACCTCGTGTGAGGCCGCGCCGGCCGACGACGCCGGTCAGTATCCGACGGTGAAGCGCTCGCGCGAGTGACGCGGGTTCTCGATCTCGTCGACGACGGCCACGGCCAGATCGGCGCCCGAGATGAACGACTCGCCGTCCTCGTCGGTCACCAGCACGTCGCCGCCGTCGCGGTACGAGCCCGTGCGCTCCCCCGGGTTCCACATGCCGAAGCCGCCCGCCGGGTGGATGTAGAACCAGTCGCGGCCCGAGGAGCCCGCCTGCAGGTCCTCGAGGACGCCGATCGCCTCGAGCGCCTCGGGCTTGTACTCCTCGGTGAACGAGGGCTGGTCGACGACCCGCTCTCCGCCCGGTGCCACGAGGCTGCCGCCCGCACCCCCGATGACCCCCACGCGCACGCCCTCGGGAAGGGAGTGGACCAGCTCGGCCATCGCCTCGCGCAGGTGGCCCAGCATCTCGCCGCGAGCAGCGACCGCCGACACCACGACGTCGACGCCCTCCAGCTCGCTGACGAGGGTCGGGACGTCCAGCAGCGTGCCCTCGATGTAGGTGGCCCCCTCGACGCGGTCGGTCGGCACGTTGCGGGCGACCGAGACCACCGTGTGGCCGCGGCTCACCGCCTCGGCGACGATGTTGCTCCCGGCGTAGCCGGTTCCTCCGATGACGGCGATGCGGGTCATGCTGGTCCTTTCCTGGCCGAACGGGTACCCCAGGTGCAAGCGCCCCGGGGTCCCGATCATTCCCGCGCGCGGGCGGTGGGCTCAGAATGCCGGTGGGGTGTGCCAGATCCGGTCGATGTAGTCCCGCATCGAGCGGTCGGACGAGAAGAACCCGCACCGGGCGACGTTGAGGATCGCCGACCGGGTCCAGCCGTCCTGGTCGCGGTAGGCGGCATCCACGCGCTCCTGCGCGGCGATGTAGGACGAATAGTCGGCGAGCACCATGAAGCGGTCGTGGTAGAGCAGGTTCGACACGATCGGCTCGAACATCGCCCGGTCGCCGCGCGAGAACCTCCCCGACGCGATCAGGTCGATCGCACGGCGCAGGTCCGCGTCCTCGCGGTAGAAGTCGCTCGGGGAGTAGCCGCGGGCGAACAGCTCCTCGACCTGCGGCTCGCTCATGCCGAATAGGAAGAAGTTGTCGTCCCCCACCAGCTCGCGGATCTCGACGTTCGCGCCGTCGTCGGTGCCGATCGTGAGGGCGCCGTTGAGGGCGAACTTCATGTTGCCCGTCCCCGACGCCTCCTTGCCCGCGAGCGAGATCTGCTCCGAGAGATCCGCGGCGGGGATGACGCTCTCGGCGAGGGTGACGTTGTAGTTCGGCGGAAACAGCACCTTCAGCCGGCCCTCGAGGACGGGGTCGGTGTTGACCGTCTCGCCGACGGCGTTGATGAGGTGGATGATTTCCTTGGCGATCCGGTACCCGGGCGCCGCCTTCGCGCCGAACACGAACGTCCGCGGCTGCAGGTCGGCGGCCGCCAGGCTCCCCGACGAGACGCGGTCGTACAGCGTCACCACGTGCAGCAGCTTCAGCATCTGCCGCTTGTACTCGTGCAGGCGCTTGACCATGACGTCGAGCATGTGGTCGTCGGCGACGCTGACGCCGTCACGGGCCTCGAGGACCCGGGACAGGCGACGCTTGTTGTGCGCCTTGATCTCGGCGAAGCGGGTGCGGAACTCGGGGTCCTCGGCGTAGGCCTCGAGCTCGCGCAGACGGTCGAGGTCCGTCAGCCAGGTCGACCCCAGCGCGTCGGTGATCAGCTCCGACAACGCGGGGTTGGCCAGGCGCATGAAGCGCCGCGGGGTGACCCCGTTGGTGACGTTGGTGAACTTGCCGGGGAAGAACTCGTCGAAGTCCGGCAGCACCTTCTCGCGCAGCAGCTGCGAGTGCAGCTCCGCGACGCCGTTCACCTTCGCGCCCGCGACGGTGGCGAGGTACGCCATGCGCACGGAGCGCTCGGGGTGCTCGCCGATGATGGACATGTTGCGGATCCGCAGCTCGTCGTCGCCGAAGCGCTCCCGCACGGCATCCAGGAACTCGTCGTTGATGCGGTAGATGATCTCGAGGTGCCGCGGCAGCAGGCGCCCCAGCAGCTCGACCGACCACACCTCGAGCGCCTCGGGAAGAAGGGTGTGGCAGGTGTACGCGAAGCACTGCTGGGTGATCCGCCATGCCTCGTCCCACTCCAGATGGCGGTCGTCGACGAGGCGGCGCATCAGCTCGGGCACCCCGATGACGGGGTGGGTGTCGTTGAGCTGGAAGATGACGCGGTCCGGCAGCTTCGACAGGTCGAAGTCCGGCAGCAGCACGTTGTCGAGGAAGTCGCCGATCGAGGCCGCCACGAAGAAGTACTGCTGCTGCAGGCGCAGCTCCTTGCCCTGCGGCGTGGAGTCCTCGGGGTAGAGCACCTTGGAGATGTTCTCGGCGTAGGTCTGCGCCCGCACCGCCTCGGTGTAGTCGCCGGAGTTGAAGATCCGCAGGTCGAACGCCTGCGTCGCCCGGGCGCTCCACAGGCGCAGCGTGTTCACGCGCCCGTTCTGGTAGCCGGGGACCATGTAGTTGTAGGGCACCGCCTGCACGTTCCAGGCCGGAACCCAGCGCGAGCGCTCCACGCCGTCGTCGTCGTACGTCTCGGTGTGGCCGCCGAACGAGATCACCTGCGAGCGCTCGGGGTGCGGGAACTCCCACGGCGAGCCCATCTCGAGCCACGCGTCGGGCTGCTCGACCTGGCGGCCGTCCTCGAAGGTCTGCCGGAAGATGCCGTACTCGTAGCGGATGCCGTAGCCGATGCTCGGAACGCCCATCGTCGCCAGCGAGTCCACGAAGCACGCCGCCAGGCGACCGAGACCGCCGTTGCCGAGACCGGGCTCGACCTCCTGCGCGCGCAGGTCGTCGATGTCGATCCCGCACGAGGCGAGGGCCCCGGTGGCGATGTCCATGAGGCCGGTCGCGAGCAGGTTGTTGTCGAGCTGCCGGCCGAGCAGGTACTCCGCCGAGAGGTAGCACACGCCCTTGGCCTGGGTCTCGCGCTGCCGCTTCTGGTCCTCGAGCCACCGCGCCATCAGGTAGTCGCGGACGGTGTAGGCCAGCGCCGTGTACTGGTCCGTGGCGTTGGACGACGACAGGGCGACGCCCCGGTCGAAGTTCAGGTTGAGCAGGAACTCCTTCACGAATCCGTCGACGCTGCTGGCGGGCGACGAGACGGGGGCGAGGGCGAGGGGATGCCGCGCGGGCGCCTGGGGGGAGGACGCCGGCTCGGGGTTCAGGGTGTCGGGCACCCTAAGAAGGTACTCTGCCTCGGCGGCGAGACCGAGAAAATGTCACGATCGCATCGCGGACGTCACGCGCCCGACACACGGCTCGGCCGGGCTGGGACCGCCCGCGCGGCGGCTACGCGCTCTGCGCGGCGCGGGTCGTGGCGACCTGGTAGAGGGCGACGGATGCCGCGATCCCGGCGTTCAGGGACTCCGTGGCCGAGCCGATCGGGATCGACACGATCTGGTCGCAGGTCTCGGTGACCAGGCGCGACAGGCCCTTGCCCTCGGAGCCGACGACGATGACGACCGGCCGGTCGGCCAGCTGGAGCGCCGGCAGGGGCACGTCTCCCCCGCCGTCCAGGCCCAGCACGAAGACGCCCTGCTTCTTGAAGTCCTTGAGCGTGGCGGTCAGGTTCGCCGCCAGCGCGACGGGCACGCGCGCGGCCGCCCCGGCACTGGTCTTCCACGCGGCGGAGTTCACGCTCGCCGAGCGACGCTGCGGCAGGATGATCCCCTGGCCCCCGAACGCCGCCGTCGAGCGGATGATGGCGCCGAGGTTGCGCGGATCCGTGATGCCGTCCAGCGCGACCAGCAGCGGCACATCGCCGCGGTCGACGATCTGCTCGAGCAGATCCTGCGGGTGGGCGTACTCGTAGGGCGGCACCTTCAGGGCGACGCCCTGGTGCACACCGTCGAAGCCGGCCATGCGGTCGAGCTCGGGACGCGTGACCTCGAGCACCGGGATGTCCCGGTGGGTGGCGGTGGCGAGCATCTCCTTCACCCGGTCGTCCATCTCGACCCGCTGCGCGATGTACAGCGTCGTGGCCGGGATGCGGGCGCGCAGCGCCTCGAGGACGGAGTTGCGACCGGTGACGATCTCGGTCTCGTCCGTCGACTTCGCCTTCGCCGCGGGGCGCGAGGACGACCCGGGCTTCGCGCCGGGGCGGCCCTTGCCGCCGGCGGCCGCGTAGCGCTCGGCAGCCGCCTTGCGCTTGCCGGCGACGTGCCACGCGCGGTCCTCGGCCTTGGGGGTCGGCCCCTTGCCCTCGAGCGCCTTGCGGCTGTGACCGCCGGTGCCCTTGACGGGGCCCTTCTTCTTGCCCTTGCTCGCGCCGGGGCGTCCTGGCTTAGCCATCGATACTCCAATGTGTTCCGTCGGCGCTGTCCTCGAGCGCGATTCCCGCCGCGGCGATCGCATCGCGGATGCGGTCGGCGGCGGCCCAGTCCTTGCCGGCGCGCGCCTGCGCGCGCTGGTCGATCATCGCCTGCAGCAGGCGGTCCAGAGCCCCCGCCTCCGCAGACTCGCCTCCCGAAGCCCACGCGGGGTCCAGCGGGTCGATGCCGAGCAGGCCCGTCATCACGGCGACCGCCGCGAACCGGTCGGCGACGGTGTCGTCGTCGGCGGCATCCAGGGCGGTGTTGCCCTCGCGCACGGCCTCGTGCAGCACGGCGAGCGCCTGCGGCACGGCCAGGTCGTCGTCCATCGCCTCGGCGAAGGCGGCCGGAGCGGCGGCGCTCAGCCGCCGGTCGGCGTCGTCCAGGCGCAGCATCCGCACCGCACGCTCCTGGAACGAGCGGATGCGGCCGACCGCCGCGGCGGCCTCGTCGAACGAGGTCTCGGTGATGGCGAGGCTCGAGCGGTAGTGCGCCGCCAGCAGCGTGTAGCGCACCACGAGGGCGTCGCGCTGGCGGAGCAGGTCGTCGGCGAGCATGAAGTTGCCCAGGGACTTCGACATCTTCTGGTCGCCCACGGTGACCAGGCCGTTGTGCACCCAGTAGCGGGCGAACCCGTCGCCGGCCGCCGTCGACTGCGCCAGCTCGTTCTCGTGGTGCGGGAAGCGCAGGTCGAGACCCCCGCCGTGGATGTCAAACTCGGCGCCGAAGAAGCGGCGCGACATCGCCGAGCACTCGATGTGCCAGCCGGGACGCCCGCGGCCCCACGCAGACTCCCATGCGGCCGATTCCGGCTCGTCGGACTTCACGCCCTTCCACAGCGCGAAGTCGCGCGGGTCGCGCTTGCCTCGGGGATCGGCGTCGCCCGCCGGCTCCATCGCGTCCGGCGACTGCCGGGTGAGCTCGCCGTAGGCGGGCCACGACCGGACGTCGAAGTAGACGTCCCCGGCGGCCGGGTAGGCGTGCCCGGCGTCGATCAGCCGGGCGATGAGCTCGTGCATCTGCGGGATGAACCCCGTCGCGCGCGGCTCGTAGGTCGGCGGAAGGATGCCGATCGCCGCATACGCCCGCGAGAACTGCTGCTCCATGCGGTACGCCAGCGCCCACCACTCCTCGGAGTCGGTGGCGTTCTGCAGCACCTTGTCGTCGATGTCGGTGACGTTGCGGACGAAGGTGACGCGGCCGAAGCGGTGGGCGAGCCAGCGCCGCAGCACGTCGAAGGCCAGCGCGCCGCGCAGATGGCCGATGTGCGGGCCGGACTGCACCGTCGGACCGCATACGTAGACGGTGACGTTCCCGGGGTCTCTCGGCACGAAGTCGCGCAGCGACTGCGCCTTGGTGTCGTAGAGCCTCACAGTCACCGCACCAGCCTACCGGCGGGCGCTGTCCGTTCGGAGGACGGCCGTGGCGGTAGAACTGGAGGGTGAATGTGCTCGCCGTCCTCGCCGCCGCCGTCCTCTTCGGCACCACCGGCACGTCGCAGGCGCTCGGCCCCGACGGCACGACGCCGCTGTCGATCGGCGTCATGCGGATGGTGATCGGCGGGACGGGCCTGGCGGTGCTGGCGTTCGCGCTCGCTGCGCGAGGACGCCGTTCCCGCCCGCGCAACCCCACGTGGGAACCGCGGCCCATCGCGCTGATGGTGCTCACCGGCGCATGCCTGGCGGTGTACCAGCCGTTGTTCTTCCTGGGCGCCGAACGCAACGGAGTGGCCGTGGGGACGGTGATCGCCCTGGGTTCCGCGCCGGTCCTCGCGGGAGTCCTGGAGTGGCTGCTGACGCGGCGGAACCCCACCGCGACGTGGCTGGTGGCCACGGCGGCGGCCACCGCCGGCGTCGTCCTGCTCGGCCTCGGCGGCGGCGGGTCGGGTGCCGCCGACCCGGTGGGCCTGCTGGGGTCGATCGGCGCGGGCGCCTCGTTCGCCGTCATCGCCAACGCGCAGCGTCGGCTGCTGGATGCCGGCTGGGATCCCTTCACCGTCGTGGGTGCGATGGGTGCCTCCGCCGCGGCGCTCACCATCCTCGCGCTGCCCTTCGTGGACGTGGGCTGGCTCGCCGAGCCGGCCGGCTGGATCATGGCGCTGTGGCTGGGGCTTGCGACGATCTCGATCGCCTACGTGCTGTTCACCTGGGGCCTCAGCGGCCTGACGGCGGCGACCGCCGCGACCCTCACCCTCGGAGAGCCGCTCACCGCCGCCGTCCTGGGACTCACCGTCCTCGGCGAACGCCTCGCCCCGCTCGCCGTCACCGGCCTCGTCGTCCTCGTGGTGGGGCTCGCGGTCCTCGCGTGGGGATCACGCCGGCCGCGCGACCCCGCCCCCTATGCCGTGGAGGGATAGATGCTGCTCATCCGGCCCGACGACCTGTCCTCGCCGCTGACGCGCGGGCTCATCGCCCGCCACCTCGCGCACATGCGGGCGACGTCGCCCGAGGACAGCTGCCACGCCCTGGACGCCGAGGCCCTCGCCGACCCGGGCGTCGTGCTGTTCTCGGCCTGGGAGGGCGACGAGATCGCCGGCATCGGCGTGCTGAAGATGTGGTCCCCCACCGATGCCGAGGTGAAGTCGATGCGCGTCGCCGATGGGTTCCTGCGCGCGGGCGTCGGCCGTTCCCTGCTGCGCCGGATCATCGACGCGGCCCGCATGCGGGGCGCGACGGACGTGTGGCTCGAGACCGGCAGCCACGACGACTTCACCGCGGCGCACCGGCTCTACGCGAGCGAGGGGTTCTCGGTGTGCGGACCCTTCGCCGACTACGCCGTCGACCCGCACTCGGTCTTCATGCACCGGCGGCTCGACGCACCCGGGGACTGATCAGGCCGGCAGCAGCAGCGCGACCGCCGTCGCCGAGACGCCTTCGCCGCGACCGGTGAACCCGAGCCCGTCGGTGGTCGTGGCGGACACCGAGACATCCGCCCCGCCGAGCGCCTGCGAGAGCACGCGCTCGGCCTCCTGCCGCCGGGCGGCGAAGCGCGGGCGGGTGGTCTGCACCTGCACCGAGACGTTGCCGATCCGCCACCCCGCCTCGCCGAGGAGCTCCCGCGTCCGGCGCAGGAAGGCGTCGGCGTGAGCCCCGGCGAACTCCGGCCGGTCCGTCCCGAAATGCGTGCCGATGTCGCCGAGGCCGGCCGCGGCCAGCAGCGCGTCGACGATGGCGTGGGCGACGGCATCCCCGTCGGAATGACCCGAGAGCGCCCGCTCGCCCGGCCACTCCAGGCCCGCCAGCCACAGCGCGCCGTCGCCGCCGAACGCGTGCACGTCGGTCCCGACGCCCACGCGCGGCGCGGTGCCGCGATGCCGGCTCGGGGCATCCGCGGCGGGCGCGGTCTTCTCGAGCATCGCGCGCGCGCGGTCGAGGTCGGCCGCCGTGGTGATCTTGAAGGCCGACGGGTCGCCGGCGACCGTGGTGATCGGATGCCCCGTCGCCGCGACGAGCGCCGCGTCGTCGGTGTACTCGGCCGTCGCGGCGGCGTATGCCGCTTCGAGCACGTCCCGACGGAATCCCTGCGGGGTCTGCGCCGAGGCGAGCTCTGCGCGGTCGACCCCCTCGACGACGGCCGCGCCGGCGACCCGCTTGATCGTGTCGACCACGGGAAGCACCGGGAGGACTCCCGTCGCGCCGGCGGCGACGGCGGCGATCACGCGGCTGAACACCGCCGGCGGGGTCAGCGCCCGCGCCGCATCGTGCACCAGCACGATGTCGACGTCGCCCCACAGCGCGGCGAGCCCGGCCGCGACCGACGCCTGGCGGGTCTCACCCCCGGTGACGACGTCGACGAGATCCCGGCGGTCCCCCGCGGCATCCATCGCCTCGGTGAGCGCATCGCCCTCGCGCCCGCGCGGTGCGACCACGACGACCTGCGCCGAGCACGCGTCGAAGACGCCCTGCAGGGCGTGGCGCAGGATCGAGCGGTCGTCCAGGCCCACGAAGGCCTTGGGGGCGGCGGCACCCAGGCGGGTTCCGGAGCCGGCGGCGACGACGATGACGGCCACGCGGGGCACGGGGGTGATGGAGCTCACACCAGCACTCTGCCACGCGTCGGACCGGCATCCGAGCCTCGGCAGACGAAAACGGCGGCGCCGAAGCGCCGCCGTTTTCGAAGTGATCCGCAGATCAGCTCGCGAGAACCTCGTCGAGCAGGACGCTGGCCTTCTCTTCGTCGGTCTTCTCGGCGAGCGCGAGCTCGGACACGAGGATCTGCTTGGCCTTGGCGAGCATGCGCTTCTCGCCCGCCGAGAGGCCGCGGTCCTGATCGCGGCGCCACAGATCACGCACGACCTCGCTGACCTTGATGACGTCGCCCGAGGCGAGCTTCTCGAGATTCGCCTTGTAGCGACGAGACCAGTTGGTCGGCTCTTCGGTGAAGGGGGCGCGCAGCACCTCGAAGACCCGGTCCAGGCCCTCCTTGCCGATGACGTCGCGGACGCCGACCAGATCGACGTTCTCAGCGGGAACCTCGATGATGAGGTCGCCTTGCGTGACGTTGAGCTTCAGGTACTTCTTCGTCTCGCCCTTGATGATTCGGTCCTTGACCTCGATGATCGTTGCGGCCCCGTGATGGGGGTAGACGACCGTCTCGCCAACCTCAAAAAGCATGGAGTTATGTCCTTTCGGCAACCTCCAGAATACCACAGGCGACATGCGCTAGAGTTTGCCGCCGCACTCCCGGGCCGCGCGCCGTCGCCGTCGCGCGCAACCCCATAGAATGCTGGGGATGCCGTCGTCCACCCTGGGAGGATCTGTCATGTCGAATCACCGCACCGTGGGCGCGGCGCTCGCCAGCACCAAGACCCGCCGCGCGCTCGCGCTGGCGGTCGCCGGCGCCGCCGTGGCGACGACCCTCACCGGGTGCAGCATGATCTCCACGCAGGCGACCACCATCCAGTACAACCCGTCGGACGGCGTCGGAGCCAGCGCCGGCCCCATCGAGGTGCGGAACGCCCTCATCATCGCCGACGATGAGGGCTCGGCCGGCAACATGCTTGCAGCCCTGGTGAACACCACCGACAGCCCCGCGACGATCACGATCGAGATCGGCGAGGGCGGGTCCATCCTCAGCGAGACCGTCCAGGTCCCCGCCCGGACGACCGTGAGCCTCGGCGCCGACGGCGAGGACCCGCTGCTGATCGAAGGCCTGGACACGATGCCCGGCGCCGACGTCCCGGCCTACTTCCAGGCCGGCGACGCCGACGGCTCGCTCGTCCGCGTCCCCGTCCTGGACGGCGAGCTGGAGTACTACGCGCCCTACGTCCCCTGATCGGCGGACGGACACGAGAAAGGCCTCTCCCGCGGGAGAGGCCTTCTCGTTGTCAGCGGTGACGGCTCAGACAAGAAGCATCAGGCTTCGAAGCGATAGCCGAGTCCACGGACGGTCACCAGCATGACCGGGTCGCCCGGGTTCTCCTCGATGCGGGAGCGGATGCGCTTGATGTGGACGTCCAGGGTCTTCGTGTCGCCGTAGTAGTCGCTGCCCCACACCCGGTCGATGAGCTGCCCCCGCGTGAGCACGCGGCCGGCGTTGCGCATCAGCACCTCGAGAAGCTCGAATTCCTTCAGGGGCATGTTGATCTCGGCGCCGTCGACCGCCACCGTGTGCCGGTCGATGTCCAGCACGACCCGGCCGCCGTCGAGCACGCGGTCCTCGAGGTCCGCCTCGGCCTGCGTCTGACGGCGCAGCACCGCCCGCATGCGCGCGAGCAGTTCCCGCGACGAGTAGGGCTTGGTGACGTAGTCGTCGGCGCCGAGCTCGAGGCCCACCACGATGTCGACCTCGGAGTCCTTCGCGGTGAGCATGATGACCGGGACCCCCGAGCCGGTGCGGATCTGCCGGCACACCTCGGTGCCCGGCATCCCGGGCAGCATCAGGTCGAGCAGGACGATGTCGGCGCCCCGCTCGCGGAAGACCGTCAGCGCGGTGGGCCCGTCCTCGGCGATCTCGACCTCATAGCCCTCGCGGCGCAGCAGGTAGGCCAGCGGGTCGGCCAGGTCGGGCTCGTCCTCGACGATCAGGACGCGGGTCATTGCGGTGCTCCGTTCTCGGCCGCAGACACGGCCGTCTTCACAGCCGCCGAGGCGGCCGGGCTGTCGGCCGCGGGAGCGGCCGCCTTCTTGGGCTTCTTGCGTCGCTTGGCGGCGAGCGGGACATCCGCGGGGGCGGCGGCTGCGGGCAGGCGGATCGTGAACGTCGAGCCGCGGCCCGGACGCGACCACAGCCGGACCTCGCCGCCGTGGCGGTTCACCGCGTGCTTGACGATCGACAGGCCGAGGCCCGTGCCGCCGGTGCGCCGGGAGCGGGCCTGATCGGTGCGGTAGAACCGTTCGAAGATGCGCTCCTGGTCGCCCTCGGCGATGCCGATGCCCCTGTCGGTGACGGCGATCTCGATGACCCCGTCCACGAGCTTCACCCCCACGCCCACGTCCGCGCCCGCCGGCGAGTACACGATCGCGTTGGAGATCAGGTTGCCGACCGCCTCGATGAGGATCTGCGCGTCTCCGCGTACGTAGAGGCCGCGTTTGCCGCCCCGCACGACCGTGACCCCCGCCGAGGCGGCCTGGATGGAATGGGCCTCGAGGGCGGCGGTGACGATCTCGTCGACGGCGATCAGCTGATCGGTCGTGAGGTCCTCGGCGGCCTGAAGCCGCGAGAGGTTCATGATGCGCGAGGTCAGCATCGACAGCCGGGCGGCCTCGGCGGTCAGGCGCGAGGCGAAGATCCGCACCTGTGGCGGGTCGTCGGCGGCGGATTCGATCGCCTCGGCGAGCAGGCTCACCGCCCCGACGGGGGTCTTCAGTTCGTGGCTGGTGTTGGCGACGAAATCGCGCCGCATCTGCTCGACCCGCTCGCGCTCGGTGATGTCGCGGAGGACCAGCAGCGCCAACCGCGGCGAGATCCGGCTCGCTCGCACGACCACGAGCCGCGGCTCGGCCGGCGGTGCACCGCGGCGAAGGCGCAGGGTCTCCTCGGCGGCCACGTCGGCGAACCGCGTGCGGCGGACGACGTCACGCAGGCCGTCGGGCGGCAGCACGGAGCCCTCGTCGAGACCGAACGGGCGCGCGGCGGCCGACGCGGCCATCACGGTGAACGAGCCGTCGACGACGACCGCGGCGTCGTCCATCCCATGCAGCACCTCGCGCACCCCTCGCGGGATGTCGGCGGATGTCTCGGCGCGCACACGGTCGCGGGCGCGCAGCGACACGGCGATGACGGCCGAGACGGAACAGCCGATGATGACTCCGGCGAGGAGGGCGAGCAGCACGAGCTGCGTCGTATCCATTCCCTCACTGTACGGTCCCCGTCCACGCGCCGTCGGACGGTCTTCGATGCCCGACCGCCCGCGGTCGGTACTATTCACTCCCACGGCACCGATCGTTAACCTTCGGTGGCGACAATCGCCAGGGCCCGCGGGAGCGGCTCCCCCGCGACGGAATCAGAAAGGTGCCGGCATGCGCGAAGTCTTCCACCAGTCCCTCGAGGACGCCCAGTCACGCCTGGTCGAGATCGCCGAGCTCGTCACGATCGCCATCGACAAGGCGACGCGGGCGTTCGAGTCGAGCGACGTGGGGCTCGCCGAGGAGGTCATCGAGTCCGACGCCATCATCGACGAGAAGGCCATCGCCCTCGACGAGCTGGCCATCGAGATCCTCGCCCGGCAGCAGCCGGTCGCGCGCGACCTGCGCATCGTCGTGGGCGCGCTGCGCATGAGCGCCTCGCTGGAGCGCATGGGCGACATCGCCGAGCACATCGCCCAGCTCACCCGCATGCGCTTCCCCGAGCGCGCCATCCCCCGCGGACTCAAGGCCACCTTCACCAAGATGGGTCAGCTGGACGTCGAGGTCGCCCGGACTCTCACCGAGCTGCTGCGCACCCAGGACATGTCGCTGGCAGAGAAGATCCGCAACGCCGACGACGCCGTGGACGAACTGCACGCCAGCGTCTTCGAGAAGGTCCTGAGCGACTCGTGGCGGGGTGAGGCCGCGGCCACGGTCGACGCCACGCTCGCCAGCCGGTACCACGAGCGGTTCGCCGACCACGCCGTCTCGGTCGCCAAGAAGGTGGCCTACCTCGCCACCGGCGAGTGGGAGACGGTGTCCGAGGTCGTCGACAGCACGTCCTTCCCGCTGTCGTAGCGACAGCGCCGGACCCAGAGCCAGAGAGCGGATGCCCCCGGGGGGAGGCATCCGCTCTCTTCTGCGTCGCGAGTCTGCGTCGTGCGGGGCTACTTGCCCTGGTTGGCGACGGCGGCGGCACCCGCGGCGGCGGCCTCGGGGTCGAGGTACTCCCCCGGCCCGAGCGGCATGAAGTCCTCGCCCAGGCGGTAGACCAGCGGGATGCCGGTGGGGATGTTCAGCTCGGCGATGTCGGCGTCGCTGATGCCGTCGAGATGCTTCACCAGCCCCCGCAGCGAGTTGCCGTGCGCGGTGACGAGGACGGTCTTGCCGGCCTTGAGATCCGGGATGATGTCGTTCTGCCAGTACGGCAGGAACCGGTCGATGACGAGCTTGAGCGACTCGGTGCGCGGCACCTCGCCGTCGATGCCGGCGTAGCGGGGGTCGCCGACCTGGCTGTACTGGTCGTCGTCGGCGAGCTCGGGCGGGGGCACGTCGAAGGAGCGGCGCCACAGCATGAACTGGTCCTGGCCGAACTCCTCGAGGGTCTGCGCCTTGTCCTTGCCCTGCAGGGCGCCGTAGTGGCGCTCGTTGAGACGCCACGTGCGCTTGACGGGGATCCACAGCCGGTCGGCGGCGTCGAGGGCGATGTTGGCGGTCTGGATGGCGCGGCTCAGCAGCGACGTGTGCACGATGTCGGGCAGCAGGCCCTTCTCGGCCATCAGCTCGCCGCCGCGCTGGGCCTCGGCCTTGCCGAGGTCGGTGAGGCGGACGTCGACCCACCCGGTGAACTGGTTGGACTTGTTCCATTCGCTCTGGCCATGGCGGAGCAGGATCAGCGTGTAGGGCGCAGTCATGACGCCCATGATATCGACGGATGCCGGCCCCTCCCGGCCGGTGCTGGCATCATGGGGTGATGCCCCGAGGAACCGCGCCGCTCGGCCGGATCACCCGGGGCACCACCGGCACCAACCGCCTGCGACGGGTCGACCGCTGGATCGCCCGGCATCCGGTGCTGCGGCGCGCGCAGGACCCGCTCGTGGTCGACCTCGGGTACGGCGCGAGCGCCGTGACGACCCTGGAGCTGCACGCTCGCCTCGCCCGCACGCGCCCCGACGTCGAGGTCCTCGGCCTCGAGATCGCGCCCGAGCGCGTCGCACGGGCCCGCGAGCAGCTCGCCGCCGTCCGCGCCGGCCAGACCCCGTTCGCCCCGGACGCGCGGGTGTCGTTCGCCCGGGGCGGCTTCGACGTCCCGGCTCCCGCCGGTCGCCGCCCCGTCGTCGTGCGCGCGATGAACGTCCTGCGCCAGTACGACGAGGACGAGGTGCCCGAGGCGTGGCGACGGATGGCCGAGCGGCTGGCCCCCGACGGCATCCTGGTCGAAGGGACGTGCGATGAGCTGGGCCGCATCGCGACGTGGATCGAGGTGAGTCCGGACGGCGAGCCCCGGACCCTGACGGTCTCGCTGCGGCTGCGCGACGTGGACGCGCCGTCGGTCGCCGCCGAGCGGCTGCCGAAGGCGCTCATCCACCGCAACGTGCCCGGGGAAGCGGTGCACGAGCTGCTCGCCGCGATGGACGCGGAGTGGACGCGGGCCGCTCCTCTGGCCTCGTTCGGGCCGAGCCAGCGGTGGCGGGCCGCGATGGACCGGCTTCAGGCGGCGGGGTGGCCGCTGCTCGAGCGCTCGCGGTGGCGGCTGGGCGAGCTGACCGTGCCGTGGGAGGCCGTCGCGCCGCGCTGAGGCCCGGGCGGGCACTCCTGTGCCGGGCGGGCGCGGGCGCGGGCCGTTCAGGACTCCGCAAGCCCGGGCGGATCCGGCCCCGTCGGGGCCTTCGGGGCGCGGCCGGGGCCCGAATCCCGTGGAGTTCTGAACCGGCGCCGACCCCGGCGGCGGGGGTCAGATGCGGGGGACGGCGGCCCTTGCCTCGGCGGGCGTCATGCCGGTCGCCGTCAGCAGGTCGACCGCGAACGGCCGCAGCGCGGCGATGAGGTTCTGATCGCCGACAGACGCGCCGGGCATGACCTCCTGCGGGTCCAGGTGGGCGGCGACCGCGAGCAGCAGGCTGCGGGCGGCGGGCCCCGCCGCGATGTCCTCGTGGAGCGAGGCGCCGACGAGCGAGGTCGCCCTGCTGATGTCGGCGAGGATGTCCGCCGCGACCGGGCGCGGCTCGCCGTCGTCGCACAGGTACGACGTCCGCCGGGCGACGACCCTCAGGTTGCGCGTGGCCAGATCCATGGCCTGGTGGACGTGGGCGTGCCGCTCGAGTTCGGCGCGCTGGCGGCGCAGGAACGGCGAGATGCGCGCAATCGCCATGCCGGAGTCGATCGAGGCGCGCCACTGCTCGAGCACGGGCTGCAGGGCCCGGGCCTTGGCGAGGCCCCGCTCCGCACGCATCCGGTCCCCGCGGCGGAGCGCCTGGACCACCGCGGCCGCCGCAGCCTCGGTCGCCCCGAACACGGTCGCGGCGTCGCGGGCGGCGGCCCGCAGCGCGCTCCGCGGGATGAGGGCTGTCGCCAGCAGGGCCGCCACGCCCCCGACGAGGCCGTCGACGAGCCGCAGGAACGGCGAGCTCGCGGGGATGATCATGACGATGAGCGACTGGATCGCCGCGGCAATCGCGAAGCTCGCCTGCGGAGACAGGAACCGGGCGACCACCAGCGTCGCGGCGAGGGTCAGCGCGAGCTGCCACCACCCCGACCCCGCGACGAGCAGCAGGAGCTCCGCGACGAGGATGCCGACCAGCATCCCGACGACGGTCTCGAGGACGCGGCGCGGGCGGGCGTCGCGGACGAGCCCGAGGCTGGACACCGTCACGGTCGCCGCCAGCAGCGGCGCGGTGTGGCCGAGCACGAAGGCGGCGAAGGCGTAGGCGCCGGTCGCGGCGACGACGATCTGGACGATCGCGAGTCCAGAGTCCCGCACGCGGCGGAAGGCGGGG
This sequence comes from Microbacterium aureliae, assembly GCF_054780155.1. Classification (NCBI taxonomy): domain Bacteria; kingdom Bacillati; phylum Actinomycetota; class Actinomycetes; order Micrococcales; family Microbacteriaceae; genus Microbacterium; species Microbacterium aureliae. Next base: position 862,187 of record NZ_BAAGWW010000001.1, read on the forward strand.
CGCGGGTCGATCCGGGACCGCCACCCGGTGGGGATCGCCGCGGTCTGCGGCGGGACGCTCACCTGACTCCCCGCACCCGTGTCATCCCGACGCGGCCGCGCGGCGCGAGAGCCGGGGAAGCCGGGGGACACCGGCGGTCGCGCCCGCCTCGGGCGGCACGATCGTCTCGGCGGCGGCCGAGACGACTCCACCCTCGACGTCGACGGTCAGGACGGCATCGACCAGGGTGTTGCGGCGGAGCAGGGCGAGGGCGATCGGACCGTCCTCGTGGTGGCGGGCGACCGAGGTGACGGTGCCGACCTCGGCCTCGCCCGCGCGGACCGCCGCTCCGCGCTCGGGGAGCACCGCGTCGCTGCCGTCGAGGTGCAGGAAGGCGAGCCGGCGCGGCGGATGGCCGAGGTTGTGGACCTTCGCCACGGTCTCCTGACCGCGGTAGCAGCCCTTCTGCAGGTGCACGGCGGTGCGGAGCCAGTCGACCTCGTGGGGCAGCGTCCGCTCGTCGACCTCGGCAGCCCACCTCGGACGCCACGCCGCGACCCGCAGCGCATCGGCGGCAAGCAGACCTGCCAGCGCCGCTGCCCCGCCCACGACGCGGTCGCGCTCGGCGCGCGTCACGATCGCCTCGGCCCAGTCCCGCGCGGTGCCGGGGTGCGGGTCGGTGAGCGCGTAGGCGTGGCCGCCGGGTGCGACCGCGGGCCACGGGTCGTGCCAGACGAGTGCCGCGCCGGCCGGCGCGAGGGCGCGGACGGCCTCGGCTGTTCCCCCCACGACGGCGTACTCCGCGCTCGCGTCCCGCGGGTCCACGCGCAGCCGGAAGCGCATGCGCGTCAGCCACTGCAGCAGCCCCGGGGCGTCGTCGCGGTCGACGATCAGCCACGTGCTCTCGCCGTCGTCGATGACGGATGCCGCGTGCTCGACGTGACCGTGAGGATCCAGCACGAGCAGCTCGGTGCTCGCGCCCGGTGCGAGGGTCGCGAGGGCCTGAGAGGTGAGCGAGTCCAGCCACGTCAGCCGGTCCTCGCCGCCGACGACCAGCACGCGCCGGTCATCGAGCGGGGCGACGGCGCGGCCGGCCTCGAGCGCGCGCTGCTCGCGGATCGGGTCGCCGAGGTGCACGATCACGTCGTGGTCGACCACCGCTCCCGGCGGCAGCGCGATGTCGGCCATCACTCCACCCGCGCCAGTCGCGCCGACGCGTGCGAGGCGAGGTCGGAGCCGAGCGCGGCGACATCCCACGCCCACAGCAGGTGCGCGTCGACGAGGCCGTACATGCGGGTCGCCGCGGCGTACACCTTCGCGCCCGCGGGCCGGACGACGGCGTCGGTGGCGAGGTCGATGCGCGGCCCCCGGATCTGTCCGAGGTAGAGCTCGCTGACGGCATCCGAGTGCACGATCGACACCGCGAGGTCGAAGCCGCCCTCGGCGTTGCGCAGCGCCTCGACATCGTCCACGGTGCGCGCGGGCGCCGAGGCCGTCGGCGGCAGCAGGGCCGGCCCGGCATCGGCCGCGGTCGCCGTGCGCGCCAGCCGCCAGTAGCCCGACTCGGCGACGAGCGGGGTCCGCCCGGCGCCGTCGTGCAGCCACGCGTGGCCGGTGTAGTTGAGGTAGTCCCCGCCGTCCTGGCTGAAGCTCACGCGGTGGGTGAACTCACCCGTGAACCGCTCGCCGCCCGCTTCGTAGTCGATGACGCCGGTGCCCTCCCACACCCCCAGCAGCCACGACAGCGGCGCGAGGTCGGCGGGAAGGTCGGTCGGCAGATCGAACACGACGCCGCCCGTCAGCGCTGGCCGCGGTACAGGTTCTTGATCACCACGCCCGAGACGAAGACGATCGCGAGCGAGGCGAGGCCGAGAAGGCCCACGAAGAACAGTTCGAGCGCGACGAGGTCCATGCCGACCACTCTAGCCGGGAACGACGACGGCCAAGCCGAATCCGAGGCTGATGACACCGAGGACCACCATCGCCCCGAGCACGCTCGCGCCCACGCGCTGGGTGAAGCCGTGCGAGCGGCCGTACGACAGCTGCACCGCGAAGGCGAGGATCAGGCTGGCCCCGAGCCCCACGGCCATCCACGACGAGCGATCGGATGCCGGTACGACGACCCCCACGACGATGCCCACGATCGCCGCGAACACCCAGATCGCGACGATGCCGCGCACGGTGCGCGGCGGTGCCAGGTCGGGGAGTGCCATGCCTCCATCATCCCCCACCGTCGCCGCATCCCCAAGGAGGTCGGCGTCCACGGCGTCCCGTGAGGCGCCCGGCCACGCCCTACACTGTTGCGCACGGCGCTTTCCGCGCCGGAAGGACGGCGTCTTGGCACAGCTTCTGGTTCTGAGCTCCACACAGGGAGGCGGCGCGGTCCTGCCCGCCCTCGAGCTGCTCAGCCATCGCGTGCGGCAGATCCCCGCCGAGCCGGCGCAGCTGGTGAACGCCCCCAGCGCCGACGTGATCTTCGTCGACGCCCGCATCGACCTGGTCGGGGCGAAGTCCCTGTGCAAGATCCTCAACACGACCGGCCTGGACGCGCCGCTCCTGCTCGTGGTGACCGAGGGCGGTCTCACCGCGGTGTCGACGGACTGGGGGGTGGACGACGTGATCCTCGTCACGGCCGGCCCCGCCGAGGTCGACGCACGCGTGCGCCTCGCCGTCGGGCGCATGGCCAAGGAGCAGGTCTCCACGCGCATCCAGACCTCGGGCATCACGATCGACGAGTCGTCGTACTCGGCCAAGGTGCACGGCAAGCCGCTGGACCTCACCTACAAGGAGTTTCAGCTGCTGCACTTCTTCGCGACGCATCCGTCGCGGGTGTTCACGCGCGAGCAACTGCTGAGCGAGGTGTGGGGCTACGACTACTTCGGCGGCACCCGCACGGTCGACGTCCACGTGCGGCGGCTGCGCGCCAAGCTGGGCGACCTCGAGCAGCTCATCGGCACCGTCCGCAACGTCGGCTATCGCTTCAACGTCTACGAGGAAGATCAGCTCCCCGCGTCCAAGGAGCGCTCGCAGGCCTGAGCCCCCGGCATCCGCGATGGTTCACATGGCCGTCACGACTCCCTGCAATGATGAGGGCATGATCGAACGCGACGTGCTCGACGCCGGCCTCGGCGATGCGGACGATGACGACTTCGAACTCGACGAACCCGTCGACGCCGAACTGCCCGAGCATCGCTACCTCGATCGGGAGCTCAGCTGGCTGGCGTTCAACCAGCGCGTGCTCGAACTCGCCGAGGACCCGGCGCTGCCCGTGCTGGAGCGCGCGAACTTCCTCGCCATCTTCGCCAGCAACCTCGACGAGTTCTTCATGGTGCGCGTGGCCGGCCTCAAGCGCCGCATCATCACCGGCCTCGCCGTGCCGACCAACGTGGGCCGCGCGCCGCTGGAGGTCCTCGGCGACATCTCCGAGGCCGCGCACACCCTGCAGCTACGCCACGCCGACGCGTGGACCTCACTCGTGCGGCCGGCGCTGGCGGATGCCGGCATCGTCGTGGTCGGGTGGGGCGACCTCTCCGACGACGAGCGCTCCCGCCTCTACGACTACTTCCAGGCGCAGGTCTTCCCCGTCCTGATGCCGCTGGCCGTCGACCCCGCCCACCCCTTCCCGTACATCTCGGGGCTGTCGCTGAACCTCGCCATCCGGATCCGCAACGCCCGCACCGGACGGCAGGAGTTCGCCCGCCTCAAGGTGCCGCCCATGCTCCCCCGCATCGTCGAGGTGGGCCGGGACGAGCAGGGTGTGCGCTACCTGCCGCTGGAGGACCTGATCTCGAACAACCTCGGGGACCTGTTCCCGGGGATGGAGATCCTCGACCACCACGCCTTCCGCCTCACCCGCAACGAGGACGTCGTCATCGAGGAGGACGAGACCGAGAACCTCATCCAGGCGCTCGAGGCGGAGCTGCTGCGCCGCCGGTTCGGGCCGCCGATCCGCCTCGAGGTGACCGAGGACATGGATGACGTCACCCTCGATCTGCTCATCAGCGAGCTCGACATCACCGCGCAGGAGGTCTACCGCCTGCCGGGGCCGCTGGATCTGCGGGGCCTGTTCGACCTGGGACGCCTCGAGCGGCCCGACCTGCGCTACAAGCCGCACGTGCCCACGACGGCACTGGCGTTCCAGCCCGGCGACAACAACGAGCGCGGCGACATCTTCACCGCGATCCGCAAATCCGACATCCTCGTCCACCACCCGTACGAGTCGTTCGCGACGAGCGTGCAGGCCTTCCTCGAGCAGTCGGCGAAGGACCCGCACGTCCTCGCGATCAAGCAGACCCTGTACCGCACGTCCGGCGACAGCCCCATCATCCAGGCGCTCATCGACGCCGCCGAGGCCGGCAAGCAGGTGCTGGCGCTGGTGGAGGTCAAGGCGCGCTTCGACGAGGCCGCGAACATCGTGTGGGCGCGCAAGCTCGAGAAGGCCGGCGTCCACGTCGTCTACGGGCTGGTGGGGCTGAAGACCCACTGCAAGCTCGCCCTCGTCATCCGCGAGGAAGAAGGGGTGCTGCGCCACTACAGCCACGTCGGCACGGGCAACTACAACCCCAAGACCAGTCGCATCTACGAGGACTTCGGGCTGTTCACCGTCGACGACCAGGTCGGCCGGGACCTCACGCGCCTGTTCAACGAGCTGAGCGGCTATGCGATCGAGAAGAAGTTCAAGCGCCTGCTGGTGGCCCCGCTGCACCTGCGCAAGGGCCTGCTGCGCCTGATCGACAAGGAGCGCCGCAACGCCCTGGACGGCAAGCCCGCCCGCATCCGGATCAAGGTCAACTCGATGGTCGACGAGCAGATCATCGACGCCCTCTACCGGGCGAGCCAGGCAGGTGTGCCCGTGGACGTGTGGGTGCGCGGAATCTGCGCGCTGAAGCCCGGCGTCGAGGGCATGAGCGAGAACATCACCGTCCGCTCCATCCTCGGCCGCTACCTCGAGCACTCGCGTCTGTTCGCCTTCGAGGCCGACGGCGACCCGCAGGTCTACATCGGCAGCGCCGACATGATGCACCGCAACCTCGACCGCCGCGTCGAGGCCCTCGTCCGCGTGGTCGATCCCGCCCACGTGAAGGAGCTCACGGCACTGTTCGACGTCGCGATGAGCGACGAGACGAGCTCATGGCACCTCGGGCCGGAAGGCGAGTGGATGCGCCACCACCTGAGCGACGAGGGCAAGCCCCTCATCGACCTGCAGGACCGGACGATGTCGCAGGTGCAGCGCCGTCGCCGGTCGCGGGCGGTGCGATGACCGAGACCGCCGTCTACGCCGCCGGCGGAGTCGTGTGGCGCATGGTGGACGACAAGCTGCACGTGCTGCTGATCCACCGCACCCGCTACCGCGACGTCACGCTGCCCAAGGGCAAGGTCGACCCCGGCGAGATGCTGGCCGAGACGGCGGTGCGCGAGATCCACGAAGAGACCGGCATCCGGGTCGCACTCGGCGTGCCGGTCGGCGTCTCGCGCTACCGGCTGCCGAGCAAGCGCACGAAGATCGTGCACTACTGGGCGGCCGAGGCGACCGCCCCGGCGATCCGCGCGTCGGGGTTCGTCCCCAACAAAGAGATCGCGGCCCTGGAATGGGTGACGCCGAAGAAGGCGCGCAAGCGCCTGAGCTACCCGGTGGACGTGGAGATCCTCGACAACTTCACCCGGCTGCTCGACGAGGGCGTTCGCGCCACCTTCCCGCTCATCGTCCTGCGGCACGCCAAGGCCGTCGACCGCGACGACTGGGAAGGCGAGGACTCCGACCGGCCGCTCACCCCGCGCGGACGCCGGCAGGCCGGCGCGATCGTCGGCCCGCTGCTGGCGTTCGGGGCGCGCCGGATCATCTCGAGCCCCGCGGTGCGGTGCGTCAAGACCGTCAAGCCGCTGGCCGCGGCCCTCGGCCGCACGATCGACAAGACCACCCTCCTCAGCCAGGACGCGTGGGAGCGCGGCGAATCGGATGCGCGCGCGATCATCGGCCAGCGCGTGCGCGCTCGCAAGGCGGCGGTCCTGTGCAGCCACGGCCCCGTGCTGCCCGACATCCTCAGCGAGCTCGCACTGGCGACCGGCACGCTGCGGGGGTCGTACCTCGGCAGCGCATCGGCGCTCGAGCCCGGGGCGTTCTCGGTCGCGCACCTGTCGGTGGACAACCCCGGATCAGGCATCGTGGCGATCGAGACCCACGTCCCGACGGCATGACCGCCCTACCCCGTTCACCTTCTGTTCACCATTCCAGCGCAGTCTCTTAAGAGTCCCCTCCTACCGTCGGTGCGTGCCCTGCACCAGGGCCGCCACCCGAAGCCCCATCGGGGCCTCTTTCCCTGACACGTGAAGGATTCACACAGTGAAGATCTCTCGCATCGCCCAGCTGGGCGCTGTCGCCGCCATCGCGGCACTCACGCTCACCGCCTGCGCCGCGAACGAAGGCACGCCCGGCGGCAGCGCCACCGAGCCCGGCACCGACGCTCCCGCCCTCTCGGGCGAACTGGTCGGCGCGGGCTCGTCGGCCCAGGAGGTCGCCGTCCAGGCGTGGGCCGCCGGCTTCCAGACCACCAACCCCGACGTGACCGTCAGCTACGACCCCGCCGGCTCCGGCGCGGGCCGCGAGTCGTTCCAGGCCGGCGCCGTCGCGTTCGCCGGTTCGGACCGCGCGTTCAAGGCCGACGAGATCGAGGCCGGCCCGTTCGACGCGTGCGTCGACGGCTCGGGCATCATCGAGATCCCGTCGTACATCTCGCCGATCGCCGTGATCTTCAAGCTCGACGGCATCGAGACGCTGAACCTGGATGCCGCCACGATCGCGGGCATCTTCGCCGGCGACATCACCAACTGGAACGACGAGGCCATCGCCGCCACCAACGAGGGCGTCGAACTGCCCGACCTCGAGATCACCCCGGTGCACCGCGCCGACGACTCGGGCACCACCGAGAACTTCACCGACTACCTCTACCAGGCCGCGCCTGAGGCATGGGAGTGGGAGGCCGACGGCGTGTGGCCGGTCGAGTCCGGCGAGGCCGCGCAGGGCACCTCGGGTGTCGTCGCCGCCGTCGAGGGCGGCAACGGCACGATCGGCTACGCCGACGCGTCGCGCGCCGAGGGTTTCGGCACCGTCGCCGTGCAGATCGGCGAGGAGTTCGTGAGCTTCACCCCCGAGGCCGCCGCCGCGGTCGTCGACGCTTCCCCTCGCGAGGAAGGCCGCACCGAAGGTGACCTCGCCATCGCCCTGGACCGCACCCCGGACGAGGCTGCGTACCCCGTGGTGCTCGTGAGCTACATGCTCGCGTGCGAGGAGTACGCCGACCCGGCTCAGGCCTCGCTGGTCAAGGGCTTCCTCGAGTACGTCATCAGCGAAGAGGGCCAGCAGGCCGCGGCCGAGGCCGCGGGCAGCGCCCCGATCTCGGAGGCCCAGCGCGGCAACATGCAGGCCGCCCTGGACCTGATCGTCACCGAGTGACATCCTGATGCCCGGCTCCGCGTTGCTGCGCGGGGCCGGGCATCACCCCTGTCCACCCACGAAAAACGGACGTCATGACCACGACAACCGCCCCGGCCGCCCCGCCCGCGCAGAAGGCCAAGACACGCCCCGGAGACCGCTGGTTCTCGGGGACTGCGCTGTTTGCAGGGTCGATGATCCTCGTCACCCTGGCCGCGGTCGCGCTCTTCCTCATCGTTCAGTCCGTCCCCGGACTCCTCGCCACGAGCGAAGACGCCTCGGTTCTGCGCGGCAACTTCTGGGAGTACGTCTGGCCTCTCGCCTTCGGAACCGTGTGGGCGTCCTTCCTGGCGCTGCTCATGGCTGTCCCCCTGTCCGTCGCGGTCGCCCTCTTCATCTCGCACTACGCCCCCCGCCGGCTCGCGCAGACCCTCGGCTACATCGTCGACCTGCTCGCCGCCGTGCCGTCGGTCGTCTTCGGCCTGTGGGGCATCCTCGTCCTCGCCCCCGCCGTCCAGCCCGTCTACGCGTGGCTGAACCAGAACGCCGGCTGGTTCCCGCTGTTCAGCGGCTCGGTGTCCGGCACCGGGCGCACCATCTTCACCGCCGCCATCGTGCTCGCGGTCATGGTGACCCCCATCATCACCGCCATCTGCCGCGAGATCTTCCTGCAGACCCCTGTCCTCCACGAGGAGGCGGCCCTGGCCCTGGGCGCCACGCGCTGGGAGATGATCCGCATGGCCGTCTTCCCGTTCGGCCGCAGCGGCATCATCTCTGCCTCGATGCTCGGGCTCGGCCGCGCCCTCGGCGAGACGATGGCCGTGGCCATGGTGCTCTCGATCGCCAACGTCGTGTCGTTCCGGCTGTTCACGTCCGAGAACCCCGGCACGATCCCCGCCAACATCGCGCTCACCTTCCCCGAGGCCTACGGCACCAACATCAACGTGCTGATCGCCACGGGCCTGATCCTCTTCATCGTCACCTTCGCGGTGAATGCGCTGGCGCGCTGGGTCGTCAGCCGCCGCAAGGAATTCTCGGGAGCGAACTGACATGACCACCACCATCGCTCCCCCGCAGCAGCCGCGCACCATCGAGCGCGAGTCGCCGAGCCTGACCAACGGCAGACTCGCCAAGTGGGTGCCGTGGGCGATCCTCGCCGCCTCGGCCGGCATCGGCGCCATCGTCTTCGCCGTGCCGGTCCTCACCGCCGACGCCGGCTTCAACTTCGCCGGCTTTGCGATCGTGACCGCCCTGGTGTATCTCGCGATGGTCACCACCGTGTCCACCCTCGTCGAGGGGCGCCGCAAGGCCGTCGACCGCCTCGTCACCGGTGTCGTCACCGTCGCCTTCCTCATCGCCATGGTGCCCCTCATCTCGGTCGGCTGGACCGTCGTCGTCAACGGCGTGGCGGGGATCTCGGCGGACTTCTTCTCGATGTCGATGCGCAACGTCGTCGGTGAGGGCGGCGGTGCGCTGCACGCCATCATGGGGACGCTGCTGATCACCCTCGCCGCGGCCGTGATCTCCATCCCGATCGGCATCTTCACCGCCATCTATCTGATCGAGTACGGCGAGGGCAAGCGTCTCGCGCGCGGCATCACGTTCCTCGTCGACGTCATGACCGGCATCCCGTCGATCGTGGCGGGTCTGTTCGCCTACGCGCTCTTCGTCCTCTTCTTCGGCCAGGGCGTGCGGGTCGGCATCATGGGGTCCGTGGCTCTGTCGGTGCTGATGATCCCCGTGGTCGTGCGTTCGACCGAAGAGATGCTGCGCCTGGTCCCCAACGAGCTGCGCGAGGCGTCGTACGCCCTGGGCGTGCCGAAGTGGCTGACGATCGTGAAGGTGGTCCTGCCCACCGCGATCGCCGGCATCACCACGGGTGTCATGCTCTCGATCGCCCGCGTCATCGGCGAGACCGCGCCGCTGCTCATCACCGCCGGGTTCACCACGAGCATGAACTACAACCTGTTCGAGGGGCGCATGATGACCCTGCCGGTGTTCGCGTACACGCAGTTCATGAACCAGGGCATCCCCGCGCAGGCCTTCATCGACCGCGCGTGGGCGGCCGCCCTGACCCTCATCGTCATCGTCATGACGCTGAACCTCGTCGCCCGCCTCGTGGCGAAGATCTTCTCCCCCAAACTCGGCCGCTGAGCGGCCCACCCGAATACGACAGAGGAACGAACGTGTCCAAGAGCATCGAAGTCAACGACCTCAACGTCTACTACGGCGACTTCCTGGCCGTCGAGGGCGTCTCGCTCGACATCGAGCCGCGCAGCGTCACCGCCTTCATCGGCCCGTCCGGCTGCGGCAAGTCCACCTTCCTGCGCACCCTCAACCGCATGCACGAAGTCATCCCCGGCGCACGCGTCGAGGGCGAGGTCCTGCTGGACGGCGACAACCTGTACGCCCCCAACGTCGACCCCGTGCTCGTGCGCCGTCAGGTCGGCATGGTCTTCCAGCGCCCGAACCCGTTCCCGACGATGTCGATCAAGGAGAACGTGCTGGCGGGCGTGAAGCTCAACAACAAGAAGATCTCCAAGTCCGACGCCGACGACCTGGTCGAGCAGTCGCTCAAGGGCGCCAACCTGTGGAACGAGGTCAAGGACCGCCTCGACAAGCCCGGCTCCGGCCTGTCCGGCGGCCAGCAGCAGCGTCTGTGCATCGCACGCGCCATCGCCGTCTCGCCCGAGGTCATCCTGATGGACGAGCCCTGCTCGGCCCTGGACCCCATCTCGACGTACGCCATCGAGGAGCTGATCGGCGAGCTGAAGAAGGACTACACCGTCGTCATCGTCACCCACAACATGCAGCAGGCGTCGCGGGTGTCGGACAAGACGGCGTTCTTCAACATCGCCGGCACCGGCAAGCCCGGCAAGCTCATCGAGTACGACAACACCCGCACGATCTTCACGACCCCCTCGGTGCAGGCCACCGAGGACTACGTCTCCGGGCGCTTCGGGTGATCCCGTTCAACCGAAGCCGGTTGTCGAGCAGCGCGCAGCGCGTGTCGAGACACGGCTGATCCCGGTCAGTCGCGGGGGCTCAGCAGGTACTCGTTGAGGGATGCCGTGAGCTCACGGTCGACGTCCATCGCCGTCCCGTCGATCGCGCTCACCGGCGCGGCCAGTCGCACGCTCGAGACGAGCCAGGCCGCGTCGGCGTCGGCCAGCGCGGCGGCGGGAAGCACCTCGTAGGCGGTCTCGAAACCGCGGCGCGAGAGCTCCTCGAAGACGCTCATCTGGGTCGTCCCGTGCAGGATGCCCGCGCCGGGCTCGGGAGTGACGAAGCGTCCCCGCACCCGCAGGATCAGGGACGAGGTCGGTCCCTCGAGCAGCACGCCGTCGGACGAGACGAACACCGCGTCGTCCGCCCCGCGGCGCTTGGCCTCACGAATGGCGGCCATGTTGACCGCGTACGACAGCGTCTTCGCGCCCAGCAGCAGCCACGGGGCTCGCGCGGGCGCGCCGGAGTCGAAGCCGCGATCGAGGGTCACGACGCGGATGCCGTCGGTGCGGACGGCGCGGAAGTCCGGCGCCGACGCGACGGTGACCCACGCGGTGGGGGCGGGGCCGTGCTCGACCCCGCGGCTCAGGATCAGCTTGAGCACCGCTTCACCCGCGGGCGCCTGGGCCGCCGCGGCGGCCACCGCCTGCCGCCACTGCTCCAGGTGCGGCTCGGGAAGGTCGCACAGCCGCGCGGAGTGCGCGAGGCGCTCCAAGTGCGCCTGCACCTCTTGCGGATGCCCGTCGACGACGCCGATGGACTCGAAGACACCGTCCCCGCGCTGGGTGCTGAACTCCCCTACGCTCAGCGCCGGGGCCTCGGGGTCGATGGGTGTCAGTGTCGAGGAGTAGTCCGCGCGGGCGTCCGCGGCCGCCACCGGATCGATCACGAGTGCGCAGCGCCAGGCCATGCAGAGAGCTTAGGGGCCTGGGAGCTTCGGGAATGCCCGGCGGACGCGGTCGGTTACACTTGTTCGGCCGGGCCGCAGTAACCCCGGGCTCCAACTTCTGCCGCCGTGAGCGGCCACGCGCCGAGAGGCGTTCTGCGGCCCGGCACTCTCCTGTCCGGGCACCGGCGGCGCCAGGGCCCCACATCGCCCCGCTGTCCGCCCCGCCCACTGCCCGCTGCGGCTGAGAATTCGCTGCGGCGCCTCTTCGCTGTTGTGGCACCACGGATCTGTGGCGCCCGCACAGGAAACTGGCGCCGTTCAGCAATCCGGATGCCGCGAAGAGGCGCCGCAGCAGCGAGAAGGCGCCACTCAGCGAGGTGGGCGCCGGGGAGCGTCAGGCCAGCGCCTCGCGCCGCCATAGGGCCGCGCACGCCGCGAGGTCGGCGGCGTAGTCCGAGAGCCGCAGCGCGCGGGTCGTGAAGGCGCTCGCGCGCTCGGGCTCGGTGGCCTCGTAATCGTCGGCGACGTGGGTGGATCCCGAGGCCTGCACGCGGCAGAACGCCGCGGCCCGCTCGAGAGCGACGGCGAAGTCGCCATCGAAGAGCCCGCGCAGGATGGCGTCGACGAGCGAGACGAGCTCGTCCGGCCCCGCGGGCGTCGGTGCGCCGGCGACGAGGTCGTCGGCCGAGGCGAGCTCGGCGCGGCCGCGCTCGTACAGCAGCGCGGCCGTCCGCGGGTCGTCGTGGATCATCAGCTGCAGCAGGTACAGCCGCCACAGCGCGCCCGGCAGTGAGCGAGCCGGCGAGCGCGACCAGAGCTCCGCGATGTCGTCGATGCCGTGCAGGTCCGTGAACGAGACCAGCCGCTCGACCACGTCGTTCTCGGGCGCAGCGCGCACCCGCGACAGCAGCGCGTGCGCGGTGGAGTGCGCCACGCGCGAGACCTCAGCAGGATCCGCCGCGGCGAAACGGCGATCGAACGTCTCGCCCGGCCGGCGGACGGGCTTGTGGAAGTCGCGGGAAGGGTCGGTCATCCCCTCCAGGCTACTCGCGGCGTCAGGCGGTCGGGATGGCGGCGATAGGGTCGGTCGTGGGCACGCCCTCGGGCGATCCGCCCTCGGGCTCCACGGTGATCGCGATGACGTCACCGGCCTGCACCGCGTCGTCCAGCAGCACGGTGGCCTCCCGTCCCCGGGGCGGGTCGTACACGCCCACCGAGATCGGATCGCCGTCGCGCACCAGCCACAGCTCGAAGCTCTGGTCGTCCGCGATGGCCGGAAGGGAGTCCGAGACGAACACCGCCTTGCCGAGTTCGTCCGACCAGTATGCGGTGGCCGTGCCGCCGCCGCTGAGATCGGCGGTGGCGGAGCGCATGTCCGCGGCATCCTCGATCTCGGCCAGCGCGATGGTGGCGGGCGTCCGGCTGAGGTATTCGTTGAGCGTCACGGCGCCGAATCCCAGGGCGACCAGCAGCACCAGGCTCGCGGCCAGGCCGAACAGGCCGCGCGTCCAGTTGCGACGGCTGACCGCCTGGATCATCGCGGTGTCCGGCGCAGGCTCGCGGGGTTCCACCGGCGACGGCGCGGGCGGGCGGGGCGGGACGGCGATCCCGTCGACCACCGCGGCGGACTCGTCCTGCGGCAGGGCCGCCACCTGGGCGAGCACCCGCGCGCGCAGCTCCTCGGGCGGCGAGACGTCGCGGACGGTGTCGGACAAGGCGGCGGCCGTCGCGGCATCCGCACCGACCAGCTCCTCCCATTCGGGATGCTGGGCACGAGCGGCCTCGAAGCGGGCGAGGTCGTCGGGCGACAGCGCATGCAGGGCGTACCCCGCCGCGAGTTCCGCGAACTCCTGCTCGTTCATACCGTCACCCCCATCTGTGCACGCAAGCGGGACAGTCCGTCCCGCATCCTGGTCTTGATCGTCCCGAGCGGCGCTCCGACGAGCACCGCGATCTCGCTCTGCGAGTACCCGCCGTAATAGGCCAAAGTGAGGGCCTCGCGCTGCGGATCGGGAAGCGACGCCAACGCCTGGGTCACGCGTTCGCCCTCCATTCGCAACTCGACCTGTTCCGCCACCCCGTCGTGGGCGACGGCGAGGTCCCGGACACCGACGCGGACGTCACGATCCGTGCTCGCCTGCGACGACCTCACCCGGTCGACCGCCCGGCGGTGCGCGATCGTGAGCACCCACGACCTACCCTGTCCCTTGTTCGGTGCGAAGCGGGATGCGGATTGCCAGATCTCGAGGAAGACCTCCTGCAGCACCTCTTCGCTCTGCGCGCGGTCGACCAGCACGCGCAGGATGAGGCCGAACACGCGCGGCGAGATCATGTCGTACAGCCGCGCGAACGCCCGCTGATCGCCCGCGGCGATCCTGCCCAGCAGGATGCCGACGTGGTCCACGGGGTCGTCGCCGGACTCTGGCACGTCCACACCGTCGATCACCATGTGCACCAGCATGCCAGCACACCGCCGGGAAGATCGTCCAATCCGATCCCGGCACGTCCTCGAAGAGTCTGTGAATGCCGCCACCGGCGGCCCCAACCGGAGGTAGTCATGCTCAGCACCAAGAAGAAGATCACCGCAGGTCTCTCGCTGGCCCTGGCCGGCGCGTTCGCGCTCTCGGCGTGCACCAGCGGAACGGCGACCGAGACGGACGAGGGCGCAGCCCCCGAGATGTCCGAAGAGACGCAGGCCCCGACCGACGAGGGCATGGATGCCGGGATGGACCCGGCCGCCAGCCTCGTCGGACCCGGTTGCGCCGACTACGCCGAGGCGGTGCCGGACGGCGCCGGGTCGGTCGAGGGCATGGCGCAGGACCCCGTCGCCACCGCCGCGTCGAACAACCCGCTGCTGACGACGCTCGTCGCCGCCGTGAGCGGGCAGCTGAACCCCGACGTGGACCTCGTCGACACCCTCAACGGCGACGAGTTCACCGTGTTCGCGCCCGTCGACGACGCGTTCGCCGCCATCGACCCCGCCACCATCGAGGCCCTGAAGACCGACAGCGACACCCTGACGCAGATCCTCACGTACCACGTGGTGCCCGGACAGCTGTCGCCGGACGAGATCGTCGGCGAGCAGGCCACCGTGCAGGGCGGCTCGGTCGAGGTCAGCGGCGAGGGCGACTCGCTGATGGTCAACGACGCCAACGTCATCTGCGGCGGCGTGATGACCGCCAACGCCACCGTGTACCTCATCGACGCTGTGCTGCTGCCCCCGGCGCAGTGACCTGACGTGTTCGGCGGCGGGGGTGCCGCCGGATGCAGGGCGGCAGGGACCGCCGGCGCTGCGAGTCGCCGGCGGTCCCTGTCATATGCACTTTTGCCCGTGCACGTCAAGCCCGTCCTGCCGGTCAGGCGGTCTGGATACTCTCGCGACATGACCGGAGCTGGATACCCGAGCACCTGTGGGACGGCGCGATGACCGACCTGCGTGAGGTCGCCGATCCGCTTGCGGGCGAGCTGCTCGACGGGCGCTATCGCCTCGAGGAATGCATCGGCGAAGGCGGCATGGCCCGGGTGTACCGCGCCGAGGACACCCTGCTGCAGCGCTCCACCGCGGTGAAGATCATGCGCGGCCACCTGGACGAGCTCAGCACGATCGAGCGCGCGCGATCCGAGACCACTCTTCTGGCCGGCCTCAACCACCACGCGCTGGTGACCCTGTACGACGCGCAGATCACCGCCGACGAGGGCAGCTACCTCGTGATGGAGTTCGTCGACGGCACCACGCTCCGCGAACTCATCGCACAGGGCCCCCTCGACCCGCAGCTGGCGGCGACGCTGCTCGCCGACATCGCCGAGGCCCTCCACGTCGCCCACGATGCCGGCGTGGTCCACCGCGACATCAAGCCCTCCAACGTCCTGCTCGGCCGTTCTCCTGTTCCCGGGCGGCCGTGGCGGCCGAAGCTCGCCGACTTCGGCATCGCCTACCTCGTCGACTCCACGCGCGTCACCACCCCCGGCCTCATGGTCGGAACGATCGCCTACCTCGCTCCCGAGCAGGCCAACGGCGCCCAGCCGGCCCCGCCGGCCGACGTCTACTCGCTCGGCATCATGATGATCGAGGCGCTGAGCGGCGCCCGCCCGTGGGCTGATGCCGAGGGCATCGGCACCCTGATCGCGCGCATGCACACTCCCCCGTCGATCCCGCAGACGCTGCCCGAGCAGTGGCGGCAGCTGCTGCGCGGCATGACGGCCACGCGTCCCGATGACCGGCCCACCGCGCTCGAGGTGGCGGTGACCGCCGCGAGCCTCGCAGGTTCCGCTCCGGCGGCACCCGCCGCGGATCTCGCCACCGCCCCGGTGCCGGTGCCGGCCGCCGCGGCGCTCGCAGAAGAAGCCCCGCAGGCCGACGACGACGCCGCCCACACCGTGCTGATGCCTGCGCCGTCGGCATCCCGATCCCGCGCCCGCGCCGCGGCGCGGTCGGACCGGGACGGCAGGAACCGGCGGAGGGGACTCATCGCCGCCGTCGTGGCCGCTGCGCTGCTCGTCGCGGCGCTCGTGGTGGTCATGGGCGTGTGGGCGTCGGGATACGACGCCGTCCCCGAGCCCGAGCCCTCTCCCACGAACCTCGTCCAGGAGCAGGGCCCCTCGCCCGAGCCCACGCCCGTCGCCGAGGAGGAGCCCGTCGCCGAGGAACCCGGGACCGAACCGGTCGCCGAGCCGGTCAGTGAGCCCGTGGCTCCCGCATCTGGGAGCGGAAGCGGCTCCGGGGGCGGCAACGGCGGCGGACAGGGCGGCGGCGGCGGCAACCCCAACGCCGGCCCCGGCAACAACAGCGGCGGCGGAAACGGCAAGCCCTGACCCCCGGTAGGCTGGACGGCGAGGGCCTCTAGCTCAGTCGGTAGAGCATCGGACTTTTAATCCGCGGGTCGTGGGTTCGAGCCCCACGGGGCCCACTCACACGAGCGCATGCGGACTTCTCATCCGCGGGTCGTGGGTTCGAGCCCCACGGGGCCCACTCACACGAGCGCATGCGGACTTCTCATCCGCGGGTCGTGGGTTCGAGCCCACGGGGCCCACTCACATGAGCGCATGCGGACTTCTCATCCGCGGGTCGTGGGTTCGAGCCCCACGGGGCCCACTCACATGAGCGCATGCGGACTTCTCATCCGCGGGTCGTGGGTTCGAGCCCCACGGGGCCTACTCACATGAGGCACCGCCCTTGGACGCCACGAGGACGATGCGGCCGCCCTCCTGCACCGGTGCGGACAGCAGCGTCGAGCGCCGCCGGCCCGAGCGCCGGCCGACGGTGTGCAGCTCGACGGTGTCCATCCCGAGCAGGCAGGCGCCGACGCGCCCGCCGCTGACCTTCAGGATCACGCGGTGCAGCGCCGTCATCGCCCGGATGACCCGGTCCGACGGGGCGCTTCGGGGCGCCATCAGTCCGCGCCCGCCGGCACGATGTCGGCGCCCGCGTGGGCGAGTTCGGCGAGCGCGCGTTCGCTGGACTCCGCCGCGACCCCCGCGATCAGGCCCTGCAGCACGCGCACGTGGCGACCGTGCGCGATGGCGTCCAATGCCGAGGCCCGCACGCAGTAGTCGGTGGCGATGCCGGTGACGTCGACGTCGATGACGCCGTGCTCGTCCAGCAGCTCGCCGACGGTGCGGCCGTCGTCGGTGGTGCCCTCGAACAGCGAATACGCGGGGACGCCCTGCCCCTTCTTGACGTGGTGGGTCACCGCCGAGGTGTCCAGACCCGGGTCGTAGTCGGCGCCGGGGGTGCCGGCGACGCAGTGCACGGGCCACGTGTCGACGAAGTCGGGGTCGCCCTGGGCGAAGTGCCCGCCGTTGTCCGAGTCCGCGTCGTGCCAGTCGCGCGAGGCGATGATCAGCGCGTAGTCGCGGGCATGCTCGGCGAGGTGCCGCGAGATGCCCGTGGCGACCGCGTCGCCGCCGACCACTCCCAGCGCCCCGCCCTCGGTGAAGTCGTTCTGGACGTCGACGATGAACAGCGCCTTGCTCATCCTTCGAGGGTACGCCCGCCCTGAGCGCTCGTCTCGGGGCCGCGGCTCCACAGCTTCGACGGCCACCAGATCGCCCGGCCGATGTCGTACGACAGCGCGGGGACCAGCAGCGAGCGCACGATGAAAGTGTCCAGCAGCACGCCGAAGGCGACGATGAACGCGATCTGCGCGAGGAAGAGGATCGGGATGACCCCGAGTGCGGCGAAGGTCGCCGCGAGGACCAGTCCGGCCGACGTGATCACCCCGCCGGTGGCGACCAGGCCCCGCAGGATCCCCGGCCGCGTGCCGTACCGGAGGGACTCTTCGCGCACGCGCGACATCAGGAAGATGTTGTAGTCCACCCCCAGCGCGACCAGGAAGACGAAGCCGTAGAGCGGGACCGACGGGTCGGCGCCGGGGAATCCGAAGCCGTACTCGAACACCAGTGCGCTCACGCCCAGAGCCGTCCCGAAGGACAGGATGACGGTGAGGATCAGCAGCACCGGCGCGAGGATCGACCGCAGCAGCAGCATCAGGATCGCGAGGATCACCACGAGGATGACCGGGATGATCAGGGTCCGGTCGCGGATCGAGGTGTCGTTGCTGTCCACGTCGGTCGCGGTCTCGCCGCCGACGAGGGCGGTCGACTCCCCGAGCGCGTCGTCCAGGGCGACCCGGAGTTCCCGGACGGTGTCCTCTGCGGCGAGCGAGTCCGCGGCATCCGTCAAAGTGCCGATGAGGAGCACGTCGCCCCCGGACACGGTCGGCTCGGGCGCGGGAGTGCCGGGAGGACCCGCGGGCAGCACGACGAGGGCGTCGCCGTCGAGCTCGACCCCGGCCTGCCCGTCCGGTGCGTCCTCGGCGGCGATGGCGACGGAGTCCACACCCGCGCTGCTGTCGAGGGCGTCCACCACCTGTGCGGCGTCGGATTCGGCCACGACGACGTACACCGGGCTGCCGGACCCGGCCGGGAAATGCTCGGCGAGCGCCACCTGCCCGTCGCGGGCCTCGGACGCCCCTAGCACCAGTTCGCTGGCCGGCACGCCGTCGGCCTTGAACTGAAGGATGCCGGCGGCCCCGGCGAGCAGGACGAGCGTCGAGACGATCCACACCGCGCGCGCGTGGCGGGCGACGAAGCGCGCCTGCCGCGGCCAGACGCCCTTCACCGGCTGGGAGAGGTCGTCGGGCACGGTGGCGATCGGCGAGCGCGGGATGAAGGGCCAGAAGGCCGAGCGCCCGAAGAGGGCCAGCAGCGCCGGCAGGAAGGTCAGCGCCGAGAGCATCGAGAACGCGATGCCGATCGAGGCGATGGGGCCGAGTGCCCGGTTGGTGGCGAGGTCCGACAGCAGCAGGCAGAGCAGGCCCGCGATGACCGTGCTCCCCGAGGCGAGGATGGGCTCGAACGCGCCACGCCAGGCGGAGAGCGCGGCCGGCCAGCGACGCTCGCCGTCGGCGATCGCCTCGCGGAACCGGGCGACGTAGAGAAGGGCGTAATCGGTGGCCGCGCCGATGACGAGGATGAAGAGGATGCCCTGCACCTGGCCGTTGAGGACGACGATGCCCGCGAACGCGAGCCACCACACCGTCAGCAGCGCCACGCACAGCGCGAACACGCTGGTGAGGAGCACGAGGATCGGCAGCAGCGGCGAGCGGTAGACCACGACGAGGATCACGAACACCGCGATGAGCGCGACGGCCAGCAGGAGGCCGTCGATCCCGAGGAACCCCTCGGCGAGGTCGGCGGTGAACCCCGCGGGCCCCGTCACCCATCCCTCGACGCCGTCGGGGAGTCCGTCGGCGAGCACGGTGCGCAGCTCCGCGACGAGTTCGCCGACGTCGCCCTCGGAGTCCAGCGGCACGAAGATCTGCACCGCCTCGCCGTCCTCGGACGGCAGAGCGGGCGACACCCCTTCGACGACCCCCTCGAGATCCGCGATCTCGTCGACGACGGACCGGATGCCGGTGAGCTGGTCCTCGGTCAGCGCGTCGTCGGCGGCGGCGATCACGACCGCCGGGATGCTCTCGTCGCCGAGGAAGTCCGCCAGTCGTTCATTCACCTTCGTGGCGTCGGCGCTCTCGGGAAGGAAGGAGGACCGGTCGTTGGTGGAGACCTCTTCGACCTTGCCGAAGTAGGGGCCGCCGAGCGAGCCGCCCACCAGCCACACCAGGACGAGCAGAGCCGGGATGCCGACGCGCAGCCAGCGCGTGGGCTGGGCGACGCGTCGCCGGTCGGAGCGGGTGCGGAGAGGGGTGCGCTGCGCCATGTCGCTAGCTTATCTAGCAAAACGGGCACGTCGCGTCCGCGCGGGGAATTCGCCGTACGGGCGCGTCCCTATGCTGGAGCGGATGCTGTCCGCCGCGCTCGCCCTGATCGGGGCCGTCGTCTACGGCGCGGCCGACTTCCTGGGCGGCCTCGCCGCCCGCCGGCTGCGCTCGATCGTCGTCACGGCGGCGGCCGCGGCATCCGGACTCGTCGTGCTCGCCCTGGCCCTTCCCCTGGCCGGCGGCAGCGCGACCACGGCGGATCTGCTGTGGGGCGCGCTGGCGGGAGTCTTCGGACTGATCGCCATCGTGCTGCTGTACGCGTGCCTGGCGATCGGCCCGATGAGCATCCTCTCGCCGCTGACCGCCGTGGTCTCGGCGATCGCGCCGATGCTGTGGGGCCTGCTCGTCGACGCCGAGCAGCTGTCGCCGGTGGCCACCGGGGGTCTCGGCGTCGCACTCGTCGCCGTCGTCCTCGTCGGGGTCATCCCCGGCGAGAAGGCCGTGCGCCCGAGCGTGCGGGGCCTCGTGATGGCGGTGGGCGCGGGCATCGCGATCGGCGCGTTCCTCATCGTCATCGATCAGACCGGCCCCGACAGCGGACTGGCCCCCCTCGTGGCGAACCGGCTCACGAGTCTCGTGATCACCGGCGCCATCGTCGCGGGGCTCGTCGTCGCCGCCCGGCGGGCCGGGCGTCCGGCATCCGCCGCCCTGGATGTGCGCGGACCCGCCCTCGGGGCGGCGCCGTCGGGGCATGCGGACCTGGAGCACGCGATGCACGCGCACGAGACCCCGCGCACCCTGGCCTCGATGACGCGCAGACGCGCGGGGCTGCTCGCACTGGCCTGCGGCGTGCTGGACGCCGCCGCCAATGCCCTGCTCCTGCTCGCACTGCGAGACGGCCAGCTGTCCGTCGTCTCGGCGCTCACCGCCCTCTATCCGGCCGGGACGATCCTGCTCGCGGCGGTCATCCTGCGCGAACGGGTGTCGCCCGTGCAGGGCGTCGGGCTGTGCCTGGCCCTCATCGCCGGCGGCATGCTCGCCGTCGGCTGATCACCCGGCGAACAGCGAAATCGCCGACACGGTCAGCGCCAGCGCTCCGAGCCCCAGGAAGCCGACGGCCAGCAGCGCCACGCCGCGCACCACGGGGCTCCCCTGCGTCAGCCGCAGCCTGTTGCGCGCACCCCGGCGGTGGAAGACGTCGGCCATGTCCTTACCGGCCAGCGCGTGGGCCTGCTCGTGGGTGAGCGGAGCCTCGTTGACGCCGCCGTCCTCGTCGAACCAGCGCGCCAACCTTCCGTCGGGGCCGTCCTCGAGCACGGCACGCGCGGGCACCCACGTGCCGTCGAAGAGGTAGAGGACGAGCGCGACGCCCGCCAGGAGCGCGCCCGCGCCGAAGCCGATCCACGAGAAGATCTCGACGATCCCGTCGACGCGTGCGTCCATCGACCCTCTTCGTCCGCGGAACCGAGTCCCTGTCTGGAGCCACCTAAGGGAATCGAACCCTTGACCTATTCATTACGAGTGAATCGCTCTGCCGACTGAGCTAAGGTGGCGCGCGCCGCTTGCGCGATGCACGATCAACGATCTTACCCTGTCGCCGGGACCGTCGCGAACCACGCGGGACGGGCGGGCGTCAGTTGCAGACCCGGTCGCTCTCGGGCACGTCACCGTGGATCAGGTAGTCCTCGACGATGCCGTCGACGCACGCGTTGCCCTTGTTGTAGCCGGTGTGCCCCTCGCCCTCACGGGTGACGAGGATGCCGGAGGACAGCTGCGCGGCCAGCGACACGGACCACTCGTACGGCGTGGCCGGGTCGTTGGTGGTCCCCACCACCAGGATCGGGGCGGCGCCGTCGGCGGTGATCGGCTCGCGCACCCCGGTGGCCTCGTGCGGCCAGCTTTCGCACGGATCCGGGCCGATCCAGTAGGGGGCGATCGTGGGCGCTTTCTCGGAGATCAGCGCCTCGGCGGCGGCCTCCTGCTCGGGCGTGGCGTCCAGCGGGTAGTCCATGCAGTTGTAGGCGCGGAAGGCTTCGGTGGAGTTGTCGAGGTACTGTCCGTCCACCCGGTTGTAGTAGAAGTCCGCGAGGTAGAACGCGGGGTCCGCATCGCCCTGCAGCACCGCCGTGAGCGCCTGCGAGAGGAAGGACCAGCTGTCCTGGGAGTACAGGGCCGCGACGATCGCGGTGGTGAGGGCGTCCGCGCCGAGCATGCGGCCGTCGCCGCCCGGGAGGGGGTTCTCGTCGACGCTCGCCAGGAGCGATCCGAGATCGGCCATGCCGTCGTCGACCGTCCCCCGGAACGGGCAGTCCTGATCCTCGAGGCAATCGGCCATGTACGCCCGCAGCGCCGATTCGAACCCGATCGCCTGGGTCGTGCCGACATCCAGGCCCGGGATCGCCGGGTCGATCGCGCCGTCGAGGACGAGCCGGCCGACCTTCTCGGGGTACAGCTTGGCGTAGGTGGCACCGAGGAACGTGCCGTACGAATAGCCGAGGTAGTTCAGCGCACGGTCGCCGAGGACCGCGCGGATGAGGTCCATGTCGCGCGCGGACTGCTCGGTGGTGATGTAGGGCAGGATGCCGTCGCTGCCGGCCTCGCACGCCTCGGCGAACGCGGCGTTGCGCTGATCGAGTTCAGCCTCCCACTCGGCGGAGCCGCGCGGGTCCTCGGGGATGCCGAAGAGGTAGTCGTCCATCTCGGCGCCGTCGAGGCAGCGCACGGGGGTGGACTCCCCCACGCCGCGGGGGTCGAAGCCGATCACGTCGTACGACTCGGCGATCCGGCTGCCCACGGCGTAGTTCAGCGATTCGCGGACGAGTTCGATGCCGCTGGAACCCGGGCCTCCGGGATTGAGCAGCAGCGAGCCGACGGCGTCGCCGCCCTCGGCGCGGCTGCGGATGATCCCCAGATCGATCTCGCCCGCCTCGGGGTCGTTCCAGTCCAGCGGCGCGGTGAGGGTCGCGCAGTCGAGGGACCCGCACGAGCTCCACGACACGGTCTGCTCGTAGAACGGCAGCAGGTCGGCCGCGACCCCCTCGGTGTCGGGAGCGGCGGTCGAGGTCGCCGCGGGGCGCTCCTCGGGGATGAGAGCGTACAGGCACCCGCTCAGCGAGAGGGCGGCGACGGCGGTCATCGCGACGGCGGCGAGGGCGCGGCGCGCCCTCTTCATCAGGAGGGCGTTCACGGGATCCTTCCGCTGGCGACGGTCACGAGCAGGCTTTCGAGGGCGAGGGTCGGGGCGACGTTCTGCTCGAGGTTCCGGCGCGTCTCGGCGAGCCGGTCCAGAACGCCGAGCGTGCGCTCCGTCGTCCAGTCCGCTGCCACCGCGCGCAGTTCGGGCTCGAGTTCGCGGTTGATGAGGTCGTCGTCGCGCTGGAACCCCAGCATCAGGACGTCGCGGTACATCGCCTGCAGATCGGTGAGCACGCGATCGATGCCGTCGCGCAGGCTGCGGGTGGCGCGGCGCTTCTGGTCGTCCTCCATCGCGGAGAACTGGGAGCGGAAGGCCGGCGGCACGGCCGCGCCGTCGGCGATGCCGAGCGTCCGGCGCAGCTGCGCGCGCTCGGCGTCGTCCCGCTCGGCGGTGAGAGCCTTGGCGTCCTCGGTGGCGGCCTGCACGATGCGGCCGGCGCACTCGACGGCGTCGCCCACGCCCCGCACCCGCAGCACCGCACGCAGCGCGTCGTCCCGGCGGGCGCGGGACGCGGCATCCGTCGCCAGCCGCTGCGCCATGCCGATGTGCCGCTGCGCGTGGCGCGCGGACTGCTCGGCGATCACCGGGTCGGCGCCGGTGCGCTCGGTGATCAGCCGGGCGACGTCGCCGATGTCGGGCTCACGCAGGCGGAGCGTCCGGACGCGGGAGCGGATCGTGGGCAGGAGGTCCGCCTCGCTGGGGGCGCACAGCACCCACACGGTGTGCTCGGGCGGCTCTTCAAGCGCCTTGAGCAGCACGTTCGACGTGCGCTCGGTCATGCGGTCGGCGTCCTCGACGACGATCACGCGATGCCGCCCGATCGAGGGCGCGAAATACGCCCGCTCGACGAGGTGACGCGCCTCTTTGATGGTGATGATGACCGCCTCGGTGCGAAGCGACGTGAGGTCGGGATGGGTGCGGGCGACCACCTGGCGCATCGCCGCCTCGTCACCGGGCTCGGCGATGAGCGCGGCGGCGAAGGCGTACGCCAGTGTCGAGCGCCCCGAGCCCGGCGGGCCCGTGATGAGCCACGCGTGGGTCATCGACTCCGGATGGGCGGCGGCGGACTGCAGCACCCCGACCGCCTCGTCCTGGCCCCACACCTCGGCCCACGGGCCCGCCGGCGGAGTCCGGGGCGGCGCGGCGACCTGTGAGTCCATGGCGCCCAGCCTAATCCGCGGCGCCGACCTCGCCGGCGGGTGCCCGCAGGGTGGCGAGGCGTTCACGGACGGCTGCCGCGAGAGCCTCGCGGTCCGCGGTGGCATCCAGCACGAGGAAGCGGCCGGGCTCGGCGGCGGCGAGGGCGAGGAACTCCTCGCGGACCCGGGCGTGGAAGTCCTCGCGCTCGGCCTCGAGCCGGTCGAACGGCTTGTCGTCGGCATCCAGGCGGCGCCTCGCGGCGGCCGGATCCAGGTCCAGCAGCACCGTGAGGTCGGGCAGCAGACCACCCGTGGCCCACAGCGACAGTTCGCGCACCTCGTCCCGGCCGAGGACCCGGCCGGCGCCTTGATAGGCCACCGACGAGTCCAGGTAGCGGTCCTGGATCACGACGTCGCCGCGCGCGAGAGCGGGACGCACCACCGTCTCGACGTGGTGGGCGCGGTCGGCGGCGTACAGCAGCGCCTCGGCCCGCGGGGCGATGTCGCCGCGGTGATGCAGCACGATGTCGCGGACCAGGACGCCCACCTCGGTCCCGCCGGGCTCACGCGTGCGGACGACGTGACGGCCGGCATCCGTCAGCCAGTCCTCCAGGAGCGAGGCCTGGGTGGTCTTGCCCGCGCCGTCGCCGCCCTCGAAGGTGACGAACAGCCCGCGGCGCTGGGGCCGGGGCTCGGCCGTCACTTCTTCGCCGCGGTCTTGCGCGTCGTGGTCGCCCGCTTGGTGGTGCGCTTGGGCGCAGGGCCCTTCGCGCGCTTGTCGGCGAGCAGCTGGACGGCACGCTCGAAGTCGACGGCCATCGCGTCCTCGCCGCGCGGCACCGTGGCGTTGGTCTCGCCGTCGGTGACGTACGGGCCGAAGCGGCCGTCCTTCAGCTTGATGGGCTTACCGCTGACGGGGTCGGCGTCGAACTCCTTCAAGGCGCTCGACGCGCGGCGGGCGCCGTACTTCGGCTGTGCGTAGATGGCCAGAGCCTGCTCGAGGGTGATGTCGAAGATCTGCTGCTCGCCGTCGAGAGAACGGGACTCCGTGCCCTTCTTCAGATACGGGCCGTAGCGGCCGTTCTGCGCGGTGATCTCGGCACCCGTCTCGGGGTCCGCCCCGACGACGCGGGGAAGATCGAGCAGGCGCAGCGCCGTGTCGAGGTCGATGGTGTCCACGGACATGCTCTTGAACAGCGAAGCGGTCCGGGGCTTGGGGGCGACCTCTTTCTTCGCGCCCCGCTTCTTGGGTGCGGGCTCGGCGACCTCGCCGGTGGCGGGGTCGGCGGCGTCGGGGTCCACGGGGTCGGTCTCTTGCACGTAGGGACCGAAACGGCCGTCCTTGACGACGACGAGCTTGCCGTTGGCGGGGTTCTCACCGAGGACGCGGTCGCCGGCGACCGGCGCGTCGATGAGCTCCTGCGCGCGGGCGGGCGTGAGCTCGTCGGGCGCGAGGTCCTCGGGGATGTTCACCCGGCGGGGCTCCCCCTCGGGGTTCCCGGCGTCGGCGACCTCGAGGTACGGACCGTACTTGCCGAAGCGCAGCACGGCGACGTCCCCGATCGGCGTAGAGTTCAGGGCTCGCGCGTCGATCTCGCCGAGGTTGTCGACGATGTTGCGCAGTCCGACGTGCTCGTCGGAGCCGAAGTAGAACTCCTTCAGCCACTCCTCGCGCTTCTGCTCGCCGCGGGCGATGGCGTCGAGGTCGTCCTCGAGGGCGGCCGTGAAGTCGTAGTCGACGAGGTCCGAGAAGTGCTGCTCGAGCAGGCGCACGACGCTGAAGGCCAGCCAGCTGGGGATGAGCGCCTGCCCGCGCTTGCTGACGTAGCCGCGATTGAGGATCACGTCGATGATACTCGCGAACGTCGAGGGACGACCGATCCCCTTCTCCTCGAGCGCCTTGACCAGCGACGCCTCGGTGTAGCGGGGCTTCGGAGAGGTGGCGTGGCCCTTGGCCTCGACATCCTTCAGGCGCAGATCGTCGCCCACCTCGAGGGCGGGCAGCGACTGGTCGTCCGACTTGTCGGCGTCGGTGCGCTTCTCGTCACGGCCCTCCTCGTAGGCCTCGAGGAAGCCCTTGAAGGTGTACACCGTTCCCGAAGCGGTGAACTCGGCGCGGCGCTCGCCCGCGTCGGCGACCAGCGTGACCGTGGTGGTCTCGTACTTCGCGTCGGACATCTGGCTGGCCATCGTGCGCTTCCAGATGAGGTCGTACAGGCGCTGCTCGTCGCGGTCGAGCTCGCCGGAGACCTCGGACGGCGTGCGGAAGGTCTCGCCCGACGGGCGGATGGCCTCGTGCGCCTCCTGCGCGTTCTTGGACGAGCTGCGGTAGGTGCGCGGGTTCGGCGGGACGGCCTTGTCACCGTACATCGCCACCGCCTGAGCGCGCGCCGCCTGCACCGCCTGGGTGCTCAGCGCGATCGAGTCGGTGCGCATATAGGTGATGAACCCCTTCTCGTAGAGGCGCTGGGCGACGCTCATCGCGTGCTTGGCGCTCATCGAGAGCTTGCGCCCCGCCTCCTGCTGCATCGTGGAGGTCGTGAACGGGGGCTTGGGGCTGCGGGTGCCGGGCTTGGCCTCGACCGCCGAGACCGTCGCGGTGCCGGCCTGCTCGATGGCGGCGGCGAGGTCGCGCGCGGCCTTCTCGTCCAGCACGACGACGGCCTTCTTGAGCTGACCGCGGTCGTCGAAGTCGCCGCCGCGCGCGAGGGCCGCCCCGTCGACGCGGGCGAGCCGGGCCGCGAAGCCCGCGGCATCCTTAATCGCCGTCGTCTCGATGTCCCAGTACGAGGCGCTGACGAAGGCCATGCGCTCGCGCTCGCGATCGACCACCAGCCGCGTGGCGGCGGACTGCACGCGTCCCGCGGACGTGCCCTGCTGGACCTTGAACCACAGCACGGGGCTGACATCCCACCCGTAGAGGCGGTCGAGGATGCGACGGGTCTCCTGGGCGTCGACGAGCGCGAGGTCGAGTTCGCGGGTGTTCTCGACCGCGGCGCGGATGGCGTCCTTGGTGATCTCGTGGAACACCATGCGCTTGACCGGCACCTTGGGCTTCAGCGCCTCGAGCAGGTGCCACGCGATCGCCTCGCCCTCGCGGTCCTCATCCGTGGCGAGCAGGAGCTCGTCGGCGTTCTTGAGCGCGCGCTTGAGTTCGGCGACCGTCTTCTTGCCGCGCTCGCTGGGGACGTAGTAGGGGTCGAACCCGTTGTCGATGTCGATGGAGTACTTGCCGTACGCCTGCTTCTTGTCGGCGGGGATGTCCTTCTTGTCCGCCAGGTCGCGGATGTGACCGACCGAGCTGAGCACCTCGTAGTCGTCGCCCAGGTACCCCTGGATCGACTTCATCTTCGTCGGGGACTCGACGATGACGAGCTTCTTGCCTTGTGCCAACGGTGGTCCTTTCGTCGTTGCACACCATACACAGTGCCCCGATGGGCGGCGCTGTGAGGATGCCGAAGCGCCTGGTCACGGCGGCGGGCCGGCGCGGGCGCGCGCCGTGACCGGCAGCGGACCGAAATCGATCTCGACCCGGACGGTGGCCACGAGCTCGTCGAGGTCGCACGATGCCAGGCGGATGCCGTGCGCCTCGGCCACCTGCTCGGCCCGCGCGCACGGGTAGCCGGTGATGGCCCCGGACGCGGCGTCGGCTGCGGCGAGCGCTGCTGCGTCGGCGGCGGCGGCCGCTCGCTGACCGTGCAGCGCCGCGGTCGCGACCCCGGCGAACGCGAGGACGGCGGCGGCTGCGGCACCGGCGATGCCGACCGCGAGGGCGGATCCCGGCATTCAGCGCCCGCCGTCCAGAGCGCACCCGGTGGCGCGGACCTCGCCGAGGATCGCCAGCGGGGCCGGCGCGGTCGCGGTGACGCACACGAGGTCCTCGCGGACGGTGCGCGTGGCCGAGGCTCCTGGGACGGCGGCGCTCACGGCGGCGCTCACCCGCTCCGGGCTCTCACCGCGGGCGGCGAGGCGCGCCGCGTCGGCCGCGGCGTCCTGCAGCTGCACGTGACGGACGCCCGTCCCCAGCGCCCCCAGCCCGAAGGCGAGGACGAGGACGACGGCGGGGAGGGCCACGGCGAACTCCGCCACGACCGCTCCCCGCTCGCCCAGCGCGCCGCGCGCGGAGCCGCACTCAGGCGACGGTGAGCGCACGACGGACCAGCTCGGTCAGGATGCCGCGCACCTCGTCCGAGCGCATGATCACGACGAGCAGTCCGGCGAAGGCGACGGCGGCCATCGTCGCGATGGCGTACTCGGCGGTCGCGGCGCCGGTGTCGTCGGTGAAGAGGCGTGCGGAGTTGCGGCGGGTGAGGCGGGGAAGGGACATGGGGACTCCTCGGGTCGGGTTGGTCGGGTCGGGTCAGTGGGTCAGAGGCGCACCGGGACGGCGCCGACGACGCTGAGAAGCATCGGCGCGACCCCGAGAAGGAGGAAGGCAGGGAGCGTGCAGACCCCGAGGGGCAGCAGCAGCCGCGACGACAGGCGCGCCGCGCGCAGGCGCGCCGCCGTGCGGGCGCGGTGGCGTTCGAGGGCGGCCGAGGCGCGCAGCAGCTCCACCGCCGGGACTCCGGCGCGACGCGAGAGATCCAGGAGGGCGTCGGCAGCGGCATCCGTCTGCGCACCGCACGCGTCGGCCACGATCGTCTTCGCCCGCTCGATCGACGCACCCGAGCTCAGCGCGATCGCCAGCGCATCGGACCCGAGCCCGGGGATCGCCGCGTCGGCTCGTGCCCGGCGGACCAGCACCGCACTCCAGCGGTGCGCGGCCAGGACCAGGAGCAGGCCGGCGACCAGGCAGCCGACGCCTGCGACGCTGCCTACGAGGACGCCGAGGGTGTCGAAGCCGAGCGCCAGCCCGAGCACCACGGCGACCAGCGGCAGCCACGCCATCAGGCGTGCGGTCCCGGCGGGCTCCGCGAGAGCGACGGCGACGTCGTCACGGGCCTCCTGGGTGTCGCGGAGCGCACCGGCGATGCTGCGGAGACTGTCGGCGAGCGGTGCGCCCACCACCGTCGCCACGCGCCAGATGCCGGCGAGGTCCCGCCAGGCCGTCGCCTCGGTCCCCTCGTCGTCCGCGGCGGTACCCCCGTCCGCGCCGGCAGCGCCGGCAGCGGCGATCGCCTCGCCGAGGGGCGCTCCGGCGGCCATCGCCGACGCCACCCTCACCGACGCGGGGTCGCCGGACTCGGCCAGATACGCCCACGCGCGGGCGGGTGCGATGCCGGACTGCAGCAGGACGGCCAGCCGCAGCGCCGTCTCGGCGACGGCGGCGGCATCGGCGGACGCAGCGCGCCGCCTGCGGCGGACCAGCGCCGCGACCCGGGATCGCCGCATCGGAGCGCTCATGGAAGCGGGACCTCCTCGACGACCAGCCGTCCGTCGGCCCCGAGCACCGGTCGCCCCATGCCGCCCAGCACCCGCGTGCCGTCGGGGCGGCGTTCGACGTGCAGCACGCACGAGATCGCGCTCACGGTCTGCCGCGCGAGGGCGCGGTCATCCATCCCCGCGAGGGCGCCGAGGGCCTCGAGCCGCGCGGCGACGTCGGCGAGCCCGTTGGCGTGGACCGTCCCCGCTCCCCCGTCGTGCCCGGTGTTGAGGGCGGACAGCAGCTCGCGCACCTCTTCTCCCCGGCACTCCCCGACGACGAGGCGGTCGGGGCGCATCCGCAGCGCCTCGCGCACGAGGCGCGCGAGGCCGACGGCGCCGGCGCCCTCGAGATTGGCCTGGCGCGCCTCGAGCCGCACGTGGTGGGGATGCTCGATCGTCAGCTCCGCGACGTCCTCGATCGTGACGATGCGCTCGGTGCCGGCGGCGCGCGAGAGCAGCGCCGCCAGCAGCGTGGTCTTGCCCGCCCCCGCCGCGCCAGTGACGAGCAGGTTCCGACGCCGGGCGATGAGGTCCTCGAGCTCGGCGCGCGTCGCGGCGGTGAACATGCCGCCGCGCTCGAGCGCGGCGAGGTCCGGCCGGTCGAGCCGGGGGACGCGGATGGAAATGACCGTCCCGCCGGCCGAGACCGGCGGCAGGACCGCGTGGACGCGCAGCCCCGCCTCGAGCCTCACATCCACGCACGGGCTGGCGTCGTCGATGTGCCGCCCGCCGGCGCCGATCAGGGCCACGGCGAGGTCGCGGACCTCGTCTTCGCCGGCCCGCCAGCCGCGGACCTGCTCGGGCCCGCTCCCCCGGTCGACGAAGAGCCCCGCCGCCCCGTTGACGAAGACGTCCGAGACGTCCGGATCCTCCAGGTACGGCGCGAGCGGCGACATCGCCTCGGGAAGACGTCGCCGCACGCGAACGGCGGGCTCGCGGGGCGCGGGGGTCTGCCGGGCGGATGCCGGCATCGCGCGGGTCGCCGGCGGCCCCGGCGTCCGCGCGGGCGCGGCGGGCCGGCTGAGCGCGTCGCGTGGGCGGACGACGAAGGGCTGCGTCATGCCAGGCACGCTAGGCCGGCCGAACCCGCCGGAACCGCCTGTCCCTTGCCCGGTGGACAAGCCCGGGCCCGGTCCGCGCTGGGGAGGAGAGGACGCGCCGAGGCCGCGGACGCAAAGAGGCGGCATCCCATGGGGGGAATGGGATGCCGCCTCGAGCGGCACCGCACTTCGGGGGGTGACTCGGGTGCCGCGGATGCCAGAATCGATGTTCGGCCGAAGCAGATCTTATTCGATGGGATAGGTCCCGACAAACGATTCGGCCGGAACCGCACGATATATCGCTCTGAGTGTGCGGATCGCACCCCCCACTATCGGAGGTAGTCACGCCCGCCGACGCTGGGTAACGTCCGTGTCAGACTCGCCGATCACCGGCATCCCGTCTGACGCACGACCGTCTGCCCGCAAAGGAGCGCGCCGCATGACCAGCCAGATCGACCACCTGCTGACCGAGACCCGCCGGTTCGCACCGTCGCCCGAATTCGCCGCGGCCGCCGTCGCCGACGCGTCGCTGTACGACCGCGCCAAGACCGACCGCGAGGGCTTCTGGGCCGAGCAGGCCCGCGAGCTGCTGCACTGGCACAAGCCGTTCACGCAGGTGCTGGACTGGTCCAACCCGCCGTTCGCGGAATGGTTCGCCGACGGCGAGCTCAACGTCGCCTACAACTGCCTGGACCGCCACGTCGAGGCAGGCTACGGCGACCGCGCGGCGCTGCTGTGGGAGGGTGAGCCGGGCGACGAGCGGCGCGTGACCTACGCCGAGCTCACCGACGAGGTCAAGCGTCTGGCCAACGTGCTGGGGCGCCTGGGCATCGGCCACGGCGACCGGGTGGCGATCTACATGCCGATGATCCCCGAGGCCGTCGCCGCGATGCTCGCCGTCGCGCGCGTGGGCGCCATCCACTCCGTCGTCTTCGGCGGGTTCTCGGCCGACTCGCTGCGCGCGCGGATCGACGACGCCGGCGCGCGGCTGGTCATCACCGCCGACGGCGGCTACCGCAAGGGCAAGGTCTCACCCCTCAAGCCCGCCGTCGACATGGCGCTGTCCGACCGCAACGGCTCGGGCGTGCAAGAGAGCGTCGAGCACGTCCTCGTGGTCAAGCGCGGCGGCAACGAGGTCGAGTGGACCGAGGGCCGCGACCTGTGGTGGCACGACGTCGTGCCGCAGGCCCCGGCCGACCACGTGGCCCGGCCGTTCCCCGCCGAGAACCCCCTCTTCATCCTCTACACCTCGGGCACGACCGGAAAGCCCAAGGGCATCCTGCACACCTCCGGCGGCTACCTCACGCAGGCGACCTTCACCAACAAGGTCGTCCACGACCTGCACCCGGCGACCGACGTCTTCTGGTGCACCGCCGACATCGGCTGGATCACCGGCCACTCCTACGTCACGTACGGCCCGCTCGCCAACGGCGCCACCCAGGTGCTCTACGAGGGCACGCCCGACTCCCCGCACCCGGGCCGCTGGTGGGAGATCATCCAGAAGTACGGCGTGTCGATCTTCTACACCGCCCCGACCGCCATCCGGTCGTTCATGAAGATCGGCCGTCAGGTGCCCGCGCAGTTCGACCTCTCCAGCATCCGCCTGCTGGGATCGGTGGGTGAGCCCATCAACCCCGAGGCGTGGATGTGGTACCGAAAGGTCATCGGCGCCAAGCACGCACCCATCGTCGACACCTGGTGGCAGACCGAGACGGGCGCCATCATGATCTCGGCGCTGCCCGGCGTCACCGAGACCAAGCCCGGCTCGGCGCAGGTCGCGCTGCCCGGCATCGCGGTCGACGTCGTCGACGAGGACGGCACGCACGTCGGCAACGGCAACGGCGGGCTCCTGGTGGTCACCGAGCCGTGGCCGAGCATGCTCCGCGGGATCTGGGGCGACCCCGAGCGCTTCGTCGAGACGTACTGGGAGAAGTTCCGCACGCAGGGCTTCTACTTCGCCGGCGACGGCGCGCGACTGGACGACGACGGCGACGTGTGGCTGATGGGCCGCGTCGACGACGTCATGAACGTCTCGGGCCACCGGCTGTCGACCACCGAGATCGAGTCGGCGCTCGTGGCGAACGAGGCCGTCGCCGAGGCCGCCGTCGTCGGCGCGTCCGACGAGACCACCGGACAGGCCGTCGTCGCGTTCGTCATCGTCAAGCAGAGCTACCTGCAGGCGCACTCCGCCGAGGGCCTCGCGCACGCGCTGCGGTCGTGGGTCGGCGAGCAGATCGGTCCGATCGCGCGCCCCCGCGACATCTACATCGTGGGCGAGCTGCCCAAGACCCGCTCGGGCAAGATCATGCGACGCCTGCTGCGCGACGTCGCCGAAGGGCGCGAGGTGGGCGACACCACGACCCTCGCCGACACGGCGGTGATGAGCGTCATCTCGGCCCAGGTCAAGTGAGGCGGCACCTGGTCGCCCCGCGAGGGTGATCAGCGGATGCCGGGTCTCACGCCAGTGAGAAGACCACCTCGACCTCGACCGGGCTGTCCAGCGGCAGCACCGGGACCCCGACGGCCGAGCGGGCGTGACGCCCGGCATCCCCGAAGATCTCGCCCAGCACCTCGCTGGCGCCGTTGATGACGCCCGGCTGACCGGTGAACTCCGGGACCGAGGCGACGAAGCCGGTCACCTTGACGACGCCGGCGAGCCGGTCCACGCCGCCCGCGGCGGCTGCCGCGGCGGCCACGGCGTTGAGCGCGCACTGACGCGCGTACCCCTTCGCGTCGGATGCCGGGACGAGACCGTGCCCGTCGCCGACCTTGCCGGTCGCGGGCAGCGCGCCGGCGACCATCGGCAGCTGGCCGGACGTGTAGACGAGGTCGCCGTGGGCCTTCGCCGGGATGTAGGCGGCGACGGGCGGGACGACGGCGGGAAGCTCGATGCCGAGTTCGGCGAGGCGCTGCGAGATCCCCATGTCAGCTGCCCTCGAACTGGCGGGCCGCCTCGGCGGCCGCGCCGAGACCGGCGTTGGCCGCACCGCCGCCGGAGGGGCGCTTGAAGTAGGCCACGAGCCCGCCCTCGGGCCCCGGGACCACCTGCACGAGCTCCCACCCCTGCTTGCCCCAGTTGTTGAGGATCGCGGCGGTGTTGTGGATCAGCAGGGGCGTGGTCAGGTACTCCCACGTCGTCATCGAGGCTCCTCGCAGGTGGCGGATCGGCGGGCGGGCGCGGGCGGCTGATGCTCCGCTCGGGCGCGCGGCTGTCAAGGCATCGCCCAGGTATCTCCCTTACGATCACCCTATGCCTGATACGAAAAGAACGGCTAGCGGTGTGCTCGGCGGACTCGCCGGACTGGTCGGCCTCAGCGCGGTCGCCGGAGTGCTGATCAGTGCCACCGTCACCCCCGCCATCGCCGTATCGGGCGCAGCGGCATCCAGCGCGATCACGATGTTCGACAACCTGCCGAGCGTGCTCGACATCGACAAGCTCATGTTGCCGACCACGATCTACGCCAAGAACGAAGAGGGCGAGTGGCGTGAGCTGACGCAGTTCTACGACCAGAACCGGTCGCCGGTGGACTTCGACCAGATCGCACCGGTCATGTACGACTCGATCCTCTCCAGTGAGGACCCGCGCTACTACCAGCACGGCGGCGTCGACCTCATCGGAACCACCCGTGCCGTCATGAGCAACGTACGCGGGGGCGGCGAGACCCAGGGCGGCTCGTCGATCAGCCAGCAGTACGTCAAGAACATCCTCGTGCAGCGCTGCGAGGCCGACGCCAAGCCCACCGAGACGACCACGCTCGAGGAGGAGCGCTACGCCTGCTGGTTCGAGGCCACGCGCTCGGACGGCACCGACGGCATCCAGCGCAAGCTGCAGGAGATGCGCTACGCGATCGCGCTGGAGCAGAAGTACTCCAAGAACGAGATCCTGCTCGGCTACCTGAACATCGCCAACTTCGGCGGCACGACCTACGGCATCGACGCGGCGGCCCGGTATTACTTCGGGGTCACCGCCTCGAAGCTGAACCTCGCCCAGGCGGCGACGCTCGCCGGCATCGTGCAGAACCCCAACACGTACCGCATCGACCAGCCTAACAACGAGGTCAACGGCAAGGCCGACGGCTACGCCCTGACCAAGAAGCGCCAGCAGTACGTCCTGGACCGGCTGCTCGACGACGGCAAGATCACGCAGGAGCAGTACGACGAGACCTATGACGCCCCCCTCGAGCCGAAGATCACGCAGCCCAAGACCGGCTGCGCGGCCGCGAGCGGCGCGGAGTACTTCTGCCAGTACGTCCGCTACGTCATCGAGCGCGACCCCGCCTTCGGCGCAACCCCCGAAGACCGCATCGAGGCGCTGCGCCGCGGCGGCCTGAACGTCTACACGACGCTGAACTGGGAGCTGCAGAAGACCGCGCAGGCGGCGGTCAGCGAGACCGCGCCCACCTCGGTGCCGGGCACCAAGTTCGGGACCGCGTCGGTGAGCGTCGAAGCCGAGACCGGCCGCATCCTCGCCATCGCCCAGAACACCAAGTTCAGCGAGAGCATCACCGACGACAACAACTACTCGTCGATCGTGTACGCCGGTGATCGCCGCTTCGGGCAGTCGGACGGCTTCAACGCCGGCTCGACATTCAAGCTGTTCACGCTCATCGACTGGCTCGAGAAGGGCCACTCCATCAACGAGGTCCTCAACGGCCGCCTGCGTGCGATCCCGCGGATGACGAACTCGTGCAACGGCGACTGGGTGAACCAGGACGACACCATCGTCGGCAACTTCAACAAGGTCGGCGGCTACACCGGCACCCCGCTGCAGTTCACGCGCGACTCGCTGAACTCCGGCTATTTCGCGATGGCCGAGAAGCTCGACCTGTGCGACATCCAGAAGGTCGCGACCAAGATGGGCGTCACGCGCGGCAACGGAGACCCGGTCAACATGGACACGCAGTTCTCGGTGATCGGCTCCAACGACGTCTCGCCGCTGTCGATGGCCGGGGCCTACGGCACCGTCGCCAACAACGGCATCTACTGCCAGCCGAAGGCGATCGACAAGGTCACCGACTCGGAGGGCAACGAGTGGACGCTGCCCAAGCGCGAGTGCAACCAGGTCCTCGACCCGAAGGTGGCCGCGACCGCCGCGTTCGCGCTCTCGAGCGTGATGAACTCCGGCGGGACAGGCGCCTTCGGCAACCCGTTCGACGGCACGCCGCTGCTGGGCAAGACCGGCACGCACGAAGAGAAGCAGACCTGGCTGGTCGAGTCCAGCACCAAGGTCGCCACCGCCGTGTGGGTGGGCAACGCCGAGGGCAACGCCGACCTGTTCAAGAACTGGCACAACGGCTGGCAGCTCTCGCAGCTGCGCTACCTGCTGGCAAAGACCATCCAAGGCAAGGCGAACCAGCTCTTCCCGGGTGCGCCGTTCCCGACACCCGACTCGCAGCTGACGCGCCAGGTGCTCACCGACCTGCCGAACGTCGTCGGCCGCACGGTCGACGAGGCGCGCGGCATCCTGCAGCAGGCCGGCTTCACCGTCGTCGTCGGCGACGCCGTGGACTCCCCTGAGCCCGAGGGCATCATCGCCTCGCAGGACCCCGGCGCGGGCCGCGTCGCGGGCGGCACGACGGTGACGATCCGCCCCTCCAACGGCCAGGGCATCGCGGTGCCGGATGTCTCGGGGAAGCCCCTGGACCAGGCGGTCAAGGAGATCCGCAGCGCCGGTTTCGGCAACGTGCGGGAGGGATCGTGCACGGCGAACGAGGATGCCGACAAGCAGCCTCGCGCGACCGCCACGGATCCCGGTGCCGGCAGCGTCGTCAACCGCAACGCGGCGATCACCGTCAACTACCAGCAGCGCAGCTGCGACGGAGCCGACGCCGCGCCGGGCAGCAGCGGCAACGACTGATGCCCTCGTCCGCAGTGCGGACCGCCCTCACCGCGCTCGGCGCCGTGGGGGCGGTCGGCGCCGGCGCCGCGGTGTGGGGCGTGGGGATCGAGCGCTACCTGTTCACGGTCCGCCACCACCGGCTCGAGGTGCTGCCCGAGGGGAGCCGCCCGGTGCGCGTCCTGCACCTGTCGGATGCCCACATGGCGCCGTGGCAGCACCGCAAGCAGCGGTGGATCGCCGGGCTCGAGGGCCTGGAGCCGGACCTCATCGTCAACACCGGCGACAACCTCGGTCACCGTAACGGCCTCGACGGCCTGCGCGAGGCGTTCGCGCCGTTCCACGGCATCCCCGGCGTCTTCGTCCACGGCTCCAACGACCACACCTCGCCGAGTCCCCGCAATCCGCTGCGGTACTTCATCGGGCCGTCCAAGCACGTCGAAGAGTCCGAGCCGCTGGACACCGCCGCCCTCGACGACTATCTCGGGGGCGAGCTGGGGTGGATGCCGCTGAACAACGACGCCGGGATCGTGGAGGCCGCCGGCCACCGCCTGGAGGTCTTCGGGGTCAGCGACGCGCACCGCCGGTGGGACCGGCTGAGCGTCCTGCCCGGACTGCTCGGCGCACTGCGGGAGGGGCCTCGGGCCTCGGCATCCCTCGGGGTCAGCCACGCGCCGTACCGCCGCGTGCTGGACGCGTTCGTCGACGACGGGGCGGACGTCATCTTCGCCGGCCACACCCACGGTGGGCAGGTGCGGATCCCCGGCTCGCGCTCGGCGCTCGTGGCCAACTGCGACATCCCCCTCGACCAGGCCCGGGGCCTGTCGGCGTGGACGTCTCGCGGCCGGACCGTCCCACTCAACGTCAGTGCGGGTCTCGGGCACTCCATCTACGCCCCGGTGCGCTTCGCGTGCCGCCCCGAGGCGTCGCTGCTGGAGCTCGTCCCCCGAGCCTGACGCCGCGGCGTCCTCTCCTCCCCAGCGGCCCGAGCCGCGGCATCCGTCCCCAACCGTCACCTCACGCACGGGACGGGCCGACCGTGCGGCGACGATCGACTCCTCACCGACCGGAGGACCCGATGACCACCGCCGCCCTGACACCTCGCCCGCGACACCCCCGCCGCCGCGCCCTGCTCGCCGTCGTCGCCGCCCTGATGCTCGTTCTCGGAGCCCTCCTCGCCCTGCCGCAGACCGCGCACGCCGCGGACCGCGGCACCGGCTTCGGCTCGTGGGCGCCGCGGTCGACGTACGGCTGGCACGGGTCGATGCTCGTGGACGGCGTCCACACCTACTGCATCCTGCCCGGGGCTCCCCTGCCGACGGGACCGAGCGTGGACCGAGGCGTCCGCAGCGACGTCCGGGGCCTGACACCGGCTCAGCTGACGGGCATCAACCTGCTCGTCACGCGCTACGGGCAGACGTCCGACCCGGTGCAGGCGGCCGCGGTGGGCTGGGCGGTGAAGGCGCTCGTGGACTGGGACGAGACCCTCCGCCACTACGGGTACCGCGGCGATTCGCTGGCCGGGGCGATCCACTGGACGTTCTCGGCCCTCGCCCCCGCCCACAGCAAGGCCGTCCAGCAGCGCGCGGTCGCCTACTACCGGGAGGCCAGGGGCATCGCCGCGGGGGCCGCGACGGCATCCGGCGCCGTCCGCCTCGCGCTCGACGCCGCCGACCCGCTGCGGGGCGTCGTGCGCGTGCAGTCCTCCCGAGCGGCGACCGGCGTCCTGCGACTGCAGGGCGCGGTGTTCGCCGACACGGGCTCGGCCGAGAAGACGGATGCCGCGACCGGCGTCGACTACGCCGTCGAGGTGCGTCCAGCCGCGCCCGGACGGCCCTTCGAGGTGTCCGCCGCGGGAGAGTTCCGGGCGGGCCTGGCCGCAGCCGTCCGCCACGTCACCACGGCGGGCGGTCAGGACACCGCGGGCCCGGCGGGCGAGGCGTCCTTCAGGGTGGCGGCCGACGCCGGCGGGCTGCCCCTCTTCGCGCCGACGATCTCGACGCAGGCCGTCAGCCCGGCCGCCCCCGGTGGGGCGTACGTGGACGACGTCACCTTCGGCGGCGACCTGGTCCACTGGCCGCGCGACGCGGAGGGGGCGACCCTGCCGGTCACCGCGACAGCGACGGTGTACCGCACGGCGGCGGACCCGTCGGAGGCCGACGGCGCCCCCGCGGAGGGCGAGGCGGAGCCTGCAGAAGGCGGAGAGGTTCCCGCGCAGCCCAGCGCAGTGCCGGCCGACGCGGAGCCGGTGGGCTCGCTCGCCGCGACGGTGTCGGACCCGGCGGCGATCACGCGCGTCACGTCGGCGTGGAGCCTCGACGAGCCCGGCTGGTACACCGCGGTCTGGACGATCGCGAGAGGGGCGCAGACGGCGGAGGTCGCCGCGCACCTGCCCGAGCATTACACGTGGACCGAGGCGTTCGGGGTCGCGTCGCAGGTCGTGCACGTCCCGGCACCGCCGTCGCCCGTTCCCGAGCCCGAGCCGGAACCGGAACCCGAGCCCGAGCCCGAACCGGAACCCGAGCCGGAGCCGGAGCCCGAGCCCGAGCCCGAACCGTCCCCGGAAGCGGCCGCTCCCCCGGCCCCGCCGGCCCCCGCACCGCCGGCGCTCGCCGAGACGGGCGTCGACGTGGACTCGGTCCGAGGCCTCGCGGGCGTGGCCCTCGGTCTCGTCACCGCGGGGGCGACCCTGCTGACGCTGCGGCGTCCGCGGTTCGAACCACCCGTCGCCATCGGGTAGACTCGTCGAGTTGCCCGCGGGGTGTGGCGCAGCTTGGTAGCGCGCTTCGTTCGGGACGAAGAGGCCGCAGGTTCAAATCCTGTCACCCCGACATCGAAGAGGCTCCGCCGCGAGGCGGAGCCTCTCGTCTGTTCCGGAACCGAAAGTGAGAACCGTGGCCCGCAGCACCCCTCCCCGGCTGGTCGCCTTCGACCTGGATGACACGCTCGCGCCGTCCAAGAGCGCCATCCACCCGCGCATCGGCGACCTGCTGATCGCGCTCGCAGAGCGCGTCGAGGTCGCCGTCATCTCGGGCGGGCAGCTCGCCCAGTTCACCGCGCAGGTGGTGGACCTGCTGCCGGCGTCGTCAGGCGACGTGCTGTCCCGGTTCCACCTGCTGCCCACGTGCGGCACGCAGTACTACCGCGTCGAGGTCGACGGCATCCGCACCGTGTACGCCCACTCGCTCACCGACGACCAGAAGTCGCGCGCCATGCACGCCGTCGAGGACGAGGCCCGCCGCCTCGGCTACTGGGAAAGCCAGACCTGGGGGGACATCCTCGAGGACCGCGGGTCGCAGATCACCTTCTCGGCGCTCGGCCAGAGCGCGCCGCTCGAGGCGAAGACCGCGTGGGACCCCACCGGGCACAAGAAGAACACCCTGCGCGCCGCGGTCGCCGAGCGCCTGCCGGACCTCGAGGTCCGCTCGGGCGGGTCCACCTCGGTGGACATCACCCACCGGGGCATCGACAAGGCCTATGGGATGCAGCGCCTCGCGGAGCAGACCGGCATCCCCCTGGACGACATGCTGTTCGTCGGCGACCGGCTCGACCCCAACGGCAACGACTACCCCGTGCTGGCGATGGGTGTCGCGTGCCGCGCCGTCGAGGGGTGGGAGCAGACCGCCGCCCTGCTGGACGAGCTGATCCCGACCCTTCCCGCCCGCTGACCCGGCTCAGACGTTCGCGTCGGTGATCGCGCGAACGCCCGCCGGCTGACCGACGGGAACGAGTCGCTGCAGTTGCGTGACGTGCGAGGGTTGCAGCTCGGCGAGGGTCGAGACCCCGAGCAGCTGCATCGTCCGCTCGATCTCGCCGCGCAGGATCGCGATCATGCGGTCCACGCCCTGGCGCCCACCCGCCATCAGCCCGTAGAGGTACGCACGCCCGACGAGCGTGAACCGCGCGCCCAGGGCGATCGAGGCGACGATGTCGGCGCCGTTCATGATGCCCGTGTCGATCATGACGGTGGCGTCCTGCCCGACCTCGCGCACCACGTGCGGCAGCAGGTGGAAGGGAATGGGGGCGCGGTCCAGCTGGCGGCCGCCGTGGTTGGACAGCACGATCCCGTCGACGCCGTGGTCGATGAGCTTCACCGAGTCGGCGACCGTCTGGACGCCCTTCACGACGATCTTCCCCGGCCACATGTCCCGGATGTAGGCGAGATCCTCGTAGCTGATCGTCGGGTCCATCGCGGAGTTGAGCAACTCCCCCACGGTGCCGCCGGTCGTCGACAGCGACGCGAACTCCAGCTTCGGGGTGGTGAGGAAGTCGAACCACCACCAGGGCCGCGGAAGGGCGTTGAGGATGGTCCCGAGCGTCAGCTGCGGGGGGATCGAGAACCCGTTCCGCTTGTCGCGCAGCCGGGCACCCGCCACGGGGGTGTCGACGGTGAACATCAGCGTGTCGAACCCTGCGGCGGCGGCGCGCTGGGCCAGGCCGTACGAGATCTCGCGGTCGCGCATGACGTAGAGCTGGAACCAGTTGCGTCCCGCGGGGTTCGCCGCCTTCACGCCCTCGATCGAGGTCGTGCCGAGGGTGGACAGCGTGAACGGGATGCCGGCGGCCCCCGCCGCGGCGGCGCCGGCGCTCTCGCCCTCGGTCTGCATCAGCCGCGTGAAGCCGGTGGGTGCGATGCCGAAGGGAAACGCGGACGGCCCCCCGAGGATGTCGACCGACGTGTCGACGGCGGGCGCCGGGGTGAGGATCCCCGGGTGGAACTCGATGTCCTCGAAGGCCTGCCGCGCGCGCGCCAGCGACAGCTCCCCCTCGGCGGCCCCGTCGGTGTAGTCGAAAGCCGCCTTGGGCGTGCGTCGCTTCGCGATCGCCCGCAGGTCCGAGATGGTCAGCGCGGCGTCCAGGCGGCGCTTGCGCGCGTCCAGCTCGGGCTTCTTGAACTGCATGAGCTCCAGCAGCTCGGACGGCTTGGGGAGCTGTCGGGT
This sequence comes from Microbacterium aureliae, assembly GCF_054780155.1. Lineage (NCBI taxonomy): Bacteria > Bacillati > Actinomycetota > Actinomycetes > Micrococcales > Microbacteriaceae > Microbacterium > Microbacterium aureliae. Next base: position 903,227 of record NZ_BAAGWW010000001.1, read on the forward strand.
GACCATGGGATGCCTTTCAGGAGTGCCGACGGGACAGGCCCGCCTCGGCGTAGTAGCCGGTGATGTGATCGGTGACGAGGGTCTCTGCACGGGCGGCGTCGCCCGCCTCGACGGCGGCGACGAGCGCGCGGTGCTCGGCCCGCAGGCGCGCGGACGTGGCGTCCCAGTCGGCGATGCGCTCGGCGCCGGTACGGACGTACCCTTCGATCGCGCTTCGCAGACCCGCCATCATCGCGGCGATGACGGCGTTGCCCGACGCCTCGGCCAGCGCGAGGTGCAGCTGGGAATCCAGGGCCAGGAACTCCTCGGCCGTGAGGTCGGCCGGCTCCATCGCCTCGAGCACCGTGCGGGCGTCGGCGAGGTCCGGCTCGGCCTGCGCGGCGAGGGTCCGCGCCACGGCTGCCTCGAGGACGACGCGGGTCGCCACGACGTCGTCGATCGGGAACCCCTGGGCGGCGACCTGGAGCCGCAGCAGCTGCGCCATGCCGCCCCGCGGCGTCGCGACGATCATCGCCCCCGAGCTCGGGCCCGACCCGGTCGCGGTGCGGATGAGCCCCATGACCTCGAGGACGCGGAGGGCCTCCCGCACGCTGGAGCGCCCGACGCCGAGCGCCGTGGAGAGGTCGCGCTCGCCCGGCAGGCGATCACCGGGCGCGAGGGCGCCGTCGAGCAGGTCGCCCTCGATCTTCTCGAGCACGGTGCGCCATGCACGCGGTGCCGGAGCGGATGCCGTCATCGGTCCTCCTCAGTGGTCTGACCACGATAGCCGCTGTGGTCAGACCATGCAAGGCCGGTCAGCCGAGCGCGCCGCCAGACTCCCGCAGGTAGCATTCCGCGCACATCGACTCGTAGGTCACCCGCGCGCTGGACTGCTCGTCGATGGCGACCTGGTCGCCGTCGAAGACGAACCGGCCCCCCACCAGTCGGGCGTTGAAGAGCGCCTTCCGCCCGCAGCGGCAGATGGTCTTCAGCTCCTCGAGGCTGTGGGCGAGCTCCAGCAGGCGCCTCGACCCCGGGAAGGCCTGCGTCTGGAAGTCGGTGCGGATGCCGTAGGCGAGGGCCGGGATGCCGTCGAGGACGACGATCCGCAGCAGGTCGTCGACCTGCGCGGGCGTGAGGAACTGCGCCTCATCCAGCAGGAAGCACGCGACGTCGGGCGCGGCGCCCGTCGCGGCGGACTCCGGGATGAGCGCGTCCTCGGCCTCCGCACGCAGCCGTGCGCGATGCTCGGCGAACAGGGCACGCAGGTCGTCGTCCGGCTTGATGAGGAAGTCGACCTTGCGGCGGACGCCCAGCCGGCTGTCGATCTGATCGGCGCCCTTGGTGTCGATCTCGGGCTTGGCCAGCAGCACGTGCTGCCCGCGCTCCTCGTAGTTGTACGCCGCCTGCAGCAGAGAGGTGGACTTGCCGGAGTTCATCGCCCCGTAGCGGAAGTACAGTTTGGCCACTGCAGGAGTCTACGGAACGCCCACCGGCGCGACCGGTCTCAGGCGTTGAGCGAGAGCGTGCCGGCCGTCTCGGAGAGCACCTGCCGTGCGGCATCCGGTCGAGGGTTGAGCGTCTCGCCGTAGCTGGGGATGAGCTCCCGCAGGCGCGGCTCCCACTCCTCGACGCGGTCGGGGAAGCAGGTCTTCAGCAGCCCCAGCATGATCGACACCGCCGTCGAGGCGCCCGGGGACGCCCCCAGAAGCCCGGCGATCGTGCCGTCGGCGCCCGTGACGACCTCGGTGCCGAACTGCAGCACGCCACCCTTGTCGGGATCCTTCTTCATCACCTGGGCGCGCTGACCGGCGTTCAGCAGCTCCCAGTCCTCGTCCCGCGCGGTCGGCATGAAGGTGCGCAGGCTCTCGACCTTCTGCCTGTGCCCCTTCAGCAGCTCGCCCACGAGGTACTTGATCAGACCGGGGTTGTCGATGGCGACCTTGATCATCGGCCAGAGGTTGCCCGGGCGGACCTGGGCGACGATGTCGAGCATCGAGCCGTTCTTGAGGAACTTCGGGCTGAAGGTGGCGAACGGGCCGAACAGCAGCGAGGCCTCGCCGTCCACCACGCGGGTGTCCAGGTGCGGCACCGACATCGGCGGGGCGCCCACGGACGCCTGGGAGTACACCTTCGCCTTGTGCTGGGCGACGATGGCCGGGTTCGAGGTCTTCAGCCACTGACCGCCGATGGGGAACACCCCGTAGCCGTCGATCTCGGGGATGCCGGAGCGCTGGAGCAGCTTGATCGCCCACCCGCCGGCGCCGACGAAGACGAAGCGGGCGCGGATGCTGCCGGGCGTGCGCCCGACGGAGTTGCGCCAGCTGACCTTCCACGTGCCGTCTGCCTGCTTCTTCAGCCGCTTGACCTCGCGGTTGGTGACGACCTCGGCACCGCGCGCCGACAGGTTGTCGAAGAGCTGGCGGGTGAGGGCGCCGAAGTCGACGTCGGTCCCCGCCGGCACGCGCGTGGCGGCGAACGGCGCGTCCGAGGCCCGGCGCTTCTGCATCAGCAGCGGCGCCCACTGGTTGATGACGCGGGAGTCCTCGCTGTACTCGATGCCTTCGAACAGCGGCTGGTCCTTGAGCGCCTCGTAGCGCTTCTTGAGGTACGCAACGTCCTTCTCGCCGCGGACGAAGGTCATGTGCGGCGTGGCGTTGATGAACGTCGACGGCGCGTCGAGCACGCCCTCCTCAACCAGCGAGGCCCACAGCTGCCGGCTCTGCTGGAACTGCTCGTTGATGGCGATCGCCTTCGCGGGGTCGACCGAGCCGTCCTTGCCCTCGGGCATGTAGTTCAGCTCGCAGAGCGCCGCGTGACCCGTGCCGGCGTTGTTCCACGCGTTCGAGCTCTCGAGGGCGACGTCGCTGAGCCGTTCGTAGACGACGATCTTCCAGTCCGGCTGCAGCTCGCTGAGGAGCGTGCCCAGCGTCGCGCTCATGATGCCGCCGCCGATGAGGACGACGTCGACCGGCTCGCTCATCGAGCAGCCCCCTCGGCGAGGGCGCCCTTGCGTGCGGCGATGAGCTCGGCGATCTGCACGGCGTTGAGCGCGGCGCCCTTGCGCAGGTTGTCGTTGCTGATGAACAGGGCCAGTCCCTTGCCCTCGGGCGCGGACTGGTCGGCGCGGATGCGCCCGACGAAGCTCGGGTCCTTGCCTGCGGCCTGCAGCGGCGTCGGCACGTCGGCGAGGCTGACGCCGGGAGCGTCGGCGAGCAGCTCGCGCGCCCGCTCGGGGGTGATGTCGCGCGCGAACTCGGCGTTGATCGACAGCGAGTGGCCGGTGAAGACCGGGACGCGCACGCACGTGCCCGCCACCCGCAGGTCGGGCAGCTCGAGGATCTTGCGCGACTCGTTGCGCAGCTTCTTCTCCTCGTCGGTCTCTTCCTCGCCGTCCTCGACGATCGAGCCCGCGAGCGGGATCACGTCGAACGCGATGGGCGCGACGTACTTCTGCGGCGCGGGGAAGTCCACCGCCGACCCGTCGTGGACCAGGCGCAGCGTGTCTCCCTGGGCGAGGACCTCTTCGACCTGGCCGAGCAGCTCGCGCGCGCCGGCGAGTCCGGACCCCGACACCGCCTGGTACGTCGAGACGATGAGGCGCTCGAGCCCGGCCTCGGCGTCGAGCACCTTCAGCACCGGCATCGCGGCCATCGTCGTGCAGTTCGGGTTGGCGATGATGCCCTTGGCCGGCGCCTCGGCCGCGTGCGGGTTGACCTCGGCGACCACCAGCGGCACGTCCGGGTCCATGCGCCAGGCGCTGGAGTTGTCGATGACGACGGCGCCCGCCGCGGCGAACCGCGGGGCGTGCGCGCGGGATCCGTTGGCACCGGCCGAGAAGAGCGCGATGTCGATTCCCGCGGGGTCGGCCGTCGCGATGTCCTCGATCTCGACGGGCTGGCCGGCGAACTCCACGACCGTCCCCGCGGAGCGCGCGGTGGCGAACAGTCGCAGCTCGCGGATCGGGAAGGAGCGCTCCGCGAGGATCTCGCGCATCACGGTGCCGACCTGCCCGGTGGCGCCGACGACCGCGATGGAGAGTCCGGAATCGGAGATGCGGGTCATGGTGTACCTCTCTGCAGGAAGGATCAGCGGCCGGTGCCGGCGTAGACGGTGGCCTCGGTGTCGCCGTCGAGACCGTACGCGGTGTGGACCACGCGGGCGGCCGCGGCGAGGTCGTCCCCGCGGACGACCACCGAGATGCGGATCTCGGAGGTCGAGATCATCTCGATGTTGATGCCGGCGACGCTGAGCGCCTCGAACAGGGTCGCCGAGACGCCCGAATGGGTGCGCATGCCGGCGCCCACGACCGAGAGCTTGCCGATCTGGTCGTCGTGCACCAGGTTGTCGAAGCCGATCTCGGACTGGTCGGCGCTGAGCGCCTTCAGCGCGATCGCGGCATCCCCCTTGGGCAGGGTGAACGAGATGTCGGTGCGGCCGGTCGCCGCTGCCGAGACGTTCTGGACGATCATGTCGACGTTCGCACCGGACTTGGCGACGATCTTGAAGATCTCGGCGGCCTTGCCCGGGACGTCGGGCACGCCGATGATCGTGATCTTGGCCTGGCCCAGGTCGGTGGCCACTCCGGCGACGATCGGCTCTTCCATGTCTTCTTCCTCACCGTCGGGGCGGGTCTGTCCGGGGCCGAGCACCCACGTGCCGTCGGCCGAGCTGAAAGTGGAGCGGGCGTGGATGAGGACGCCGTGGCGGCGGGCGTATTCCACCGCGCGGATATACAGCACCTTCGCCCCGTTGGCGGCGAGCTCGAGCATCTCCTCGCTGCCGACGACGGCGAGCTTGCGCGCCTTCGGGACGACGCGGGGGTCCGCGGTGAAGATGCCGTCGACGTCGCTGTAGATCTCGCACACGTCCGCTTCGAGCGCGGCGGCGAGCGCGACGGCCGTGGTGTCCGAGCCGCCGCGGCCGAGCGTGGTGATGTCGCGGGTGTCGCGGTTGAAGCCCTGGAAGCCGGCCACGATGACGATCGCGCCCTCGTCCAGCGCTTCGCGCAGGCGGACGGGGGTGACATCGACGATGCGGGCGGAGCCGTGATCGGCGGTGGTGATCATCCCCGCCTGGCTGCCGGTGAACGAGCGGGCCTCGAAGCCCATCGAGTGGATCGCCATCGCCAGCAGGGCCATCGCGATGCGCTCCCCGCTCGAGAGCAGCATGTCCAGCTCGCGCGGTGCGGGGATCGGCGCGACCTGGGAGGCGAGGTCCAGCAGCTCGTCGGTGGTGTCGCCCATGGCGCTCACGGCCACGACCACGTCGTGGCCGGCCCGGCGCGTGTCGACGATGCGCTTGGCGACGCGCTTGATGCTCTCGGCATCCGCGACGGACGACCCGCCGTACTTCTGGACGATCAGCGCCACGATGAGACTCCCGAGGTGCCCGCGGGCACGCGTGTGGTGACGGGCGGGCGAACGGATGCCGCGCCCACCGGTCCATCTTACGGATGCCGCCATGCGGCCCCGGCCATGTGACAGGTGGCGGCCGTCCGCGGTGATTACGATCGACCGATGGGCACTCGTCGTCGTCGTCTCATCGGTCCCCTCGAGAGCCTCGTCCGCTCGGGGTCCGCGGCCGCCGACACCGAGGCGCTGATGGTGCTCGACGACACCGTCGCGGCGCGGATCCTGGACCTCGCGGTGCGCATCGGCGAGACGATGCTGGTGACCGGCGCGTCGGCGAGCGAGGTGACGCTCACGATCGTCCGCGTCGCCGGCGTCTACGGTCTGACGCACGTCCACGTCGACGTCACGTACAACTCCATCACCGCGGCCCACCACAGCGGATCGGCGCAGCCGATCGCCCTCATGCGGGTCGTGCGGGGCTCGATGCCCGATCACGACAAGCTGCAGCGCCTGCAGGCGCTGGTGGCCGACATCCGCGCCGGCCTGGGCCTGGCCGAGGCGCGGGAGCGCTATCGCGAGATCCGCCGCCGGCCGTTCGGATACCGCCCCGTCGTGGTGGTGGCCGCGCAGGCGCTGCTGGCCGTCGGGGTCGCGGTGATGTACGGGGGGAACTGGCTGGTGATCCTGCTGGCATTCGTGGGGGCGGCGCTGGCCGCTCTGACGCAGTGGCTGCTGGCGCGCGGCAAGGTGCCGTACTTCTTCAGCCAGATCGCCGGGGCGTTCGTGCTCACCCTGATCGCCGCGGCTTCCCCGCTGCTGACGCTGCTGGGCTGGCCTGCCGCCGAGGGCCTGCGCCCGTCCCTCATCGTCGCGTCGGGGATCGTGCTGATGCTGGCGGGGCTGACCGTCGTCGGAGCCGCGCAGGACGCCATCGACGGCTTCGCTCTGACGGCCACCGGACGCATCCTCGAGCTCATGACCCACACGCTCGGGGTGGTGCTCGGCATCCTGGCGGGCCTCGAGACGGCGCGCGTGCTGGGACTGCCCATCGATCCGCCGGATGACGCGCTGCCCCTCGGCGCGGTCCCGCTGCAGCTGCTGGGAGCGGTGATCATCGCCGTCTCGGTCGCCGTGTTCAACGGAGCGGGCCGGCGCATCGTCGGCGTCAGCGCGCTGCTGAGCCTCATCGCGTGGCTCGGCTATCTCGTCGCGACCGGGATCGGCTTCGAGTCGGCGGCGGCGGGCGGGGCGGGCGCGCTGGTGGCGAGCTTCCTGGGAGTCGTCCTCGCCCACCGGCTCCACGTCCCGTCGGTGGCGATCACGACCGCCGCGATCCTGCCGATGGTCCCGGGTGCCCTGGTGTTCCGCGGTCTGCTCGATGTCGTCGCCGGCGAAGGCGGGTCGGGGGCGATGACGCAGGGGTTCGCGACGCTGGTGAGCGCGGCGATCATCGGCATCAGCCTCGCGGTGGGCGCCTCGCTCGGGATCTACCTGGGGCAGCCGGTGCGGGCGACCCTCGGGTCGGTCACGCGGGCGCGGATCCGCGCCCGCCGCTGACCACGCCGGCTCAGACCGAACGGCGCCCTTCGAAGGCGCGGCCGAGGGTCACCTCGTCGGCGTACTCGAGGTCGCCGCCCACGGGCAGGCCGGATGCCAGGCGGGTGACCGAGATCTCGAGGGTGTGCAGCAGCCGGCTGAGGTACGTGGCCGTCGCCTCGCCCTCGAGGTTGGGGTTGGTGGCGATGATGACCTCTTGCACCGTCCCGTCGGCCAGGCGCTGCATGAGGGAGGTGATCCGCAGATCGTCGGGTCCGATGCCGGCGATGGGGCTGATCGCCCCTCCGAGCACGTGGTACAGCCCGCGGAACTCGCGGGTCCGCTCGATCGCGGCGACGTCCTTGGCGTCTTCGACGACGCAGATCAGCGACTCGTTGCGTCGGGGGTCGCGGCAGATGCTGCAGCGCTCCTGCTCGCTGACATTGCCGCACACCTCGCAGAAGCGGACCTTCTCGCGGACGTCGGTGAGCAGCTCGGCGAGCCGCGACACGTCGAAGTTGGGGGTCTGCAGGATGTGGAACGCGATGCGCTGGGCGGACTTCGGGCCGATGCCGGGAAGGCGCCCGAACTCGTCGATCAGGTCCTGGACGATGCCGTCGTACATGGGCTAGCTGAACCTCGTCGGCGCTTCGTAGGGCTCCTCGCGCACGAAGCGCGCGCCCAGCACCTGGCGGACGACCGCCTCGCCGTAGCGCTGCACCCCGTCGCCGCGGGTCTCGGGCGCGGCGGCCAGCCGCGGGGCGACCACCGGCGGGATGGGGGCATCGGCATCGGGCACGTCGGGGACCTCGTCGGCGGGGTCGTCGGCGTCCTGGGCGGGCGGCGCCGCGTCGGCCGGCGCGAGGACGACGCCGTCGCGCGGCGGGGCGAGAGTCGCCAGGCGCGCGGGGGCGGCGGACTCCGCCTCTTCGGGTTCGTCGTCGACGGCGAACTGCGCCGCCGGCGGACCGGAGTCCGGGATCGGCGCGACCGCCCAATCGGTCACGGGGGCGGCGGGATCCGGACGAGATGCCGGGGCGGGACGGGAAGACTGCGCCGGCCGGGACTGGGCCGGAGAGGACTGGGCCGGAGAGGACTGGGCCGGAGAGGACTGGGCCGGCGCGGGACCGGACGACTGCGCCGGAGGCGGCGGCGACGCGGGTCCGGAGGGCGGCGCCGAGCTCGGAGACGCCGAGGAGGGCTGCTCCGCCGGGGCCGGCGGCGCCCAGCGGTCACCCGGTTCGGTCTCGTCGCCGGGGCCGGGAGCGGGGTCGCCTGACCCGTCGGCGTCGTGCTTGGCGAGGTACTTCACGCGGATGCCGAGGACGCCCTGGATCGCGGTGCGCAGGTCCTCGCTGGGCCCGGCGCCGGCGGCGCGGCGCTTGAACGCCGCGACATCCGACTGGCTCTGGAAGCCGAGGGTGAGGACCTCGTCGGCGAAATCCGCCACCCGGGCACTCGAGGCGATGAGCCACGACGACCGGCTGATCTTCTCGAGCGCGCCCAGCACCTCGGGCCACGCGTCCCGCATGCGCTGCGCGGTGACGGGCCCGGTCGGCACAGCGGGAGCCGGCGACGCGGCGGGGGCAGAGACCGGCTCGGCCTGCTCGGGAGCGGGCACCGGGCGGGCATCCGCGGGAGCGGCACCCGTCGGGGCAGCACCCGTCGAGACGGCGCCCGCCGTTGCCGGCGACGCCACCGGAGGACTCTGGGCGGGCACCGCAGCGGCCGCGGTGGTCTGCGCGAGCACGCGCGCCACCATGAGTTCCAGCTGCAGGCGCGGCGAGGTCGCCCCGGTCATCTCGTCGAGTGCCGCGATGACGATGTCGGCCGTCCGCGACAGACGGCCCGCGCCGAAGGCGTCGGCCTGTCGCTGCATGGTGGCGAGCTCTTCGGCCGACACCCCGCGCAGCACCGCCGCGGCATCCTGACCGGTCGCGGCGACGATGATGAGGTCCCGCAGGCGCTCCAGCAGATCGTCGACGAAGCGGCGCGGGTCCTGCCCGGTCTGCACGACGCGGTCCACCGCGGCGAAGGCCGCTGCGGCGTCGGCGGCGGCGAACGCGTCGACGACCTCGTCCAGCAGCTCGGCGTGGGTGTAGCCCAGCAGTGCGACGGCCCGCTCGTAGCGAACGGTCACCCCGTCCTCGGCGGGTTCCGAGCCGGCGATCAGCTGGTCCAGCAGCGACAGCGTGTCACGCGGGGACCCGCCGCCGGCGCGGACCACGAGCGGGAGCACACCCGCCTCGACGGTCACGTGCTCGGCGACGCAGAGCTGCTGGACGTACTCCAGCATCGCCGCCGGCGGCACGAGCCGGAACGGGTAGTGGTGGGTGCGCGAGCGGATGGTGCCGATGACCTTCTCGGGCTCGGTGGTGGCGAAGATGAACTTGACGTGCGCGGGCGGCTCTTCGACCAGCTTCAGCAGGGCGTTGAAGCCCTGCGGGGTGACCATGTGCGCCTCGTCGAGGATGAAGATCTTGAAGCGGTCCCGCGCCGGCGCGAACACCGCCCGTTCGCGCAGGTCCCGCGCGTCGTCGACGCCGTTGTGGCTCGCGGCGTCGATCTCGACGACGTCGAGCGAGCCGCCGCCCCCGCGACCCAGCTCGACGCAGCTCTCGCATTCGCCGCACGGGGTGTCGGTCGGACCCTGCGCACAGTTCAGGCAGCGGGCGAGGATGCGCGCCGACGTCGTCTTGCCGCAGCCGCGCGGACCCGAGAACAGGTAGGCGTGCCCGACGCGATCGCCGCGCAGCGCCGTCATGAGCGGCTCGGTGACCTGGGACTGCCCGATCATCTCGCCGAACGACTCGGGCCGGTAGCGGCGGTACAGGGCGGTGGTCACCCCCACAGCCTACGGCGTGCCGCAGACATCGCCGCGGCCGGTTCCCCCGCCGGGGACACGGCGACGACGACCCCGTGCCGGCCTGCTAGATTGCTCGGCAGTGACACGGGGTGCCCGCACGGCGGGCTGAGAACACACCCGTCGAACCTGATCTCGATCATGCGAGCGAAGGGATGTCGCGATGAACGCGCGCACCGAAGCACACCTGTCCGCCCTCTCCCCCGCCGAGGCGGTGAGCGCGCTTCGGCGCGCGGCGCCGCTGGTGCAGTGCATCACGAACGCGGTGGTGACGAACTTCACCGCCAACGCGCTGCTGGCCGCCGGCGCGGCGCCGGCCATGTGCGACATCCCCGGCGAGGCCGGGATGTTCGCCGCCGTCGCCGACGCCGTGCTGATCAACCTCGGCACCCCGACCGCCGAGCAGCGGCAGGCCGCCCTCGAGGCGGTCGAGCACGCCCGCCGGGCTGGCACGCCCTGGGTGCTCGACCCCGTCGCGGTCGGCGTGCTCCCGGTGCGGACCGCCCTCGCCCGGGAGCTCCTCGAGCACCGGCCGACGCTCATCCGCGGCAACGCATCCGAGATCCTCGCGCTTGCCGGCGCCGGCGAGGGCGGGCGGGGAGTGGACTCCACCGCCGGTCCGGATGCCGCGGCCTCGGCCGCCCGGGATCTCGCCGAGCGCTGCGGCGCGGTCGTCGCGGTGTCGGGTCCCGTGGACCTGGTCACCGATGGCGACCGCGTCGCCCGCGTCACCGGCGGCGATCCCCTGCTGACGCGCGTCACCGGCGGCGGCTGCTCGCTCGGGGCGGTGATGGCGGCGCTCACCGCCGTGACCGCCCCCTTCGAGGCCGCCCTCGCGGCATCCGTCATGTACGCCGTCGCGTCGGAGCGCGCCGCAGCCCGCTGCAGCGGCCCCGGCTCGTTCGCGGTGTCCTTCGTCGACGAGCTCGATGCCCTTCCGCGGACCGTGGCCGACGGGCCGTCGCGCATCGCGACTGCCCAGGCGGTGGCACGATGACGCCGGCGGCGCGAGCCGCGCTCCACCTCGTCACCGACGACCGGGTGCCCTTCGGGCGCCTGCGCGACATCGTCGACGCCGCCGTCGGAGCCGGCGTGGACGTCGTCCAGCTGCGGGCGAAGTCGGCGTCGGCGCGCGAGATGATCCAGCAGGCGGTGACGCTGTCGGATGTGATCGACCGCCGGTGCCTTCTGCTCGTCGACGACCGCGTCGACGTGGCCCTCGCCGCCCGTGACGCGGGCGCCCGCGTGGACGGCGTGCACCTCGGGCAATCCGACGTGCCGCCGGCTCTCGCGCGGCGACTGCTCGGCGCGCAGGCCGTGATCGGCTGGACGGCCAACACTCCGCAGCATCTGGCCGCGGCATCCGCCCTGCCCGCCCGCACCGTGGACTATCTGGGAACCGGGGTCATCCGCCCGACCGCCACGAAGGCCGACCATCCGCCGCCCCTCGGGGTGGCGGGGTTCGCCGCACTGGCCGCGCAGACTCCGCTGCCCTGCATCGCGATCGGCGGCGTCGGCGAGGGGGACGTCGAGGCGCTGCGGCGCGCGGGGGCCGCCGGCGTCGCGGTGGTCTCGGCCGTGTGCGCGGCCGAGGATCCCGCGGCGGCGACGCGGGCGCTGCGCACGGCGTGCGACGCGGCACTGCCCGCTCCGGACGCCGTCCCGGAGCCGGTCCGCGGGCCGCACGCGGCGCCGCGCCCGGAGCCGGTGCGATGATCCCCCGCGTCCTGAGCATCGCCGGCACCGACCCGACCGGCGGGGCGGGCGTCCAGGCCGACCTCAAGTCGATCGCCGCGTTCGGCGGCTACGGCATGGCGGCGGTGACCGCCCTGGTCGCCCAGAACACGTGCGGCGTGCGAGACGTGCACGCGCCGCCCGCGGCGTTCCTGCGCACGCAGCTGGACGCCGTGTCGGACGACGTCGAGATCGACGCCGTGAAGATCGGGATGCTGCACTCGGTCGAGGTCGTCGAGACGGTCGAGGACTGGCTCGTGCGCACCGATCCGCCCCTCGTGGTGCTCGACCCGGTCATGGTGGCCACCAGCGGCGACCGGCTGCTGGACGCCGAGGCGGAGTCGGCTCTGCGGCGCCTCTGCCGGCGCGCCGATCTGGTGACCCCGAACCTCGCCGAGCTCGCCGTGCTCACCGGGCGGCCCCCGGCGGCGACGTGGGAGCAGGCGGTCAACGACGCCGAGGCGCTGGCGAGGGATGCCGGGACCGCCGTGCTCCTGAAAGGCGGCCACCTCGCGGGCGAGGACTGCCCCGATGCGATCGTGACGACCCAGGGGGTGCACGAGGTGCCCGGCCGCCGGGTCGCGACGACGCACACGCACGGGACGGGCTGCTCGATGTCGTCGGCGATGGCCACCGTCGCGGCGCACGGGGCGTCCTGGCCCGACGCGCTCGGGCGGGTGAAGGAGTGGCTCACCGGAGCGCTGCGCCACGCGGACGCGCTGCGCGTCGGACGCGGCAACGGACCCATCTACCACTTCCACCACCAGCGGCCGGCGTCGGCCGAGGCCTGGTCGGCCACGGCGTGGCGCGCCGCGGCGGACATCCGGCACCGGATCGACGGATGCCGGTTCGTGCGCGGGCTCCTGGACGGAACGCTCCCTGGCGAGACCTTCGCCCGCTACGAGGCGCAGGACGCGCTGTACCTCGCCGAGTACGCGCGGCTGCTGCAGCGGGCGAGCGCCCTCGCCGGATCGCCCGCGGATGCGGCGTTCTGGGCGGGGTCGGCCGAGACCGCCGTCGCGGCCGAACAGGCGATGCACCGCCGGCACGGTGCGCGCGAGGTCGCGCCGGCGCCTCAGACCACCGCCTACCTCGCGCACCTGGAGCGTTCCGCGTCGGCCTACTCCGAGCTCGTGGCGGCGCTGCTGCCGTGCTTCGTCGTGTACGCCGACCTGGGCGCCCGCTTCGGCGGGAACCGGCATCCGGAGCACCCGTACGACGACTGGCTGCGGATGTACGGCGACACGGCGTTCGCCCGGGCGACGGCGAGCGCCGGCGCGATCGCCGATGCCGCCGCCCGCGCCGCGGACGACGCGGGGCGCGCGCGCATGCACGTCGCGTACGCGAGGTCGACCGAGCACGAGCTCGACTTCTTCGACCGCGCCTGACGGCGCCGAACTCAGCGCACCGGCCTGTGCGCACCGGCCCGCGCACCGCGCGCGGGCCGGTGCCCTCTCAGCTGTCCGAGCCGTGCTCGACGTTCTCCATCGACCCCACGATCGGGATCGCGGTGGTGACCGCCGGCACCGAGGCCGACAGGTTCGAGCCGTCCTCGCGGCGGACGTCGGCGAACTGGCGCAGCGACGGGCGGCCGGGGATGACCGGGCCCTGGTCGGCGAGCGGGACGACGATCTGCTCGCCGCCGGGCACGATGAACGCCTCGTCGCGGACGGTGAAGGCGACCGGGTCGCCCGGGCCGGCGGCGACCGTCAGGGACGAGCGCTCGACGGTGACCTGCAGCCGGGTGCCGTGCCAGTGCAGCACGTAGCTGAGCGAGGGCCAGTCCGCGGGCAGCCTCGGGTCGAACGACAGCTCGCCGAAGTGGTCGCGCATGCCGCCGAAGCCGCACACGAGCGCGGTCCACACGCCGCCGGCCGAGGCGACGTGCACGCCGTCCGAGGCGTTGTGGTGCAGGTCGGCGAGATCGACGAAGGCGGACTCGGTGAAGTACTTCAGCGCCAGCTCCTGATAGCCCACCTCGGCGGCGAGGATCGCCTGCACGACCGCCGACAGCGTGGAATCGCCCGTGGTCAGCGGGTCGTAGTACTCGAAGTCGGCGAGCTTGTCGGCGGCCGAGAAGTGGTTGCCCTGCAGGAACAGCGCCAGCACCACGTCGGCCTGCTTGAGCACCTGGTACCGGTAGATCACCAGCGGGTGGAAGTGCAGCAGCAGCGGGCGCTTGTCGTCCGGGGTGTTCTCCAGATCCCAGATCTCCCGTTCCAAGAAGACGTGGTCCTGAGGGTGGATGCCGGCGGCCTCGCTGAACGGGATGTGCATCGCCTCGGCGGCGCGCTCCCACGCCTCGGGCTCGTCGTCCTCGAGGTTCAGGCGCGCGACCATATCGCGGTACACCTCGCCGTCGAGCTCGGCCATCTCGCGGACGGTCCGTGCGGCGAAGCGCAGGTTGAACCGCGCCATGACGTTGGTGAAGAGATTGTCGTTGACGACGGTGGTGTACTCGTCGGGACCCGTCACGCCGTGGATGTGGAACGTCGTCTCGACGTCGTCCACGCTGCGCCAGAAGCCGAGGGTCGTCCACAGCCGCGCCGTCTCGACGGCGATGTCCACGCCCTCGCGGTGCAGGAACTCCTCGTCGCCGGTCGCGCGGACGTACTTGGCCAGCGCGAACGAGACGTCGGCGTTGATGTGGTACTGCGCGGTGCCGGCGGCGTAGTACGCCGACGCCTCCTCGCCGTTGATGGTCCGCCAGGGGAACAGTGCACCGGCCTCGTTGAGCTGGAAGGCCCGGCGGCGCGCGGCGGGGAGCATCAGCGAGCGCATCCGCAGGGCGTTGCGGGCCCACTGCGGCGTCGTGTACGCCAGGAACGGCAGCACGTAGATCTCGGTGTCCCAGAAGTAGTGCCCGCTGTAGCCCGAGCCGGTCATGCCCTTGGCGGGCACCCCCAGTCCGTCGGCGCGCGCGGCGGCCTGCGCGAGCTGCAGGATGCACCAGCGCGCGGCCTGCTGCAGCTCGTCCTGACCCTGGATGACGACGTCCGAGCGCTCCCAGAACGACGCCAACCACGCCCGCTGGCGCTCCAGCAGCGTCTCGACGCCCACCTCCTGCGCGCGGTCGAGCGTGCGCCGGCAGCGGTCGACCAGCTCCCGCACGGGGACGCCGCGCGAGGTGTGGTAGCTGACGAACTTCGTGATGACGATCGGGACGCCCGCCCGCGCATCCACGCGGAAGACGTCCTTGGCGATGTCGGCCTCGATGAGGGTGCGCAGGTTGTAGGAGTTGTCGGTCTCGATGACGTGGTCGGCGGCCACGGCGAGGGTCATGCCCGACTCGCTGGCACGGTAGGACATCGCGGTGCGGGCGCCGTCCTGCCAGTACTCCTGCGGCTGGAGCACGCGCTGCCCGTCGATCTTCTCGGCCTTGCGCGGGTCGACGCCGGCGGTGCGCGCCGAGGAGGGCGCGCCGCCGTAGACGTCCTCGCCGTCCTGCCGGTTGATGATCTGGCAGTTGACGGCGACGGGGGCGTCGGCGTTGAGCACCGTGACCCGCAGCCGCATGACCGCCAGGTGCTTCTCTTCGAAGCTCACCATGCGCTCGAAGTCGATCTGCACCTCTTTGCCCGACGGCGTCACCCACAGCACCGAGCGCCGCAGCACGCCGTCGCGCATGTCGAGCTCACGGCGGTAGCGGCGCAGGTCCGCGACGTCGAAGGACAGCGGCTCGTCGTCGACGTAGACGCGCATGATCTTGGAGTCCGGCGCGTTGATGATCGTCTGCCCGAGCTCGGCGAAGCCGTAGGCGTTCTCGGCGTGACGGATCGGGAAGGTCTCGTGGAAGCCGTTGATGAAGGTGCCGTGCTCGTGCGCCCAGCGCCCCTCGGGGTGGTTGCCGCGCAGGCCCAGGTAGCCGTTGCCGACGCTGAAGAGGGTCTCGGTGACTCCGGCATCCTCCATCGAGAACGACGTCTCGACGAGCTTCCACGGGTCGACGGGGAAGCGGTCGCGGTCGATCATTCGCCCTCCTCCTCACCGGCGGGGACGGTGCGGATGCCGGTGCCCACGGCCGGGACCAGCTCGGCGAGGTCGGCGACGACCAGGTGCGCCCCGGCGTCTCTGAGGACCTGCGCCCCGACGCCCCGGTCGACGCCGACGACGAGTCCGAAGCCGCCCGCGGCGGCGGACTGCACGCCGCTGAGGGCGTCCTCGACGGCGGCGGCCGCTGCGGGGTCCACGCCGAGCATGCGCGCGGCCTCGACGAAGACGTCGGGGGCGGGCTTGCTGGCCAGGTGATCGCGCTCGGCGATGACGCCGTCCATCACCACGCCGAAGCGGTCGCGGATGCCGGCGACGCCGAGCACCTCCTCGGCGTTCTTCGAGCTGGAGACCACCGCCACCGGCGTGCCGGCTGCGGCGAGACGGTCCAGCAGCTCGAGCGACCCGGGGTAGGGGGCGATGCCCTCGTCGCGGAGCACCTTCTCGAAGAACGCGTTCTTGCGGTTGCCGATGCCGCAGACGGTGTCGGCGGCGGGGTCGTCCGAGGGGTCGCCCCACGGCACCTCGACGTCGCGGGAGCGCAACAGGCTCGCCACGCCGTCGTACCGCTTCTTGCCGTCGAGGTAGTCGAAGTAGTCGCGCTCGGTGTACGCGGGGGTGATGTTCCAGTCCTCGAAGAGCTCTCGGAACATCGTCTGCCAGGCGTGCATGTGCACTTCGGCGGTGGGGGTCAGCACGCCGTCCAGGTCGAACAGGACGGCGTCGTACACGGTCAGATCGGGCAACGCGTCAGCAGACACGGAACCTCCGGGGGACGAGGGGTGGGGGGATGACGAGTGGGTGTTCGTGCCGTGAAGCAAGAGTAGTGCCGCCGCGGCACGGCGGGAACGGGCGCGGATCAGGCGCGGGCGACGCCCAGGGTCTGCCGGGCGATCTCGAGTTCCTCGTCGGTGGGGACGACCAGGACCGCGACCGCCGATTCGTCGGTCGAGATCGTGCGGATGCCCTGCCCGCGGGCCTCGTTGCGCTCGGGGTCGATCGCCACGCCCGCGAAGCCCAGGGTCCGAAGCGCCGCGGCGCGCACGCGCGCGGAGTTCTCGCCGACTCCGGCGGTGAACGAGATCACGTCGACGCCGCCGAGCTGGGCGAGGTAGGCGCCGGCGTACGCCCGCAGCCGGTGGACGTAGACGTCGAAGGCGAGGGCGGCCGCGGCATCCCCCCGGTCGACGCCGGCGTCGATGTCGCGCATGTCCGACACCCCGGCGAGCCCGAGAAGGCCGCTGCGCTTGTTGAGCAGGGCGTCGAGGTCGTCGATGGACAGCCCCGCCCGCCGCGCCAGGTGGAACAGCACCGCCGGGTCGATGTCGCCCGAGCGCGTGCCCATGACCAGGCCCTCGAGCGGCGTCAGGCCCATCGAGGTCTCGACGGAGCGACCGCCGTCGATGGCGGTGACCGACGCGCCGTTGCCGAGGTGGAAGACGATCTGGCGCAGCTCGCCGACCGGCCTGCCGACATGGCGGGCGGCGGCCTCGCTGACGAACTTGTGGCTCGTGCCGTGGAATCCGTACCGGCGGATGCGGTGCGCGGCGGCGAGGTCGGCGTCGATGGCGTACGTGTACGCGGCGGGCGGCAGCGTCTGGTGGAAGGCCGTGTCGAAGACGGCGACGTGCGGCACGTCGGGGAACGCCGCGCGCGCGGCGGTGATCCCGGCGAGGTTCGCGGGGTTGTGCAGGGGGGCGAGCACGCTGAGCTCGTCGATGTTGATCTCGACGAGCGGCGTGACGAGGGTGGGCTCGAAGAACCGGGCGCCGCCGTGGACGACGCGGTGGCCGACCGCCACCGGCGGGTGGTCGTCCAGCGACGGGCCGTCCTGCGCGAATGCCTCGAGCATGACCGCGAAGCCCGCGGTGTGGTCGGCGATCGGCAGCTCGCGGCTCGACGTGGCGTCGGTGTAGGCCGCCTGGCTGCCCGCGGGCGCCCGCACGGTGTGGGTGGCCGTGCCGGTCGGCTCGCCGATGCGCTCGACGAGCCCCGAGGCGAGCACCCGCTCGGCATCCATGTCGATCAGCTGGTACTTGAACGAGGACGAGCCGCTGTTGACGACGAGGACAGGGGTCATTCGGATGCCGTTCCCTGGGCCTGGATCGCGGTGATGGCGATCGTGTTCACGATGTCGTCGACCAGCGCCCCGCGCGACAGGTCGTTGATGGGCTTGTTGAGCCCCTGGAGCACGGGTCCGATGGCGACGGCGCCGGCGGAGCGCTGCACCGCCTTGTAGGTGTTGTTGCCGGTGTTGAGGTCGGGGAAGACGAACACCGTCGCCCGGCCGGCGACGCTGGAGCCGGGCATCTTGGCGGCGGCGACGGCCGCGTCGGCGGCGGCGTCGTACTGGATCGGGCCCTCGACGAGGAGCTCGGGCGCCCGCTCGCGCACCAGCCGGGTCGCCTCGCGCACCTTCTCGACGTCCGCACCGGAGCCCGACTCCCCCGTCGAGTACGACAGCATTGCCACGCGCGGCTCGATGCCGAACTGCTCGGCGGTCGCCGCCGACGAGACGGCGATGTCGGCGAGCTGCTCGCTGGTGGGGTCGGGGACGACGGCGCAGTCGCCGTAGACCAGCACCCGGTCGGCGAGGGCCATGAGGAACACGCTCGAGACGACCGAGACTCCGGGCCGGGTCTTGATGATCTCGAAGGCGGGCCGGATGGTGTGGGCGGTGGTGTGCGCGGCGCCCGAGACCATCCCGTCCGCGAGCCCCATATGCACCATGAGCGTGCCGAAGTACGACACGTCCGTCACGGTGTCGGCGGCCTTCTCGAACGTGACGCCCTTGTGCGCCCGCAGGCGCGCGTACTCCTCGGCGAAGCGCCGGACATGGGGGGCGTCGAAGGGCGAGAGCACCTCGGCGGCCTGGATGTCCACGCCCAGCTCGATCGCCCGGGAGCGGACCTCGAAGGGCTCCCCGAGGATGACGAGGTCGGCGATGCCGCGCTTGAGGACCGTGGCGGCGGCGCGCAGGACACGGTCGTCGTCCCCCTCGGGCAGCACGATGCGGCGCCGGTCGGACCGCGCGCGCTCGATGAGCTGGTAGCCGAACATCAGCGGCGTGACGACGGTCGCGCGCGCCAGGCCCGCCGCGCGCACGAGCTCCTCGGTGTCCACGTGGGTCTCGAACAGCGACAGGGCGGTGTCGTACCGGCGCTGCGAGTCCGCCGCCAGCCGGCCGCGGGTGTTCATCACGCGCACCGCCGTCTCGTACGTGCCGAAATCGGTGGTGATGATGGGGACGTTGGAGCCGAGGCCCTCGAGCAGTCGCGTGACGGGCTCGGGGATCTCGAAGCCGCCGTTGAGGACGATCCCCGAGATCGAGGGGAACGTGCCCGAGGCGTTGGCCAGGAGCGCGGCCAGCAGGACCTCGGAGCGGTCGGCGGGGATCACCACGACGGCGCCCTCGAGCAGGCGCGGCAGGACGTTGACCATCGACATGCCGGCGATGACGACGTCGAGGGCCTCGCGGGTGAGCAGCTCGGGGTCGCCGCCCAGCAGCTCGCCCTCGACCGAGCGCATGATGTCGCGCATCGACGGCGAGACCAGGAAGCGGTCCTCGGGGATCGCCCACACCGGCACGGCGGCGCCGCGGGCCGCGGTCACCGACGTCGAAATCGCCTCGACCACCTCGGCGAGGGCGCCGGCGTCGGCCCGGTTGGCGACGACGGCGAACAGCTCGGCGCGGCCGTGGGCGAGCTCGGCGAGGGCGAGGTCGGCGATCTGGCCCATCTGCGCGGCGGTGCGGGGGAGGGAGGATCCGAGCTGCTCGGGCTGGCCCTGCACGTCGCGGCCGCCCAGCACCAGCAGGACGGGGGCTCCGAGGTTGGCGGCGATGCGGGCGTTGTAGGCCAGCTCGGCGGGACTGCCGACGTCGGTGTAGTCGCTGCCGAGGATGACGACCGCCTCGCACCGGGCCTCGACGGCCTTGTAGCGTTCGACGATGGTCGCCAGCGCGGCATCCGGATCATGCCGGACGTCGTCGTAGCTGACGCCGATGCACTCGTCGTAGTCGAGGTCGACGCCGTCGTGCTCGAGCAGCATCTCGAGGACGTAGTCGCGCTCGTCGGTGGAGCGCGCGATCGCCCGGAAGACCCCCACGCGCGGCGTGGCATGGCTCAGCGTGCTGAGCACCCCCAGCGCGACGGTGGACTTGCCGGAGTGACCTTCTGCCGAGGTGATGAAGATGCTCTGCGCCACCCTGCCAGCCTAGGGCGGCGCGGCGGGTGTTCCTCGGGATCCGCCGGGAAAAGTAAGACTCTCCGCGAACCCGGCAGAGCCTGGTTACCCTTGCTACGTTTCCGTCCTGGGGGAGTTGGCCTGGATGCCGCCTCGCGGAGAGCTGTCCCCAGTGTAACCCGTCCGCGGACTCACTCCGCGAGCGGCAGGACGTCCACGGTGCCCTCGCCGGTGACCACCGCGAGCACGCGCGGCGCCGAGACGCCCGCGACCGCGGCGCGGACGGCATCCACCGCGGCGTCGTCGAGGACGCCGGCGCTCCCCGGCTGCGCCCGCCACACGGCCACCGGCGCTCGGGCGTCGGCGCGCAGCCGCTGCACCAGCTCGGTCGGGGCGTCGCCGGCCACGAGCACGATGCGGCCGACGGTCGCACGGGGCGCGATGGTGCGGGCCTGCGTCCGGTCACGCCGCCAGATGGCGAAGTGGTAGGCGAAGACGAGGACGGTGGCGCTGAGAAGACCGAAGGGGGCGCGGATTCGCTCGACCAGTCCCCCGCCGCTTCCGAGCATCAGCTCGAACACGCGGTAGCCGATGATCAGCAGCGTGACGATCGCGACCACGGCGCTCACACCGAAGACGACGACGAGGTAGACCCGGCGGGCGGTGACCGCGGCGTCCTCGGCCGAGATCGCGCGGGTCGGCCGCCAGGCGACCCACCACACCGGGAACCCCACGAGCAGCGCGGCCAGTCCGCCCAGCAGCAGCGTGCGGGGGTCGTCGTCGACCAGGGTGCGGCCGGTGGTGGCCAGCAGCGCGTTGACGATGACGCCGAAGCCGCTGGCGGCGCCGCCGAGGGCGACCGCCGAGATCAGGATGCGGGCGATGCGGCGCGTGGCCGCCGGCCGGGTCGCGAGGACCTGGCTGTGGTAGGCCCACACGACGCCGCCGATGAGGGCGGCGGCCACCGCGGTGTCGAGGGGCCGCAGGACCTCGGTCAGGGGGTCGTTGTCCAGCAGCATCCGCAGCACGACGAACAGCACCGTGCCGACGGCGAAGAGCGTGACCCCGGCGATCACCGCCACCACCACGACGAGGATGACGGCGGCGAACGACCCTGCCTCGTCGCGCCCGCCCTCGCGGTACCAGTGCCACCACCAGACCAGGGCCCCCAGCGCGGCCCAGATGAGGGCCTGCAGGACCGGCACGCCCCACGATCCCTGGCCGACCAGGGCGTCATCGCCGACCCCGAGCGCCTGCTCGATCACGAGCGCGAGTGCGCTCACCGCGCCCGAGGTCGCCACGGCCAGGCCGTAGGCGCCGCCCAGCGCCACCGGCACCCCCGGAAGCCGGGCGGGCGCGGTGCGGGCGCTGCGGCGCAGATGGCGGTGCCACACCCACACCCCCGCCCACACGATGCCGTAGGCGAGGCTGCCCGGCTGCCACCTGCCGTCGACCGCCTCGGCGGCGGTCGAGGCCAGGGACACGGTCGCGGCGATGAGCGAGACGGTGGACATCGCGGTGATGTACAGCGCCCACATGAGCGAGGCGCGCTCGGCCGGGTCGGCGAGGCGGCGGCGCTGCCACCACCACAGCACGCCGGCGAGCGGACCGCCGATGAAGGTGAAGGCGAGGGAGCGGGCCAGGGCGTCGTCGCCGCCCGACAGGACGCGCCCGATGGAGAAGAGCAGTTCGAGAAGGCCCGCGAGACCGGTCGCGGCGATGACGACCAGGGCGAACAGGATCAGGTAGACGATGACGCGGCGGACGCCCGCCTGGACCCGTCCGGTCTGGCCGACCGGGGCCGAGGCGCCCGGCTCGGTGAGGACGGTCATCATTTCACCCCGCCTTCGGCGCACACCGCGAGCTCCCACGGCGCGGTCTCGATGAGCCAGCCGCCGTCGGCGGAGACCAGATCGAACACTCCCTCGGTCTCGTACTCGCTGGAGCCCAGCGGGCCGGAGCCGTAGACCGTTGCGATCATGACGTGCACGCGCGTGCCGTCGGGACGCTCGTCGGTCTCGAGGAGCGTGACCCTGCGATCCTCGCTGCCCAGCGGGATGCGTTCGCAGTCGTCCGCGAGCTCGGGGACGAGGTAGCCGAGGGCCTTCTGCGTGTCGCCGTCGACGACCGCCTGGCTGTAGCGCTGCACCACGCCCTCGGGGGTGTCCTCGGCGAATTCGGCGGGGCCGCCCCGCGTGAAGACCACCACGAGGGCGATCACGACGACGAGCCCCACTGCGGCCAGCAGGGCGTACATGACGAGACGGGACCGCCGGGCTTCTTCGCTCATGACCTCATCTTCGATGCTCGGGCGCCCCTCACCGAGGATCTTCGTCCCGCCACGCCGGGAGCGGCCGGAAGACGGTTCCGCGGCGCCCGACCCGCCCCGTGCGGGGGTGGGCGTTGTTACCATCGACGAGGGGGCGATGCCGCCCGCCTGCCGGTCGGGAACCGGCCCGCCCGACGGCCGTACCGGAGGTCACCCGTGACAGATGCACCCGTGACGGCAGCGCGCGCGACCGCTCCGCCCGAGAGCGCCGGCGGCGTGACGGCGGAATCGTTCCTGGCCGCGACACGCGGCATCCTGGACTCCGTCTCGCGCGTGATCGACGGCAAGCCCGAAGCGGTCCGCAGCGCCCTGGTGTGCCTGCTGGCAGAGGGGCACCTGCTGATCGAGGACGTCCCGGGCGTCGGCAAGACGATGCTCGCGCGCGCGCTGGCGGCCTCGGTGCACGCCACCGTGCGGCGCGTGCAGTTCACCCCCGACCTGCTGCCGGGCGACGTGACGGGGGTGTCGGTGTTCAACCCCGTCGACCGGGAGTTCGAGTTCAAGCGCGGCGCCATCTTCGCCCACATAGTCATCGCCGACGAGATCAACCGTTCGTCCCCGAAGACGCAGTCCGCTCTGCTCGAGGCGATGGAGGAGCGCCAGGTCACCGTGGACGGGCGCACGCACCCGCTGCCGGATCCGTTCCTCGTGGTCGCGACGCAGAATCCGCTCGAGATGGAGGGCACGTACGCCCTGCCCGAGGCCCAGCGCGACCGCTTCATGATGCGCGTGTCGATGGGATACCCCGACGCCCAGGCCGAGGCGCTCATGCTGCGCCAGCGCGAGCGGATCAACCCGCTCGACGAGGTGCGCCCGGTCATCGACGCCGACCGCGTGTCGGACCTCATCGCGTGGGCGCGCGCCATCCACGTCGCGCCCGCCATCGAGGAGTACGCGGTGGCCCTCGCCCACGCCACGCGCGTCCACGCCGACCTGCGCCTGGGCGCCAGCCCCCGCGCGACGCTGCAGCTCGTGCGCGCGGCGAAGGTGCGGGCGGCCCTCGACGGTCGCGGCTACGTCATCCCCGACGACCTGGTGGCGCTGCTCGTCCCGGTCTTCGCCCACCGCCTCATCCCCACCCGCACCGCCGGCGGCGGTCGCGGCCGCACCGTCGCCGACACCGTGAGCGGCGCGCTGGACCGCATCGCCGCCAGCGTGCCGGTCCCGATCGCCGCGCGGCGCTAGCACCGCCATGAGACGGCTGTGGCCCTTCACCGCCCGGGGAGCCGGCGCGGTGGTCCTGTCCGTCGGGGCGTTCATCGCCGCCAGCGAACTGGGCCTCGTCGAGCTGGTCTACTTCGGGATGCTGCTGGTCGCCGTCGTCGCGGCGAGCCTGATCTCGCTATACCTGACCCAGCGCACCGACGACGTCGTGCGTGCCCTGCATCCCGACACCGTCGCGGTCGGGTCCGAGGCGGAGGTGGTAGTGCGGGTCGCCGCGCGCAGCGCCGTCCCCACCGCCGCCGGGTCATGGCAGGACTCCTTGCCCCGGGGGCTGGCCGGCGAGGCCCGCGGGGTCTTCCCGTCGCTGGGCTCGGGGCTGCGCCGCGCGGAGCGGATCGTCGAGCTCGCCTACCGCGTCCGGGGCGTGCGCCGCGGCATCCACTCGATCGGTCCGCTGTCGGTGTCCTCCACCGATCCGTTCGGTCTCGTCCGGCGGCGCACCGTCCTCGGGGCGCGGACGCGCGTGACGGTCGCCCCGGCGGTGGTCGAGCTCGCGCCGCTGTCGAACCTCGCCGGCGAGTCGGGGGGCCTCCTGCACGTCAGCACCGATCAGCTCGGCCAGGGGTCGGACAACCTGTCGCCCCGCTCGTACCTGCCGGGCGATTCGATGCGGCGCATCCACTGGCGGGCCACCGCGCACCGCGACGAGCTCATGGTGCGGCAGGAGGAGCAGGAGTCGACCCCCGAGGCCGTCGTCGTGCTCGACCGGGGGGTGCTGCGCTGGTCGCCCGAGGCGATGGACGCCCCCGGCGCGGACGCGGACTTCGAGGCGGGCGTCTCGGCGTGCGTCTCGGCGGTCGCCCGGCTCGTCCGCGACGGCTACGGCGCCGAGGTCGCCGACAGCGACGGGACGCTGCTGGCCGACCGCATCGACGGCGGCGACCTCGCCGAGATCGACCATCTGGTGACCGACTTCGCAACCCTCACCGCGCGCCGCGACGACACGTTCGCCCGGCTGCCGCTGCTGTTCGCCGGCGGGTCGACGGGTCCGGTCGTCATCATCGTCGGCCGGCTGGACGCCGTGGACGTCGACGCGATCGCCGGCCTCGTCCACCATTGCACCCTCGCGGTGCTGCTGGCCGCGGCCCCCGCCGCCGGGGCGCTGGACCGGGCTGCGGCCCTGGGCTTCCACGCGGCGCGGCTGGATGCCGACGCCGACCTCGCCGACGTGTGGTCGGATGCCGTGCACACGGGGGTGCGACATGTCGCAGGCTGACCCGCGACCCCGCCGCCGCGGCATCCGGAGTCTGACGATCGGCGTCGTCGCCGCCGTGCTCGCCTCGCTCATGCCGATGCTGCGGGTCATCGCGCCGGGGCCGTGGGTCATCGGCACGCTCGCGATGATCGGGATGCTGCTGGCGGCCGGCTTCGTCGCCCGCAGGTACCGCCTGCCGGCGCTCGCGGTCACCCTCATCGAGGGCGGGCTGTGGGCGGCGTTCCTGTGCCTGGTGTTCCTGCGCGAGGAGTCGCTGTTCGGGTTCATCCCGACCGCCGACGCCGTGCGCGCCGTCCCCGCGATCATCGACGGCGCGATGACCGACATCGTCGAGGGCATCGCACCGATGACGGCGTCCACAGGCCTGACGTTCCTGCTGATCGGGGCGGCGGGGCTGCTCACGATCGTCGTCGATCACGTGGTGCTGACGGCACGGATGCCGCTGGTGGCGGCCATCGCGCTCATCGTGGTGTCGCTGATCCCCGCCATCGCCGTCCCCGTCGAACCCGACATCTCGGCCTTCCTGCTGGTGGCCGCGGCGGTGCTCTTCCTCGTCCGCGCCGAGACGCGGGCGCGCGAGCCCGTCGCCCCCGCGGCCTCGCCTCGTGAGGCGGGCCGCCCCACGGGCGCCACCGCGACAGCCCTCGGCATCGGCGCGGTGGCGGTGGTGGTGGCGCTGGTGGTGACCCCGTCGCTGCCGCAGCCGGTGCTGCGCGCGGGCAGCGGCGAGTTCGGCACGGGCATCGGCCTGGATGCCTCGCTGCAGCTGGGGAGCGACCTGCGCCGGCCGCGCGAGATCGAGGTCATGCTGGTGCGCAGCGACGCGCCCGCTCCCCCGTACCTGCGGGCGACGACGCTGTCGACCTTCGACGGCGCGGTGTGGGAGCCCGACCGGGCGGAGTCGACGTCGCTCGAGGGGTCCCGGCCGTTCGGTCCGCTCGAGACCTCCGGCGAGGTCGCGGTGGCGGAGTACACCACGACCGTCGAGGTGAAGAACCTCTCGTCGGCGTGGCTTCCAGTGCCGTATCCGGCGACCGAGGTGAGCGGCCTCGTCGGCGACTGGTCGTCGGTGCCGTACAACCGCACCGTGGTCGCCCGCGGAGCGACGAGCCAGGGTCAGAACTACCAGGTGACCTCGACCGTCCCCCGTCCGACGCTCGAGCAGATCCGGGCGACCGAGGCCGGGGGTGCGGGTCTCGAGGAGGCGAGGCAGCTTCCGCCGGGGCTGCCGGCGATCATCCGCGAGCTCGCGCGCGAGGTGACCGCCGAGGCGACGAACGACTACGACCGCGTCTTCGCGTTGCAGGAATGGTTCCGCGGCGCCGACTTCCGCTATTCGCTGTTCGCGCCCGTCGAGGAGGGCTTCGACGGCACCGGAGCCGACGCGATCGCCCGCTTCCTCGAGGTGCGCGAGGGGTACTGCGTCCACTTCGCGTCGGCGTTCGCGCTGATGGCGCGGACGCTCGGGATGCCGGCACGCATCGTCGTCGGCTATCTGCCGGGTGCGCCGACGACGGATGCCGTGGACCGCCAGACCGTGCACTCGGTCACCACGAGCCGCACGCACGCGTGGCCCGAGGTGCATTTCGAGGGCATCGGCTGGATCGGGTTCGAGCCGACGAACAGCCTGGGGTCGCCGACGGCGTTCGCGGCGGCCCGGGACGAGACGGGCCAGACGCCGGCCGATCGCGCGGACGGCGAGACGGCCACCCCGACCCCGACGCCGCGGGCGACGGCGGACGTGCCCGGCGCGCAGGAGCGCGATCAGGGATCGGCCGCCGGTCCCGACGCCGGCCGCGGTACCGGTCTGCCGCCGCTGCTGGTGGTGACCGCGCTGCTGGCGCTGCTGGCGGCACCGGGCGTCGCCCGCGTGGTGCGTCGTCGGCGGCAGCTGACCGAGGCGGAGCGCGGCGACGCGCTCGCGGCCTGGTCGGTGGCGCAGGAGGCGGCGATCGACGTGGGCGTGTCGGTGCCCGGGGCGGAGTCGCCGCGGGCGTTCGGGGCCCGGCTCGTCGCCGAGCACGGGGCGCCCGCCGACGCGGTGGAGCGGCTGGTGCTCGCGGTCGAGCAGGCCAGCTACGCGCCGGTCCGGGGGCGGGAGTGGCTGGGCGACGGCATCGCCGAGGCGGCCGTCGCCGTGCGGACGGCGCTGCTCGCCGACGCGGATCCGGCGAGGCGGGTGCTGGCGGTGGTGGCGCCGCGTTCGCTCATCGTGCGTCCCGGCACGACGTTCGCCACCACCGCCCGCGCCTGATCAGCGGGTCGCGACCGGTGCCGCATCCTCGCGCCCGTCGACGGTGTCGTCGTCGGTCGCGGCGGTGACGGCATCCCGAGCGCTGCCTTCGTTGGTGACGGCATCCCGAGCATTGCGCCTACGAGCGCTGTCGTCGTCGGCGCTGTCGTCGTCGGCGCTGTCGTCGGCGAACGGCACGTCGCCGCGGGGCGCGTCGTAGAGGGCCCGGTCGAGGATGCCTTCGCGCTGCGCGACGATCGTCGGGACGAGCGCCTGCCCGGCGACGTTGACGGCGGTGCGGCCCATGTCGAGGATCGGGTCGATCGCCAGCAGAAGGCCGACGCCTTCCAGCGGCAGGCCGAGGGTCGACAGCGTCAGCGTGAGCATCACGGTGGCGCCGGTCGTGCCGGCGGTGGCGGCGGATCCGACGACCGACACGATGACGATCAGCAGGTACTGCCAGATCGACAGGTCGATGCCGAAGAACTGGGCGACGAAGATCGCCGCGATCGCCGGGTAGATGGCGGCGCAGCCGTCCATCTTGGTCGTGGCGCCGAGGGGGACGGCGAACGAGGCGTAGTGGCGGGGAACGCCGAGGTTCCGCTCGGTGACGCGCTCGGTGAGGGGCAGCGTGCCGATCGACGAGCGGCTGACGAAGGCCAGCTGCACGGCGGGCCAGACCCCCGAGAAGTACTGCCGGATCGAGAGTCCGTGGGAGCGGACGAGGATCGGGTAGACCGCGAAGATGACCAGTGCGAGGCCGATGTAGACGGCGCCGGCGAACCACGCGAGGGTGGTGAGCTTCTCCCAGCCGTACTCCACGACGGCGGCGCCGATGAGGCCGAGGGTGCCCAGCGGTGCGATGCGGATGATCCACCAGAGCACGCGCTGGATGATCTTCAGGGCCGACTCGGTGACCCGAAGGAAGGGCTCGGCGCGGCGTCCGAGCTTGAGCGCGGCGATGCCCACGGCCACCGCGATGACGATGACCTGCAGGACGTTGAAGCCGACGCTCGAGGTGGCGGCGCCGGTCTCGGCGTCCACCTGGGTCGAGACGGTGAGTCCCAGGAAGTTCTGCGGGATGAGACCGATGAGGAAGTTCCACCACGTGCCGACCGTCGAGGGCTCGGCCGTGGCCAGCTGCGACTCGTCGACGCGGGCGCCCGGCTGGATGACGACGCCGAGCGCGATGCCGATCGACACCGCGATGAGTGCCGTGACGGCGAACCACAGGATCGTCTGCCCGGCCAGTCGCGCGGCGTTGGTGACGCGGCGCAGCTGAGCGATGCTCGCCACGATGGCGGTGAAGATCAGGGGCACGACGGCGAGCTTCAGCAGCGTGACGTACGAGCCGCCGATCGTGTCGAGGGTGGCGGCGAGCGCGTTGGGCGCTCCGTCGGCACCGGGGCCGATGCTGCGGGCGAGCAGGCCCAGCACGACGCCGAGGACGAGCGCCGCGGTGATCTGGAAGCCGAAGGAGGTCAGAAGGCGGCGCGGTGCGCTCTTGGCGGCGGCGCGCGCGGGCGGGGAGGTGGAGCTCATGGTTCTCTCTCGAAGTCAGCGGTCAGCTGGCGGGCGAAGTGTCACTCTGCTGAGTCGACCCGGTCGAGGCTAGGCCGATTGCCGGATGCCGGCGCACGATGTGACGCGGGATGACAACTCCGCGGGTGTGGGGGTTCATTCCCGATCCGTCGGATCCGGGCCCGTTCGGTCCCGCGTTCGGCGTGCGTCGCCGACCGGGTAGACTGTCGGACGGCCCTCCGGGGCTGCTGGAGGATTCGCCTAGTGGCCTATGGCGCACGCTTGGAAAGCGTGTTGGGTGCAAGCCCTCAGGGGTTCGAATCCCCTATCCTCCGCCGCCGCGATCCCAGTGTTTTCAAGGGATCGCGAGCCGTTTCAGATCCCGTGGCACAGTTGGTGGCACAGTTATCCTCGCTTCGGGCCCTGAAATCGGGCGCGGGAAGCCCCTCTCCGACCGCGAGAGGGTAGCGATCAGCCGGCGCTCCGTGCCGGGCTTTCGGCGGCATATCCTCGGCGCTGCGCGCCTGCGGTATTCCACGACCCGGCACTGCGCACCGTCAGATCGCTGATGTTCGCTGATGTCGGACAGCGGCGCCGAATGAGCGCGAACGCTAGGTCGCGGGAACCGTCGCGTCGTCGATCGCGGCGGGAGCGAGCAGTTGGCCGACGAGGTCCGCCGCGCCGCGCTGGAGGGTGCGCACGGCGTGCGAGTACGTGTTGAGCGTCGTCTGGATGTCGGCGTGCCCGAGGCGCTCGGACACGATCTTGGGATGCACGCCGGCCCTCAGCAGCAGTGTCGCGTGGGTGTGGCGCAGCTCGTGCAGGTGCAGCTCGTCGAGGTCCGGATGCGCCGCGGCGGCCTTCAGGACGCGCTCGCGCCACTGGCGGGAGAACTGGGTCGGGTTGTGCGGCATCCCGTACCGGTTGCAGAAGATCAGGTGCTCGCCGCGCGCGAGCTCGGGCGACACGGCGCGGAGCATGTCGCGCTTGGCCCGGAGCGCGCCGGCGAGTCGGGCGTCGATATCGACGTTGCGTACGCGGCCGCTCTTGGTCGCCTTGAAGTCGATGACCGGCCTCTTGCCGGCCTCCTTCACGTATGACATCGCGCGGGCGATCGTGATGACGTCGTTGTCGAGGTCGAGGTCCTTCCAGCGGAGCGCGAGGATCTCGCCGCGTCGCATCCCGGTGCCGAGGAGCGTCAGCCACGCGAGCCACAGGTAGTCCCCCGTCGATTCCGACCACTCCAGGAACATCCGCGCGTCCTCGGCCGACCAGGTCGCCATCTCGGGCGGCGCGGCCTCGAGCTTCGTCGGCGGCGACGCGCGCTTGGCGGGGTTGAAGCGGATCAGTCCGTCCTCGAGCGCGTGCTGCAGCACCTGCGAGATCAGCACGTGGATGTGCCGGACCGTCGCTGCGCCGAGCGGCTCGCCGATGTGGCCGCGGTCCTTGCGCCCGTTCTGCTCGAGCTGGCGGTAGAACCGGTTGAGATGATCCTTCGTGATGTCGGCGATCGGAGTGCGGCCGACCGACGACGGCAGCACGTGGACGCGGAAGTGCTTGCGGTAGCCAGCGAGCGTGGTCGGACGCACCCGCAGCGCGTCGAAGTAGAGCTCGGCGTAGCCGTTGAGCGTCGCGCGGGTCTCCTCGACGTGGTCGCCGCGGCGGATATCGACCTGGATCTCGGTCAGCGCATTCAGTGCGTCTCGCTCGGTCGCGAAGCCTCGACGGAACCGGCGCGCCGAGTCTCCGTCCGCCCGATCCACCCAGTAAGCGATCCGATACCGCGTCTCCCCCGTCTTCGTCGTGTACGACGAGACCGTTCCGTCCTGGTTGGATCTGCGCGGCATCCGCTCCCCCTCAGAAGATCGATGGCCCGCCGGACGAGGGCCCCGCGGGGCCTGTATATGGCCCCGGCGCGTGCCTGCGCTGCGGGCGGCGGTCGTCGCCGCGCACACGGCTCATCAGCCGGGTCGCCGTGCTCTGGCTGACGCCGAGGTTGTCGGAGACCATTCGCAGAGGCGGAAGGTTGATGGTGTAGGCGAGTTGGTAGAGCCGCACGGCATCCGCCATGGTCTGCTCGTTGGTCCGCTCGCCGCGCTCGCGCATGCGCAGAATGTACTCCCCACCGCTGACGTCACGCTCGCCGGGCTCGGCGACTGTGGACACCCTCAGCCCGCTCGCTTGCAGCGCGTACTGCACGCGCACTTCGCGCAGCGTCACGCTGGTGACCTCGTCCTTCTCATCGCCGCGCGTCACCCGCACTTCGCCGGCGACGACGCGACGAAGCTCGGGTGAGTAGACCGCGTGCACCTGGATCTCCCCCGGCACGTCAGGTTCGCCCCGCATCACAGCGGTCCACGACGCCGGAACACTGACGCCATTGCCCACAGCAACGCGCTGCTCGCTGACATCGACGCACTGCAGGTCCACCATGCGCCCCAGTATTTCAGGCGCCAACACGCTGAACAAGGCATGACATGACTGATTCTTGACACATATGGCTCACCCTCGTGCTACCGTGTGCGCATGCGCTGACAAAGGTGGCTCAAGGAGGGAACGAAGATGAACCGCTCGCCGAACTCGCTCGCTCTCACGTACAAGGATGCCGCCGCGCTCGTCGGCGTCGAATACCGCACCATCAAGCTGGGCGTCGAGCGGGGGACGATCCCGACCGTCCAGCTCGGCCCGCGGCGGATGATCCCCCGCGCGGCGCTCCTCCGGGTCTTCGGCGTCGAGCCCTGATCCGGGCTCGCGGAGCTCGTCATGGTGGACGCCCGCCTCCCGGCCGAGTGGCTCGGGAGCATCCGCATCGACGGCCTCAGCGACCGCGCGTTCCGCATCCTGGCCGGCGCGCTGATGTGGTGTAACGGCCAGGGTACGGACGGCGCGATCCCCGCCCGCTACACGAAGTACCTGCATCCCGACGGCGATGATCAAGCCGCGTTCGAGGAGCTCGAGCGCGCCGGCATCTGGAAGCGCGACGCTGACGGCTACCTCATGTCTGGATGGTCGGACGAGCTGCGCCAGTCCACGGCCGCGGAGGTCGCCCGCTACAAAGAGGCCGCACGACTGCGGCAGCGGGCGTACCGGGAGCGACGGCGAAGCGAAGCCGACGCTGGCGCGACGCCACCGGGTCGACCGTCGTCGGTGACGCGTGACGTCACGCGTGACAAGACGAGTGACGTCTCGGCGAACGTAGGCTCAGGCTCTTCTGGAGACCACCAGAAAAAGAGGAGAGCCTACGCGACGCGTGACGTCACGCGTGACGGATCCTCCCCCTTCTGCGAAAAGCACCCCTCCGGCACCACGGAGCCCTGCGGGGGCTGCGCACGCGCCAGAGTGGCGCTGGAGGCCCGTCAGCAGGCGCTGCCGGGCCTCGCGTGGGACTGCGCCGTGGACGGCCACAAGCTCGTCATCGATGGCACGTGTGCGGTGTGTGACTTCCGACCGCACCGCGACGTCGCGTGACGCGCACCCTGCAGCGGTCAGCGCAGCTCGATGAGCCGGTTCCCCGCCTCGACGAGTTCGACGACGCGATCGATCAGCGGCTCGAACCACTCCACCAACGCGCGGCGCCGGGTGTTGCCGACGCGAACCCACACGATCACCGGTGCCGCAGCGCCGAGAGCGACCATGCTCGGGAAGTCTTCGTCCTTCGTGATGAGGACGGCGTCGTGCTCGAGCGCGTAGCGCCACAGCTCGCGGTCCGAAGCGTCGGCCGGGCCGATGTCGATCACATGCTCGGCGATGTGCCCGCGGGCCGCGAGCATCCGCGCGAGCGCCGGCGGCAGCTGAGCGTCGACGAGGAAGCGCACCGTCAGGACGCGAGCACGATCGTATGGTCGGCCTGCGCGGCGGCGTACTCGAGGCAGGCGCGGATGTCCTCGGCGGTCAGGTACGGGTAGTCCTCGAGGATCTCCGACTCGGGCGCGCCGGCTGCGAGCAGCGCGAGCACGTCCGACACGCGCACACGCGTGCCGCGGATCGCCGGACGGCCGTGCACGACCTCGGGGTCCACGACGATGCGCTCGAGCAGTGACATGGCATCAGGGTACCGCGCGGCCGTATGAGATTCACGGGCTGAAACGGCGGACTCAGGACGCGTACACGTCAACCGCCTCACCGAAGGCGCGGCGGGCGAAGTAGGGGTTGCGCACGGCGGTCGCTTCGACC
Organism: Microbacterium aureliae; assembly: GCF_054780155.1. Lineage (NCBI taxonomy): Bacteria > Bacillati > Actinomycetota > Actinomycetes > Micrococcales > Microbacteriaceae > Microbacterium > Microbacterium aureliae. The sequence goes on from NZ_BAAGWW010000001.1 coordinate 935,564, forward strand.
AGATCGACGTCGCGCCCCACGATGCGCTCGAGGGCCTCCTTCAGATCGAGGAACGGTGCGATCCCCCGGAGCGCGTCGGGCTTGAAGTCGACGAGGAAGTCGAGGTCGCTGGTGGCGGGGTCGAAGCGTGGGGTGAGCGCCGAACCGAAGATCCGTAGCCGAGCCACGCCATGCGCCTCACAGGCGCGCGCAATCGCCTCGCGATCCAAGTCATCCACCGCGTCCATGGCTTCACCGTACCGAGCCCTGAAGCACACAAGCGCCCGATCGCGAACCACTCCGACGAAGTCAACGCGAGAGTCCCCCGGGTAGCCGCAGCGCGACGCCAACTGCACTGCCCACAGCACAGAGATGACGAACAGAATGGGCGATGCACGCAGGCACTATTCAGTGACACGCTCCGATCCCTTGAGCAGGCTGGGATCGCGTGACAACCTGGTTACATGGTTCGAGGAAGGCAGCAGCTGAAGCGTGACGCCGCCCGCACCCGCGAAGCCGAGGCGCTCAAGCAAGCAGAGCGAGAGCGACGCGAGGCGGAGGAACGCGCAGCTCTCGACCGCCGCTTGACGCGGAAGTGGGGCGGCCCGCGATCCGCACTCGACCGCCTCGGCGCACTCTCCCGCGACCTCGAGAAGCTCCACCAGGAAGAGGCTCGAATCCTGCGAGAACGGGACGAACTCGTTCTCTGGCTCCGCGACGGCGGGCAGAGTTGGACCACGCTGAGCGCTCGCACGAAGCTCAGCCGACAGGCTCTCATGAAGCGGATCCGCAGCACCTGAGCCGCACGCATCGCGGGCCGGCATCGCCCCACCCATCGCGCGGGGTTCACGAACAGTCAGACTCACAAGCACTCAACCGGGAACCTGTCAGGGCATCTCCTCCCCACGGGAACGGACCCCCCAAGGTCACTGCGCTCGGCCCTAAGGGACGGCATCCGTGCGTGCGGCGACCCCCAGCAGCGACTGCCTCACCGTCGCGACGTCAGGACCGAGACCGGCCATCGAATCCCGTGTTCGTCGTGTCCCCCATTCGATGGACAGACACGTCCGGTTCGCGCCGCTAGATTCTGTTTCACTCGCCCCAGTCATCACGGGGCACCGAGAACGGAAACGCACCCATGCCCGCACCAACGAGGCGAGTGAGGCAGACGCTATTCGCGGCTGCCTCAGCGATGATGCTCGTGCTCACCCTGGCCCCACCCGCACAGGCCGCACCACCCGAGGGCGTGCCCGCGGGCTCGCCGCTGGACCAGTGCGTCAGCGCGGCCACCGCGGCCAAGCACCAGCAGTGGACTTGTCTGGGCGGCGAGCTGACGATCGAGAAGGACAGCAACGGCAAGGCGGTGGGCCGCACCGAGCGGATCGCCGCAGAGCTGCCCGCGCAGGCGAACGTCCCCGGAGCGTCGGCACAGAAGCCGATGTTCTCGACAGCGAGCTTCACGACCAAGACCGCCACGGTGGCCGCAGCCAGCTCAATCCGGGTCGTGCCGATGAAGGGCGGCGACTTCTACGACACCTGGTGTGAGACCGGCACCATCTGTAGCCGTTCGATCTCGACGTACGCCTCAGAGACTAAGGGGAACGCCGCCTACGGGAACCAGAGCGGCGTCATCGGCTCGTATGACGTCATCATCACCACCAACCTGAACGGTCGACAGGGCCAGTGGGTGGTACGCACCATCTGGGACAGCGGCCCAGGGCTGAACTTCAACAGCCCCACCCTGCACTGCCGGCAGAAGGATTTCTGGGCGGCGCTCGACTGCGGCAACCACGGGTACTACAGCCACCGCCTGACCTCCTCGAACTACCGCTACACGTCGAACACGCTCTACGGCAACAAGCTCGTCAACATCGCCGACTACTACGGGCAGTTCAAGGTGCAGTTCACGCCCGACGGGTACCCGCCCTACAACGCCACCGCGCTGAACACCCGAGTCTTCCACTGCCCGAGCGGCGGCTCAAGGTGCTTCTTCCCGTGAGCACCGTGAAGGCGCTGGTCCCCGACAACGGCTGGCAACTACTGATCGCCATCATCGCGGCGGAGACGGTATCCCCCGATCTGCTCACCGTCGACCCTGTCCCACGGCAGCGACGTGTGGTTCGCGAGGACTGCATCACCGCCGACGGCACCACCACCACCCACCGGGAGCAGACGCCAGAGGAGGAGGACAGGCTGTCCGAGATGGTCGACAGCTACCTGACCGACGCAGGCGTGCAGCCGCTGCCCCGGCCGGTGGCGGTGCACCTAACACTGCCGGACGGGGTGAAGGACATGGACCAGCTGGGCGAGCTGGTGCAGGCCGACCTCTGGGATCGTGAACTGACCCACCCCTCGGCGTGGGCGGCCGCGTTGCGGGAGGTACTTCCGGGACGCTATGCAGATCCCACATAGACCGCGCGGCGGTGCGGCCGGTCCCTTCGGGGCCGACCGCTCCCCCTGCGCTCGGTGTCCGAAAACGGTCACGTACGGCGGCAATGATCCGACGGTGGCACAGTTGTGGCACAGTTGTGGCACAGTTGGCCGCGACACGCCGTGTATTTCGATGCAGGTAAACGCATACTGTGCCATATTTCGGAGCACCGAAAACCCCGGAATTACGCGGCAAAGTGGCCCATTCGCACCTCAGAAAATGAGAGTTCGAATCCCCTATCCTCCGCCACGGTCGTCCGCGCCGCGCCTGTGCGAGATCGCGGGGCTATGGGCGTCGTCCCCCGCACGGCCACTAGGCTCCGGTCATGTCGCTGCTCCGACGCCTCGTCCTGCAGGCGCTCGCCGCGATCGTGGTGATCGCGGCGGCCGGTCGGGCGCTACGGGTGATCGGCGGCGACGACCCGCCTGAGGACCGGGCCGTGCGTGCGCTCCAGGCAGCGTTCGGCCACCGGCCGACCGGCGGCGCGTCGGAATCGGCGGACCCGACCGGCCCGCGCGAGCCGATCGACCGCGTGACCGCCCCGCTCTCGTGGTACTCCGGCGTGCCGCAGACCATCGCGAACGGCGCGATCTGGTGCGGCGTCCTCTGGTGGCGGACGCGCGAGCGGCGCTCCGCCGTCGCACCGGCGGCGGCGCTCGCCCTCGAGACGGCGTGCTTCGTCGCATCCGCCGCGCTCGTGGGGCGGCCGCGGCCCGAACGGGTGTGGCGTCCCGAGCGACCGCACGCGACGTCGTCCTTCCCCTCCGGTCACACGGCGGCGGCCTTCGCGCTGCACGGCACGCTCGCCGACCTGCTCGATCGCCACGGCTCCCGTGGCGCGCGGCGGCTCGGTCCGCTCCTGCGGTACGGCATCCCCGGAGCGGTCGCGTTCTCGCGGATCTTCCGCGGCCAGCACCACATCACGGATGCCGTGGCGGGCGCCGTCCTCGGCCGGTGGACCGCGACTGTCATCCGCCGGGCGTTGCTGAGGTCCTAGGCGGAGAGGTCCCGCGCTCTTCACGCCTGGTCGAGCGCGGTCGTCCCACGACGGGAAGCGATCCGGGTCCGATCACGTGCGGGGTTGACGCCTTCTGCGGTGATCCGACCGGATGGCGACGGATGGCGTCAACTGCCGGGTCGCGCGCGACGTGCAGTTGACGCCGTTCGCGACGACCGGACGCGATAACGACGGATGCCGTCAACTGCACGGCGGGCAGCCCTGGCCACCGGCATCCGGGCCCCCGCGCGGTCCTGTCAGCGCTTGCCCCTCAACTGGACCGTCGTCTCGTTCATGTAATCGGAGCAGAAGGCGACACCGCACGCCACCGCGAAGGTGACGGTAGCTGACTTGCCTCCCTTGAACAGGCCGTTGTCTCCCATCATCTCGATGGCCCAGGGATTCGTCGTGCCGTCGCACGTGATCTCCGCACCACCCCATCCGCGGATGAGGAAGCGTCCCACCCGCTGAGTCAGCTGCGCATCGAGGAAGGCGAATTCGGCATCCGCCCCGCACATGATCGTGCCCGAGAGGGTCACCCACCCGGTCTTGGCGTCGAAGCGGGCCGTCGGGTCGACCGTGACCTCGAGGGCCGGGGCCGGCGGGGCCACGTCGATGGCGAGCTCCATCTGGCCACCGTTGCCGCCTTCGTCGAACTGGTCGTCGAAGACGACGACGAGGTAGGTCTCGCCGGCTGTCGCCTGCCACGCCGCGCCGCCGGGCCCGCAGGCGATCACCTCGAAGCCTCCCGGGGAGCCGGTGGCCACGATGACGCCCGCGGTGTAATCCGAGGCCGAGACATCCGCGAGATAGGACTCATCGGCGGCAGCCGTGAGGGAGTACCACACGCTGGCATCCGTCGCCGGAGCACCGCATCCGGCGTTCAGCTCGGCGTCGTCGGCGTCGGTCGTCGCCTCCGTGGTGTCGAGGAGTGCCGTGAACGGCAGCCCGGCGACGATTTCGGCGCCGCCGAACACGTCGTTCGTGGGCGGCGCCGCCACGGCCGGCGAGCCCGCCAGCGCGGTGACGGCGAGAGCGACCGCGAGCCCCGCAGTGAGGCGTTGTGAGATCTTCATTGACCTTCCCCCTTGTGATCCGGCTTGTGATCCGGGGCGATCCGGCTGCCCGCCCCCGCAGGCTCATCTCGGATCGTCGCCGCCAGTATGGCGCGCTCCGTGCGCCCGCGCTACGGGTGCAGCGCGCGACACCGCGGCGTCCGCGGGCCACGGCGCGCGTGCCGCAGAAGAACGAGGGTGAGGACGGCGAGGGGGCCGTTGATCAGGCCCGGCGCGCCGACCCAGAGCGAGCCGGTGCCGACCGCATACGCCCCCCAGAAGCACGCGTTCATGAGCAGCAGCACCTGCGAGGACGCCGACACCCCCGTCAGCAGCTCACGCCGGCCGCGCGACCTCCATACCAGAGCAGCCTGCGGCCACCACAGGACGAACGAGATCACCGAGGCGATGACGCCCAGCAGTTCGACGTACGGGTTCACGGCTGCCACCTCCTCCGGCTGTGCCTACAGGAAGGAGTACTCGCGACCCGCGGGCGATACGCCGGAGAGCGCTTCTCGTACAGGCGCGCCTCGACGAAGCTGCCCGGTCCGGGCGCGGGATCACCGGCACGCGATGCGCCCCGGCCGGCCCTGGCCGCCGGCATCCGCGCCATACTGGCGGCATGACCGCGAATCCGCCGCGCGCCGCCGTCGCGACGATCGTCGCCGCGAACGCCGTCGACAAGCTCGCCGCGCTCCAGATCATCGCCGACGCGGTGGGCTCGTTCGTGAAGGATGCCGGGACGTCGCAGCCCGCCATCCCCCTGGCCGAGGGGGTGTGGATCCGGATCGAGATCCCGAAGTTCGGCGAGCCGCCGCCCCTCGCGATCGACGTGCATGCCGCCGGCGGTACGGAACGCGCCAGAAGCGAGGCGCTGGCCCTGATGGAGCGGTTGCGCGAGCGGACCCCGTGGCTGCTCTCGCCGACGTTCGCCGACGGCGTCCCACCTTCGCACGCCACCTGAACCATTCACCGGAATAGGACCCGCGGGCGTACCGTTGGCACCACCATGGAACGCTTCGGAACCCTTTCGTTCGGCCACTACGGCCCGCTCGGCGGCGGTCGCCAGCTGACCGCGCAGGACTCGATGCTGCAGGCGGTGGACCTCGGGCAGGGGATGGACGACCTCGGCGTCGACGGCATCTACTTCCGCGTGCACCATTTCGCCCGGCAGCAGTCCTCGCCCATGCCGCTGCTGGCGGCGATCGCCGCGCGCACCGAGCGCATCGAGGTCGGCACCGGCGTCATCGACATGCGCTACGAGAACCCGCTCTACCTCGCCGAGGAGGCGGCATCGGTCGATCTGCTCTCGGGTGGCCGCCTGGCGCTGGGCGTCAGCCGGGGCTCACCCGAGACGGTCGTGCGCGGCTACGAGGCCTTCGGGTACACCGGATCGGACGACCCGCGCGGCGCCGACATCGCCCGCGAGCACTTCTCGCTCTTCCTGCGCGCGATCGACGGCGAGGGTCTCGCCGAGCGCGACGCCACCAGCCCCTTCGGCGGCGGCAGCGGCCTGCAGCGCATCGAACCGCACTCGCCGGGCCTGCGCTCGCGCGTGTGGTGGGGCGCCGGCAACCGGGACTCCGCCGAGTGGGCGGGGCGGACCGGCGTGAACCTCATGTCCTCGACGCTGCTCACCGAGGCCGACGGCACGCCCTTCGACGAGCTGCAGGCTCAGCAGATCGACGCGTTCCGCCAGGCGTGGACGGATGCCGGTCACGCCGGCACGCCGCGCGTGTCGGTCAGCCGCTCGATCTTCCCCATCACCACCGCCGAGGACGCGATGTACTTCGGCGGCCGGCAGGACGGCGACCAGATCGGCGTCATCGACGGGATGCGCTCCACGTTCGGCAAGACCTACGCCGGTGAGCCCGACGACCTCGTCGAGCAGCTGCTGCAGGATGCCGCGGTCCGAAGCGCCGACACCCTGATGCTCACGATCCCCAGCCAGCTGGGCGTCGCCTTCAATCTGCGGCTCGTCGAGAGCTTCGCGCGCTTCGTCGCGCCGGCGCTGGGATGGCAGGGCACTCGGGTCTGAGCGCCCTGCATCCCCCCACCGGCCGGCGGGTCCTCAGCCGACCGGGTGTCCCGCGGCGAACATGCCCGACGGGTCCCACTCGGCTTTGAGAGCCCGCAGCCGCTCCCCCGCGTCGCCGAACGCCGTCGTGCGCTCCACGCCGCCGTCGACGAAGGTCAGCGCGAGCGCGGGCGCGTGCCAGGGCGACATCGCGGCGATCACGCCGCGGACGGCCGCGAGCGCGGACACGGCGAACTCCGCGCCCGGCACCATCGCGATCCCGACGACGAGGTAGTCGGCGTCGACGGCGCCGATGGCCCCGGCGTCCGCGGGACGGCGGGATGCCGCGCCGCCGACGTGACGGAGCTCGGCGATGAAGAGCCCCGGCGCGCTCGCGGCGGCGAGGAACGCCTGGACCGCGTCCCCGGGGAGCGCGGCGACCATCGCGCCCTCTGAGAAGGCCGGTGCCGGCTCGGGCGGATCCATGTGCATGAGGACCAGTCCCGCCGACGGGATACGCGCGAAGGTGTCCATCTCGGGCCCGAGGTCGCGCAGCGGCTGCAGCAGCGCCGCCGCATCGTCGTCGCCGGAGAGAATCGCCCCGTCGATCGCCACGAGGCTGCGCCCCGACAGGAACGGCGGCAGCTCGGGCATGGGCGGGAAGTGCATGATGCGCAGCGAGGTGGATGCCGACTCCGGCGCCGTGCGCGTCCACGCCGCCCATGCGGGGGCGACCTCGGCCGCCCGCGACGCGTCCCATCCTCGGCGAGGCGGATCAGCCGGGAGTGGTGCACGTGCGCGACACCCTGCTCGAGCCCGCCGACGCGCCGGTCGCCGCGTATCGCCGCGACGCGCACGTCGTACACCCCGACGCCGCCGTCCACGAGGTGCTCCGGGACATGCGCGAACGCGGCATGCAGCTCGCCGTCGTCATGGATGGGGGAACGGTGACAGGCGTGGTCTCGATCACCGACATCGTCGCGCGTGTCCTGCCGCGGCAGGACACGGCTGCCTGAGGACGCACGGCAGGACGTGACCCGGGAATCGGTCGGCGAAGTGGCACGCCGCCGTCGCGGACATCACCCGCCGACCTTGTCTGCCACGGCGTCCCACCACGCCGACGCCGCGGAGCGGTGGGCGGGGAACCGCTCGGCGGCGGTCGCCCGGATGCGCTCGCGTGCGCCTGCGACCGCGTCGAGGACGCCGGGCGCGGCGGCGAGGTCGTCGAGATCCACCACGTGCGACCCGCCCTGGCCCCAGTGCCCGAGCGCCCCGGTCAGCTTCACGCGCGTGTAGACGTCGGCGGCCAGGGCGAGGATCGGCACGCCCGCGGGGGCGGCGAACACGGCGGGGTGGTAGCGGCTGGTCACGAGGGCCGCGGCGCCGCGGGCCAGCGCGGCGGCCGGCAGCGAGTCGCCGGTGGGCACCACGGTGCTCGGCTCGCTCATGCGGGCGCGCACCCGCTCGTGCAGGGCGGCGTCGCCCGCCGGCGCCGCGGCGAGGTCGTACTGCCCGAAGTGGGCGTGGAAGACCACGGGTCCGACGCTGCGCGCGGCGTGATCGAGCACCGCCGCGATCGCCTGCTCGACGACGTCGGCGGGGCGGTGGGCGAACCAGCCCGAGAGGCTCACGAGCACCGAGCCGGCGGCATCCGTCGAGGCCGCAGGCCACCCCAGGAACGACGCGTCGTCGACGGTGCGGACGTCCGTCGCGCCCCATCCGCGGACGAGCTCGCCGGAATCGGCTTCGCGGACGCTGGTGGCGGCCGCCTCGCGCACGAGCTCGGCGACCCGTGCCGCGTCGGCCGGGTCGAGATCGGGGCCGAAGGTCTGCCCCGTGACGACGACGGGCAGGCCGCGGTCGCGCACCATTGCGGCCAGCGTCGTGCGCTCGTAGATGTGGACGGGCCAGCGCGAGGCGAGGTTGCCGCCGCCGGCGTTGACGAGCCCCGTGACCTCGTCGAGTGCCTCGAGGACGCCGCGCGCGGGATCGTCCGCGGCGAGCGCGCCGCGACCGCGCGCCGCGTCGCGGAGCTCGTGCGCGCGCCGTTCGGCGGTGGGACGATCCAGACCGGCGAACCCGAGCCGCTCGAGCATGGGGACGCCGTAGCGCGCGGTGGACTCGGCGGGCGCCGACGAGACGCCGATGATGCCCACCGACCGCGCGGACAGCTCGTCGCGCGTCGCCTCGAACATCGCCTCGTCGCCGATGTGCATCATCCCCGACACCACGCCGATGTCGCCGATCGCCAGTACCGTCATCCCTCGCCCTTCCGCGCTTCGCCGCCCTCAGGAAGATCCATCGGGATGCCGGATGCTTTGTCAACCATAGGCTTCCCGGCACGTGCGGCCACTACGATCGCATCTGCTCGCATGCGGCGGGACCGCGTGCAGAGAGGACGGGTCATGGGGATTCAGACGGCGATGGACCGCATCGTGGAGGCGCCCGCCATCGTCGAGGCGCTCCGCGCCGCGGACGACCTCGCCTTCGAGGCCGGACGCGACCCCGGTCTGCGGACGCTGCGGGTGCTGTCGGCGGCGATCGGCGGCAGCGACGACATCGCGGCCCTCGCGGCGGTGCACGCCCTCGCCGAGATGCACGACGAAGAGGCGGCGCGCCTGCTGGTGTCGCTGCTGTCGGATGCGCGCGCGTTCGTCCGCGAGCACGCGGCCTGGTCGCTCGGACAGGGCCTTCCCCGCCCCGCCGCCATCGCGAGGCTGACCGGGATGGTGGCCGGCGGCGGCTTCACCGGCATGCTCGCACAGCACACCCTCGAGAAGTGGTCGGCGGGCTCCGGGGAGCTCCTCGCGGTCGCGCTGGAAGCGGCTGTGAGCGGGCACGCCGACACCGCCGCGCGGGCCCGGGTGGTCGAGACGCTGGGGCTGGTGCGTCACGCCCTCGCCGTCCCTCCCCTCTGCCGCATCGCGCTGAACGCCGCCGAGGCGCTGCCGGTCCGCGAGGCGGCCGTGGCCGCCCTCGGGCAGCGCGGCGGGGACGCCGTCGTCGCCGCGACGCTGGAGGACCTGCTCGCCGCCGGCGGCGCGCTCGCCGACGCCGCGCGGCTCGCGCTCATCGACCTCGAGGCCCCCGCGGCCGCACCCGCCGAGCACGCCGGGCTCACCGTCGCGCAGCTGTTCCTGCACGCCGACATCGACCCGTCGCTGTCGGCCTCGGGCGCCGGCGACAACGGCGGCATCGCGACGCTGCTGGTGCGCCTGGGCGACGCCCTCGCGACCGACCCTGCCGCGGGCATCACCCGCGTGCTCACCCTCTCGCGCGGCTCGATGGCCCAGGCGGGCGGCGACCTGCTCGAGGTGGCCGGCTCCTCCGGGCACGTGTACGGTCACGTGCCGCTGGGCGAGCCGGCGCCGCCGTCGGCGGCGGCCTGGCCGCTGCGGGTGACGGCGCGGCGAGGCATCCGTCGCCTTCTGCGCGCTGCGGGGCGCGTGGACGTGCTGCACCTTCGGATGGCCGACGTGGGCAGCCTCGCCGCCGCCGACGTCGCGCGGGAGCTCGGCATCCCCACCGTCTTCACCGTCGCCCCCGACCCCCACAGCGTCATCCAGTCGCTCGATCGCGCGGGGACGCTGACGCGCGAGGGGTTCGGCGAGGCGGACCTGCGCGAGCACTTCTGGTTCCGCGCGCGGCTGGTGCAGAGTCTGGCCGGCTCCGCCTCGCACACGGTGCTCTTCCCCCGACCCGAGCTCGCACGGGACATGCGCGAGCTCGTCGGCATCGACATCGACTCGCACCGCGAGCGCCACTCGATCGTCGCCGAGGGCGTGGATCTGCAGGTCATCGACCGCGCAGTCGACGCCGCCCGCACCGACGTCGCCGCGGCCGGCGCCGACCTCGCGCGGCTCGTGCAGCAGCTCGAGCCGGCCCGCCGCGGGCTGCCGCTCATCGTCTCGGTCGGCCGCCTGCACCGCGTGAAGGGCATGGCGACGCTGGTGCGCGCGTGGGCGGAGTCACCGCTGGCCGAGCGCGCCAACGTGCTGCTCGTCGGCGGCGACCTCGAGCACCCGTCGGTGGACGAGCGCGAGCAGCTCGACCGCATCGACGACGTCGTCCCCGCCGCCGAGCGCGCCGCGCGGGGCCTGATCGTCGCGGGGCACCGCCCCAACGACGTCACCGCCCGCTGGCTCGCCGCGGCGAGGTTCGGGATGCCGGGTCTCGCCGCTCCCGGCGGGGTATATGCCTGCGCGAGCATCAAGGAGGAGTTCGGCATCGCGCTGCTCGAAGCTCTCGGCGCCGGACTCGTCGTGGTCGCGCCGGACGGCGGCGGACCCGCCACCTACGTCGATCACGGCGACACCGGCTTCCTCACCGCGACGTGGGATCCGCGGCGCCTGGCGGAGTCGATCGGGCAGGCGCTGGACCGCGCCGCGCTCGGCGACGACGCCATCGCCGCGCGGGCGCGCGGCGTCGTCGAGGAGCGCTTCACGATCCAGGCGATGGCGGCCGCGCTCGCGCCGATGTACCGCACCGTCGCCGTCCAGGAGCAGGAGCTCGTCCGGGCGGCGGGGCTGCCCGCATGACGCTGCTGGTCATCAGCCCCGACTACGCCTCACACCTGCTGCCCCTGGCGACGCTCGCCACAGCGTGGCAGCGCGACGGCCACGATGTCGTCGTGGCGACGGGGCCCGCCACCGCCCCAATCGTCGCGCAGTTCGGCTTCACCCGCGCCGATCTGCCCCTCGGCCGCGGCGCGAACGCCGGCGTCATCCGCTCGCAGGAGCAGCAGGCGGCCGAGGCCGCCTCGCTCGAGGGGTTCTTCGCGGCGACCCGGCGGGGAATGGTCGAGACGCTCACCTATCAGGCGCGGGAGCGGCTGACGGATCTGATGTGGATGCCGGCGGACCGGGCCCGCGCCACCCTCGAGGTCGTCGAGCGCGTGCGCCCGGACCACATCCTCGTGGACCATCTGGCCTTCAGCGCGCGCCTGGCGCTGCACACGGCGGGGATCGCGTACGGCGACGTGGTGCTCGGGCATCCCTCCGCCCTTCCCGGACCGGGCGAGGTGTACGGCTTCCCGCCGGCGTGGCCGTCGTCCTTCACGCCGGCCGCGGCCGACCTCGAGGCGCTGCGCGGGCTGTGCGAAGAGGTCTCGGACCGCTTCGCCGCGCAGTGGTCGGCGGCCGCGCGCGAGCTCGACCCGGCGGCGCCGGCCGTCGCGGACGCATTCGCGCTGCACGGCGAGACCGTGCTCTACAACTACCCGGCCGCCTTCGCCGACGGCGACGGGCGCGCGTTGCCGCCGCACCGCTTCCTGGGTTCGACGTGGCGGGACGAGGACGCCGACGCCGGCGTCGAGGACTGGATCGGCACGGCCGGGGCATACGTGTACGTCAGCTTCGGCAGCTTCCTCTCGGTGCGCGCGGACGTGCTCGCGCGTGTCGCCGAGGCCTTGCGCCGCCTGGGCCTGCGCGCGGCGATCGCCACCGGCGTCACCGACCCCGCAGACCTCGGCCCGCTGCCCGCGGACTGGCTCGTGCGCGAGTACCTGCCCCAGGTGCGGCTGCTCGCGTCGGCAGCGGCATCCGTCACCCATGGCGGGAACAACTCGGTCACCGAAGCGGCGGGGGCGGGGGTGCCGATGGTCGTGCTGCCGTTCTCGACGGACCAGTTCGCCGGTGCGGCCGCGATCGAGCGGGTGGGCGCAGGCCTCGCCCTCGACCCCAACACCGCGAGCGCGGCGGAGCTGGCCGACGCGATCGGCGCGGTCGCGGCGCCGGGCTTCGCCGGCCGGATGCTGCTCGACGACGTCGCCGCCGGGCAGCGGCGTGAGCCGGGTCCCGAGATCGCCTACGCGACCCTCTCGTCGAGCTCGCTCGGGAGCCCGACCAGCTGAGCCATCGCGTCGGGGTCGCCCGCGGCGAGACGGTATTCCTCCATGCGCGCGGCGTTGGCGTCGTAGGCGGCGCCGGCACGGACCTCGCCGATGTGATGGAGGGCGTAGACGCGTCCCGCGTGCCGCTGCGGCGGGGCACCCAGCAGCGTCGTGTGGGCCAGGAACCACGCGGCGTCCTCGAAGCCCCAGCCGCGGAAGCGCTCGTCCTGACCGCCGTGGCTCGCCCAGGTGCGGGGCGTGGCGACGTAGACGCCCGAGCACGCGCCCTCGACCAGGTCGTGGGCGCAGTCGACGAGCGGCGTTCCTGCGGCGTACTGCGCCGAGCCCTCGCGGCCGAGCCAGCGGTACTCGTCGTAGGGCAGGTGCACGAACGGGCTGTCACGCGCGGCGGCGATCGCCTCGCGGAGCGCCGCGGGCTCGGGCAGCGTGTCGGCGTCGCCGATCACCACCACCTGGTCGGGTGCGGCCTCGGCCATGGCGCGGTTGCGGCACGCGGCGAGCACGAACGGGTCGTCGTCCGTGTCGACGGTCTCGATCGGCAGGTCGGGGAAGTGGTCGGCGTACCAGGCGACCACGCGCTCGAAGGCGTCGAGGCGCGACGGGGCCGCACGCCACGGCAGCACGATCTTCGCGGGGGCGATGGTGGTCGCTTCGAGCACGCGGTTCTCCTGGACGACGGGAAGGGATGGGGGACGACCGGAGGGTCGGTTCAGAGCCTAAGCGCCCGATCGACCCACGCGGGAACGATCTCGGTGGCGGGACCGAGCTCGACGTGGTCGTAGAGCGAGACGTCCTCGTGGGTCTCCAGGTTCAGCAGGGCGGTGCGGGCGCCCACGGCCGCAGCCAGCGCGTGCAGGGTCGAGGCCGGTGCGACCTGCCCGGAGGTGCCGACCACCCACAGCTCGCGGCATCCGCTCACCGCCTCGTAGATCTCGTCGAGTCGGTAGACCGCCTCGCCGAACCACACCACGTCCGGCCGGAGCGCCGGCCGGCCGCACGCCGGGCACGGGGGTGCCGGGGCGAGGTCGCCCGTCCACTCCGGCCGCGCCCCGCACGCCGTGCACCGTGCGCGGGCGAGCTCGCCGTGGATGTGGATGACACGACCGGAACCGGCCCGCTCGTGCAGGTCGTCCACGTTCTGCGTGACGATCGTCACCGGGTGGCGCTCCTCGAGGCGGGCGAGGGCCCGGTGGGCGGCGTTGGGCTCGGCCGCGCGGGCGGCGCGGCGACGCTCGTCATAGAACGCGTGCACGAGGGCGGGGTTCCGGGCGAAGCCCTCGGGGGTCGCGACGTCCTCGAGCGCGTGGTCCTCCCACAGTCCGTCGGACTGGCGGAAGGTGCGGATGCCGGACTCGGCCGAGATCCCCGCGCCCGTCAGCACGACGATGGCGGATGCCGTCACCCGGCGTCCTCGATGAGGTGCAGCTGCGTGCCGTCGGGGTCGATCAGGTAGCCGGCGCGGTGTCCCCACTCCTGGAGCGCGACCGGCACCAGGCGCGGGATCCCGGTGCTGCGCTCGACGACGCCGGCGGCGCGGACGGCGGCGTACAGCTCGTCGAGGTCGGCGATGCGGATGCTCGCCATGAACCACGAGGCGTACGGGTCGTGCTCGGGCGCGAGGAAGAACTCCAGGGTGATCGTCCCGCGGGCGAGGATCAGCCATCCGCCGTCCCGATAGGCCGGGACGAATCCGAAGCCGCCGTAGAACGTCACCGTCGCGTCGAAGTCGCGCGACGGCAGGTTCGGCACGGCGCGGTCGTGAACGGCGCGGTCGTGAACGGCGCGGTCGTGAACGGCGCGGTCGGGCACGGCGCGGTCGGACATGGTGCGACGATACCTCCGGCGAAGTCCGCGGGCCATGTCGATTCGCCGGCCGCCCGTTCGACGTCATAGTGAGAGGGGACGACCGGTCCCCCGCAGAACAGGAGACGACGATGAAGCACATGCTGATCATGCGAGCCACCCAGGAGGCCGTGGAGCGGTACGCCGAGATGGACTTCGAGGCCGTCATCAACGCCATGGGCGCCTACAACGAGCAGCTCATGAAGGCGGGCGTCATGGTCGGCGGCGACGGGCTCGCCCCCGAGCCGGGCTGGGTGGTCGACTTCGACGGCGAGACGCCGGTCGTCAGCGACGGCCCGTACGGCGAGGTCCACGAGCTGTTCAACGGCTTCTGGATCATCCAGACCGCGACCGCCGAAGAGGCGCTGGAATGGGCCAAGCGCTGCCCGCTCGGCCCCGGCAACCGCCTCGAGGTACGCCGTGTGACCGACGAGTCGGACTTCGCCGACCATGCCGACAACGAGTACATCCAGAAGGAGAGCGCCTGGCGCGAGGAGCTCGGCACGAAGTGACCGGCTCGACCGCGGACGAGATCCGTCGGGCGGTCGACGCGGTGTGGCGGGTGGAGGGCCTGCGGATCGTCACGGCGGTCGCCGCCCTCACCCGCGACGTCGCCCTGGCCGAGGATGTCGCCCACGAGGCCGTCCTCGAGGCGCTGGGATCGTGGACCGGCGGCATCCCCGACAATCCGGGGGCGTGGCTGACGACCGTCGCCAAGCGCCGCGTGATCGACGCGTGGCGGCGCCGTGAGCGCCTCGACGAGCGCTACGCCGCCCTCGCCCACGATCTCGAGTCGACCGCCGGGGACGACTGGGAGCTCATGGACGACGACGTGCTGCGGCTGCTGTTCACGGCGTGCCATCCCGTGCTGTCGCGGGAATCGCAGGTCGCCCTCACGCTGCGTGTCGTCGGCGGGCTGTCCACCGAAGAGATCGCCCGTGGATCCGGCCGGATCTCGCCGACGAAGCGCTGCGGCTCGGACGCCTCGTCGCCGCGCTGCTGCCGAACGAGCCCGAGCCGCTCGCCCTCGTCGCCCTCATGGAGTTCCAGCGTTCGCGCTTCGCCGCCCGCGAGTCGGCGACCGGCGACCCGGTGCTGCTGGGCGACCAGGACCGCAGCCGCTGGGATCGCGGCCAGATCGCGCGTGCGGTGATCCTGCTGGATCGGGCGGATGCCGCGGCCGCCGCCCGGGGACGCAGCCGGGGCCCGTACGCGCTGCAGGCGGCCATCGCGCGGTGTCACGCCGTAGCGCCCCGCATCGAGGACACCGACTGGGAGCGGATCGTGCTGCTGTACGAGGTCCTGGGCCGTGTCGCACCGAACCCCGTGGTCGATCTCAACCACGCCGTGGCGGTGTCGATGGCCCGCGGACCGGCCGACGCACTGGCCCTGGTGGACCGGCTGGCCGACGCGGGGGTCCTCGCCGGATCCCCGCTCCTGCGCGGCGTGCGCGGCGAGCTGCTGGCCCGGCTCGGACGCCGCGAAGAGGCCGCGGCGGAGCTTCGACGGGCCTCCGCGCTGGTCGGGAACGCGGCACGCAAGGCGACGCTGGACCGGCGCGTCGCGGAGCTCACGGAACGAAACGCGAGCCCCTGACCGGGACTTTTCGCAACCCGCGCTCACACGGGATGTCCAGGATCTGCACACGAACCGTCCAGACCGGGTCGGCAGACTCTGGGACTTGTGCCCGCGGAAGCGGGTGCGAAGCGCCGGCCCGACGGCGCGGACATCGATACGGAACCCGGTTTTTCATGCGCTCCACCACGTCTTCCTTCCTGCCCGCCCGCCGTGCTCGCCGTCTGGCCGAGCGCCGCAACCGCCGCCGCCCCCTCGTGATCGCGGCCGGCTTGGCCTTCGGCCTCACCGCCGCGACGGGCCTCGCGATCGCTCCGGCCGCGCTGGCGGCGCAGGCTCCTGCCGAGCCCTCGATGGCGCCCGCGGCATTCACGGTGCCCACTGATCCCGCACCGATCGTCACCGCGTTCGGCACCGACGCCATCTCGATCGAGGTGCGCACGGCGCTGGCCGACGCGAAGGCGGCGGTGGCGGCATCCGAGCAGATCACCGTCGAGATCGACGAGTCGGGTCTGGACGTCGGCGACGTCGACACCACGGTGGACACCGCCGAGCTCGAGGCCGCCGCCGAGCGCCTCGAGGCGGCGAAGGACATGCCCGCGCCGCTGCTTCCCGCCATCGCCGACGAGGTCTCGGAGCTCGCGTCGGCGGTCGACGGGCAGGTCGACGGTTTGCAGGCCGCCCTCGAGGACGCCGAGAAGGCCAAGGCGAAGGCCGAAGCCGAGAAGAAGGCGAAGGAGAAGGCCCGCAAGGAGGCCGAGGCCAAGGCCGCGGCCGAGCAGAAGGCCGCCGAAGAGGCCGCCGCCGCCGAGGCCGCCGCCTCGTCGTCGTCGCAGCAGCAGGCTCCCCTTCCCGCCGCGCCCGCCGGCACCGGCGGCGGCGCGAGCCCCGCCGAGGCGCAGGCCATCGCGCAGGGCATGCTCGCCGGCTACGGCTGGGGCGGCGACCAGTTCTCGTGCCTGGTGTCGCTGTGGAACAAGGAGTCCGGCTGGAACTACCAGGCGATGAACCCCTCCAGCGGCGCCTACGGCATCCCGCAGGCTCTGCCCGGCAGCAAGATGTCGACCGCCGGCGCCGACTGGCAGACCAACGCCGCCACCCAGATCTCGTGGGGTCTCGGCTACATCAGCGGCCGCTACGGCTCCCCGTGCGCCGCGTGGTCGCACTCGCAGGCGGTCAACTGGTACTGAGCCGCGGTCCGGCGCTGGCATCGCGCCGACCCCGGTAGCATCGCGCGTCGCGCCCTGGCAAGCCCCGGCGGCCAGGGCGCGACGCGCTTAACGTGGCCCGCATGACGCGATTCGGCTACACCCTGATGTCCGAGCAGAGCGGCCCGCGCGAACTCGTGCGCTACGCGCAGGCCGCCGAGCGGGCGGGCTTCGACTTCGAGGTCCAGAGCGATCACTACTCCCCGTGGCTGATGAGCCAGGGGCATTCCCCGTACGCCTGGACCGTGCTGGGCGCCGTCGCACAGGCGACCACGAGCGTCGAGCTGATGACCTACGTCACCTGCCCGACGATGCGCTACCACCCCGCCGTCGTCGCGCAGAAGGCCGCGACGCTGCAGATCCTCAGCGAGGGACGGTTCCTGCTCGGGCTGGGGTCGGGCGAGAGCCTGAACGAGCATGTCATCGGACGCGGCTGGCCGCACGTGTCCACCCGGCAGGAGATGCTGGCCGAGGCCATCGACATCATCCGCGAGCTGCAGAGCGGCGAACTCGTCACCTACAAGGGGCAGCACTTCGAGGTCGACTCGGCGCGCCTGTGGGATGTGCCCGACGCTCCCCTCGAGATCGGCGTGGCGGTCTCGGGCGAGGAGTCGATCGCGATGTTCGCGCCGCTCGGGGATCACCTGATCGCCGTGCAGCCCGACGGCGACCTCGTCGGGCAGTGGGAGGCGGCGCACGGCGAGGGGTCCCGCAAGATCGGCCAGATCCCGATCTCGTGGGATCCGGACCGGGATGCCGCCGTCGAGCGGGCGCACGAGCAGTTCCGCTGGTTCGCCGGCGGGTGGGCCGTGAACGCGGATCTGCCGACCCCGGCGGGATTCGCCGCCGCGACGCAGTTCGTCCGGCCCGACGATGTCGCCGACGCGATCGCGTGCGGCCCCGACCTCGACGAGCTCGCCGAGAGCGTGCGCCCCTACCTCGACGCGGGGTTCACCGACGTGGCGCTCGTCCAGATCGGCGACGCGCAGCAGGACCGGTTCCTGGCCGAGGCGGCCGAGCCGCTGCTCGAGCGCCTGCGCGCGCTCTGACGGATGCCGGCGCTCACACCCGGCCGGTGAGGATGAGGTTCCAGTACACCCACGGCAGCACCCACCGGTCCGCGATCCACGCCAGCCGGTTTTCGCGGTACATCCGCGGCAGGAACGGAAGTGTGGGCTTCAGGGCACCGGTGTCGTCGAACTCCGCCCACACGACGCTGTGACGCGAGACGGTGAACGGGCATACCGCGTAGCCGTCGTAGCGGGCGGTCGGCTCCTGGCCGCGCAGGACGGCGGCGAGGTTCTTCGCCAGCACGTACGTCTGCTTGCGGAGCGCTCCCCCGCACTTGCTGTTCGCGGTGGCGGCGGCGTCGCCGAGCGCCCACACGTGGGGGAAGCGCGGGTGGCGGAGCGTCTCGGTGTCGACCTCGACGAATCCCCCGGTGTCGCCGGGCGCGGCGAGCCCCGATTCCCGGAGCCACGCGGGGGCGGACTGCGGCGGCACGACGTTCAGGACGTCGTAGGGCAGTCGCTCGGTCCCGTCGGGGCCGGCGATGACGACCGCGCCGGCGACGGCATCCACTTCGATGAGTTCGCTGCGGGTGCGCAGTTCGATGCCGTATTCGGCGATCTTGCGATCCAGTTCGGCGTCGAAGGCGGGGATGCCGAAGATCGTGTCGGTGGGGACGACCATGACGACGCGGATGTCGTCCAGCACGCCGGTCCGGCGCCAGTAGTCGCACGCCTGGTACATCGGCTTCTGCGAGGCGCCCGCGCACGAGGCGGGTCCCGAGGGCTCGGTGAACACCACGGTGCCGGACCGCACGTCCCGCAGCAGCCGCGACGTCTTCGCCGCGAGGGCGTGCTCGTAGTGCGATGACACCGCCGGGGTCTGCAGGGCTGCGTCGAGGCCCGGCACGCGTTCCCAGTCGTGACGGATGCCGGGACTCACGATGACGTGGTCGAACCCGACGCGGGTGCCGTCGTCGAGCGTGACGGTCCCGGCCGCGGGGTCGATCGCCGTGACGGCGGCGCGGATCCACCGCACTCCTCGGGGGATCACGGCCGCCTGCGGACGGACGGTCTCGCTCGCTCGGGCGGTGCCGCCGGCGACGTGCGAGAACAGCGGCTGGTAGAAGTGCGTGTCGCGCGGCTCGACGAGGGCGATGTCGTCGACGCCGGCACGGCGCAGGCGCGCGGCCACCGACACCCCGCCGTTGCCGCCGCCGATCACCAGGACGCGGTGGCGGGTGGTCGTGTGCTCGGGCATACGGGCCACGGTACGACGGACCCGAGGGCGACCCCGAGGGGTTGCGGTGGGGTGAGCGTGCGGCTACGCCGGCTGCGCGGTGCGCAGGATCTTGTGCATGGGGCGGCCCTTGGCCAGCTCGTCGATCAGCTTGTCGAGGTAGCGGATCCTGCGCATGAGCGGATCCTCGATCTCTTGCACCCGCACCCCGCACACGACGCCGGTGATGAGCGCAGCGTGGGGGTTGAGGCGCGCGTCGGCGAAGAAGTCCTCGAGCGTCGTGTGCTCGTCGAGGTGACGGCGCAGGTCGTCGTCGTCGAACCCCGTGAGCCAGCGGATGATCTCGTCGACCTCGTCGCGCGTGCGGCCCTTGCGTTCGGCCTTCGTCACGTACAGCGGGTAGACCGACGCGAATGCCATGGAGAAGATCCGGTGCACCCCGCCAGGCTACTCGCGATGGCGGACGCCGTCAGGAGGGGGAAGGCCGCGAGCGCAGCTCGGACTCGTCGAAGGACAGGGAGTCCAGGGGCAGTTCGCGGTCCGCGTCCCACGGCTCCGCCCAGCCGAGCCGGTCGAAGAGGCCGTCGAGCACCATGCCGGTGAAGCCCCACACGAGGTGGTCTCCGGTGGCGTCCCGAACGAGGAATCCCGGTCCGCGCCATTCGCGGCCGTCGCGGCGGATGACGGTGACGCCCCGGTGGGCGGGGTGGAGCAGGTCGGCGACAGGTGCGCGGAAGACGGCGGACGACTCCGCCTCGTCGACGACCCCCACGGGGGACGGATGCCGCCACCAGGCGAGGACGGGTGTGACGAGGTGACCGGAATACGCCAGGGGGACGGGGTCGAGGACGCCCAGCACCTCGACACCCGCGGGGTCGAGGCCGGTCTCCTCACGCGCTTCGCGCAGGGCCGCGCCGACGGGGCCGCCGTCGGCGGCGTCGACGCGGCCGCCGGGGAAGGCGACCTGGCCGGGGTGGGAGCGCAGGGTCGTCGCCCGGGCGAGGAGCAGCACGTCCAGGTCCCGCGAGACGGCGTCGTCGGCTGCCACGTGGCCGGCCGGCACGTCGTCGAGGACGCCGAAGAGGATGAGGACCGCCGCCGGTCGCGGGTCGGGCGAGGCGGGCAGGTCGCCGACGACGCCGGTGCCCGCCGTGCGGTGCACGAGGGCGCGCAGCTCCTCTCGCGCGGACGACGGCGGGTGCTCGGCGGGCATGGATTCAGGGTACGCCGCGATGACGCGGGAGCTTCGTCTCGGTCGCTGCGCTCCCTCGCTCAGCGTCCGGTTCCCCGCGCGGCGCCCCGCCCACCCGGCCCGGGCCCCCGGCTGCGGGCGCCTCGCCCACCCCGGTCGCTGAGCGAGCGAAGCGAGACGAAGCGCTCCCGGCTGCGGGCGCCACGCCCACCCGGCCGCTGAGCGAGCGAAGCGAGACGAAGCGTGGGCTCGGTCGGCGATACTGAGGGCGTGTCCCCCTCCGTCTCCGGTGCAGCCAGGCCGCGGCTGCTCTATATCGAGGACGAGGCCGACATCGCGGGCATCGTGACCGAGGTGCTCGCCGATGAGTACGACGTCGATCACGCCTCCTCGGGCGAGGAGGGGCTGCGGCTGGCGCTCGGCCGGCGGTACGACGTGATGGTGGTCGATCGGCGGCTGCCCGGGATGTCGGGCGCGCAGCTCATCGAGGCGGTGCGCACCGCCCACCTCGCGACGCCCGCGATCATGCTGACGGCGCTCGGTGCCGTGGAGGATCGCGTGAGCGGGCTCGACGCCGGCGCGGACGACTACCTCGTCAAGCCGTTCGACTTCGCCGAGCTCCGCGCCCGGCTGCGGGCGCTGCTGCGGGGGCGCGGGGCCGGGGTCCGCCGCGAGCTGGGCGACTGGGTGTTCCTGCCGTCGGCGCAGGCGCTGTATTCGCCCGCGGACGGGCGCATTCCGCTGACGGTGGCCGAGACCGAACTGCTGGAGCTGCTGTCCTCCAGTCCGGAGCACGTGTTCTCGCGCGACGAGATCCTCGCGAGCGTGTTCCCCGGCGGCTCGGCGAACACGGTGGACACCTACGTGCACTACATCCGGCGCAAGTCGACGCCCGAGATCATCGAGACGGTGCGGGCGCGCGGCTATCGAAGCGGTCGTCCCCGATGAGTCGCGCGAAGCCGGCGGGGCCCGTCCCGGATGCCGGCGACCGCGCACGCGTGCGGCGCTCGGCGCTGCGGGTGGCGGTGTGGGTGGGGGCGGCATCCGCGGCGATCGTCGGCCTCATCACCGTGGCGACCGTGAGCGTGCTCTTCGCGACGTCGCGCCCGGACGGTCGTCCACCTCGAGAGGGCGGTCGTCCGCCCGGGCGCGTGATCGACCTGGATGACGTGGTGCCGGTGGCGATCGCGCTGGGGGTGCTGGGAGTGCTCGCGCTCGGCGTCATCGCGTGGTTCGCCGCGGCCCGTGCGGCCAGGCCCCTCGCCGAGGCGCTCGCGGTGCAGCGCGCGTTCGTCGCCGACGCCAGTCACGAGCTGCGCACGCCGCTGACGACCCTCACCAGCCGCATCCAGCTCGCGGAGCATCGCGCCGAGCGCGGCGGCGACGTGGCCGGGGCGCTCGCCGACCTGCGGCGTGATGCCGCCGCAATGGACGGCGTACTCACCGACCTGCTGCTGTCGGCCGAGTCGGCGGCGTCCGGCGGCGCAGACCGGGATGCCGCCGCCGACGTCGCCGCGAGCGCGAGCGCGACGGTGGCCGTGGTCGGCCCCGGGGCGGCGGAACGCGGCGTGACGCTGCGGGTCGAGTCGCCGGAGGGCCTGGTCGCAGCGGCCGAGCCGGCCGCGCTCACCCGCGCGCTCATCGCGCTGGCCGACAACGCGGTGCGGTACTCGCCGGCCGGGGGGACGGTGCTCGTGACCGCGCGTTCGGCGCCGGGCCGGGTCGAGGTGCGCGTGTGCGATGAGGGCCCGGGGATCACCGGCATCCCGATGGATCGTCTGTTCGACCGGTTCGCGCGCGCGGACGGCGGAACAGAGGGAGGCGGGCGGCGCGGTTTCGGCCTGGGGCTGGCCCTCGTGCGCGACATCGCGACGCGTTCCGGCGGCAGCGTCGAGGTGGAGCGCACCTCGAGCGCGGGAACGGTGTTCCTGCTGACGCTGCCGCTGCGTCGCGGGCGGGCCTGAAACGCGGCCGCGACGCCGGCTGAGGGTCTTCGATCCTGACCCTATGAACTCGCCCAGAGGGGCCGATTCTTGGTCGTTTCTGGGAAGGTCGTCGCGACAGTGACGGCATGACAGACAGCGACAAGACCCCGTCCTCCCCCCAGGATCCCCCCGCTCGATCGGAGCGTGCGGCTCCGCCCGACTCCGCTGCGGCCTCGGATGCCCCGACGACGCCGCTTCCGCCGCAGCCCACGGCAACGGCCACGCCCCCGCGGACGGCGGACACGGCCGCGCCCGCGGTGCCGCTCCATCGGCGAACGTGGGTCCGTGTGACGGCGGGGGCGGTGGCTGCGGCGCTCCTGTTCGGCGTAGGCTTCGGCACCGGCTGGGCCTCTTCGGCGGCGGCCACCACGGCGTCGCTGGTGAACTCCGGTGGTCCGTTCGGCTGGGGCGCTGACGACGACGATCAGGACGGTGATCGAGACGGTGACGGCGCGCGTCCGGGGATGCCGGGACCGGGCGAGTCCGGCCGTGGCGGTCCGCACGCCGACGGTCGTCACGGCGACGGCATGCGTGGATCGGACGACGACGACAGCGGGACCGACGACGACGGCGGGTCCGACGACGGGACCGAGGACTCCGAGTCGGGAACGGGCGCCGGCTCATGACCACCACGACCGTGCCGGCTGCGCGTGCCGTCACGCCGCCGTCGAGTGGCGCCGCCCCTGCCGTGAAGAGGCGGCGTGCCGCGGCCTGGCATGCCGGCGCGGTCGTGGTCGTCTGGGCGACGAGCCTGTTCGTGGCGGCGCTGTGGGTGGCCGGCGGCGGAGTCGATGCCGTGCTCGCCGGGGGCGGCGACGCGCTCAGCGCCCTCGGCCGGCTGACGGGGCTCGTCGCCTCGAACCTGCTGCTCTACCAGGTCCTGCTGATGGCGAGGGTGCCGCTGTTCGAGCGCGGGTTCGGCCGTGACGCGATCACGCGCATGCATCGGCTCGTCGGGTTCTGGTCGTTCTGGCTGATGCTCGCGCACATCGCCCTGCTCGCCGTGGGCTACGCCGTCGTCGCCGGGATCGATCCCCTCGCCCAGCTGTGGCAGTTCGTGTGGGACTACCCCGGGATGCTGGCGGCGACAGCCGGGACGATCCTCGTGATCGGCGTCGCGCTGACCTCGATCCGGCGAGCTCGTCGTCGCCTGCGGTACGAGTCATGGCACCTGCTGCACCTCTACGCGTACCTCGGCGTCGGGCTGGCGCTGCCGCACCAGCTGTGGACGGGCGCGGACTTCACGGCGTCGCCGGCGGCGACGGTGTACTGGTGGATGCTGTGGGGTGCGGCGGCGGGAGCCGTCGTGGTGTGGCGGATCGGCGTGCCGGTCGCGCGGTCGCTCCGCCATCGGGTCGTGGTGTCGTCGGTGATGCCCGACGGCGAAGGCGGGGTGACGGTGCGGATGCGCGGGCGACGTCTGGCGGAGCTCGGGGCTCGGCCGGGCCAGTTCTTCGTGTGGAGATTCCTCGACGGGTCAGGCTGGATGCGGGGCAACCCGTTCTCGCTCTCGGCGGCGCCGCGCGGGGACGAGTTGGCGATCTCGGCGCGCATCGTCGGCGACGGCACTGCGAGGCTCGCGACACTGAAGCCCGGGACGCCCGTCCTGTTCGAGGGACCATACGGCACGATGACCGGCGATCGACGCGAGGGGCGGAAGCTGCTCCTGGTGGGTGCCGGAGCGGGTGTCGCTCCCCTCGTCTCGCTGCTCGAGGGCGAGTCGTACGGAACCGGTGACGCGATCCTGGTGACCAGGGACTCCACCAAGGGTGCGGCGCTCCGTGCGGACGCGATCGCGCGGATCGTGCGGGACCGCGGGGCGCGGTACGTCCCGCTGCCCGGCCGCCGGGCGCGTGCGTCGGCGAGCTGGCTGCCCGAGTCGCACGCGTCGTGGCACGGGGCCGATGTCTTCCGGTACCTGGCGGACGACCTCGCCGAGTACGACGCGTTCGTGTGCGGCCCACCCGCGTGGATGGGCGCCGTCGTCCGGGATCTTCGCGAGGCCGGCATCCGTCAGGACCGCATCCACACCGAGAACTTCTCGGTCTGAGGGAGGGAGTGGGATGAAGAGGATCCTGTACGCCGTGCTGGCGACCGTGAGCGGCGTGGTGCTGCTGTTCGGGTACCGCGCGTCTCATATCGAGACGGGTGATGGAGCGGCGAGCGCGGACATGGCGTCGTCCGCGGGGACAGCGGGCGCGGCATCCGGCGTTGCGTCGGCCGGATCGACGGCCGCGAACTCTGACGGGTCGTCCGGCGGAACGGCCGGCGACGCGTCCGACGCGTCGTCGGGCGCATCGGCGGGGCTCGCGGACGGGACCTACACCGGGGCGGCCGCGAGCACGCGGTATGGGCCGGTGCAGGTGCAGATCACGGTGGCGGGCGGGGTGGTCACCGAGGTGCAGGTGCCGGAGTATCCGTCGAGCAACGGCCGGGACCGTCAGATCAACCAGCGTGCGCTGCCGGTGCTGGTCTCCGAGACGCTGGACGCCCAGAGCGCCGGCATCGACATGGTCTCGGGCGCGACGTACACCAGCGAGGGATACGTGCGCTCGCTGCAGAGCGCCCTGGACGAGGCACGGCCGTGATCGAGCCCCGCCGCCACGTGCGCGTCGAGCACATCATGGGGACTGCGATCAGCATCCAGGTGATCGGCGACGTCCGCGACGGCGTGCTCGAGGCGGCAGCGGAAGCCTGCTTCGCGGACCTTCGTCGAGCCGACCGCGTGTTCTCGCCGTTTCGCGACGACTCGGACATCCTGCGGTTGGCGCGGGGCGAGCTCGCCGACGCGGCGGCCGACCCCTGGGTCGGGCAGGTCGCGGAGGCGTGCGAGCGCGCGCAGGCCGAGACCGGGGGACTTTTCACGGCGTGGTGGTCGGGGGTGTTCGATCCGACCGGACTCGTGAAGGGGTGGGCGGTGGAGCGGGCGGCGCGCGCGCACCTGGCGCCGCTGGTCGGGGAGCGTGGAGTCCTCGCGGCGGGGATCAACGCCGGCGGCGACATGCAGCTGTTCACGGCGGCGGATGCGGAGTGGGTGTGGCGGGTCGGGATCGCGGATCCGACCGCGGGTCCGGCGAGGACGTTCGCGACCGTCGAGGTGCGGGAGGGCGGCGTGGCGACGTCGGGATCCGCGGAGCGGGGGGCGCACGTGGTCGACCCGCGCTCCGGCCGACCGGCGCGCGGCGTCGCGTCGGCGACGGTCGTGTCGTCGAGTCTCACACACGCGGACGTCTGGGCGACCGCCGCCGTGGCAGCGGGGTTCGACGATCGGGCGTGGATCTGGCGTGCGGGAGAGAGCACCGGCATCCTGTTGACCGACGACGGGCGCGTGTGCCGCTGGATCGACGGCGTCGAGGTGCACGCGCACGCCCCCGGCCCCGCAGCGGATTTCGATACGCCGGCTGCGCCGGCTACTCAATCACCGGCGGTCCGACCGCTGAGCGAGCGCGCTTCTCCCGGTCGCTGAGCGAGCGCAGCGAGACGAAGCGTCCCCCGGCCCCGCGGCGGATTTCGATACGCCGGCTGCGCCGGCTACTCAATCACCGGCGGTCCCACCGCTGAGCGAGCGCAGCGAGACGAAGCGTCAGAAAGGCGCGGGATCCGGCTCAGGTTCGGGGATGCGTTCCGGGCGGAACACCGGGACCCGCCGCTCCGGTTCGACGAGGTAGGTCCGGCCTATCGGCGACCGCCATTCCAGCACGCCGCCGGCGAGCTGAGTCACGCGCCAGTTCCCGTGGGTCTTCACGATGTGGTGGTTCTTGCAGAGCGGACCCAGGTTGCTCAGCCCGGTGTGGCCACCTGCCGACCACGCCAGCGTGTGGTCGATCTCGCACCGTGACGCCGGCATGTTGCATCCGGGCGCGAGACACCGGTCCGCGCGCCACTTCACGAGCCGTCGCAGCGACTCCGGCGGAGAGTAATGGTCACGGCCGACCGAGAGGACCATGCCTGTCTCAGGGTGGGTGAGCACCCGCATCCACCCCGATGCTCCGGCGCACAGCCGGCGCGCGGTCTCGATCGGCACCGGCCCGGTCCCCTCGACGACCGGAGCGTCGGATGCTGCGGCGTGCTCGTCGTCCAAGAGAGCGAGGGCGGGCACGGTCACCATCACCTGCGCACGGATCCCCCGGGCCTGCTCGGGGTGCTGCGGCACCTGCCCGTCGATCAGCAGGTCGCCGATGACGTCCGCGCGGATCTGATCCAGCGTCCGGGTCTCGCCGTCGGCGGCCTCGATCACCTTCCCCATGCGCGTCGCACGGTCGAACGCCGCCTGGGTGTCCACGACGGGTGCGTAGACATGAAGCCACCCCATGCCGTCGCCGGCGTTCTCGTGCCTCACGTGACGATGACCGATCAGGCGCTCGTGGCGTGCCGCCAGGGACTCGGCTCGGACGTCGTCGATGCGCCTGCGCAGCAGCCGTCGGAATGTCCCGACCGGATGCCGCTCCGCCAGGCGCAGCGCCTCGGCGGCGAGCCCGGTCGCGACCTCGGCCTCGACTTCCGTCAGCAGCGACACCATCGCGCGGGCGTGCTGCTCGGTGATGTTCGCGCGCATGAGGGACGTCAGCGCGTCGGGGAAGCGATGAACGAGGGACTCGGCCAACTCCATGAGCTCCTGCGCGGCGTGCTCGCTGATCCGCAGGCCGGCCACCAGCTCCAGCCGCACCGACCGCGCGATCACGTCCGAGAGCGCGCGACCGTTCGCGCCGGCGTGCGAGATGCGCACCTGCAGCAGGCGATCGACCGCCATCAGCCGCTGCGCGAACGAGGACGACAGCACGGCCGTGCACTCCATCACGAGGTCGAGTTCGTCGGGACCCGACCACTCCGCGGAGCGCTCGGTCTCGACCGGATCGAGCGGCAGCATGATCGCGTCGTCGAACCAGTCCGGGGGTTCGTCGGGATCGAACAGATGATCGGGTGTCATGGTTCCACGATAGGGAGGGGGTCCCACATTGTGATCGATACGGCAGGTCCCCGCAGGTGCGGGGATTTCGGTACGCCGGCTGCGCCGACTACTCAATCGCCGGGAAACGGGATCCCCGGCGCCACCTTCACCCCGGACGCTGCGCGAGCGCAGCGAGACGAAGCGCCGCGCCGACCCGGTCAACCGCGGAAGAACACCTCGGCCACGCGCGACAGGTCCCACAGGTCGCTCACGCCGGCGAGCTCGCGCGCCGAGTGCATCGACAGGATCGGGATGCCGATGTCCACCGTCCGGATCCCCAGGCGCGTCGCCGTGATGGGCCCGATCGTCGAACCGCACGGTACGGCGTTGTTCGAGACGAACTCCTGGGTGGCGACGCCGGCCGTCGCGCACCACGCGCTCCAGGCGGCCGCACCGGCGGCATCCGTCGCGTAGCGCTGGTTGGCGTTGATCTTGAGGATGGGTCCCGAACCGAGCAGCGGCTGGACGACCGGATCGTGCTTGTCGGCGAAGTTCGGGTGCACGGAGTGGCCGACGTCGCTCGAGACGCACCACGACGCGTCCAGCGCCCGCAGCTGCTCGACGCGATCGGCGCCGAGCGACAGCCACACCCGCTCCAGCACGTCCGACAGGAACGGCCCGGCCGCCCCGGATCGCGTCGCCGAACCGACCTCCTCGTGGTCGAACACCGCCAGCATGGGGATGTGGTCCGCGTCGAAGTCGTCGGCCGCACGCTCCATCGCCACGACGCCCGCGTGCACCGACGCAAGGTCGTCGAGCCGGCCGGCCGCGAAGAACACGTCGTCGAGCCCGAAGGTGGCGCCGCGCGCAGCATCCGCCGTCACGATGTCGTAGCCCCGGATCCGCGCCGCATCGACACCGGCGCCCCGCGCGAGCTCGGCGAGCAGGTCGGCCGAGGCCGCCTCGCCGAGTCCCCACACGGGCTGCGTGTGCAGCTGCTTGTGCAGCGCGAGGTGATCGTTCGCCTCGCGGTCGAGGTGGATCGCCAGCTGCGGAAGACGCAGCAGCGGTCCGGTCGCGGCGAGCACGGCCGTGCCGTCATCGAGCACGAGCCGGCCGGCCAGCCGCAGCTCGCGGTCCAGCCACGAGTTCAGCAGCGGCCCGCCGTAGATCTCGACGCCCGCCTGCAGCCAGCCCCGTGCGCCGGTCGTCGGCTTGGGCTTGAGCTTGAAGCCGGGCGAGTCGCTGTGCGCGCCGAACACCCGCACGGGCGTCGTCCCCCGCGCACCCGTCGGCACGATCCAGGCGATGACGGCGCCGTCGCGGACGACGACGAAGCGCCCTCCCGGCGCCTGCGGCCAGGCCTCGCCCTCGTCCAGGCGCGTGAAGCCCGCCGCGGCGAGCCGCGTCGCCACCTCTGCGGCGGCGTGGAAGCTCGACGGCGACGCCTCGACGAAGGCGGCCAGATCGTCGGCGTGGGCGAGGGACTCGGATGCAGCGGGCACGTCAGGACTCCTCGTCGGGCGGGGTGGGCGGTCCTTCGATCGTAGGCGGATGCCGCGACACGCCGCCTCGCGTGCATCGCGGGTCCGCCCGGAGCAGACTGACCGTACCGCGAACGAAGGGACCCGCCGTGGACAGCCTGAATCTCACCGGACTCGTCACCGCCCTGCGGGAGGAGGCGCGGGCGGCGACCACCGGACGCGCCGCACGCACCGTCTTCGGCGGCCGGGAGCATCGCCTGCGGCAGACGGTCATGGCGCTCACGGCCGGAACCGGCACGGGCGAGCACGAGAGCCCCGGCGAGGCGACGTTGCAGGTGCTTTCGGGCACGGTGCGCGTGAGCGCCGGCGATGAGACGTGGGAGGGCGCGGCCGGCGACCACCTGGCCCTCCCCCGCGCCCGGCACAGCCTCGACGCCCTCACGGACGCCGTCGTCATCCTCACCGTCGCCACCGTCTGAGGGCGCGCGTCGGCTCCTCCCCAGCCCCGTCCCGGACCCCGGGTGTCCACAGGCGGCGGGTGGCCGGCGATGCCGCCCCGACGGCTGGCTAGCGTTCCGGCATGCGAAACCCCCGACTCAGACACGTCCATCGCCTGCGCCTGTCGATCCTCGGCGTCGGCGACACCACCGCGTGGCGCGAGGCCGACGTCGACGAAGAAGTCACGCTCGCGGATCTGCGCGTCGCGATCCGTGCCATGTTCGACGGACCCGAGTGCCGTCATCACGTCTTCGCCGAGGAGCCGGGAGCGTCGTGGTCTCCGGCGCGACGCCGCTGGGGCGACCGGTGGACCATGATCGACTTCCGCGACCCGACCGTCATCGACGAGACGACCGCGCGCGTCGGCACGGTGCTGCGCGACGCGCCGCTGCTGCTCTCGCACACGTGCGACGGCGAGTGGACGGTCCTGATCGATCGCGGGGCGAGCGACGTGGTGCCCGCCACCGAGCCGGAGGTGCGCGTCGTCGCAGCCGAAGGGGCCGCGCCGTTCGCGTGCTCCCGCGGCTCCTTCGAGCTCGAGGTGCTGCACGGGATCCTCGCCGACCCGGCGCACCCCGCTCACGCCGACCTGGCTGCGCGGCTCGAGTGGACGTACGGCCCGTGGTCGTCGTATTCCGCGGATCATGTCGACGTCGCGGCGCTGCAGCGGCAGGTCGACCGCGCGCTCGTGCCCGCGCGTCACGCCGGGCCGCTCGACCGCATCGTCGGCTCGCTCCCCCACCGGGCGCGTACCGGAGCCCGCACCCACATCGAGGCCACGGGCCTGCATCTTCCTCCCGCGATCACCGAAGAGGACGCCGAGTCCCTCACCGGCGACCTGCGATGGCTCCTCCTGCGCATCGGCATGGACGGCGTCCCGGCCCGCGCCGGCGACGTCGACCCGGGGGCGGTCGCCGAGCTCTCGCACGACCGCAACTGCACGCCCGCCCGCGTCGCCGCGCTCTTCGCGGT
Source organism: Microbacterium aureliae (assembly GCF_054780155.1). Taxonomy (NCBI): domain Bacteria; kingdom Bacillati; phylum Actinomycetota; class Actinomycetes; order Micrococcales; family Microbacteriaceae; genus Microbacterium; species Microbacterium aureliae. Next base: position 965,785 of record NZ_BAAGWW010000001.1, read on the forward strand.
CGCCCGCCGGATGCGCCTCGTCTACAACCGCCTCGGGCGGCTCCGCGCCAAGAAGGACGTGCTCGCCCGCATCGAGTCGCCGACCGGCATGTGGTCGGTGGTCGCTGCGGCACTCCCCGGCAGGTACGACACGGCAGCCGACCTGCTGCTGCTCGCGGTCGCCGACGGCAGCATCGGCGACGCCCGCACGGGCCTCCTCCCGGCCTCACGCGCCCTCGCCCTCGCCGACGCCGGCGATCGCCGCGAGCGCGCGCGGTACGGCCTCGGCGATGTCGGAGCCTATGGCGAGCCCGACCCGTGCGACACCCGCTGCGACTGCCCCGTCATCGCCGGGTCGACGTGGCACGACGTCGTCGCGCAGGCGATTCAGGATGCCGCGGCCGCCGCCGCCGTCGACGGCGCCCGCACGGTCGCCTCACTTGTCGGACCCGACGCACGGCACGCCGCCGCGGTGCCCGCCGAGTGGGTGTGGCACACGTCCGCGCCCGACGACGACCCGTACGGGTGGCCGGCGACGCCACGGCACGCGGGCTGGGGAGCCGGCGTGAGGACCGTCGGCCTCGAGGCCGAGCTGCTGCAGCGCACCGTCGAACTGCGCGAGGTGCTCACCGCGCTGGGCCTCGAGCGCAGGGACGACGGCGGCTGGCTCGTCCCCGACCTGCTGCGCGAGCTGGCGCGCACGGCGCTCGGGACGCGGGGAGCGCACCGCTACGGCGGCTCCTCGTTCTGACGGACCCTCGTTCGGCGACGGTTGCGGGGGGCCTGCAGGATGTCTGAGCTTCCGCGGTCAGCGGCGGGCGCGCCCGGTCGCCCGCGGTCGCCGCCCGCGCCGCACGAGCGTCGCGACGACCCGCCAGCCCACGAGGAATGCACCCAGCACCGCGGCCGCGACGGCGACGAACGAGACCTGCACGCCTTGGTCGACCAGCGCCCGCAGGATCATGCCGCCGGCGACCGTCACCAACCACACCATCGCGCCGGTCCGGACGGGCGCGAAGGGTCGCCGCCATGCGGCCGTCACGATCCACCCGACGGCGAGCGCCGTGAGGAACGGCCACGCCGTGCTCCACAGACCCGCGAGGACGTCCTCGCGGTGACTGACTCGTCCGGTTCCTGCGAACAGCAGCACGAGCGCGGCGTCGATCGCGAGTGCAGACGCGACGCCTCGTCCCGTCGCGCGGCCCGTCACGCGTCCCGTCGCGCGGCCGGTCGCGTGAGAAGAGGCGGACTCGTGCGGGGTCATGACTCCCCAGCCTAGGCAACCCCGCGTAGCGCTGCTCTCGGGCCCCCCTGGCGGGACTTATCGTTTTTCGATAGATTTGCCCCGTTCATCGACAAGGGAGCCGCCATGGGGACCATCACCATCGTCGCACTGCGCATCGTCATCGCCCTCGCGCTCGCGGGCTCCGTCTTCGTGCAGACCGTGATCGTCCCGCTCATATGGGCCGACATGGAGGGCGAAGGGCCGTGGGGTCAGGTCGCCTTCGTCGTCATCGCGGTGCTCGGGGTGGCGACGATGCAGGTGTTCGCCGTCTGCGTGTGGATGCTGCTGACGAAGGTCCGGCGGGGGTCGGTCTTCTCGCCCGCGTCGTTCCGGTACGTCGACGTCATCATCGGCGCCATCGCGGCGGCGGCGACGCTCACGTTCGCGCTCGCGGTCCTGCTCGCCCCGGGCGAGGTCGCACCGGGGGTCGTCGGCCTGATCTGCGGGGCCGCGCTGGTGCTGGCGGGGATGGCCCTGCTCGTAGTGGTCATGAAGACCCTGCTGCGCCAGGCGATCGATCGCGAGACCGAGGCGCGGGCGCTGCGGTCCGAGCTCGACGAGGTCATCTGAGATGCCGATCGTGGTCGACGTCGACGTCATGCTCGCGCGCCGCAAGATGTCGGTGGGCACGCTCGCCGAGCGCATCGGGATCACCCCCGCCAACCTCGCGGTCCTCAAGAACGGCCGCGCCAAGGCGGTCCGGTTCACGACGCTGGACGCGCTCTGCGCGGTGCTGGAGTGCCAGCCGGGAGACGTCCTCCGCTGGGTCCCGGACGAGCAGGCGTGAAGCCGCCTCAGCCCCGAGGGCGCCCGGCGACCCCCGCGAACACCGCGTGCAGGAGCGGCGGGATCGAGGCCACCATGAGGAGCGTCCCGAACACGGGCTCCTCGGGTCGCAGCACCGCGCCGCTGATCACGAGGCCCGTGAACAGCGCCGCCGAGACCACGCGGCGCCCGGTGCGCTCGAGGCCGCGCAGCCGCTGATCGAGGCGCGGGGTGTCGACCTGGAGCCTGCCCTCCTCGGCGCGCGAGACCAGTCCGTCCAGGCGTCGCGGCAGACGGGCGGCGATCCCGGCCGCATCGGCCACTTCGCGCACCACGGCCTGCACCGCGCTGCCGCTCTGATCCCGCAGCAGCTGCTGCGCGTACGGCTCGACGGCGTTCCAGATGTTGAACTCCGGGTCCAGCGAGCTGCACATCCCCGAGGTGAGCGAGATGGCCCGGATGATGAGCAGGAAGTTCTCGGGCAGCTGGAACGGCATCGCCCGGACGGTGTCGCCGAACTCGCGGGCGAAGTCCCGGAACTCCCGCGGGTCCACCCGCTGCAGCTCGGCGAAGCCCATGCCGCCGAACCGCGCGAACAGCGCCGAGAGCGCCCGCTCGAGCTCGGCGGTGTCGGCGGAGGGCAGCAGCACGCCCACTTCCCGCACGCCCTCGACCATGCGGCGGCTGTCCCGAGCCGCGACGGCGATGATGAGCCGCTGCAGGCCCTCGCGCAGGCGGTCCGAGACTTCGCCCATCATCCCGAAGTCGACGAAGCTGAACCGCCACGCCGGCGACCCGGCCGGGGCCCCCGGCAGGGGCGTGATGAAGATGTTGCCCGGGTGCGGGTCGGCGTGGAAGTACCCGTCGACGAACAGCTGATCGAACATCACGTTGGCGAACGCGGTGGCCACCTCGGCCGGATCGATCCCGGCGGCGCGCAGCGCGTCGACATCCGAGATCTTGATCGCCGAGACGTCCTGGAGCGTCAGCACGCGCCGCGTCGTCCGCTCCCACACCACGTCGGGCACCGTGACGCGGCGGTCGCCGGCGAAGCCGAGATCGAACCGCTCCGCGTTCTGCGCCTCGTGCAGGTAGTCGATCTCCTGCAGGCTCGTGTAGGCGAACTCCTCGACGAGCGTCGGCAGGTCGACGTGCTTGCGGATCATCTGCACCCGGTTCAGCCGGGCGGCCACCGTCCGCAGCGCCCGCAGGTCCACCTCGACGATGCGGTCGATCCCCGGACGCTGGATCTTCACCACGGCGTCGGCGAAGCCGGCCTCGTCCGCGTCGGCGGGCAGGAGCCGCACCCGGTGGGCCTGCCCGAGGGATGCCGCCGCCAGCGGCACCGGATCGACGAAAGCGTAGGCGCGCTCCAGCGGCATCCCGAGCTCCCGCTCGGCCTGCTCCTTCATCGCGGGGAAGGCGACGGCGGGCACCTCGTCCTGCAGGCCCTCGAGCTCCTTGGTGATCTCGGGCGGCAGGATGTCCAGGCGGGACGACATGAACTGGCCGACCTTGATCATCAGCCCGCCGAGCCCGAGGGCGAGCCCGTGGAAGTCGCGGGCGATCGCGCGCAGCCGACGGCGCCGCCCGAGCGCCGAGATCCGCTCGAGCCCGAACCGCGGCAGGAACAGCTCGTACCACCACGCCTGGATCATGTAGCGCGTGGCGAATCGCATGATGCGGCGATACCGCGCACGCGAACCGTCGACGTCGGCCATCGGGTCTCCTTGATGCCGACGTGCGGACGGCACCGATCAGCTCTGGGCGAGGATGCTGTAGAGCTTACGCCGCGCGTCGTCCAGGACGGCGACCGCCTCGGCGACCTGTTCCGCGGTCCCCGCCTTGGCCACCTGCGCGGCCGCCTGCGCGAGCTTCGCGCCCGCCTTGGGAAGCGCGGTGGCGCGGGTCGCCTCGCGCATGCCCGGCATCGCCCACGGCGCGGTGTCGTCCTCGGCGCCGTCGGCCTCGGCCCGACCGGCCTCGGTGAGCGAGTAGGTCTTCTTCCCGCCGGACTCCTCGGCGACGATGAGCCCCTCGTCGGCGAGCATCTGCAGCGTGGGGTACACCGAGCCCGGGCTCGGCTTCCACATCCCCGAGCTGCGCTCCTGGATCTCGTGGATGATCTGGTAGCCGTGCATCGGCTGCTCCTTGAGCAGCGTCAGCACCGCGGCGCGGACGTCGCCGCGGCCCATGCGCCCCGAGACGCGCTGCTCGAACCCGCCCCACAGCTGGTCCATCGCCTCCCAGAGCCCGGCGCCGGGGAAGCCGCCCTGGCCCGGACGCCCGGATCCCCGGTGCCGCGGGCCGAACGGGTTGCCGCGGTCGCTGTCGCTGTCGTTCATGATGGCCTCCTCGGCGTCGCGCCCGCACTCACGAGCGATACCTACCGATATATCGTTGACCCAGGCGTGACGCAAGATCCCGAGCGCCGGAGTGCGACGCCGGCTACCGCGAGCGACGGAGCCGGTCAAGGGGGTGGCCGCCCGGACGGGGCCGCCGCAGGGTGAGGAGACCACCCGCCCGATCCGGCACCGACAACCCGGATCCGGCACCGACCACAAGGAGGGCCCGTGAACACCTCGATCCCCGACACGCCCGACTCGACCGGCTACGAGGGCGTCGAGCCCGAGTCCGACCAGCCGATCGTCCCCACCCCCGACGAGCCGCTGGCGCCGACGCCCGACGAACCGATGGCGCCGAATCCGGACGAGCCGCTCGCCCCGTACGACGAATCCACTCCCCCGCCGGACTACCCCACCGAATAGTCACCCGGCAGTCACCGGCTCCGCCGCTCCGGCCCGCCTCAGCGGGACCCGGAGCGGCGTCTGCGCATCTGGGCCAGCGGCAGGCTGAGGCGGGGGTTCCCCTCGAGCAGCGGCTCGTGCGCCTCCAGGAACTCCCAGTAGGCCGAGGTGAAGGCGGACTCCCGCGCGGCCGCCGCCGACGGCCACCACGATCCCATCCTCTGCAGGTAGGCCCCGCCCGAGATGTAGGGCTTCGTGGCGACGCGGCCGCCGTCGGCGTACTGGCTCATGCCCTGCACGTTGGGCACCATCACCCATTCGTACGCGTCGACGAACAGCGCCGAGAACCAGTCGTAGACCGCCTGCGGCCGGTACCCCTGCAACAGGAACCAGTTGCCGAGCACCATCAGGCGCTCGATGTGGTGGGCGTATCCCCACTCGTGCACGCGCCGGAGCACCGTCCGCACGGGCACGGGCAGATCCTCCGGGATGCCGGCACCGGTGTACCACCATGGTTCGAGCTCGCGCGTCAGCGCGAAGTGATCGGCGTCGCCGAGCTCGGGCCACGCCCGGTACGCACCCCGCATGTACTCGCGCCACCCGATCACCTGCCGCAGGAATCCCTCGCGTGCGGCCAGCGGCACGTCTGATCCGGTGGCGAGCGCGGCATCCACCACTTCGTCCACGCGCAGCAGCCCGATGTTCAGCAGCGGGCTGATGACGGAGTGGAAGAGGAACGGCTCGTCGGCGGCCATCGCGTCCTCGAACCTTCCGAACGACGCCAGCCGCTCGGCCGTGAAGGCCGCCAGCCACTCCCGCGATCCCTCGGCGGTGACGGGCAGCCAGAACCGCGCGGGGTCGCCGGGATGGTCGGCGAACAGCCGCGCCGTGTCGGCGATCGCCTGCCGGACGATGTCATCGTGGCGGACCGCCGGCAACGCGGGCACGTGCACGCCCTCGCGTGGCAGCGGTTCGCGGTTGTCGGCGTCGTAGTTCCAGCGGCCGCCCGCAGGTTTCACCCCGTCCATCAGGATGCCGGTGCGCCGGCGCTGCCGGCGGTAGAAGTCCTCCATGCGCGCGCCGTCATGCCGGGCGAACCACGCGTCGACATCCTCGGCCGGCGTGAGGAAGAGCGCGTCGGGGTAGACCTTCGTGTGCACCCCTTCGCCCTCGCAGAGCCGCGCGATCCGCCGGTCCACGCCGCGATCGGTCGCGCTCATCCAGGCCAGGCCATCGACGCCCTCGCGGCGGAGGACCTCGCGGAGCGCGTCGGCGAAGCCGAGCTCCTCACCCACGTCCACCCGCACGACCCGCCGCCCCGCGGCCTCGAGCCTCGCGGCCGCGTGACGCATCGCCGCCAGCAGCAGCACGATCTTGTGCGCGTGGTACGGCCGGCGGCGGAACACCGCGGCGGACTCGATGAAGATGAAGGCCTCGATGTCGGCGTCGTCCTCGGCCGGGTGCGGATCGAAGAGCTGCGTGGCGAGCACGAGCGCGGCCTTCATGACCGCCATCCTGGCACCCCCGCGGACGACGGGGCGCGTCGGGGCGAAATCCGCCCCGACGTCCGCGCTCGCACCTAGGCTGGCCGGAATCGGCGCCCCGCTCGCGGCCCCGATCCGCCGACAGCCGAGCAGGGAGGACCATGGACGGCGACGGAAGCGCGGCGAGCGCCACCATCTCGGTGGTCATCCCCGTCAAGGACGACGACGACGAACTGCGCCGATGCCTTCGCGCCCTGGCATCCCAGACGCGCCCGCCGGACGAGATCGTCGTGGTCGACAACGACTCGACCGACGCCTCCGCCGAGGTCGCGCGGTCGGCTGGCGCCCGCGTCGAGCAGTGCGGCGCCCCCGGCATCCCGGCGGCGGCGTCGCGGGGGTACGACTGCGCGCGCGGCGACCTCATCCTGCGTCTGGACGCCGACTGCATACCCGGACCGACCTGGGTGCAGGACATGGCCGACGCCTTCGCCCGGCGCCCCGACGTCGCGGCGTTCACCGGGGGCGCGCGCTTCATCGACGGCCCGCGGCCGCTGCGGGCTCCGCTGGTCGCGCTGTATCTGGGCGCCTATGTGCTCACGACGTCGTCGGCTCTGGGCCACCTGCCGCTGTTCGGCTCGAACCTCGGGATGCGCGCCGAGGTCTGGCGCAGCATCCGGTCGCGAGTGCACCGCGACGACCCCGGCATCCACGACGACCTCGACCTCGCCTACCACCTGGGCGAGCGGCACCGGATCCGGGTGCTGCGCGGCGCGGCGATGGGGATCTCGATGCGGCCGTTCTTCCCCGGGCGCGCGTTCGGTCGCCGCATGTCCGCCGGGTGGCGAACGGTCCTCATCCACTGGCCCGCCGACCTGCCGCCGGTGCGCTGGACGCGACACGCCCTGCGCCGACTGCGGTCCCGGATCGGGGGCCCGCGATGAGCGGGCTGCTCGGCCCCGTGTCGCCGCCGGATCTTCAGGTGATGACGTACAACGTCCGTCGCGCGGTGCGGGCGCCGTGGCCGCCGGCCGACCGCTGGCAGCGCCGGCAGCCGAGACTGCAGGCGCTGCTGCGCGCGGAGCGCCCCGCCCTCCTGGGGGCCCAGGAGGTGCTGCCCCGGCAGGCGCAGGCGATCGGCGCAGCCCTGGGTCCCGCGTACCGCAGGATCGGCAGCGGACGCCGGGCCGGCGGCCTCGGCGAGGGCTGCCCGGTGTACTACGACTCCGACCGGCTGGAGCTGACCTCGTGGACGCAGACCGCGCTGTCGTCCCGCCCGGGCGAGCCCGGGTCGCGCACGTGGGGGAACCTGCTGCCGCGTGTCCTCGTGCAGGCGGATCTGCGCGATCGGCCGACGGGCGCCCGCCTGCGGATGCTCAACACGCACTTCGATCCGTTCTCGCGCGCATCCCGGGTCCGCTCCGCCGAGCACGTGCGGCTCGTCGTCGCCGCATCCGACGTGCCCGTCATCGTCACGGGCGACCTGAACGACCGCGCCGGCTCGCAGGCGCTCGAGACGCTGTTCGACGACGACGTCCTCGTCGACGCGTGGGAGCACGCGCACGAGCGGGTCGGGTCCGAGTGGGGCACCTTCGGCGGCTACCGCGAGCCGCGCGCGGGGACCGGACGCATCGACTGGGTCGCCGTGACACCGGACATCGAGGTCCGTCGCATCGGCATCAACACCTCCCGCCACCTGGGCGGGTGGGCGTCGGACCACCTGCCGGTCCAGGCAGTCGTCCGCATCCCGACAGGAGCCCCTCATTGAGACGCAACTTCCTCACTCCCCCGTCAGGCCCCGCGGAGTGGGCGGCCGACGCCGTCCGCGTCCTCGGACTGCTCAGCGTCCTCGCCGTCTGGATCTGGGGCACGCCCACCCACGTCGGCGTCCTGGCTCTGGCTCTGCCGGCCCTCCTCGTGCCGAGGTTCCTGGCGCTGCGGGCCGGCTTCGACGTCTTCTACGGGCTGACCGTGCTCGTGGCGGCGTGGAGCAACGTCTTCGACCTCTACACCACGGTGACGGGGTGGGATCTGCTCATCCACTTCGTCTGCACCGGGGTGGTCGTCGTCGTCGCCTACGTCGGGCTGGCACGCGTGGGCGTCGTGGCCGCGGCCCGCGGCGACGGCATCCCGCGCCGGCGGCCGATCGTCCTGGCGGCCGCCTTCGGGCTCGCCGTCAGCGCACTCTGGGAGATGGTCGAGTGGCTCGGATGGGCCTACCTCACGGACGACATCTTCGTCGCCTACGAGGACACGATCGGCGACATGGCGGTGGGCGGACTCGGCGCGCTGTGCGCCGGCGTGCTGCTGGCCTACGTGCCGCTGGAGCGCGCGGTCTCGAGCTCGGCGCGCGCCGGGGAGTCGGCCGTGCGCGAGAGCGCCCGGTCGACCGCGACGTAGGCGAAGCCGACGATCTCGAGCGTCACCGCCAGCGCGAGGATCCACAGCGCCACCCCGCCCACGCCGAGGGTGGCGACGTCCATGAACGGGTAGGGGAAGGTCACGCCCGGCTCGAACTCCCCGCCGAAGGCCCCGAAGACGAACGCGAACGCCAGGTAGCCCAGCGGCAGGATCGCCCAGAGGAAAGGGTCGCGCCAGCGCATGCGGCCCTTGGGGGTGAACAGCAGCCAGTCCAGCACGACCAGCACGGGCGTCACGACGTGCACGAGCGAATCGGTGAGGGTGTAGGCCTGATACGACGGGTCCTCGGTCAGCTGCGGAACGAGGACGACGGTGTAGACGAGCATCACCACGGTGACGGCCATGAGCACCGCCCCGTGGATCTCGGGCGACGGGTTGGTCACGCCCCGCGGGCCGCGCCGGACGAGGTCGCGCAGAGTGGCGAGCATCACCACCGTCAGCCATGCCAGCACGATGACGTTGGTCACCGCCGTGAAGTACAGCATCGTCCGCCAGCTGGGATCGGGAGTGAACAGGTCCAGCAGGCGGATGACGCCGGTCGCCACCAGGACGACCGCGACGACGCGGAATGCGAGCGCGGCAGGACGGAAGGGAATGGCCACGACACGACCCTAGGCGCTGGCCGCGGCCCCGAGCCGCCGCGAATCGGCGAAACTGGAGAGCACGCATTCGCGAGAAGGAGCGGACGACATGAGCCTCGACGACGGCAGCATCACGCGCACCCCCGGCACCGAGACGGCGGTGCTCGCCGGCGGATGCTTCTGGGGGATGCAGGACCTCATCCGGCGCCGGCCCGGCGTCATCGACACCCGGGTGGGCTACACCGGCGGCCGGAACGACCACGCCACCTACCGCAACCATCCCGGCCACGCCGAGGCGGTCGAGATCGTCTTCGACCCGTCGCAGACGACCTACCGCGACATCCTCGCCTTCTTCTTCCAGATCCACGACCCGTCGACCCTCAACCGTCAGGGCAACGACATCGGCACGAGCTACCGGTCGGCGATCTTCCCGCTCAGCCCCGAGCAGGAGCGCGTGGCCCGCGACACCATCGCCGACGTGGACGCGTCGGGCCTCTGGCCGGGCAAGGCCGTCACCACGATCGAGCCGGCGGGGGCGTTCTGGGAGGCCGAGCCGGAGCACCAGGACTACCTGGTGACCTACCCGAACGGCTACACGTGCCACTTCCCGCGGGCGGGCTGGGTGCTGCCCGAGCGGGCGCCGGCGGGCGTGGACGCCGACTCCGCCTCGTAGCACCGGGCCGGTGGCGGCGGCGGGACCTTCGGCTCTCGCCGGGTGCGCCGTGGACGGCCTACCGTCGAAGGACGCCGATGCCTGCGCACGGAGCCCACCGATGGCCACGCCCCTACACGACCGCCCCCACGCCGCCCACCCGCGCGACGTGCTCGCCGGGCTCCGGGCCACGGCGCACGGGCTCGCCGGGGCCGAGGCCGCCCGCCGGCGCGACCTCTTCGGGCCGAACGCCCTCCCCGAGGCGCGGCGCACCTCACCGCTGCTGCGGTTCCTCGCGCAGTTCGACAACGTCATCATCTACGTGCTGCTGGTCTCGGCGGCGATCAAGCTGGTGTACCGCGATCCGGTCGACGCGACCGTCATCGCCGCCGTCGCCGTGATCATCGCCGTCATCGGCTTCGTGCAGGAGGGTCAGGCCGAGAAGGCACTGGCGGGCATACGACGGATGCTGTCGCCGCAGGCCACCGCTCGGCGCGACGGATCGTGGCAGAGCGTGGACGCGTCGACGCTCGTCCCCGGCGACATCGTGCGCGTGCACCCCGGCGACCGGGCGCCGGCCGATGCCCGGCTGGTCGAGGCGCGGGGCGTCCGCGCGGACGAGGCGCCGCTGACCGGCGAGTCCGAGCCGGTCGACAAGCACGTCGACGCCGTGGCGTCCGATGCCGCGGTGGCCGATCGCTCCAGCATGCTCCACGCCGGCAGCGTGGTCGTCTCGGGGCGTGCCGTCGCCGTCGTCACGGCGACCGGCGAGCGTACCGAGCTCGGCCGTATCCAGCGTCTGGTCCGCGAGGCGGACTCCCCCGACACTCCGCTCACGCGCGAGATCGATGGACTGGGCCGCCGCATCGTCGTCGCGATCGCCGCGGCGACGGCGGCGATGATCGCCATCGGCTTCCTGCTGCACGCAGACTCCCTCGAGGAGCTGCTGTCGGCGGCCATCGGCTTCGCCGTGGCGGCAGTGCCCGAGGGGCTGCCGGCGGTGGTCACCATCACGCTCGCCCTGGGGGTCCGACACATGGCCACCCGGTCGGCGATCGTGCGCAGGCTGCCGGCGGTCGAGACGCTCGGGTCGGTGACGGTCATCTGCTCGGACAAGACCGGAACGCTCACGCGCAACGAGATGACGGTGCGCGAGGTCGTCACGGCCGCCGGACCCCGCCCCCTCACGCCGGACGGGTGCAGCGACACCGGCGGCGGTGTCGGGGAGCTCGCCACCGCGCTCGCCGTCTGCAACGACGCCCGCGTCGCCGAGGTCGACGGCCTCACCCGCGTCGTCGGCGACCCCACCGAGGCGGCGCTCGTGCTGCTCGCCCGCGCGTGCGGCGTCGATACCGGCCGGCACCGCCGCCTCGACGAGATCCCCTTCGACGCCGAGACCCGCCTGATGGCCACGTCGGACAGCGTCGACGGCGCCGCCCCGGTCCTCACGGTGAAGGGAGCCCCCGATCGCGTCCTCGCGCTGTGCGCCGACCAGCGGGCCGCCACCGGCGCCACCGAACCGCTCGACGAGGATTTCTGGGACCGAGAGGTCGCCCGGCTGGGCGGGCAGGGCATGCGGGTCCTCGCCGCGGCGGTGTCCACGCGGCCCGTGCCCGCCGGGCCGCTCACGACGTCCTCGCTCGCGGACCTGACGCTCCTCGGCGTCGTGGCCATCGCCGATCCCCCGCGCCCCGAGGCGGTCGCCGCGATCGCGGAGTGCCGCCGCGCCGGCATCCGAGTCATCATGATCACGGGCGACCACGCCCTGACCGCGCGGGCGATCGCCGCGGAGCTCGGCATCACGACCCCGGGAGCGCGGACGCTCACGGGAGCCGAGGTCGAGCTGCTCGACGACGACGCCCTCGCCGCGGCGGTCGCCGACGTCGACGTGTACGCCCGCACCGATCCCGGGCACAAGCTGCGGATCGTCGCCGCCCTGCAGGAGCGCGGCGAGGTCGTGGCGATGACCGGCGACGGCGTCAACGACGCACCCGCCTTGATGCAGGCCGACGTCGGCGTCGCCATGGGCGTCAAGGGAACCGAGGCGGCCAAGGATGCCGCCGACCTGGTCCTCGCCGACGACGACTTCGCCACCATCGAGGGCGCCGTGCGCCAGGGCCGCCGCATCTACGACAACCTGCGGACGTCGATGCTGTTCATCCTGGCGACGACCTTCGCACAGGCCCTCATCGTCTTCGCCTCGGTGACGCTGGGGTTCACGCCGCCGCTCGAGCCCACCCAGATCCTGTGGGTCAATCTCGTGACCGGCGTCACCCTCTCGCTCGCCTTCGCGTACGAACACGTGGACCCCGGCGTCATGAACCGTCCGCCACGACCACGCGGCGAGGGGATCCTCGCGCGTCAGGGACTGCGCATCGTGGGCATCGGGACGGCCGTCGCGGCGGTGTCGGTCGCAGCCTTCTTCACCGAGCTCGCTCGCGGAGCGGAGCTGAACGCCGCCCGCACGACCGCGGTCGCGGTCCTGGTGCTCTCGCAGGTCGCGGTGCTGTTCTCGGTGCGGTTCGCCGAGGCATCGAGCCTGACTGCGCGGGTGCTCCGGGGCAACCGGGCGATCTGGGTGTCGATCGCCGTCCTCGCCGCGCTCCAGACGCTGTACACCTACGTGCCCGCCTTCCACGCGTGGTTCGGATCGCGCACACTCGGCGCGATCGAATGGTCGATCGCCGTGGCCTTCGCCGCCGCCTGCTTCGCCGCCGTCGAGATCGGCAAGGCCGCGGGACGGATCCTTTCACGAAGACGTCAGGCCCGCGTGCTAGGGTGAGTCGGCCTTCGGAGTGTTCAGCCTCCGGTGCTCGCGTGCGTTGCCACGCCCCTCACACGTCCGTTCCGCACACGCCGGGACGGCACCCCCGGTCGCTCACGCGGCCCGAAGAATAGAAGGAAAGACACGATGGCCACTGGCACCGTGAAATGGTTCAACTCCGAGAAGGGCTACGGGTTCATCGCGCCCGACGACGGCTCGGCCGATCTCTTCGCGCACTTCAGCGCGATCGTCGGCGACGGCTACAAGGAGCTCCGCGAGACGCAGAAGGTCGAGTTCGACGCCGAGCGCGGACCCAAGGGCATGCAGGCCGCCAACATCCGGCCGCTCTGATCCAGACGTGCTTCCGAAGCCGGGATGACATCTGTCATCCCGGCTTCGGTGCGTTCGGGCCCCTGTCAAGCCCACCCCGGCGCCTCGCGTCGTGCGTAACGTGACGCTCGAGTCGCGCCGGCCACGGCCGCGGCACCGACGAGAGGAGCCGTCATGGCCGAGGGGCTGCACAAGGGCGACCGCGTGAGCTGGAGCACGTCGCAGGGGCGCACCCAGGGCAAGGTCGTCGAACGCAGGATCAAGGACTTCCAGTTCGCGGGGCAGAAGTTCACGGCATCCGCCGACGAGCCGTCCTACATCGTCGAGTCCGAGAAGAGCGGCGACCGCGCCGCCCACAAGGGGTCGGCGCTGCGCCGGCTCTCATGAGCTCGCCGCAGCCGCTGAGCGCCGAGCCGCCGCCGCTGCACGGCCCGGTGGTCGCCGCGCAGGAATGGCGCCATGTCGCCTTCGCCCACTGGCGCGCGCCCGCAGACGTCGTCGCTCCCCTGCTGCCCGCCGGCGTGGTGCCCGACCTCTTCGACGGGTCTGCCTGGGTGGGGCTCATCGCCTTCCGCCTCGGCGAGGCGCGGCTCGGCCTGTTCGCCACCCCGCGCCGGCTCGGGACCTTCACCGAGGTGAACGTGCGGCTGTACGGCGTCGACGCGCAGGGCCGTCGCGGCGTCGTCTTCCGCTCCCTCGAGGCGGCGAGTCTTCCCGCCGTCCTCGCCGCGCGGGCGGCGTTCTCGCTGCCCTACATGTGGGCGCGGACCGACCAGCGGTCGCGGCCCGAGGGATGGGAGTACGTCTCGCGCCGATGGTCGGCGTCGGGGGACGGGCCGGGATTCCGGCTCGCGGTCGCGGTCGACACCACGACGACCGCCGGCGACGAGCTCTCCCTGTTCCTCACCGCCCGATGGGGCCTCTTCCAGCGCCGCTTCGGGCGGACCCTGTGGCTGCCGAACACGCACGAGCCGTGGCTGCTGCATCCGGCCAGAGTTCTGTCTCTGCGGGACGAGCTCGTCCCGGCGGCCGGGCTGCCGCCGGTGGCCGGGACACCGGCGGAGTCGGTCCTGTACAGCCCGGGAGTCGACGCCCGTTTCGGCCGCGCCGAAACGCTCGACGTGCGCTGAGCCGGATCAGGCGCGTGACAGTGCCGCGAGCGCATCGCCCGTGAGCCGATGCGTGGTCCACTCCGACATGCCCGTCGCGCCGATCGACCGGTAGAAGGCCAGGGACGGCTCGTTCCAATCCAGCACCGTCCACTCCAGCCGCCGGTACCCCCGCTCGACGCACACCGCGGCGAGCGCCGCGATCAGCGCTTTGCCGTAGCCGCGGCCCCGCTCGGCGTCGAACACGAAGAGGTCCTCGAGCCAGATCCCGTGCGTGCCGGTCCAAGTCGAGTAGGTGAGGAACCACAGCGCGATGCCGACGACCTCGCCCTGCCTCTCGACCACGTGGGCGAACGCGCGCGGGTCGTCACCGAACAGCGTCTCGGCGAGCGCCGGGACGCTGTTCTCGACGGCATCCGGCTCGCGCTCGTACTCGGCGAGGGCCTGGATGCAGGCGAGGATGCCGGGTTCGTCACCCGGGCGGGCCGGGCGCAGCACGGCGCCGTCGGCGAGGTGGCGGACAGTCACCCCCCGAGCGTAGCGGGGGCCGCCCCGCCGCCGTCAGCGCACGACGAGCGCCGCGGGATCCAGCCGCACCGTGAACGCCTGCGCGTCGCCGACCTCTTCGCCGTCGATCTCGAACAGCGTCGGCGAGGGCAGCTCGACCCGTGCCCGCTCGCCGCTCAGGTGCAGCGCGGTGTCGGAGCTGACCGTGGAGGCATCCTGGACGAAGAGCTTGCGCACCCCGTTGTCCCACACGAAGGTCTTGAGAGTCTCGAGCCACTGCGCCGGGGAGTCCGCGCTGACCACCAGCAGGTCCAGGCGGCCGTCGTCGAACAGCGCGTCCGGCAGCAGGGCGACACCGCCCTGCAGCGTGCCGCAGTTGCCGATGAGGAGCGTGTGCGCGCTGATGCGCTGCGGCTCCCCGTCGTCGAGCGTGAGGGTGACGTCCACGACCTCGGATGCCGACACCGCGCGCCCCATCGCCTCGACGTAAGCCAGCCAGCCGGCCTTGTCCTTGAGGTCCTCGTCCGTCTCGGACAGCATCTGCGCGTCCAGCCCGAAGCCCACCATGACGGTGAAGGCGCGCTCGGGCTGGTCGTCGCCCTCGATGTCGACCCAGCCGATGTCGATCGTGCGCTGCTGGCCCGCGTCCAGCGCCCTCGCCAGCGCCTTGTCGATGCTGCCGAGGGGCACCTCGAGGTTGCGGGCCAGCAGATTGCCCGTCCCCTGCGGGACGATCCCCATGGGCACGCCAGACCCGGCGAGCATCTCGGCGGCGGCACGGACCGTGCCGTCGCCCCCGGCGACGATCACGAGCTCGGCGCCCCCGTCCAGCGCATCGCGCGTCGCCCCCCGACCCGGGTCCTCGACGGTGGTCTCGTACCACTGCGCCGCCTCGGCGGCGCCCGGCTCCAGCCGCTCCAGCGCCTCGCTCAGTTCGTCGCGTTCGATCTTGCTCGGGTTCCATACGATCCCGATACGAGGTGATGTCATGCGATCACTCTCGGTGCCCGGCCGACCTCGCGCAAGTACTGGCGCGAGGGTCCCTGAATGTGCTCTCAGATGACGTATGAGTGAACTCTCATCTGACAACCGGCGTCGGGTCGCGATGAGACCTACCGCATGCCTGCGGGCGAACATAGGCTCGGACGCGTGTGCGCCCGAACCCGGGACGCGCGCGTGCGACACCGAGGGTCGGGGGAACCTCCGACTGCCGGCATCCGTCTTGCAGAGGAGATCACGCAAATCATGCAGCAACGAACGCGCGGCCGCGTCGCCGCAGGAGCACTCGCGGGAGCCACCGCACTCGCCCTCGCCCTCGGCGGCGTCGGAGCGGCGAACGCCGCCCCCGCCGACCCGAAGAGCCCGCCCGCGAAGGGCCGCACCGTCGAGATCAACCTCGTCACCGTCAACGACTTCCACGGCCGCATCGAGGAGTCCGGCACCGCCGCCGGGATCGCGCGCCTGTCGGGCGCGATTCAGCAGCTCCGCAAGGACAACCCGCACACGATCTTCGCCGCCGCCGGCGACATGATCGGCGCGTCGACGTTCACCTCTTTCATCCAGGACGACGTGCCCACGATCGAGGCCCTCAACAAGGCCGGTCTCGACGTCAGCGCCGTGGGCAACCACGAGTTCGACCGCGGATTCGCCGACCTGACCGAGCGCGTCATGCCGCTGGCGCAGTGGGAGTATCTCGGCGCCAACGTGTACGACAGCGAAACCGGCGACCCCGCTCTGCCGGAGTACTGGATCGAGAAGGTCGGTGGCGTCAGCGTCGGCTTCGTCGGCGCCGTCACCGACGAGCTGCCCTCGCTGGTGAACCCCGCCGGCATCGAGGAGATCACCGTCGGCAGCCCCGTCGAGGCCGCGAACCGCGTGGCCGACCAACTGAGCGACGGAGACTCTGCCAACGGCGAGGCCGACATCGTCGTGATGCTCGTCCACGAGGGCGCGGCCGACACGACCGTCGCCAGCGCGACGGACGCGACCACCCGCTTCGGCCAGATCGTCACCGGCGCAGGCGACAACATCGACGCCATCGTCTCGGGGCACACCCACCTGGCGTACAACCACGTGATCGACGGCCGCCCGGTCATCTCGTCCGGTCAGTACGGCGAGCGCTTCTCGAACATGGAGATCGTCTACGACCGCAAGGCCGACGAACTGGTCTCGATGGAGAACACCATCTACACGATGGCCATCCGCAACGATCGCGGTGACGTGATCGGGTACGAGTACGAGCCGAACAAGGCGCTGCTCCCCCTCGTCGCCGAGGCCACCGAGATCGCCGCCGAACTCGGCAGCGTCGAGCTCGGCGTCGCCGACAGCGGGTTCGGCCGTGCCGTGTTCGCCGACCCGGCGACCGCCACCGACTTCCCCGAAAACCGCGGCGGCGAGTCCACGCTCGGCAACTTCGTCGCCGACGTGCAGAAGTGGTCGCTGAACGCCGAGGGCACGCGCAACGTGCAGATCGCCTTCATGAACCCGGGCGGCCTGCGCGCCGACATCATCCCCGGCCCCGTCACGTTCGCCGAGGCGGCCGCCGTGCAGCCCTTCGCGAACACCCTGGTGTCGATGACACTGACGGGCGATCAGATCAAGCAGGTGCTCGAGCAGCAGTGGCAGCCGTCGACGTCGTCGCGTCCGTTCCTGAAGCTCGGCGTCAGCTCCGGCTTCACCTACACGTACGACCCGACGGCGGCCGAAGGCAGCCGCATCACGCAGATGTGGCTCGACGGCGTCGAGATCCAGCCGACGACCACCTACCTCGTGGGGGCGAACTCGTTCCTGGCGGGCGGCGGTGACAACTTCACCGCCTTCCGCTCGGGCGCCGGCAAGGCCGACAGCGGCAAGATCGACCTGGAGTCGATGGTCGACTGGTTCGACACCTTCGGGACGGCCACCCCCGACCTCGCGCAGCGCGCCGTCGGCGTCCATCTGCCCGCCGGCACGTCGGTCGCGGCCGGCTCGTCGGTGACGGTGAACCTGTCGTCGCTGGACTTCACGCGCGACGAGACCGACGCCGACCAGGCCGTGGTCTCGCTGGCCGGCACCGAGCTCGGCCGGGCCGCGGTCGACACCGCGTACACACCGCGGACCGACGAGGTCGGCACGGCGGTCGTGACGTTCACGGTCCCCGCGACCGCGAGCGGCGCGACGACCTTCGACGTGACGGTGCCCTCGACCGGCACCACGACGACGTTCACGCTGAACGTCACCGGCTGACGATCACCGCAGCCAATGGCCCCGGGCGCGCAGCCCGGGGCCATTCGCCGTTTCTGGACTCGTCAGTGGCGGTGCCAGTCAGTGCCGGCGCCGATCAGTGCCAGCGCCAGTCCGTGACCTCGGGGATGTCCTCGCCGTGCTCGCGTGTGTGCGCCCGCGCGCGTTCGCGCCGCCGCTCGAGGTCGTCTCGGAACCCGGCGTGGTTCTCGGCCGCCCCCGGCACGAGGTCGAGGGCGTCGATCGCGAGGCGATAGCGATCGAGGTCGTTGCGCATCACCATGTCGAACGGCGTCGTGGTCGAGCCTCGCTCGCGATATCCGCGAACGTGCAGGTGCTCATGGCCGTTGCGCTTGTAGGTCAGGCGGTGGACGAGCGCGGGGTAGCCGTGGAAGGCGAACAGCACCGGACGATCGCGCGTGAAGACGGCGTCGTAGTCCTCGTCGGACAGCCCGTGCGGGTGGCTGCCGGTGGGCAGCAGCCGCATCAGGTCGACGACGTTCACCACGCGCACCGACAGCCCCGGTGCCCCGTCGCGCAGCAGCGCCGCCGCCGCCAGCACCTCGAGCGTCGGGACGTCCCCGGCCGCGGCGAGGACGACGTCCGGCTCGTCGCGAGATCGCGTGCCGGCCCAGTCCCACACGCCGACGCCCCGTGCGCAGTGCTCGCGCGCCTCGTCCAGCGTCAGCCACTGGGGCTCGTCGTGCTTCCCCGCGACGATGACGTTCACATGGCCCGCGGTGCCGAGGCAGTGCTCGGCGATGACGAGCAGGGTGTTGGCGTCGAAGGGCAGGTAGACGCGCACCACCTCGGGGCTCTTTGTCGTCACCACGTCGAGGAATCCGGGGTCCTGGTGCGTGAAGCCGTTGTGATCCTGCCGCCACACGTGGCTCGAGAGCAGGTAGGTGAGACTCGGGATCGGCTCCCGCCAAGGCACCGCGGCCGCCGTCTCGAGCCACTTCGCATGCTGATTGAACATCGAGTCGACGATGTGGACGAACGCCTCGTAGGTCGCGAAGATCCCGTGACGACCCGTGAGCACGTATCCCTCGAGCCACCCCTGGCACTGATGCTCGCTGAGAACCTCGATGACTCGCCCGGTGCGCGCGAGGTCACGGTCCACCGGCAGGATGGCGCTCTGCCACTGCTTCGCGGTGACCTCGTACACGGCCGGAGCGAGCTTGTTCGAGGCCGTCTCGTCGGGTCCGAAGATCCGGAAATCGCGGGGATTGCGCTCGATGACCCCGCGGAGCCACATGCCCAGGACGGCGGTGGATCCGGCATCCGCCGAGCCTCGCGCGGCGACGGCCACGGCGGACGGCTCCAGCGGGGGCAGATCGATCGGCCGTCGCATGCCGCCCGACGTATGCGGCGAGGCGCTCATGCGGCGATCGTCTCGCGGCGTCAGCGACGAGACGACGGATGCCGGCACCCCGGCCTCGTCGAACAGCTCGTGCGGACGATACGACCGCAGCCACGCCTCCAGCTGCGCGAGGTGCCCGGCGTCGTCGCGGACACCCTCGAGCGGCACCTGGTGCGCACGCCACGTGCCCTCGACCGGTTCGCCGTCGACGATGCGCGGTCCCGTCCAGCCCTTCGGCGAACGCAGCACGATCATCGGCCAGCGCGCGGGCGGCGCCTCGCTCCCGGCATCCCGCGCCGCTGCCGCCGCGCGTCGCAGCTCCGCGATCCGGTCGAGGGCGTCATCGACGACAGCGGCGAACCGGCGGTGGATTTCGAGGGGAGGGTCGTCGGCGTCGAAGCCCACCACGATCGGGTCGTGGCCGTACCCGCGCAGCAGGTCCGTCAGCTCATCGTCGGGGATGCGGGCGAGCAGGGCGGGGTTGGCGATCTTCCAGCCGTTCAGGTGCAGGATCGGCAGGACCGTCCCGTCGGCGACCGGATCGAGGAAGCGGTGCCCGTGCCAGCCGGTGGCCGCCGGCCCCGTCTCGGCCTCGCCGTCTCCCACGACGCACACCACCGTGAGCCCCGGGTTGTCGAACGCCGCCCCGTACGCGTGCGAGAGCGAGTACCCGAGCTCGCCGCCCTCGTGGATCGACCCGGGCGTCTCGGGTGCGGCGTGACTGGGGATGCCGCCTGGCCACGAGAACTGACGGAACAGCCGGCCCATGCCCGCCTCGTCGCGCGTGACGTCGGGACACCGTTCGGTGTACGTCCCGTCCAGCCACGCCGCGGCCACCATCGCCGGGCCGCCGTGGCCCGGACCGGCGATGTAGAGGGCCTCCAGATCGCGCTCGCGGATCGCGCGGTTCATGTGCGCATAGACCAGGGTGAGCCCGGGGACGGTGCCGAAGTGACCGAGCAGACGTGGTTTGACGTTCTCGCGCGTCAGTCCGCCGCGCAGCAGCGGGTCCTCCCGCAGGTAGATCTGACCGACCGAGAGGTAGTTAGCCGCTCGCCACCACGCATCCAGCGCGGCGGCGGTGTCGTCGTCGATGGGGGCGGAGGGTCGAGAGGACATCACGCCGCAACGCTACGCATCGCCCGCAGCCTGCTCGACGGGGTTGCGCCCGCGGGCCGCGGCGCGTATCGGGATCGCCCGGGTCAGTACCCGCCGACGGCCACCCGGTCCCCGAGGATCGCACGGGTGCTCGACAGGCCCAGGCGCGTGGCCCCGGCGGCCATCATCGCCTTGGCGTCGGCGAGCGTGCGGATGCCGCCCGAGGCCTTCACCTCGAGGCGGTCGCCGACCGTGCGCTTCATCAGCTCGACGGCGTGCACGGACGCGCCGCCGTCGGGGTGGAAGCCCGTCGAGGTCTTGACGAAGTCCGCGCCGGCGGCCTCGGCCGCCCGGCACGCTCCGACGATCGCCACGTCGTCCAGCGCCGCGGCCTCGATGATGACCTTCAGCACGATCGGGCGC
Source organism: Microbacterium aureliae (assembly GCF_054780155.1). Taxonomy (NCBI): domain Bacteria; kingdom Bacillati; phylum Actinomycetota; class Actinomycetes; order Micrococcales; family Microbacteriaceae; genus Microbacterium; species Microbacterium aureliae. The sequence continues at coordinate 986,512 of NZ_BAAGWW010000001.1, forward strand.
GGCGCGGCCTCGCGCACCGTCCGGATGTCGGCCTCGACGTCGGCGAAGCGGCCGTCGCGAGCGGCGCCCACGTCGATGACCATGTCGATCTCGTCGGCGCCGTGCGATACGGCCAGGCGCGCCTCGGCGGCCTTGATCTCGCTGTGGTGCTTGCCGCTGGGGAACCCGCACACGGCGGTGAGCTTGAGCCCCTCGGGAAGCTCGACCGGCAGCGCCGACGGCGAGAGGCAGACGCTGTAGGCGCCGAGCGCGGCCGCCTCGGCGACGGCGGCGTCGATGTCGGCGGCCGTGGCCTCCTGCTTCAGGAGCGTGTGGTCGACGGCGCGGGCGAGCTCAGCGATGGACATGGTCCTCCAGGGACGAAAGAGAGGGGAAGCGACCCTCCATTCTGCCCGACGCGGCTGAGCGGAGCCTGACGCTAGAGCAGCCAGGGATCGATGCCGAAATCGTCCTGCCGGGGCGGGTCGGCGATGATCGGCGGCGGCGCGTGACGCCGCCGCTTGCGCTTGACCAGGACGTGGGTCGCCACCGCGGCCGGCGTCTGCTCCCCCGCCCGCATGCGGATGAGTTCCGCAGCGCGCGGCCCGGTGGGGATGTCGCGGGGCAGCGAGGAGGCTGCCACCACCCAGTCGGGCAGCCCCAGCAGCCGCAGCACCGAGCGCAGGCGCTCGGACTCGTAGACGCTGTCGGGGTCCAGCTCCTCTGCCAGCAGCCGCTGCAGGTCCTCGGCGGCGCCGGGCCTGCCGGCGACGGCCGCGATCTCGGGCGCATCGTCCTCGCCCACCGGCTCGGCGAGGACCTGGCGGTCGGCTCCCGGTTCGATGGACGGGTCGCTGCAGTACCGCGCGACCTCGGCGCCGTCCTGCCACGCGACGATCGCCAGCTGGCGGTCCCGCCTCACCTGCAGCGCGATCACGCCGCCGCGCAGCTCGGCGGCGAGCACCGCGGCGACCTCGACGATCCCCCGCCGGCCGCGCGCGACGACACCGGCGCCCGGGTCGCCGATCAGCACCTGCCAGCCGCCCGCCGGCGGGGCGATCCACCCCGAGAAGCGAAGGTCGTGCAGGACGGCGTCGACGGAGGGCGCGGCATCCGTCTCTGCGGGCAGGAGCACCGCGCTGTAGGAGTACCCGTCCGGACCGCCGACCTCGTCGGCCATGCCTGCAGCGGGAGGGGGCAGCATGTCAGCCGAGGAACTGGGTCGGATCGAACTCGTCGATCGGGATGATGCGCACCCGCGGCAGCGGGGCGTCGAAGACTCCGGCGTCGAACTCCAGATCGAAGGTCTGGATGCCGGCGAGCGAGGCGTAGCCGATGTTGCGGAACTCGTTGAACGCCAGCAGCCCGACGCGGCGGTCGGGTCCGACGAGGGCGCCGAGGTCCTCGAGGAAGTCGCCGTCGTGGCTGACGAGCATGACGTCGTCGCCGCGGTCGCGCAGGGCGGCGAGCGTCCGCTGAATGGCGATGTCGACGACCTTCTCGTCGGGTGCGCCCGACAGCGGGACGACGCGGTAGTCCATGGCCTTCAGCGCCTGGACGAACGACATCGGGATGCCGCTGGAGGCGTTGAGGAAGAACAGGCCCTGCGCGTGGTGACCCCACGTGCGGGCGGCGAACGCGATCACCCTGTCCCAGCGCGGGCGCTCCTCGGGCTGCGGCCGGCGACCGAGGATCGCCGAGCCGAGGGTCGCGTCGATGTTCTCGCCGTCCACCAGGACCCACGTCATATCGCCTGCCATGGGTCCTCCGCTCGTGCCGCGGGTGCGGCGTGACCCCAGCCTAGGGGCCGCCGGGCGCACAGCGAAGCGGTGCGGGACCGAGCCGGTCTCGCACCGCTTCGAGGTGGGCGATCAGAGCAGCCAGGGGTTGCGCTGCACGAGGGGCAGCCGCTTCCACATCCCGCCGAGACCCCATGTCTCACCCGTGGCCAGTGCGGCGAGGGCGATCGCGACGAGCGCGTAGACGATGTGGTAGTCGACGATGGGGTTGGTGGACCCGGCGGCGAACGTCCACTCCGCGAGGTACATCAGGAGCATCATCGCGGTGGTCGCCGCAGCGGCGACCCGCATGCCGACGCCCGCCATCAGGGCCAGCCCGATGCCGGCGAGCCCGAGCATGAACACCACGTCCACGACGGGGGTCGCGAGGCTCTGGAACCACGGCTGCAGCGGGCCCTGCACGGCCTCGCTCTGCAGGAAGCCCTGCGCGGGCGTGCCCCCGTTGATCCACGCCCGCTCGGCGGGGGTGGCGAAGCCGAGGCCGAGGAGCTTGTCGACGAAGGCCCACAGGAAGATGAAGCCGGTCGCGAGCCGCAGCACGGCGAGGGCGCGGCGGGCGGTCGCACTGCGGACGACGTCCCGCTCGAGGGCGACCTCTCGCGTCACGGCGCGGGTGCGGGCACCGGTGAGGGCGAGGGGGACGGCGTGGGTGGTCATGGGAGTCTCTCCTTGCGTCGGGTCGACGTCTGCCGGCCTGGTTTCCTTGTGTGGTCTGACCACATAAGGATCCCGCGCGGCACGCGAGGGAGCCAGGGACCTTGGTCCCGTGCCGACGGTCAGGCGGCGAGGTCGTGCGACTGCTGGAACAGCGCCAGCCGCAGCGCGCCCGCATGACGGATGTAGACGCTGGACATCGAACCCGAGAAGATCGGGACCTCACCGTCGTCGGCGAAGGCCCGAGCCCGGTAGATCAGCGCCGCGGCCTCGGGACCCAGCGACAGGAAGCGGGGCTGCGACAGCTCATACCGCACCCACGGCGGGGCGCCCGCCATGGCCGACAGCGCCTGGTCGCGATCCATCACCGCACCGTCGCCCAGCACCACGCGGGTGTCAGCGGCCATCACCGAGGCGAAGAACTCGACCGCCGTCCCGTCGCAGCGGGAGCGCCAGCCCCGGTGCTCCAGCTCGAGCAGGTCATCGATCGAATCGCACATGACCACACGCTGGCCCTCGCCGCATCCGCCAGCCAAGGGCTTGCGCATCGGGCCGCCGATGTGCTCTAGTCCGCCGCCACCGGGGCGCCCGCGCCCTCGCGCATGAGCAGCCGCACCACCGGCTCGTCCGGCGCCGCCCACTCGAGGGAGTCCAGGGCATGGGTCTCGAGCCACACCAGCCGGTCGTGGTCGAGGCTCGCGACGGGACCCGCGCCGATGAGCGAGGCGCGGTAGCACGACAGCCGGATCACGCCGCCGTCCTCGACGGCGGTCTCGTCGGTGGTGAGGTGCCCCTCGAGCTCGATCGCCACGCCGAGCTCCTCCTCGATCTCGCGCACGAGGGCGGCCCGCGGCTCCTCGTCGGGCTCGACCTTGCCACCCGGGAACTCCCACCGCCCGCCGGCGATCTTGCCCGGCCGCCGCCGGCAGGCCAGCACCCAGCCGTCGCGCACGATGACGGCGGCGACGACGACGAGCGGAGCGGGCATGGTTTCCTCGGGCGGGGAGTACCAGCATCCCGCACGCGGCGCCGTCGCGGAAGAGTCTGCGCGAGCCTGTAGCACGCCCCCACCCGCCGTGCAATCCCCGCGGCGTCGCGAAGCCCGGCGCGTAGGTTCAGGTGCGACCCCTCCCGCTGATGCCGAAGGAGCCACCATGGCCACCCCCACCGCGAAGAAGACGCCCGCGAAGAGCCAGGCCGCCGCGCGCAACCGGCGCCGTCCCGCAAAGGGCGGCAGCGGTGCCGAGCTGACCGCCGAGCAGAACGCCGAGTCCGGATTCACCGCCTCGCAACAGCTCGGCGAGAACCTGCAGAAGGTGCTCGTGGACCTGATCGAGTTGTCGCTGCAGGGCAAGCAGGCGCACTGGAACGTGGTGGGTCGCAACTTCCGCGACACCCACCTGCAGCTGGACGAGATCATCGACGCCGCGCGAGAGTTCGGCGACACCGTCGCCGAGCGCATGCGGTCGCTGCACGCCCTGCCCGACGGCCGCAGCGACACCGTCGCCGAGACCACCACCCTGCCGGAGTTCCCGCAGGGCGAGATCGACACCAGCGAGGTCGTCGACCTGATGACCGAACGGCTGGATGCCGTCGTCCACACGTGCCGCGACGTCCACGACGACGTCGACGACGAAGACCCCACCAGCGCCGACATCCTGCACGCCGTGCTGGAGCGTCTCGAGCAGCTGTCGTGGATGGTGAGCGCGGAGAACCGCACGCCGAAGCGGTGATCCCCGGCGCTCTCGTTGCGCCGCTCACGGACTCGTGCCGTGGGCGGCGCAGTGCCGTTCAGGGGCGCAACGCCGTTCAGGCGGCGGTGACGCGCTCGGCGTGCGTGTAGACGTTCATCGATCCGGCGCGCACGAACCCGACGAGGGTCACCCCGGATGCCGCGGCCAGCTCCACCGCGAGCGAGGACGGCGCCGACACCGCCGCCAGGATCGGGATGCCGGCCATCGCCGCCTTCTGCACGAGTTCGAAGCTCACGCGGCCCGACACCTGCAGCACGGTCGCCCGCAGCGGCAGCCGGTCCTGCTGCACCGCCCACCCGACCACCTTGTCCACGGCGTTGTGCCGGCCGACGTCCTCGCGCGCCACGAGCAGGGCCCCGGTGGCGGCGTCGAACAGGCCCGCCGCGTGCAGGCCGCCGGTCTTGGCGAAGACCGCCTGGGCGGTCCGCAGCCGGTCCGGCAGGGCCAGCAGGTCCGCGGGGGCGAGGGTCACTGCATCCGTCGACACGTCGAAGCGCGAGGTGGTCTCGACGGCCTCGATCGAGTCCTTGCCGCACACGCCGCACGCACTCGTGGTGGTGAAGCGGCGCGCGAGCGCCGATTCGGGCAGCCGGATGCCGGGCGCCAGGGCCACGTCCAGCACGTTGTACGTGTTGCCGCCGTCGGCCGGCGCGCCCGTACCCGGCCCGCCGCAGTGGATGGCCGCGCGCAGATCGCCCGCCGCGGCGATGACCCCCTCGGACACCAGGAAGCCGGCGGCGAGCTCGACGTCGTGACCGGGCGTCCGCATCGTCACCGCCAGCGGCGCGCCGCCGACGCGGATCTCGAGAGGCTCCTCGACGGCGAGGCTGTCCACGCGGCGGACCGGGGAGCCGTCGGCGGTGAAGCGGACGACGGGCCGGCGGACGACGAGGCGCCCCATCAGCGGCGCCGCCGCCGACCGGTGAGGTCGACGACTCCGACGAGGAAGGCGATGCCGAGGAACAGCCCCACGGCCGCCATGCCCAGCGCGTAGGCGTCGTGGAAGGCGACGTATTCTGATCCGCCGCGCTCGGCGTAGATGGCGGAGTAGAACAGCGACAGGCCGATCGCGGTGCCGACCGCCGCGCCGATGCGCTGGCCGAGCTGGCCGACCGAGCCGGCGATCCCGCCTTCGCGCACCGGGATGTCCTGAAGCGTGAGCGTCTGGTTGGGCGCGATCACGAGCCCGCCGCCGAAGCCGCCGACGCTGAGCACCGCCGCCATCACCCAGGGGACGGCCGACACCGGCAGGAAGAGGGCGCTCGCGGCGAGCGCGCCCACCGACACCAGGATCGCCGCAAGCCCCCACACGACCACCGGGCGACCGTGGCGGGTCACGAGATTGCCGCCGAGCCACGAGGAGACGGCGCTGGCGAGCGCGAAGCCGATCGTGACCATGCCCGCATACACCGGAGCCAGGCCCGCGCCGCTCTGGAGGAAGAGGTTGGTCAGCAGGAACATCGCCGGGACCGCGGTGAAATAGGCGGTCTGGACCATCGTGCCGTTGCGGTACGACGGGATGCGGAACAGACGGAACGGCACCAGCGGCGCGCGTCCGCGCCGGGCGTAGGCGCGCTCCCAGGCGTAGAACGCGGCGGCGAAGAGCGCGAAGGCCACCATCAGCCACCAGCGGCGCGGGTCGTCGGTGGGCGCGCCGGTGGTGAACAGGAACGGCCACATGAAGGCCAGCACCATCAGCCCGAACAGCACCACCCCGACCGGGTCGAGCTGCAGCTTGGCGGCCTGGCGGGCACGCGTGCGCGGGAGGACCCAGATCGCCGCGGCGATCGCGAGGACGCCCAGCGGCACGTTCATCCAGAACACCCAGCGCCAGCCGTCGTCCTCGCCGCCGATCGCGATCAGCAGCCCGCCGAGGGTCGGGCCGAAGGCCGTGGCGATGCCGATCGTCGCCCCGAACAGCCCGAACGCACGGCCGCGCTCCTCACCCTGGAACAGCTGCTGCGTCATCCCGATGACCTGCGGCATCTGGATCCCGGCGGCCACCCCCTGCAGCAGGCGCCCGGCGATCAGCAGCTCGGGCGAGTCGGCGATGCCGCACAGCAGGCTCGTGATCGTGAACAGCGACAGGCCGACGATGAACAGCGCCCGCTTGGAGCGCTGGTCGCCGAGCCGACCCGCCGGGACGAGGACGAGCCCGAAGGTGAGGACGTAGCCCGACACGATCAGCTGGAGCTCGGTGGACCCGGCGCCCAGCGCCTGCTCCATCGCGGGCAGGGCGACGTTCACCTTCGACATGTCGAGGATCGTGATCGCCGCCACGCTCACGCACACCCAGAACGCCCGCCACCGCTGCCCGTGCGTGAGCGGGATGGTCCCGGTGGGCGTCGCAGGCGCGGCGGCCGAGGTCGTCGCCACCGATCAGCCGCCGATCGCGTTCATGCCGCGAGCCGGCTGCAGGAAGGCGGGATCGTCGATCGCGTGACCGGGGAGCTTGCCGGCCACGCACGCGCGCAGCATCCGGTCGATGTCGTCCTCGGTGTGCGCCGCCCGCAGGGTCGGCAGCAGGTCGTACTCGGTCGTCGAGAACAGGCAGTTGCGCAGCTGCCCGTCGGCGGTCAGCCGCAGCCGGTCGCAGTCGCCGCAGAAGGGCGCCGTCACCGACGCGATGACCCCGACCGTGTGGGGCCCGCCGTCGAGGGTCCACCGCTCGGCGGGCGCACCGCCCCGGCCGGGGACGGGCGTGAGCTGCCAGCGCTCCCCCAGCGCCGCCAGGATCTCGTCGCGCGTCACCATCCGGCGCCGATCCCACGTGTGCCCTGCATCCAGCGGCATCTGCTCGATGAAGCGCAGCTGCGCGCCGTGCGCGACGGCGAAGTCGACCAGGTCGACGAGCTCGTCGTCGTTGACGCCGCGCATCGCGACGGCGTTGAGCTTGAGGGGCCGAAGGCCCGACGCCGCGGCGGCGGCGATGCCGTCGAGCACGTCGTCCAGCCGGTCGCGACGCGTCAGGTCGCGGAACCGGTCGGGGCGCAGGGTGTCGAGCGAGATGTTCAGGCGGCCGAGGCCCGCCGCCTGAAGCGCCGGAAGGTGCTCCCGCAACCGGATCCCGTTGGTCGTCATCGCCAGCTCCACCGGCTCACCGGCCGGCCCCCGGAGCTCTGCCAGACGCCGGACGACGTCGGCGATGTCCGCACGAAGCAGCGGCTCGCCGCCGGTCAGCCGGAACGTCGTGATCCCCGCCGCCGCCGCCACGCGCGCGACCTCGACGATCTCGTCGACGGACAGGATGCTGCTGCGAGCGAGCCACTCATTGCCCTGCTCGGGCATGCAATAGGTGCAGCGCAGCGAGCAGCGGTCCGTGAGCGAGATCCGCAGATCCCGGTGGACGCGGCCGAAGGTGTCCACGAGCGCGCCCGCGCGGGCCGCCTCGCCGCCGAGGGCGGGGCCCGCTCCGGGCCGCACGCCGATCACGACCGGGACCGCCGTCACGAGACGCCGCCCCGGCGGATCGATCCCTCAGCCGCCATGGATCGAGGCTACCCGCACCCGCCCGCCCCGGCGCCCCGGGGGGCGGATCGAAGCGGCGGGACCTTGGTCCCGGCATCCGGTCATCGGCCGCCCGTCGCGGGTGCCATCGTGGACGCGGGCGTCACCGCCCGACCGCGCCAGCGTGGTCGGACCACATGATAACCTGTGGCCTGACCACATGGTCTTCGCTACCGATCGGAGATTCACCCCGTGGACTGGCTCGACCCGCTCCTCCTCGCCCGCTGGCAGTTCGGCCTCACGACGCTGTACCACTACCTGTTCGTGCCGCTGACCCTCGGGATGGCCCTGGTCGTGGCGATCTTCCAGACCGTGTGGCACCGCACGGGCGACGTGAAGTGGCTGCACCTGACGCGCCTGTTCGGCAAGATCTTCCTGATCAACTTCGCCATGGGCGTGGTGACCGGCATCGTCCAGGAGTTCCAGTTCGGGATGAACTGGTCGGCGTACTCCCGCTTCGTCGGCGACATCTTCGGGGCGCCGCTCGCCTTCGAGGGCCTGATGGCCTTCTTCTTCGAGGCGACCTTCATCGGCCTGTGGATCTTCGGGTGGGACAAGCTCCCCCGCGCCCTGCACCTCGCCTCGATCTGGATGGTCGTGCTGGGATCCACGCTGTCGGCCTACTTCATCCTCGCCGCCAACGCCTTCATGCAGAACCCCGTCGGCTACCAGATGGCCGCCGACGGCGGTCGCGCGGAGCTCATCGACTTCGGCGCCGTGCTGACCAACCCCGTCGTCCTCGCCGCATTCCCGCACACGATCTTCGCGGCATGGATGTTCGCCGCCGCCGTCGTCATCGCTGTCTCGGCATGGCATCTCTCGCGCGGGCAGCACACCGAGACCATGCGCTCGTCGCTGCGCTTCGGCCTGTGGGGCATGATCGTGTCCTTCATCGGCGTCGGCCTGTCCGGCGACCAGCTGAGCCTGGTGATGGTGGCGACGCAGCCCATGAAGATGGCCGCCGCCGAAGCCATGTGGGACACCGCGTGCGGCGCCGACGCCTCGTTCTCGATCTTCTCGCTCGGCACCCCCGACGGATCCGAGGAGATCTGGTCGCTGCGGGTGCCCTACCTGCTGTCGCTGCTGTCCACCCACTCCCTCGACGGCTGCGTCGAGGGGCTCAACGACCTGCAGGCCCTGTACACCGAGCAGTTCGGCGCGGGCGTGGACTACATGCCGATCGTGTGGGTGACCTACTGGTCGTTCCGCTGGATGATCGGCCTGGGCGGCGCGGCCACCCTCATCGCCGTCGCCGGCCTGTGGGTCACGCGCAAGAAGGCCACGCGCCCGGTCGCCGGCTGGATGTGGAAGATCGCGATCTGGTCGGCGCCGCTGCCCCTGGTGGGAAGCCTGGTCGGCTGGGTCTTCACCGAGATGGGCCGCCAGCCCTGGATCGTCTTCGGCCTCATGCTCACCGAGGACGGCGTCTCGCCGAACGTGCCCGGCTGGACGGTGCTGATCTCGCTCGCCGCCTTCACCCTCGTCTACGCCGCGCTGGCGGTGGTGGAGTTCGGCCTCATCGTCAAGGCGGCGCAGAAGGGGCCCGACCCCCTCCCCGGCCCCGACGACCCCGATCCGCGGTCGGCCGCGATCGAAGACACCCCGACGACGGTCTACTAGGAGACGGCCATGGATCTCGCATACGTCTGGTTCTTCATCGTCGGCGTCTTCTTCGTCGGCTACTTCGTGCTCGACGGCTTCGACTTCGGCGTCGGCATGTCGCTGCCCTTCCTCGGCCGCGACGAGGTGTCGCGCCGGCAGATCATCAACACCATCGGCCCGGTGTGGGACCTCAACGAGACGTGGGTCATCGTCGCCGGCGCGTGCCTGTTCGCCGCGTTCCCCGAGTGGTACGCGACGCTGTTCAGCGGCTTCTACCTGGCGCTGCTGCTCATCCTGCTCGCCCTCATCGTCCGCGGGGTGGCGTTCGAGTACCGCCACCAGCGCGACGACGCGCGGTGGAAGAAGCGCTTCGACCTCATGATCGTCGTCGGCTCCGCCGTCCCCGCGTTCCTGTGGGGGGTCGCCGTGGCCAACATCGTCCAGGGCGTGCCGATCGACCAGGACTTCGAGTTCACCGGCACCCTGCTGACGCTGCTGAACCCGTACGCGCTGCTGGGCGGCCTGACCACGCTGCTGCTGTTCTTCACGCACGGCGTGTACTTCGTCGCGCTGAAGACCGACGGCCGGGTGCACGACGAGGCGCGGGTCCTCGCCCGCCGGTCGGGCTTGGCCGCCGTCGCCGTCGCGGCGGTGTTCCTGGTGTGGACGATCTTCAACGCCGTCGGCGCCGGGGCTCCCCTCCTCGCGGGCGTCATCGCGTGCGCCGCGATCGCGGCGGTGACCCTCGTGATGTCGCTGGTGTTCAATATGCGCGACCGTGAGGGCTGGGCGTTCGGCTTCGGCGCGGCGACCATCGTCTCGGCCGTGCTGACGCTGTGGCTCGCGCTCTTCCCGAACGTGATGCCCTCGTCCACCGATCCCGCGTTCTCGCTGACGATCGAGAACGCCTCGAGCACCGACTACACCCTGACGATCATGACGTGGGCCGCGGTCATCTTTCTCCCGCTCGTGCTGCTCTATCAGGGGTGGACGTACTGGGTGTTCCGCAAGCGCGTCACGCGCACGCACATCGAGAAGGCCGGCGCCGCCGCCCACTGACCCGCCCGCCCCCGCGGAGGGGCGGATAGGGTCGTCATGCGATGAGTCAGACGGATGCCGCACCCGGCGCGCGCCCCGAGCGCGTGCGCCCCGTGGACCCGAGGCTGCTGCGGTACGCCCGCTCGTCCCGCGGCTTCTTCGTCGCCGTCGGGGTGATCGCCGCCGCGCAGACGGCGACGGTTGTGGCCTTCGCGTGGCTGCTGACCGAAGCGGTCGTCGGAGTCATCGACGGGCGGCCGCTCGACCGGCTGACTCCTCTGCTGGCAGGCCTCGCCCTCGCCGCTGCGGTGCGCGGCGCGCTGGTGTGGGCACGCGAGACGGTCGCCGCCCGCGCCGCGGCCCGCGTGCAGTCCGAGCTGCGCGCCCACCTCGTCGACGCCGTCGGCGCCCTCGGCCCGGAGTGGCTGGAGCGGCGCAGCTCCGCCGCACTGGCCGTCACCGCCGGGCGCGGACTCGACGCCCTCGAGGCGTACTTCGGCCGCTACCTTCCGCAGCTCGTGCAGACCGTGGTCGCCACGCCGTCGCTCGTGGCCGTGATGTGGTGGCAGGACTGGATCTCGGGGCTGACGGTGCTGCTCACCCTCCCCCTCATCCCGATCTTCATGGTGCTGATCGGGCTGGCCACCCGCGCCGTGCAGCACCGGCAGTGGCGCACCCTGCAGCACCTCGCGTCGCGGTTCGCCGACACCGTGCAGGGGCTGTCGACGCTCACGGTCTTCGGCCGCCAGCACCGCGCGGCGGCCGCCATCGAAGAGGTCACCGACCGCTACCGTCGCGAGACGATGAAGGTGCTGCGGGTGTCGTTCCTGTCGGGGTTCGCGCTGGAGTTCCTCGCCTCGATCTCGGTCGCGATCGTCGCTGTCTCGATCGGGTTCCGCCTCATCGACGGCACGATCGCGCTGGGCGTGGGACTCTTCGTGCTGCTGCTCGCCCCCGAGGCCTACCTGCCCCTGCGGCAGGTCGGGGTCCAGTTCCACGCCGCGGCCGAGGGGGTCGCCGCCACCGACGACGTCTTCGCCGTGCTCGACGAGTCCCGCCCCCGCGGGGCCCGACCGCGCGCCACACCCACCCCCGCGCCAACCCACACATCCGCCGCCCGATCCACACCCCGCGGCACCCCGGACGTGTGGATCGGTGAGCCGATGTGTGGATCGGCCGTCGCGACCTCGCGCACCCATCCCGCCGGCCGGCCCGAGCTGGTCGTCGAGGCCCTGCGCGTCCGCCGGGGCGAGCGGCTGCTGCCGCCCGTGGACCTGCGCGCGAGCCCCGGCGATCTCGTGCTCGTCGAGGGCCCGAGCGGCACCGGAAAGTCGAGCCTGTTCGCCGCGCTCCGCGGCGCCGCCCCGTACGAGGGCGCGGCGCGCTGGGACGGGCACGAGGTCCGCACCCTCTCCCCCGCCTCGTGGCTGGCGTGGGCGGGGCAGCGGCCGGGACTCCTCGCGGGCACCGTCGCGGCCAACGTCGCCCTCGGCGACGACCGCCCCGACCGTGCGCTCGTCGAGCGCGCCCTCGCCGCGGCCTGCGCCGACGGCATCCGACCCGATCTGGAGCTGGGGATCCAGGGCGCCGGGCTCTCGGGCGGGCAGGCGCAGCGGGTCGCCGTCGCACGCGCCGTCTACCGGCACCTGCGCGGCGGAGCCCCCGTCATCGCCCTCGACGAGCCCAGTTCCGCACTGGATGCCGCCACCGAGGCGCGCCTGTGGCGTTCGCTGCGCGCGCTGGCCGACGCGGGCGCGGTGGCGCTGCTGGTGTCGCATCGGCAGAGCGCCCGCGAGGTGTGCGACCGGGTCCTGCGGCTGGAGCCGGCGGGGGTGGCGGCATGAGGCCGGGTACGCGGGGCGTGCTGCGGGGCGCCCTTCCCCCCGCGCGCCGGCTGTGGCCGGCACTGGCGTCGGGCTTCGCCTCGGAAGCCTCGGCGGTGGCGCTCCTCGCCGTCAGCGCGTGGCTCATCGTGCGGGCCGGCGAGCAGCCGCCGGTGCTCTACCTGTCGGCCGCGGTGGTCGGGGTGCGCTTCTTCGCGCTGTCCCGCGCGGTGTTCCGCTACCTCGAGCGCCTGACCGGGCACGACGCGGCCCTGCGGCGCCTGGCCGCCGCGCGGTCGTCGCTCGTGCGGCGCCTGATCCCCCTCGCGCCAGACGGGCTGACCCGCACGCGTCGCGGATCCGTGCTCGGCGCCCTCGTCGACGACGTCGACGAGCTGCAGAACCTGCCGCTGCGCGTCGTCCAGCCCCTGGTGTCGTCGGCGGCCGTCGCGCTCGGCGCGGTCGTCCTCGTGGCGTTCGTGTCGTGGCCGGCCGGCCTCACGCTGCTCGCGTGCCTCGCGGTGGCGGCCGTCGCAGCGACCCTATGGGGCTGGGCGTCGGGCGCACGCGCGGAGCGGACGATCGCCCCCCTGCGTGCGGCCTTGGCCGACGCCGTCCTGGACCACCTCTCGAACCTCGACGTGCTGCAGGCCTACGGTGCCGAAGCGGCCGGCCGCGACCGGATCCGCGAGGCCGACCGCGCGGTCCGCCGCGCGGTGGTCCGCCGCTCGGTCGCCCAGGCCGGGACGGCCGCCGTCGTCTCGGTGCTCGCCGGCGCGGCCTCGATCGCCGCGATCCTCGCCGCCGCGCCCGCCGTCGCCGCGGGGACGATCGACGGCCCGGCCTTCGCGGTGGCGGTCCTCGTGCCGATGGCGGTGTTCGAGGTGTTCGCGTCGGTCCCGCTGGCGGCGGCCGCGTGGCGCCAGGTGCGCGCCGCCGCCGACCGCGTGGCCGGCGCCATCCCCGACGAGGTCCCCGCCGAGCTCGTGACGGCGGGACCGGACGCCACCGGCGACGCGCCGCCGCTCGGCGAGGGGCTCGCGCTGCGGGGCGCCACGGTGCACTGGCCCGGCGACTCCCGTCCCGCGCTCGCGGGGATCGACCTCGACGTCCGCCCCGGCGAGCGGCTGCTCGTGTCCGGACCCAGCGGCGCCGGCAAGACCACGCTGGCGCACGCGCTCGTGCGGTTCCTCGACGTCGAGGGCGTCTACACCGTCGGCGGCCGCAGCGTCGGCGACCTCGCCGCCGACGACGTCCGCCGGACCGTGGGGCTGTGCGAGCAGCATCCGATGCTCTTCGACGAGGACATCCGCCAGAACCTGCTGTTCGCCCGCGACACCGCGACGGATGCAGAGCTCGAGGCGATCCTCGAACGCGTCGGGCTCGGCGCGTGGCTGCGCGAGCGCGGCGGCCTCGGCGCGCGCGTCGGCGAGCGTGGCGCGCTGGTGTCGGGCGGCCAGGCGCAGCGGATCGCCCTCGCCCGCGCGCTGCTGCGCGGCTTCCCCGTGCTGGTGTTGGACGAGCCGACGGCGGGCGTGGACCCCGAAGCGTCGGACGCGCTGCTCACCGACCTGCTGAGCGCCGTCGGATCCGACGGGTCGGGCCGATCCGTCGTGCTGATCTCGCACGTGGCCCCGCCGGCGGGCCTCATCGACCGCGAGGTGCGGATCGACGGCGGGCGACTGCATCCCGTCGGCTGATCCCCCACGGCCCGCGTTCTCAGGCTGCGCCGGCCCGCGCCACCAGCCTGACCTCGCCGGAGTCGACACGTAGCGTCACCGGCGCACCGGGGACGAGGTCGAGCGCGGCGGCGCGGTCGGCGGGCAGGTCCACCGCCACATCGGGGTCGGCGGTGCGCACCCGGACGCCCGCGGGCGTGGGCTCCAGCCGGGTGACCCGCGCCAGCCACTCGCCGGGCGCGGGCAGCTCACCCAGCCGCAGCGCCGCCGTCCACGTCGGCGCGTCCGTGCGCGAGAGGTGCACCGCCGCCGGCGGGAAGACGGCCGCGGCAGGTCCGTCGGGCAGACCGGATGCCGCGACCGCGCCGATCGGCACGCCCGAGGCGGGCGCGAACCGGCCGTCGCGGACGACCCCCTCGACGCGGTTGAGTCCCGCGACGGCGGCGGCGAACCGGGTGGCGGGCGCGGCGAGGACCTCGCGCACCGAGCCGGAGCCGGTGACGCGGCCGTCCTCGAGGACGAGCAGGCGCGAGGCGAGCGCGACGGCGTCCACGGCGTCGTGAGTGGCGACGACCGCGGTGGTGCGGGTGGCGCTCAGCTGCTCGCGCAGGACCGCGCGGATGTCGGCGGCGGTCTCGACGTCGAGCGAGGTCAGCGGCTCGTCGAGCAGGATCACCGCCGGCGACGTCGCGAGGGCGCGCGCGAGCGCCACCCGCTGCTGCTGTCCGCCCGACAGCTGCGCAGGGCGTCTCGCACCCAGACCGTCCAGGCCCACCTTCCACAGCCACTCGTCCGCCTCGCCGTGCGCGGTCTTGCGGGCGGTGCCGCGGGCGCGCGGGCCGAAGGCGACGTTCTCGTGCGCGGTCAGGTGCGGGAACAGGCGGGGCTCCTGCCCGAGCAGGACGATGCCGCGGCGGTGGGGTGCGGTGCGCACGCGCGGGCGCGTGCGGGAGTCCAGCACGCGATCGCCCAGCCGGACGTGCCCGGCGCGCAGCCGCACGAGGCCCGCGAGCACCCCGAGGAGCGTCGACTTGCCGGCGCCGCTCGGGCCCATGACCGCGACGGTCTCTCCCGGCTGCGCCGCCACGGCGACATCCAGCCGGAACGCCCCGCGGACGACCTCGACGCGCGCGTCCAGCGCCGCCCCGCTCATCGCGGCGTCTCCACGCGCCACGCGCGCACCAGCACGAGCACGGCGACGGCCGTCACCAGCAGCAGCAGCGACAGCGCGACGGCGGTCCCCTGCGACACCCCCGCGCCGTTGAAGGCGGTGTAGATGGCCAGCGGCATCGTCTGGGTGACGCCCGGGGCGTTCCCGGCGAACAGCGCCGTCGCGCCGAACTCCCCGATCGCGCGGGCGAAGCACAGGACGATGCCGGCGACGAGCCCGGGCGCCGCCAGCGGAAGGGTCACGCGCCGCAGGATCGTCCACCGCCCGGCACCGAGCGCGGCGGCCGTCTGCTCGTACTCCACCCCGCTCGCCCGCAGGGCGCCCTCGAGGGCGAGGACGAGGAAGGGCAGCGCCACGAACGTCTGCGCCAGGACGACGGCGACCGTCGTGAACGGCAGGCGGATGCCGGCCTCGGCCAGGTACTGGCCCACCACCCCCGTCCGGCCGAAGAGCATGAGCAGCGCCACGCCCCCCACCATGGGCGGCAGGACCAGCGGCACCGTCACGAGCGCCCGCAGCGCCGCGGCACGGCGCCGGCCCGTGCGCGCGATGAGGAGCGCGAGCGGCACCCCCAGCAGGACGCAGATGCCGGTGGCCGCGCCCGCGGTCTGCAGCGACAGCCCGAGGGCGGCGAGCGCGGCGGGCGAGGTGACGTCCTCGCGGAGCGTGGACCACTCCACGCGCGCGACGAGCGCTCCGAGCGGCACGAGCAGCAGCGCGAGCCCGAGCAGGGCGGGCAGCGCCAGGATGCGCGGCACGAAGCCCCGCCGGCCGTCGGCGCGGCGCGCGGTCGCGAGGCCGCTCACGGCGCACCGAATCCCGCGTCGGCGAGCACGCGGAGTCCCGCGGCCGAGGTGACGAACTCGACGAAGGCGTCGGCGACCTTCGGATCGGCGGCACCGGCGAGCGCGGACACCGGGTAGCGGTTGACGACGGCATCCGCCCCTTCGGCACGCACCGCGCGGACGCCGTCGGCGCGCGCGATGTCGGTGGCGTAGACCAGGCCCGCGTCCGCCTCACCAGCGGCGACCTTCGTCAGCACGGCGGTGACGTTCTGCTCGTAGCCGTCGACGGCCGCCGTCACGCCCTCGTTCCCGAGCAGGGTGACGGATGCCGCGCCGCACGGCACCTCGGGCGCGCACAGCACGACGGTCGCCTCGGGCCGGGCGAGGTCGGCCAGTCCGCGCACTCCCGCGGGGTTGCCGGCGGGGACGGCGATGACGAGGGTGTTGGTCGCGAACGGCCGTGGGCGAAGCGCCAGCCCGGCGTCCTGCAGGTCGGCCATCGTCGCCTCGTCCGCGGCGGCGAAGACATCGGCCGGAGCACCCTCGAGGATCTGCGCGGCCAGGGTGCGCGACCCGTCGTAGACGACGGGCCGGACCTCGACGTCCGGGTTCTCGGACTGGAACCGCTCGGTCAGCTCGTCGAACGCGGCCCCCAGCGACGCGGCCGCGTAGACGGTCAGAGGCCCGGCGAGGTCGCCGGCGCCCGGGGAGCCCGCCCCCGGGGAGCCGGAGGGCTCGGCGGCGCAGCCGGCGAGCACGAGCACGGCGGCGCCGGCCGCGAGGGCGGCGCGGGGGGATCGGATCATGCGCATGGGGGTGATTCGCAGCGTTCGTCGCATCGGTCGTCGCCTCGGTCGTCGCCTCGGCTGTCGCGAGAGTCGTCCTGTTCACCCTATGCGGCCTGGGACGTAGCCTGGTCCCATGCCGCTGCCGCCGCTCGTCGAGCCCGTCGCCGCCCTGGACGACGCCGAGCGGGCGCGGACGGCCCGCCACCTCGTCCTCGCGGGGCTCGGCGACGAAGGACAGCGGCGCCTCGCGGCGGCCCACGTCGCCGTCGTCGGCGCCGGCGGGCTGGGATCCCCGGCGATCCTGGCCCTCGCCGCCGCCGGCGTCGGCACGCTCACCGTCATCGACGACGACGTCGTCGAGCTGTCGAACCTGCAGCGTCAGGTGCTGCACCGCCGCACCGACGCCGGGCTGCCCAAGACCGACAGCGCCCGCCGGGCCGCGGGCGACCTCTCGGACACCGTCGTGCGCGGCATCCGAGAGCGACTGACCCCCGGCAACGCCGAGCGGCTGCTGGCGGAAGCGGACGTCGTCCTCGACGGCTCGGACACGTTCGCCACGCGCGAGACCGTCGCCGCCGCGACCGAGACGCTCGGCATCCCGCTGGTGTGGGGCACGGTGCAGGAGTTCGACGCGCAGGTCACGGTCTTCTGGTCGGCGCCGCCCGTCGGCACCGCCCCCGTGCGCCTGGCGGACCTGTACCCGCCCGGCAGTGCGGGCGAGGTGCCGACGTGCGCGCAGGTCGGCGTGCTCGGCGCCCTGTGCCTGCAGGTCGGATCGCTCCAGGCGCTCGAGGCGATCAAGCTGATCGCGGGGATCGGCGAGCCGCTCCTCGGACGCATCCTCGTGATCGACGGCCTCGGCGCCCGCTGGCGCGAGGTCCCCCTCCGCCCCGCCCCCGCCCCGACCCACCCGGTCGCTACGCCCGCCCCCGCCCTCTCCACCCCCACCCCCCACATCCGCGCCGCCGACCCCGACCCCGCCCACGCACGGATCCTCGACGTGCGCGAGGACCACGAGGTCGCCGCCGGCATGATCCCGGGCGCACGGCACGTCCCGCTGGCGCGGGTCCTCGCCGACCCCGCCGCCCTCGCGGCGCCCGGCGAGCCGCCGCTGGTGGTCGTGTGCGCCGTGGGCGTGCGCGCCCGCCGCGCGGCAGACGCGCTGCGGGCGGCCGGGGTCCCGGCATCCGTCCTCGCCGGCGGCATGCAGGCGTGGAGCGCCGCCGAGCGGGGCAACGGATGAGCGGCCTGCGCGCGGTCGACGAGCACCTCGCGACGATCCTCGCCCGCGTGCGTGCGACCGGCGCCGAGCAGCGGGCCCTCGCCGACGCGGCGGGTCTGACGCTCCGCGAGCCGGTCCGGGCCGCGGTCGACCTGCCGGCCTTCGACAATTCGGCGATGGACGGGTTCGCGGTCCGCTTCGCGGATGTGACGGATGCAGCGCCCGCCGCCCCCGTCCGGCTGAGCGTCGTCGCCGATCTTCCGGCGGGCACGACCCTGGACCCGCCGCTGTCGCGGGGGCAGGCGGCCCGCATCATGACGGGGGCGCCCGTCCCCGCGGACGCCGATGCGATCGTGCCCTTCGAGGACACCGCCGGTGGCCTCGAGGACTCCCTCGCCGACGCGGTCGTGCAGGCCGCCCCCGCGCGCGCGGGCGCGCACATCCGGCGCCGCGGCGAGGACGCGCGCGTCGGGGACGAGGTCCTCACGGCGGGCGTCGTGATGGGCGCCCTGCAGCGCGCGGCCGCCGCCGCGGCGGGGGTCGCCGAGGTCGTGGTGGCTCGGCCGCCGCGCGTGGCGGTGGTCTCGACGGGCTCGGAGCTCGTGGCGCCGGGCCTCGCCCTGCGGCGCGGCCAGATCCCCGAGTCCAACGGCGAGCTGCTGGCGGGCCTGGCCACTGAGGCGGGCGCCGAGGTGGTGCTGCGGGCCGTCGTGGACGACGACGGCGACGGCCCCGCCGACGCGGTCGCCCGAGCGCGGGGGCTCGCCGCCGACGTCGTGATCTTCTCGGGCGGCGTCAGCGCCGGCGCCTACGAGGTCGTGAAGACCTCGCTCGCCGGCGCCATGACCTTCTCTAAGGTGGCGATGCAGCCGGGCAAGCCCCAGGGGTTCGGCGTCCTCGACGACGGCACGCTGCTGTTCGGGCTGCCGGGCAACCCGGTGAGCGCGGCGGTGTCCTTCGAGGTGTTCGTCCGCCCGGCGCTCCTGGCCGCCCAGGGCCGGGCCTCGCTCGCGCGCCCCGTCCTGCGTCTGCCCGCCGCGCACGCGTGGCGCACGCCGGCCGGGCGCCGGCAGTATCTGCCGGTCGTCGTCGACCGCACCGATCCGGCGGCCTGGCGCGCCGTGCCCGCCACCTCGGGCGGATCGCATCTGGCGGGCGGCCTCGGCCGCGCCGAGGCCTACGCCGTCGTTCCCGCCGAGGTGGGCGCCGTCGAGGCCGGCGCACTCGTGGATGTCATGCTGATCTCATGACCTTCACCCACCTGGATGCCGCGGGCCGGGCCCGCATGGTCGACGTCACGGCGAAGCAGCCCACCGTCCGCTCGGCGACCGCGCGAGGGCACGTCCGCTGCGCGCCCGAGGTCGTCGCCGCCCTGCGCGACGGGTCCGTGCCCAAGGGCGACGTCCTGGCGGTCGCGCGGATCGCGGGGATCCAGGCCGCCAAACGCACCCCCGACCTGCTGCCGCTGGCCCACGTGATCGGCGTCCACGGCGCGGTGGTCGACCTCGCCGTCACCGACGGCGGCGTCGACATCGAGGCGACCGTCCGCACCGCCGACCGCACCGGCGTCGAGATGGAGGCGCTGACAGCCGTCTCGGTCGCCGCCCTCGCGGTGGTCGACATGGTCAAGGCGCTCGACAAGGGCACATCCATCCAGGACGTGCGGATCGTCGCGAAGACCGGCGGCAAGTCCGGCGACTGGCACCGCCCCGACGAACCCGGAGCCGGGCGATGACGGCCCAGCCGGACGAATCGACCGCCGCGATCATCCTCGCCGGCGGCCGGGCCTCCCGCATGGGCGGGACGGACAAGCCGCTCCTGCATGTGAACGGGCGGAGTCTGCTGGCCGCGGCCGTCGACGCCGCCCGCGACGTCGGGGCGCGCCCGGTGACGGTCGCCGGTCCGATGCTCGACCCCGCGCTCGAGGTGGACTGGGTGCGCGAGGACCCGCCGTTCGCCGGCCCCGCCGCCGCGATCGTGGCGGCACTGGCCGAGTGGGCGGCCTCAGGCATCGCACCCGGCTGGACCTACCTGCTCGCCGCCGACCTGCCCGCGGTCACCGACGCCGTGGTCCGCCTCGACGCCGCGCGGGGGCTCCTCCCCCGCGATGCCGACGGGGTGTGCCTGGGGGATGCCGCCAGCCGGCCGCAGTGGCTCATCGGGCTGTACCGCACGCGGGCCCTCGAGGACGCGGCATCCGCTCTGCCCGATGCGGGACGAGACCAGCCGGTCCGGGCCCTGATGGAGGATCTCGCCGTCACCGTGCTGCGCGCGGAGGAGCTCACCGACGACATCGACACGTGGGACGACGCGCGCCGCTTCGGCGCCGAGCACCCCTGAGCGCCCTGCCGGGCGGCGGCGGGTCGTGGCAGGATCGACACGACCGCCCGAGACCAGGAGGCATCATGAGCGAGCAGACCCACCTGCCCCCCGAGGCGCTGGACGACTGGGCGGCGGCCCTGCAGGAGCGGTTCGACCTGGAGGCCGGCCAGGTGCCCGTCTCGGGCGTGCTGGACCTCGCGCGGGACGTGGCGGTCGGCGTCGCGCGACCCGCCGCTCCGGTCGGCGCCTTCGCCGCGGGCCTCGCGGCGGGGCTCCGCGGCGGCGACGCCGACGCGATCCGCGACGCCCTCGCGGCCGTGACCGACCTCGCCCGCACCGTCGACCACGCCGACGCCCCGGCGGCCGACGACGCCGTGGTCGACCCCGACGCCGACGTGATCGGCACCGCCTGATGCCCCGCGTCCGCTACTTCGCCGCCGCCGAAGAGGCCGCCGGCCGCGACGAGGAGCGGCGCGACGAGGCGACCCTCGGGGCGCTCCGCGTGGCCCTGGCCGCCGACCACCCGCGTCTCGCCGGCATCCTGACCCGCTGCGCGGTGCTCGTCGGCGGCGAGCGCGTCGCCGACGACACCGCCCTCGGCGACGAGGACGTCGTCGACGTCCTGCCCCCCTTCGCGGGCGGCTGAACCGTCAGCCCCCGAGGCCCTTCCACGCCGTGGTGCCGTCGGCCTCGACCTGGCGCTTCCACACCGGCAGGTCGGTCTTGATCGTCTCGATGACGGCGCGGCACACCTCGAACGCCTCGGCGCGGTGGGCCGAGGCGACGGCGATGACGACGGCGGTGTCCCCCACCGCGAGCCGGCCCACGCGGTGACTGACCGCGACAAGGGCCCCGGTGCCGCCGATCGCGGCGGCCGCGATGCGGGCCAGGGCGGCCTCGGCGTCGGGGTGCGCGGAGTACTCCAGCGCGACGACGGCTCCGGCGGCATCCGGATCGTGGTCGCGCACGCGACCGACGAACGTCGTGACCGCGCCGGCTGCGGCATCGTCGATGGCCGCGAGGTGCTCGGCGAGGTCGAGCGGCTCGGTGCGGATGCGGGCGAGGGCGACCGGCATCAGTGGTCCTCGCCGTCGAGCTGGTCCAGCACGTGCCCGGCGACGGACACCACGACGGGCATCCCCGACCTCACCGCCGCCGACGACCCGGGAAGGTTCACCACGAGCGCCCGGCCGGCCACACCGGCGATGCCGCGCGACAGCATCGCCGCGGGCTTCTCGGCCACACCGCGACGGCGCAGCTCCTCGGCGATGCCGGGCAGCTCCCGCTCGATCACGCGGGCGGTGCCTTCGGGCGTCCGGTCGCGGGTGGCGACGCCGGTTCCCCCCGTGGTCACGATGACCCGGATGCCGGCTGCCACGAGGTCGCGCAGGACCCCCTCGACCTCGTCGGCGCCATCGGGGACGATCCGCGGGTCCTCGCACGCGAACCCGGCGGCGCGCAGGGCCGCCACCGCCACGGGACCGCTGGAGTCGGCGCGCAGGCCCGCGGCGGACCGGTCCGAGACGGTCACGACGGCGGCGGGATGAGGCATCCCCCCACTGTAGATCGTGCCCGTCCTGCAGATCGCGGCCGTCCTGCAGAGGGTGCCGTCACGCCGCCTGGCGCAGGCCCGACTGCTCGGCCTCGGCGAGCTGCTCGGCCGCGGCGGTGATGCGGTTGGCCATGCCCGCGAAGATGAACCCGTGGAAGGGCACGACGGCGAACCAGTACAGCCGTCCGGCCAGGCCCGTGGGGAAGAACACCGCCCGCTGCTCGTAGCGGGAGCCCGCGCCCTCGGGCGTCGCGCGCAGCTCCAGCCAGGCCAGGCCCGGCACCTTCATCTCGGCCCGCAGCCGCAGGAACGAGCCGGGTTCGAGCGCCTCGACGCGCCAGAAGTCCAGCGCGTCGCCGACGGCGAGGCGATCACGGCTGCGGCGCCCGCGCGCGAGCCCGATGCCGCCGACCAGGCGGTCCATCCAGCCGCGGATCGCCCACAGCAGCGGTGAGGAGTACCAGCCGTTCTCGCCGCCGATCCCCTCGATCACCCGCCACAGCGCCTCGGCCGGCGCCGAAGTGCGCGCCTCGCGCGCATCGACGAAGACGGCCTTGCCCGCCCAGTCGGGGTCGCTCGGCAGCGGGTCGCTCGGGACGCCCAGCACCTCGGCGTCGGCCCAGCTGGTCTCGACGGCGTCCTCTTTCACTCGGCCGAGCGCCAGGCGCACCGCGCGACGGTACGGCGTGAGGCCGTCCTCGGGCGGCGGGATGAGCGCGTCGATGTCGTGGTTCTTCATGACGCACTCGTTCTGCAGCGACGCCACGAGCGGCCGCGCGATCGACCGCGGGATCGGGGTCACCAGGTTCACCCAGTGCGAGGCGAGATTCGGCGTGAAGACCGGCAGCGAGGCAATCGGCCGCTGGTGCAGGCCCGCCTCGACCGCGTAGCCGTTCATCATCTGCCCGTAGCGCAGCACGTCCGGGCCGCCGATGTCGACGGCGCGATTGACGTCCGCGTCCACGCGCGCGGCTCCGAGCAGGTAGTGCATGACGTCGCGGACCGCGATCGGCTGGATGCGGTTGCGCACCCACTTCGGCGCCGGCATGTAGGGCAGCACGTCGGTGAGGTGGCGCACCATCTCGAACGACGCCGACCCCGACCCGATGACGACGCCGGCCTGCAGCACGAGCGTCGGCACGCCGCTGGCCAGGAACACCTCGCCCACCTCGACGCGCGAGCGCAGGTGGGGCGAGAGCTCCACACCCTCGGGATGCAGTCCCCCGAGGTAGACGATGCGGCCGACGCCCGCCGCGGCGGCGGCGCCGGCGACGGTGCGCGCCGCCCGCAGGTCGGCGTCCTCGAAGCCGCGGCCGGCGGCCATCGAGTGGACGAGGTAGAACAGGACGTCGACATCGTCGACGGCGGTGGCCACGGCATCCGGATCATCGGCCGACCCCCCGACCGTTTCGACCTCGCCGCCCCACGCGAAGGCGCCGACGCGGGCCGGTTCGCGGGCCAGGACCCGCACCCGGTACCCCGCGTTCAGCAGCCGGGGCACGAGCCGACCGCCGATGTACCCGGTGCCGCCGAGCACCAGCGCACGCGGCGCCGACCCGTCGGGACGCGGGCGCGCACGCAGCGCCTCTTCACGGCCGGTGGGAGCGCTGAGATTCTCCATGGCCGAAATCTAGCGGCATCCCGGGTACCCCGGATCCGGCCGGCGGTGATTGCTCAGCGGTGCGCGGCCGCCGCGGCGGCACCGGCCCGTGCCGCCGACGCCGGCCGGGCGTCGCGGAGCATCCCGGCCACCACGAGGGCCCCCGCACCCACGAGGACCAGCAGCCACAGCCCGAGCGCGTAGGAGTTGGACACCGGGTCGTAGGTGGCGCCCATGACCAGCGGCGGGAAGTAGCCGCCGAGTCCGCCCGCCGCCGCGACGACGCCGGTCACGGCGCCGACCTTGTCGGGCGGGGTCGAGGGACCCACCCACGCGAACACCGCCCCCATGCCCAGGCCCATCGCCGAGGCCATGAGCAGGAACACCGCGCCGGTCAGGACTCCCTCGGGCGGCTGCTGGCCGACGATGTACGCGGTGGCGACGATGCCGGCGAGCGATGTCAGCGAGACGACCTTGGGGCCCAGCCGGTCGGCGAGAACGCCGCCGATCGGCCGCGCGACGACCGCGGCCGCGGCGAACAGCGCGGTCCGGGTGCCGGCGCCGACGGCATCCACGTCTTCCGGGTAGATGGTGAGCAGGTACTTCGGCAGGTACGTCGAGAACGCCACGAAGCCGCCGAAGACGATGGCGTAGAGGAAGGCCATCTCCCACGTCACGGCGAGCTTCAGAGCGCCGGTCACCTTCGGCACGAGGGCCTGCCGGCTCGGCGCCCACGCGGGCGACTCCCGCAGGAAGATCCACACCACCACGGCGACGGCCACCATGATCCCGGCGATCAGCAGGTGCGTGGGCAGGTACCCGATCCCCTGCGCGAGCCGGGGGGTGGCGAACGCCGACACGGCGGTGCCGATCATGCCCATGCCGAAGATCCCGGTGGCCAGGCCCCGGCGGGATGCCGGGAACCAGGCGCTCGAGAACGGGATGCCGACGGCGAAGATCGTCCCCGCGATGCCCAGCAGGAATCCCGCCCCCACCAGCAGCGGGTAGCTGCCGATGGATCCCGCCAGCGCCACCAGCAGGACCGCGGGGACGGCCGCCAGGAGCACGATCGTGAACATCCGCCGGCCGCCGAACCGGTCGGTCATCGCCCCGACGACGATGCGCCCGAGGGCGCCGACGAGCACGGGCGTGGCGAGCATGATCGAGATCTGCCCCTGGTCGAGCCCCATCTGCTGGGCGTAGATGTTCTGCAGCGGGGCGATCGCCATCCACGCCCAGAAGCCGACGGTCGAGGCGAGCGTCGCGAGGATGACCTGGCCGAGTCCGCCCCGCAGGTCGGGGCCTCCTGCGGCGTCGCGGGCAGCGGATTCACGGGTCGTCATGGCGCCTCCGTTCGTCACGGTCACCGTACCGGGGCGTGCGCACGGGCGACACCCCGGACGCGCCGGATTCGGCGACGCACCGGCCTACCCGTTGCCCCCTCGCCGCATCCTGGGTTGAATACGGGCAGCGACGCCCGCTTCCGGCGGCACCGTGGCCGACGAGGACGGGGCGTCGCGATGGAGGAGTCATGACGCCCGACATCCGCGCCGCCCGTCCGTCGACGGACGGCCCGCTCGCCGACACGCTGCTGAAGATGGGGCGGTTCCTGCGGCCGGGCGAGACCAGCGAGGATCTGCGATCGGTGTTCCTCGAGGGCGGCCGGTCGGGGGACGTGTTCTACCGCGACCGGTGGGCCCACGACAAGGTCGTCCGCTCCACGCACGGGGTGAACTGCACGGGGTCCTGCTCGTGGAAGGTGTACGTCAAGGACGGCATCATCACGTGGGAGGCCCAGCAGACCGACTACCCGTCGGTGGGCCCGGACTCGCCCGAGTACGAGCCGCGCGGGTGCCCGCGCGGGGCGGCGTTCAGCTGGTACACGTACTCCCCGACGCGCGTGCGCTACCCCTACATCCGCGACGCGCTCGCCGAGCTGTACCGCGCCGCGCGCGCCCTGCATCCCGACCCCGTCGATGCGTGGGCGTCGATCGTGGCGGACCCCGAGGCGTCCCGGTCCTACAAGTCCGCCCGCGGCAAGGGCGGCCTGGTGCGGACGACGTGGGACGAGGCGCTCGAGATCGCCGCGGCCGCGCACGTCCACACCGTCAAGACGTACGGGCCCGACCGGGTCGCCGGCTTCTCGCCCATCCCCGCGATGTCGATGGTGTCGCACGGCGCGGGCGCACGCTTCCTCAACCTGCTCGGCGGGACGATCCTGTCCTTCTACGACTGGTACGCCGACCTGCCCGTGGCGAGTCCCCAGGTCTTCGGCGACCAGACCGACGTCCCCGAATCCGCCGACTGGTGGAACGCGGGCTACCTCATCATGTGGGGCTCGAACGTCCCCGTCACCCGCACCCCCGACGCGCACTTCATGGCCGAGGCGCGCTACCGCGGGCAGAAGGTGGTCACCGTGTCGCCGGACTACACCGACAACACCAAGTTCGCCGACGAATGGGTCGCCCCGCACCCGGGGACCGACGCCGCCCTCGCGCTGGCGATGGGCCATGTGATCCTGACCGAGCATTTCGTGAAGGCCCGCACGGCGCGCTTCGAGGACTACATGCGCCGCTACACGGACGCGCCGTACCTCGTGACCCTCGAACCCCACGGCGACGCGCTCGTCCCCGGCAAGTTCCTCACCGCGTCGGACCTCGGCGGCGAGGCCGCGACGGCCGCGCGGGCCGATTTCAAGACCGTGCTGCTGGATGAGCGAGGCGGGGCGGTCGTGCCGGGCGGCTCGCTCGGGCACCGCTTCACGCCCGAGGACGAAGGGCGCTGGAACCTCGACCTCGAAGGCGTCGTCCCGCCGCTGTCGATCGCCGACCTGGCGGACTGGTCGGGCGAATCCGCCGAGATCGCCTTGCCCCGCTTCGACCTCACCCCCGAGGTGGGCGACGAGCACGCCGGCGGCTCGGGCGTGGTCGTCCGGGGCGTGCCCACCCGCCGCGTCGCCGGGCGCCTGGTCACGACCGTGTTCGACCTGCTGCTGGCGCAGTACGGCGTGCCGCGCGACGGGATGCCGGGCCGGTGGCCCACCGGCTACGACGACCCGGCCACGCCCGGAACGCCCGCCTGGCAGGAGGAGATCACCTCGGTCCCCGCCGCCCAGGCCGTGCGCATCGCGCGGGAGTTCGCCGACAACGCCGATCGCTCCGGCGGGCGATCCATGATCCTCATGGGCGCCGGGACCAACCACTGGTTCCACTCCGACACGATCTACCGCACGTTCCTGGCGCTCACGACCATGACCGGCTGCCAGGGGGTCAACGGCGGCGGCTGGGCCCACTACGTGGGGCAGGAGAAGGTGCGCCCCATCACCGGCTACTCGCAGTACGCCACCGCCGGGGACTGGAACCGTCCGCCGCGGCAGATGATCGGCACGGCGTTCTGGTACCTCGCCACCGACCAGTGGCGCTACGACGGGATGCCGGCCGACAAGCTCGCCTCGCCGCTGGCTCGCGGCGCGTTCGCCGGCCGGACGACGGCGGACTGCCTGGTCGAGTCGGTCAAGCGGGGATGGATGCCCAGCTACCCCACGTTCTCGCGCAACCCGCTGGACCTCTGCGACGAGGCCGAGGCCGCCGGCAAGGAGCCCGCCCAGCACGTCGTGGACTCCCTCGCCGACGGATCGCTGCGCTACGCCTGCGAGGACCCCGACGCCCCCGAGAACTTCCCCCGCATCGTCACGGTGTGGCGGGCGAACATCCTCGGGTCCTCGGGCAAGGGCAACGAGTACTTCCTCAAGCACCTGCTCGGCGCGGACTCGGCCATCCGCGCGAGCGAGACGGCCCCCGGCTCCCGCCCCGAGGACATCGTGTGGCGCGAGGACGCCCCGCAGGGCAAGCTCGACCTGCTGATGACGGCGGACTTCCGCATGACCTCGACGACGCTGTTCAGCGACCTCGTCTTCCCCGCGGCGACCTGGTACGAGAAGCACGACCTGTCCTCGACGGACATGCATCCCTTCCTGCACTCCTTCAACCCCGCGATCGCGCCCCCGTGGCAGACCCGGACCGACTACGACCTCTTCGGCGAGCTCGCCCGCCGGTTCAGCGAGCTGTGTGCCGGGCACCTCGGCGTCCGCCGGGACGTGGTCGCCTCGCCCCTGCAGCACGACACCCCCGACGTCATGGCGTACGCCCACGGCGCCGTCCCCGCGGATCCGCCGCTCCTGCCCGGCGTGACGATGACGAAGCTGCTCGTCGTCGAACGGGACTACCCGTCGCTCTACGACCGGTGGCGCTCGCTCGGACCGCTCACCGGCACCCTCGGCATGACGACGAAGGCCGTCACCTACCACCCCGACCAGGAGCTGAAGAAGCTCGAGCGGCTCAACGGGGTGTTCGACACCGGCCCCGCGGCCGGCCGCATCCGGCTGGACTCCGATCGTCGCGTGTGCGATCTGATCCTCGCGCTGTCGGGCACCAGCAACGGCCGGCTCGCCGTCCAGGGGTTCCGGGCCCTGGAGAAGCGCACCGGGCAGCGTCTGGCATACCTCGCCGAAGAGGAGGAGGGCACCCACATCACCTTCGCCGACGTGCAGGTGCAGCCCCGCGCGGTGATCACCTCGCCCGAGTGGTCCGGCTCGGAGCACGGCGGCCGGCGGTACACCGCGTTCGCGATCAACGTGGAGCACCTGAAGCCCTGGCACACCCTGACCGGTCGCCAGCACTTCTACCTCGACCACGACTGGATGGAGGAGCTCGGCGAGAACCTGCCGACCTTCCGCCCCCCGCTGGACATGCACCGGCTGTTCGACTCGCCGAAGGTGGGCGCGACCACGCAGACCGAGGTGGCGGTGCGCTACCTCACCCCGCATTCGAAGTGGTCCATCCATTCGGAGTACCAGGACAACCTGTTCATGCTGTCGCTCTCGCGCGGCGGACCCACCATCTGGATGAGCCCGCAGGATGCCGCCAAGGTCGGCGTGCGCGACAACGACTGGATCGAGTCGTACAACCGCAACGGCGTGGTGGTGGCGCGCGCGATCGTCTCGCACCGGATGCCGGAGGGGACGGTGTACATGTATCACGCCAAGGACCGCACGGTGGACGTGCCGATCGCCGAGACGAGCGGCCTGCGCGGCGGCATCCACAACTCCCTCACCCGCATCCTGCTCAAGCCCAGCCATCTGATCGGCGGCTACGCGCAGCTGGCGTGGGCCTTCAACTATCTGGGGCCCACGGGCAACCAGCGTGACGAGATCACCGTCATCCGCCGTCGCAGCCAGGAGGTCACGTACTGATGAAGGTCATGGCGCAGATGTCGATGGTGATGAACCTCGACAAGTGCATCGGCTGTCACACCTGCTCGGTCACGTGCAAGCAGGCGTGGACGAATCGGACCGGCGTCGAGTACGTGTGGTTCAACAACGTCGAGACCAGGCCGGGGGTCGGCTACCCGCGCGGCTACGAGGACCAGGACAAGTGGGGCGGCGGCTGGGTGCGCACCGCGCGCGGCCGGCTGAAGCTGCGAAGCGGCGGCCGCCTGGCCAAGCTCGCGCGCATCTTCTCCAACCCGAAGCTGCCCGAGATCCACGACTACTACGAGCCATGGACCTACGACTACGACATGCTGCTGAACGCGCCGCGCACCGCGCAGGTCCCCGTCGCGCGGCCCAAGAGCCTGCTCACGGGCGAGGACATGAAGATCTCGTGGTCGGCCAACTGGGACGACGACCTCGGCGGGTCCCTCGAGACCATGCAGGACGACCCGATCCTGCAGAAGATGAGCGAGAAGGTCGAGGCGGAGTTCTCGAAGGCCTTCATGTTCTACCTGCCGCGGATCTGCGAGCACTGCCTGAACCCGTCGTGCGTGGCGTCCTGCCCGTCGGGGGCGATGTACAAGCGCGCCGAGGACGGCATCGTCCTCGTGGACCAGGATCAGTGCCGCGGCTGGCGCATGTGCGTGTCGGGCTGCCCGTACAAGAAGGTCTACTTCAACCACAAGACCGGCAAGGCCGAGAAGTGCACGATGTGCTACCCCCGCGTCGAGGTGGGACTGCCGACCGTGTGCTCCGAGACGTGCGTCGGGCGCCTGCGCTACCTCGGGCTGGTCCTCTACGATGCCGACCGCGTGGCCGAGGCGGCGGCCGTCGAGGACGACCGGGCGCTGCTGGCCAGCCAGCGAAGCGTGCTGCTGGACCCCCGCGACCCCGCGGTCATCGAGCAGGCCCGCCGCGACGGCATCCCCGAGGACTGGATCGCCGCCGCCCAGCGCAGCCCGATCTGGCGCCTCATCCAGGAGTACGAGGTGGCCCTGCCCCTCCACCCCGAGTACCGCACGATGCCGATGGTCTGGTACATCCCGCCGCTGTCGCCGGTGGTGGACGTCGTGAGCGATTCCGGCAACGACGGCGAGGATGCCCGCACGCTGTTCGCGGCGATCGACAAGCTGCGTATCCCGATCGGCTACCTCGCCGAACTCTTCACGGCCGGCGAGACGGGTCCGGTCGACCACGCGCTGCGGCGCCTCGCCGCCATGCGCTCCTACATGCGGGGGGTCAACCTCGACGACGAGCGCGACGAGCGCATCGCCGGCGCGGTCGGGATGACCGGCGCCGAGATCGAGTCGATGTACCGGCTGCTGGCCATCGCCAAGTACGAGGACCGCTACGTCATCCCGCCCGCTCACGCCGAGCAGGCGCACGCCCTCGAGGAGATGGCCTGCTCGCTGGACTACGACGGCGGACCCGGCATGGGCGGCGCGGGGCCGTTCGGCCTGTCCAGCGGGCCGAGCGTGCCGGTGGCGGTGGAGAACTTCCACGTGCTCGCCGACCGGCAGACCGCCGACCGGCCGTCCACCGCGGGCCGGGTGAACCTGCTCAACTGGGACGGCAACGGCACGCCCGACGGCCTGTTCCCGCCCGGTGCGCGGTCGGACGAGGACGCCTCGTGAGCGGCACGATCCCGCGGGTGACGCCGCGGCGCGCCCTGCCCGAAGAGCTGCGGCCCCTGCGCCTGGCCGCCGCGGACCGCGCGCGCGTGCACATGATCGCGTCCCTGCTGCTGGACTACCCCGACGACGCGTGGTTCGCGCGGCTGGACGCCATCCGCGACGCGCTGCCCGGGCTGCCGCCGGCCGTCGCGGAGCCGCTGGCGGGGTTCGTCGACGACGCCGCCCGCGCCGGGACCACCGAGTGGCAGCGTCGGTACGTGCTGACGTTCGATCTGAAGCGCAAGTGCAGCCTCTACCTCAGCTATTACGCCACGGGCGACACCCGCAAGCGGGGAACGGCGCTGGTGACCTTCCTCGAGGCCTACCGCGCGGCCGGGTGGGAGTTCGACGCGCAGGAACTGCCGGACTACTTGCCCGCGGTGCTGGAGTTCTCGGCCGTGAGCGACTCGCCGATCGCCGCCGCGCTCATCGCCTCGCACCGCGAGGGCATCGAAGTCCTGCGCGCGGCACTGGAGTCGCTGTCCAGCCCCTGGGCGGCGATCGTGCGCGCGGTGGTGCTGTCGCTGCCGCCGGTGGACGATCGCACCCGCGAGCGCTACCTCGCCCTCATCAGCGAAGGGCCGCCGACCGAGACGGTGGGCCTCAGCGTCCTGGGGAACCTTCCCCCGTTCTCACCCGTCGCGCAGCGAGGAGACGCCCCGTGACCGCCGCCGAGTTCATCCTGTGGGTCGCCCTGCCGTACGCCGCGATGGCCGTCTTCGTCGTCGGCCACATCTGGCGCTACCGGTACGACAAGTTCGGGTGGACGACCCGCTCGACCCAGACATACGAGAACCGCCTGCTGCGCTGGGGATCGCCGATGTTCCACCTCGGCATCCTGATGGTGATCGCCGGGCACGCGGTCGGACTGCTCATCCCCCGCGAGTGGCTGTACGCGATCGGGGTGTCCGAGGAGATCTACCACTTCGGCGCGACCGCGCTCGGCACCGCCGCCGCCGCGCTGACCCTCGCGGGGCTGGCGATCCTGATCTACCGCCGCCGCACGGTCGGCCCGGTGTTCCTGGCGACGACGGTCATGGACAAGGTCATGTACGTCTTCCTCGGCGCGACGCTGCTGTTCGGAACCCTCGCCACCGTCGTGCACCAGGTGTTCGGGGGCGGGTTCCACTACCGCGAGACGATCTCACCCTGGATCCGCGGCATCCTGATCTTCCAGCCCGATCCGGGTCTCATGGCCGAGGTGCCGCTGATGTTCCAGCTGCACGTGGTCACCGCGTTCGCCCTGTTCGCGCTGTGGCCGTTCACGCGCCTCGTGCACGTGTTCTCGGCACCGGTGGGCTACCTCTTCCGCCCGTACATCGTCTACCGCTCCCGCGACGACCAGCGCGGCTCGCGCCCGGTCCGCCGCGGCTGGGATCCGGTGCGCACTCCCGACCCGGAGCGGCTGCGCCGCCTGTGACCCGCGGCGGCGCGTCTCACCCGGCGTGGGGCTCGAGCCTGACCAGCACCGACTTCGACGTCGGCGTCCCGCTGACGTCGGCGACGGAGTCCAGGGGCACCAGCACGTTGGTCTCGGGATAGTAGGCCGCGGCGTTCCCCCGCGGGGTGGGGTAGGCCACGACACGGAAGCGCGGGGCGCGACGCTCCTGCAGCGCGCCGTCGAGAGCCGTCCACTCCGACACGAGGTCGACCAGGTCGCCGTCAGCGAGGGCGAGCTCGGCGATGTCCTCGGCGTTGACCATCACCACGCGCCGGCCGTCGTGGATGCCGCGATACCGGTCGTCCTTGCCGTAGATCGTGGTGTTGTACTGGTCGTGGGAGCGCAGGGTCTGCAGCAGCAGGCGCCCCGGCGGGATGCGGGGGTATTCCAGCGCGTTCACGGTGAACTGCGCGCGCCCGTCGGCCGTGGCGAAGCGGCGCGCGTCGCGCGGCCCGTTCGGCAGGTGCAGCGTCCCGCCCCGGTCGATGCGCCGCTCGTAGTCGTCGAAGCCGGGGATGACGCTCTGGATGTGCGCGCGGACCGCGGCGTAATCGGTCTCGAGCAGCCTCCAGTCCGCCCGCGGGGCGTTCGGACGCGGGTCCGTCTCGGCGCGGTCGCCGCCGTCGGGCTGGTCCGCCACCGGGCGCTCCGGCAGGCCGCGGTCCGGGTCGCCGTCATGGGTGTGGGTCCGCGGATCCGGCCGGGGGCCGGCATCCGGGAAGAGCAGCGCGCACAGCCGCGCGACGATGGCGACCTCGCTCGGCATGTCGCCCGACGGCGGGGCGAGGCGCCCGCGTGAGGAGTGCACCGCCCCCATCGAGTCCTCCACGCTCACCCGCTGCTCGCGGCCGCCGCGGACGTCGCGGTCGGTGCGGCCGAGGGTCGGCAGGATCAGCGCCCGCCTGCCCGTGACCACGTGCGAGCGGTTGAGCTTCGTCGAGACCTGCACCGTGAGCGCGACCCGGGACATCCCCTCTTCGACCACGGCGGTGTCGGGGGTCGCGCTGACGAAGTTGCCGCCCATCCCCATGAAGAAGTCGACGTCGCCGTCCCGCATGGCGCGGATCGCGCCGACGGTGTCATAGCCGTGCGCGCGGGGCGCGGTGAACGAGAACTCGCGGTCGAGCGCCTCGAGGAACGCCTCGCCGGGCTTCTCGTAGATGCCCATGGTGCGGTCGCCCTGCACGTTGGAGTGACCGCGCACGGGGCAGACCCCCGCCCCCGGGCGGCCGATGTCGCCGCGCAGCAGCAGGACGTCGACGACGTCGCGCAGGGTGGCGACCGAGTGCTTGTGCTGAGTGAGTCCCATCGCCCAGCACACGATCGTCGCGCGGGAGCGGGCGACCTCGTCCCCGAGCTCCCGCAGCGTGCGCTCGTCGAGCCCGGTCGCCGTCTCGAGCTCGGTCCACGGCACGGCCGCGAGGGACTCGCGGTACGCGTCGAAGCCCGCCGTGTGCCCGTCGATGAACGCGTGATCCAGGATGCCGTCACCGGCGTCCTCGCGTTCGAGCAGGTGCTTGCCGATGGCCTGGAAGAGGCCCTGATCGCCGCCGAGGCGGATCTGCACGAAGCGGTCGGCGAGTTTCGTGCCGCCCAGCAGCACGCCGCGCACGGTCTGCGGGTTCTCGAAGCGGACCAGGCCCGCCTCGGGCAGCGGATTGACGGCGATGATCCGCGCGCCGCGCGCCTTCGCCTTCTCGAGAGCACTCAGCATGCGGGGATGGTTCGTGCCGGGGTTCTGGCCGGCGACGATGATCAGCCCCGCGTCGTGGATGTCCTCGAGCGACACCGTGCCCTTGCCGATCCCCAGGGTCTCGGTCAGCGCCGAGCCGCTGGACTCGTGGCACATGTTCGAGCAGTCCGGCAGGTTGTTCGTCCCGAGGCCCCGCACCAGCAGCTGGTACAGGAAGGCGGCCTCGTTGGACGTGCGGCCCGAGGTGTAGAAGACCGCCCGGTCCGCGGCATCCAGGCCTTTGAGGTGGTCGGCGATGAGGTGCAGTGCCTCATCCCACCCGATCGGCCGGTAGTGCGTGTCGCCCTCGTCGAGGATCATCGGCTCGACCAGGCGCCCCTGCTGCCCCAGCCACCAGTCGTCGTGACCGGCGAGGTCGGCGACCGAGTGGGCCGCGAAGAACGCCGCGTCCACGCGGCGCACCGTCGCCTCTTCCGCGACGGCCTTCGCGCCGTTCTCGCAGAACTCCGCGACGTGGCGCCGGTCGGTCTCGGGCCACGCGCAGCCCGGGCAGTCGAACCCGTCCTTCTGGTTCACGCGGGCGAGGGTCCGGACGGTGCGGGCGATCCCCATCTGCTCGACCGAGATCTTCAGGGCGTGGGCGACGGCGGGGACGCCGACCGCCACCCGCTTGGGCGCCGCCACCCGCAGACGACTCTCGTCGATGTCGTCCCGGGGTGGGCGGGAGGCCATATCAGCGGCGCCCCGTGCCGAAGACGCCGCGGATGACGGCGCC
Organism: Microbacterium aureliae; assembly: GCF_054780155.1. Taxonomy (NCBI): domain Bacteria; kingdom Bacillati; phylum Actinomycetota; class Actinomycetes; order Micrococcales; family Microbacteriaceae; genus Microbacterium; species Microbacterium aureliae. Next base: position 1,020,638 of record NZ_BAAGWW010000001.1, read on the forward strand.
GAGGATGGTCTGGGTCGACTTGGAATTCAGCACCTGTTCCAGCGGGCTCTTCGGCTGCGAGCGCGACCGGGTCGTGCGCGAGGAACCGGACGTCTTCTTCAGCAGCCGCTCGTACTCCTGCTGCGCCTTGCGCTCGGCATCCGCCTGAGCCTTGTCGATCGCCGCTTGCTGCTTGGCGTACTCGGCGTCGGCCTTGGCCTTCTCGAGCGCCGCCTGCTCGGCGGCCTCGGCCTCTTCGGCCGCCTTCATCTTCGCCGTCAGCACCTCGCGGGCCGATTCCCGGTCGATGGGGGTGCCGTACTTGGCCCGCAGCGGCGACGCCGCCACGGCGGCCTCGATCGCCGCATCGGGTGTGGGCGTCATGAGGCCCTGCGGGGCGCGAAGGCGCGTCCAGGCGACCGGGGTGGGCGCACCCTTCTCGCTCATCACCGTGATGATCGCCTCGCCGGTGCCGAGCTCCTGCAGCACCCGCTCGAGGTCGTAGTCCGACGTCGGGTAGGTGCCGACGGTCGCGCGCAGCGCCTTGGCGTCGTCGGGCGTGAAGGCGCGGAGCGCATGCTGCACGCGCGAGCCGAGCTGCGCCAGCACGTCTGCGGGGACGTCCTTCGGGGTCTGCGTGACGAAGAAGACCCCCACGCCCTTCGAGCGGATGAGCCGGACGGTCTGGACGATGGCGGCGACGAAGTCCTTCGACGCCCCGGTGAAGAGCAGGTGCGCCTCGTCGAAGAAGAACACCAGCTTCGGCTTGTCGAGGTCGCCGACCTCTGGGAGCGTCTCGAAGAGCTCGGCGAGCAGATACATCAGGAAGGTGGAGAACAGCGCCGGCTTGTCGGCGACGCCGGGGACCTCGAGCAGACTGATGACGCCCCGTCCGTCGGCGGCCGTGCGCAGGAACTCCGACACCTCGAACTCGGGCTCGCCGAAGAAGACGTCCGCGCCGTCGTCGGCGAAGGTGATGAGCTCGCGCAGGATCACCCCCGCCGTGGCTGCGGACAGGCCGCCGAGGTCCTTCAGCTCCGCCTTGCCCTCGTCGCTGACGAGGAAGGTGAGCACGGCACGCAGGTCGGAGAGGTCGACGAGGGCGAGTCCGTTGCGGTCGGCGTAGTGGAAGACGAGCCCGAGGCTCGACTCCTGCGTGGGATTGAGGCCCAGCACCTTGCTCAGCAGCAGCGGTCCGAAGCCGCTCACCGTCGCCCGCACGGGGACGCCCTTGCCGATGCCTCCGAGGGCGAAGTACTCCGTGACGGATGCCGCGGGCTGCCAGTCCTGCCCGATCCCGGTGGTGCGGGCCAGGAGCTTGTCGCTGGCCTGGCCCGGGGTCGCCACCCCCGACAGGTCGCCCTTGATGTCCGCGGCGAAGACGGGGACGCCCTTCGCCGCGAGCTGCTCGGCCAGCCCCTGGAGGGTGCGGGTCTTGCCGGTGCCGGTGGCGCCGGCCACGAGGCCGTGCCGGTTGGTCATCGCCAGCGGGATCCGGATCTGCACGTCCGGGCGAGGGTCGGTGTTCACCAGCGCGCCGAGGTCGAGCGCGGCGCCCTCGAACGCGTAGCCGCGCCGAATGGCCTCGACGGCGTCGGCGTCGAGCGGGCCGGCCTCCACCGCGCCCGGGGGCGTGTCGGCGACGCCCCCCTCGGCCGCCGGCGGGGGAACCTCGGCCGGCGCGCCCACGTCCGCGGTGGTCGTCGGGGACGGGTGCTCCGCCGGCACGGGCTGCTCGCCCGCCGGGGCGCCGGCGGCCGTGCGCGCGGCTGCGGCTTCGGCGGCAGCGAGCGCGGCCCGCGCCTGCGCCGCCGCGAGGCGGGCCTCGGCGGCCTCCGCCTCGGCCCGCAGCCTCTCGAGCTCGGCCTGAGCGGCGGCTGCGGCGGAATCGGACGACGACGGCGTGGTCATGGCCACAGCCTAACGGCGCTCGGGATCCTTCCCGGGGGCTTTGGCCGGCGCCCGGGCCGCCCCGTGACGCTCCTCCTCGCGGGCGAGCGGCTTGGCGAAGGCGGCCGCCACCAGCAGGGCCGCGCCGACGCCGACGAGCGCTCCGCCGATGGTGTCGCTGATCCAGTGCGCGCCGAGGTAGGTGCGCGAGAAGGCCATCGCGAGGGTCCAGACGGCGCCGGCGATCGCCACCCACACCTTGGGGAAGAGCACGAACAGCGCCATGGCGATGGTGGCGGCGTTGGCGACGTGCCCCGACGGGAAGGACCCGACGTCGGAGTGCACGATGATGTCCTCGGGGCGGGCGCGCCCGATCGTCTGCTTGAGCACCTGCACGACGGCGACGCTCACGATCTCGGCGGCGACGAAGTACGCCGCCCCCCACGGCCGGCGGAAGATGAGCAGCAGGATCGCGACGCCGATCGGCACCGCGAAGACCCCGAACCAGCCTCCGCCGATCCAGTCGAGCGCGTACGCCACGCCGAGCATGAACGGGCTGCGACTGGCGGCCAGCAGGTCCTGCCACGCCGAGTCGAAGCCGAAGGTGGCGTTACCCAGGCCCACCAGGATGCCGACCCCGAGGACGACGCCGGCCACGACGAGCGCGAGCCCGATCCACAGCGGACGGCGGTACGCGACACGGACGTCGGTGGTGGGATGCTCCTTCATGCCGTCATCCTGCCAGGATGAACGCCGCGTGAACACGACTCGCGCGCGGGCGGGGATCATGGCATGATTCCGCCCGCGCCGCGGATCACGGGGCGAGTCGCTCGACCGTGCGGGGGCGCACCAGCAGCCACAGCGCCGCGACGCCGACCACGGCGCACCCGACCATGACCGAGGCCATGGTCGAGGCCGTGATGCCGGCATCCTGCGCGATCCACCCGACGAGGGGCGAGATGAGCCCGGCGACGCCGAAGTTGGTGGCGCCGATGATCGACTGCGCGGTGCCGGCCGCGCGGCCGTGGCGGTCGAGGGCGAGCACCTGCACGCACGGGAAGGTGAAGCCGCACGAGGTCATGAACAGGAAGAGCGGCACCATGGTGCCCCACACGCCGAGGTCCAGCGCGTCGGCGATGATGATGCCGGATGCCGTGACCACCAGCGCCGCGGTAGAGACCGCCATCACCCACTGCGGGCCGAATCGTGCGGCCAGGCGCGAGGCGACCTGGACGCCGACGACGATCCCGATGGAGTTCACCGCGAACAGCACGCCGTACTGCTGGGGGTCGAAGCCGTAGCCCTCCTGGAAGAGGAAAGGCGAGGCCGAGAGGTACGAGAACAGCCCGCTGAAGGTCATGCCGCCGATCACGAGGACGCCGATGAAGACGCGGTCGCTGAAGACGCTCCGGTAGCGCTGCCACACGGTCGTCGCGCCGCGCTCGTGGCGCCGGGCCGGCGGCAGGGTCTCGGGGATGAAGACGATGGCCGAGACCAGCATCACCGCGCCGTACACCGCGAGCACGACGAAGATGCCGCGCCACGGCATCACCAGCAGCAGCGCAGAGCCGACGAGCGGTGCGATGACCGGCGCCGCGCCCGACACCAGGGCGAGCCGGGACAGCATGACGACCAGGCGACGGCCGCCGAAGAGGTCGCGGACGATCGCGGCGGCCACGACGCCGCCGGCCGCGGCGCCCGCTCCCATCAGCACCCGGGCCAGCGAGAGGGTCTCGAGGGTGGGCGCCAGCGCCGCCGCACCGCTGGCGACGACGTGCAGCGCCGTGACGACGAGCAGCGGGATGCGGCGCCCGACCTTGTCGCTGAGCGGCCCGACGATGAGCTGGCCGAGCGCGAAGCCGATCATCGTGCCGGTGAGGGTGAGCTGGATCGCCGCGGACGTGGTGTCGAAGTCGTCCTCGAGGACGGGGAACGCGGGCAGATACAGGTCGATCGTGAACGGGCCGAGGGCGGTGAGGGCGCCGAGCAGGATGATGTAGAGCACCCGGCGGCGGCTGGAGATCGCGTCGCCGGGGTGCAGGACGATCGGCGCGGTCGCCGGGTTCGCTCCGAGCGTGCGGATGGCCCCCGTCGGCGAGGGGGCGGTACGGGCGGAGCGCGGAGCGGTCGCGGGGGCGATCGCTTCCTCGGCGCGCGGAAGGGAAAGGGAGGCGGTGTCGAGCACGGGGAGTCCAGAGGATCGAATCGATTCGAAACGACAATGATAACGGATGCGCGCCGGGCGCACACTCAGCCTCGCCTGCATGCCGCCGCATACAATCGAGAGCGTGAGCCCGACCGATAAGAAGCGCAGCGGCAACCCTGCCACGCAGGCCGAGATCAATCTGACCGTCAAGCAGCAGCGCGAGCAGCGCCGGCAGCAAAAGCTCGCCGAGTACCAGAAGCAGCTCGCCAAGCGCCGTCGCAGCAAGCTGGTGTGGTGGATCGTCGGGGCCACAGCGGCCGTCCTCGTGGTGGGTCTCGTGGTCGCCTCGGTCGTGTTCGCCCCGCCTGGACCCGCCACCTACACCGCCGGCGACAGCACGGGCGTCGAGATCGAGGGCGTCGAGACCTTCGAGAACGTCACCGACCACGTCGAGGGCACCGTCGAGTACGAGCAGAGCCCGCCTGCAGGCGGACCGCACAACGCCGTCTGGCTCAACTGCGCCGTCTACGACCAGCCCGTCCCCAACGAGAACGCCGTGCACTCGATGGAGCACGGGGCCATCTGGGTGACCTACGACGCCGACGCGGTCACGGGCGACGAGCTCGAGACGCTGAAGTCCCACCTGCCCTCCAGCTACGTCGTCCTCTCGCCGTACGAGGGCATCGACTCCCCCATCGTGCTCAGCGGGTGGAACACCCAGCTCAAGCTCGACTCCGCCGACGACGAGCGCATCCCGGAGTTCTTCGAGGAGTACTGGCGCAGCCAGAACGTCCCCGAGCCCAACGCGGTCTGCTCGGGCGGGGTGGACGCGCCCGGCAAGCAGAGCTGACGTGACCGACGAGACCGTACCGTCCCCACGGGCGCGGGCCGCGGCATCCGCCCGGCCCCGCTGGTGGATCGTGGCGCTGGCAGCCCTCGGCATCGCCGCGCTCGCCTTCGCCGTCGGCCGGTTCTCGACCTTCTCGTCCGCGGACGCCCTGCCCCCGGGGACGGACTCCCCCGAGGCCGGGTTCTCGCGGGACATGCAGGTCCACCACGGCCAGGCCATCCAGATGGCCATGGAGATCTACCGCAAGACCGAGGACGAGGAGCTCCGCGCCCTCAGCTACGACATCGCCACCGGCCAGGCCGGCCAGCGCGGCGAGATGTACGACTGGCTCGTGCAGTGGGGGCTGTCCCAGTCGGGCGGACCCATGATGGCCTGGATGAGCGCGTCCGCGGGCGACCACGGCCACGGCGGCGGGTCGGCCGAGGCGATGAGCGACGACGAAGCCCACGCCGCCATGGGCATGGCCTCGGCGCAGGAGCTGCAGTCCCTCGCCGATGCGGCGGGCACGGCCGCGGACTGCCTCTTCCTCGAGCTCATGGTCCGGCACCACGAGGGCGCGATCCCGATGGCCGAGGCGGTCATCGACCTCGGCTCCGAGCAGCGCGTACGCGACGTCGCCGCGAGCATCGTCGCGGGGCAGTCGGCCGAGATAGACGCCATGCAGTCGATTCAATCGCGGCTCGGCTGCGGCGCCTGACCCACCGCCGACGGCCGAGGATCAGCAGCAGGGCGAAGCAGTCGAGGAGCACCCCACCGCAACGCGGCCCTCGACCTCACGCGCGGTGAGGCCGAGGGCCGGGTCGACGGGAATCTACTTCACCGAGCCGGCGGTGAGGCCCCGGACGAAGTACCGCTGGAGCGCGAAGAAGATCACCAGCGGGATGACGAGGGTGATGAACGACCCCGCCGCCACGCGCTGCCAGCCCTGACCGTACTGGCCCAGCAGGGTGTACAGGCCCTGCGTGAGCACCTGGTTCGGCCCGGACTGGATGAAGATGTACGCCACGAGGAAGTCGTTCCACACCCACAGGAACTGGAAGATCGCGAACGACGCCAGCGCCGGCACCGACATCGGCACGATCAGCCGCCAGAAGATCTGGAAGTGGCTCGCACCGTCCACGCGTGCCGCCTCGATGAGCGAGTTCGGCAGCGTCTGCATGTAGTTGCGCAGGATGTAGATCGCCAGCGGCAGCGCGAAGGTGGAGTGCACGATCCACGCCGCCGGGTACTGCCCGATGATCTGGATGCCGGTGGTGTTCCCGAACCACACGAACAACTGCAGGATCGGGATGATCGCCAGCTGGATCGGCACGACCATGAGGCCCAGCACGATGGCGAAGTACACCTCCTTGAACTTGAACGTGAAGAACGTGAAGCCGTACGCGGCCATCGCGGCGATCATGATCGGCAGGACGGTGGCGGGCACCGTGACGGCGACGGAGTTCCAGAAGGTGCGGCTGACATCCAGGGCGTCCCAGGCCTGCGCGAACGGCTCGAGCGTCCACGTCGTCCCGAACGGGTTCAGCAGCGCGGTCCACCATCCGGTGGCCTCGACGTCCGCTCGGGGCCGCAGGCTCGTGACCGCCAGGCCCAGCAGGGGGAACAGCCACAGTAGCGAGATGATCCCCATGATGATGGTGATCAGGATGCGGGGCTTGGGCGTGTCGCCGGCCCGCTCGCGCTTTGCCTTCCTGCTGCCGGCGTCGAGCTTGCGCCGAGCGTCTTCGTCGACGATCGGGGTCGGGGTGACAGTCATCGGAGTTCCTCCTGCGACTTGTAGCTGCGGACCTGGTAGACGATCAGCGGCACGACCGCGATCATGAGGACGATGACCACCGCGGCAGCCTTGCCGGGGTTCTGGAAGCTGAAGAGCTGGCTGTAGAACTCCACCGCGAGCACGCTGGTGTTGTACTGACCGCCCGTCATCGCGTAGATGATGTCGAAGATCTTCATGACGAAGATCACGATGGTGACGAAGACCGCGAGGATCGTGCCGCGGATCTGCGGGACGATGACGCTGAAGAACAGCCGCCGCTCCCCCGCCCCGTCGAGGCGGCCGGCCTCGATCGTCTCTTCGGGAACGCCCTTGATCGCCGCCGAGAGCAGCACCATCGCGAAGCCGACCTGGAGCCAGATCGCGATGATCATGATGAGGAAGCTGTTGAGCCGTCCGGCGTCCAGCGTCAGCCACGGCACCGGGTCCTGACCGGTGGTGCCGGTCCACGCCGCGTTCAGCAGGTAGATCTGCGGGTTGCCGGGCGGCGCGTAGAAGTAGATGAACCGCCAGGTGACCGCGGCCGCGACGCCGCTGATGGCCATCGGCAGGAAGATCATCGCCTTGAACGTCTGCTCGCGGCGCTTGCCGAGCTTGTCGGTGAGCACCGCGACCAGCAGGCCGATGAGCACCGCACCCGCGGGGACCACCAGGACCCACAGCAGGTTGTTGAGCAGGACCCCGAGGAAGCTGGGGCTGGTGAACAGGGAGATGTAGTTCTCGAGTCCGACGAAGCTGGCGCCTTCGCCGCGACGCTGGCTCTGCTTCATGAAGCTCTCGACGAGCGTCCGCAGTGCCGGGTAGAGCAGGAATATCGAGATCAGGACGATGACCGGGAAGAGGAAGACGTACGGCAGCAGCCGCGCCTTCCACTTGTCATTTGTCCGCTCGACGAGCCAGTTGAGACTCCAGAAGATCAGATACGACACCGCCAGTCCGAGGACCACGGAGATGAGCGCGCTGAAGATGGCCATCGAAACCGCCTGACGTCAATGTGAGGGTGATCGTGATGCTAGTGGCGAAGCGGCGCCGGCGGATACTGCCGGCGCCGCTTCGTCGATCGATTTCTCGATCAGTGGATGCCGCGGCTCCGGGTCACCGGGGCCACGAGGCGTCGATGGCCTGGAACGCCTGTTCCATCGACTTCTGTCCGGCGAACCAGCTGGTCAGCTCGGTCCATTCGGTGCCGGCACCGACCTCGCCGGGCATCTGGTCCGACGCGTCGAAGCCGAACAGCGTGGACTCGGCGAGGAGCTGCTGCGCCTTCTTCTGGAACTCGGTGGTGTAGTTCGACGTGTCGAACTCGTTGTGCGGCGAGAGGAAGATGGCCTGGCTGGCGTAGCCGTTGGTGCCGAACTCCTTGCCGGTGATGTACTCGACCACGGCCTTGGTGGACTCGTTGTTGGTGAACGCGCCGACCAGGTCGCCACCGCCGAGCATGGCGGTGTCGGTGCCCTCGGGCGAGGGCAGCTGGAAGAAGTCGACGTTCGACAGGTCGCCGTCGGCGATCTGCGCCTTGATGTCCTCGGGGAAGAAGTCCGCGATGAACGACCCCTGGCGCATCATGAAGCACTGGCCCTTGTCCTTGCCCTCGACGAAGAGCTGGTTGCCCGCCGTCTGGAAGGCCGTCGTGGCCGCCGCCTGGCCGCCGCCGTTGACCTTGCCGTCCTCGAGCAGCTCGCTGGCGACCTTCTCGCCCGCCTGCTTCACCAGGTCGCTGTCGAACAGCACATCGCCGGCGATCCAGGCGTTGTACTCCTCGAGCCCGCCGTAGCGCAGCACGTACTCCTCGAGCCAGTCGGTGGCCGGCCAGCCGGTCGCCGCGCCGGACTCGATGCCCACGCACCACGGGTAGCCGAGACCCTCGTCGATGATCTGCTGCTGCAGGTCGCCGAGTTCGGCGTCGGTGGTCGGCACGGTCAGCCCCGCTGCCTCGAAGGCCGCCGGGTTGTACCAGACCAGGGACTTGACGTTGATCGAGTAGGGCAGGCCGAAGGTCTGTCCGTCGACCTGGGCGATCTCGCCGAGGCCGTTGGCCTCGTCGGCGATGATCGCCGCGACGTCGATGCCGAGCTCCTCCAGCGGGAAGAGCTGGTTCACCTGGCTCTTGAGGACGCCCGGCTGCGGGTAGATCGCGATGTCCGGCGGGTTGCCGGCCGTCGCGCGGGCGACCACCGCCGTCTGGAAGTCCGTGTTGCCGTCGTAGGTGACGGTGATGCCGCTCTCTTCGCTCCACGCGTCGAGGTCGGCTTGGAACGCCGCCGCCTGCGCGTCGGTGAAGGCGCCCATGATGGTGACGCTCTTGTCGTCGTCGCCACCGCCGCCGCCTCCGTCGCCGTTGCCGCCGCCACCGGAACAGCCGGCGAGCGCGATGCCGACGACCCCCAGCGCCACGACCGGCGCCATGAACCGTCGATGCTGTGACATGCCCATGTGTACTCCTCCTCGAGTAAGTCCTTGGGATACGGCGCCTCGATCGGGAACCGCTTCCAGAAACGCTAGGGGATCGAAAGTGTTTCCACAACAGCGATGTGTCACGAAACGGTAAACCTGCGGAATATCACCGCAGAGCACCGGCGAGTCGATACTGGAACCGCTCCCCTTTTTTCCGGCATCCGGTCTATGCTGAGGCGGAGCGGGATGCGGGTGCCGCGGGAAGGCTGGCTCAACGGTGAGCGGAATCGCTGAGGTCGCGCGTCGCGCCGGCGTGTCGAAATCGACCGCCAGCCGCGCCCTCGGCAACACCGGATACGTCTCGCCCGAGACCCGCGATCGCGTGCGCCAGGCCGCCGACGAGCTGGGCTACGTCCCCTCGACGAGCGCCGTGAGCCTCGCCACCGGCCGCACCCAGAGCATCGGCGTGGTGATGCCCTACGTCAACCGGTGGTTCTTCGCAGAGGTGCTCGAGGGCATCCAGGAGGCGCTGCTGGCGGCGGGGCTGGACCTCACCCTGTACGACGCCAAGCCGGGGTCCACCGGGCGTGTGCGGATCTTCGAGGACTTCCTCGCACGCAAGCGCTTCGACGGCCTGATCGCCGTGGGGCTAGAGCCCGACGACGCCGAGGTCGCGCGCCTCGTGCGGATCGGCCGGCCGGTCGTCAGCGTCATCGGCAGCGACGACCTCACGAGCGTCGTCGCGATCGACGACGACTACGCCGCGCGGCGCGCGACCGAGCACCTGCTGATGCTCGGCCATCGCGACATCGCGTTCCTCGGCGGCCGCACCGACCGGCACTGGGCGCAGGTGGACCGGCGACGGCTCGCCGGCTACGTCAGCGCCATGCAGGATGCCGGCCTGGGCCCGCGCGTGCGCCACGTGCCGTCGGATGTCACCCTGCCGGGCGGGTACGCCTCGGCGGTCGACCTGCTGGGCGACACCCGGTCGCGGCCGACCGCGCTGGTGGCCACGTGCGACGAGGTCGCGATCGGAGCCATGATCGCCGCCCGGCGGCTCGGCGTGCAGGTGCCCGGGGACCTCAGCGTCATCGGCATCGACGACCACGAGTACGCCGAGATGTTCGCGCTGACCACCCTGCGTCAGTCGCCGCGCGATCAGGGACGGGTCGCCGTCCGCCTGCTGCTGGAGCACCTCGCCGACCCCGCACGCCCGGTGACCCCCGTCCGGATGCAGGCCAAGCTCGTCGTGCGCAGCTCGACCGCGGCGCCGGACCCGCTGTCGGCGACGGCCGTCACCGACGCCCGCAGATGACAGAACCCCGGATGCCGCGGCATCCGGGGTTCTGCGAATCAGAACGGAGTCTGATTACTTCAGGGTGACGGTGGCGCCGGCCTCTTCGAGCTTGGCCTTGGCCTTCTCGGCGTCGTCCTTGTTCGCGCCCTCGAGCACGGGCTTGGGGGCACCGTCGACGACGGCCTTGGCCTCGCCGAGGCCGAGCGAGGTGAGCTCGCGGACGACCTTGATGACCTGGATCTTCTTGTCGCCGGCGGCCTCGAGGATGACGTCGAACGCGTCCTTCTCCTCGGCCTCCTCGGCGGGGGCACCACCGGCGGGGGCGCCGGCAGCGGCCACGGCCACGGGGGCGGCGGCGGTGACGTCGAAGGTCTCCTCGAACGCCTTGACGAACTCGCTGAGCTCGATGAGCGTGAGCTCCTTGAACGCGTCGAGCAGCTCCTCAGTGCTGAGCTTTGCCATGATGATTCTCCTTGATTGGGGTTCTACTTCGCCGAGGCCCGATGTCAGGCCGCGGACTCCTGCTTCTCACGCAGCGCGTCGACCGTGCGGACGGCCTTGGACGGCAGCGCGTTGAAGACGAATGCCGCCTTGGTCATCGAGGCCTTCATCGCACCGGCGAGCTTCGCCAGCAGGACTTCACGGCTCTCGAGGTCGGCGAGCTTGTTGACCTCGTCCGCGCTCAGGGGGTTCCCGTCGAAGAAACCGCCCTTGATCACGAGATGAGGGTGTGCCTTGGCGAAGGCGCGCAGGCCCTTCGCGACGGCGACCGGGTCGCCGTGCACGAACGCCACGGCCGACGGACCCTTGAGGTCGTCGTCCAGCGACGAGATCCCCGCGTTGTTCGCGGCGATCTTGGTCAGCGTGTTCTTCACCACGGCGTAATCCGCGTCCTGACGGATCGTGTTGCGGAGCTCCTTGAGCTCGGCAACCGTCAGGCCGCGGTACTCGGTCAGCAGTACGGCGGTCGAGTCCTCGAAGTTCTTCGTGAGCTCGGCGACCGATGCTTCCTTCTGCGCCATGGCCACTCCTTGTGTGTGCGAGACGTCCCGCAGTGGCGGGGCGTCGGCCTGAACCGCCGGCGCTGCAAATGAGAAAAGCTCCGGCGCAAGCGCACGGAGCTGATGTTCCCGTTCGGGAGAATCGTTCTGCACACCTGCGCGGGCCCCTGCATTCGCAGAGCTTCGATCTCGGTGCGTTCGCACGCACGTCGATGACCGGCGGTCTTCGGCTCCCGGAAGTCTAAGCGACAGCATCCCCCATCGCCAAATCCCCCTGCGCCGTCTGCCTGCTGTCACGTATCACGTGATGCGTACGCGGTTCCTGTGACGTATCACGTGATCCGGCGGGGCCGGCACGGGAACGACACTGCCAGCGAGCCCTGCGGTGCCACACGCGTCCGCGAGGGCTGCGGGGGTCAGCGAGAAGAAGGGGGGTGGATGCCGAAGGCCGCCAGTCGCGCCGCGAAGGCTTTGCTGGTCCCGATGTGGACGTCCTCGACGCGAACGAACCGGCGCTGCGTGGTGCCGCGGATCCAGTCCTCCCGCCGCTTTTCGGCCATGACCACCTCCTCGATCGAGCGGCCAGAGCGCAGCACCTCGTCCAGGTACTTGCCCTGCCCGTCGAACTCGAGAAAGCTGTGGGCCTGCTCGATGCCCAGGTCCACGTAATAGTCCGAGCCGTCCGGACCCGGCACGCGCACCTGCAGGTCCAGCTCGGTGAAGCCTGCCTGCACGAGCCGCAGTCGCGACACACTCTCGCCGGGGCGGTCGGCGCGACCGTCGGCGAAGCGGATGACCCAGTCCGCCTGCCGCAGCCCGCGCCCGCGACCGGCGAGGGCGACCCGCTCGAGCAGCCGGGCCCGCCACGAATCTGCGGCGTCGACGTCGTACTCGTGGCGAGAGGTCGCGATAGAGCGCAGGCCGGCGTCCGCCGCCGCCACGGCGGTCTCGATCCCGACCACGCGGATCAGGTCGAAGACCGTCCGCTCCAGCGTGGTCCGACGGATGCCGTCGATCTCGACGACGTCCTCCTCCAGCAGGCTTCCCACATGCCGCACGAGACCAGCCCTGCCCGATGCGCGCGAACCGCCCCGGAAAGTCGTGTGCACGGCCGACGGGGTGTGACGCCAGAGCGGCAGATCCCACACCACCGCCGCCGACTCGTGCGAGAAGACGCCGTCGCCGTCGCGCATCTCGGCATGGGCAGCGGCGACTTCGACGCGGTGACGGGATTCGGCCCAGAGCTCCTGCCACAGCGCTCCCGTGACGTAGCGATTGCGCTGCACACGGCGCAGGTCACCGGCATCCACCGCACTTCGGATCTTCCGGCTCGTCCAGCCGGCGTCGAGCAGCTCTTCACGCGTGTTCAGCGCGGTGAGGGCCTCGGCGAAGGACAGGTGCTGGGGCATGCAGCCCAGGCTGACGGCATCCGTGTGCACTCATCACGTGATTCAGCCGTTTGTGGACGGCGGCGCAAGCGTCCCGCCCTGGGGAGGAGAAGTCACCGCCCCTCTCCCGCACCCGCCCGACCCTCCGCACCGCTCCCGCCGACCACATCACGTGATCCGCACGAGATCACCCGTTCCGAACCGGAATCAGCGGGTGAGGTCGTGCAGATCACGTGATCCGTACACACACACACACACACACACAGACCCCCAGGGGGGCGAGGGATGCCGGTCAGAGGGTGGCGGCGAAGGGGTCCCGGTCGTCGGGCACCAGGGGGACGTCCGCGACGGTGCTCTCGACGGTGACGAAGGCGCCCGCGACCACGGACTCCTCGATCGCGGTGAGCGTGTCGAGCACGTGGTAGCCGAGCTCGCCGGTGGCGATGTGGCGGCCCCCGCCGCGGATGGCACGCGCCATGTCGAGCACGCCGAGCCCCCGGCCCGCCTCGACGCCCACCGGCGGGACGTCGTGCCACAGCGGCTCGCGGGTGGGCGAGTCCACAATGGGTCCGCGCGTGATCCTCACCTGGCCGCCGAAGGTGTTGGGGTCGGGGACGAGCAGCGTGCCCTCGGTGCCGGTGATCTCCACCACGCCCATGCGGGTCAGCGGCGAGTCGAAGCTGAAGACGCTCTGGCTGACCGCCCCCTTCTCGAAGCGCGCGATCGTCTGGACGAGGGTCGGCACCTCGACCGGGAAGCCCTCCCCCGCACGGTCGCCCACCTGGATGGTGCGCGTCGCCCGACCCTGCGCGCCGACGGCGGCGACGGCGTCGACGGCTCCGAACAGGTGGACCAGGGCGGTGACGTAGTACGGCCCCATGTCCAGCAGCGGTCCCCCGCCGCGCGCGAAGAGGAACGCGGGATTCGGGTGGAAGACGTCCGGCCCGATGTACTGCATCGAGGTCTGCGCCGAAAGCGGCTGCCCGATGTCGCCGCGCGCGATCGCGCGCCGTGCGGTCTGCAGGCCCGGTCCCAGCACCGTGTCCGGCGCGATGCCGACGCGCAGCCCCGCCGCTTCGGCCTGCTCCAGCAGCCCCCGGGCCGCGGCCCGGTCGATCCCGATCGGCTTCTCGCTCCACACGTGCTTGCCCGCGGCGAGCGCGGCCGAGCTGACGGGGACGTGCGCCGCGGGGATCGTGAGGTTCACGACGAGCTCGACCTCGGGGTGGGCGAGGACGTCCTCGGGCGATCCGCTCTCGGGCACGCCGTGCGCGGCCGCCTGCGCCGCGGCCCGCGCGGTGTCCAGGTCGCCCACGATGACGACGCGCACGTCGGGGAACGAGGTGAGGTTCGCGAGGTAGGTGTCGCTGATCATGCCGGCGCCGATGAACCCGACGCCGACGGGCCCCGTCCCGCCCATCAGCGGATGCCCCGCGCTGCCAGCCACGCCAGCGAGCCGGCGATGCCGCCGAAGACATCCCCGTCGTAGCGGTCGTACTCGATCACGGCCAGCTCCAGCGCCGTCGCCGACCCGAGCGCGGCGTCCAGCGCGACCTCGCCGCCGCCGGCCGGCACCTGCCCGAGGTCGACGCCGTCGTGGTCGCCGGTGCGGAACGGGTCGACCCCCGTCCGCCCGTCCTTGACGTGCAGCGCCGCGAGGCGGTCGCCGAGCCGGGCGACGAGCGCCCCGACGTCCTGCCCGCCGACCTGGGCCCAGAACGCGTCGAGCTCGATCGCGACGCCGGCGTCGAGCCGGTCGACGAAGAAGTCGTACGCGACCTGACCGTCGAACGAGTGATGGAACTCCTGCGAGTGGTTGTGATATCCCACCCGGATGCCGCGTTCCGCCGCCTTCTCCGCCGCGCGGTTCACCAGCTCGGCGGTGCGGGCCACGTCGTCCGGGGTCGCCCATCGAGCCGGCTCGACCATGGGATCGATGAGGAGCCCGATGCCGAGCTCGGCGGCGTCGTCGAGGACCGCGTCGAGCGGCGGGACGTCGACGACCTGGTCGCCGAAGCGCAGCTGGCTCGACAGGAAGGCGGCGTGCCCGCTCGGCGCGGCGAGGCCCGCGGCGTCGAACGCGCGGCGGAGTTCGGCGGCCCGGCCGACGAAGGCGAAGGCCTCGACGTTGCGCAGGCCGAGCGCGGCGAGGCGCTCGAGGGTGCCGCGCAGGTCGGCGTCGAGCTCGTGTCTGACGGTGTACAGCTGAACGGACGGGCGCGGAGCGGGCATGAGGACCTCTTCGTCGAGTGGTCGCGGTCGAAGTCCGACCACGGGTAGGTTTTGCCTCAGCCTACACGGCAAACCAAACCAGCGGTAGGGTTTGAGCATGTCCGCCGCCCCCACCGCCGGCCCCCGCGGCGCGTATGCCAAGTCAGCCGGCTTCCGCGAGGCCGTGCTGGACACCGCGTTGCACATGCTCGCCGAACGCGGCTTCGACGCGACCACCCTGCAGCTCATCGCCGACGAGGTGGGCCGGTCGAAGGCCGGCCTGCTGCATCACTTCGGCTCGCGCGAGAACCTGATGCTCGAGATCATCCGGCGACGAGACGAGGTCAACCGCCGGCGGTTCCCGCGCGACGCCGGGGGCGGCTTCGCGACCACGGTGGACCTCGTCGCCCACAACGCCACGGTCCCGGGGCTCGTCGCCCTCTTCGCCGTCGTGTCGGCCCTGGCCGCCACCGACATCCAGCCCACACCCCGGCGGGACTACTTCGTCGGCCGGTACGCGCGCAACCGCGACCACTTCGGCAGGCACATCGCGAGCGCGCAGGCGGCCGGGACCGTCCGCAGCGACATCGACGCGGGCGTGGCGGCATCCCTCGTTCTCGCCGCGATGGACGGGCTCCAGATCCAGTGGCTGCTCGACGACGAGGTGGACATGGCGGAGCACCTCGGCGCCCTCATCGGCCTGCTCACGCCGCCGGGTGTCGCGCCACCGCCGGCAGGCACACCGACGTAGGCTTTCGGGGTGACACCCGAGCTCGCCGCCCGCATCGTCGCGGATTCGCGCGACCGCGTGGCATGGGTGAGGGCTCGCTCCCGCGGGATCACCGCGACCGATGTGGCCGCGCTCACCAGCGAGCGGGCGATCGCCCGGGCTGCGGACGCCAAGCTCATGGGGTCGGGCTTCTCGGGCAACGCCTACACCGCGCACGGCCGTGCGCGGGAACCCGAGATCGCCGCCTGGGTGGCCGCGACCCACGGCATCCAGCCGTCATCGGCGCTGTTCCACGCCGTCGTCGAGCGGCGGCACCTGGCCACGCCGGACGGCATCGCGGTGGACTCCGCGGGCCGCGTCGTGCTGGCCGAGATCAAGACCACGAACAAGTCCTGGCGGTCGATCCCCCGCTCCTACCTTCGTCAGGTGTGGTGGCAGCAGCACGTGCTGGGGGCCGAGCGCACGCTGGTCGCGTGGGAGCAGCACGACGACTTCGTGCCCGTCGACGACGAACCGCGGTGCGCCTGGGTGGACCGCGACGAGGCCGAGATCGCCAAGCTCGTGCGCCTGGCGACCTCGCTCATCGACGAGCTGTACCGCCGCACGACGGGCCGCGCGGTCCCCGCCCCCGCGAGCGCGGCGACGACAGAGCGGATGCCGCGCCACGCCGCTCCGCGCCAGCCCTACCGGGCACTGGCCCTCGCCGACTGACCACGCGCCCAGCCGTCGCGCCGTTCTGGCAGGTCGGATGGTTGACGCGGATCAAGCAGTGACGTATCGTTGACTTCCGTCAATAATTGATCCACGTCAACCAGAGCGTCAGCGTCGCCGCTCCCGCGGAGGGAAGCGCATGCCGACAGAATCACGCCGGGCCACGAGCGCCCGGCACCACCGGTCCCCCGGCGCCGAGCGGTCGCCGATGTCGCATCGCGCCGTCCTGCAGGCGCTGTCCGGCCTGCTGCTGGGCATGTTCGTGTCGATGCTCGCCTCGACCGTCGTCTCGACGTCGCTGCCGGTCATCATCCACGACCTCGAAGGAACGCAGTCGGCGTTCACGTGGGTGGTGACCGCGATGCTGCTGACCACGGCGATCTCGACGCCCGTGTGGGGCAAGCTCGCGGATCTGTTCGACCGCAAGCTGCTCATCCAGATCGCCCTCGCGGTCTTCGTCGTGGCGACCGCCGCCGCGGGGTTCTCGCAGAATCCCGAGACCCTCATCGCCTTCCGCGCCGTGCAGGGCGTCGGCGCCGGCGGCCTGGCCGCCCTCAGCCAGGTGATCATGGCCGACATCATCAGCCCGCGCGAACGCGGGAGGTACATGGGGCTCTTCGGCGCGGTGATGGCCGTGGCGACCATCGGCGGGCCGCTGCTGGGCGGGCTCATCACCGACACGTGGGGCTGGCGCTACAACTTCTTCGTCGCCATCCCGTTCGCCGTGGCCGCCTCGATCATCCTGCATCGCACCCTGCACGTCCCGCCGCGCGCGGCACGTCGCGTGTCGATCGACTATCTGGGGATCGTCCTGCTGTCGGTCTCGGTCTCGCTGCTCCTGGTGTGGGTCACCCTCGCCGGAGACGCCTTCGAATGGTGGAGCATCCAGACCGCGCTCATGGTGGGCGGCGCCGTGCTCGGCGCGGCCTTGTTCATCCTGGTCGAGAAGCGCTCGCGCGAACCGCTCGTCCCGCTCACGCTCTTCGGCGACCGCACGTTCACGCTCTCGGTCATCGCCTCGATCGCCACCGGCATCGCCATGTTCGGCGCGTCGGTGTTCCTCAGCCAGTACATGCAGCTGGCGCGGGGCGCGTCCCCCACCGAGGCGGGCCTCATGACGATCCCGATGATCGCCGGGCTGCTCGCCGCGTCGGTGGGCGTCGGCCAGCTGATCACCCGCTTCGGGCACTGGAAGCCGTATCTGATCGCCGGCGCGGTGCTGCTCACCGCAGGCGCGGCACTGCTCTCGACCATCCGCTACGACACCGCATTCGCGGTGGTCTCGGCGTACATGCTCCTGCTCGGAGCCGGCGTGGGCATGACGATGCAGAACCTCGTGCTCATCGTCCAGAACACCGCGCGCCCGGACGAGATCGGCGTCGCGAGCTCCGGCGTCACCTTCTTCCGCAGCCTCGGCGGCACCATCGGCGTCTCGCTGATGGGCGCGGCCCTCGCCGCCCGCGTGTCCGAGCTCATGGCCGACCGCGCGGGGGATCTCGCCGCCGCCATCGCACGGCTCGGCGACGGCGGCGCGCAGATCGCGGCGCAGCTGCGCAGCGGGACGCTCCCGCAGGTCTCGGCGCTGCCGGGCGACATCCGCGTCATCATCGAGGACGTCTACGCGCAGGGCATCTCGCACGCGTTCCTCATCGCGGTGCCCTTCGCCGTGGTCAGCCTGGTCGCGATCGTCTTCCTCCCCGGCACGCCGCTGACCCGCATGACCACGCGCGAGCGTATGCAGGCCTCCGAAGCGGACCTGGCGACCGTCTCGGTCAGCGAAGGCATGGATGCCGTGGCCCCGGCGGCCCGGCAAGAGGTCCGCGGCCGTGGCGGGCAGTAGTCTCGGCCGCATGAGCCGTCCGAGCGACACGCTGCCCGCAGCCGACGACGACGAGCGCGTCGCGGCCGTCCGGGCGCTGGAGGGCGAGTTCGGGGAGCTGATCGCGCAGTTCCGCCGGGTGATCAGCGAGAACGCCGAGCGCGTCAGCCCCGGTATGCTTCCCGGCGCATACAAGGTGTTCACCACCATCGTCCGGCGCGAATCGATCACCCTGTCCTCGCTCGCCGAGATCCTGATGGCCGACAAGGGGCAGATCAGCCGATCGGTGCGCGACCTCGAGCAGCGTGGTCTCGTCGAACGCGCGCCCGACCCGGCAGACGGAAGATCGCACCTTCTCACGCCCACGACCGAGGGCCTGGCGCGCCTGGCCGCCGCCCGCGCCCCGCAGGAGGACCTCATGCTCGCGGCGCTCGCGGAGTGGAGCGTCGAAGACATCCGCAGCCTCACCCGCCTGCTGCACGCCCTCACCGCCGGCGAGCGGCCGTAGCGGTCGGACATTCTCCCCTCGGTAGCACCGGCGTAACACGTCCGAGACAATCTCAGGGTTGACTGTTCGCCAGTGCACTCACCCGGTGCTGCCGATGCCGACACGCACGTGGAAGGAGCGACCATGAGATTCCGGCCGCTGCGATCGACCCCCAAAGACGTCCCGGTCGTCCCCGTCGAGGAGCCGCCGACGTCGATGCGCGCCATCGTCTTCGACGGCCCGGGCGACGCGGAGGCGCTGCATCCGGCATCCGTCGACGTTCCCACCCCCGTGATCAGCGAGCTGCTCGTGCGCATCGTGGCGGCGGGCATCAACCCCATCGACGCCAAGACCCGCGCGGGCAAGGGCGTGAGCGGTCAGATCGGGCAGTACCCGGCTGTTCCCGGCTTCGACTTCAGCGGCATCGTGATCCGCTCGCCCTACGAGGCGCACCCGTTTCCTCCCGGCACCGAGGTGTACGGGATGCTCGCCTTCCCCCGCACCGGGGGGTCGTACGCCGAATACGCCGTGGTGCCCACGCTGTCGGTGGCGCGCAAGCCCGCCTCGCTGTCGCACGTCGAGGCCGCCGGCGTGCCGCTCGCGGCGCTGACCGCGTGGGGGCTCGTCGTCGAGACCGCCCACGCGCACGAGGGGCAGCGGATGCTGATCCACGCCGGCAGCGGCGGCGTCGGCCATTTCGCGGTGCAGCTGGCGGCGTACTTCGGCGCCCACGTCACCGTCACCGCCTCGGGCCGCAACGCCGCGTGGCTGCGGGAGCTGGGAGCCTCGGTGGTCATCGACTACACCACGACCCGCTTCGACGAGGTCGTCGCCGACATGGACGTCGTGATCGACCTGGTCGGCAACGTCTCGCAGCAGACCGGATCGCGCTCGCTCAACGTGCTCCGCCCCGGCGGTCTGTACGTCCTGGTGCCCACCGGGTCCTGGCCGGACTACGCCGTCGCCGCCGAGGAGGCGGGCGTGCGAGCCACGTCGTACAAGGTGATCCCCGACGGCTCGGCGCTGGCCACGATCGGGCGGCTGCTGGACAGCGGAGCCATCCAGGTCTACGTCGACAAGGTCTTCGACCTGGACGAGGCATCGGCGGCCCATACCGAGCTGGAGCGCGGTCACACCCGCGGCAAGATCGTCCTGCGCGTCAGCGACGACTGACGGCCACGGGCGACGGCGGGTCCAGCACCCGCCGTCCCTCGGCGATGATCTCGCCGGCGACGGCCTCCAGCAGCGCGGAGCGCAGGTTCCACTGCTGCCAGTAGAGCGGGACGTCGACCGGCGGACCCCCCAGCCGCACGAGCTCGCCGCGGCGCAGCGCCGCCTCGGACTGGAAGCCCGGAAGCAGCGCCCAGCCGAGCCCCAGCTGGACGGCGGCGGCGAAATCGGCGGATGCCGGCACCCGATGCCTCGGGGGTGCGGCCGGATCCACTCCGCCCGCCGTCAGCCACTGGCTCTGCAGGTCATCGCGGCGGTCGAAGTCCACCACCGGGGCCTCGGCGAGAGTCGCAGCGCCCGCCGTGAGCGACCACCGCTCGGCGAACGCGGGCGTGGCCACAGCCTCATAGCGCATGACCCCGAGCGCCGAGACGCGGCATCCGGCGATGGGTCGCTCCCGCGACGTGACGGCACCCATGACCGTCCCCGCCTCGAGCAGCCCCGCGGTGAAGTCCTGGTCGTCGCGGTGCAGGTCGAACACGACCGGATGCCGCTCCCCCAGGCGCGCCAGCGGCGGCAGGAACCACGTCGCGAGCGAGTCGGCGTTGACCGCGAGCGGGACGACGATGCGGCTCTGCTCGTCGGGATCGCCGCCGAGGTCTGCCAGCGCGTCGTGCTCCAGCAGCGCCGCCTGCCGTGCCAGTCGCACGAGCGCCCGCCCGGCGGCGGTCGCTCGCGCGGGCTTGGAGCGGACGAGCACCAGCTGACCGACGTGCTCCTCGAGGGCCTTGACCCGCTGGCTCACCGCCGACGGCGTGATGTGCAGCCGCTGGGCGGCCGCATCGAGGGTGCCCTCGTCGATGATGACGGCGAGGGTCTCGGCCAGCTCGAAGGGAATGCGCATCTGAAGTGCAGCTAATGCTACGCAAGGAAGGTGAGCTGGTCTACGGTTCGGATCCGCCGTAGCGTCGAAGGCGTGCTCCCTTCCCTGCTGGCCGGCCTCGGACTCGGACTCTCGCTCATCGTCGCGATCGGCGCCCAGAACCTCTTCGTCCTGCGCCAGGGCCTGCGGCGCGAGCACGTGCTGACGGTCGCCGCCATCTGCGCCGTCTCTGACGCGACCCTCATCGCCCTCGGCGTCTCGGGCGTGGGGCTGGCCGTAGCGGCGCTTCCGGCGCTCCTCGACATCGTGCGCTGGGCGGGTGCGGTCTTCCTGCTGGCCTACGCCGTCCTCGCCGCCCGGCGTGCCTGGCGTCCGGCCGGCGGAGCGCTCGACGCCCGCTCCGGCGACCCCGGCGGCTCGGCGGCACCCGCCCCCGCCTCGCGGGGTGCGGTCGCCGGACCGTCCACCCGTACGCGGCTCGCCCCCGTGGTCGCGACGTGCCTGGCGCTGACGTGGCTGAACCCGCACGTGTACCTCGACACCGTCTTCCTGCTGGGGACGGTCGCCGCCACGCACGGCGACGCGCGCTGGGTCTTCGCGGCCGGCGCGATGACGGCCAGCGTCATCTGGTTCTTCGGCCTCGCCTATGGCGCACGCTTCCTCAGCCGGTGGCTCGCCACCCCGCGGGCGTGGCGGATCCTGGACGGCGTCATCGCCGTGGTGATGGCCGCACTCGCCGTCAGCCTGGTGACAGGCGCGTGACAGGCGCTCCGGCGGGATCCGGCCCGATGAGGGACGATGGAGCCATGCGAAGGGTGCATGTCCGCGTCCGGGGCGAGGTCCAGGGCGTCGGCTACCGGTACACGCTGCGGATGGTCGCGCGCGAGGCGGGGATCGCCGGCTGGGTCAGGAACCGGCGGGACGGCACGGTCGAGGCGGAGCTCGAGGGCCCCGCCGAGCGGGTCGACGAGGTGCTGGCCTGGATGGCCGAGGGACCGCCGGGTGCCGACGTCACGGGCGCCGAGGTCCGCGACATCGCCGTCACGGGCACGCCCGGTTTCGAGGTGGCCGCGACGGCGTGAACCCGCCCCGACGACAGAAGAGGCCCCGCCGGACGGCGGAGCCTCTTCTGATCAGCTGCGGTGCGCGGTTCAGGCGATCGCGTTGACGTCCAGCGGGATGCCGGGGCCGAACGTGGTCGACACGGCACCCTTCTGGATGTAGCGGCCCTTCGAGCTCGACGGCTTGAGACGCACGATCTCCTCGAGGGCGGCCTTGAGGTTCTCGTCGAGCTGCTCGGCCGAGAACGAGGCCTTGCCGACGACGAAGTGCACGTTGGCGTGCTTGTCGACGCGGAACTCGATCTTTCCGCCCTTGATCTCCTCGACCGCCTTGCCGGGGTTCGGGGTGACGGTGCCGGTCTTGGGGTTCGGCATCAGGCCGCGGGGACCCAGCACCTTGCCCAGGCGGCCGACCTGGCCCATGAGCTCCGGGGTGGCGACGGCGGCGTCGAAGGCGGTGTAGCCGTCGGCGACCTTCTGGATGAGCTCGGCACCGCCGACCTCGTCGGCGCCGGCGGCAATGGCCGCCTCGGCCGCGGGGCCGGTCGCGAACACGATGACGCGGGCGGTCTTGCCGGTCCCGTGGGGCAGGATGACGGTGCCGCGCACCATCTGGTCCGCCTTGCGGGGGTCGACCGAGAGCTTGAGGGCGACCTCGACGGTGGCGTCGAACTTCGACGAACCGGTCTCCTTCGCCAGGGCGACGGCCTCGGTGGGCGTGTAGAACTTGTCAGCCGCGATCTTGGCGGCGGCGGCCTGGTAGGCCTTGGACTTCGTAGCCATTTTCCCTATCCCCCTCAGTCCTCGACCGTGATGCCCATGGAACGGGCGGTGCCGGCGATGATCTTCGAGGCGGCCTCGAGGTCGTTCGCGTTCAGGTCGGGCTGCTTGGTCTCGGCGATCTGCCGCACCTGCTCCTTGGTGATCTTCGCCACCTTGACGGTGTGCGGGGTCGCGGAGCCCTTGCCGACGCCCGCAGCCTTCTTGATCAGCTCAGCGGCCGGCGGGGTCTTGAGGATGAAGGTGAAGCTGCGGTCTTCGTAGACCGTGATCTCCACCGGGATGACGTTGCCGCGCTGCGACTCGGTCGCGGCGTTGTAGGCCTTGCAGAACTCCATGATGTTGACGCCGTGCTGACCGAGCGCGGGGCCGATCGGCGGCGCCGGGTTGGCGGCGCCGGCGTTGATCTGGAGCTTGATCAGGCCGGTCACCTTCTTCTTGGGTGCCATGTCCTCTTCCTTTCCTCGAGGGATGCCGGGCGGCATCCCTCTCCCGCACACCCGGCGTCTCCGGGCAGCGGTTCCCCCGGCCTGCGGCCGGGAAGTCTTTACAGTTTGGTGACCTGGTCGAACGACAGCTCGACCGGGGTCTCGCGCTCGAAGAGCGAGACGAGGACCGTGAGCTTGCCGCTCTCGGGCTTGATCTCGCTGATCGACCCGGGAAGACCCGCGAACGAGCCCTCCTTGATGGTGATGGTCTCGCCGACCTCGAAGTCGACCTCGGCGGGGATCGTGCGGGCCACCGCAGCACCGCCCTTGGCGGCGCCGCCCTTGGCGGGCGCGACGTCCTTGACCTCGACGAGCGACTTCAGCATCGTGAAGGCCTCTTCGAAGCGCAGCGGCGTGGGGTTGTGGGCGTTGCCGACGAAGCCGGTGACACCGGGCGTGTGGCGGACGACCGACCAGGTGTCCTCGTTGAGCTCCATGCGCACCAGCACGTAGCCGGGGATGCGCACGCGGGTGACCATCTTGCGCTGGCCGTTCTTGATCTCGACGACGTCCTCCATCGGGACCTCGACCTGGTAGATGTCCTCTTCGACCTCGAGCGTGGACTTGCGCTGCTCGATGTTGGCCTTCACCTTGCGCTCGAATCCGGCGTAGGAGTGGATGACGTACCACTTGCCCGGGAGCGAGCGGAGTTCGGCGCGGAACGCGTCGTACGGGTCCGCGTCGGCGTCATCGGCGTCCTCGTCCTCGTCCTCGCCCAGCTCGGGGCCGTCGTACGGGGCGACGTCCTCGGCGGCGGCGGCCGCGCGCTCGGCGGCTTCTTCGGCGGCGGAGTCGGTGAGCACCTCGGCGGCGGCCTCGGCCTCGGCGGTCTCGTCGATCTCGAGTGCGTCGTTCACGATGGCGTCTGCCTCCGGGTCGTCGATGTCGTCCAGGTCCTCGTCGTCGACGTCGTCCTCGTCCTCGTCGCCCTCGATGTGCAGAGCGGCGTGCTCGGCCGGCTCGACCGATCGCTGCTCGGCCTCGAGGACGTTGCCCTCCTGGGCTTCGTCGTCCTCGGAGGACTGCTCCGCGGCGGTCGCCCAGTCGGCGTCGTCGATGAATCTTTCAGACACTTGAGTTCTCTTCCGTTTCTCACGCCGATACAGCCGCACACGGCTGTCGCGGCGAGATCAGGGGGTGTTACGCCCCGGACACTCCGAAGACGTTGGCAGCGAGCCACACGAACAGCAGATCCAGTCCGTAGACGATCGCCATCATGACGACCACGAACCCCAGGACCACCGCGGTGAACTTCACCAGCTCCTGCCGGGTGGGCGTGACCACCTTGCGGAGCTCTGCGAAGACCTGACGGATGAACAGAGCGATCCGCGCGAAGACGTTCATCTTCTGCTCGCGCGGGGCGCCGCCGCTTGCGACGACTTCGCCCGTCGGCTCGTCCTGGACCATCTATGCCACCTGATTACCTTCCGTGAGTCAGCTTCCGCTGACGCGCAGGGCGGACAGGAATCGAACCTGCAACCTGCGGTTTTGGAGACCGCTGCTCTGCCAATTGAGCTACCGCCCTAGATCCCTGCGGGATCCGGTGGTCCGTCTGCACACTCTTGCCGCAACCAGAAGAAGGGGGTCACCCGACCGGCGGGCACAGCGAAAGAATGCAGATTTGAACCGCTCGTCCCAGTGTACGGCATGCCCCGGCCGGCCGACGAACCGGGCGGGCGGCCGCGGCGGTGTCAGTACTGCTGGATGCCGTAGCGGTCGGGCTCCTCGCCGCGGCGGAAGGCGCGACCGCTGAGGCTCGTCGGCTCGATGCGGACGTAGTGGTACTTCAGCGTGGGGATCCACGGCTTCAGCGGCAGCGAGTCGGCGTGCTCGACCTCGGCCGAGGTGTCCAGCCGGCGGGCGTGACCGCGCACGACGACGCTCCACGCGTCGGCCTCGCTGTAGTCGTCGACCTCGAAGAGAACCTCGTCGTTGATCGTCAGCTCGAACAGCTTCGAGCCCTCCGCGGTGCGGAAGATCACGCCGCCGTCGTCGACGACGTAGTTGACGGGGAAGATGTCCAGGACGTCACCGACGCGGGTGACGAGCCTGCCGAGCTGGTGGGCGTGCAGACGCTCCCAGCACTCCGCGTCGGAGAGGCGGGCGACGGCTTCGGTGGACTCGTTCATGCTCCACATCCTGCCGCCGCCCGGCCTCGCGCGCCAGGGACCTTCGGCCCGGGCACGCGCCGCCTCAGCCGGCGATGCGGATGAGCTTCTTGTTGACGAACTCGTCCGCGGCCAGCAGGCCCATCTCACGCGCGGTGCCGGAGCGCTTGACGCCGCCGAAGGGCAGTTCGGGCGAATCGGCGAGCACGCAGTTGATGTAGACCATCCCCGCGTCGATCTTGTCGGCCACCCGCTCGGCCTGCTCCGGGTCGGTGGTGTAGACGTAGGAGCCGAGTCCGTAGCTGGTGTCGTTGGCGATCTTGACCGCCTCGTCCTCGCCGCTGACGCGGTAGACCACGCCGGCGGGGCCGAAGAGCTCCTCACGGTAGACGTCCATGTCGCTGGTGACGTCCGTGAGCACCGTCGGCGGGTAGAACGCCCCGTCCCGCTCTCCCCCGACGACGAGGGTGGCGCCCTGCGCCACGGCGGTGTCGACCTGCGCCTGCAGGCGCTGGGCGGCCGCCACCGACGACAGCGGGCCGAGCAGCGTGTCCTCGGCGAACGGGTCGCCCATCTTCTGCCCGCTCATCGCCGCGGCGAACTTCTCGACGAACGCGTCGTAGAGGTCGTCCGCGACGATGAACCGCTTGGGGGCGTTGCACGACTGGCCGTTGTTGTCCATGCGCGCCTCGACGGCCGCCGCGACCGTGGCATCGAGGTCGTCGGTGGACAGCACGATGAAGGGGTCGGAGCCCCCGAGCTCGAGGGCGACCTTCTTCAGGTGCTGGCCGGCGAGGGCGGCGACGGCGGAACCGGCCCGCTCGGATCCGGTCACCGACACGCCCTGCACGCGGCGGTCGGCGATGACCAGCGCGGCCTGCTCGTTCGTGGCGAAGATGTTGGTGTACACGCCCTCGAGGCCGGCCTCACGGTACATGTCCTCGATCGCCGCCGCCGATGCCGGGCACTGCGGCGCGTGCTTGAGCAGGATGGTGTTGCCGACGACGATGTTCGGCGCCGCGAAGCGCGCGACCTGATAGTAGGGGAAGTTCCACGGCATGATCCCCAGCAGCACGCCCAGCGGCGAGCGCCGGATCACGGCGCTGCCCTCACCGAGGATCTCCAGCGGCTGGTCGCCGGTGATCTTCTCGGCGTTGTCGGCGTAGAACTCGGTGATGTCGGCGGCGAAGTCGACCTCGCCCTCGGCGGCGGCCAGGGGCTTGCCCATCTCGCGCACGATGATGGCGGCCAGCTCGTCCCGGCGCTCGCGGTGCAGCTGCGCGACACGGCGGATCTTCGCCGCACGCTCGGCGACGGGGGTGTCCCGCCACGCGCGGTAGGCGGCATCCGCCCGGCCGATCGCCGCGTCGAGATCGGCGTCCGAGATGGTCGGGAAGGTGGCGAGGGTCTCACCGGTGGCGGGGTTGACGACGGCGTAGTCGGTCATGAGCGCTCTCTCTGTGATCGGTCGTGGGATCGGACGTGTTGTCCAGTGTGCCGTCAGCGACGGTTTCGCCGAAGGCTCTCGGGTGCATCGAGAGCAAGTGTCTCGCCGCGGAAGAATGCCGGACGCTTTATCGCCTGCCAGATCATGATGACGACGCCGACGCCGATGACGGCGACGCCCAGGATGAAGACCAGGCCGACGCCGGCGATGTTGGAGCCGCTGCCGTACGCCGGGTCCGCGCTGTCGACGAGGGTGATGACGAAGAGGACCGCGAGGATGACCCCGCCCACCAGAGGGAAGAGCAGGGTGAACAGGAAGTTGCGCACCGAGTCGAACCACTGCTTGCGGAAGTACCACACGGCTGCGAACGCCGTCAGCCCGTAGTAGAAGCAGATCATCATCCCGAGGGCCGTGATGGTGTCCCACAGCACGTTCTCGCTGACGAAGCGCATGACGGCGTAGAACACCGATGCCACGACCGCCGACACCACGGTGGCGTAGCCGGGGGTGAAGAACCGAGGCGACACGCGCGCGAAGGCCGGCGGAAGGGCACCGTAGTGCCCCATCGCCAGGAGCGTCCGGGCCGGCCCCACGGCCGTGGACTGCAGCGACGACGCCGAGCTCGTCAGCACCGCGAGCGAGACCAGGAACGCCAGCGGGCCGAGCACGGGACCGGAGAGGTAGAAGAACACGTTCGCCTGGATGTCGGGGTTGCCGAGCCCCAGTCCGCCGTCGCCGGCACCGGCGAACGACAGCAGCGCGATCGAGATGAGCAGGTACAGGGCCACCACGATCACGACGGTGACCGTCGCCGCACGCCCCGGCGTCTTCTGCGGATTGCGGGTCTCCTCGTTCATGGTGAGGACGACGTCCCAGCCCCAGAAGATGAAGATCGACAGCGACAGGCCGGCCACGACCGCTCCGACCGATCCCACCGCGAACGGGTCGAACCACGACAGGTCCACCGCGCTGGCATCGAACGCCGTGCCGCCCGCCACGTGCACCAGCGCCGCGATCGAGAAGACCACCAACACGATCACCTGGAAGCCCACGAGGAAGTACTGCAGCTTCTGGGTGGTCTGCAGGTCGCGGTAGGACACGATCGTCGCGCCGAGCATGAACAGCAGGCAGACGACGACGTTGATGACGGGGTCGAACGCCAGTTCGGCGATCGTCCCCCCGCCCCCGGCGAGCTGGTCGATCAGCAGGAAGAGGAACTCCACGGCGATACCGGCGAGGTTGGACAGCACCAGCACGGTCGCCGCCACCAGTCCCCAGCCCGCCATCCAGCCCACCCACGGGCCGAACGCGCGGGTCGCCCACGTGAAGGAGGTTCCGGAGTCGGGGATCATGCGGTTGAGCTCGCGGTACCCGAAGGCGACGAGGAGCATCGGGATGAACCCGGCCAGGATGATCGCCGGGACCTGGTAGCCGACCTCGCTCACGGTGGGCCCGAGCGAGGCGGTCAGGGTGTAGGCGGGCGCGATGGTGGAGATGCCGATGACGACGGCGCCGACGAACCCGACCGTTCCCGCGCCGAGGCCCTTCTTCGACACCGCCCCGTCGACGGAGTAGCCGGCGGCGACCATGGTGCGTTCGCTCATCGGGCGGCGCCTTCCTGGGATGCCCGCTCGCGCGGGACGACGATCATGGGGACGGTCAGCTCGTGGAGCATCTTGGCCGCCGTGGAGCCGAGGAACAGCCGGCGGGGCTGGGCGAGTCTGCTCGATCCCACCAGCACGACCTCGCCCGGCAGCCAGTCCAGCTCGCTGACGGCCTGCTCCAGGCTCTCGCCGTCACCGACGACGACCTCGCTGTCGATGCCCTCGGGAAGCGCCCGCTGCGCCTTGCCGAGGACGTCCTCGGCGTGCGCGGCGCCGGCGATGCGGATGACGCCGGTGTCGAGCGTCGCGGGCAGGTCGACGGTGACGAGGGAGAGCAGCCGGATGCCGGCACCCGTGGCCCGCGCGAGCGCCACCGCCTCGTCCAGCAGCGCCTGCGCGCCGGGCTTCGTGCCGAGGGCCACGGTGAGGCGGGAGATCCCCGCGGCGACCGCGGTCTTGCGCGCCCCGCGCGGGACGAGGATCACCGGGACGTCGGCGCTGTGCAGCAGCTCGGTGGCGGTGGTCCCCAGGCGGTGCCGTCCGCGTCCGGCGCCGTCGGCGCCGCCGACGACGATGTGCGAGGCCCCGGCTTCGGCGGCCGCGGCCCGCAGGCCCTCGCCGAACGAGTCGGCGAAGCGCACCTGCTCGGTGTGCGGCACGGCCGCGGGGATGGTCGCCGCCGCGTCGGCGAGCCAGGTCTCGGCCTGGGCGCGCAGGTAGTGGTCGTAGCCGGCCTTGGGCGGGGTGATGACGCTGCGGGTGTCGGCGGGGAGGACGAGGACGAGCTGCAGGGCGGATCCGGCCGCCAGCGCGAGCCGGGCGCCGAAGGCGACGGCATCCTTCCCCGCTTTGGTCGCCTGGTAGCCGACGACGATGACGCCGCTCACGAGTGGGCCTCGCGGACGATGTTCGCCGCGGCGAGCCGGCCCATGCGGATCGCGCCGTCGACGTGCTGGTAGCCGGCGCCGGCCATGTCGCTGCAGGCGAAGTGAATGGGGCCGACGGGGGTGCGCAGGTCCGCGCCGTAGCGGGCGAGACCGCCCAGGTCGAAGCTGGCGGCGTAGGCGCCGCGCGTCCACTCCTCGGCGCCCCAGTCGCTCTCGAAGTACACCAGCGGGCTCTTGGCCTCAGGTCCGAAGTAGTGCGAGAGGGATTCCAGGATGCGCTCCCTGCGTTCCTCGGCCGACACCCGGAAGAGGTCGTCGGCGTTGCGGTCGGACACGAAGCCCACGAGGGTTCCGCGCTCGTCGCCGTGGTTGGTGTTGTCGTACGCCTCGTGCGAGATCTCGTAGGGGCTGAAGGCGGTGCCCGACAGGCCCTGCTCGCGCCAGAACGGGCGGTCGTAGACGGCGTGGACCTTGATCACGAAGCCCATCGAGATGTGCTGGTGCATCTGCTGCTTCAGGCGCGGAAG
The DNA here is from genome assembly GCF_054780155.1 of Microbacterium aureliae. Classification (NCBI taxonomy): domain Bacteria; kingdom Bacillati; phylum Actinomycetota; class Actinomycetes; order Micrococcales; family Microbacteriaceae; genus Microbacterium; species Microbacterium aureliae. The sequence continues at coordinate 1,050,270 of NZ_BAAGWW010000001.1, forward strand.
CGCGGGCTGGAAGTCGATCCACGGGTAAAGGACCGGCGCGTGGGCGAGGATCGCGAAGCGCGCGCGGACGGTCAGGCCCCCGTCGGTGAGGACCGTCACGCCGTCCGCGCCCCACCGCACCGTGTTGACCGGCTGCTCGAGCACGACGTCGTCGCCCAGCCTCTCGGCCAGCAGCAGCGGGACCTGCTGCAGGCCACCCACGACCCGCTCGTCGAGGATGAAGTCGGCGTCGACGAGGTGACTGAAGCTGCCCGCGCTCGCCGCCATGAGAAGGGCCTGCAGCGCCGAGAAGGCGTAGGCGGGCTTGGTCAGCATGGCCCCGGCGATGAAGAGGGCGATGTTGTCGCGCGCCTCCTGGTCGTCGGTCTGCTCCTCGAGCCACGCCTCGAACGAGATGCGGTCCAGAGCCTCGGCGTCGGGGTGCTCCCACGGACGGTCGGGGTCGACCTGTGCGACGAGGGAGTCGAGCACGCCGATCAGCCGCACGATCTCCTTCTCGGTCTCGGGGGCGACGGGGAAGATCTCGCCCGTGAAGCGGGTGAGGCGCCCGTCGGTGCCGATGTAGACCGACTCGCCCTCGCGGTAGCGCTTGTAGGTCTCCAGGCCCAGCTCGGCCAGCGTCTCTTTGAGGGCGTCCTGGTCGGGCGAGACCCACTGCCCGCCGACCTCGAGCATGGCGCCGTCGACGACGTCGGTCCACAGCCGGCCGCCGACGCGGTCGCGAGCCTCCAGGACGACGACCGACAGGCCGGCCGCGCGCAGTTCGTGCGCCGCCGTCAGCCCGGCGGCGCCGGCGCCGACGATGACGACGTCTTTGGTGATCTCGTCCATGCGAGTGCCGAAAGCCTTTCTTCCCTGCATCCGGATCACGTGATGTGCACGAGCGCACCCGTTATGTACGGTTCGCAACGGGTGATCTCGTACGGATCACGTGATCTGTACGTGAGGGGGTGAGGGTGAGGGGGTGAAGAGAGAGAGGGGATGCCGGGGTCAGGGGTGGCCGGCGAGCGCGGCGAGCACGACGTCCAGGCCCTCGTGGAGCAGGTCGTCGGTGATCGACAGCGGCGGAAGGAAGCGGATGACGTTGCCGAAAGTGCCGCACGTGAGGACGATGACGCCCTCGGCGATGCAGGCCTTCGCCACCGCCGCGGTGAGCGCGGCATCCGGCTTGCCGGTGGCGGCGTCGACGAACTCCACCGCGATCATCGCGCCGTGCCCGCGCACGTCGCCGATGCGGCCGTCGGCGGCCTGGGCGGCACGCAGCCGGTCGGTCAGCAGGGCGCCGATCGCGCGGGCGCGCTCGAGCAGCCCGTCGTTCTCGAAGGCGTCGATCGAGGCCAGCGCCGCCGCGCACGCGATGGGGTTGCCGCCGTAGGTGCCGCCGAGGCCGCCGGTGTGGGCGGCGTCCATGATCTCGGCGCGGCCGGTGACGGCCGCGAGGGGCAGGCCACCGGCGATGCCCTTCGCCGTGGTGATGAGGTCGGGCACGATGCCGAAGACCTCGCTGGCGAACATCCGGCCCGTCCGGGCGAAGCCGGTCTGCACCTCGTCGGCGATGAAGACCACGTCGTGGGCGCGGCACCACGCCACGAGGGCCTCGAGGAAGCCGTCGGCGGGCACGATGAACCCGCCCTCGCCTTGGATGGGCTCGATGATCATGGCGGCGAGGTTGTCGGCGCCCACCTGCTTCTCGATCAGGGTGATCGCGCGCTCGGCGGCCTCGGCGCCGCTGAGTCCGTCGCGGAAGGGGTACGACAGCGGCGCGCGGTAGATCTCGCTCGCGAACGGCCCGAACCCGCTCTTGTACGGCATGGCCTTGGCCGTGAGGGCCATCGTGAGGTTCGTGCGCCCGTGGTAGCCGTGGTCGAAGGCGACGACGGCCTGCTTGCCGGTGAACTTGCGGGCGATCTTGACGGCGTTCTCGACCGCTTCGGCACCCGAGTTGAACAGCGCGCTCTTCTTGGCGTGGTCGCCGGGTGTGACGCGGTTGAGCGCCTCGGCGACGGCGACGTACGACTCGTACGGCGAGATCATGAAGCACGTGTGGGTGAACTGCGCGACCTGCGCCTGCACGGCCGCGACCACCGCGGGGTGCGCGTTGCCGACGCCGGTGACGGCGATGCCCGAGCCGAGGTCGATGAGGGAGTTGCCGTCGGCGTCCACGACGACGCCGCCGCCGGCGGCGACCGCCTCGATCGGCACGGTGTGACCGACGCCCGACGCGACGGCGGCGGCCTTGCGCGCCAGCAGCTCCTGCGAACGGGGGCCGGGGATGGCGGTGACCAGGCGTCGCTCCTGCGGCAACGCGGGTCCGCCGAGGGGGTGGGTGACGAGCGTGTCGGTCGAAGTCATGCGGCGAGCGTAAGCGGGGCCGCGAACGCCGAGCACCCACCGACCGGTACATTCTGTTCGAGCTGCTGTACATTCGGTACACCCCGCTCACCCGGCATCCGAGGAGAACATGGCCGCCGACGCCCCCACACTGCGGGCGCTGCTCTCGCGCGCCGACCTGCGTCTGCGCCTCGAGGGCGAGGCCTCCCCCGGCGCTCTGGACCGCGAAGTGCGGTGGGTGCACAGCTCCGACCTCGCCGACCCCACGCCCTTCCTCTCGGACGGGCTCGTGCTGCTGACCACGGGGACGCAGTTCCACGACGCCGGCGACGATGCGGCACCGTACCGCGCGTACGTCCGGCGACTCGCGCGCCGCGGCATCGCCGGCCTGGGCTTCGGCACCGAAGTGGCCCGCAACGGCATCCCCCCGTCGCTCGCCGACGCCTGCCGCGACGAGCATCTCGTGCTGTTCGAGGTGCCCTACCGCACGCCCTTCCTGGCCGTCGCGCGGGCGAACGCCGAGGCGATCGCCGCCCAGGCCTACGCCCGGCGCAGCTGGGCGCTGGCCGCGCAGCGCGCGATCTCGCTGGCGGCACTGCGACCCGACGGGCTCGGCGCGACGCTCAGCGAGCTCGCCCGGCAGCTCGAGGCGTGGGTGGGCCTGTACGACGCGGCCGGCGAGCTCACGCGCGAGCACCCGACGGGCGCACTGGATGCCGCGACCGCCGAGGGCGTGCGGGCCGAGGTCCGCACGGTGCTCGGGCGCGGCGCGCGGGCAGGGTCGTCCTTCCACGTCGGCGAGCGCCCGTTCACGCTGCAGACCCTCGGGCGCGGCGGGCACCTGCGCGGCGTCATCGCCATCGGCGCGGGCGATCTGGACCAGGAGGGGCGCGGCGTGCTGACGTCGGTCATCGCCATGGCCGGTCTGGCCCTCGAGCAGCAGCAGGGGCTGTCGCGGGCGTGGGGCGCGCTCCGCGCCGGACTCGTGCAGGCGCTGCGCAGCGGCGACGCCACCCTGGCGCGGCGCATCGCCCGCGACGTGTGGGGGCCGCTCCCGCCCCCTCCGGTGCGGGTGGCCTTCGCCGGCCTCGGCGACGCCGCCGCGGGGTCGCGCACCTCACGCCTGGACGGCATCGCCGAACTGCTCGAGGTGCGCGCGCACGAGTCGCGCGGCTCGGTGTTCTTCGGCCGCGCCGACGACGGCCTCATGATCGTCGTCCCGGCGGCCGACCGGGCGGTCGTGGACGAGGTCGCCGACCGCTTCGGCGCGCCGATCGGCCTGTCCGACCCGACGGGCTACGACGATGTCGCCGCGGCGTTCGAGCAGGCCCGGGTGGCGCGCGAGCGCGGCGGGCGCGGCGTCACGGAGTTCGCCGAGGTATCGGGCGGCGGCGTGCTGTCGGCGCTGTCGGCCGAGGCCCGCGCGCTCGCGGCCGCCGAGCTCCGCCCGCTCACCGACCACGACGCCGCCCACGGCACGCAGCTCGTGCCGACCCTCGCCGCGTGGCTCGACCACGACTGCTCGCACGAGGCGTCGGCGCGGGCGCTCGGGGTCCACCGGCACACCATCCGCACGCGCCTCGCCCTCGTCGAGCGCCTGATCGGCCGCGACCTCGCCTCGTTCGCCACGCGTGCCGAGCTCTGGGCGGCCCTGCGCGCCGTCGCCTGAGCGACGCGCCCCCTGCACCGGAGCGATCGTGCGCGCGACGCGCCCCGGCGGCGGAGCGATCGTGCGGCGATCCGCCGATTGCGGACGGATCGACACGCCCGGGCGGATGCCGTCGCCGCCGGCGCCCGGCAGGATGACCGTCATGGCTGCCCCCCGCGCGATGTCCTCCGCCCCGGCCGTCCGCAACGGCGAGGTGTCGTGGTGGTGGCGTGACCTGGGCGGACGGCCCGCGCCGCGGCCCGCACTGGAGGGCGACCGCGATGCCGACATCGTGATCGTCGGCGCCGGCTATACCGGCCTGTGGACCGCGTACTACCTGGCCGCCCACCAGCCCGACCTGCGGATCACGGTGCTCGAGCAGCGGTTCGCCGGCTTCGGGGCGTCGGGGCGCAACGGCGGGTGGCTGACGAACTCGGTCACCGGCGGGCGCGAGCGCTACGCCGCCTCGCACGGCCGGGACGCCGCGATCGCCCAGCAGCGGGCGCTGAACGACGCCGTCGACGAGGTGATCGCCGTCACCGCCCGCGAGGGGATCGACGCCGACATCGTCCAGGGCGGCGAGCTCGAGATCGCGCGGACGCCCGCGCAGCTGGCACGGCTCCGCCGCACCGCGGCCCACGAGCGCGCCTGGCCGCACACCGACATCGAGGAGCTCGGCCGCGACGCGGCGGCCGCACGCGTGGGCGTCGACGGCGTCCTCGGCGGGATCTGGCATCCGCACTGCGCGCGGGTGCACCCGGCCAAGCTCGTCCGCGGGCTCGCGGCGGCCGTCGAGCGGGCGGGTGTGAGGATCCACGAGGGGACGCGGGTGACCGAGATCGCGCCGGGACGCGCGGTCACCGAGAACGGCGTCGTGCGGGCCGATCACGTGATCCGCGCCACCGAGGGCTTCACCGCCGACCTGCGCGGCGAGCACCGGACGTGGCTGCCGATGAACTCGTCGATGATCGTCACCGAGCCGCTGCCGCCGTCGTTCTGGCACCGGGTCGGCTGGACCGGCCGCGAGACCCTGGGCGACTTCGCCCACGTGTACATGTACGCCCAGCGGACCGCCGACGACCGCATCGCGTTCGGCGGCCGGGGGGTGCCCTACCGATTCGGCTCCCGCGTCGACACCGACGGCACGACGCAGCGCCGCACCGTCGCCGCCCTCACGGCGCTGCTGCACGATTTCTTCCCGGATGCCGTGGGCACCGGCATCGCGCACGCGTGGGCGGGCGTGCTGGGCGTCCCCCGCGACTGGGCGGCGAGCGTCGGGCACGACCGCGCCACCGGCCTCGGCTGGGCGGGCGGGTACGTGGGGACCGGGGTCACCGCGACCCACCTCGCGGGCCGGACGCTGGCGGACCTGGTGCTCGGTCGCGACAGCGACCTGGTGCGCCTGCCCTGGGTGGACCACCGGGCGCGCCGCTGGGAGCCCGAGCCGCTGCGGTGGCTCGCCGTCCAGGGCATCTACGCGGCGTACCGCACGGCGGACCGCATCGAGGCCCGCTCCGGGTCGGCGCGCACGGCGTGGCCGGCGGCGGTGGCGGACGTCGTCGCGGGCCGGTGAGCGGGTCGCCGCGAGGTGAGCGGGTCGCCGGGGGTGACCGGGTCGCCGCGGGCTCAGCGGGCGACGGCCACGGGGAAGTCCGTGAGGCTGTCGATCTCGAGGTCGGGGACGACCTCGAGCCCCGCGGCGCGCGGCACGCCGCTGCGGACGAGCACGGCGTAGATGCCGCAGCGCCGGGCCCCCGCGATGTCGGTCAGCAGCTGGTCGCCGACGGCGACGGTGTGCTCGGGGCGCGAGCCGAGGATCTCCAGCGCCATCCGCATCATCGTCGGCTCGGGCTTGCCGATGACGACAGGCTCGACGCCGGTGGCGGTGATGATGGGCGCGGCCACCGAGCCTGCACCGGGGTCGAGGTCGTCGCCGTGCGGGATCAGCCGGTCGGGGTTGGTGAGGACGAACGCCGCGCCGTGTCGGACGGCGTGGACCGCCGTGCGGATCCGGTCGTATGTCAGGTGCACGTCGAGCCCCACCACCACGACATCCGCGCGCGCGTCGTCGACGAGGCCGAACCCCGCCCGCTCGATGTCGCCGCGCAGCGACGCTGCGCCGATCACGTAGACGGCCGCACCCGCCGGGAAGGTGCGACGCAGGTGCTCCGCGGTCGCGAACGACGAGTTGACCACGCGGGCGGGGTCGGTCTCGTAGCTGAAGCGGGCGAGCTTGGCCACGACGTCGTCTCGCGAGCGCGTGGAGTTGTTCGTGACGAACACCGACGGGATGCCGGCGGCGTCGAGGGAGCGGACCACGTCGAACGCGCCGGGCACGACGTCGTCGCCGCGGTACAGCGTGCCGTCGAGGTCGAAGATGACGCCTTCGAGAGGGTCTGGCCATCCCGCATGCGGGAGCGCCGCGCTCATCCGGCCGGCTGGGCGGCGGGGCTGAGGGCCACCACCTCGTCGAGGATCTGCGCCACCACCGCCGCGTCGTGGGCGGAGCGGCCGAGGAAGAGCCCGTCGATGTCCTCGGCGAGGACGGGAAGGATGCCGGTGCCCGCCGCCCCGCCGTAGATGACGCGGGAGTCGCCGACGCCCGGGATCTGCGCGAGCGCGTCCCGCAGGGCGTCGACGACGGTCGAGACGTACTCCGGCGGAGCGGGTTCGGCCGCGCCGATCGCCCACCGGGGCTCGTACGCGACGAGGAATGGCGCAGCGACTCCGTCGGCCAGGCTGGCGGTGAGCGCACCACGCAGCTCGGTCACGCACTGCCCGGCGGCCCGCTCGGCGCTGGCCCGCACGGCCTCCCCGACGCACAGGATCGGGATGAGGCCGTTGCGGAATGCTGCGGCCATCTTGCCCGAGACGGCGGCGTCGGTCTCGCCGAAGTGCGTGCGCCGTTCGGCGTGCCCGATCTCGACGAAGGTGCAGCCCACCTGTGCCAGCTGCGCGCCGCTGACCTCGCCGGTGAACGGACCGAAGTCCGCCCAGGCGATGTCCTGCGCCCCGACGAGCACCCCGCTGCCGGCCAGTGCCCGGGAGGCGTCGGACAGGCTCGGGAAGCTCGGCAGGACGAAGACGGTCGCCTCACCCGACCGCACCGCGGGATGCCCCTCGACGGTCTCGCGGACCGCGTCGATCCAGGACAGCGTCTGGTGGTGGTCCATGTACATCTTCAGGCCGAGGCCGATGATGTACCGGGCGCCCAACGGGTCGGTCATGTGCGTTCCCGGTGCTCAGCGCCGCACGAGGCTGCGCTTGCGCGGCACCTGCAGCGTTCCGGTCGGCGGCTCCAGGCCGCCGGGGGTGGGGACGGGACGCGGCGCGGCCTTCTTGCGACGGCCCTTGACGACATAGTGCGTCAGCACCATGACACCCAGCAGCAGAAGACCCCAGACGAGGTTCTTCGCATAGGGCGAGAATCCGAAGGCGGTCATCGAGGTCGACAGCAGCTGCAGCAGCACCAGCGCGAAGCCGAGGCTGACGATCCGGCCCTTGCCGCCGTACGGGTTGAAGCCCGCGAGCACGACCGCGAGGATCGTCTGCAGCAGGTACGACTCGCCGAATCCGACACGCATCGAGTTGGCGCGGGCGATGATGATGATCGCCGCGAGCCCCACCACGAGCCCGATGAGGGCGTAGGTCAGGATGATGGTCCGCTCGGTGCGGGCGCCCGAGAACCGCAGGGCGACCTCGTTCTCGCCGAACAGGTAGACGCGGCGCCCGAAGCGGGTCTTGCGCAGCATCCAGCCGACGACCACGAACACCGCCACCAGCAGCACGAACACCAGCGGAGCCGGCCCGATGCCGATCGCGGCGATCATCGAGAACTCCGGGATGGCGATCGGGACGCTGTTCCCCTTGGTGATCGCCATGCCGATGCCGGTGAACAGCAGCATCGTGCCGAGCGTGGCCAGGATCGGCGGGATGGAGATCTTCGCGATGATCGTGCCGTTGAGCACGCCTGTCAGGATGCCGGTGACGATCGCCGTGATCAGGCCCAGGATCATGATGAGACCGTGGTTGTCGTCGGTGACGGGGATGATCTGGCCGCTCATGACCAGGGTGGCCATGAGGCCGGCCAGGCCCGCCGCGGCGACGATCGAGAGGTCGATGCCGCCGGTCAGGATCGCCAGCGCCATGGCGACGGCGAGCAGGCCGAACTCGCTGACCTGGATCGACATCGATTGGATGCCGGCCAGCGAGAAGATGCGCTGCCCGAGCAGTGCGTACAGGACCGCGGTCACCACGACGGTCGTGATGACGAGGACCGTGAACTCGCGGTCGTCGCCGAGAGCCTTTCGTACCCAGTTCATTGTGATCGCCTTCCTCAGCTGGCCGTGAAGACCAGCGCCTGCTTGTTCGCCTTGCGCTGGCGGGAGTAGATGAATGCGAGGATGAGGACCAGCACGGCGCCGAAGAACAGGCCGTTGTAGGACGAGTCCAGCCCCAGATGGATGAGCGTGCTCTGGAACAGCTGCCAGAGGATCACGCCGAGGACGGTGCCGAGGATCGTGCCCTCGCCGCCGGTGAGCTTCGCGCCGCCGATGACGACGGCGGCGATCACCGCGAGTTCGGTGCCGATCAGGGCGGCCGGGTTGATGTAGGCCAGGTTGCTGAAATACACGATGCCCGCCAGTCCCGCAAGCGCCCCGACGTACATGTAGACGAACAGCTGGATCTTCAGCAGGCTCATGCCGGTGCGCGAGGCCGACTCGGCGTTGCTGCCGAGGGCGTACACCGAGCGCCCGATGCGGGTGCGGTAGAGCAGGAACCAGGTCAGCAGGCAGGCCGCGGCCACGACGATGATGAAGACGGTGAGCCCGGCCTGGGACCCGCCCACCTGGAAGGTGACCAGTCGCGCCGACCCGAAGTCGAGCATCGAGGTGGGGACATCGGTGCGGGTGAAGGTCTTCATGCCCAGCAGCAGCGCCATCGCACCGTGGAAGACGCTGGCGGTGCCGAGGGTGACGATCAGCGTCGGCAGCTCGTAGAAGTGGATCAGCAGGGCGTTGATCGCGCCCAGCGCCGAGCCGATGATGACGGCGAAGGCGATGATGAGGATCAGGTTGTCGATTCCCAGCGCCCGGCTCAGCAGCACGGCCGAGTATCCCGAGACGATCGCCACCGCGGCGAAAGAGACGTCGATGCCGCCCGAGATGAACACGACGAGCACGCCCAGGGCGAGGATCATGATCGCCGAGCCGCTGCGGACGAGGTCGAAGGCGGTGGCCGCGGTGAAGAAGGTGGGGCTTCGCAGCGCCACGATCACGGTGTACCCGACGATGATCGCCAGGAGGGTGGCCTCCATCGGGGTCATCTTGCGGTGGAAGACTCTCTGGAACGGCGAACGGCTCATGAGTGGCTCTCCTTGTGCTCCGCACCGGCGTGCTCGAGTTCGGCGTCCGGGTCGCTGATGATCGCGATGAGCTCCTCGCGGAACTGCGGCGCGCTCACCTCTTCCTCCTCGAAGGAGTGGATGATCCTGCCGTCGTGCATGACGAGCACGCGGTTGCAGTTGGCGGCGATCTCTTCGGCCTCGTCCGAGATGAAGATGACGGCCATCCCCTCGCGGGCGAGGCGGTGGATCTGCTCGTAGATCTCGGCCTTGGAGCCGATGTCGATGCCGACGGTGGGGCTGTCCAGGATGAAGACGGCCGGGTCGCGGAAGAGCCACTTGCCGATGACGATCTTCTGCTGGTTGCCGCCCGAGAGGCCCGAGACGACGGTGCGGATGTCCTTGTTGTTGACCTGCATCGCGTTGACGATGCGGGTGGCGAGGTCGGCCTCTTTGCGCTTGGACAGTCCGCCGAAGCGCGCGAGGATGCGGCCGAGCATCGTGGACGAGGCGTTGACGGCGATGCTGCGCCGACCGAACAGGCCCTGGGTCTGCCGGTCCTCGGGGAGCAGCGCGATGCCGTGCTTGATGGCGTCCCAGGGTGCGGAGATGTTCACGGGCTCCCCGCGCATCTCGATCGTGCCGCCGGTGGGCTTGTTCAGGCCGAAGAGGCTGAGGGCGATCTCGGTGCGCCCCGATCCCAGCAGACCGGTGAGTCCGAGGATGTCGCCGGGGCGGATGTCGAAGCTCACCGATTCGTAGTGGCCGGTGCGCGAGAGGTCGCGCACGCTCAGCACGGGGGCGTCGTCGGTCTGGGTGCGATGGTAACGCTCGTAGACGACGTCGCGGCCGGTCATCAGCTTGCTCAGCGAGCGCTGGTTGAGCTCGGATGCCTTGAAGTCGCCGACCTTCAGCCCGTCGCGGAAGACGCTGATGCTGTCGGCGACCTTGAAGACCTCGTCGAGCTTGTGACTGATGAACACGATGGACAGGCCGCGTCGCTTGAGCTCCAGCACGATGTTCAGCAGGCGCCCCACCTCGCGGCTCGTGAGGGCGGTGGTGGGCTCGTCCATGAAGAGCAGGCGGGCGTCCATGCTGAGCGCGCGGCAGATGGCCACGATCTGGCGGTTGGCCATCGACAGCGACGACACCGGGGCGTCGAGGTCCAGGTCGACGCCGACCCGCTCGATCTGCTCCTGCGCGATGCGGCGCGTGCGGGACCGGTTCACGAACGGGGTGCGGTCCTGCAGCATGTGGTTGATGGCGATGTTCTCGGCCACGCTCAGGTGCTCGAAGAGGGACAGGTCCTGGTAGATGACCTGGATGCCGGCGGCCACCGCGTCGCTGGGGTGGTGCCAGGCGACCTCCTCGCCGTTGAAGACGAGGGTGCCGGAATCGGGGGTGTACACGCCCGAGACGATCTTGGTGAAGGTCGACTTGCCCGAACCGTTCTCGCCGGCGAGGCAGAGGATCTCACCTCGCCCGATCTCGAGGTCGACGCCGCGCAGAGCGCGGATGCCGCCGAACGAGATGTGCAGGTCCTTGGCGACCAGCAGCGGCTCCTGAGTGGACATCGTCGTCTTCTCCTTTGGTGCGGGGAAAGGGGTTCCCCGGTGGGACGGCCCCAGGGCCGCCCCACCGGGGACTGGATGATCAGAACGGGTAGTCTCCGTCGGCGAAGTCGCCGGGGAAGTACTGCTGGATGTCGTTGCCGATGATCAGCTGTCCGTCGACCGTGATGGACTCGTAGCCCGGCCAGCCGAGATCTGCGCCGGCGGCGACCTCTTCACCCTTGAGCATGTCGAGGGCGACCTTGTTCAGCGCCCAGCCCCAGCCGGCGGGGTCCCAGCCCTGGCCGGCCGACAGGTAGCCGTCCTCGAGGTCCGGACCGGCCACCGAGGGCAGGGTCAGAGCGACGTTGGCGAGGTCGGTGCGGCCCTTGTCGCGCAGCGCCGAGGCCATGCCCGAGCCGCCCGAGGGGGTGGTGGCGAAGTAGCCCTTGAGGTTCGGGTACGTGTTGAGGATCTCCTCGGCCAGCGCCCGGCTCTTCTGGTCGTCGTTCTCGTTCTCGTAAGGGGTCGGCGAGACGTTCTTCATGTCGGGGCACTCGGCGGCGATGTACTCGTTCGCCGCGGCCAGCCACTCCATGTGCGACTCGCTGGTGAGAAGGCCCACGCTCGTGGCGTACTCGCCCTCGCAGCCCATGGCATCGGCGAGCTGCTTGCCGAAGCCCTTGCCGAACTCGGCGTTGACGAACGCCTCGACGTCGAAGTCGATCGAGTCGGTGCCGACCAGCTGCGTGGCCTCGGTGACGCCGACGATGATGCCGGCGTCGCGGGCGCGCTTGAGCACGGGGGCGATGCCGAGCACATCGTTCGGGACGACGATGATGGCGTCGACCTGCTGAGCGATCAGGTCCTCGACGATCTGGATCTGCTGGGCCGGGTCACCGGCGTCGGGACCGGTCTGGTAGGCCTCGACCTCGTCGCTGTACTCGTCGTTGAACATGTCGACACCCTCCGACATGCGCTGGAACCAGGTGATGCCCTCGACCTTCGAGACGGTGACGATCTTGAACTTGCCGTCGCCCGACCCCGAGTCTCCGCCATCGGTGGATCCCGAGCCGCCGGCGCCGCCGACGGTGGTGCAGCCCGCCGCCAGAACGGCCGTCGCCGCGAGCGCGACCACTCCCGCCGCTGCCCTGCTGTGCTTGCGAATCATGTGTGTTCTCCCTTGAACGCTTCTCGGGTCTCACCCGGTACAAGAACGATGACAGTTCCGCCCGATCCCAGAAATCAGGGCTTTCCCTATACGGCGGTAGGGACTCCCCTACGTACCGCGCCGGCCCCCGTCACGACGAAGCGCGCCGTCGCGGGCCCCCGAGAGGGAGCTCGCGGACGGCGCGCTTTCGCTCGCGTCGCGTCAGACCAGGATGGTCAGCGGGGCCTCGACGGTGGCCTTGAACGCCGCCAGCCACTTGGCGGCGAGGACGCCGTCGATGGGGCGGTGATCGAAGGACGCCGTGACGGTGACGGTGCGGCCGACCTCGATCCGGCCGTCCACGACGACCGGGGCCTGCACGACCGCGCCGACGGCGAGGATCCCCACCTGCGGCGGGTTGATGATGGCCGAGAACTGCTCGATGCCGTACATCCCCAGGTTCGAGATGGTGAAGCAGCCACCCACGATCTCCTCCTGCTTGAGCTTGCCGTCGTCGGCCCGCACCACGAAGTCGCGCACGCGCCTGCCCACTTCGGACACGCTCATGCCGTCGACGTCGCGCAGGACCGGCGTGACGAGTCCTCGGTCGCTGCCGATGGCCACCGCGATGTCGATGCGCTCGAAGCGCCGCACCGCGTCGGGCAGCCAGTTGACGTTCATGTCGGGCACCTCGCGGAACGCCCGCGCGGCGGCCTTGACGAACAGGTCGTTGATCGACACGCGCGTCTCGGACGCGGCGTTGATCTGCTCGCGCAGGGCCAGCAGGTCATCCACCCGGAGGGTCGCCTGCAGGTAGAAGTGCGGCGCGTCGCGCTTGCTGCCCACGAGGGCGTTGGCGATGGCCCGCCGCAGCTTGGTGTGCGGGACGTCGGTGTACGACCCGCTGTCGGGCGTGCTGCCCCCGGCGGGCGCCCCGGGCTCGGCTGCGGGCGCAGCCGCCGGAGCGGGCGCGGGCGCGGCCGCACCCGCCGCCTGAGTGGCCAGGTGCGCTTCGAGATCGGCACGCACGATGCGGCCGTTGGGTCCGGTCCCCCGGATCCCCTCGAGCGAGACGTCGGCCTGCTGGGCGAGTCGGCGGACGAGCGGCGTGGCGAAGATCCGCTCCCCCGCAACCGCCGGCGCGGCCGGTGCCGCGGGTTCCGCCGGCGCGGCGGGAGCCGCAGCGGCCGGGGCGGGTGCGGGTGCCGGGGCGGGCTCGGGCGCAGCCGCGGTGGGCGCGGCCGCGGCCTGAGCCGGGGTTCCGCCGCCGAGCCCGAGGCTCGCCAGCAGCGCCTCGCCGGCGCTGTCGTCCTCACCCTTGGACAGGAGCACCGCGATGGGGCTTCCCACCTCGACGGACTCCCCCGCCTCGGCGAGCGTGCGCCACAGGACGGCGTCGTCCTCGACGGGGATGTCGACGTTGGCCTTCTCCGTCTCGACGACCGCGATCGGGTCGCCGGCCTTCAGCGATGCGCCGGGCTGGACGGTCCACTCGACGAGAGCGGCCTCCTCGGCATCGGCCGAGACTCCCGGCATCCGGAGCAGGGTAGCCATCAGCGGACCTCCTTCCGACGCGGAGCGAGATCGCTCAGCGCGTCCACGACCTGATCGACGTCGGCGAGCGCCGCCGCCTCGAGCACCTTGCTGATGCTCGGCGAGGACTCCGCACCCGTGACGCGCTCGACGGGGGCGTCGAGCCAGTCGAAGTAGCGGCGCTGGATCTCGTCGGCCAGCAGCGCGCCGTACGAGGTCTGGCGCGAGCCCTGCTCGACGATGAGCACGCGGTTGGTCTTCTTGATGCTCGCCTCGATGGTGTCCCAGTCGATGCTGGCGGCATCCAGCCACCGCAGGTCGACGACCTCGGCGTCCACGCCGCTCTTCTCGGCGGCGTCGAGCGAGACGTGCACCATCGAGAGGTAGGTGAGGACGGTCACGTCGCTGCCCTCACGACGCACGGCGGCCTTGCCGATCGGGATCATGAAGTCCATGTCCCCGGCGGGGATCGGACCCTCCATGCGGTACAGGTCGGCGTCGTGCTCGAGCACCGCGACGGGGTCCTCGCAGTGGAGCGAGGAGTTCATCATGCCGATGTAGTCCAGCGGCGTCGAGGGGGCGGCGATGCGCCAGCCGGCCGAGGACGCCATGACCGCGGTGGGGTCCATGGAGTGCTGCGAGCCGTACCCGGTGCGGGTGCCCACTTTGATGCGCATGACAAGCGGCATCGCGTGACGGCCGCCGAACATGTGCCGGGACTTGCCGATCTGGTTGAACAGCTGATCGGCGGCGACCCACACGAAGTCGGCGTACATCAGCTCGATGACCGGGCGGTAGCGGCCGTCGAAGGCCACCCCGCCGGCCAGGCCGCAGAACGCCGCCTCGCTGATGGGCGTGCCCAGCACGCGGTCGGGGAAGGCCTCCTTCAGGCCTTTGGTCGCACCGCGCGGCCCGCCGCTGAGCTTGTGGACGTCCTCGCCGAGGACCATGATCCGATCGTCCTGCTCCATGCGGCGCTTCATGACGTCGGCGACGACGTCCACGAAGCGTGCGTTCTCGGTCTTGCCGGCGAAGTCCGCCTCCTCGGCGAAGCGCGCGCCGTCGAACTCCGACAGGTCGCTGCGGATGCCCTCGTTGATCGTCGCGGGGTCCGGCCACAGCTCCTCGCGGAAGCGGCGCGTGCCCTTGCCGGCGGGGTCGAGCTCGAGCAGCTCGTCCACGATGGCGGACATGACGGCCTTGGACCGGGTGCGGATGCCCGCGACCTCGTCCTCGGTGAGGATGCCGCGGCGCACCAGATGCGAGCCGATGAGGTCGAGCGGGTCGCGCTGGCGCCACGCCTTCTCCTCGTCGCGGTCGCGGTAGCCGAAGGCGCTCCCCGGGAACGGGCCGTTCTGGTGGAAGTAGCGGTAGACATCGGCCTCGATCATGGTCGGGCCCCCGCCGGCGCGCATGACCTCGATCGCTTCCTTGGTGGCCAGGTAGACCGCCAGCGGGTCCATGCCGTCGACCTTCCAGCTGGGGATGTTGAAGCCCAGCGCGCGCGCCGACAGGCGCGGCTCGCCGGTCGCCTCGTCGACCGTGGTCGAGACGGCGTACTGGTTGTTCTCGACGAAGAAGCAGATCGGCAGCTTCCACGCCGACGCCAGGTTCATGCTCTCGAGGACCGAGCCGATGTTCATCGCGCCGTCGCCGAAGTACGTGATCGACACCGCGTCGGTGCCGGCGTGCTTGTCCGACCACGCGAAGCCGGCGGCGAACGGCACGGCGCCGCCGACGATGGCGTTGGTGCCCATGGCTCCGAACGGCTTCCACTGCAGGTGCATCGAGCCGCCGCGGCCGCCGCAGTAGCCGTCGGCCAGACCGCAGATCTCCTCGAGGCTGCGGCGCAGCACCGTGCGGATGTCGGCCGAGATGTCGGCACGCGGGTCGAAGCCCTCGGGCGCGACGGCGCCGAAGGCCTTGGCCAGGAACTGGTGGTGGCCGCGGTGCGAGCCGTTGATCTGGTCGGCGGCGGTCAGCGGGACGATCGAGCCGACCGCGCCGCCCTCCTGGCCGATGCTGGAGTGCGCGGGGCCGTTGATGAGCTTCTGGCCCGACAGGTCGAGCACCGCCTCTTCGAAGGCGCGGATCAGGTGCAGCTCGACGGCCATCGTCGACAGCAGCGCGGGGTCCGCCTGGTTCCAGTCCTTATCGGTCGTGCTCAGCTGCACCCAGGGGGATGCGGGCTGCAGTTTCGTGATCGTGGTCATCGAGTCCTCGTCCATCTTCGGTCCGTGGTCGTGGGGTCATCCTCGGCGTACCGAGGGCCATCTGACCCCAACGTATGCCGCGGGGTCAATGGGGGATATGAGGGCTTACCCCCCTGCGGAGTGGGGAACTCCCCCAGGGGTCAGCCGACGGCTGCGGCGCGATAGTGCTCGTCGGGCACGGGACGGTGGCTGCCGACGACGGCGGCCAGCGGCATCCGCACGATGTCACGGCCGCGCGGCACGATCATCGATCCCCAGCCGTCGTCGTGCAGAGCGTCCACGGCCGCGCGGCCGAGCCGCGCCGCCAGCACGCGGTCGGCGGCGCTCGGGGTGGCGCCCCGCTGCAGCGCGCCCAGGGCGGTGGCCCGCGCCTCCACACCGGCGACGCGCTCGATCGCCGCGGCGAGCACCGTGCCGATGCCGGACCCCGGGGCTACGACCGTGGCGGCGCCGTCGGATCCGGCGAGACGGAAGCCCTCGGCCACGATGACGAGCGGGGACCTGCCGCGCCGGAGCGGTCGCTGCAGGGATGCGGCGATCTCGTCGATCGAACGGGGGAACTCCGGCAGCAGCACGAGATGGGCGTTCGTGGCGGCGCCCGCGTGCATGGCGACCCAGCCGGTGCGGGTCCCGACCACCTCGGCGATCGTGCAGCGGTGATGGGCCTCGCCCGTCGCCCGGAGCCGGTCGATGGCGTCGACGGCGGCGGCGACGGCGGTGTCGAAGCCGAGCGAGCCGTCCGTGGCGACGACGTCGTTCTCGACGGACTTGGGGACGGCGACGATCGGGATGGCGTGCTCCTGCAGTGCCGCGGCGGTGCTCAGCGTGCCGTTGCCGCCGATGACGACGAGCGCGTCGATGGCGAGGACGCGCAGCGCCTCGCGCACGCGGTCGACCCCGCCATGGACGCCGGCGGGCTGGAGCCGCGAGATGCCGAGGATCGTGCCGCCGGTCTGCGAGATGCCGCGCACCGACCGCCAGTCCAGCACGATGGAGTCCAGCTCGAGCACGCCCCGCCACCCGTCGACGAAGCCGACGAACTCGTCACCGTGCTCGCGTTCGCCGTGGCGGACGACGGCGCTGATGAGCGCGTTGATGCCGGGGCAGTCGCCCCCGCTGGTCAGGATCCCGATCCGCGTCATACCGGCGCCACCTTCGAACGCTGTTCATTGCTCTCTGGGAAAGTAGTTGTAATCTCAGGCACGCGACCATGAGGATTTCCCCGCCCCGCACGTAGGGAATCCACCACTGGCCGTAGAACCACCAGAGCTCGTCGAGCCGAGACGGTCGAGGAGGACCTGTGAGCAGCGACATCGCCTCGGGGATCCCGGGGATCACCGGCATCCCGAACGACTTCGACACCGCCCGTCAGTTGCGGGCGATCTCGGCGTCGGCGGCCGATCTCGCCGGCCGGTTCGAGCTCCAGCCGCTGCTGGAGAGGATCCTGCGGCACATCATGCGCCTGTTGGAGTGCCGTTCGGGGTCGATCTGCCTCGTCGACGAGGCGGCGGGCACCTACACCAAGCGCGTGGACCTCGGGGTCGGCTGTCAGGAGGGCGCGACGTTCTCGCTCGAGCAGGGTGCGACCGGCGAGGTCGTCAGGTCGCGATCCGCGGTGATCCTGCCGGCGTACTCCATGATCCCCAACGGCCACATCGCCCCCGATGATCCGCGGGCCGAGTGCGCCGTGATCGGCGTCCCCATCCGGTGGGGGGATCGGATCGTCGGCAGCTGCGTGGTCTTCAGCGACGGGCCGGGCCGGCTGTTCACCAGCGCCGACGCGCAGCTGGCCGAGCTCTTCGCCAGCCACGCCGCCATCGCCCTGGCCAACGCCGAGCTGCACGCCAAAGCCACCAAGCGCGAGCGCGAGGCCGCCGTCGCCCACGAGCGCGAGCGCGCGGTGCGCGACGTCTACAACACAGTCGGCCGCTCGCTCGGCGCGCTGATCGAACGGCTCGACGCCGCTCAGGCCGATCTCCCCCGCGAGCACCCGGCCGCCGCCGCTGTGCGCGCGGCGCGCGAAGAGGCGCAGGAGGCCCTCAGCGACACCCGCCGCACGGCGCTCGGCGTCGGCCCCGCGGCCCTCGAGGGACGCTCGCTCGAAGAGGCGCTGCGGCTGGAGCTGGAATGGGTCGCGGACGTGACCGACCTCAAGACCCAGCTCACCGTGAACGGCACTGCGCGCGAGCCCTCGGCCGAGGTCGCGCACCAGCTCTACCGCATCGCCGAAGAAGCGCTGAAGAACGTCGTCGCCCATGCCCGCGCCTCGAGTGTCCGCGTGGGTGTGCTGTACGGCACCCAATCGATCACGCTCGTCGTCGACGATGACGGCCGCGGCTTCGACGTGCCCGAGACGCAGAGCTTCGAGGGCTCGCTCGCACGCGGCAGCCTGGGCCTGCACGGGATGTCCTCGCGCGTGCTCCACTTCGGCGGCGACCTGAAGATCGAGTCCATCCCCGGGTGGGGCACGAAGATCCGCGCCATCATCCCGGACTCCCCATCGGGGGACGTCGCCTCCGAGCACAAAGCCTGGAAGGTGCTCGTCGCGAGCGCCCAGCCGCTGGTCTCGGCGGGTCTGGTCGGCCTGATGCACCTGCACGAGCCGTCGATGCAGATCGCCTCGGACTCGGGCTCCCTTGAGGAGGTGCGCCACAGCATCGCCCAGCTCGTGCCGGACGTGGTCGTCCTCGACCTCGACACGCATGGCATGAGCCTGTCCGAGGTGAGCGCGGCACTCCTGGACGCCAACGCCAAAGGCGCCCTGGTGGTGTACATGGACAGCCCCACCGTCGAGCAGGTTCGCCTGGCCCGCCAGCTCGGCGTGCGCGGGTATCTCAGCCGCAAGTCGGCGCCCGAGGTGATCGTCCGCAGCATCGTCGCCGCCGGCAAGGGGCAGGCCCTCATCGAGGGCGACCTCTACGAGCACCTCACCGAGGTGTCCGCGGGCGAGGACAAGGGCGAGCGGCTCACGGCGCGGGAGCTGGAGGTGCGCGCTCTGGTGGTGAAGGGCTACGCGGACAAGCAGATCGCCACCGAACTGGGCATCTCGGTGAAGACCGTCGAAAAGCACGTGGGCTCGCTGCTGCGAAAGACGGGCGCGACCAATCGCACGATGCTGGCGAGCATGGGCGAGGACCGCCCGGCGTTCTGATCGCGACCCCTACTTGATTCCCCTACTCCGACCGGGGGACTCCCCTCATAGTTCCGTGCGGCACGCTCCCATAGCGTGAACGGCAGGACCAACAAGGGAGTGTGTCATGACGGTGGTTTCTCTGCGTGAGATCCTCGAGCCGGCTTTCGCGCAGCGGTACGGAGTACCCGCGATCAACATCTTCAACGACCTCACGCTGGAGGGTGTCCTCGCCGGTGCGGTCGAGGCGAACTCGCCCGTGATCGTGCAGACCTCGGTGAAGACGGTGCGCAGCATCGGCGCCCCCGTTCTGGCCGCGATGTGGCGGTCGATGACGGCGGGCATCGAGGTGCCGGTCGCGCTGCACCTGGACCACTGCCCCGACCGCGCGGTGGTGACGGCGTGCCTCGAGAACGGCTGGAACTCGGTGCTCTTCGACGCCTCCGAGATGCCGGTGCAGGAGAACCTGCGCCAGACCATCGAGGTCGTGCAGGAGGCGCGCCGCTACGGCGCGCAGGTCGAGGGCGAGATCGAGGCGATCACCGGGGTCGAGGACGACCACGGCTCGGACGAGGTCGCGGCGCGCCAGTCGCTCGAGGAGTCGCTCCGCTTCATCGATGAGTCGGGTGTCGACGTCTTCGCCCCCTCGATCGGCAACGCCCACGGCAGCTACACCTCCGCGCCGGTGCTCGACTTCGACCGCGTCCGCCAGCTCGTCGAGGCGCGCAGCATCCCGATCGCCCTGCACGGCGGCAGCGGCTTGAGCAGCGAGCAGTTCCGCGAGCTCATCTCGCTCGGCTGCGCCAAGGTCAACATCTCCACGGCGCTCAAAGAGACCTACATGAAGTCGACGCTGGCGTTCCTCAAGGACGCCGAGGCGAAGAACAAGTGGGACCCGCCGTCGCTGTTCCGCCACACCCTGGACGATGTCGTCGCCCTCGTCCGCGGCCTCGCCGAGGAGTTCGGCTCGGCCGGAAAGGGCGGCCGCTGATGCCCGCACTCATCTTCGACTGCGACGGGGTCCTCGCCGACACCGAGCGCGACGGTCACCTGCCCGCGTTCAACGCCACCTTCGAGCACTTCGGGCTGCCGCTGCGGTGGACGACCGAGTCGTACGCCGAGAAGGTCCGCATCGGCGGCGGCAAGGAGCGGATGGCGAGCGTCCTGACCCCCGAGTTCATCCAGGCCAACGGCCTGCCGGAGGACCCGGAGGAGCTGCGCGAGGTCGTCGGTCAGTGGCACAAGTACAAGACTGCGCAGTACACCTCGCTCATCGACAGCGGCGTCCTGCCCACCCGCCCCGGCATCACGCGCCTCATCCGCGCGGCGCACGAGGCGGGCTGGAAACTCGCCGTCGCCTCGACCTCGGCCCGGCCGTCGGTCGAAGCGGTGCTGCGTCAGGCGGTGGGCGACGAGATCATGAAGGACTTCAAGGTCTTCGCCGGCGACGACGTGCCGCGCAAGAAGCCCAGTCCCGACATCTACCTGATGGCCGTCGAGGGCCTGGATGCAGACCCCGAGCAGACGGTCGTGATCGAGGACAGCGAGATCGGCCTGCGGGCCGCTCACGCGGCGGGCCTGCGCACGATCGTCACCGTCAGCGGCTACACCGCCGGAGAGAACTTCGAGGGCGCGTCCCTCGTGGTCAGCTCGCTCGGCGAGCCCGAGGGCGTCGGGTCCGAGACCCTGGCCGCCGCGCCCGGGATCGAGCCCGAGCCCTACATCTCCCTGCACACCCTCCACCGCGTCCTGGACGCGGACCGACCCCCGCGTTCCGAACCGGAACCGGCCTGACCCGGCACTGGAACCCCAGTCCGCTGATCACTCAACGAAGGAGTTGAACGAGACATGACAACGCTTGTCAACGACCCGAAGGACTTCCCGAAGGAACTCGTCGAAGGGTTCGTCGAAGCCAACCCGGACTACGTGCGACCCGTCTTCGGCGGCGTCGTGCGCGCCACCCAGTCCCGGCCCGGAAAGGTCGCCGTGATCTCGGGCGGCGGCACCGGCCACTACCCCGCCTTCACCGGCTGGGTCGGCCAGGGACTGCTGGACGGCGCGGTGACGGGAAACATCTTCTCGTCCCCCAGCGCCTCGCAGGCGGTGAGCGTCGCCCGCGCGGCCAACCAGGGCGGCGGCGTCCTGATCGCCTTCCTCAACTACGCCGGCGACGTGCTGCACTTCGGGCAGGCCGCCGAGCGCCTGCGCTCCGAGAACATCGAGGCCCGCACCGCGGTCGTCACCGATGACATCGCCTCGGCGCCCATCGAGAAGCAGTCCCAGCGCCGCGGCATCGCCGGCGGCCTGGCGGTGTTCAAGATCACCTCGGCCGCCGCCGAGGCGGGCCTGTCGCTGGACGAAGTCGTCGACGTCTTCCACGCCGCGAACGAGCGCGTGCGCACCTTCGGCGTCGCCTTCTCGGGCTGCACGCTACCCGGCGCCGACCACCCGCTGTTCGAGGTGCCCGCGGGCCAGATGGGCGTCGGCCTCGGCGTCCACGGCGAGAAGGGCATCTACGAGACCGACCGCGGCACCGCCGACGACGTCGCGAAGCTCCTCGTGGAGCGGCTGCTCGAGGACCGCCCGGCCAACTCCGGCAAGCGCGTCGTGGCCGTCCTCAACGGACTCGGCTCGGCCAAGTACGAGGAGCTCTTCGTCCTCTACACCCGCGTGTCCCAGCGGCTGCGCGACGGCGGCCTCGAGGTCGTCAAGGGCGAGGTCGGCGAGTTCATGACGTCGCTGGACATGGGCGGCGTCTCGCTGACCCTCATCTGGCTGGACGACACCATCGAGGACTACTACTTCGCCGAGTGCGACACCGCCGCGTACACGCGCCGGGCCCCGATGGCGCCGGCGCTCCCGGCCGACGTCGCGTTCAACACCGAGCCGGAGCCGCTCCAGGTGACCACCCCCGGAAGCGACGACTCGCGCGTGGCCGCCGGGCTCATCACCGAGGGTCTGCGCAAGGTCAGCGAGGCGATCGAGTCCCAGCGCGAGGCGCTCGGCGACCTGGACGCCATCGCCGGCGACGGCGACCACGGCATCGGCATGACCCGCGGCTCCGCCGCGGCGTCGAAGGCTGCGACCGAGCTGCACGCGGCCGGCGGTGGCGCGCAGACGGTGCTCGTCGGCGCGGGCGACCGGTGGTCCGAGAACGCCGGTGGCGCCTCGGGCGCCCTGTGGGGCGCGGCGCTGACGGCTGCCGGCAACGTCCTCGGCGACGTGGACCGTCCGGATGCCGCCGCCCAGGCCCGCGCGCTGCGCGCGTTCCTGCAGTCGCTGCAGCGCCTCGGCCGTGCCGAGCAGGGCGACAAGACCATGCTCGACGCGGTGATCCCCTTCGTCGAGGCGTTCGAGTCGGCCGTCGCCGGCGGCGCGGGCACGCTCGCGGCCTGGCAGCAGGCCGCCGACGTGGCTCAGTCCGCCGCGGACGCCACCGCGGAGCTGACCCCGAAGATGGGCCGCGCACGCGTCCTGTCGCAGCGGTCGGTGGGCTACCCCGACCCGGGTGCCGTCTCGTTCGCCCTCGCCGTCCGCACCATGACCGAGCACATCGCCGGCGCGAAGCAGAGCTCCGCGACCGACGCCGAGTGAAACAAGGAGATACGAAAATGGCCATTCCCGGCATCCGCGGCATGGAGCACATCGGCTTCACCGTGCCCGACCTGAACCAGGCGTGCGACTTCTTCGTCAACATCCTCGGCGCGACGGAGCTGTTCGTCGCCGCGCGGGACTTCAAGGACGACGAGGGCACCTGGATGTACGACCACCTGCGGGTCAACCCGCGGGCGAGGATCAAGGAGTTCCGCTACCTGCGCCTGGGCAACGGCAGCAACCTCGAGATCTTCGAGTACGAGTCGCCCGACCAGAACACCGAGCAGCCGAAGAACAGCGACATCGGCGGCCACCACCTGGCCTTCTACGTCGACGACATGGACGCGGCCATCGCGTACCTGCGCGAGAACGGCGTCGAGGTGCTCGGCGAGCCCACCAGCTACACCGAGGGTCCCAACCTGGGTCTGACGTGGTGCTACTTCATGGCCCCGTGGGGCATGCAGCTCGAGGTCGTGTCGTCGCCGAACGGCACCACCTACGACAACGACGCCGCCGCCACCGGCAAGCCGCGCCTGTTCCACCCCGCCCTGGTGGACGAGACCAAGGTCTGATCCACCCTTCACGAGGAGGGCCGCATCCCGTCGCCGGGGCGCGGCCCTCCGTCGTTCTCGCAGAGAGGTTCACCATGACCGACGACCTGAGCCGCGCCGTCACCGTCCACCGGGGCGACGCCGGCGACCTGATCTTCGACGAGCGGATGCTGCCGGTCGGGCCCCCCGGACCCCACGATCTGCTCGTGGCGGTGGGAGCGGCATCCGTCAATCCCGTCGACTCCAAGGTTGCCCGCGATTCGCCGGATCCCCGCGTGCTGGGGTTCGACGCCTCGGGCGAGGTGCTCGCGGTCGGCGAGGCGGTCACCCTCTTCCGTCCCGGCGACGCCGTCTTCTACGCGGGCACGCTCCGCCGGCCCGGCTCGCACCAGACGCTGCAGCTGGTCGACGAGCGCATCGTCGGCCACCGCCCGGCGGGCATGACGGTCGAGGACGCCGCCGCCATGCCGCTGACCTCGATCACCGCGTGGGAGGCGCTGTTCGACAAGCTCAAGCTCAGCGCCGACGCTGCGGGCACACTGCTGATGATGGGCGCGGCCGGCGGCGTGGGCTCGGTGCTGGTGCAGCTGGTGCACGCGCTCCTGCCGGGCGTCCGGGTGATCGCGACCGCGTCGCGGGAGTCCTCGCGCGCGTGGCTCGCCGACCTCGGCGTGGACACCGTGGTCGACCATGCCGGCGACCTGGTGGGGCAGGTGCGCGCGCTCGCGCCGGGCGGCGTCGACTGGATCGTCAGCCCCCACTCCCAGGGGAGGATCCCGGACTACGCCGCGATGCTGCGCCCCTTCGGCGAGATCGTGGGCCTCGACCGCGGGCCGATCGAGGTCACCGCACTCAAGCCGCTGAGCGCGTCGTGGCACTGGGAGTTCATGTTCACGCGCGCGGACCCGAGTGGGCCGACGGACCTCGCCCACCACCGCATCCTGGAGTCCGTGGCGGCCCTCGCGGCGGAGGGTCGGCTGCGCACGCCCCGCACCGAGACGGTGGACGACGCGACGCCGGCCACCCTGGCCGCCGCGTACCAGCGGGTCGCGGCGGCCGGGGTGGCCGGCAAACTCGTCATCAGGATGCGGTGACGAACGCTCCGATCCGGTCGGCCAGCGACTCGGCATCCAGCCCGCAGTCCGACAGCAGCATCTCGTAGGGACCCGACGAGATGTAGCGGTGCGGGACGCCGATGAGCTCGTGCGGCACCGGCCGGTGACGGGCGATCAGCTCGGCGACCGCGCCGCCGAGGCCGCCGCGCTCGTAGTGCTCCTCGATCGTCACGACGCGGCCGGTGCGCGAGATCGACTCCAGGATCGCGTCGGCGTCCAGCGGCTGGATGGTGGCCATGCCGAGGTGGTCGACCGAGATGCCCTTGTCGGCGAGCGCGTCGGCAGCTTCGATGGCGGCCGCGGTGAGCTGACCGGTGCTGATGACCGTGACGTCGTCCCCGGTGCGCAGCGCCCGCGCCTCGCCGATCTTCAGCGGCGGGTCGGCGAACAGGTCGGGGATCGATCCGGCGCCGATGCGCATGTACACAGGCCCCTCGATGGCGACCATCTCCTCGACCGCCGCCTCGATCTCGTGGCAGTCCTGCGGGGCCAGCACCGTGACGCCGGGGATCATCCGCGTGATGGCGAAGTCCTCGAGCGAGTGATGGGTGGGACCCAGCTGCGAGTAGGACATGCCGCCGTTGCGGCCGACGATCTTGACGTTCTGCTTCATGTAGCCGACGTCGTTGCGGAACATCTCGTAGTTGCGCACGGTGACGAACGGCGCGATCGCGCAGAGCACCGGGATCTTGCCCGAGGTGGCGAGCCCCGCCGCCACGCCCGTGGCGGCCTGCTCCATGATGCCCAGCTCGATGTAGCGGTCGCTGAAGCGGTCGCGGAAGGCGCCGAGCCCCGAGCTGAGCCCGGAGTCGACCGAGAGGGCGACGATGTCGGGATTGCGTTCGGCGACGGCGGTCAGCGCCGCACCGAAGACCTTGCGGGGATCGCGCTCAGCCACCGACGACCTCCAGGCTGTGCTGCCTGACGAGGGCCTCGAGCTCGGCCACGGCGCGATCGAGCTCGCCGTCCGCCGGCGTCCAGTAGTGCGAGTCCAGACGTCCGGCGAGGAAGCTGATGCCGTTGCCCTTGACCGTGTGAGCCACGATGGCGGTGGGCTTGCCGGGGGTCAGCGGGCCCGACTCCACGGCGTCGAGGATGGCCCCGAAGTCGTGGCCGTCGACCTCGCGGGTCGCCCAGCCGAAGGCCGCGAGCTTGGCCGCCACCGGACCCATGTCCATGACGTCGGCGGTGGGGCCGCTGATCTGGAAGCCGTTGCAGTCGAAGAACACCACGAGGTTGTCCACGCCGTGGTGCGCGGCGGCCGCGAAGGCCTCCCAGTTCGACCCCTCCGCCAGTTCGCCGTCGCCGACGACGGCGAAGACGCGGCGGTCGCTGCCGTCGATGCGACCGGCGATGGCCATGCCGATCGCGATGGCGACGCCGTGGCCGAGGGCGCCGGTGTTGGCCTCCACTCCCGGGAGCTTGTGCATGTCCGGGTGTCCGGGGAGCCGGGACTTGTACTCGCCGTAGGTGTCGAGCACCTCTTCGGGGAAGAACCCGAACTCGGCCAGCACCGCGTACTGGGCGAGCGCCTTGTGTCCCGCCGAGAGCAGGAAGCGGTCGCGGTCAGGGTCGTCGGGGTTCGCGGCGTCGACGTTGAGCACGCGGCCGTAGAGGGCGGTGAGGATGTCGATGCACGACAGCGCGCCGCCCAGATGGCCGGAGCCGGCGGCGCGCAGCATGCGCAGGACGTTGAGGCGGGCGCGGGTCGCCTGCACGGGCAGGTCGCCGAGGAGCTGATCCGTCACTGGCCGCGCCGCTCGGCTTCGTACTCGGCGATGGCGGCGACCTTGGGGGCGCTGCGGCTCTCGGCGTCGAAGTTCAGTTCGAGGTAGCGGCTGAGCATCGTCTTGGCCAGCTCCGGGCCGGTGACCTGCGCACCCATGGCGACCATGTTGGCGTTGTTGCTCAGCTGCGCGCGCTCGGCGGAGTAGACGTCCGACAGCAGCGCACAGTACGCGCCGTCGACCTTGTTCGCCGCGATCGAGACGCCGATGCCGGTGCCGCACAGCACGACGCCGCGGTCGTACCGGCCGGCGGCGACGGCTTCGGCGACGTCGGTGGCGGTGTGGGCGTAGATGGGGTCCTCGGCGCCGAGGTCCTCGACCTCATGACCCAGCTGCTGGGCCAGGTCCATCAGCGTCTGCTTCAGCTCACCGGCGTTCGGGTCGGATCCGAAGGCGATTTTCATGTGGGGGCTCCCGTCGTCTGTGAGGACCGAGCAGCCGACCATTCGACACGGGCATCGGTCCTGGTTAACAGTGAAAGCCAGGCCGCCATGCCGCCGACAGTGGGAGAGACCCTACGGAAACTGGGGAAGTTCCCTACCCGGCGCCGCCTCAGCGGGGCGCGTGCGCCTCGAGGAACTCGTAGACGTCGGTGGTGTCCACGCCCGGGAACGACCCCATGGGCAGGGTCGCCAGCAACGTCCGCGGCGTCCGCACGTTGGGCCAGGAGTTCTCTCGCCACGTCGCCTCGAGATCGGCCGGCGCCCGGCGGCAGCACACTTCGACGGAGTGCTTGGACACTCCCCGATTGCCGGTGTCCCGCCCGAGGAACCACTTGGTGTCGTCGAAGCGCACCCCCACCGACACCGAGTGCGCGCCCTCGCTCGACTGCTCCACGCGCGCCGTGCACCAGTAGGTGCCGTTGCCGGTGTCGGTGTACTGGTAGTACGGGTTGAAGTGGTCGTCCACGTCGAACACGACCCGCGAGGTCCACTTGCGGCAGCACATCTGCCCCTCGATGGAACCGAGCCGGTCGGTGGGGAAGTTCACGTCGTCGTTCTCGTACGCCTTCGTGATCGTCCCCGACTCGTGCACCTTCAGGAAGTGCACGGGCAGCCCCAAGTGCACGGTAGCGAGGTTGGTGAAGCGGTGCGCGGCCGTCTCGTACGACACCGAGTACGCGTCGCGCAGGTCCTCGATCGAGATGGCGCGGTCCTTCTTCGCGTCCTGCAGGAACGGCACGGCGTGGGCCTCGGGGATCATGAGCGCGCCGGTGAGGTAATTCGTCTCGACCCGCTGGCGCAGGAACTCGGCGTACGATGTCGGCTCGGCGTGGCCCAGGATGCGGCTGGACAGCGCCTGCAGCACCGCCGTGCGGGGATCGCCCTTCGAGGTCAGCCGGCTCGAGAGGTAGAGCCGGCCGTTCTTGATGTCGGCGACGCTGCGGGTGGTCTGGGGCAGGTCCGGCACGTAGTGCAGGGTGAAGCCGAGGTGGGCTGCGATGTCGGATGCCGTGCGCTGGGTGAGCGGTCCGCCCGGGTGGTCGACGGCGTCCAGGATGCCGCGGGCCTGCCGCTCGAGATCGGCGAAGTAGTTGTTCTGGGTGCGCATCAGCCGGCGGAGGGCGACGTTGGCCCGCCGCGCCTCTTCGGGCGTCGCGGCGCGCTCGTCGTTGAGCCGGCCGATCTCGCCCTGCAGCGCCAGCATCGCCTTGAGCACCTCGGTGGGCACGGACTTGCCGATGCGGAACGGCTCGATGCCGAGGGCGGTGAAGGTGGGGCCGCGCATCGCGCGCTCGAGGGCGATCTCGAGGGTCGAGCGCTCATCGAGCGGCTCGGACTCCAGCAGCGCGTCCAGCGTCGTGCCGAGCGCCCGGGCGATCGTCTGCAGCAGGGTCAGCTTGGGCTCGCGCCGGCCGTTCTCGATCATCGAGAGCTGGCTCGGCACGCGGTCGATCGCCGCGGCGAGCTCGTCGAGCGTCATCCCGCGCTCGGTGCGAAGCTGCCGGATCCGGCGGCCGATGGTCAGGGCATCCACCTCTTCATCGTCGACGCTGTCGACGATCGATTCGCGGGCCGGAGTGAGGGTCATGGACCGATTCTGTCACAGAAGCAGAATTTTCGGGAAAGTTCACACCGGGATTCGTCGGGAGTGGACTCGATCTTCACTCGATAGTGGACTCATGACCGCCGCCACCACCGCCCCGCTGCGCACTCGCACCGCCCCGATCCCCACGGCATCCCACACGCCGACGATCGAGATCGCCGGCCCCCTCCGGGACCGCTACGACGAGATCCTCACCGCTGAGGCCGTCACCTTCCTGACCGAGCTGCATGCACGGTTCTCGGCACGGCGCCACGACCGGCTCGCCGACCGGCTCCGCCGCCGGTTCGAAGTCGGCAACGGCCACGACCCGCAGTTCCGCAGCGACACCGCCCACATCCGCGAGGACGACGAGTGGCGGGTCGCCGGCCCCGGCCCCGGTCTCGAGGACCGCCGCGTCGAGATCACCGGCCCCACCGACCCCAAGATGACCATCAACGCCCTGAACTCCGGCGCCAAGGTGTGGCTGGCCGACCAGGAGGACGCCACCAGCCCCACGTGGAAGAACGTGATCGAGGGGCAGCTGTCGCTGCGCGACGCCATCCGCGGCGAGCTCTCGTACACGAGCCCCGAGGGCAAGCGCTACGAGGTCACCGCCGAGCAGACGCCGACGATCGTGATGCGCCCGCGCGGCTGGCACCTCACCGAGAACCACATCCGCTTCACCGACCGCACCGGGCGGACGATGAACGCTTCCGGTTCGCTCGTGGACTTCGGGCTGTTCTTCTTCCACAACGCCCGGCAGCTCATCGCCAACGGGCGCGGACCGTACTTCTACCTCGCCAAGCTGGAGTCCAGCGAAGAGGCGAAGCTGTGGGACGACGTCTTCACCTTCAGCGAGCAGTATGTCGGCATCCCGCACGGCACCATCCGGGCGACCGTGCTCATCGAGACGCTCCCGGCCGCGTTCGAGATGGAGGAGATCCTCTTCGAGCTGCGCGACCACGTCGCGGGGCTGAACGCCGGCCGCTGGGACTACATCTTCTCGATCATCAAGAACTACCGCGGTCGCGGCGCCCGCTTCGTGCTCCCCGACCGCAGCGAGGTGACGATGACCGTGCCGTTCATGCGCGCGTACACCGAGCTGCTGGTGAAGACCTGCCACAAGCGCGGCGCCTTCGCGATCGGCGGCATGAGCGCGTTCATCCCGAACCGTCGCGATCCCGAGGTCACCGCCCGGGCGTTCGAGAAGGTCGCCGCCGACAAGAAGCGCGAGGCCGGCGACGGCTTCGACGGCACGTGGGTGGCCCACCCCGACCTCATCCCGATCGCGCGGGCCGAGTTCGACGCCGTGCTCGGCGACCGCCCCAACCAGGTGGACCTTCAGCGGCCGGACGTCGAGGTCACCTCGACCGACCTCATCGACGTGCACATCGGGCGCCCGATCACCACCGCGGGCGTCCACGGCAACGTCTCGGTCGCCATCCGCTACCTCGAGGCGTGGCTTCGGGGGCTCGGCGCCGTGGCGATCGACAACCTGATGGAGGACGCCGCGACCGCCGAGATCTCGCGTTCGCAGGTGTGGCAGTGGATCCACCAGGACCGCACCACCGAGGACGGCACCCGCGTGACGCGCGACTACGTCGAGGGCCTCATCGCCCAGGTGCTCGGCGAGGTCGAGCGCAGCGACGCCGACCGCTTCGACGACGCCGCCGAAGTCTTCCGCGAGGTGGCGCTCGGTACCGACTTCCCCGCGTTCCTCACCCTGCCCGCCTACGCCCGATTCCTCGTCGAGACCGACTGACGACCCGACACCGATCCAGAGAGAACACCATGACCCAGTACCAGAACGACATCGAGGCCATCCAGGCGCTCAAGGAGCAGCACGGCTCCTCGTGGGACGCCATCGACCCCGAGTCCGTGGCCCGCATGCGGGCGCAGAACCGCTTCCGCACCGGGCTCGAGATCGCCCAGTACACCGCCGACATCATGCGCCGCGACATGGCCGAGTACGACGCCGACTCGTCCGTCTACACCCAGTCGCTGGGCGTGTGGCACGGCTTCATCGGGCAGCAGAAGCTGATCTCGATCAAGAAGCACCTGAAGAGCACGAACAAGCGCTACCTGTACCTGTCGGGGTGGATGGTCGCGGCCCTGCGCTCGGAGTTCGGGCCGCTGCCCGACCAGTCGATGCACGAGAAGACCGCGGTGCCCGCGCTCATCGAGGAGCTCTACACCTTCCTGCGCCAGGCCGACGCCCGCGAGCTCGACCTGCTCTTCACGCAGCTCGACGACGCCCGCGCCGCCGGCGACGAGACGGCCGTGGAATTCCTGCGGTCGCGGATCGACAACTACGAGACCCACGTGGTGCCGATCATCGCCGACATCGACGCCGGCTTCGGCAACCCCGAGGCGACCTACCTGCTGGCCAAGAAGATGATCGAGGCCGGCGCGTGCGCCATCCAGATCGAGAACCAGGTGTCGGACGAGAAGCAGTGCGGCCACCAGGACGGCAAGGTGACCGTCCCGCACGAGGACTTCCTGGCCAAGATCAACGCCGTCCGCTACGCCTTCCTCGAGCTCGGCATCGACAACGGCGTCATCGTCGCCCGCACCGACTCGCTCGGGGCCGGACTCACGCAGAAGCTCGCGGTGTCCCACCAGCCCGGCGACCTCGGCGACCAGTACAACTCGTTCCTGGATGCCGAGGAGATCACCGACGCCGAGCTCGGCAACGGCGACGTCGTCATCAAGCGCGGCGACACGCTGTTGCGGCCCAAGCGACTGCCCAGCAACCTGTACCAGTTCCGTCCCGGGACCGGCGAGGAGCGCGTCGTGCTGGACTGCATCACGTCGCTGCGCAACGGCGCCGACCTGCTGTGGATCGAGACCGAGAAGCCGCACGTGGAGCAGATCGCCGGCATGGTCGACGCGATCCGCAAGGAGGTGCCGGACGCCAAGCTGGTCTACAACAACAGCCCCTCGTTCAACTGGACCCTGAACTTCCGCCAGCAGGCCTACGACCAGCTCGCGGCACAGGGTGCGGACGTGTCGGCCTACGACCGCGGCGACCTGATGAACGTGGACTACGACGACACCGAGCTGGCGCGGCTGGCCGACGAGAAGATCCGCACGTTCCAGCGCGACGGCTCGGCCCGTGCCGGCATCTTCCACCACCTCATCACGCTGCCGACGTACCACACCGCTGCGCTGTCGACCGATGACCTGGCCAAGGGCTATTTCGGCGATCAGGGCATGCTCGCCTATGTGAAGGGCGTCCAGCGGCGCGAGATCCGCGAGGGGATCGCGACGGTCAAGCACCAGAACATGGCCGGCAGCGACATCGGCGACAACCACAAGGAGTACTTCGCCGGCGACGCCGCCCTCAAGGCCGGCGGCCAGCACAACACGATGAACCAGTTCTGATCCGCCGCACACCGGAGCCTCGGACCGTCAGGTCCGGGGCTCCCGTGCGTCAGGGCAGCAGACCCCGTTCGAGGGCGAGGGTCACCGCGCGCGTGCGGTCGGCAACCCCCAGCTTCTCGAAGACCTTCAGCAGGTGGGTCTTGACGGTCGACTCGCCGATGCCGAGCGCCGCGGCGATCTGCTTGTTGCTGCGGCCCGCCGAGACGTGGCGCAGCACGTCGAGCTCGCGCGGGGTGAGGACGGATGCCGGCTCCGGCCGGCGCATCCGCTCGACCAGCCGCACCGCGACCTGGGGCGACAGCGCCGACTGGCCCGCCGCCACCGACCGGATCCCGGCGACGATCTCGGCCTGCGGCGCCGCCTTCAGCAGGTAGCCGGCGGCACCCGCCTCGATCGCGGCGAGGATCTGGTCGTCGCTCTCGTACGTGGTGAGGATGAGGACGCGCGGCGGCGGATCGCCCGCCTCGCCCGCCGCGATGCGCGCGGTGGCCGCCACCCCGTCCACGCCCGGCATGCGCAGGTCCATCAGGACGACGTCGGGGCGGGTGGCCGCGGCCAGCCGCACGGCCTCGTCGCCGTCCGAGGCCTCGGCGACGACCTCGAGCCCGTCCTCGTCCGAGAGCAGCCCCGCCAGCCCCGCGCGCACCACGGGGTGGTCGTCGGCGATCAGCAGCCGGATCACGACGCGGCCTCCGCACCCCGGATGACGGATGCCGCAACCGGCGCGGCCGGCAGTTCGATCACGACGCGGGCGCCGGCTCCCGGGGCGGTCGCCATCACGAGAGTGCCACCGGCCAGCGCGACGCGCTCGCGCATGCCGTCGAGACCGAAGCCGGTGCGCGGTGCGGCCGGATCGAAGCCGGCCCCGTCGTCGGCGACCTCGAGCCGGAGCCCGCCGTCGGCCGCGCCGGTCACCTGCACCGCCACGCGCGAGGCGCCGGAGTGCTTGCGGACGTTGGCGAGGAGCTCCTGCACGCAGCGCAGCATCACCACCTGGCGCTCGCGATCGATCTCGGCCCCCGCCGTGTCGACGCGCAGGTCGATGTCGAGGCCGGTCTCGGCCCGGAACCGGTCGGAGAGGCGGCCGAGCGCGGCGTCGAGGGCCTGGTCGGAGGGCACCGCGGCCGTGCGGGCCACGAGTGCGCGCGCCTCGCCGAGCGCTTCGCGGGCGACCTGCTCGACCTCGCCGATCGCGTCGGCTGCGGCATCCGCTCGTCCCTCGCGCGATCGGCGCCCCGCGCGCTCGGCCAACAGGACGAGACCGGCGAGAGTCTGGGCGAGCGTGTCGTGGATGTCGCGGGCCAGGCGCTCGCGTTCCTCCGCCGCCCCGCGATCGCGGCTGAGCGCCTCGACCTGCGCCTGGGCGGCGGTGAGGTCGGCGAGCAGCCGCGCACGCTCCTCGCCGTACTCGGCGATGCTCGCTATCCACATGCCGA
Organism: Microbacterium aureliae; assembly: GCF_054780155.1. Classification (NCBI taxonomy): domain Bacteria; kingdom Bacillati; phylum Actinomycetota; class Actinomycetes; order Micrococcales; family Microbacteriaceae; genus Microbacterium; species Microbacterium aureliae. Next base: position 1,083,061 of record NZ_BAAGWW010000001.1, read on the forward strand.
GCGCGATCGCGAACACGAGCGAGAACCCCGCCGTCGCCGCGCCCGAGGCCAGCCCGGAGGCGCCCGGGGCGCCGTTGATCGCGAACCCGGTGAACGTCGCGGCGGCGACGACGACCGAACCCAGGATGCCGCGCCGCCGGGTGTCTCCGAGCACCCACACCAGCGGGTAGGCGAGAGTCTGCAGCATCGCCATGAACCCCGCCGCCGCGCATCCGACCGTGATCACTACGAATGCCGCGACGAGGAAGGCGTGGAAGCGCCACGGCACGGGGCGCTCGATGCCGCCGCGGGCGATGAGGGCGTAGGCGAGGACGAACCCCGCGGTCGCGGCGAGCGCGACCGCCTGCCGTGCGGGTGAGGTGGGCCCGAAGCCGAAGACGGTTCCGACGGCGATCACGAGTGCCCCGGCGGCGACGGTGATGTCCCACCATCTCGGCTTCAGCAGCATCCGGCCCCCTCAGTCGTCCGCGGAGTCGTCCCGCCGCCAGTCAGGCTACGCGTCGCGGCGGTTCCAGCGGAACGTCAGCCGCCCGAGCACGAGCCCCACCACCAGCCAGATGCCGAGAGCGAGGGCGACGCCGGTGAGGTTCCACTCGCCGTTCTGCTCGAGGACGGCGTACTGCCCGGGGAGGAACACCGCCCGCATCCCCTGCGCCATCCACTTCACGGGGAAGATGCCGGCGACATTCTGCAGCCACTCGGGCAGCTGGAAGAAGAAGAGGTACACCCCCGAGACGAACTGCAGGATGAGCACGAGCGGGATGACGACCGCCGAGGCGCTGCGCGAGGTGCGCGGGACGGACGACAGCGCCACGCCGAGGAGCGCGGACGTCGTGATCCCGAGGACGAACACCCACGCGAACGTCCCCCACCGCTCCGGCTCCGCCGGCAGCGGGACCCGCAGCACGAGCGCCGCGAACGCGAGCAGCAGGGCCGCCTGCAGCACGCCGGTGACGAGAACCTGCACGATCTTGCCGATGAAGTAGCTCACCGCCGACACCGGCGTCGCGCCGAGGCGCTTGAGCATGCCCTCGGAGCGCTCGACGGCGATGTCGATCGCCAGGTTCTGCAGGCCCGACAGCAGCAGGCCCGCCGCGAGCATCGACGGCAGGTACATCTGCCCGAGGCTGACGGCGGGGAGCCCCGGCGCCGGCTGGAAGTCCCCGTTCGTGCCGAAGGCCACCGTGAACAGCCCCAGCAGCAGGACCGGGAAGAGGAAGGTGAATACGACGCTGTCGCCGCTTCGGAAGTACTGCTTCAGCTCGAAGCGGGCGCGCCACAGGCCCATGGCCAGCGTCCCCCGTCCGGTGTCGCGGACGGTGACGGGGCGGGATGCGAGGACGCTCATCGTCGTGCTGCCTTTCTGCGGTTGTGCTCTGCGGGCTCCGCCGCGTCGGAATCGCGGGCGACGAGCTCGAGGTACACGTCCTCGAGCGAGGGCCGCAGGATCTCGATGCCGGCGGGTTCGGCGCCGGTGCGGGCGACGAGGTCGGCGACGAAGCGCCCGGGCTCGCTCGTGCGGTGCTCCCGGATGCCGCCGGCCTCGCTCCAGCGGACCAGCGGCGTGCGGGCATCGGCCCCGCCGATCTCGTCCACCGCGCCGATCGCGCGCAGGCGGCCGCCGACGATGATGCCGACACGGTCGGCGAGCTGTGCGGCCTCTTCGAGGTAGTGAGTGGTGAGCAGGATCGTCGTGCCGCCGTGCGAGAGCCCCTGGATCATGGTCCAGAACTCCCGGCGCGCCTGCGGGTCGAAGCCCGTAGTCGGCTCGTCGAGGAACAGCAGCTCAGGCCCGCCGACGATCCCGAGGGCGACGTCGACGCGGCGCTGCTGACCGCCCGAGAGCTTGTTCACGCGGGTGTCCGCCTGCGGCGTCAGTCCTACGGCGTCGATGACCTCGTCCACGTCGCGGGGGCGCGGGAAGAACCCCGCGAACTGTCGCACATTCTCGCGGACGGTGAGCGCTCCGAGCTCGCCCGCGCTCTGCAGCACGACGCCGATGCGCGACTTCCAGCCGAGCCCGGCGCGGCCGGGGTCCTCGCCGAGGACGTTCACGTCGCCGCCGGTGCGCCGCCGGAATCCCTCGAGGATCTCGACGGTCGTGGACTTGCCCGCGCCGTTGGGACCGAGCAGGGCGAAGGTCTCGCCCCGCGCGATCTCGAACGACACGTCGTCGACGACCGCGCGGCCGCCGTACTCCTTGCGCAGGTTCTGCACCTGCACCACGTTGTCTGCCATGACTCCAGCCTGCTGATGGCCGGGGCGGCCCGGCAGGGTCATTGGTCCGATGGGGCCTCCCCCATTCGGTGGATGCCGGCGGGCGGGCGCGCACGTGCCCGACTACGATTCGGTGTGTGACCGAACGCGCTCCTCTGTCCCGCAAGCTGTCCGCCATCGCCGAATCGGCGACCCTCAAGGTCGACGCGAAGGCCAAGTCGCTGCAGGCCGCCGGCCGGCCGGTGATCAGCTACGCCGCGGGCGAGCCGGACTTCCCCACGCCGCACTTCATCGTCGATGCGGCCGCCGAGGCACTCCTCGACCCCGCGAACTTCCGCTACACCCCGGCGGTGGGCCTGCCGGTGCTGCGCGAGGCGATCGCCGCCAAGACCCTCCGCGACTCCGGCCTCGAGGTCGACCCGTCGCAGGTCATCGTCACCAACGGCGGCAAGCAGGCGGTGTACCAGGCGTTCCAGGCCGTGGTGAACCCCGGCGACGAGGTGCTGCTGCCCGCGCCGTACTGGACGACCTACCCCGAGGCGATCGCCCTGGCCGACGGCATCCCGGTCGAGGTCTTCGCCGGCGCCGACCAGGAGTACAAGGTCACCGTCGAGCAGCTCGAGGCCGCGCGCACCGAGCGCACCACGGCGCTGGTGTTCGTGTCGCCGTCGAACCCGACCGGGTCGGTGTACACCCCCGACGAGACCAAGGCCATCGGCGAGTGGGCGCTCGAGCACGGCATCTGGATCATCACCGACGAGATCTACCAGAACCTCGTCTACGAGGGCGTCCGCGCCGTCTCGATCGTCGAAGCGGTGCCGGATGCCGCGGCTCAGACGATCCTCGTCAACGGCGTGGCCAAGACCTACGCCATGACCGGCTGGCGCGTGGGCTGGATGGTGGGCCCGAAGGACGCCATCAAGGTCGCCGCGAACCTGCAGTCGCACTTGTCCAGCAACGTCAACAACATCGCCCAGCGCGCGGCGCTGGCCGCCCTCACGGGTCCCCAGACCGAGGCCGAGCAGATGCGGGTCGCCTTCGACCGCCGCCGCAAGCTCATCGTGTCGGAGCTGGCGAAGATCCCGGGCGTGACGGTGCCGAACCCGCAGGGCGCCTTCTACGTCTACCCGGACGTGCAGGGGCTGCTGGGCCGCGAGTGGCGCGGCAAGACGCCGACGACGACGCTCGAGCTCGCCGACCTCATCCTCGAAGAGGCCGAGGTCGCGGTGGTGCCGGGCGAGGCGTTCGGCCCGAGCGGCTACCTGCGCCTGTCGTACGCCCTGGGGGACGACGCGCTCCTCGAGGGCGTCCAGCGCCTGCAGTCCCTGTTCGCCTCCTGATCCCCGCCGACCACCCGCGAGACTGCATCTCCGGCCCGAGACCTCGGTCTGAACCCACCGTCTCGGCGTAGAGATGCAGTCTCGCGGTCGTAAAGCGGGTCAGGTCTCGGCGAGGCGGTAGCGGGTGCCGGGGCGCCCGGCGGTGGCGTAGTCCAGCGACCGCGCCGCCAGGCCGGTCACCGCGAGGTGCTCGAGGTAGCGGCGGCAGCTCACGCGGCTCAGCCCCACGGCCTCGGCGATCTCGGCGGCCGACGACAGCGGATGGCGGCGGAGCGCGTCGGTGACGACCTCGAGGGTCTGCGGGGTGAGGCCCTTGGGCAGCGGGGTGCGCCCGGCCGGGTACATCACGGCGTCGATGTCGCGCTGATCGAGCCGGTCGCCGCCGCCGGAGGACGCGTCGCGCTCGCGCAGCACGTCTTCGATCCGCTGGTGCAGCTCGTGGGCGGTGAAGGGCTTCACGAGGTAGTGGCGGGCGCCCATGAGCCGCGCGTCGCGCACGGTTTCGAGGTCGCGCGCGGCCGTGACCGCGATCACCTCGGGCTGGGTGAGCGTGCCGTCGCCGCGCACGGCGCGCAGCGCATCCAGTCCCGAGAAGCCGGGCAGGTGCACATCGAGCAGGATCAGGTCGGGGGCGAGGCTCCGGATCGCCTCGACGGCCTGCGGGCCGCTCCCGGCGGTGCCGACGAGCTCGCAGCGGGGATGTGCGGCGACGAACGCGCTGTGCAGGGCGACGACGGCGGGGACGTCGTCGACGACGAGGACGCGCAGCGGCCGGCTCATGCGCGCCCGACCCGCTCGGTGGCCGGCAGCGTCACCGCGAACGTCGCCCCGGCACCCGAGCGCTCCAGGACGATGTCGCCGCCGTGCCGGCGCGCGACGCGGCGCACGAGCGCCAGGCCGATGCCGCGCCGGCGCGTGCCGCCCTTCGTCGAGACCCCCTCGTCGAAGACGCGGCCCTCGAGCTCGGCGGCGATCCCGGGGCCGGTGTCCGCCACGACCGCGCGCACGCCGCCCGGGTCCGCGGCGACCTCGACCCGGATGCGGTCCCCGGCGCCGCACGCGTCGAGGGCGTTGTCGACGAGGTTCCCGAGCACCGTGACGAGGTCGGCCGACAGCGACGCCGGCACCTCCCCCGTCGCGTGCAGCCCGAACTCGATGCCGCGCTCGCGCGCCTGCGACTGCTTCACCGCCAGCAGCGCCGTCAGCTCGGAGCCCAGGGCACCGGCATCCGCCGACGTGGCCAGCGCACCGCCCGGCCGCACCTTCCGGATGAACTCGCGGGCGTCATCCACGAGCCCGAGCTCGAGCAGGCCCGCCACGACGTGCATCGAGTTGGCGAACTCGTGGGCCTGCGCACGCAGACCGTCGGTGAGCGACTGCGCCCCGTCCATGTCGCGCAGGGCGGCGTGCAGCTCGGTGTGGTCGCGCAGCAGCAGCGAGCCGCCCACGGCGGCCCCGGAATCGTCCCGGATGCCGGTGCCCCGGGCGATCAGCGCGCGTTCGCCCGCGAGGACCAGCCGTCCGTCGGGCTCGCCGTCCTCGAGCACCGAGAGGATCGGCCCGTCGAACACGTCGTGGGCGTGGCGCCCCACGAGGTCGTCGCGCTCCAGCAGGCGGAGCGCCGCGTCGTTGGCCAGGGTGATCACACCGGCCGCGTCGACGGTGATGACGCCCTCGCTCAGCCCGTGCAGCATCGTTTCGCGCTCGTCAACGAGTTCGGCGATGTCGCCGGGCTCGAGCTGGAAGATGCGGCGGCGCACCACCGCCGTCACCCACGCCGCTCCGAACACCCCGGCCACGGCGGACCCGGCGACCGCCAGGAGCACCCACGGCAGCCACGTCTGCAGGTCGGCGGCGATCTCGGACTCCAGCACGCCCACCGACACCGAGCCGATCACCTCGCCCGGATCGTCGGCGGCCGGGTCGGCGTAGATCGGCACCTTCACCCGCCACGACTCCCCCAGCGTCCCCGTCTGCGTGCCGACGTACACCTCGCCCGAGAGCGGGATCGACGGGTCGGTCGAGACCGGCTCGCCGATGCGGTCCGGGTCGGGGTGGGACAGCCGGATGCCGTCGGCATCGGTGACCACGACATATGTGAGGTCGGAGGACTCGCGGATGAGCTCGGCGATGGGCTGGATCGCCTCGCTCGGCTGCGGGGCGTCGAAGGCGTCGAGGACCGCGGGGAGCCGCGCGATCGAGAGGGCCACCCCCACCATGCGCTCCCGCGCCTGGTCGCGGATGATGCGCTCCTGCACGCCGATGGCGACCGCACCGGTCGTCACCGTCACCACGCACACGATGATCGCCTGCAGCAGGAGCAGCTGCAGCTTCAGCGACATCGCGGGGAGCATCCCCCCATTGTGCCCCGCACCTGCGGGCGCTCTCGGCGACCAATAGTTACCGAAGTGCGCGTTAGTTCCACAAGCGAGACACCGCCCCGGCAGCCGACCTAGCGTCTGACGACACCCGGAGGCACCGACGCCTCCGCACTCGAAGGAGAGTCGAACAGCATCATGATGCGCACCAAGATCACCGCCGTCGGCCTCGCGGGCCTCACCGTTCTCGCCCTGGCCGGCTGCAACCCACAGGGCGGCGGCGATGCCGCGGCCGCCGGCGACGGCGCCGCCGCGGCCCCGAAGTCGGTCCAGATCATCGTCCCCGCCGATCCCGGCGGCGGCTGGGATCAGACCGGACGCGCCCTGTCCGAGACGTTCACCGCCGAGGACCTCCTCCGCACCGCCCCGGTCTCCAACGTCGGCGGCGCCGGCGGGACGGTGGGCTTGGCATCCCTCGCCAACGAGCGCGACCCGTACACCCTGATGGTGACCGGCCTGGTGATGGTGGGGGCCGTCGAGACCAACGCCGCCGAGGTGCGGATGGGGGACACCACCCCGATCGCGCGCCTCACCGAGGAGCCGCTGGTGGTCGTGGTCCCGGCATCCTCGCCGTACGAGACCCTCGAGGACCTCGTCGACGACGTCGTCGAGAACGGGCAGGACGTCACCATCACCGGCGGTTCGGCCGGCGGCGCCGACCACATCCTCGCCGGGCTCCTGCTCGAGGCGGCGGGCCTGGGCGGCGACGAGATCGCCGAGAAGCTCAACTACATCCCCAACGCCGGCGGCGGCGAGGCGGTCTCGCTGCTGCTCGGCGACAACGTCTCGGCGGGCATCTCGGGCGTGGGCGAGTTCGCCGAGTACGTCGAGTCGGGCGACCTGCGCGCCCTCGCCGTCTCGAGCGACGGTCCCGCGGCCCTACTGCCCGACGCGCCCACGATGACCGACGAGGGCTACGACGTCGTCTACACCAACTGGCGCGGGCTGCTCGCCCCGGGGAACATCTCGGAGGCCGAGGCGCAGGCGCTCGTGGACCTCGTCACCTCGCTGCACGAGACCGAGACGTGGACCTCGACGCTTGAGGAGCGCGGCTGGAGCGACGCCTTCCTCACGGGTGAGGAGTTCTCGGACTTCGTCGAGGGCAACGTCACCGAGGTGCAGGGGACGCTGCGCAACATCGGACTGCTGTGATGACCGACCACACGGTCGCCGACCGGGGCGCGGCGGTCTCGCCGCGCCCCGGTTGGGGTGCCGATCGCATCGGCGAGCTCATCTTCGCCGCCGGGGTGCTGGCACTGGGAGTCGTCGCCTTCGTGGGCGCGCTCTCGATCCGCACGCCGGCCGGCGCCGCCGTCGGGCCGAGAGTGTTCCCCTTCATGGTGTCCGCGATCCTCGTCGCCGCCGGGCTCGCGCTGATCGTGGGCGTGCTGCGCGGGCATCTGGGCGCGCGCGAACAGGGCGAGGACATCGACAGCGACGCCCGGGCCGACTGGTTCACGATCGCCAAGCTCGTGGGGCTCGTGGTGGGGGTCATCCTGCTGCTCGAGGTGCTCGGGTGGTGGCTGGTCGCCGCGCTGCTGTTCGGCGGCGCCGCGTGGACCCTCGGCGCCAAGCGCTGGTGGATCGCGCTGCTCGTGGGCCTCGCCCTCGGCGTCGGCACGCAGCTGCTCTTCGGCGAGGCCCTGGGCCTGTTCCTGCCGCGCGGCATGGCCTTCGACGCGTGGTACGGGCCCGGCCCGCTGTTCGGCTAGGAGACGACATTGGACAACCTGAACCTGCTGCTCGAGGGCTTCGCCACGGCGATGCAGCCCGAGTACCTGCTCTTCGCCTTCATCGGCGTCGTCATCGGCACCGCCGTCGGGGTCCTCCCCGGAATCGGCCCGGCCATGACGGTGGCCCTGCTCCTGCCGCTGACCTATTCGCTGCCGCCGACGGCCGCCATCGTCATGTTCGCCGGGATCTACTACGGCGGCATGTACGGCGGGTCCACCACCAGCATCCTGCTGAACACGCCCGGAGAATCGGCATCCGTCATCACCGCCATCGAGGGCAACCGCATGGCCAAGCTCGGCCGGGGCGCCGCGGCGCTCGCGACCGCTGCGATCGGATCGTTCGTCGCCGGCACCGTCGCCACGATGCTGCTGACGCTGTTCGCCCCGCTGATCGCCGGGTTCGCCGTGCAGCTGTCGCCGGCGGACTTCGTCGCCCTGATCGTCGTGGCCTTCATCACGGTCGGCGCGCTGCTGGGCTCGTCGGTCTCGCGAGGGCTCGCCTCGCTCGGAATGGGTCTGTTCATCGGCCTCATCGGCACCGAGGCGACCACAGGGCAGGCGCGGTACACGATGGGGATGCTGGCACTGTCGGACGGCGTGAGCGTCGTGCTCGTCGCGGTCGCCCTGTTCGCCATCGGCGAGACGCTGTACGTCGCCGCGCGGCTGCGGCACGGCCCGATCCCGGTGATCCCCGTCACGCGCGGGTGGCGCAGCTGGATGTCGCGCGAGGACTGGCGCCGGTCGTGGAGGCCGTGGCTGCGCGGCACGGCGATCGGCTTCCCGATCGGGACGATCCCCGCCGGCGGGGCCGACGTGGCGACGTTCCTGTCGTACGCGGCCGAGAAGAAGCTCTCGCGCAACAAGGCGCAGTTCGGCCGCGGTGCGATCGAGGGCGTCGCGGGGCCGGAGTCGGCGAACAACGCCGCCGCGGCGGGCGTGCTCGTGCCGTTGCTGACCCTGGGCCTTCCGACCACCGCGACGGCGGCGATCATCATCACCGCGTTCCAGTCCTACGGCATCCAGCCCGGTCCGCAATTGTTCCAGAACCAGGGCGACCTGGTCTGGGCGCTGATCGCGAGCCTCTACATCGGCAACGTGCTGCTGATCGTGCTGAACCTGCCCCTGGCGGGCATCTGGGTGAAGCTGCTGCAGATCCCGCGCCCGTACCTGTACGCCGGCATCCTGACCTTCGCGGTGCTGGGGGCGTACGCGGTGAACTTCACCACGTTCGACATCCTGGTGCTGCTGATCGTCGGCGCCCTCGGCTACGTCATGCGGCGCTTCGGGTACCCCATCGCCCCGCTGATCGTCGGCCTGATCCTCGGGCCGATGGGCGAGCAGCAGCTGCGCAAGGCGCTGCAACTGAGCCAGGGGAACCTCGTCGACCTCGTGATGCATCCGTTCGCGGCGACCTGCTACGCGATCCTCGCCGTGCTGCTGGTGGCGGGGCTGTGGCTGAAGCGCCGGCAGAGCCGGTACGAGCGGGCCCTCGAGGCGTCGCTCGCGGCGACGACGTCGCCGGCCACCGCGATCGACCGCATGTGGGAGCCGGGCGAGCGCCCGACCGACGTGACGACGGCGACCATCCGCGCCGAAGAGGCCGCCCGCCGCGCCGGCGCCGGCGACCGCTCCGGTGGCGACCGCTCCGGTTCCGGCTGACCCGGCATCCCTTCCCCGTCCGCGAGACTGCATCTCCGGCCCGAGACCGCGGTGTGAACCCACCGTCTCGGCGCAGAGATGCAGTCTCGCGGTCCGTGGGGCGGGGCTACAGCTCGACGTTGACGAGGACGGGCTCGGGCTGCAGGATCAGGCCGAACTCCGACTGGACGCGGCCCTGGATGAAGCGGGCGAGCTCAGCGAGCTCGGCGGCGGTCGCCGAGCCGCGGTTGGTCAGGGCGAGCGCGTGCTTGGTCGACAGCGACGCCCGCGAGCGCGGCAGCTTGAACCCCTTGCGCAGCCCCGCGTGCTCGATGAGCCACGCCGCGCTGACCTTGACGTCGGACTCGACCGCAGACGGCGGCGGCACGTAGCCGTCGAACGCGGCGAGCGGGATCACCAGCACCGCGTCCAGGTCCGGCGACACCGGCCACCGCGGGCACTCGTCCGGAAGAGTGCGGGCGAAGGATGCCGAGACCACCGCGTTTTGGAAGAACGACCCCGCGCTGTAGGTGTCGGGGTCGGCGTCGTCGAGCACCATCCCCTTCTGCGCGCGCGTGGAGAGCACGTGCTCGCGGATCCAGGTCAGCGAGACCTGCTCGCCCTCGGCGAGGCCGAGCGCGGTGCGCAGCTGCTTGCCGGCGATCGGCCGCTCGGCCTGTCCGACCTCGGCGAGCTCGAGGGTGACCGAGAGGATCACGGCCCGCCGCAGCGGCGCCTCGCCGTAATGGTGCTTGAGCACCGAGGTGCGAAAACCCAGGCCGAGGTCGGCCGCCGGGACGATCGAGACCTCGCCGGTGGACTCGTCGATCAGCTCGACCTCGACGAGGGTCTGGACGATCTCCTGCCCGTAGGCTCCGATGTTCTGCACGGGCGCGGCGCCCACGGTCCCCGGGATGCCCGACATCGCCTCGATGCCCGCGAGCCCCTCGGCCACGGCGTAGGCCACCAGGTCGTCCCAGTCGTGGCCCGCCTCGACCCGGACCCGGGCGAAGCCGGCGCGGGGCGACGGCATTCGCTCGATGCCCGACGTGCGCACGCGCACGACCGCGCCGTCGAAGGGCTCGTCGCCGACGAACAGGTTAGATCCGCCGCCGAGGACGAACCACGGCTCGCCCTCGTCCCACAGTCCGCGGAGCGTGTCGACGAGCTCGTCGCGGTCGGATGCCTCGAACATGCGCAGCGGTGCCGCGCCGGTCCGCAGGGTCGTGAGGGTCGACAGCGGGACCGGGGTGATCTCCGCCATCAGGCGGCCCGGACGCGCACCTGCGCCTTGCCGAGCACCGTGGTGTCGCCGTGCGCGACGGTGAGGTCGATGCGGATCGCCTCGTCGTCGATCGCGCCGACCTTCGCGGTCACGGTGACGTGGGCGCCCGAGGCCGGATCGACGACCACGGGGCGCGTGAACCGCACGCCGTAGTCCAGGATGCGCCCGCTGTCGCCGAGCCACGGCACGATCGTCTCGACGGCCAGGCCCATGGTCAGCATCCCGTGCGCGAGCACCCCCGGGAGCCCGACCTCTGCGGCGACGTCGTCGCGGTAGTGGATGGGGTTGAAGTCCCCCGAGGCGCCCGCGTAGCGCACGAGGGACTCGCGCGTGAGGTGGACGGTGCGCTCGGCGACGACGTCGCCCACGTTCAGCTCGCTCACTTCTCGCCCTCCCCGACCAGCAGCACCGACGTGGCGGTGACGACATGCTCGCCGGCGGCGTCGCGCACCTCGGCGTCGCTGGTGACCATCGCGTTGCCCCCGAGGGTGCGGATGCCGGTCACGGTCAGCTGGGCGGTGAGCTCGTCGCCCGCGACGATCGGGCGGGTGTAGCGGAAGCGCTGCTCGGCGTGCAGGACGCGCGAGAGCTCGATGCCGGAGCCGGGCTCGGCCAGCAGCTGCTGCAGCGTGAGGTCCTGCACGACCATGGCGAAGGTCGGCGGCGCGACGACGTCGGCGTAGCCGAGCGCCTGCGCGGCGGCGGGGTCGAGGTGCTGGGGGTCGTCGGCGAAGACGGCGCGCGAGAATTCGCGCACCTTCTCGCGGCCGACGAGGTAGGGCGCCGTCGCGGGGAACGCGCGGCCCACGAGCTCGGGGTTCACTGGCACCGTGCCATCCTACCTAGGGCCCTCCGCGCGCCGCGGTCGAGGGACACGGTGAGAGCGGGCGGTCAGTCCTCGTAGCCGATGAGCCAGCGCAGGCCGAAGCGGTCGAGGATTTGGCCGTCGGTGGCGCCCCACGCGCGCTTCTGCAGCGGGTCGAGCACGGTTCCCCCGACCGACAGCCCGGAGAACCAGCGGGTGAGGGTCTCGGGATCGGCGGTGCCGAGCAGCGCCAGGCTGACTCCGGTCTGCGACACCGAGGGCTGGTCGCCCGAGGCGTCGGCGCCGTACAGCCGGACGGGTCCGCCGAGGATGCCGTGGGCGATCGCGTCGCCGGGGCCGTCGGTTCGGCCGAACTCCTCGTAGGTGTGCAGTTGAAGCTCTCCGTCGAACACGTCGCGGTAGAAGGCGAGGGCCTCCGCGGCGTTGCCGGGGAACCACACGTACAGCGTGAGGTCGGTCATGTTGTCCTTCCGGGACGGTCAGCGGCGCCGCGCGCGGACGGCCTTGTAGGCCATCTGCCCGGCGATGAAGGTCAGGAACGCCGCGAACAGCACGTTGCCGACGAAGGGGTCCACGCGCGTGGCGATGAAGGCGCCGAGCGCGGTCGTCGTGCAGGCGGCGAGCCCGACGACGAGCGCGGCGACGAGGTCGACGTTGCGGCGGCGGATGTTGCCGACGGTGCCCGAGATCGCGGTGGGGATCATCATCAGCAGCGACGTGCCCTTGGCGACGAGATCGCTCGTTCCGAACAGGATCATGAGCGCCGGAACGACGACGATGCCCCCGCCCACCCCGAGAAGACCCGACAGGATGCCGGTGACGACGCCGAGGACGACCAGGCCGATGCCGGTGGCCCACGTCAGCTCGAGCCCCACCTCTCGCGACGGGATGACGTAGAAGAGCGTGACGATGACGACGGCGAGGAAGCCGATGAACGCCCAGCGCAGGATGGTCTGCGACAGCCGGGCGAGCAGCCACGTGCCCACCTGCGCGCCGACCACGGCGCCGGCGGCGAGGATGAGGGCGGGTATCCATGCGACCGAACCGGACAGCGCGTACGAGACCACGCCGACCCCGGCGGTCGGGACGATCGCCGCCAGCGACGTGCCGGCCGCGAGCCGCTGGTCGAACCCGAGGACGAGGACGAGCAGCGGCACGATGACCGTCCCGCCGCCGACGCCGAAGAGACCCGACAACAGGCCCGCGAGCAGGCCGACGCCGATGCAGGTCAGGAAGAATCGCGCATTGCGCGCGGGCAGCACCCGTTCGCCGGCCATCACAGGAACGACGCGTCGTCGATGACCCACATGCCCTCGCCCGGCACGAGAAGGTACTCGAGCCGGTCCTGGTAGTCCTCGAGCTCGTCGGTGGGCTGGCCGTCGGCGTCGAACATGCTGCGGTAGCTCTCGGTGGTCGACACCCGGATGCTGTCGCCTTCGGCGGTGATGTCGGTGATGGTGACGGCGTAGTCCTCCACCGACTCCGAGAACGCCGTCGCCTCGGCCTCGAAGGACTCGCAGTCGGTCAGCTGCAGCACGTCGCTGCGGAAGTCCTCGGTGGTCACCGCCAGGAAGACGTCGCAGTCGACGGTCTGCCATGCGCGGTCGTAGAGCTGCACCGCCTCGACGGCGGCCAGCTCGTCCGCACCCTCGGGCTCGGCGCCCTCCTGGACGAGCGGGGCGGACGGGGCGGGTGCTCCCCGACCCCCGTTCACGGCGAGGCCGAAGAACAGCAGCGGGATGACGACCGCCGCGGCGATCACCACCCCCAGCAGGACGACACCGAGGACCACCCACACGATCCACAGAGCCGACTTCTTCGGCTCCGTCGCCGCCACGAACGCACCCGAGGGGGCGGCGGGGTGCCCGGGGTAGGCGCCGGCGTAGGGCGGCACGGCGTTCGGGTCACCCGTCGCGCCGTAGGCGGCGTACGAGGGGGTCTGGGCGGGCGACGGCATCCCGGAGCCGACAGCGGCGGCCGGGTCGAGCGCGGCCAGCTCGGGCGGCAGCACCTGCGTCTGCCCGGCGTCGTGCTCGGGGCCGGAGCCGCCGGCGTCGTGCGCCTGGCCGGCGTCGTGCTCGGGGCCGGCGTCGTGCGCCTGGCCGGCGACGGGCTCCGGGTCGGGCTCGGCGACGTGCTCGGTCCAGTGCGCGCCGTCCCACCACCGCAGTGCGCCGTGTCCGTCGTCGTACCAGCCGGGAGGCGTCGTGGTCATGTCGGCCACACTATCCCGCGGATGCCGGCTCCCCCGCCGGCTCCCCCGCCGCGATCACGCGCCCGAGGGCGTCGCCCGAGGCCCATGCGGTCCGCACGGCCGTGCGCTCTCCCCACGCGTCCCCGCAGACGGCGATGCCGTCCGCGCGGAGGAACGGCGCCGTCGCCCCGGCGGCGGGCCGGGCGAAGGTCCAGCGGTGGGCGAACACGGTCGCCGGGTCCCGGGCGATGCCGAGGATGCGCGTCGTGGCGGCGAGCGCAGGGGCGATCGCGACGTCGGGGTCGTCGAGGTGCCGGCGAGCGCGCTCGGGCGTGGTGTGGACGACGAGGACGCCCGCGCCGTCGCCGCGGCGGTCCCCGTCGTCGGCGATGAACGAGACGTCCGGATCCCCGTCGACGAACACTCCGTGCAGGTCCGCGGGCCACTGCCGCTGGGACCAGGCCAGGACGACGGCGATCACGGGCTCGAACTCCCTCTCGGCGACGGCGGGGGCGATCGGGTGCGAGGCGTCGACGAGGCGCACCGCCTGCGGCGCGGGCATCGCCAGCACGACCTCGCCGGCCGCATCCCCGTCGACCCGTCCCGGCGCGACCCGGGCGACGGCGCGGCCGGATTCCACCGGCATCCCGTCTGCGAGATCCTCGACGAGCGACCGCAGGCCGGCGGGGGCGGCGAATCGCATCGGGCCCGTGCTCGTGCCGATGATCCCGGATGCCGTGGCGGTGGCGAACGTGTCGGTCCAGGCTCGCGCGAGCCCCCGCTCGACCCAGCCGGCGGTGAGCGCGGCGAAGCCGTCGTCGCCGGGGGCGGTGAGGTAGGCGGCGCCGATGTCGACCGGCCGGCCGTCGATCACGCGGGTCGCCATGCGCCCGCCGACGCGGCGGCCGCGGTCGATCACGCGCACCGGGACGCCGGCGGCGCGCAGCGCGCGTGCGCACGCCAGGCCCGAGATGCCGGCCCCGACGACGGTGACGGTCGTCATTCGGTCGCTGCGGCTGCGGGGGTCGCGCGGGACTCGCTCGCGCGCTCGGCGGCGATTCCGACGCCGATGCCCTCGCCGACGGCGCGGCCCTGGATGATGGCGGCGATGTCGAGTCCGGTCGCGGCCTTGACCGAGTCGAACACCGAGCGCAGACCGGTGGCGGACTCCCCCGCGAGGTGCGACGAGGCGCCGTCGCCGCCGAGGACCGTGATCGCGCCGACCTTGTCGAAGCCCTTGGCGTACTCGGCCATGACCAGCGGCAGCGCGTCCAGGGCGCGCTGGGCGAGCAGGGCCTCCTGGTTGCGGGCGAGGGCGGCCGCTTCGGCCTCGAGCGCGTCGGCCTTGGCCTGGCCGGCGAGACGTACCGCCTCGGCGTCGGCCTCGGCGCGCAGGCGCGTCGCCTTCGCCTCCTCCTCGGCGATCTGCGCGCGGGCCTCGGCGGATTTGACCTGCTCGTAGGCCTCGGCGTCGGCGGCGCGCTGGCGCTCGTAGAGCCGCGCATCCGCGACGCGCTTGACCTCTGCATCCAGTTCGGCCTGACGGTTCTCGGCACGCTGCAGCAGCACGCCCTGCTCGGCCTGCGCCTTGGCCAGCGCCTCTGCCTGCTCGGCCTCGGCGTTGGCGCGGCCGACCTCGGCCTGCGAAGCGGCGGTGTTCTTGTCGTACGCGGTCTGCTCGACCAGGGTCGCCTCGCTGGTGGCCAGCTCGCGACGCTTGATCTCGCGCCGCGCGTCGATCTCGGCGACCTCGGCCTCACGCTTGACGCGCTGGACCTCGGTGGCGCCGAGAGCCGAGATGTAGCCGTTGGCGTCGGTGATGCCCTGGATCTGGAAGGAGTCGAGGATGAGGCCCTGACTGGACAGGTCGCTCTTGATGCCCTCGGCGATCTGGTCCGACAGTCGCTGCCGGTCGCGCATGAGCTCCTCGACGGTGAGGGTGGCGACCACCCCGCGGAGTGCGCCCTCGAGCTGCTCGGTGGTGAACTGCTCGATCGCCTTGTCCTGCGAGGCGAAGCGCTCGGCGGCTCGGCGGACCGCCTCGGGGTCGGAGCCGATCTTGACCAGCGCGACGCCGCTGACCGTGACGGTCACGCCGTTGGACGACTGCGCGACCGGCTCCATCTTGATCTGGCGGGCGCGCAGCGACACCAGCTCGGCGCGCTGGGTGATCGGGTTGACGATCGCGCCGCCGCCGGTGATCACCGAGATGCGCGAGGACTGGCCGTCCGCGCCCTTCTGCGTCTTGCCGACGATGACCAGGGCCTCATCGGCCTTGGCCACGCGGTACCAGGCGCGGAAGAGCAGCAGACCGACGAAGAAGACGACGATGACGCCGATGAGAACGGGGACGAGGATGCCGACGAGGGCGAGAAGCTCCATGGTCCACAGCCTAGGGCTCCGGTATACCGGTGCCTCGCCCTCTCCACAGCCCGGCGCGGCGCCCCGCGCCCCGCGGCCCACTGGCCCACGCCGCGACGCCGGCTAGGAGAAATGGTGCACAGAAGGATGCCGGTGGCCACCGGCATCCTCACCAGTGCAGATCTCCTAGCGAAGGGCTGGGGCGGCGGTGCCCGCAGCGGCGACCGGACGCGCGGGCGGCTGCACGGGAGCCGGCAGCGCCGCGCGGACCGCGGGCGCGACCTCGGTCGCGAGCAGCTCGATGGACCGCAGGGTCTCCGCCTGACCCAGGCCGCCGAGGCCGACCTGCGCCAGGAACCGCGTGTGGCCGAGCACCTCGTGCTCCCACAGGATCTTGTCGATGATCTCGGCCGGGCTCCCGGCGAAGAGGGCACCGTGCGGCTGCGCCCAGGACTCGAACGCCTCGCGCGACAGCCGTCCCGAGCGCGGCATGTTCTGCGCGAAGTACCCCGCGTAATGCGGGTAGAACGTGTCGCGCGCCCCCTGCGAGGTGCGCTCGACGTAGAAGTGGGAGGTGACGCCCACGCGGCCCGGTTCGCGGCCCGCTTCAGCCGCGGCATCCCGGTACAGCCGCGCCAGCGGCGCGAAGCGCGCCGGCTCACCGAGGATCGCGAAGTACAGCGGCAGGCCGAGCCGGCCCGCACGCACGGCCGAGGCCGGCGTGCCGCCCACGGCCAGCCACACCGGCAGCTTCTGCTGCACCGGCCGCGGCCAGACGCCGGCGTCGCGAAGCGCGGCGCGGGTCGTCCCCGACCAGGTGACGGGGTTGTCGTCGCGGATCTTCAGCAGCAGGTCGAGGCGATCGTCGAAGTACTCGTCGTACCGGTCGAGCGGCTGGCCGAACAGCGGGAACGACTCGACGTAGGCGCCGCGCCCGGCCGTGACTTCGGCGCGCCCTCCGCTGATCAGGTCGAGCGTCGCGAAGTCCTCGTGGATGCGGACGGGGTCAGAGCTCGAGAGCACCGTGACGGTGCTCGTCAGCCGGATGCGGGTGGTGCGGGCCGCGGCCGCCGCGAGCACCATCTGAGGCGACGAGACGACGAAGTCCTCGCGGTGATGCTCGCCGACGCCGAAGACGTCGAGCCCGGCGGCGTCGGCCACCTCGGCCCACTCCAGAAGCTCGTGCAGGCGACGCCCGGCCGCAAGGGGCGCGCCGTCGGCGTCGCGGGTCAACTCGCCGAACGTGAAGATCCCGAGCTCGAACGGCGTCGCGGTCACGGCGCCACCGCGCCGCGGACGCGCGCGTCTTCGAGGAAGGCGCGGACGTCGCGCACCTCGGCGGCGTCGATCCCGTGGCCGAGCCCCGGATACACCCGCTCGACGAGCGAGCTGTGACCCGGCAGGAACTCCCGCGTGCGCTCGATCGCCGCGGGTGCGATGACGCGGTCGGCCGCTCCCCTGCCCCAGAAGACCGGCGGGCGGGTGCGGGCGAGCTCGGCATCGCCCGGCTGCTCGCCGCGAAGCACGAACCCGCCGAGGACGACCGTCGCCGCCACCCGCTCGGGGCGGGTGCGCAGCAGCTGGCTGGCCATGAGCCCACCCTGCGAGAAGCCGATCGCGATGACGCGTGCGTGGGGTCCCGCCTCGGCGTCGACCCACGACCAGATGGCGTCGGTGGCACGCACGACGGGCTCGGATGCCGGGTCCCCCGGCGTCTGGATCTCGAACCACGCCGCTCCGCCGTGCGCCATCTGCAGCGGTGCGCGAAGCGACGCCCACCGCTGATCCAGCTCGAGCGCGGCGGCGAGGCCGGTCAGGTCGTGCTCGGTGGACCCGTAGCCGTGCAGGAGGAGGATGACGTCGGACGCGGCATCCGCGGAGAAATCGGCGGAACGCACGGCGCTCAGGGACACGGTCATCGGCTCAGCAGCTCCTCGGTGGAGAGGTCGGGAAGGGCGAGGGTCACCTGGGTGCCCCAGGGATCGTCGACGACGACGGAGCGGCCGTCGGCGCGGAAGCCGATGCCGCGGGCGCGGAGGCGGGCGGCGACCGCCTCGAGCTCGGCGACCTCGGGCACGGTGACCGACACGTCGCCGAGACCCAGGCGCGCGGCGCGAGGGCCGGCGCCGGCGCTGTTCCAGATGTTCATCGCGACGTGGTGGTGGTAGCCGCCCGCCGAGGCGAACAGGGCTCCGGGGTATTGCGCCTGCGTCGTCTCGAACCCGAGGGCGTCGACGTAGAAGCCGCGCGCGGTGGCGAGGTCGCCGACCTGCAGGTGCACGTGGCCGACGCGGCCGGCGAGAGAGGGCCCGGCATCCACCGCGCTCTGCACCAAGTGGCGCGTGAGATAGGCGTTCGGGTCGAGGTAGTTCGTGGCCATCTCGATCTGGCTGCCGTGCCGCACCCACTGCTCGCGCGGGCGATCCGTGTACAGCTCGACACCGTTGCCCTCGGGGTCGGTGAAGTAGAAGGCCTCGCTGACCAGGTGGTCGCTGGATCCGACGAAACGGCTGCGCGGCTCCTGGGCGGCGCGGTAGACCGTCGCGGCCAGGCTCGCGGCGTCGTCGAAGAGGAAGGCGGTGTGGAAGAGGCCCGGCTGGCGCGGGTCGACGCCCGGCAGGTCCGGGGTGTGGATGAGCCGCAGCAGCGGGGTCGCGCCGCGGCCGAGCACACGGTGGACCTCGCGGTCACGGCTGCGCTCCTCGAGCGGCTCCATCGCGAAGGCGCGGGCGTAGTAGTCCGACATGCCCTCGAGGTCGCCGACGCGCAGCGTGACGGCTCCCATGGCTGTGTCGGGGTGCAGGATGCGGTCGGACGTCTCGGTGGTCATGGTCTCTTCCCGGTTCGAGGTGGGGCCGGCATGCCGGCCCCACCGGATCGACATCGTCAGGCTGCGACGGCGAAGCCGCCGGTCCAGCCGATCTTCTCGCCGACGGCGAGGGTGAGCTGCAGGAAGCCGAGGGCCTCGAGCTCGTGGGCGCGAGTCAGCGAGCCCGCGTCAATGGCCGACACGCCACCGGCGGTGACGGCGGCGATGAGCGACTGCTTGGCGGCTGCGTCGTCACCGGCCACGGCGACCGTGGTGGGCAGGCCGCCTACCTGCTTGCTGCCGAGGGTGGCGGCGAAGTTGGTGTTGAAGGCCTTGAGGACGGTGCTGCCGGGGAGCTTCTTCTGGATCTCGGCGGCGGCGGAGCTGCCCACGGGGACGACCAGCGAGTCGAACGTCTCGAAGTTCAGCGGGTTGCTGATGTCCACGATGGTCTTGCCCTGCAGCTGCTCGCCGTAGGCGTCGATGACGGCGTCCACCGCGTGGTACGGCACGGCGAGGATCACGACGTCACCGGTCAGGGGTGCGGTGCCGATCTGCTCGCGCGAGACGTGGGTGACGTCGTTGCCGCCGGCTGCCAGCACGCCGCCGATGGCGCCGCCCATGTTGCCGGTTCCGATGATGGTGAAGCTGGTCATGCTGTCTTCCTTCGGTCGTGTCCGCGGGTTGTGCGGGTTTAGTTATAGATGAAACTATCATCAGATGCTTGTATCTGCAACCTTTGCTACACTCGGGGCATGACCGAACTCCAGTACGACGAGCGCGTGGCCATCGCGCGCCTGCGCGCACTGCTGGAGCTGCTGCCGACGGCGCTCGACCGCGAACTCGCACCCGAAGGCATCACGTCGTTCGAGTTCGCCCTGCTCGAGGCGCTGAGCGAAGCACCGGACGGCCGCCTGCGACTGAGCGCGCTGGCGGCTCGCACGAACGCCACGCTCCCCCGCCTCTCGCGGGTGGTGACCGGCCTCGAGCGAAAGGGGCTCGTGCTGCGCGCGGCATGCGAGGAGGACGGCCGGGCGACCAACGCCGTACTCACCCCGGCCGGGGAGCGCGCCTACCGGGCGAGCCGCCCGCGCCACGACGACGCCGTGCGGCGCATGGTCCTCGACGGCCTGGGCGAGGGCGGCGCGGAGCGCCTGGCCGACGTCGCCTTCGCGATCCTCGACAAGCTGGACCCCGACCGGCGCCTCGCCGTCACCGCGGACGGCTGCGCCGCCGACCCGCTGCTGCCGCCCGTGGACGCGCGGGCGTGCGCCGCGGACCCCGCGGCATCCTGACCCGCGCTTCGCGCGCGCCCCGCGGGCGCGGTGCGCCGGATACCCCGGGCGCTGTGCGCCGGCTACCCCCGGGCGCCGTGCGCCGGGTAGGAGATGCGCACTCCTGAGGATGCACCGAGCGCACGGCATCCTCACCAGTGGGTTTCTCCTAGCGAGGACGTAGGCACGCGGTGCGCCGGAAACCCGCGGGCGCGGTGCGCCGGATAGGAGATGCGCACCCCTGAGGATGCACCGAGCGCACGGCGTCCTCACCAGTGCGTTTCTCCTAGCGAGGGCCTGGGCCCGCGCCCGGACCCGCGCCCGGAAAGCACGAAACCCCCGGCGAAACCGGGGGTTCGAGTAGCGGGAGCGGGGCTTGAACCCGCGACCTCACGATTATGAGTCGTGCGCTCTCACCAACTGAGCTACCCCGCCGCACCGCATCCGTGGTCCGAAGACCGGATGCTGCGAGCCCCGAGTCAGGATTGAACTGACGACCCCTTCCTTACCATGGAAGTGCTCTGCCACTGAGCTATCGGGGCGTGCTGCCTGCGAGCAGGCAACTAGAAGAGGATACCAGAGCCGCGGCATCCTGCTGAATCGACGATCAGCCTCCGGCGTGCTGTCGCAGCCACGGGATCGGGTCGATCGCCGTGGTGCCGTTCATGAGGATCTCGAAGTGCGTGTGGGCGCCGAACGAGCGCCCGGTGTTGCCCGTCGTCCCGAGGATCGTGCCCACCGTCACCTTCTGACCGGGCACCACCTTGAGCGAGCCGTACTCCATGTGCGCGTAGTGGCTCGAGACGAGCTGCCCGTCGATCTCGTGGTCGATGATGACGTGGACGCCGTACGCGCCGCCCGCGGCGGTCGCCTCGCGCACCACGCCGTCGGCGATCGCCTGGATGGGCGAGCCGGCGCCGGGCGTGAAGTCCACGCCCTCGTGCATGCGGCCCGAGCGCATCCCGAACCCGTAGGTGATCGGCACGCCGACCGCGAATGGCCACTGGATGGCGCTGTTCGGGTCGTTCTTGAAAAAGTTCGAGAAGTTCTGGATGCCGGACTCCGACGCGATCTCGGCCATCGTAAGGGTGTCGTAGTTCTCACTGCGCACGACGTCGGCACTCTCGGTGCCGGCGGGCGCGACGTAGGCCTGGATCTCGTCGGGCTGGATGTCGACGCCGCTGTCGGCCGGAGCGACGATCGCGGTCGCCGCGGGGTTGCCGGTCGCGGCGGCGACGGCTTCGGCGGGCGTGGTCATGCCGACCGTCATGAGGCCGACGATGCCCATCACGCCGACCGAGAACGACGCCGTCGCGAGGCTCTTCAGCGCGCTGCGCCCGCGGAAGGTGCGGGGCACGGCGTGCGCGGTGGCGGCGCTCTGCGCCGAGACCGGCTCGGGCGCCACGCTGCGGACGGGCGACTGCACCGGGGCCTCACCGGTGAACGAGAACAGGGCGACGGCAGCGGCGAACTCGTCGATCGAGGAGGGGCGGGAGGGGGCCGGCTGGTCGAGGACCTGGCCGGCGGGCTCCTGCTCGATGACGCGCTCGGTCACCGGCTCGCGGTCGACCTCGGGCTCGATCAGCTCGAAGGGCTCGGCGGGGGCGAGCACCGGCTCGACCGGACGCGCGCGGCGTGCGCGGCGACCGGGAGCCTGAGGCAGGACGGCCGCGGGAACGGGAGCCGCGACCTCGACCGGCACGGCGACCTCGGCAGCAGCCGCGACCTCGACCGGCTTGACGGCGACGACCGGCACGGGCACGACCGGCACGACCCCGGCGACCGGCGTCTCGGCCCCGGCGACGGCGGCCTGCCCGGTCAGCATCGCCTCGGCGACGGCGGCCACGGCCGCGTCCACGAGCTCGGCGTGGGGCTCGTCGAGGACCGGGCGGGCGGGTCCTGCTGCGCGGCGGGCGCGGCGCGACGCGGGGGCGATGGCGGCGGTGTCCTCGGCCCCGAGCACGATCGGCTGGGCGGAGGTGTCGATCACGGGCGCCACCTCGGGCGCGGGCGACAGCTCGAAGGCCGTTCCCGTGTGCGCCGTCTCGGACACCTCGAAGGCCGTACCGCTCTCGACCGCCGGCGTGATCCCCGCCGCCGAGGTGACCGCCGCGGCGGACTTCGCGCGGCGACGCAGTTCCGCCCGCGAGGGCTGGACGGGCGTCGCGGGAGCATCGATCGCGGTCTTCGTCCCGCCCGCCGTCGCCGGAACGGACGCGGTGGCGGTGCGGTGAGCACGGCGCGTGCGCGCAGGCTCAACGGAGTCGAAAGGCAAAGCGGGGTAGGGCTCTCGGGTCGTGTCGCTCGGGCGAGCGAGGGGCGTACTCGGAGGTGGGGGGATCACTCGCGCCGTTCGGGCGACGAAGGTAACGATCGGGTAAACACTACCGAAGCCGGTCTGGGAATGCCATGTACGAAACCCATCCGTAACGAGCTCTTCCGCCGGCTGTCGAAATGCGTCATTCCCCGGTCCCGGATGCCGCGTCCAGCAGGCGCTCGAAAAGCCCCGGTCCGGCCGCGATCATCAGTCGTCGCGCCGCCGTTCCGCCTTCCCGCCACACGCGTCCCCCGGCTTCCTGGACGAGCAGGGCGCCCGCCGCGTGGTCCCACGGCTGCAGCCCGGGCTCGAAGTAGCCGTCGAGGCGCCCCGCAGCCACGAAGGCGAAGTCCAGCGAGGCCGCGCCGCTGCGTCGCAGGTCGCGTGCGAGGGGCATGACCCTCGCGACGCGCGCGAGATCGCCGGCGTGGGTCGACGGGTCGTATCCGAAGCCGGTCGCCAGCAGGGCGCCGGCGGGGCCGGTGTCGGGGTTGACGGCCAGCCGCGTGCGGTCCAGCCATGCCCCCTCTCCCTTCGCGACCCGGAACAGCTCGCCGATCGCGGGGCTGAACACCGCTCCGGCGAGCGCCTGCCACTGCGCCGGGTCGGGTTCGCCGGCCACTGCCGCGATGCTGACGGCGTACGAGGGGATGCCGTAGGCGTAGTTCACCGTGCCGTCGATCGGGTCGACGACCCACGTGATGTCGCTCGTGCCGCGCTCGGCGCCCGACTCCTCGCCGAGGAACCCGTCCTCGGGTCGGGCCTCGCTCAACCGCGTGCGGGTGAGCTGCTCGACCTCGCGGTCGGCTTCGGTGACGATGTCGGCGAGGGCGGACTTGGTCGCGGCGATCGCGACGCCCTCCGAGCGCCGTCGCCGCGCGAGGTCACCGGCCTCGCGGGCGATCTCGACGGCGATGGACTGCAGCAGGACGGGATCACTCACCCTCCCACGCTACGCCCGCGCGTTGTTACCGTGAGACCATGCCCGACGCCGCGCCGCCGCCATCCCGCATCCATGACGTCGTGATCGTGGGCGGCGGGCACAATGCGCTCGTCGCCGCCGCCTATCTCGCCGCATCCGGCAAGAGCGTGACGGTGCTGGAACGCCTGGATCACGTCGGCGGGGCGGCGGTGTCGGAGCGCCCGTGGGCGGGTGTCGACGCACGCCTGTCGCGGTACTCCTACCTGGTGAGCCTGCTCCCCCGGCGTATCATCGACGACCTGGGGCTGCGGATCACGTTGGTGCGCCGCCGCTACTCCTCGTACACGCCCGATCCGGCCGACCCGTCCCGCGGCATCCTGATCGACACGAAGGATGCCGCGGCCACCGCCGCCTCGTTCGCCCGCACGACCGGTGATGAGGGCGAGGCCGCACGGTTCGCCGCCTTCGGCGACCGGCTCGCTCCGCTCGCGCGCACGCTGTTCCCCACGGTCACCGAACCGCTTCGGCCCGCCGCGGACGTGCGGCGCGCGCTCGGCGACGACCGGCTGTGGGCCGACGTGGTCGAGCAGCCGCTCGGCGGCATGCTGCGCTCTGCCCTCGGCACCGACATCGCCCGCGGGATCGCGCTGACGGACGGCCTGATCGGAACCTACGCGCGCGCCGACGAGCCGGACCTGCGCCAGAACCGCTGCTTCCTGTATCACGTGATCGGCGGCGGCACCGGCGACTGGGACGTCCCCGTCGGGGGCATGGGCGCGGTGTCGGGCGAGCTCGCCCGCGCCGCCCGCGACGCCGGCGCGGACCTGCGCACGGGCGCCGAGGTCGAGGCGGTGACCCCCGACGGCGAGGTCAGGCTGCGCGGCGGCGAGCGGCTGCACGCCCGCGTCGTCCTGAGCGGGGTCGGGCCGGCCGTCCTCGACCGGCTGCTGGCCGCCGGCGGCGATTCGATCCGGGATGCCGCGTCCCCTGCACCCGAGGGCGCCCAGGTCAAGGTGAACATGCTCCTTCGCCGCCTGCCGAGACTTCGCGACAGCGAGGTCGCTCCCGAGGCGGCGTTCGCGGGGACGTTCCACATCAACGAGACCCTCACCCAGCTGGATGCGGCTCACGCCGCCGCCGTCGCCGGCCGGGTGCCGGACCCGCTGCCGGCCGAGATCTACTGCCACTCCCTCACCGACCCCACGATCCTGGGACCGGAGCTGCGGGCCTCCGGCGCGCAGACCCTGACGCTGTTCGGGTTGCAGGTGCCGCACCGGCTCGTCGCCGGCACGGACCGCGACCGGATGCGGGCGGAACTGCTCGACGCGGCCGAGCGCTCGCTCGACGCGGTGCTGGCCGAGCCCATCGCCGACTGCGTCTACCTCGCCCCGGACGGCACGCCGTGCATCGAGGCCCGCACGACGGCCGACCTCGAGGACTCGCTCGGCATGGTCGCCGGCGACATCTTCCACGGGCCGCTCGCGTGGCCGTGGGCCGACGACGGCGACCGGCTGGACTCGCCGGCGCACCGCTGGGGCGTGGCCACCCGGCATCCGTCGATCATGCTGTGCGGCTCGGGCGCGCGACGCGGCGGAGCCGTCAGCGGCATCGGCGGGCACAACGCGGCGATGGCCGCGCTCGAGGCCCTCGCCGGCTGAGCGCGCGCTAGGGACGGGGCGGCAGCGGCGGGGGCGGCGGATACCCCTCGTAGTCGGGAGTGGTGGGCGGCGCCGGCGGCACGGCGGGCTCCTCCGCCGAAGGCGCGGGCGGCGGACCGGCGGGCGCAGCCGGCGGGGCGGCAGGCGCCGCCGCGGGGTCGGGATAGCCGAAGACGTGGGCGCCCTCGGACGGGTACCCGGTGTAGTACGCACCCCAGTCGGGTGATCCGTCGGGCATCATCGGCAGCGGAGTGACACCGTCGAAGAACGTCGGCCACGGCAGCAGCTCCTGCGATGCGTATTCGTCGGGGGCGGGCTGGTTCGCATGCGCGGACGCCGGTACGGCGGCGGGGATCGCGGGGGCCTGTCCGTAGGCGACGGCGGGGAACGCGCGCGGCTTCTTCGGCGCGAACAAGACGTTCACGAGCGGGATCAGCGCCGTCCCGACGGCGGCGAGGATCGCGGTGGCCACGACGACCCGCCAGTACAGGTTGTCGAAGACGACCCAGTCCGACACCACGAGCGGCACGATCAGCAGTGCCGCCAGCCCGACCACGAGCGAGATGGTCACGACCGCGACGGTCTGGGTGAAGGCGGTCACCAGCCGCCGGAACGCCCTGGCGTAGAGGCGGACGTGCAGCAGCGCCAGCTGCAGGATCAGGACGATCAGCAGGAAGCGGATGAAGCGGGAGGACCCGTCCCAGATGTCGCTCTCCGGCATCCAGATGAGCACGGCCCCGAGCAGCAGCGCCAGCACCCATGTCGACATGCTCGCCAGCGCGAACCACGCCGGGCGCCGGGGCGCGAGGTGGGCGTCGAGGATCGCGACGCCGGCGAACGCCGCCAGCAGCAGGATCGTCAGGAACGCCCGGCCGACGATGCCGTCCTGCGAGCCGATGAGCACCCACACGACGCACACGATGGCCGCCGCGATGAGGGCGCCGATCGCGACCCAGATCGCCGCACGCAGCAGCGGCGACGTCGACGCGTCGGAGTGATCGAGGGTCCGGTCCGGTCGGTCGGGCACGTTCATGGCGTTCCTCTTCCGCAGGCGTCGTGGACCTGCCCGACCATCCTGGCACGCCGGTCCGTCCCGGCCGGCGAGTCGCGCGGCCTCTCCGCCGCCGCGAAGGAGAAATGGTGCACAGAAGGATGCCGGCGCCTCCCGGCATCCTCACCAGTGCCGATCTCCTCGCGAACGCGGGGGGGGGGGGGGGGGAGAGAGACGGGGGCGCGACGATCG
The DNA here is from genome assembly GCF_054780155.1 of Microbacterium aureliae. NCBI lineage: Bacteria > Bacillati > Actinomycetota > Actinomycetes > Micrococcales > Microbacteriaceae > Microbacterium > Microbacterium aureliae. The sequence continues at coordinate 1,109,256 of NZ_BAAGWW010000001.1, forward strand.
CGGAGCTCAGCCCGGAAACCACGAAGCGCCCCACGAGGGGGCGCTTCGGCTGGTGGCGAGTGAGGGATTCGAACCCCCGAAGGCTACGCCGGCTGATTTACAGTCAGATCCCTTTGGCCGCTTGGGTAACTCGCCAGGTGCGCACCCGCCCGGCTTTTCCAGTCGACCAGAGGCGCGATCAACAATCGTACTCTGTCGCGGGCCGTGCCAGAAATCGGCCCCGCGCCGCCGCGGGTCAGGTGCCGATGCGGTCCATGTCGGTGTCCTCGAGGGCGCTCGGCAGCCGCAGCAGCGCCCCCTCGAACCGGCACGTGGCGGCGGCCACGTCCATCGCGGACTGAAGCACGTGCTCCCACTCCTCGCTCGTCGACGGCTGGGCGTCGAGCATCGCGGCGAGGGTGGCGGCGAAGGCGGCGTCGCCCGCGCCCATGGTGTCGACGATGGGTCCGGGCAGGGTCGAGATGGGTCGGCTGACGACGGTGCCGCCCGCCTCGATGGCCGCGCCCGCCGAGCCGTAGGTCGCCAGCACCGCCCCGGCGCCGAGGTCGATCAGGCGTGCACGCAGGGTGTCCAGCGGCTCGCCGTACAGCAGCCCGGCGTCGTCCTCGCCGACCTTCACCAGCGACGCCGAGGCGGCCAACGCCTCGAATCCGCGCACGAACTCGGCCCGGTCGGTCAGCATGCCGCTGCGGGGATTGGGGTCGATCGCGAACCGGGTGCCGGCGGCGCTCAGCGCCTCGCCCAGTTCGCGGGTCTGCTCGAGGTCGTCGAGCGCGACGCAGCTGATCGCGACGAGCGGGGCGTCGGCGATGGCCGCGCGCTCGGCATCCCCGTATCTGATCCGCCGCTTCTGCGACGCCTCGTTGAAGACGTAGGTGGGCTCGCCGGACCCGCTGCGGGTGCTCACGGCACGCGCGGTACCCAGAGGCGACTCGGTGGCGATGAGCCCGACGCCGTAGTCCGCGAGGAAGCTGCGGATGTGCTCGCCCGGCTCGTCGTCCCCCACCATCGCGATCAGTGTCGTCGGAACGCTCAGCCGCGAGAGCCCCACGGCGACGTTGAGCGCCGCACCGCCGACGAATTCGCGCACGCCGTTGTCGTCGCGCAGCTCGTCGATGAGCGCGTCGCCGATCACCACGACGGGTCCAGTCATGTCCTGCTCCCTGCTGTCTCGAGCACCCGGCCGACGAAGGCCTCGGTGCGCCGGCGCGTCCCATCGATGCGCAGGTCAACACTGGCACGGATTTCATTCGGCGCGAGAGGGGCGGCCAGTCGCACCGTGTCGTGGCACGACAGGTCGGCGCAGATGTAGGTGCCGATGCTGTCGCCGTGCTCGCCGGCGCTGCCGGCCTTGCGGGCACTGAAGAGCGCGACCTGGTCGGCTGGCTGCATCGTGTGGCACAGGTTGCACATCGCGGCGCGGGCCTGCGACGAGCCCTCCGAAGCCCGCAGCACGATCCCGCGGGGTTCCCCGTCGACCTCGGTCACCAGATACCCGCGTCCGCGGGTGCGCGGATCGCGCCACGCGTAGAAGTCCTGGTGGTCCCACTCCACCAGCGGGAAGTCGTGCGGCACCGTCAGCAGTCTCAGCTCGTCGGCCGAACCGTTGACGAACGACGCACGGATCTGCTCCTCGGTCAGCGAACGCATGGCATCACCTCGACCCTCAGTGTACGAGCGGGGGCGCCATGCGGCGGAAGATCCGCGGATGCCGCAGCCTCAGCCGCGCAGTCAGCCCGCCTCGACCTCGCCCGCCGGGGTCGCATCGTCGGCCCTCGCGAGGTCCGGCTCGTCGAGCTGCGGCACCACCGCCGCCGTGGGAGCGGTCACGCCCGCCAGCCGCCACACCGCGAAGACGGGACCGTCGGCCGACAGCAGCACGCCGCCGTCCTCGGCGACCGCGAGGGTCGCGTCGCCGTAGAGGACCTCGGCACTCGACGCCTCGACCGCGCCGGCGGGCAGCTCGGCGTCGACGTGGCCACGCGCGGCGAGGACGAGGATCGTCTCGTCCTGCGTCTCGCGGACGAACGCGACGGCGTCGTCGTCGACGTGCAGCCACCGCATCCCTCCGACGGCGAGCGCGGGGTGCTCCCGCCGCAGCCGGATGAGATCCCGGTACAGCGCCAGCCGCTCGGCGACCTCGGGCTCGGACTCGGTCCCCCACGGCATCGGGGTGCGGCTCATCTCGCCGTCGACCCCGGGCAGGCCGAACTCGTCGCCGGCGAAGACCACCGGCATCCCGGGCATCGTCATCGACAGGCCCACGGCGACGGGGATCGTGCCCGGGGCGGCGTGGGTGGCGAAGCGGCCGGTGTCGTGGCTGTCGAGCGGCTGCATGTTGCCCAGGCGCACCCGCCACGGGATGCCGCCGGCGAACCGCACGACGGCGTCGGCGAACTGGCGGGCGGTGTAGCGCGGGATGCCGCCGATCGGCAGGCCGAAGTACCAGGGCTCCGTGCGCTCTTCGCCGTCGGCGGTGAGGTACGGGGCTCCGGTCGGCTCGCTCAGCCACGCCCACAGCGGCCGCGTGAACGCCGGGTACGTCATCGCACCGTGCCAGCCGTCGCCCTGCAGGTCGCTCGTGGCGTCATTGGTGGACTCGGCGACGAGCATCGTGTCGGGGTTGATCTGGATCATCGTCCGCCGCAGCAGCTGCCGCACCTCGGCGTTGAGGTCGATGTCGCCCAGGCGTCCGGTCATGTTGGCGACGTCGATGCGCCAGCCGTCCAGGTGGAACGGCGCCTTCAGCCACTTCGCCACGACCGACTGGTCGCCCTCGATGAAGCGGTTCCGCAGCTCCTGCGACGCCCAGTTGAACTTCGGCAGCGTCGGCGTGCCGAGCCACGAGTGGTACTCGGTGTTGGCGTCGTCGGTGAAGTAGTAGAAGTCCTCTTCGGGGGCGCCCGGGTGCCCGAGTGCCGACTGGAACCACTCGTGCCGGTCGCCGGAATGGTTGCTCGTCAGATCCCCGATCACCCGGATGCCGCGGGCGTGGGCCGCGGACACCAGGCGGATCAGCGCCTCGTCGCCGCCGAGCAGCGGGTCGACGTGATCGAAGCTCGAGGCGTCGTAGCGGTGGTTCGACGCCGCCGGGAAGACGGGGGTCAGGTACAGCAGGTTGACCCCGAGCCCGGCCAGATGGTCGAGCTTGCCGGTGATGCCGTCGAGGTCGCCGCCGTAGAACTGCTGCGACCGCCCGGGGAACAGCGGGTCGACGGGGTCGGTCCACTCAGCCGGGATCGCCCACTCCGGCGTCTCGCGCCCGGCGGCGGCGGCCGACCGCGCGAACCGGTCGGGGAACACCTGGTACATCACCGCATCGGCCATCCACGCCGGGGGCGGCGGGTCTGCCACGAGGGCGAAGTCCTCGGCATCCAGCGTTTCGATCGAATGGATGCCGGTCTGGTTCAGCCATTCGACGCGGCCGTCCGCGTGCCGAAGCACCCACCGGTACCCGTGCCGGGGGTTGCGCACCGTCACCGGCGCGTCCCACCACTCCCACCAGTCGGCGGTGCCGGCGCGGACCGCGCGGGTCCACTCGGGTTCGTGGTCGGGGTTGGAGCGGGTGCCCACCTCGACGATCGGACCGTACGAGGCGGGCACCCGCAGGCGCACCGTGACCGTCTCGCCGAGCACCGGCGTCTGCGTCGAGACGTAGAGGGGCGAGCCGTCGTGGTGCGGCAGGAGCGTCACGCGGCGGCCCGGTTGTTACTTGACCGAGCCGCTGACGAGCCCACCGGCGATGTAGCGCTGCGACATGAGGAAGAACACCATCACCGGCAGGGCGGCCAGGACGGCGCCGGCGCAGAAGATGCCCCAGTTCTGCGACTGGAATCCCGACACGAGCTGGAACAGCCCGATGGCGACGGTCTGCTGGCTGGGATTGGTGAGCACGACGCTCGCGATCGCGAACTCGCCGATCGTGCCGATGAAGCTCAGCAGGCCCACGACCACCAGGATCGGCGTGACCAGCGGCAGCATGATCGTGAAGAACACGCGCGCGTGACCGGCGCCGTCGATCTTCGCCGCCTCGTCGATGGCCGACGGGACGGTGTTGAAGAAGCCGTACATGAGGAACGTGTTCACGCCCAGCGCGCCGCCGAGGTAGATCATGATCAGGCCCGCGTGCGTGCCCAGGCCGATGGCCGGGAAGACGTCGCCGATCTGGATCATGAGCAGGAAGATGGCGGTGATGGCCAGCAGCTGCGGGAACATCTGCATCACCAGCAGCGTCACCAGGCCGAAGCGACGGCCCTTGAACCGCATGCGCGAGAACGCGTACGCACCGAGCGCGCACAGCAGCACCGTGAGGACGCTGGTGATGACGGCGATGAACAGCGAGTTCACGTACCAGCGGCCGTAGGGGACGCTCGGATCGGTGAACAGGCGGATGTAATTCTGCGGGTCGAAGCGCTGGAACAGCACGTTGGATCCGGTCAGGGTGCCGATGGGGTTCACCGACACCGACAGGATGTACAGCAGCGGGAACAGCGCGTAGACGATCGCCGCCCACGCCACCAGGTGACGCCACCCGGTGTCGACGAACCAGCTCTTGGCGCTCCGCCTGTTCTGCGGCGGCTCGACGCGGTCGTCGGTGACGACGGCCGCTCCCTTGACCACGGCGTCCGAGAACCCGGCGCCCGGTGCGATCTTCTCGCTCATCAGTTCAGGTCCTCCAGTGCCTTGGTCTGCCGGAAGCTGACGATCGCCACCACCGTCACGATGATGAAGATCAGGATCGACAGAGCCGATGCCAGGCCCAGGTCGCGCCCGCCGCCGCCGCCGAACGCCACCTTGTAGACCATCGTGATCATGATGTCGGTGGCGCCGATGTCCAGCGTCGTGTCGGTGAAGCGCGGGTTGCCTCGCGTCAGCATGTAGATCACGCCGAAGTTGTTGAAGTTGTACGCGAAGGTCGCGATCAGCAGCGGCGCCACGGCGACGAACAGCAGCGGCAGCTTCACGGCGGTGAACGTCTTCCACGCGCCGGCGCCGTCCATCTTGGCCGCCTCGACGATGTCGTCCGGCAGCGACTGCAGGGCGCCGGTGCACACCAGGAACATGTACCCGTAGCCGAGCCACATGTTGACGAGGATCACCGAGAGCCTCGCCAGCCATGGATCGGAGAGCCAGGGTATCTGGGCGCCGCCGAAGATGACCTGGTTGATGAAGCCGAACTCCTGGTTGAGCATGCCCGCCCACACCAGGCCCGTCAGGTACGCGGGGAAGGCGTAGGGCAGGATCACGAGGATCCGGTAGATCTTCTTGCCGCGCAGCGTCGGGTGGTTCAGGACGATCGCCAGGAACAGCCCGAGCGCGAAGCAGACGAGGGTGGACCCGGCTGCGAAGACGAACGTCCAGATGGTCACGCGCAGCAGCGGGTCGCGGATCTGGTCGTTGGTGAAGGCGAACGCGAAGTTGTCCCAGCCGATCACCACGCGCCAGCCCGGAGTCAGCTTGGACCCGTCCTCGGCGCGGAAGTCGCCTCTGCCGTCGTCGGCGTAGACGACGCCTGTGTCGCGGTTGGTGAAGGTGTCGGCGGCCTCGTCGTACTCGAGGTTCGAGGTGAAGATGTAGGCGCTCTGCCCGTCGGGCGTTCGCAGCGCGCCGTCGTTGATGTCGTCCGAGACAGGCACGCTCAGCGCGAGGATGGCGTCCTGGTTGCTGACGATCTGGCTGAGGTTGAGCTCGTTCCAGCCGGCCGGCACGCCCGAGACCTCGTCCAGCGGCTGGTCGTTCGTGCCGAACAGGGTCTGGCCGTCGGGGTCTGTGACCAGCAGCCCGTACTGCCCGAGCTGCTCGAGGACCTGGACGCGGTAGGTCGGGGAGTCCGGTACGCGCACCTGGGAGGTGCGCACGATCTGCTCGATCGCGGCATCCTTCGTGGTGTTGTGCTGGTCACCGGCGTTCGTGAAGGCGATGTAGCCGGTGTAGATGATCACGAAGATCTGGAACACGGCGAGGAACGCCAGTCCCGGTGTGAGGTATTTGCCCGGCAGCAGGCCCGGGCGCAGGTAGATGTAGTTGACCCCGATGATGACGAGCAGGAAGACTGCCGCGGCGATCCAGTTCTCGTCGGCGATGAGCACCCAGATGCCGAAGACGGCCAGGGCGTCGATGATGCCGAGCAGGATCACCTTCACCAGCAGGGCGACGAGCCCGCCGGAGGTGAGTTTGCGATTCGGCCGGAAGAGGTTGCCACCGTGGGGGGCGGGTGCGGTTCGGCGAGAAGCCGCGGTCTTGACGTCAGCCATCGGTGGGACGCTCCTTCGCATTCCGTGGGATCAGGATAGTGAGGCGGGCGAGGTCTGGAACAGACCCCGCCCGCCTCGCTTTCGCGTGTCAGCCGCCGATCTTGGACTGGATGTTCTCGGCAGCGGTCGTCCAGACCTGGGCCGGGTCGCCGTCGCCCTTGATGAGCTGCAGCTCGGCGTTGCCCCAGTCGGACCACACGGCACCCATCTCGGGGATGGCGGGCATGGGGTCACCGGTGGCACCGATGGCGCCGAAGGCCTCGACGTCGGGGTCCTCTGCCGCAGCGGTCTCGTAGGCCGCGGTCAGTGCCGGCGGGCGCCCGCCGACCTCGTAGAGGGCCAGCTGGGCATCTTCGGTGCTCAGGTAGTTGACGATGAAGTTCGTCGCGGCCAGAGCGTTGGTCGACTCGCTCGAGAGGAAGAAGCCGTTGACGCCCACGAACGGACGAGCCTCTTCGCCACCGGCGCTGGGGAGCGGGTCGATGGCGTAGTTGATGCCGCCTTCGCTGATCGCGGGGATGTTCCACGGACCGGTGAGGTAGTACGGCGAGTCGCCGGCGATGAAGAACTCGCGAGCCTTGTCGCCGTCGATGTTGGCGTTGAGGATGCCGTCGGCGCCCCACTGCTTGAGGGCGGTGGCGAACTCGATGCCGGCCTCGTCGCCCAGCACCAGCTGGGTGGCGTCGTACGAGCCGTCCTCGGCCTGTGCGAACACCTGCGAGCCGAACGAGGTCTGCAGCGGGTACAGGTGGTACGGGTCACCCTGCTCGGGCGAGAGGCCCACGAGGAAGGGGTACTTGGTGCCGGCTTCGCGGCCCGCCGCGATGACCTCGTCGAACGTCTCGACGGGCTCCGAGACCAGGTCGGCGTTGCGGACGAGCGCGACGTTCTCGATCGAGTACGGCACGCCGTAGACCTGGCCGTCGTAGGTCATGGCCTGGATGGCGGACTCGGCGAACTGGTCGGCGATGTCACCGATCTCGAGCGGCGCGACCACGCCGGCCGCGACGTACGCGCCGAGCTTGTCGTGGGGGCTGACGATGATGTCGGGGCCCTCGCCGGTCGGGACCTGGCTGATGAAGTCCTGGTCGACCGTCGCGAAGTCCTTGGTGACCAGCTCGACGTCGATGCCGGTGTCCTCGGTGAAGGACGCCGCGACCTCTTCGAGAGCGGGCTTGCGCTCGATGTCGACCCAGACGGTGATGGGCGTGGTGTCCCCGCCGCCGTTGTCGCCGCCGTCGGTGCTGCCGCCGCCGTTGTCGCCGCCACCGGCGCAACCGGTAAGAGCGAGCGCGGAAACCGCGGCGATCGCGGCGAAGCCGACGATGCTCCTCTTGTTCACCTTCATTGGTGTGTGCCTCTCTTGAGTACCTGGTTGCGGACTCTCGGCCCCGCGGCTCGTAGAAGTCCGTCCTTCTGACCTGCAGCAGATTCTGCAAGCGCTTACATTTCTACGTCACCGAGCCCGATCTCGCAAACACTCTCTGGTGTTCGATATCAGGCCGTGACTTTTGACGGATGCTGAAACCGCTTGCAGCCCGGCTCTTTCCGGCGACGGGTGCGACGGCATCCACCTCGCTAGACTTCCCGCCATGGCTGATTCGTCGTTCGACATCGTGAGCAAGGTTGACCACCAGGAGGCCGACAACGCGCTGAACCAGGCGCGAAAAGAGGTCGAGCAGCGCTACGACTTCAAGGGGACCGGGGCCTCGATCGAGTGGTCCGGCGAGGCCGTGCTGATCAAGGCCAACTCCGAGGAGCGGGCCAAGGCGGTGCTGGACGTCTTCCAGTCCAAGCTCATCAAGCGCGGCATCTCGCTGAAGAGCCTCGAGTCGGGCGAGCCGACGGCCAGCGGCAAGGAGTTCCGCATCGTCTCGACGATCAAGGACGGCATCTCGTCCGAGAACGCCAAGAGGATCTCGAAGATCATCCGCGACGAGGGACCGAAGTCGGTGAAGTCCCAGATCCAGGGCGACGAGCTGCGCGTGCAGTCGAAGTCGCGGGACGACCTGCAGGAGGTGCAGCGCCTGCTCAAGGCCGCCGACCTCGACGTCGACCTGCAGTTCGTCAACTACCGCTGACGCGGGCTCGCGTCGCCGCCTCCACCAGCGACGGCAACGCGCGTCCGATCGTGTCCATCGTCGCCGTCAGCGAGATGCGGAAGTGCTCCGGCCGGTCGAACAGCGTGCCGGGCATGACGTAGACGCCCCGCGCGGCGAGGTCGTCGCAGAAGCCGGCCGCGTCGCCGCCCGGCGCGCGGCCCCACAGGTAGAAGGTGCCCTCGGGGCGCGTGACGTCGACTCCGGCGGCGGTGAGGGCGTCCACCAGCCGGTCGCGCTTGCGGGTGAGTTCGCCGATGTCGATCGAGACGGATTCCAGCTGCGGCACGGAGTACTGCATGACGGCATCCGGGAATCCCCACCCGATCGCCAGGCCCGTCGGCATGAGCGCCTCGCAGAGCTCCTCCCGATCGCGGCGGGGCAGCAGCGGTGACAGGGCCAGGTAGCCCAGTCGCTGGCCCGGGGCGAGCAGCACCTTGCCGTAGCTGTAGTCGATGACCGTCCACGGGTACGTCGTCGCGGGGCTGTCGAATCCGATGTCGTCGAACCGGATGCGGCGATACGGCTCGTCCGAGAGGATCCAGATCCGCCTGCCGTGGCGCCGCGAAGCGTCCTCGAGAACCCCTGCGAGCTGCTCCCACGTCGAGGCCGGGTAGATCCTGCCGGTGGGGTTGGCGGGTGAGTTGACGACGACGATCCGGGTGCGGGGCGTGATCGCGCGGGCGATCGCGTCGACGTCCAGGTCGAACGTGCGCGGCTCGAGCTCGGCGCGGACCGGCAGCAGGTTCATGGCATGCAGCATCGGCTCGTAGCAGAACCATCCGGGCACCGGGATGACGACCTCGTCGCCGGCGTCGGCGAGCAGCGCGAACGCGAGCGCGATCGCGCCGAAGGCGCCCTGCGTCATCGCGATGTCCTCGGGCTCGAAGGGCGCGCCGAGCTCGGCGACGAGGCCTGCGGCGACGGCCTCCTGCGCGGGCCGCTCGCTGGTCTTGTAGGCGAACCAGTCCACCGACCGCGGCTCGCTGTTCGCGCGCAGCGCCGCGGGCAGGCCGGGCAGCGCCATCTCGTGCGGATTGCCGAAGGTGAAGTCCAGGGCGTCCGGATCATCCGAGATCGCCTGGATACGGCCGAAGAAGGTCGTGACGACATCGACCGCGGACTTCGCGCGGGCGGCACGGCTCGAGATCACCATCGCATCCACCTTCGTTCCCCCGCGCCCCACCCGCGTGACGCGCTCAGCCTCCCAGCGCGCTCCTGCCGCGTCAAGAGGTCCGCCGGCACCGGCATTCGAATGGATGTCCGAGGATCATGGCAGGCTGTGTGCATGACGAAGACCGCTGCGAATCCGGCCGACGTGGCCGCGGAGCGGTTGCGTCCGGTCGTCGACCGGCTGGTGGACGTGCGGGCCCGGATCGCGTCGCTGCAGGCGGCCGAGGCGCAGCTGTTCGCGCAGGCCGGGGTGATCGCCGCGGACTGGGCCGCCGCGGCGGACACCCGGTCGGATGCCGAGCTCGCCCACCGGTCGGTCGCGGCCGACATCGCAGCGGCGCTGCGTGTGTCGGACCGGACGGTGCAGCGTCAGATCGGGGATGCCGAGCGCATGGTGACCCGCTTCCCCGAGACGGCGCGCCTGCTGCGGGCGGGCCGGATCTCGCTGGCCCATGCCCGCATCATCGTCGAGGCCGGGGCGCGGATCGCAGAGCCCGAGCTGCGGGCGGAGTACGAGGCCAGCGTGCTGCCCTACGCACAGGCGGAGTCCGCATCGCGGCTGCGTCCGGTCGCACGGCGTCGCGCACAGTGGTTCCTGAACGAGACCGTGAGGGAACGCCATGCGGCCGCCGCCCTCACCCGGACCGTGCAGGTCCACGACCTCGACGACGGCATGTCCGTGCTGCAGGTCACCACCGCGTCGGTCGTCGTCCACGGCATCCACGACCGCGCCACCCGAATGGCCCGCGACGTCGCCGCGGCCGATGCCGAGGCGCTCCGGGCGGCGAGGACCGCCGCGACCGACGCCGAACGCGTCGCGAAACAGGCGGGAACGGATGCCGCGCACAGGGAGGCGGTCCGACTGCGGGAGCACGCCGACCAGCTCGCCGCGTCGCGGCGGAGCATGGACCAGATCCGCGCCGACCTCATCGCCGACATGCTGCTGGCCACCGACCCCACCGCGCACATCGGCACCACCCCCACCGGGCTCGCCGCGATCCGTGCGACCGTGCAGGTCACCGTGCCCGCCCTCGCCCTCATCGACTCCCCGCTCGACGACCCGTTCGACGCCATCACCCTCGCCGGGTACGGACCCATCAGCCCCGACACCGCCCGGCAGCTCGCCGCCGGCGCGCCCGGATGGGACCGCATCCTCACCCACCCGATCTCGGGCGCCGTCCTCGCCGTCGACCGGCACGACCCCACCGCACAGATGCGCCGCCACCTCGCCGTCCGCGACCAGCACTGCCGGTTCCCCGGATGCCGGCTGGCCACCGCACGCAGCGACATCGACCACACCGTGGACTGGGCCCATGGCGGCCCCACCGAGATCGGCAACCTCGCCCACCTCTGCCGGAGGCATCACACCCTCAAGCACCACACCCCGTGGACCGTGAAGCAGAAGCCGGGCGGGATCCTGGAGTGGACCAGCCCCACCGGCAGCCGGTACCCCTCGCACCCCACCAGCGCCGTCCACTTCGCCACCGACGCCGAGTTCGACCCCGCCCCCTTCTGACACGCGACGATCCTGGGTGATCGCTAGGTCTCCTAGCGAACCTGCCGTACCGTGGAGGCACCCCACCCGAGAGGCGCCCCATGGAAGTGGTAAGAGCGCGAGTGGATGGACAGATGTTCATCCTCGATCCGGCGCAGGACGTCGGCGAACTGAAGCGCCTCATCCTCGAGGCCGTCCAGCAGGGCGCGGGTTTCGTGCACTTCGACACCGTCGGCAGGTCGAACATCGCCGTGCTCATCACGCCCTATGTCGGCGTGAGGTTCGAGGTGCTGGAGCGGTCCGAGGAGCAGGTCCGCGAGTGGCAGCTCAACCCGCCCAGCATCGAGCCCGGCGACAGCGTCTACGACGACCTCATGTACTGACGGTTCGCCCGCCCTTCCGCCTTCGGCGCGCCGCGTCTGGCGCGCGCCCGCGCCGACGGCCAGAATGAGCGCCATGGCACCCGAAGCCACCAGCGCCGCTGCGCCCGGCGACGCAGCCCTGGGCCGTCGCGCCCAGATCCTCGCCACCGAGCACTGGGGACTGCTCGCCGCGCGCGGCACCGCTCAGAGCGAGGTGCTCACACGCATCACGATCTACCTCACGCTCGTCTCGGCGGGCCTCGTGACGATCAGCATCCTCGGCCAGGCGTCCGGCTTCGGCGAGTGGTTCGCCCCCGCGGCGCTCGGCATCCTGGCCTTCCTCGTCGTCGTCGGCTTCATGACGCAGACGCGCGTGAGCAACGTCGCCGAGGAGGACATGATGTACGTCGTCGCGATGAACCGGCTGCGCGGCGCCTACGCCGACCTCGACCCTGCCGTCGAGGACATCTTCCTCGCCTCTGTGGCCGACGATCAGACGGGCCTCGAGCGGACCTACTCCTTTCTCAGGCGCCGGTCCTTCAGCCACCTCTTCGGCAGCTCCGCCATCCTCATCATGTTCGTCAACGCCGCCGTGCTCGGGCTCTTCGGCGGCTCGCTGACGTACGCCCTGAGCGCGGCGATGCCCGCGGCGATCGCCGTCGGGGTGACGCTCGCCGTCCTCACCACGGGGGCCTCGGTCACCTATGGCTACTGGACCTTCCGGACCGCGTGGCGAAATTACCGGCCGCGGCGACGTAGCCCGGAGCGTCCGCGCTTCTGGCGCGTTCGTCACTGATCCCCGGCGCGGCACGTCACCTCGTGGCGGGTTGCGCCGGGGAGCGCTAGACATGGACGCATGTCGTCTCGGCTGGTCCTCGGACCCATGCTCCGCTACACCGACGAGGTGTGCGCCACCGTGTGGGTCGAGACGGACGCGGATGCCGTGGTCAGCGTGCACGCCGACGGCCGGCGGTGGCAGGCCCGCAGCTTTCTCGTCCACGGGCACCACTACGCCCTCGTCGACGTCGACGGACTCGAGGCGGGGGCCGTGCTGCCCTACGAGGTCCACGTCGACGGCACGAAGGTGTGGCCCGAGGATGCGGCCCTGCCGGCGCCCGTGATCGCCACGCCGGCGCGCGATCGCCGCCTGCGCATGGCGTGGGGCTCGTGCCGCACCAGCGTCGACCACGACGCCCCGGGCAACCGGCTGCACGGCGTCGACGCGATGCGCACGTTCGCCCTCGCGATGGCCGAGGACCCCGCACTGCGTCCCGATCTGATCCTGCTGCTGGGCGATCAGGTGTACGCCGATCTCACCACCGAGCCCATGCAGGACTTCATCCGCTCGCGCCGCAGCCTCGACGAGCCCCCGGGCAAGGAGCTGAAGGACTACGAGGAGTACGCGCACCTGTACAAGCTGGCGTGGTCGGACGACATCAACCGCTGGCTGCTGTCGACGGTGCCGAGCACCATGATCTTCGACGACCACGACATCCGCGACGACTGGAACGCCTCGCTGGACTGGAAGAGGCAGATGGAATCCACGTCATGGTGGCACGGCCGGATCGTGGCGGGCCTCGCCTCGTACTGGGTGTACCAGCACGTCGGCAACCTCTCTCCCGCCGAGCGCGCCGCCGACGAGATCTGGCAGCGCATCGCCGCCGGCCACGGCGAGGGCGAGCCCGGCGCAGCCGCCGAGCCCGACGTCAGCGAGGCGCTCGACGCGCTCGCCGACCGCGTCGACCGGGAGCCGACGACCTACCGCTTCAGCTACCGCCGGGACTTCGGCGACATCCGCCTGGCGGTGGTCGACTCCAGAGCCGCGCGCGATCTGGACCCGCAGGCGCGCGCGCTCGTCGATGCCACCGAATGGGCCTGGCTGGACGAGCAGCTGCAGGGCGGCGTGCGCCACCTGCTCGTGGCGACGTCGCTGCCCTATCTGCTGCCGATCGGGCTGCACCACGTGGAGTCGTGGGATGAGGCGATCTCGCAGGGCGCGTGGGGACGCACGGCCGCGCGCATCGGCGAGCGGCTGCGTCAGATGGTCGACCTCGAGCACTGGGCGGCGTGGCAGAACAGCTTCCACGCGCTCGCCCGGCTGCTCACCGACATCGCCGACGGCGCCCGCGGCACGCCCCCCGACACGTTGACGATCCTGTCCGGCGACGTCCACTTCTCGTACATCGCCGAGGTGGACCGCGATCACGGATCACGCATCATCCAGGCGGTCTGCTCCCCCGTCCGCAACCCGCTCCCCCGCATCATGCGGTGGTTCTCGGTGGTGATGTCCTACGGCCTGGCCCGTCCCATCGGAGCCGTCGTCGCGCGCTCCGCGAAGGTTCCCGACCCGCCGTTCGACTGGTCGACGACGAAGGGTCCCTGGTTCGACAACAACCTGTCGGTCCTGCAGGACACCGCCGGCGGCCTTCAGCTCACGTGGCACCGGGGCGTCATCGAGGACGGCGACGAACGGCATCCGCGCATGGAAGAGGTCTCGCGCGTGGTCATCGCACCGCGCGGGAGCAGCTGAGCGCTCGCCCGCCGCGGCTCACTCGCCGCGCGAGATGGCCACCATCTCGTCGCGCGGGACGACCTTGATGCGGGCGCGCTCGTGCGGGGCGCCCAGAGCGACCTCGTGCTGGTCGAGCCGGTGCCAGCCCTCGAGGTCGGTCCATCGCACGCCGCGCTCTGCCAGCAGCGCCGGGATCGCGGCCTCGGACGGGTCCACCGGGTGCCACCAAGAGCCCTGGTCGTTGATGAGGTGGCGGATCGTCTCCATGGCGTCGGACTTGGTGTGGCCGATGAGGCCGACCGGACCCCGCTTGATCCAGCCGGTGGCGTAGACGCCGGGGACGCGCTCGTTGGAGTCCTTGCGGAGCACCTGACCCTCGTGGTTGGGGATGACGCCGTGACGCTTGTCGAACGGGATGCCGGGCAGCGGCGAGCCGAAGTAGCCCACGGCGCGGTAGATCGCCTGCACCTCGAGCTCGCGGATCTCGCCCGTGCCGACCACGCCGCCCTCGCCGTCGGGCCGCGTGCGCTCCCAGCGGAACCCCGAGACCCGGCCGTCGTCGTCGGTGAGGACGGCGAGGGGCTTGGCGTAGAAGTGCAGGTGCAGCCGCCGCGAGGCCGTGCCGCCGGCGTTGTTGACCGACTCCCGCTTGCGCCAGGACTGCAGCACGCGGTCGATCACCATCACCTGCTTGTTCGAGGCGATCGCCGCCTTCGACCCCTCGTCGTAGTCGAAGTCCTCGTCGTAGACGACCATGTCGACATCACGCAGCTCGCCGAGCTCGCGCAGCTCCAGCGGCGTGAACTTCACCTGCGCGGGACCCCGGCGCCCGAAGACGTGCACATCGGTCACCGGCGAGGCCTTGAGGCCCTGGTAGACGTTGTCGGGGACCTCGGTCGGCAGCAGGTCGTCGGCGTGCTTGGCGAGCATGCGCGAGATGTCCAGCGCCACGTTGCCGTTGCCGATGACCGCGACCGACGCCGCCTCCAGCGGCCACTCGCGAGGCACGTCGGGGTGCCCGTCGAACCAGCTCACGAAGTCCGCCGCCCCGTAGGACCCCTCGGCGTCGATGCCCGGGATCGACAGACCGGTGTCGCGGATCGCACCGGTGGCGAAGATGACGGCGTTGTAGTGCCGCTTGAGGTCCTCGAGGGTGATGTCCTCGCCGAAGCGGACGTTGCCGAAGATGCGGATGTCACCGCGGTCGAGGACTTCGCGCAGCGCGGTGATGATGCCCTTGATGCGCGGGTGGTCGGGGGCGACGCCGTAGCGCACCAGGCCGTAGGGTGCGGGGAGCTGCTCGAACAGGTCGATCGACACGTCGAACTTCCGCTCGGCCTTCAGCAGGATGTCCGCGGCGTAGATGCCCGCAGGTCCCGCGCCGACGATCGCCAGCCGCAGCTTGGTCATACAAGTCCTTTCACGGATGCCGGTGCCCCGGGCGCCGGTCAGCTCGAGCGGTCGGCGACAGCCTGCGCGAAGCGGGTCAGCGCCTCGCGGACGGCGCCCTGCGGCAGCGGCTCCAGCGCCTCGACCGCTTCGCGCGACCAGGTGTGCGCGAGGGCCAGGGTCTCCTCGGTCGCCTCGTGCTCCCGCAGTTCGGCGAGCGGCCCGTCGAGGACGGCGGGGTCGGCGCCCTCGGCGATCTGGGCCACACCGGCGTCGATCCGCTCGCGCAGCGCGCGGGAGGCCGCATCCGTCCGCTCACCGAGCACGAGATACGGCATGGTCGGCACGCCCGCGCGCAGGTCGGTGCCGGGCACCTTGCCGGTCTCGCCCGGATCGGCCGAGAGGTCGATGACGTCGTCGAGCAGCTGGAAGGCGACACCGGCCTTCTCGCCGAAGACGACCATCGGCTGCTCGAACTCCTCGGGAGCGTTGGAGAAGATGACGCCGGCCTGCGCGGCGGCGGCGATGAGGGAGCCCGTCTTGTCCGACAGGACGTCGAGCGAGAACGCCACGCGATCCTGGCCCTCCTGCGGGCCGACGGTCTCGTGGAACTGGCCGAGCACCAGCCGCTCGAAGGTGTCGGCCTGCAGCCGGATGGCGCGGTCGCCGTGCCGTGCCATGATCTGGCTGGCGCGCGAGAAGAGCAGGTCGCCGGTGAGGATCGCGACGCTGTTGCCCCACACCTCGTGGGCGCTGGGCACCCCGCGGCGCTTGTCGGCGTCGTCCATGACGTCATCGTGGTACAGCGAGCCGAGGTGGGTGAGCTCGAGCGCGGCGGCGGCCTCGATGACCTCGTCGGTGGCGCCGTCACCGAGCTGCGCCGTCAGCAGGGCCAGCATCGGACGCACGCGCTTGCCGCCGGCGTCGAAGAGGTAGCGGCTGGCGGAGTCGGCGATCGCGTCCGTCATCCGGAGCTCCTGCGCCATGCGCGCCTCGACGCGCTCCATACCCGCCTCGACCGCCGACAGCAGCCGCCGCGAGCGGGGACCGGCGAACACGCGCTCGCTGAGGCCGAGCTTGCCCGCGATACGCGGGCCCGACGCGGAGGGGGTCACCGTCACAGCCTACCGGCGCGGACGCCCCGCGGTCCCCGCCGTGACCCGGCGTCAGGCCGTGGGCGGCTTCATCGCGCGGTGGAGCGCGACGATCCCCATCGACAGGTTGCGGTGGGCCACGCCGATCCACCCCGCTTCGCGGATCCATGCCGCGAGCCTCTCCTGGTCCGGCCAGTCCTTGATGGACTCGTTGAGGTAGTCGTACGCGGCGGCGTTGGAGCTGACCGCCTTGGCCACCACGGGCAGGATGCGGTCGTTGTAGAAGCGGTACAGCCCGTTGAAGGCCGGCGACGGCGGGTGCGAGAACTCGCAGATCACCAGCCGCCCGCCGGGCTTGGTCACCCGCAGCAGCTCGCGCAGGGCGGCGCGCGGGTCGTTGACGTTGCGCAGGCCGAACGACATCGTCGCGGCGTCGAAGGAGTCGTCCTCGAACGGCAGCGCCGTGGCGTCCGCCTCGACGAACGACAGATTCGGGATGCCGCCATGCCGGCGCCGCCCCTCGGCGATCATGCCCGGCGAGAAATCGGCGGCGACGACGTCCGCGCCGCTGCGCGCCAGCGACACGCTCGATGCCCCGGTGCCCGCCGCGAGATCGAGGATGCGCTGCCCGGGGCGCGGATCGACCGCCCGCGTGGTCGCCACGCGCCACAGCTTGTCGTTGCCCATGCTCAGCACGGTGTTCGTGCGGTCGTAGCCGGACGCGACCTCGTCGAACATGCCGCTGACGCTCGCGGGGTCCTTGTGCAGGTCGGCGCGTTGGGGCTGGTCGTCGCGGGGGTCCACGCCACGAGTGTATGCCCGGTCAGTGATGCGAGGGGCCCAGCCCGAGGGCGGCCAGCCGGTCCAGCCAGGCATCGGCGGTGGCCGGGTCGAACGGCGCCTCGCGCGCCCGCACGCGACGCTCCAGGTCGTCCGCCAGCTGATCGAGCGCCGCGACCACCTGCGCCGGGTAGCCGTAGCGCACGCGGTGGTCGTCCCATTCGTCGCGGTCGTCGATGTAGATGCCCTGACCCTCGCGCTCGACGACGTCCAGGTCCATGTCGATGCCGGTCGGCTCGCCGTCCTGCCAGCGCACGTCCCACGCGAGGTCGATGTAGACCTTCGTGCGGTGGGGGGCGGCGTTGTGCGTGTAGGCGTAGTCACCCGACGGCGGGATGAGCGTGACGTTCGGATGCTGCGGCACGAAGTCGCGGCCCGGCCGCGAGCTGTGCCATCCCGGCAGCTGCCCGAACCAGTCGCCCCACTCGTCCGAGCCGAGGTACACGCACTCGTGGATCCAGTGCGGCCCGCCGTCCCACTTGCGCCACCGGAACAGCAGACGGGTGCCCGGCTCGGGGCGCTCGGCGTCGGGGTGGGTCACCCGTTCAGCCTATTGCGCCCCGAGCCGGTGGCGGCCGGCGCGGCCGCGTGCGACGCGGCGAGTCTAGGCTTGATCCGTGACCGAACCGGCTTCCTCGCACCCGCCGCGGCTGGTCGCCGTCACCCGCGAGATCGAGCCCGTCGAGGACCTGCTGGAGCACGCCTCCCCGGACCGGCCGCTCGTGTGGCTGCGTCGCGGGGACGGCCTCGTGGGCACCGGCGAGGCGCTGCGCATCGGAGTGGGCGGCAGGGACCGCTGGTCCCCGCCCGCGGGTGCGACCGCGCCCGTGATCGCCGACGTGTGGCGGGCGATCGCCGCGGCGGCCGAGGTCGACGACCCGCTCGGGCTCCCCGGGACGGGGCTCGTGGCCTTCGGATCGTTCGCCTTCGACGCGCACTCCGAATCGTCCAGCCGCCTGATCGTCCCCGAGGTCGTCATCGGCCGCCACGCCGGGCGGTTCTGGAGGACCACGGTGCACGTGACCGGCGAACCGGCGCCGCGCGCGCCCGACCCGGCGCCCTGGGGCCCCTACTGGTCGGCGACGCTGGGGCCCGGCGCACTGGACCCCGCCGCCTACCAGCGCGCCGTCCGCGGCGGCCTCGCCGCCATCGAGGCGGGCACCGTGAGCAAGGTCGTGCTCGCGCGCGACCTCGCCGGCACCATCCCCGCCGGATCCGACCTGCGGCGTCTGGCCCGCGCCCTCGCCTCGGGCTACCCCGACACGTGGTCCTACGCCGTCGACGGCCTCATCGGGGCGAGCCCCGAGACCCTCGTGACGGTGTCGGCGGGCGTCGCGACGGCCCGCGTCCTGGCCGGCACGACGCCGCGCGGCGCGGACGCGGACGCCGACGTCGCGGCATCCCTCGCCCTGTCGACCTCGGCGAAGGACCTCGACGAGCACCAGTACGCCGTGCAGAGCGTGCTGGGGGCCCTGCGTCCCCACACCACCGCCCTGTCGGCCAGCGGGCAGCCGTTCGCCCTGAAGCTGCCGAACGTGTGGCACCTGGCCACCGACGTCGAGGGCGACGTCGCCGGCAACGCCTCGGCGCTGGACCTCGTCGCCGTCCTGCACCCGACCGCCGCCGTCGCCGGCACCCCGACCCGCGCGGCGCTCGAGGTCATCCGCCGTCTGGAGCCCTTCGACCGCGGTCGCTACGCCGGCCCCGTCGGCTGGGTCGACGCGCACGGCGACGGGGAGTGGGCGATCGCGCTGCGGTGCGCCCAGATCGACCTCGACACCGGCACCGGCGACGCCGACCGCGCGACGATCGGCCTGCGCGCGTTCGCGGGCGCGGGGATCGTCGCCGGCAGCGACCCCGAGGCCGAGCTCGTCGAGACGCGCGTGAAGTTCCGGCCGATCGTCGACGCGCTCGCCTGAGCGGCGCTCAGGTCGCGGCGAGCTTGCGCTTCTCTTCGTCCACGTCGTAGTCGGCGGCGGGCCACCGCGGATCGATGTCCTCGAGCGCCTCGAGCAGCAGCCCCTGCACGGCCAGCCGCGCGTACCACTTGTGGTTGGCCGGCACGACGTACCAGGGCGCGGCATCCGTGGTCGTCCGCTCCAGCATGGTCTGGAACGCCGACATGTAGTGCGGCCAGAGCTTGCGCTCCTCGGTGTCGCCGGGGTTGTACTTCCAGTGCTTGTCCGCGCGGTTCAGGCGCTTCATCAGGCGGTTGCGCTGCTCCTCGTACGAGATGTGGAGCATGACCTTGACCACGCGCGTGCCGGATTCGACGAGCTTGGCCTCGAAGTCGTTGATCGCGTCGTAGCGCCGCTCGATCTCTTTCGGGGTGGCCAGCTCGCGCACCTTGCCGACCAGCACGTCCTCGTAGTGCGAGCGATCGAAGACCCCGATCACGCCGGGCTCGGGCACGCGCTTGCGGATGCGCCACAGGAAATCGTGCTCGAGCTCCTCGTCGGTGGGCTTCTTGAAGGCCGAGATCTGCACGCCCTGCGGGTCGACCGCGCCGACGACGTGGCGGATGATGCCGCTCTTGCCGGCGCCGTCCATCGCCTGCAGCACCAGCAGCACCGCGGCGTGCGTGGACTCGGCCTGGCTGGCGGCGTACAGCCGCTCCTGGTACTCCTCGAGCTCGCCCGACACGCGCTCCAGGTCCGCGACTCCGTCCGCCTTGTTCCCCTCGTACCCGGGGCTGCCGTCGGGGTCGGTGCCGGACAGGATGAAGCCGCTGCCGACGCGCAGCAGCCGGGAGACGTCCGCGGTCCAGCGCTTGTGCTCGTTGGTACCCATCCGCACATCATGGACCCGCGCGGGCTCAGCGGTCGAGAGGCACCTCGAGGAGTTGACGGCCGCCCACCGGAGCGGTAAGGGCCTGGTCGAGCGCCGCGCGCGTGGTCACCCGCTTGTACTCCCAGCCGTAGGCGAGCGCGAGCTGCTCGAGCCGTACGTCCTGCGGGGTCAGCAGCACGCGGTCCATCGCCTCGGCGCCGGCGACGGCGGCCACCTCGAGCCCGTCGAAGATGGTTCCGCCGCGGTCGTTGCCGACGATCACCTGGAGCCGCGGCTCGGTCTCGGCAGGCGGCAGAAGCAGCGCGCCGACGTCGTGCAGCAGCGCGAGGTCGCCGAGGAGCACCCTGGTGACCCCCGGCGCACCGTCCTGCTGGCTCGCCAGCGCGATGCCCGTGGCGGTGGCCACGGTGCCGTCGATCCCCGCCAGGCCGCGATTGGCGTGCACCGGCACCCGCTTGCCGCCGAGCACCGCATCGGCGACGCGCACGAGTCGCGACGACCCGAACATCAGCCGGTCGTGCGGCCACGTCGCGCGCCACACGGCATCCACGAGCGCGGCGCGATCCAGCGGCGCCCGCAGCACCGCGAGCTCTTCGGCGATCGCCCCGAGCCGCTCGCCCGGCACCGCCGACGACAGTCCCGCGGCGTCCGGAGCCGGCGCCGACAGATCGACGGATGCCGCGCGCGAGGCGTCCATCCACGCCGAGGCCCACGCCCGGTCGGGGTCGCCGGTGGCTACGGTCACCGTGTCCACGGCGATCGCCTCGCCGTTGAGGTTCAGGGGCTCGCCGGGACCGCGCACCGCCACGACCTCGACGTCCGGGCGGGACAGCAGCGCGGTGACCTCGCGGCTGAGGGTCGGGTGGCCGAGCACCACGGCGCGCTCGATGCGTCCGCCGAGGTCCGGGTCCGACAGCAGCTGCCGGTAGCCGTGGACGACGAGGCGGCCGAAGCGGGCGCCGCTGACGATCTCGGCGATCAGCGGCCAGGTCCCGGCGTGGGCCAGGGTCTCGGCATCCGGCCCCGCGTCGGCCCCGGCCACGACCACGGTGCGGGGTCCGCGCTCGAGCACGAACGGGTCGTCGTCGGGGTCGGCGGGCACGTCGGACTCGCCGATGCCGCCGCCGCCCTGGTAGAGCGCGCCCGAGGCGTCCGCCGCATCGGCGTCCTGGGGCTGATCCGGCCCCGCCGTCGACAGCTCGCGCGAGGGCACCGACAGCCAGCCGGGCAGCGCGCCCGCCAGCGGCTCGCGGTACGGCAGGTTCAGGTGCACGGGGCCCGGCGACCACAGCCCCGCTCCCAGGGCGGCGTCGTAGGCCTCGTCGGCGACGGCGCGCAGCATGAGGCTCTGCTCGCCGTCGCCGGAGCCGTCGGTCGCCTCGGGCACGGGGAGGTCGGTCTCGTACCGGGTCGCGGCCGAGAACATGCCGGGCTGGCGCGTGGTCTGGTTGGCGCCGACGCCCCGCAGCTCGGGCGGGCGATCGGCGGTCAGCAGCAGCAACGGCATCCCCGCATGATGGGCTTCGAGCACCGCCGGCAACAGGTTGGCCACGGCCGTGCCCGACGTGCAGATCACGGCCGCCGGGCGGCCCGTCTCACGCCCGATGCCGAGGGCGGTGAAGCCGGCGACGCGCTCGTCGATGCGCACGTGCAGTCGCAGCGCGCCCCGCCGCTCGAGCTCGGCGGCGATGAGAGCCAGCGCCTGCGACCTCGAGCCGGGGCTCAGCACGACGTGCGAGACACCGCGCTCCACCAGGCGGCAGAGCAGGGCCGCGGCGGCGTCGGTCGCCGGCGATCCGTCGACCACGATCAGCCGAGGGCTCCGCGCTGCCCGCGGGGATCGTCATCGGGATCGATGTCGCGCGCGGGGGCGTCGGCGGTCCCGCCGGTCGCGGGCGGGGTGCGGGGGCCCGGCGGAGCCGGCGGGTTCCACCGCGGGTCGTCGTCCTCGGCGTCCAGCTGGGCGAGCTCCTCTTCGAGCCGGCGGATGCGCTCGTCCTGATCGCTGACCGATCCGATGCGGCCGAGGAACTCCGGGTCGTCGTCCGGCGCACGGCGGGCGGCCTGCGTCGAGGCGCGGGTGCGGCCCACCAGCAGCCACAGCACCCCGCCGAGGACCGGCAGCAGGATGACGATGAGCAGCCACATCGGCTTGCTGACGCCGCGGTGACGGGTGGCCGGCTGGACGGCGCAGTCGACGATGGTGAAGACCCAGAACGCGGTCGCCACCAGAGCCAGAATCAACAGCACCCGAGGCACGTATCCATCCTAGGCGCGCTGCCGAGCCCCCGCTCCGGTCGTGACGCAACCGACGCCCGCCGCCGACTCCGGCGGGCACGCGTACGATGTCGGGGTGAGAATCCGCTCTGTCCTGGTCTACACGGTGCTGCGCCTGCTGGCGTTCCTGGTGCCCTTCGGGCTGCTGATGCTCACCCCGATCGGGCGCGACCTGTACTGGCTCTCGGCGATCTTCGCCGCCCTCATCGGCCTGAGCCTGTCGCTGCTGTTCCTGCGCCGCCCGCTGGACGAGGTGACCTCGGGCATGGCCGAGCGCCGCGCAGCCGCACGCGCCGAGCGCTCCCGCGCGGCCCGCGACGCCGCGGACGAGGACGCCGCCGCTGACGCGCTGGACCGCGGCCGCGACGCGGACTGACGCCCGGGCCGGTCAGCCCGCGAACGCCCAGAACAGCAGCGCGCCGTAGGCGACCGAGGTCAGCGACGCCAGCGCGAGGGCCACGAGCAGCTCGCGCGGCACGCGGTAGGTCCACACGATGAGGACCGCCGGCAGCGCCGCCAGCAGCGCGAGCAGGGTCAACCAGGCGATCGGGTAGAACAGCGCCAGCCACACTGCGATCCCGAACGGCACGAGCAGGAACGCCGTGAACAGCCACCGCGACCCGGTGCGTCCGGCGAGCACCGACAGCGTGCGCTTTCCCGCCACGCGGTCCTGGTCGATGTCGCGCAGGTTGTTGGCCACGAGCACCGCGCACGCGAGCAGTCCCGCGGCGACGGCGCCGAACCACGCCTCCTGCGGCAGGGCGAGGGACTGCACCCACGTCGTGCCGAGCGTGGCGACGAGCCCGAAGAAGATGAAGACGAAGACCTCGCCCAGGCCCGCGTAGCCGTAGGGCCGCTTGCCGCCGGTGTAGAACCAGGCGGCGGCGATGCAGGCGGCGCCCACCAGGATCAGCCACCACTGCTGGGTGCGGATCGTCAGGACGAGGCCCGCGATCGCGGCGATCGCGAAGAACGACAGCGCCACGATGAGCACGGTGCGCGGCTTCGCCTTGCGCGACGCGGTGAGGCGGGCGGGACCTTCGCGGTGGTCGTCGGTGCCGCGGATGCCGTCGCTGTAGTCGTTGGCGTAGTTGACGCCGATCTGCAGCGCCACCGCGACGGCGAGGCACAGCAGCGCCAGCACCCAGTGCAGGCCGTCGGTGACGAGGAGTGCCGCACCCGTGCCGATCAGGATCGGCGTCACCGCGAGGGGAAGGGTGCGAAGGCGCGCCGCGCCGATCCAGTCCCGCAGGGTGGCCGGCTCGACCCGTCGCGGCGCCGCCACGACCTTCTTCTGCGGGTTGCCGCGCGGTCGGTTGCGCGAGGTGCCGGACGAGGGAAGGGGGCGCTTGCGAGAGGGACCTGCCACGAGTGCACATCCTACGACGACCCCCGCCCGCGGCATCCCGCCCGCCCGGATCAGTGCAGCGCGGCGACCGCCCGGGACACGGCATCGCGGTCCGGCTTGCCCGAGGCCAGCAGCGGGATCTCGTCGACCAGCACCAGGCGCGCCGGCCGCGCGTACGGCCCGAGCTCGTCGGCGACGGCGCGGCGAGCCTCGTCGAGCTGGACCGATTCGCTGCGGCGCAGCGCCTCGCCGCGCGGCGCGACGACGACGGATGCCTCGCCCCACCGGTCGTCGGGAACGCCGACGACGACGGCCTCGCCGAGCCCCGGGACGCTGCGGACGACGCGTTCGACGCGATCGAGCGAGATGTTCACGCCGCCCGAGACGATGACGTTGTCCAGCCGCCCGTGGATGCGCAGCACGCCGTCCTCGAGGAGCCCGGCATCCCCGGTGCGGTACCACCGGGTCCCGTCGGCGTCGCGCGGGAAGGTCTGCTCGGTGCGCTCCGGCTCGCCCAGGTAGCCGGCGGCGAGCATTGGCCCGGCGATCCGCACCTCGCCGTCCACGATGTCCAGCCGGACCCCGTCCAGCGGCACGCCGTCGTAGACGCACCCCCCGCACGTCTCGGTCGCCCCGTAGGTGCGCGCGATCCTCGCGCCGACGGCATCCGTTCGCTCGAGAAGCGCCGCGGGCATGGCCTGACCGCCGACGAGGATGCGCTCGAACGAGCGCAGCGCCTGCGCGACCGCCTCGTCTGACTCGGCCGCGTCCAGCAGCCGGGCCAGCTGCGCCGGCACGAGCGAGGTGTACGCGGGCGGCTGACCGGATGCCGTCATCGCGGCGGCCGCGGCGGTGAAGCTCGCCGGGGTGAAGGGCCCGTCGGGCAGCACCGGGTCGTGGCCGGCGAGGATCGAGCGGACGAGCACCTGCAGCCCCGCGACGTAGGCGGCGGGGAGCGCGAGCAGCCAGTTGCCCTCGCCGATGCGCCGTCCGGTCGCCTGCACGCTGGCGGCGAGCGCGTCGCCGGTCAGCAGGACGCTCTTGGGGACGCCCGTCGACCCCGAGGTGGTGACGACCACCGCCGTCCCGTCGGGCACCTCGCCCGGCTCGTCGCCGGTGAGACCCAGCGACAGCGCGGGACCGGTTCCGGCGAACACGGCCCGCAGCGCCTGGACGATCGCGCGCGGGTCGTCGTCGACGACGGGATGCAGCCGCATCAGTAGTGCCAGGGGTACGGCGACCAGTCGGGATCGCGCTTCTGCAGGAACGAGTCGCGGCCCTCGACGGCCTCGTCGGTGCCGTAGGCCAGTCGCGTGGCCTCGCCGGCGAACACCTGCTGCCCCACCAGCCCGTCATCCACGGCGTTGAAGGCGAACTTCAGCATGCGGATCGCCGTCGGCGACTTCGTCAGGATCGTGCGGGCCATCGCCACCGCCTCGCGCTCGAGCTCGGCATGCGGCACGACGCGGTTCACGGCGCCCATCTCGTAGGCGCGCTCGGCGGAGTACTCCTCGGCGAGGAAGAACACCTCGCGCGCGATCTTCTGGCCCACCTGGCGGGCCATGTACGCCGAGCCGTAGCCGGCGTCGAACGACCCGACGTCCGCGTCGGTCTGCTTGAACCGGCCGTGCTCGGCGCTGGCGATCGACAGGTCGCACACCACGTGCAGGGAATGCCCGCCGCCGGCGGCCCAGCCGGGGATGACGGCGATGACGACCTTCGGCATGAAGCGGATGAGGCGCTGGACCTCGAGGATGTGCAGGCGGCCGAGCCGCGCCGCGGCGGCCTCGGCGCCCCCGGCCGGGGCGACGGCCGGGGCATCGGAGCCCTCGGCGGGGGCGTACTCGTATCCCGCCCGCCCGCGGATGCGCTGGTCGCCGCCGGAGCAGAACGCCCAGCCGCCGTCCTTGGGGCTCGGGCCGTTGCCGGTGAGCAGGACCACGCCGATGCGCGGGTCCTGCCGCGCGATATCGAGCGCCCGGTAGAGCTCGTCCACGGTGTGCGGGCGGAAGGCGTTGCGCACCTCGGGCCGGTCGAAGGCGATGCGCGCGATCCGGCCGTCGGTCGAGACGTGCGCCGTGATGTCGGTGTAGCCCTCGGCGCCGGGTGCCGGCATCCATTCGTTCTCGTCGAACAGCTCGGAAACGCTCACCCGCACAGCCTATGGCGCGGGGCTCCGACGCGGAGCGTCATGCGGCCGCGGCGACCGGCGCCGCCGCCCTACCCTGGACCGGTGACTTCGACTCTGCGCACCCTCGCCGCGGCCGCAGCCGCCGCAGCCCTGCTGACCCTGGCCGCCTGTTCGCCCTCCCCGTCCCCCCAGACCACCTCGTCGCCCGCCGCAGCGCCCTCTGCCGAGGGCGAGTGCGCCGGCGTCGCCGTCGTGGTCGAGACGGGCGACCTCGAGGCCGAGGACTCCCCCGCCGGTGCGTGGTGCGTCCCCGCCGACGAGCCGATCATCGCCGCGGACGCGCTCGCGGCCGCCGACGTCGCCACCGAGGGCACCGACGAATACGGCGATCAGGTCGTCTGCCGCGTCAACGGCGTGCCCGCCGAGGACCAGGCGATCGTCGCCGAGGACGGCACGGAGTACTTCGAGAAGTGCACGACGATGCCCGCCGCCTTCGCGTACTGGTCGGTGTGGGTCAAGCCCGCCGGCGGCGAATGGGACTACGCGCAGGAGGGCCTGTCGACCCTCGAGCTCGAGCCCGGCGACGCCGTCGAGCTGCTGTTCACGCTGAACGGCGAGCCGGCGGCGCCCACCGCATGACGTCATGACGCTCCGACCCGCACCGCTTCGCGCCGCCGCGACCCTCGCCGCCGCGTTCGTGGCGGTGCGGGTCGTCTACCGCGTGGTCTTCCACGGCGCCGACGGCACGGGACCGGTGCTGTGGGACCTGCCCGCGGTGCGCCTGCCCGACCCGTTCGGGCACGTGGTGCTGCTGGGGCGGGCGACCCTCGACGGCGTGACGGATGCCGTCTCCGGCGCACTGCCGATCGCCCTGACGATCCTCGCCTTCGGGCTGCTCAACGCCCTCGTCGACCTGCCGCGCCTGCTCGCCCGCGGCGGCCGGCGGGGACCGCTCCGCGGCATCGCGCGCACGCTCGCGGTGGCGTGGGCGACCCTTCCCGCCCTCGCCGCGGCGGTGCGCGCGGTGCGTCGCGCCCAGCGGCTGCGCGGCGGGCGCGGCGGCGTGAGGATGCTGACGCCCATCCTGGAGCGGACGCTGGAACGGGCGACCGCGCTGGCGGCGGCGCTCGAGCTGCGCGGGCTCGGCGGCACGGGCGCCGACGGCGCGTGCGAGGCGCCGGTCGTGGCACGCGGAGTGGTGCTGCGGCACCGGGGCGCGGCATCCGGTCTCGTCGTCGCAGACGTCGCGCTGGATCCCGGAACCCTCACCGTCGTCACCGGCCCCACCGGGGGCGGCAAGACGACGCTGCTGCGCGCCCTCGCCGGCTTGCACGGTCATCTGGACGCCGGCGACGCCCGCGGCGACCTCGACGTCGTCGGGCACGACCGGGCGACCCTGCCCCCGCGCGACACCGCCCGCCTCGTCGGCGTCGTGCTGCAGAACCCGCGGGACGGCTTCGCCACCCCCCGTGTGCGCGACGAGATCGGGCTGGCGCTGGAGCTCCGCGGCGTCGCCGAGGTGATCGTGCGCGCACGGGTGTCCGAGGTCGCCGCGCGCGTCGGCATCACCGAGCTGCTCGATCGCGAGATCGCCGGACTGTCCGCCGGCGAGGCGACTCTCGTGGCCATCGCGGCAGCGGTCTCGGAGCACCCGATCCTGCTGCTGGTGGACGAGCCGCTCGCCGACCTGGATCCCGCCATGCGGACGCGGATCATCGACCTGCTCGACACCCTCGCGCACGGCGCCGGCGTGTGCGTCGTCGTCGCCGAGCACCGCGTGGCGGGACTCGCCGCCGTCGCCGACCGTCGCCTCGAGGTCGCCGACGGGCGCGTGACAACGGCGGCTCCGGACGAGGCGGGGCCGGATGCCGGGACGCAGGATGCCGGGGCGGCGGATGCCGCGCCGGCTGCCGCGCCCGATGCCACGCCGGCGCCCCCGGTGCGCGAAGTCCTGCGGGTGCACGAGCTGACGGTGACGCACGGCGCGCGGATCGCCGTCGACCGGGCGACGCTGTCGGTCGCCGCCGGAGAGGTGGTCGCCGTCGTCGGCCCGAACGGCGCGGGCAAGTCCAGCCTGCTCGACCGGCTCGCCCTCCCCCGCCGGCGGGACGACGTCGTCGTCGACGGCGAGCAGGCGACGCCCTCGCGCACGGCGAGAGGCCGCACGGGGCGGCGGGTCGCGCTCGTGCCGGACTCCTCGGACGACCTGTTCGTGTGCGACACGGTCGCGGCGGAGTGCGCGCGGACCGATCGACGCCACCGCCTGCCCCGCGGGACGACGGCGGCGCGGTGGGCGGCACTGGTGGACCGGGACGGGCTCGGCGAGGCCGGGATGCGGCATCCGCGCGATCTGTCCGCCGGGGAGCGCCGCTGCCTGGCGCTGGCGGTGCAGCTGGCCGGGTCCCCGCGGGTGCTCATGGTCGACGAGCCGACGCGGGGCCTGGATCCCCGCGCCCGCGCGCTCGTCGCGTCGGCGGTGCGGCGCCTCGCCGGCGACGGCGTCGCCGTCCTGCTGGCCACGCACGACCGGGACTTCGCCGCGGCCGTGGACGCCCGCATCCTGCCGATGGCGGGCGGCGCCCTGCACCGCGCCCGAACGCAGTCCGCGCGTGGCCCGCAGCCCGCCGGCGGCCTGCGGACGTCGCTCGGGACGGAGAACGGACACGCGAGCCCGGCCGCCGCCCCCCCGCCGCGCGCCACGCCGCCGCGGCCGCGGCCCGGCCGCATCGCGGCGGCGTTCGGACACGGGTTCTCGGTGCCCGCACGCATCGCGGCGGTGCCGGCACTCGCGGCCGCGAACCTCGTGGCCGTCGCGGCCTTCGCGTGGCCCCTCGTCGCCGCCGCGGTGCCCGCGCAGGCGCAGGCGGCCGTGCCGGCGGCATCCCTCGCCCTCGCTCCACTGGCGGCGCTGGTGGTCCTGGCGGCCCTCGACGGGTCGGTGCGATCGGCGCACACCCTCGCCCTTCTCGGCACGCTCGCCGCGATCGGCGCCGCCATCCGCATCGTCGGCACCGGCGTCGGCGGGGTCGAGGCGGTGTTCATCCTGCTGATCCTCGCGGGGCGGGCGTTCGGCGCGCGCTTCGGTCTGCTGCTGGGCCTTCTCACGATCGCGCTGTCGTCGCTGGTGTGGGGCGGCATCGGGCCGTGGACACCGTTCCAGATGTTCGCGTGCGCGTGGGTGGCCGCCGGCGCGGGGCTGCTCCCCCGCCGCGTGCGCGGCCTCGCCGAGGTCGTCCTGCTGGCCGGCTACGGCGTCGCGGCGTCCTTCGCGTTCGGGCTCGTGATGAACCTGTGGTTCTGGCCGTTCGCCGTCGGCGGCGGGACGGCGATCTCGTACGAGGCCGGGGCTCCGCTGGCCCAGAACCTCGGCAGCTTCCTCGTCTACTCCCTGGTGACGTCGTCGGCGTCGTGGGACGCCCTGCGGGCGGTCACCACGGTCGTCGGCATCGCCGTCGTCGGCCGCTCCGTGCTCGCCGCGCTCCGGCGCGCCACGCCCGCGACGCCGCTCGCGGGGCCCTCGGCGAGGCGGGCGAGCCCACGCACTCCGGCGGACGTGTCAAGCTTGACGGGATGAAGATCACCACCTCCTCGGACTGGCGCGACGGACTCCCCTTCGACACCCCGGTGCTCGTATCCGACGTCATGCCCGGCGAGCCGACCCGCTGCGCGTCGTGCCCGGCCGATGCCCCGCTGCGTCCCCGTACGGAGCTCTGGGCCGTCAAGCACCCGCACCCCAAGAACCCCGCCGGCTTCGTGCGGTTCTACTGCTTGGACCACCGGCCGCAGCCCCCGCGCCTGCCGGACCCCGCCCGCGCCGTCGCCGCGACGCGGCCCCGCAAGGCGCCCGCCGCGCGCCGCTCACCGGCCGCACCCCGCCCCACGCCCGCGGCCGAGCGCCCGAGGGCGGTGTGCCCGAACTGCTTCGTCGAGGTGCCCTCGACCGGCATCTGCGGCATGTGCGGGGAGTCGGTCGCATGACCGGCACCCCGCCTCACACCGAGAAGTACTTGGCCTCGGGGTGGTGGAACACGAAGGCGTCGGTCGACTGCTCGGGATGCAGCTGCAGTTCGTCGCTGAGCTCCACCCCCATCCGCTCGGGCCGCAGCAGCTCCACGACCTTCCGGCGGTCCTCCATGTCGGGGCACGCCGGGTAGCCGAGTGAGAAGCGCGCGCCGCGGTACTCGAGCTTGAACAGCCCCGCCACGTCGGCCGGATCCTCGCCCGCGAGCCCCAGCTCGGAGCGCACGCGCGCGTGCCAGAACTCCGCCAGCGCCTCGGTCAGCTGCATCACGAGGCCGTTGAGCTCGTAGTAGTCGCGGTACTTGTCCTCGGCGAAGAGCTTCGCCGTCACCGCGTCGATGCGGGCGCCTGCCGTCACCAGCTGCACCGGCAGGACGTCGACCTGGCCCGACTGCCGCGAGCGCACGAAGTCCGCCAGGCACAGGTGGCGGTCGCGCCGCTGCCGCGGGAAGTGGAAGCGCAGCCGCTCCGACCCCACGGCGCCGCCCGAGCCGCCATCGGGCGCCAGCAGCCCCGGCACCCCCAGGACGCCGGCGGGGTCGTCGCCGTGATGCAGGACGACCACGTCGTCGCCCTCGCTCACCACGGGGAAGTACCCGTAGGCGACCGAGGCGTCCAGCATCCCCTCGCCGAGGATGCGGTCGAGCCAGTACCGCAGGCGCGGACGACCCTCGGTCTCGACGAGCTGCTCGTACGACAGCCCCTCGTCGCCGCGGCCGGGCTTGAGGCCCCACTGGCCCATGAAGGTCGCCCGCTCGTCGAGGAACGCGGCGTAGTCGGCCAGCGCGATGCCGCGGACGATCCGCGTGCCCCAGAAGGGCGGCTGCGGGACGGCATTGTCGGATGCCACGTCCGAGCGCTCCGGCATCGCCTCGGGCTCGGTGAGGGTGAGCTTGGAGCCGGCGGCGTGACGCCGCTTCTTCAGCTCCGGCAGTCCCACCGACGCCGGGTCGGCGCCGCGCGCGATCTTCACCAGCGGCTCCATGAGCGCCAGTCCCTCGAACGCGTCGCGGGCGTAGCGCACCTCGCCGTCGAACAGGCCCGCGAGGTCGTCCTCGACGTAGGCGCGGGTGAGAGCGGCGCCGCCGAGGATCACCGGCCATTTCGTGCCGAGCCCGCGTGCGGTGAGTTCCTGCAGGTTCTCCTTCATCACCACCGTGGACTTCACCAGCAGCCCCGACATGCCGATGACGTCGGCGCGGTGCTCCTCGGCGGCGGCGATGATGTCGGCGATCGGCTGCTTGATGCCGAGGTTGATCACGTCGTAGCCGTTGTTGGTGAGGATGATGTCGACGAGGTTCTTGCCTATGTCGTGCACGTCGCCGCGCACCGTCGCCAGCACGATCGTGCCCTTGCCCGAGGCCTCGCTCTTCTCCATGTACGGCTCGAGCAGCGCGACGGCGGTCTTCATGACCTCGGCCGACTGCAGCACGAACGGCAGCTGCATCTGGCCCGATCCGAATCGCTCGCCGACGACCTTCATCCCCTCGAGCAGGTGGTCGTTGATGATCTCGAGCGCCGTCAGCCCGCCCGCGCGCGCAAGGTCGAGATCGGCCTCGAGCCCCTTGGACTCGCCGTCGATGATGCGGCGCTCCAGGCGCTCCCCCACCGGCAGCGCCGCCAGCTCCGCGGCGCGCTGGTCGCGAAGCGCCGCGGTGTCCACGCCGGCGAACAGGTCGAGCATCGTCGCCAGGGGGTCGTAGGTGATGTTGCCGTCGGCGTCGTACTCGCGCCGGTCCCACACCAGGTCCAGCGCCACCTGACGTTGCTCGTCGGGGATCGAGGCCAGCGGCACGATCTTCGCCGCGTCGATGATGCCCGAGTCCAGCCCCGCCTGCGCCGCCTCGTGCAGGAACACCGAGTTGAGCACGCTCCGCGCCGCCGGGTTGAGCCCGAACGACACGTTCGAGACGCCGAGGGTGGTGTGGATGCCGGGATACGCCGCCGTGATGCGGCGGATGGCCTCGATCGTCTCGATCGCGTCGCGCCGGGTCTCCTCCTGCCCGGTGGCGATGGGGAACGTGAGGCTGTCGACGATGATGTCCTCGACTCGCATCCCCCATTCGCCGACGAGGGCGTCGACCAGGCGCGAGGCGATGCGCACCTTGTCGTCGGCGGTGCGGGCCTGGCCCTGCTCGTCGATGGTGAGGGCGATGACCGCGGCGCCGTGCTCCTTGACCAGCGGCATGATGCGCCCGAAGCGGCTGTCCGGCCCGTCGCCGTCCTCGTAGTTGACGGAGTTGACCACCGGCCGCCCGCCGATGAGCTCGAGTCCCGCGCGGATCACGGCGGGCTCGGTGGAGTCGATCACGAGCGGCAGCGTCGAGGCGCTGGCGAAGCGCGAGACGACCTCGCGGATGTCGGCGACGCCGTCGCGGCCGACGTAGTCCACGCACACGTCCAGCAGGTGCGCGCCCACCCGGATCTGGTTGCGCGCGATCTCGACGCAGTCGTCCCACCGGCCCTCGAGCATCGCCTCGCGGAACGCCTTGGATCCGTTGGCGTTGGTGCGCTCCCCGATGGCGAGGTACGCGGTGTCCTGGTCGAACGGCACGTGCTGGTAGAGCGAGGCGACGCCCGGCTCGGCCGTGACGCCGCGCGCCACGACCGGGCGGGTCTCGAGCGAGCCCAGCCGCTCGACGACGGCGGCGAGGTGCTCGGGCGTCGTGCCGCAGCATCCGCCGATGAGTCCCAGGCCGAACTCGCGCACGAACTGCTCGTGCGCCGTGGCGAGCTCGGCGGGGGTCAGCGGGTAGTGGGCGCCGTCGGCGGTCAGCACCGGCAGCCCGGCGTTGGGCATGCACGCGATCGGGACGGTGGAGTGCTTCGACAGGTGGCGCAGGTGCTCGCTCATCTCGGCGGGACCCGTCGCGCAGTTGAGGCCGATGGCGTCGACGCCCAGCGGCTCCAGCGTCGTCAGCGCCGCGCCGATCTCGCTGCCCATGAGCATGGTGCCGGTGGTCTCGACGGTCACCTCGACGAAGATCGGCAGCCGGATGCCGCGGCTCACGATCGCCTGCTTGCAGCCGTTGACGGCGGCCTTGGTCTGCAGCAGATCCTGCGAGGTCTCGACCAGCAGCGCGTCGGCGCCGCCGTCGATGAGGCCCTCGGCCTGCAGCGCGAAGGTCTGCTTCAGGTGGTCGTACGTGGTGTGCCCGAGGCTCGGGAGCTTCGTGCCCGGGCCCATCGACCCGAGCACCCAGCGCATCCGGCCGTCGGCCGCCTCGGCGGCTTCGACGCGCTCGCGCGCGATGCGCGCCCCCGCCTGGGCGAGCTCGTGGATGCGGTCGTCGATGTCGTAGTCCGACAGGTTCGACCAGTTCGCCCCGAACGTGTTCGTCTCGACGGCGTCGATCCCGACGGCGAGGTAGGCGTCGTGGATCGCCGCGATCATGTCGGGGCGGCTGACGTTGAGGATCTCGTTGCAGCCCTCGAGCTGCTGGTAGTCCTCGAGGGTGGGCTCGTGCCGCTGCAGCATCGTGCCCATGGCGCCGTCGGCGATGACGACCCGCGAGGCGACGGCATCCAGCAGCGCCTGCGCGCGGGCGGGTCGCGGCACGCCCTCGATGTCGAGGGCGAAACGGGGGGCGGGGGCGGTGCCGGTCACCCGCGCGATTCTAATGGCGCGGATGCCGGCATCCGGAGCCGGGCGTCATGGGGCGACGCCGTTTCACACGCCGTTCTTGGCGTCGCGCCACGCCAGCCAGCGCGCGACGACGCCGTAGTCGAAGTCCGGCCCCGGGAAACCGAGCGTGAAGACGCGCGTGCCGCCCTCGAACAGCGCGTCGGCGATGTGCTCGTCGCGGCGCTGCAGCTCGTTCGAGATGACGAGGTCGGCGGTGTCGCGCTGCTCCTTCTCGGCCCAGCGGCGGATGACGTCCAGCTTGCCGGGCAGCTCTTCGGGCCGGACGAAGCTGTGCCAGATGTCGGCGTGGCGGGCTACCAGCCGCAGTGTCTTCTGCTCGCCCTTGCCGCCGATCATGACGGGGATGCGGCGGGTGGGTGCGGGGTTGAGCGCGTCCCATCGCGCCTCGATGCGCCGCAGGCCCTCGGCGAGGTCGTCCAGGCGCGACCCGGCCGTGCCGAACTCGTAGCCGTACTCGGCGTAGTCCTTCTCGAACCAGCCCGAGCCGGTGCCGAAGATGAAGCGACCGGCGTCGCCGCCGCGCGCCGAGATGTGGTCGATCGTGCGGGCCATGTCGGCCTGCAGGTCGGCGCCCCGGTAGCTGTTGCAGTTGACCAGCGCGCCGAACTCGACCCGCTCGGTCTGCTCCGCCCACGCTCCCAGCATCGTCCAGGACTCGAAGTGCAGGCCGTCGGGGTCGCCCGACAGCGGGAAGAAGTGGTCCCAGTTGAACAGGATGTCCACCCCCATGTCCTCCAGCCGCGTCACCGCGTCGCGGATCTGCGGGTAGGTCACGTGCTGGGGCTGGATCTGCACGCCGAGGCGCACGGGGGTGTCGAGAAGCATGGGATCCAGCCTAGGTTCGCGCGGGAGCGGCGGGCGCGGGCAGGATGGACTCGTGAGCACCGTCGCCCTCCCCTCGTTCGACGAGCTGCGCGAACTCGTCCACGTGGTCGTGCTGCCGCTGGCGACCCGCTTCCGCGGCATCGAGGTGCGCGAGGCGGTGCTCATCGACGGCCCCGAGGGCTGGACGGAGTTCTCGCCGTTCACCGAGTACGACGACGCCGAGGCGTCGTCGTGGCTGGCCGCGGCGATCGACTTCGGGTGGATGCCGCAGCCGGCGCCCCGCCGCGAGATCATCCGGGTCAATGCCACCGTGCCCGCCGTGCCGGCGGCATCCGTCCCGGGCGTCCTCGCCCGCTTCGACGGCTGCCGCACCGCGAAGGTCAAGGTCGCCGAGCCCGGGCAGATCCTCGCCGACGACGTCGCCCGCGTCCGCGCCGTGCGCGAAGCACTCGGGCCCGAGGGCCGCGTGCGGCTGGACGCGAACGGCGGGTGGAACCTCGACGAGGCCGAGCACGCCGTCCGGGCGATGGAGGAGTTCGACCTCGAGTACGTCGAGCAGCCCTGCGCCACCGTCGACGAGCTCGCGCAGCTGCGGGCGCGGATCGCGCGGCTGGGGATCCCCGTCGCCGCCGACGAGAGCGTGCGCAAAGCGGCCGACCCCCTGCTGGTCGCCCGCGCCGGCGCCGCGGATCTGCTGGTGGTGAAGGCGCAGCCCCTCGGCGGGGTGCGGCGAGCGCTGCGGATCGTCGCCGACGCGGGGCTGCCGGCCGTGGTCTCCAGCGCTCTGGACACCTCGGTGGGCCTGTCGATGGGCGTCGCCCTCGCCGCCGCGCTGCCCGAGCTGGACTACGACTGCGGTCTGGGAACCGGGTCGCTCCTCGCGGCCGACGTCACCGCGGCGCCGCTCGTGCCGCGGGCGGGCGCGCTCCCCGTCGGCCGCGTCGACGTCGACCCGCAGCTGCTCGCACGCCACGCCGCCCCCGCCGCGCGCCGCCAGTGGTGGCTCGCCCGCGTCGAGCGCTGCCTGACGCACCTCACCGGCATCCGGCCATAAGGCACGCCGCCGCCCGGACGCAAGTGGTTGCCGGGCGCCTCGGCGCCCGCGCACACTCGGGGGCATGGTCTTCATCGGGTACCACGCCTCGCACGAACAGCTCCCCCCGAGCACGCTGCTGACCTCGGTCATCGGGGCCGAGCGCGCCGGATTCGACGGGGCGATGTGCTCCGACCACCTCGCTCCGTGGGGCGTCCGGCAGGGCGAATCGGGGTTCGCGTGGTCGTGGCTGGGCGCTGCCCTGGCCTCGACGTCCTTCCCGATCGGCGTCGTCAACGCCCCCGGGCAGCGCTACCACCCGGCGATCATCGCCCAGGCGATCGCGACGCTCGAAGAGATGTTCCCGGGACGGTTCTGGGCGGCGCTCGGCAGCGGCGAGGCCATGAACGAGCACGTCACCGGCGACCCGTGGCCGAGCAAGCGGGAGCGCAACGCGCGGCTGGCGGACTCCCTGACGATCATCCGGCGCCTGCTCGACGGCGACGACGTCACATTCGACGGCACCGTCCGCGTGCACCGCGCGCGGGTGTGGTCCCGCCCCGAGACCCCGCCGCCGCTGCTGGGAACGGCCGTCAGCGCCGAGACGGCGGGGTGGCTGGCCGGCAAGGTCGACGGCCTTGCCACGGTGGCCCAGCCGATCGACGCCCTGCGGGACGTCGTGGCGGCGTACCGGGATGCCGGGGGCACCGGCCCCTGCGTCCTGCAGGTGCACGTCAGCCTGGCGGACACCCACGCCGAGGCGCTCGCCCTCGCGAAGGACCAGTGGCGCAACGGCCTCATCGGCTCGCCGCTCGCGTGGGACCTCGAGCAGCCCGAGGACTTCGACGCCCTGACCGAGGATCCCGACGAGAAGCAGCTGCGCGAGGCGGTGCTCGTCGACGACGACCCGGCGGCCCTGGCCGAGCGGATCGCCGAGCGGGTGGCGCTGGGCTTCGACCGCGTGTTCGTGCACCACGTCGGCAAGGACCAGCGACCGTACCTCGACGCCGCGCGCGAGGTGCTCGTGCCGGCGCTTCGGAGCGCACTGTGAAGATCACCGACACCTCGGACCTGTGGTGGAAGACGGCGGTGGTGTACTGCCTCGACGTCGAGACCTACTTCGACGCCGACGGCGACGGCGTGGGCGACCTGCAGGGGCTCGCCCGCCGCATCGACTACCTCGCCGACCTCGGGGTGACGTGCCTGTGGCTCATGCCGTTCTATCCGACGATGGACCGCGACGACGGCTACGACGTCACCGACTTCTACGGCGTCGACCCGAGACTGGGCAGCCACGGCGATCTGGTCGAGGTCGTGCGCACGGCCCGCGACCGCGGCATGCGCGTGATCGTCGACCTCGTCGTCAACCACACCTCCGACCGGCATCCGTGGTTCGTCGCCGCGCGGCGCTCGGTGAACTCCCCCTACCGCGACTTCTACGTGTGGCGCGACGAGCCGCCGGCTAACAACGTCAACGCCGTCTTCCCCGGCGAGGAGTCGACGCTGTGGGAGAAGGACGAGCGGAGCGGCCAGTACTACCTGCACAGCTTCTACTCCCACCAGCCCGACCTGAACATCGCCAACCCGCGCGTGCGCGACGAGATCGCCAAGACGGTCGGCTTCTGGCTGCAGCTGGGCATCTCGGGCTTCCGCGTGGACGCGGTGCCGTTCCTGCTCGAGGTTCCCGAGGGCGAGCACATGGGCGACCCGCACGAGTACCTGCGGGACATCCGCCGCTTTCTGCAGCGCCGCTCGAGCGAGGCGGTCATGCTCGGCGAGGTCAACCTGCCCTACCGCGAGCAGCTGGACTACTTCGGCGCCGGGGCGGGCGACGAGCTCACGCTGCAGTTCGACTTCATCGGGATGCAGGCGCTGTACCTGTCGCTGGCGCGCTCCGACCCCGCTCCCCTGGTGAAGGCGCTGCGCTCCCGGCCGGCGATCCCCGACGACGCGCAGTGGGCCAACTTCGTGCGCAACCACGACGAGCTGACCTTGGACAAGCTCAGCGACGCCGAGCGCGACGAGGTGTTCGAGGCGTTCGCCCCCGATGAGCGGCAGCGGGTGTACGGCCGCGGCATCACGCGGCGGCTGCCCCCGATGCTGGGCGGCGATCCCCGCCGCATCCGCATGGTCTACAGCCTGCTGTTCTCGCTGCCCGGGGTGCCCGTGCTGTTCTACGGCGAAGAGATCGGCATGGGCGAGAACATCGACCTGAAGGGCAGGCTCGCCGTCCGCACCCCCATGCAGTGGGATGCCGGGCGCAACGGCGGCTTCTCGTCGGCGGCGCCCTCGCGGCTGGCCGCCGCGCCGCCGGCCGACGGCTACGCGCCACTGCACGTGAACGTCGCGGCGCAGCTCGAGGACGACGACTCGCTGCTGCAGTTCATCCGCACCCTCGCCGCCCGCTACCGGATCTCGCCCGAGATCGGCTGGGGCGAGCTCGAGCTGCTCGAGCACGACGCCGCCGGCGTCCTCGCCCACTCGCTGACCGCGGACGTCGGACGCTTCGTCGCCGTCCACAACTTCACCGACGTGCCGGCCTCGATCACGCTGTCGCTGCCCGAGGAGCCCGAGAGCACCGCGCTGTCGAACCTGCTCGGCCCCGAGCGCTACGAGCTCGAAGGGCGCGGCCGCGTGACGTTCGAGCTGCCCGCGTACGGCTACCTGTGGCTGCGGGTCGCGCGCCCGGGTGACGGCCGGGTGGGCTGACTTCAGGCCTCGACCAGCAGCAGCCGGGCGACGGCAGCGAGTTCGCCGTTGGTGCGGCGGCACATCTCGGCGTGGTCCAGGCCCTCCATCACCGCGCGCACCGAGGTCTCCTGCCACACCGTCAGCATGAGCCGGGCGGCCTCCCGCGCCGGCAGGCGGAAGCGGAGCGCGCCCGCGCGGGCGATGTCCTCGATGATCTGGGCGACGCTGCCGAGCATTTCGTCCTCCTGCGCCAGGAAGGCGGCGGCGAGCTCGGGCGTCCGCAAGGCGTGGATGCGGATCTCGCTCATCAGCAGCACGCCCAGCCGGTCGTCGGCCGACACGTCCAGCACCTGCTGCAGGATCGCCAGCGGGTCCGCGGGCGCCGCGGCGAGCGCGCCCTGCTGCTCGAGCTCGGCGACGCGCTCGGTCACCTGGGCGACGCGCCCGCGGGCGACCTGCCCGGCCAGCTGCAGGAACAGCTCCTCTTTGGTCTCGAAGTTGGAGTAGAAGGCCCCGCGCGTGAAGCCGGCCCGCTCGCACACGGCTTCGACGGATGCCGCGGCCAGCCCGACCTCGGCGAAGACCTCGGCGGCTGCATCCAGCAGTCGCTGCCGGGTCGCCTCGCGCCGGCGCGGCGCAGGTGCGACGGTGCTCGTCATGTCCGCATCCCTTCTCGCCCTCTCTCGAGCGATCGCCCGACGATACCCCGCCCCACCCTCCCTACCACCCACCCTCCCGACCACATCACGTGATCTGCACGAGATCACCCGCTGCGAACCGTACCTACCGGGTGATCTCGTACGGATCACGTGATCTGTACGGGTTCAAGGGTTACGATACACAGGTGTATCCGATACAGCGCTGTATCGAAAGCTGAGAACCTGGAGGCGCTGGTGTCCACACTGCTCTACTCGCTCGGCCGGTGGGCGTACCACCGGCCGTGGCGTGTGCTGATCGCATGGATGCTGCTGCTGGCGCTCGCCGGCGGCGGGGCGGCGGTGTTCATGAAGGGCACCGACAACGCCTTCTCGATCCCCGGCACCGAGGCGCAGGAGGGCATCCAGATGCTCGAGCGCACCTTCCCGCAGGCCAGCGGCACGAGCGCGCAGCTCGTCCTCGTGGCCGCCGACGGCGAGCGGGTCGCCGACGAGCCCTACGCCGGCGCGATCGCCGGCACCGTCGCCGACCTCGAGGCGCTCGACGGCGTGCTGGCGGTGACCGACCCCTTCGACGAGATGGTCACGGGTCTGGTCTCGGACGACGGCACGGCCGCGATCATCCGGCTGCAGTTCGACGGGCAGGCCACCGACGTCTCGGACGGGACGAAGGCGGCGCTCGAAGCCGTCGCGGACGACCTGCTGGCCACGCTCCCCGACGGCTCCCGCGCGGCGATGGGCGGCGACCTGTTCTCGACGTCGGTCCCGGCGCTGTCGCTCATCGAGGCCGTGGGCGTCCTCATCGCGCTGTTCGTGCTGATCGTGACCTTCCGCTCCCTCGCCGTGGCGTGGTTCCCGCTGGTGAGCGCCATCATCGGCGTCGGGCTCGCGATCGCGCTCATCTACGTCTCGACCGCGTTCGCGTCGATCTCGTCGACGACGCCCATGCTCGCCATCATGCTGGGCCTGGCCGTCGGCATCGACTACGCGCTGTTCATCGTCGCCCGCCACCAGGACCAGGTCCGCGCGGGGATGCCGCCCGCCGAGTCCGCCGCGCGCGCCACCGGCACGGCGGGCTCGGCCGTCGTCTTCGCCGGCGTCACCGTGCTGATCGCCCTCATCGGCCTCTCGTTCGCCGGCATCCCCTTCCTCACCACGATGGGCGTCGCCGCGGCGGTCGCGGTGGCGATCGCCGTCGTCGTGGCGCTGACGCTGACCCCCGCCCTCCTCGGGATGGCGAAGGGCCGGGTCGTGGGGTGGCCGGTCGGCAGGCGGGGCCGCCGCGCCGTCGCGGCGCGCGCCGCCCGGCCGAACCGATGGGTGATGCTCGTCACCCGGCATCCGCTCCTGACCACCATCGCCGTCGTCGTGGGACTCGGGATCATGGCGATCCCCGCCGCGAGCCTGGCCCTCGCCCTGCCCAACGCCGGGGTCCAGCCGCCGTCGAGCCAGGCGCGCCAGGCCTACGACCTCACCGCCGAGAACTTCGGGCCGGGCTCCAACGGCCCGCTCATCATGACCGGGACGATCGTCACCTCGACCGACCCGCTCGGCCTCATGGCCGACCTCGCCGACGAGATCGAGCAGATCCCCGGCGTGAAGGAGGTCGCCCTGTCGACCCCGAACCAGACCGCCGACACCGGGCTCATCCAGATCGTCCCCGAGACCGCCCCCGACGACCCGGCCACAGCCCAGCTCGTCCGGGACCTGCGCGCCCAGCACGACCGGCTGCTCGAGGAGTACGACGTGGACCTCGTCGTCACCGGGTTCACCGCCGTGGGTATCGACATCTCCGACCGCCTCGGCGCCGCACTCGTCCCGTTCGGCGTCTTCGTCGTCGGCCTGTCGCTGGTGCTGCTGACCATCGTCTTCCGGTCGATCTGGGTGCCGCTGAAGGCCGCCGCGGGCTACCTGCTGTCGGTGGCGGCGTCGTTCGGCGTCGTCGCCGCCGTGTTCGAGTGGGGCTGGTTCGCCGACGCGCTGCACGTCACCCGCACGGGACCGGTCATCAGCTTCATGCCCATCATCCTGATGGGCGTGCTGTTCGGGCTCGCGATGGACTACGAGGTCTTCCTCGTCTCGCGCATGCGCGAGGACTACGTCCACACCGCACGGGCGCGCGGCGGGCGGGCCGACCGGGCGACCGCGGTCGCCGCGGTGCGCTCGGGCTTCACCGCCTCCGCCCGCGTCGTGACGGCGGCGGCGGTGATCATGTTCGCCGTGTTCGCCGCGTTCGTCCCCGAGGGCGACTCCTCGATCAAGCCGATCGCGCTGGGCCTGGCCGTCGGCATCGCGGTCGACGCGTTCGTGGTGCGGATGACGCTCGTCCCCGCGGTGATGACCCTCCTGGGCGAGAAGGCGTGGCGGATGCCGCGATGGCTGGAGAGCCGGCTGCCCCACTTCGACATCGAGGGCGAGGCGGTCGAGCGCGAACTGGCCCTGAACGACTGGCCCGAACCGGCGACCACCGTGATGATCGCCGCCGAGGAGCTCACCGTGCGAGACGAGGACACCACGCTGTTCGCGGGCGTCGACGTCCGCGTCGAGCCGGGCGGCACCCTGGTCGTCACCGGCGACACGCGTGCGGCGCGCGCGTTCGCCCTCGTCGTGGCCGGCCGTCTGGCCCCCGACGACGGGCGGCTGCGGGT
Organism: Microbacterium aureliae; assembly: GCF_054780155.1. Classification (NCBI taxonomy): domain Bacteria; kingdom Bacillati; phylum Actinomycetota; class Actinomycetes; order Micrococcales; family Microbacteriaceae; genus Microbacterium; species Microbacterium aureliae. The sequence continues at coordinate 1,150,539 of NZ_BAAGWW010000001.1, forward strand.
CGCCGGCCACCTGCTGCCCGAGCGCGCCGCGTGGGTGCGCGGGCATGTCGCCGTCGCGCTGCTGGCCCCCGCCGACGACCCGGTCGACGAGGTGGCGCGCGCTCTTTCGGACGGCGCACGGCTGGTCGTCCTCGACGGCGTCGACCACCTCGACGTCCCCACGCGCGACCAGGTGGCGGCGCTGCTGCGCGACGCCGGGGCGGACCTCACGATCCTCGCCACGGCCCGCACCGAGGGCCCCGCCCTCGCCCTCCTCGCCGAGGCCCGCCGGCCCGGCGTCACCGCTCTGGCGCTCGACGCCACGACCTCCCGCTCCACCGAGGTGCCCGCATGACCCTTCCCCTCGAACGCTCCCGTCCGCGCGGCCCCGTCACGTGGCTGACGCTCGTCGGCGTGCTGCTGCTGCCCGTCGTCATCGGCGGCATCCTCATCGCCGCCCTGTACGACCCGACCTCTCGGCTCGAGAGCCTCGACGCCGCGATCGTGAACGACGACGAGCCGGTGACGATCGGCGAGCAGTACGTCCCGCTCGGGCGGCAGCTGACCGCCGGGCTCGTCGAGGGCTCGGACGAGCTCGACAGCAATCTGACGTGGACGATCTCCAACAGCGAGGACGCCGCCGCAGGGCTCGCCGACGGCACGTACGCGGCGGTCGTCACGATCCCGTCGGACTTCTCGGCCGCAGCCACCTCGACCCGCCCGGGGGCGACGCCCGAGCAGGCGGTCATCGAAGTGACGACGCCCCCGGACAGCCTCATCGTCGATGACGCCATCACCTCGCAGATCGCGCAGGCCGCGGCATCCCTGATGGGCGACGAACTGTCGTCGCGGTTCCTCGAGAACGTCCTGATCGGCTTCACGACGCTCGGCGAGCAGCTGGGCGACGCCGCGGACGGCGCCGGCGAGCTCGCCGACGGCACCGGCGAGGCGGCCGCCGGAACGGTGAGCCTCGCCGACGGCGTCGCCCGGCTGTCGGGGGGCGCGGGCGAGCTCGCCGCCGGCGCGTCGGGCATCTCGTCGGGCCTCGGCGGTCTCGCCGGCGGTGCACGCGAGCTCGCCGACGGCGCCGACGGGATCGCCTCGGGCGCGAGCGGACTCGCCTCGGGCGCCGGGCGGCTCGCGGACGGCACCGCCGCCGCGGCCGACGGCCTGGACACATGGTCCGCGGGAGCACGCGACATCGCCGCCGGCACCGGGCAGCTCGCGGGCGGCCTGTCGCTGATGGCCGACCAGGTCTCGCAGCTGCCGGACGTGCCCGCCGACGTCGTCGACGCCGCGAACGAGCTCGCCGCGAACCGCGAGCAGATCCGCAGCACGGTGACGGATGCCGCCGCCGAACTCGCGGGCCTCGCCGCCGACTGCGCGGCCCAGGGCGGCTCGGTGGAGCTGTGCGCAACCCTCACCGACGTCTCGGCGCGCGTGGACGACGCGCTTCCGGCTGTCACGGGCGTGATCGACGACGCCGACGTGCTCGCGGCGGGCGTCAGTGACCTCGCGGCGTTCGAGCCGCGACTGGTGGCGGCGCTGCGCGAGTCGGCGGCGGGAGCGCAGACCCTGGCCGGCGGCATGGGCGAACTCGCCGACGGCGCCGCGGACGCGGCATCCGGACTCGACGAACTCGCCGGCGGCATGGGCGACCTCGGCTCGGGAGCCGGCGACCTCGCCGCCGGCACCGCGACGTGGGCCGCCGGCGCGCGCACGTGGGCGGACGGCGCGGCGCAGGCTGCGGGCGGAGCGGCGACGTGGTCCGCGGGCGCGGCGACGTGGGCGCAGGGCTCATCCGACGCCGCGGCCGGCGCCGACGACCTCGCCGGCGGGCTCGGCCTGCTCGCGGACGGCACCGGCGAACTCGCCGACGGCCTGCAGACGGCCACCGACGAGATCCCGTCGTACACCGACGCCCAGGCCGCACGGCTGGCGAGCGTCGTCGCCGATCCGGTCTCGGCGGACGGCGCCGGCACGCAGCTGTTCGGCGCGTCGGCGATCCCGCTGCTGGCGACCCTCGCCCTGTGGTTCGGCGGTCTCGGAAGCTACGTCGCGCTGCAGGCGGTGACGCGGCGCGTGCTGACCGCCCGCGCGTCCTCGCCGGTGCTGGCGCTGCGCGGGCTCGCGCCGGCGGCGGCCCTCGGCGCCGCGCAGGGTCTGCTCGTCGCCGGCGTCGTGCAGCTGGCGGCGGGGTACGACCTGGGCGCGTGGACGGTGTTCGCCCTCGTGTGCGTCGTGGCGGGCGTCGCCTTCGCCGCGGTGAACCAGTCCCTCGTCGCCGTGTTCGGCGGCGCGGGGCGGTGGGTGTCCGCCCTCATCGGCGTGATGGCGGTGGCGACGGGCATCGTCTCGACCGTGCCCGGTGCGCTCTCGGGTGTCGCGGGCCTGCTGCCGACGGCATCCGCGTACAACGGGATGGTGGCCGCGCTCACGACGGCCGGTGGCGTGGGTCCCGCGCTGGCGGGCCTCGTCGTGTGGACGCTGCTGGCGATCGCGGCGACGGTCGTCGCGGTGGCCCGCCGCCGCACCGTGACCGCGCGCACCCTGCTCACTCCCGCCTGACGGCGCGCGGGGGTCCTGTCCCGCCCGCCCTGCATTGCCACCAGATCACGTGATCCGTACGAGATCACCCGCTAGGAACGGTCAATAGCGGGTGCTTTCGTGCAGATCACGTGATCTGGCGCGCAGCGACGGGTGAACGGGCGCGCAGGCGGGGCGCGCAGGAACGGGCGCGCAGGGACGGGCGCGCAGCAACAGGGGGCGGATGCCAGGGCGCGGCGGCTCAGGAGTCGGCGTCGGCGTCCTCGGCCGGGGTGTCGCCGCCGGCGTCGGCCGCATCGGCACGGACCTCGTCGGTGACGGCGTCGGTGGGCGGGCTGTCGTCGGACCGAGCGTCGTCGGAATGGCGGGAGTGGGGCGTGGGGTCGCTCATGGGAGCTCCTTTCGACCACGCCACTCTCGCCTGCACCGTCCCCGCGGCCAACGGGGTTGACAGCAACTCAGCTCAGGCCGGAGTACGCGTGCAGCCCCTTGAAGAACATGTTCACGATCGTGAAGTTGAACAGCACCGCCGTGAAGCCGATGATCGACAGCCACGCCGACCGCGCGCCGCGCCAGCCGCGGGTCGCACGGGCGTGGATGTAGCCGGCGTAGAGCACCCAGATGACGAAGGTCCAGACCTCCTTCGTGTCGAAGCCCCAGTAGCGGCCCCACGCGTCGTTGGCCCAGATGGAGCCGGCGATCAGGGTGAAGGTCCAGAAGATGAACCCGATGATCGCGAAGCGGTAGGCCAGCGACTCCAGCGCATCGGCATCCGGCAGGGTCTTGAGGAAGCGGGGCCCGGACGATGTCTTGCCGGATGCCGCGTCCGCCGCGTCCGCACGGTCCCCGGCGGCACGGTGCACGGCAACGTCGTCCACGGCGAGCGCGCGGCGTTCACGGCGGGCCTGCATGAGCTGCAGCACCGACAGCCCGAACGCGAGCGCGAACAGGGCGGTCGCGAGCGACGCGACGAAGACGTGGATGACCAGCCACACGCTCTTGAGGGGGTCGGCCAGCGGAACGACCTCGACGTAGAACGCCAGGGTCGCACCGCCCAGCAGCAGCACGGTCATGCCGGTGATGAGCGAGCCGAGGAAGCGCAGGTCGTGACGCAGCAGGACCGCGAGGTAGACCGCGACGATGAGGGTCGTGCCGGTGAGGGCGAACTCGTACATGTTCGACCACGGCACGCGGTCGGCCGCGATGCCGCGCGTGACGGTGCCCGCCAGGTGGAACGCGAAGGCGAGCACCGTGAGGGCGGTGCCGATGCGCGCCCACATCAGCTTGGGCGCGGGCGCCGCGCCGCCGGCGGGGCGCGCCCCTCCGGCATCCGCCGACGTGCCCGAGGACCCCGCGAGAGCGCCCACGAGCTCGCGCTCGCGGACGGTGCGCTGATCGGCGGCCACCGCGCCGCGCCGGGCGAGGTCGACGGCGTAGGCGACGAAGGCGAGGGCGTAGATCGCGATCGCGGTCCACACCAGCAGCACCGAGGCGGAATCGAGGTCGAACGGGGCGGATTCGGGCATGATCCTCAGTTTACGTCGGGGGTGTCAGGTCGGTCCGGGCGCGCAAGAGCGGCGCCGTGGCGGCGCGCGAACTGCTCCACCGCGTCGTCGAGTGCGGGATCCTCCCCGCGCGCGAGACCGGCGTACTCCAGTCGCACGACGTCGCCGTCGGGCCGCGCCTTGACCCACATGCGGCGACGCGGCACGAACAGCGCGGCCAGCAGTCCCGCCATCGCCAGCATCGCGAACACCAGCACCCACGCCGCCGCGGCGTCGCGGTGGATGGACAGCGACACGTAGCGCTTCACCGAATCCTCATAGCCCTGGGCGCCCTCGGGCGCCTCGTCCTCGAAGGTGATGGTGCCGAAGCCGCCCGGCAGGTCGAGGGTGTCGCCCGGGGCGAGCTGCAGGGAGTCGACGCCGGTGTCCCCGCCGGTCAGTCGCGTCATGTCGGTGGGATCGAGCGTGTACACCGAGCGGGGCGTGCCGTCGTCGATGCCGAGGTCTCCCGAGTACACGTCCAGCGACAGCACCGGATTGACCAGCGCGGGGTAGGCCGACGTGAACGCGCCGGTGGTCAGGGGCGCCTGGGTCGGGTAGAAGAAGCCGACGATGCCGAGCTGGTCGGCCAGCCCGTCGGGCACCTTCACCACGCCGAGCGAGGTCATGTTGTTGTCCTGCGGCAGGAACGGCACCGATTCCGAGAACACCACGTCGCCGTCGGTGTCGCGGATCGTGATGGTCGGGGCGTACCCGTTGCCCATCAGGTAGATGCGGTCGCCCGCGAGGTCGAGCGGGTGGTTGACGCGCACCTCGCCGGGCTGCGGCTCTTCACCGGCACGCTGGGTGGTGAGCTTCGCCGCGAAGTCGCCGGCCTGGCCGGCGCCCTGCTCCCCCACCGGCACGTACGTCACCTGGAACTCGTCCAGGGTCAGCGCGTAGGGCTCGAGCTGCTCCTCGTCGACGAACCGCCCGGGGTTGAAGGAGTTGTAGTCGAGCATGGCGTTGACGAAGGTGCGGCCCTCGATGATCACGCTCTGCCCGGTGTAGGTCAGGCCCCCGCCGATGCCGACGGCCAGCAGCACGCCCACGAGCGCGCCGTGGAAGACCAGGTTCCCCGTCTCGCGCAGGTAGCCTCGTTCGGCCGAGACCGAGAACGCGCCGCCGGAGTCGAACCGCTCGACGCGGTAGCCGGCCTTGCGCAGCTGCGCCTGCGCGCGCGCGACCGCGGCGGACGCGGCATCCGTCGCCGACGAACCCGCGGGGACGTCGACGGATGCCGTCCGATGGGCCGACAGGCGCTCCAGCCGCACCGGGGTGCGGGGCGGCCGCGCACGCAGCGCCTTGTAGTGGTGGGTGGTCCGCGGGATCACGCAGCCGATGAGCGAGATGAACAGCAGGATGTAGATGGCCGAGAACCACGGCGACGTGTAGACGTCGAACATGCTGATGCCGTCGAGCACCGGGGCGAGGTCGGGGTTGTCGGCGTAGTACTGGGTGACGCCGTTGGGGTCGGCGCTGCGCTGCGGCACGAGCGACCCGGGGACGGCGGCGATGGCCAGCAGCAGCAGCAGCACGAGCGCGGTGCGCATCGAGGTCAGCTGCCGCCAGCCCCAGCGGATCCAGCCGGTGACGCCCAGGGCCGGCTGCGTGATGTCGCCGGCGGAGTCGGCGTGGTCGGCCGGGCGCAGCGGCTCGGCCGCGCGCGCGGCGGCGTCGTCGGACACCGCGGAGTCAGAGCGGGAGGGGGACACTGGCGAACACCCCCTGCAGCTGCGCCATGATCGCGGTCCAGACGCCGGTCACCATGAGGATCCCGAGCAGGATCAGCACGACGCCGCCGACGATGTTGACGGTGCGGATGTGGCGTCGCAGGAACCCGACCGAGCGCGTCGCCCACCCGAAGCCGAGGGTGAGCAGCACGAACGGGATGCCGAGGCCCAGGGAGTACGCCAGGCCGAGGATCGCCCCTCGCCCTGCCGAGCCCTGGTCGAACGCCATCCCGAGGATGACGGCGAGCGTCGGGCCGATGCAGGGGGTCCAGCCGATGCCGAGCGCGACGCCGAGGAGCGGCGCCCCGACGAGCCCGAGGTTTCCGCGCACCCGCGGGCGCATGGTGCGCTGGGCGAGCCCGAAGACGCCGAGGAACACCAGCCCGAGGGCGATGATGACGACCCCGAGGACGCGGGTGATTGGGTCGGCGAACTCCAGCAGGAAGCGGCCGAGGGTCCCCCCGAGCATCGCCACGCTCATGAAGACGACGGTGAACCCCGCGATGAACAGCAGCACCCCGATGAGCAGCCGGCCCCGGCCGGGAGCCTTCTCGTCGGTGACGACGGCGACGGATGCCGGTGCCCGGCGTTCGCCGGTCGCGCCGGCGACGGCATCCGTCGTCTGCGCCTGCCGCGCTCGCGAGGACCCCGCCCCGGCGCTCACCGCTCCCCCGATGAACCCCAGATAGCCGGGGACGAGGGGCAGCACACACGGCGAGACGAACGAGATGAGGCCCGCGAGCACCGCGATCGGCACCGCGAGCAGCAGCGAACCGCCCGCGACGGCGTCGGCGGGGTTCACGAGCGCCCCAGCGCGTCGTCGACGAGCGTGGTGAGGATCGAGGCCTCGCTCAGCTGCCCGATGATGCGCGCGGCGACCCGGCCCTCCCGGTCCAGCACGAGGGTGGTGGGCACGGCGTTCAGCGGCGTCTGCTCGGCGAAGGCGAGCTTGATGGATCCGTCGACGGTCGCCAGCGCGCTGGGGTAGGTGACGCCGTACGTCTCGGCGAACGCCAGCGAAGCCTCGGCGCCGTCGTACAGGTTCACCCCGAGGAACGTCACGTCCTCGCCCTCGAACTGCGCGTGGGCGGCTTCGAGCTCCGGCGCCTCGACGCGGCAGGGCGCGCACGCGGCGTACCAGAAGTTGACGACGACGACGTCGCCGGCGACGTCCTCGCTCGAGATGGTCCCGCCGTCGTCGAGGACGCCCTCGAAGACCACCGGCTCGCCTCGGTCGGACTCGGGCACCTCGACGACGCGGAAGCCGTCGGCGGCGATGAAGCCCTTGTTGTCGCCGGCGCGGTACTGCTCGGCGAGGGGGTCGCTCGTGCACGCCGCGAGTCCCGCGGTGAGGGCGAGCGAGACGAGCGCGGCGGCCGCGGCCCGCAGACGGCGGGAGCGGGAGGTTCGGGCGGTCATACGGCTCCCACGTCGATCGACCCGGCGGTGGATGCCGGCTCGGCGTAGCTGCGCTCGGTCCACCGGCCGTCCGCCATCTCGAAGGTGGTGACGCTGGACAGCGCGCAGCGGCGCTCGCGGGGGTCGTGCCGCGACGGCAGGCCCGCCACGGCGAGATGGGTGATCCAGATCGGCAGCTGGTGCGACACGATGACGACGTCCCCGGCCTCCACCGATTCCCACGCGTCGGTCATGGCGTGGTTCATCCGCCCGATGACGTCCGCGTACGGCTCCCCCCAGCTCGGCAGCGCCGGCTTTCGCAGGTGGCGCCAGTTCCACGGATTGGCGAGGGCCTGCACCATGCGGCGTCCCTCGAAGACGTTGGTGGGCTCGATGACGCGGTCGTCGATCGTGGGCTCCAGCCCGAACAGCTGCGCGAACGGGGCGGCGGACTCGCGGGTGCGCTCGAGAGGCGAGCAGACGAGCGCGGTGACGGTGCGTCCCTGCCCGTGCACGTACTCGGCGGCCTGCCGGGCCATGCGGCGACCGGCCTCGCTCAGCGAGAATCCCGGCATCCGCCCGTAGAGCACGCGACTCGGGTTGTGGACCTCACCGTGACGCACGAGGTGAAGGCGGTCGGCGGGCACGCGTCCAGTCTAAGTCGGGCGGTTCTGTGGGCGGGCTGAGCGTCAGTCGGCCGAGGTCCGGGCGAGCTCCCGGTCGTCCTCGTCCGCGCCCGGCTCGTCGGCCCGCCGCTCGCGCGCGGCGGCCACGAGCGCACGCGTGCGCGCCCAGACGAACCAGGCGACGCCGATCACGACACCGGCGATGACGAGGTACTGCAGGGCGTCGACGTAGGGCTCCACGACCGGCCAGGCCTCGCCCAGGAGGAAGCCGGCGAGCACGAAGATCGTGTTCCAGATGAGGCTGCCCGCCGTGGTGAGCAGACCGAAGCGCCACAGCGGCATGCGGGTGACGCCCGCGGGGATGGAGATGAGGCTCCGGAAGATCGGAACCATGCGGCCGAAGAAGACCGCCTTGCCGCCGTGCTTGTGGAACCACGCGACGGTGCGGTCGATGTCTTCCGGATGCAGCAGCGGGACGACGCCGGCGATGCGGCGCAGCCGCTCGACACCGAACCACGCCCCGATCGCGTATAGGAGGAAGGCTCCGACGACCGATCCCGCCGTGGTCCAGGCGAGCGCCTCGAGGAGCGTGAACGAGCCGCGGCTGGCGGCGAGACCCGCCATCGGCAGGACCACTTCGCTCGGCAGCGGCGGGAAGAGGTTCTCGAGGGCGATGGCGATCCCGGCGCCCGAGGGACCGATGACGTCCATGAGGGACACGGTCCAGTCCATGATGGCGCCCAGCCACGAGCCGTCGGTTGCGTCAGTCATCGCGGCAACGATAGGGCAGGCAGGTTACGGGAACCTGGACCGGACGACAGCAGGGCCTGTGAATCGCCTCCGAGGCGCACACGTAGACTTGGGCCCCGTGAGTGAACGCGTTCTCGTCAAGCAGCTTCAGGACCTCGCCGACGGCCCCGTGTCGGTGTCGGGATGGGTCGAGACCGTCCGTGATCAGAAGAAGGTGCAGTTCGTCATCCTGCGCGACGAGACCGGCGCGGTGCAGCTGGTCAATCCCGCCACGCGCCCGAGCGAGGACGGCGCCGAGCAGGACGCCGGTGCGCTGGCGCTCACCGAGACGATCTCGGGCCTGACCCACGGCACCTTCCTGACCGTGACGGGCATGCTCAAGCACGACGAGCGCGTGAAGCTCGGCGGCGTCGAGGTGAAGATCGGCACGCTTGACATCGCCGCCGCGGCTCTTCCCGAGACGCCCATCGCGGCCGACAGCGGGCTGGACAAGCGCATGGACTGGCGGTTCCTCGACCTGCGCCAGCGCCGCAACAACCTGATCTTCCGCGTGCAGACCACGCTCGAGCACGCGATGCGCAGCTACTGGATCGAGCGCGACTACATCGAGGTGCACTCCCCGAAGCTCATGGCGTCGGCATCCGAGTCCAACGCCGAGCTGTTCTCGCTGGAGTACTTCGACGACCAGACCGCGTACCTCGCCCAGAGCCCGCAGTTCTTCAAGCAGATGGCGCAGGTCGCCGGGTTCGGCAAGATCTTCGAGATCGCCCCCGCCTTCCGCGCCGACCCGTCGTTCACCAGCCGGCACGCGACGGAGTTCACCTCGATCGACGCCGAGATCAGCTGGATCGACTCGCACGAAGACGTCGCGGCGATGCAGGAAGAGCTGCTGGCCACCGCCATCCAGGCGGTCAAGGACAAGCACGGCGCCGAGATCCAGGAGCTGTTCGGCTTCGAGGTCGTCGTGCCGAGCGTGCCGTTCCCCCGCATCCCGCTCGCCGAGGCGCGCGAGATCGTCAAGGCCCGCGGGTACGAGATCCCCCGCACCGACGGCGACCTCGACCCCGAGGGCGAGCGCCAGATCGCCGCCCACGTCGAAGAGACCTACGGCCACCAGTTCGTGTTCATCACGGACTACCACCCCGAGATCCGCGCGTTCTACCACATGCGCGACCCCGAGACGGGGCTGACGAAGTCCTACGACCTGCTCTTCAAGGGCGTGGAGATCACCACCGGAGCTCAGCGCGAACACCGGGTGGACGTCCTCGTCGAGCAGGCCAGGGAGAAGGGCCTGGAGCCCGAGCACCTGGACTTCTACTTCGACTTCTTCCGGTACGGCGCCCCGCCCCACGGCGGCTTCGGCATGGGGCTGGCCCGCGTGCTCATGCTGCTGCTGGGCGAGTCCTCGATCCGCGAGGTGACCTACCTCTTCCGCGGACCCACGCGCCTGGCTCCCTGACGCTCAGCGCGCGGCGTCGTCCAGCGCCGCGCGCAGCCGGTCGGGCGAGACGCGCCAGTGGGCGTGGAACGCGCCGTCGACGAGCACCACCGGGATCTTCTCCCACCACTGCGCGTAGAGGGCGGGGTCGTCCTGGATCGAGCGCTCCTCGACGTCGACGACGGCATCCTCGGGCAGATCGGCGACGACCTGGTCGACCACCTCGCGCGCGACGTCGCACAGGTGGCAGCCGTCCTTGCCGATGAGGGTGATCGTGGTCACCCGACGAGTGTACGCGGACAACACGAAGCGCCCCCGGTCGACCGTTCTCGGGTCGGGGGCGCTCGGTGTCGTTCGCCGCTTACTTCTTGTTGCGGCGCTGGTGGCGAGTCTTGCGAAGCAGCTTGCGGTGCTTCTTCTTCGCCATGCGCTTGCGGCGCTTCTTGATGACAGAACCCACGGAAAACCTCACTATGTCAGGGGTCTGGACGCGTCTCGTGCGCGCCCGGGATCGGGCAGATGCGAAAAATGCCTCGGGACAGTCTAGCCGACGTCGGCGATAGGCCGTTGCAGGGCCTCGGTGACGGCGGATTCGGGCACGCGGTAGCTGCGGCCGAAGCGGACCGCGGGCAGTTCTCCCGAGTGCACGAGGCGATAGACCGTCATCTTCGACACGCGCATGAGCTCGGCGACTTCGGCGACGGTCAGGAAGCGCACATCGGGCAGTTCCGCCATGTCGATCCCTTCCCCAGAGGTAGTGACCACACTCTAGGGGTTCGCGGGGACACGTGTAAACCGGCGTGACTCATGTGACGGGAGGGACCCGTCGTCAGCGGCCGGGGAACTTCTTCAGTGCGGTCTCGAGCGCGTGCTTGGCGGATGCCGCGGCACGGCCCACCACGTCGGCCGCATGGGCCGCGGAGTCCGGCAGCGAGATGGCGGCGGCATCCGTCTCGGACGCCCCCTCGCCCTCGCCGAGGAAGGGCACCAGCCAATCGTCGACCTCGTCCAGCGGGCCCGCCGAGAGGGTGTAGTAGCGGTGCTGTCCCTCTTCGCGCACCGACACCAGGTGCGCCTCGCGCAGCACCTTGAGGTGCTTCGAGACGGTGGGCTGGCTCGCCCCCAGCTCCTGCACGATGTGGGACACACTCGTGCCGCGCTCCCCGGCGGATGATCGGTCCAGCAGGAGTCGGAGGATGTCGCGCCTCGTGCCGTCCGCGATCACGTCGAAGATGTCCGCCATAGGGTCAGAGTAGTCGGGCTCCCGCCGGAGTACCATGAGGGCCGGAATCGGGCTGAGAAGGAGCGGTGCATGGGCGCGCGCACCACGATGACGCGCCGGCGGAAGCTCCGGGAGGCTGCTCGTCGCACGTCGGATTTCCTGCGCGACTTCGCCACGTCGTCGCCCGCGCGCTTCGCGATCCTGGTGTTCTCGTCGCTGATCCTGATCTTCACCGCACTGCTGTCACTGCCCGTTGCCGCTGCGGACGGCGAGGTGACGCCGCTGGCGGACGCCCTCTTCACAGCCGTGTCGACGATCTGCGTGACCGGCCTCATCACCGTCGACACCGCCACGCACTGGTCGGCCGCCGGCAAGGCGATCATCTTCATCGGCGTGAACATCGGCGGGATGGGCGTGCTGACCCTCGCGTCGATCCTCGGGCTCATCATCTCCAAGCGGCTGGGCCTGCGCGCCAAGCTCATCGCCGCAGGCGACTCCAACCCGCTCCGCGTGCACGGCGGGCCCGTCAACGAGGGCCAGACGGTGCGGCTGGGCGAGGTCGGACCCCTGCTGCGGACGGTCGCGCTGTCGACGCTGGTGATCGAGGCGGGCATCGCGCTGCTGCTGTACCCCTCCCTGGTGTGGGCGGGCATCTCGCCGATCGACGCGCTGTGGGAGGCCCCCTTCTATGCGGCGATGGCCTTCACCAACACCGGCTTCACCCCCAACCCCGGGGGGCTCGAGCCGTTCGCCGACGACTACTTCCTGCTGACGGTGCTGATGGCCGGGGTGTTCCTCGGCAGCATCGGCTTCCCCGTCATCTACTCGCTGTCGCGGCACGTGTGGCACGTGGGACGCTGGTCGCTGCACACCAAGCTCACGCTCATCGCCACGGTCATCCTCTTCCTCGCCGGGGCGGTGGCCTTCCTCGGCCTGGAGTACGGCAACCCCGGCACGTTCGGGTCGATGGACGCGTGGGACACGACGTTCCAGGCGTTCTTCCTCTCGGCCATGACGCGCTCGGGCGGCTTCGCGGTCGTCGACATCGGCGAACTCCACGGCTCCTCCCTCGTCGTCGGCTCGATGCTGATGTTCGTCGGCGGCGGCTCGGCCTCCACCGCCGGCGGCATCAAGGTGACGACCCTGGCCGTGCTGGCCCTCGCGGTGTGGTCCGAGGCGAAGGGCCGCACGTCCGTCGAGGCCTTCGGCCGCCGCATCCCCAGCGACGTCCAGCGCGTGGCGCTGTCGGTCGTGGCGTGGGGAGCGACGATCGTGGCGCTGTCCACGATCACGATCGCCCAGCTCACGCAGGCGCCCATCGCCGACGTGCTGTTCGACGTCATCTCGGCCTTCGGAACGGTGGGGCTGTCGACCGGGCTGACCGAAGCGCTCCCCGACCACGCCGTGTACGTCATGGCGGCGACGATCTTCATGGGGCGCATTGGTACAGTGACTCTCGCCGCGGCGGTGGCCGCGACGTCCCGATCGCAGCTCTACTCGCTGCCCGTGGAAAGGCCGATCGTTGGTTGAGCGGATCCGAAGCGACGCCCCGGTCCTGGTGATCGGGCTGGGACGGTTCGGCGCAGCCTGCGCCGGCGAACTCGACCGGCTCGATCGCGAAGTGCTCGCGATCGACGAGAGCCTGGACCTCGTCCAGAAATGGTCGGAGCGGGTGACGCACACCGTGCAGGCCGACGCCCGCAACATCGAGGCGCTCAAGCAGGTCGGCGCGCAGGAGTTCCAGGTGGCCGTCGTCGCCGTGGGCTCGTCCATCGAGGCGTCCGTGCTGATCACGGCGAACCTCGTCGACCTCAAGGTCCCGCAGATCTGGGCGAAGGCGGTCTCGCAGTCGCACGGCAAGATCCTCGCCCGCGTGGGCGCGAACCACGTGATCTACCCCGAGCGCGAGGCGGGCGAGCGCGTCGCGCACCTGGTCAGCGGACGGATGCTGGACTTCATCCGCTTCGACGACGACTTCGTCCTGGCGAAGATGTACCCGCCGAAGTTCATCCGCGGGGTCGGGCTGAACGAATCCGGCGTCCGATCGAAGTACAACGTCACCGTCGTCGGCGTGAAGAGCCCGGGCAAGCCCTTCCGCTACGCCGAGGCGAACACGGTGGTCACCAACCACGACCTCATCATCGTGTCGGGGACGAACTCCGACATCGAGCGCTTCGCCGCCCTCGACCGCTGAGTCGCTGAGTCCTCAGCGCAGCTGCGCGAAGGCCTCGACCTTCTGCGTCGGCCCCACGATCACGATGCGGTCCCCTTCCGAGAGGACCGTGGCGTTGTCGGCGTTGTGCCACGGCGCCTCACCCGACTTCACCGCCGCGACGGTGATCCCGTGCTTCTGCCGGATGCCGGTCTGCCCGAGCGGGATGCCGCGCACCGAGGTGGGCGCCGCGATCTTGGCCAGCGAGTACCCCTCCTCGATCTCGAGGTAGTCCATCGCCGCGCCGCGGACGAGGTGGGCGACCCGCCGGCCCATCGTCCGCTCGGGGTAGATCACGTGGTGCACGCCGAGCTGCTCGAGGATGCGTCCGTGCTGCTCGTTCTCGGCCTTGGCCCAGATCACCGGCACCTGGAGCTGCAGCAGGATCGAGCACGTGAGGATCGACGCCTGGACGTCGTGGCCGATGGCGACCACGACTCGATCGAACTGGTCGACCGCGAGCTGGCGCAGCACCTCCTCCTTGGTGGAGTCGCCGCGGACGACCTGCGTGAGCACGCCGTTGAAGGACTGCACCAGGTCCTCGCTCATGTCGATGCCGAGCACCTCGGTGCCGCTGGCCATGAGCTCTTCGGCGAGCGCGCTGCCGAACCGGCCGAGACCGATGACCGCGACGGAGTCCGCCTCGGCGATGCGGCGCGACTGGTCGGCGAACAGGGTGAACCTAGCCAATGGCGGGCCTTTCCTTGGGGTATTCGTACAGGATCCGACGCTCGCGGAGCGCGAGGGCGGACCCGAGCGTGAGCGGGCCGATGCGGCCGAGGAACATCAGCACGACGAGGATCATCTCGGCCGCCGGCGGAAGCTCGTCCGTGATCCCGGTCGACAGGCCGACGGTGCCGAAGGCCGAGACCGCCTCGAACAGCACGCGATCGAATGGCATCCCGGTGATGACCATCAGGGCGATCACCGCGGTCATGATGGCGCCGATCGCGACGAGGACCACCGCGATCGCCTGGCGGTGTACGGCGCGTGAGAGCCGCTTGCCGAAGATGTTCACGGCGCCCTCCCCGCGCAGCTCGGTGAGCAGGATGAAGAACAGCACCGCGAAGGTGGTCAGTTTGATGCCGCCGGCGGTGCCGGCGGGTCCGCCGCCGATGAACATGAGCACGTCCATGCCCACCCACGTCTCGTCGTGCATGAGGCCGATGTCGACGGAGTTGAACCCGGCGGTGCGCGTCTGAACCGAGTGGAAGAAGCCGATGAGCAGTCGCGTGGCGGGGTCGTCGTAGGCGCCGAGAGTGCCGGGGTTGTTCCACTCGAGAGCGGTGATGTACACCGTGCCGACGATGAGCAGCACCGCGGTACCCGACAGAACCAGACGGGTGTTCATCGTCCAGTGCAGTGGTCGCCGCCACTCGCGCCGCAGCTGCATGATGACGGGGAATCCGAGGCCGCCGAGGATGATGGCGGCGCAGATGGGCAGGCAGATCCACGGGTCGGCGGCGAAAGGGATCAGGTTGTCGCTGTACAGCGCGAACCCGGCGTTGTTGAACGAGGACACCGCGTGGAAGAGGCCGTGCCAGGCGGCCTTGCCCAGCTCGTACCCGTACCCGAACCGGAACCGGAAGGCGAGCAGCACGAAGACGACGGCTTCGAAGCCCAGCGAGATGAGGACGATGCTGCGGATGACGCGGCGGACGTCCTCTCGTCCGATCGCGTTGGTCTCGGCCGCGGCGTTCAGCCGCGACCTCACGCTCAGGCGCCGCGCGAGGAGCACGCCGATCAGCGACGCGACGATCATGATCCCCAGTCCGCCGATCTGGATGAGCACCATGATCACGGCGAGCCCGAAGCCGCTCCAGTGCGTGGCGGTGTCGAGGGTGACCAGCCCCGTCACGCACACCGCCGAGGTGGAGGTGAACAGCGCGTCGTCGAAGTCGGTCAGCTCGCCGGTCGCCGACGAGATGGGGAGGGTCAGCAGCAGCGCACCGAGCATGACGACCGAGGCGAACCCGACGACCACCACCTGGGCGGGATGCAGACGCTGCACAGCGCGGCGACGCCGCGTGCGCGCGACATCGCGTATGAGCACGAACGAGAAGCGTACGCCTTCGGCGCGCTCGCGCAAGGGGTGCGTCAGTCGATGTCGGCGGCGAGCTCCCGGGCGCGGGCGAGCGCCGCGTCCGTGGCGCGGCCGAACACGTCGTCCAGTCGCGCCTGCTGCAGCACCTCGACGGCCCGCTCGGTCGTGCCCTTGGGACTCGTGACGCGTCGGCGCAGTTCGGCGGGTTCGACATCGGATGCCGCCAGCAGCGCTCCCGCGCCGATGAAGGTCTGCTCCGCCATCCGCCGGGCGTGCTCGCGCGAGAAGCCCTTCGCCTCGGCGGCACGCGTGAGCTCCTCGACGAGGAGGAAGAAGTAGGCCGGGCCCGAGCCCGAGATCGTCGACAGCGGATCGATCTGCGACTCGGGCACTTCGATGACCTCACCGACCGTCTCGAACAGGCGGCGGACGGTGGCCATGGTCGACGCGTCCGCGCGCATTCCCGCCGCGAGCCCGGTCAGCCCCTTCCCCACCGTGGCGGGGGTGTTCGGCATCGAGCGCACGACGATCGCGTCGGGGCCGAGGATGCGCTCGAAGGTCGCGATGGTCACGCCGGCCGCGAGGCTCACCACGATCGCATCCGGGGCGAGGACCGGGGCGATCTCGCGCAGCAGATCCGGAACCATGGCGGGCTTCACGCCGATGAGGACGATCCCGGCGCGCGACGCGGCCTGGACGTTCGCGTCGGCATCCCGCTCGAGCGCGTAACTGGTGACCCCCGGCAGCGTCGCCAGCTCATCCGCCTTGGCCGCCGAGCGGTTGGTCACCGCGATGTCGGCACCCTCGCCCGACGCATGGAGGCCGCGCAGGATCGCCCCTCCCATCGATCCGGCGCCGAGGAATGCGATGGCGGGTAGATCGTCGTGAGAAGCCATGCCGTCATCCTAGAGAACCGGCCGACCTGACGATGGGTTCACGTTGCGCGCGCGACTATCATCGAGTCAGCGCCGTCGCTCCTGCCCCGGCGCGGAACGTGGAGGTTTCGGCCATGACCCTGTTCGACGGCATCACCCAGCGAGTCATCGACACGCCTCGCCTCGCGGTGAACATCCTCGAGCGCGTCGGCGATGACGCCGACACCCCCGTCGATCGGACCGTCGTCCTCATCCACGGCAACGTCTCGTCGTCGCTGTTCTGGCAGGAGATCATGCAGGATCTCCCCTCGGACCTGCGGGTCATCGCGATCGACCTGCGGGGCTTCGGCGGCACGGAGCACTCCCCCATCGACGCGACCCGCGGAGTGCGCGACTTCAGCGACGACGTGTTCGCCACCCTCGAGGCGCTCGGCATCCCGACCGCGCACTTCGTGGGCTGGTCGATGGGCGGCGGCGTGGTGATGCAGTACGCCCTCGACCACCCGGTGCTGAGCATGACCCTGCAGGCCCCGGTGTCGCCCTACGGCTTCGGCGGAACCCGCCGCGACGGGTCCCGCGTCAGCGTCGTGGATGCCGGATGCGGCGGCGGCGGCGCGAACCCCGACTTCGTCCAGCGGCTCAACGACGGCGACACCACCGACGACGCGCCGACATCGCCGCGCAGCGTCTTCCGCTCGGGCTACGTCGCTCAGGACTACACCACCGACCACGAGGACGTGTGGGTCGCCTCGATGCTGACGACCTCGACCGCCACGGGCAACTACCCGGGCGACTCGGTCGCCACCGAGCAGTGGCCCGGCTTCGGCGCCGGCGGCATCGGCGTCCTCAACACGATGGCCCCCCGTCACTTCGACGTGTCGGGCATCGTCGACCTCGCCGACAAGCCGCCGGTGCTGTGGATCCACGGCACCGCCGACGCCATCGTCTCGGACGCGTCCTTCTTCGACCTCAACCACCTGGGCGCGCTCGGCATCGTGCCCGGCTGGCCGGGTGCCGACGTCGCCCCCGCCCAGCAGATGGTGTCCCAGACGCGCGACGTCCTCGAGGCGTACCGCGCGGGCGGCGGCGCCGTCACCGAGGTCGAGCTCGAGGGCGTCGGCCACTCGCCGCACCTGGAGCGCCCGGCCGTCTTCCGCCACGCGCTGCTCGAGCGGATCGGCTACATCGGCCACGCGCAGGACCCCGCCCCGCCCACCGAAGCGATCATCCTCCGCTCCGCGGACTGAGCGTCAACCCCCGCGCGCGATCGCCGCGGCATCCATAGAATCGCGCCCATGAGTGCTTCCGGCGGCGGCAAGGCGATCATCGCCGCATTCCTGGCGAACATGGGCATCGCGCTGGCCAAGTTCGTGGCGTGGTTCATCTCGGGGTCGGCGTCGATGCTCGCCGAGGCCATCCACTCGGTCGCCGACTCGGGCAATCAGCTGCTGCTGCTGCTCGGCGGCCGCAAGGCCAGGCGGCAGGCGGACCGTGAGCACCCGTTCGGCTACGGCCGCGAGCGGTACGTGTACGCCTTCGTGGTGGCGATCATCCTGTTCTCGGTGGGCGGCCTGTTCTCGATCTACGAGGGCATCGACAAGCTCCGCCATCCCCATGAGCTCACCAACGCCTGGCTGCCCCTCACCGTCCTCGTGGTGGCGATCGTGCTGGAGTCCTTCTCGCTGCGCACCGCGATCCGCGAGAGCAACCTGGTGCGCGAGAAGGGCCAGTCCTGGGTGTCCTTCGTCCGCCGGGCCAAGGCCCCGGAGCTGCCCGTCGTGCTGCTCGAGGACATCGCGGCCCTCACCGGCCTCGTCTTCGCCCTGTTCGGCGTCGGCCTCACGGCGATGTCCGGCGATCCGGTGTTCGACGCGATCGGGACGCTCATGATCGGCGCGCTGCTGATCGTCGTCGCGATCATCCTCGGCATCGAGACCAAGAGCCTGCTCGTCGGCGAGGGGGCGACCGAGGCCGACCACCGCCGGATCGTGCAGGCCATCCAGGACGGCCCCGAGGTCGGCCGGATCATCCACATCAAGACCCTCTACCTCGGCCCCGACGAGCTGCTGGTCGCGGCGAAGGTGTCCTTTCCGCCGCAGGCGAGCTTCGCCGACGTCGCCCGTGCGATCGACGTCGTCGAGCACCGGGTGCGGACGGCGGTGCCCGCCGCCCGCGTCATCTACGTCGAGCCGGACGTGCACCGCGCGGGCGATGACCCGCAGCCGGCGACCGAGCAGTTCGTCATCCGCTCGGCGGACTGACCCGGCATCCGCTCACCGTCTCGGGGCGAAGAACTCCTGCAGCAGGGCGGTCGACTGCCCCGCCTCGACGCCTCCGACCACCTCGGCGCGCACCGGCAGCCGGCGGTCGCGGACGACGTCGTACATCGAGCCCGCGGCTCCCGCCTTGTCGTCCCACGCGCCGAAGACGAGACGCGAGATGCGGGCCTGCAGCACGGCTCCGGCGCACATGACGCACGGCTCGAGGGTGACCACGAGCGTGCAGCCCTCAAGATTCCAGGTCCCGTTCCGCGCCGCCGCGGCCCGCAGGGCCACGATCTCGGCGTGCCCGGTGGGGTCGTGCTCGACCTCGCGGACGTTGCGCCCCTCGCCGATGACCCGGCCCGCGGAATCCATCACCACAGCGCCGACGGGGACATCGCCCGCGGCGGCGGCCTCGCGGGCGAGCTCGAGGGCGCGCGCCATGCCGGCGGCATCGTGCGGAGCGACGTTCACCCCACGAGCGTAGGACGCCGGCGACTACTCTTGGGCGTATGCGCCTGCACGTCGCCGACCATCCCCTCATCACCCACAAGCTCACCGTCCTGCGGGACGAGCGCACGACCTCGCCGGTGTTCCGGCAGCTGACCGAGGAGCTCGTCACGCTGCTCGCGTACGAGGCCACCCGGTCGGTGCGGGTGTCTCCGATCACGATCCAGACGCCGGTCACCCAGACGACGGGCGTGAAGATCAGCGAACCCCGCCCCCTCGTCGTGCCGATCCTGCGCGCCGGGCTCGGGATGCTGGAGGGCATGGTGAAGCTGATCCCCACCGCCGAGGTCGGATTCCTCGGGATGGTCCGCAACGAAGAGACGCTCGAGCCCTCGACGTACGCCGAGCGCCTGCCCGACGACCTCAGCGACCGCCAGTGCTTCGTGCTGGACCCCATGCTCGCCACCGGCGGATCGCTGGGAGCGGCGATCGACTTCCTCTTCGCCCGCGGCGCGCAGGATGTCACGGCCATCTGCCTGCTGGGCGCGCCCGAGGGCGTCGCCGCGATCGAGAAGCAGATCGGCGACCGCGACGTCACGCTCGTCCTGGGCGCCATGGACGAGCGGCTCAACGAGAAGGGCTACATCGTCCCGGGGCTCGGCGACGCCGGCGATCGGCTCTACGGCACCGTCTGAGGCTCGGGCTCGTTCCGCGCCGGGATCGGCGCGGTGACCAGCCCTCTCGACACCACCGCGACGGGCGTGCGGGCCCGGCCGTTGAACCCCGTGGCGGTGACCGCGGTGTAGGCCCCCATCGTGGGGCTCACCAGCAGGTCGCCGATCCGCAGCTCCGGCAGCAGCGCCTCGCGCGCGATCACGTCCGACGAGTCGCACGTGGGTCCGGCGAGCGTCGCCCAGCGGTGGGAGGCGGCATCCGTTTGGTCCCCCAGCTCGTCGACGGCGTAGACCGGCGGGTGCACGTCCTCGGTCATCACGTTGGAGTAGGACCCGTACAGCCCGTCGTCGAGGTAGTACCACCGGCCGTCGGCGCGCTCGGCGATCCCCACCACGCTCGTGACGAGCGCGGCGGCCTCGGCCACCAGGATGCGGCCGGGCTCGGCGAGGATCTCGAAACGCCCACGCACCGCGTCGAGGGCGGGATGCAGCATCCGGCAGATCTGCTCGATCGACGCCACATCGGTGTCGTAGGCGACGGGGAAGCCGCCGCCGATGTCGATGACCTCGAAGCGGACGCCGAGCTCGCCCTCCAGCCGCGTCATCAGCGCGAGGGTGTCGTCGACCGCGTCGGCGAAGCGCTGCGGGTCGTCGAGCTGGCTGCCCACGTGGAAGCTGAAGCCGGCGATCCGGATGCCGCGGGCCACGGCCGCGCGGACGAGCTGTTCCGCCTCGTGGGCGCCCACCCCGAACTTGCTCGAGAGGTCGCTCTTGGCGTGCGGGCTGCGGTACGCGAGGCGGACGAGCAGACGCGTGTCGCGAGGCGATCCGTCGAACTTGGCCAGCTCGGCGGCGTTGTCCACGACGAACGTGCGGACCCCCTCCTCGAGTGCGGCGACGATCTCGGCCGGCTTCTTGATCGGATGCGTGTGGATGACCCGCGACGGCTCCACGGCGCGGGCGCGCAGCAGGGCGAGCTCCTCGATCGTGGCCACGTCGAACCCGCAGCCGGCGCGCTCCAGCACGTCGAGCACCGCCGGGTGGTCGAGGGCCTTGACGGCGTAGTGGAACCGGACGAACGGCAGGGCGCGGCGCAGCCGCCGGTACTGGCGTTCGACGACGGCCGGATCGAGCAGCAGCAGCGGGGTCCCGTGCAGCGCGATCGCCGCGCGGGCGGCGTCGCCGGCGAGGGTCGCGCGCAGTTCCGCGCGACGGAGCTCGATGACGTGGGAGTGGCACGTCGTGGTCTTCACCGCCACGGTGCCCATCACGTCGGCGATGCTCATGACGCCCCCTCGATGACGCGCGGGCGCGATACCCGCAGGCCGGTCCGCTCGGTGACCGTGAAGGCGCCCGCCGCCACGGCGTAGAAGACGAGGTCGGCGACCACCTTGCCCGCCAGCAGTCCCCACAGCGGATCGGCGAGCAGCCACACCCCCGCCATCAGCGCCGCGGGGCGGATGAGGAGGGTGTCCAGGATCTCTGCGGCGCCGAACTCCGCGGCCAGCAGCAGCGCGGTGCGGGTGGCTGCGGCGCGCGCCGACCGGCGCACGCGCGCCTGCTCGGTGTAGATGGTCACGCACAGCACGGCGTAGAAGCCGAGGGTCTCGCCGGCGAGGGCGGCGAGGGCGATCAGCGCCGCCGAGTCCGTCCACGCGGTGACGGCGATGCCGGCCAGGATCATGCCGGCGGTCCCGATGATCTCGGCGGGGAGGTAGCGGCGGACCCAGAAGTCCACG
The DNA here is from genome assembly GCF_054780155.1 of Microbacterium aureliae. Lineage (NCBI taxonomy): Bacteria > Bacillati > Actinomycetota > Actinomycetes > Micrococcales > Microbacteriaceae > Microbacterium > Microbacterium aureliae. The sequence continues at coordinate 1,172,031 of NZ_BAAGWW010000001.1, forward strand.
CTCCTGCGGCGGTGGGCGTCCCCCGCCGCGATGTCGCCTGCGCTCATCGGCCTCTCCCTTCCATGGGAAAGGAGGAGGGGCGGGGCTGTCAGATACACCGGGCGCAGGAGAGGGAAAGACGGTGCGGCGCCCGCCCCTCGCCGAACGAGCACCGCACCCGCGTCTGACGACGCCCGGCCAGGGTATGCGCGCTCACCGGGCCGCGCCCACGGGGTTGACAGCGCCGGAGCGGACCGTTATTCGTCCTCGAGCGGCGTGGTCGGAGGGTTCCGACGGCCCGTCTCGCGCTCCCAGAACTCGAGCTGCTGGGTCAGCGCCTTGGCGAGCTCGAAAACCTGCTCCGGTGGGATGCGGATGCGGCTCACGACCCGCGCGGGCACCAGCGTCCGATGCTCGCCCGTCTCGGGGTCGACGTGATCGGACGGCGGCTTGGCCAGGGTCAGGAAATCCATCACGAAGACCGTCGGGGTGTGCCACACGTTGGCGAAGTCGGCGTACGCGCCGCCGATGAGCTCGGGCGGCAGATCGATCTCGAACTGTCGCGGTGCCTCTTCGGACATGGCGGCCTCCTCGCGTCGAGCGCGAGTCTACGCACCCGCCCCCACGAGTCGCGCGAAGGCGCTCAGGCGCGCGACACCCTCGGGCGTCCGCGGCAGGTCGTCGAGCAGGCCCGGGGAGTGCACGAGATACGCGGTGTGCTCGGCGCGCGACAGCGCGACGTTGAGGCGGTTGCGCAGCAGCAGGAACTCCAGCCCCCGCGGTGCGTCGCGGCCGGTGGACGCGGCCAGCGACACGATGGCGACCGCGGCCTCCTGGCCCTGGAAGCGATCCACCGTCCCCACGGGGACGTCGTCGAATCCGGCCGCCGACAGGGCGCGCTCCACCTCGACCTGCTGGGCGTTGTACGGCGTGACGACGATCAGGTCGCACTGCTCGAGCGGTCGCGGCGGCAGGGCCTCGGCGGAGCCGTCTGCGCGGTAGCGCATGTCGTGCCACGGCCGGCCGACGAGGTCCCGGACCAGGGCGACGACGACCTCGGCCTCTTCCGGCGAGAACGAGGTCCGCGCGCGGTGACGCACCGGCACGACCTGCACGCCGGGCTCGATCCCCTCGATGCGGCGGACGGCCGTGGCCGCATGCGCGGCGAGCTCACCGCCGTACGACAGCCTCGACACCGGCGCCGCGACGGCCGGGTGCATGCGCCGGGTCCGCGCCAGGAACCGGCCCCGCCCGGCGGGGATGACGTCCGCGCCGTCCATCAGCCAGCCGAGCGCCGACGTGTCGACCGGTTCGGGATGGGTGCCCTGGCTCACCTGCGGCAGCTGCTGAGGGTCGCCGAGCAGAAGCAGGCGGCTCGCGGCGAGAGAGACGGCGACCGTCGAGGCGAGCGAGAACTGCCCCGCCTCGTCGATGACGAGAAGGTCGAGGCTGCCACGCGGGATCCGGGTCTCATGGCTGAAGTCCCACGCCGTCCCGCCGACGACGAACCCTTCCGGGTGCTCGGCGGCGAAGGCGGCGACGCCGTTCTTGGGGATGACGGTGAAGGTTGTCTCGGCGTCGCTGCCGGCATCCTTCAGCGCTTTGCCGACCTGCTGCGGCGGCACGCCCGCCGCGACGATGCGGTCGAGCATGTTCTCGACCACCGCGTGCGACTGCGCCACGACGCCGACCTTGTAGCCGTGCTCGGCGACGAGGCGGGCCACGACGTGGGACCCGACGAACGTCTTGCCTGTGCCGGGGGGCCCCTGTACGGCCAGATAGCTGCGATCCAGCCGCAGCACCGTCGCGACGATGGCGGAGACGTCGTCACCGTCCGCGGCGGGGGTGACCCCCGCCGCGGCGAGGCGGGGGTCGCGCCGGCACAGGATGTCGGTTGCGGGGTCCTCGGGCAGCTCTGCCGAAGCGATGACCCTGTCGGCCCAGGCGTCGATGGCGGCCTGCTGGTTGCCCGCCCGCGGGGGTGCGGCGGGGGTCAGCGCCACCGGCAGCTCCGACCAGGTGAAGCCGTCCACCGCCGTCTCGTCGATGACCGCCCCGTCGTCGAGCACCTCTCGGACGACGACGGACCGCGCGACGTGGATCCACCGGGGATCCGCCTCGTTCGGGAAGGGCGCCGGCAGCTCGTAGACGGCGAACGGGTTGCCGCCCGCGCTCAGCCGCGTGCCCGGCGCCGGCTCGCCCTGCAGCGCCACCGTCCGCCGCAGCACCTTGCGGCCACCCTCGGGGTAGTGCCAGTCCTCGACCACCTCGCAGCGCGCTGGCTCGACGACCACGACGTCGCGCGTGTGCTCCCACAGCGACAGCGGTTCGCGCAGCCGCAGGAAGTGGGTCGCCCAGAAGGACTTCGCCTCGCGGGGGTAGTAGTCGATCGCCGCCGCGCCCAGCCGAAGGCAGCGGGCCTCGGACGATTCCGGCGCGTGCTCGGCGGCGCGGGCGACCAGGTGCAGCGCCCGCGGCGACGGCTCGTAGCTCGCGTCGTCGGGTGCGGAGTCGCGCGAGGGCACGAGACCGGCCTCTTTGGCACGCTCGACCAGCCAGTCGCGCAGCCGCCGGGTCGACACGCAGTCGTAGCGGTTGTAGTCGGCGAGGTCGGCGAGGATCCGCTCGGCATCCGTCGCCCGGCCGTCCTCGGCCAGGGCGCGGGCCTCGACGTAGCGGACGATGGAGTCGTCGCCCTTCTGCACGTCGCTGGTGCGCACCTCGTCGCCCATGTACAGCGGCTCGAGCTTCTTGATCGAGTACGAGCGCGACCCCACGCGCAGCGCGCGCCGGACGATCGGGTACAGGTCCACGAACACGCCGTCCCGCAGCAGCCGGTCCACGTCGGCCTCGCGCACGCCGTAACGCGCCGCCATCGCCAGCAGATGGCTCGGCTCGTAGGGGGCGTAGTGGTAGATGTGCATGCCGGGGTGCTGCTCGCGGCGCAGCGCCACCACGTCGAGGAACGCCTCGAGCGCGGCCCGCTCCTCGGCGAACGAGTGCGCCCACAGCGCGCTGTACTGCTCGCGATCATCGATCCAGCCGAACAGGTAGTCGATCCCCCATCGCGCCGCGGAACCGGGGTCGGGCGCCTCGGTGTACAGCGGGTCGCCCTCGAAGTCGAAGAACATGTCGCCGTGGTCTGGCCGCGGGAGCGCCCCCAGCGCCTTGGGTGCCACCACGTCGTACGTCGGCACGGGCGCGGGCCCGGACGCCGTCGAGTCGGGGAGCCCCGCAGGGCTCGCCAGCTGCAGCCGCGCCTGCGTGCGCAGCATCGCGAACACCTCGTGGTTCATCCCGTCGGGACCGGCGGCGGCGCCGGCGAGGTCGTCGATCGTCCGGATGCCGGCATCCCGCAGCCGGTCGCGCTGCCCCGGGCGCATTCCGGCGACCAGCAGCAGGTCTCGCGCCGCCGTCACCTCTTCGTCGCAGGCGGCGCAGCGGCCGCACGCGAGAACGCCCAGCTCCCCCCGCTCGTCCCCCCACGCGATGGCCGCGGCGCCGGCGCCGAGCCCGACCCGGCGGTCGGCGATGAGCTGCTCCAGTCGCGCGCGGCGCAGCCCGAACACCGGCATCAGGTCGTCGACCCGGTGCGTGCTCGTCGACCCGTCGCCGAGGAGCAGCTCCACCCGGTCGGAGCGCGCGACGCCCAGGCGGTCGAGCTGGTCGACATAGGCGGCCAGCTGCATGAGCGCCGTGACGCGGGCGCGGCGGGCGAGCTTGGTGTCCTGCACGAGCCACCGCCCGTCGTCGTCGCGCACGAGGAAGTCGGCGAAGCCGACGAACGACTCGCTTCGGAACGCCGCCTGGTAGATCACCGACGCATCCGACGCGAGCGCGGCGAGGGTGGCGGCCACCGCGGCGTCCATGCCGCCGGCATCCGACGAGCGGGTCTCGGCGATCTCGATCACGCCCGAGCCGTGCCGCGCGACGTACGCGTCGAGCACGCGGCGCTCGTGCACCAGCCCCAGCCGGCCCGCACGCTCGAGGGTGGCGTCCTCGGGTTCGACGACCGCCGCGATGCGCCCGAGCTTGGCGTCGATGGCCCGCAGCCACGCGAACTCGCACTCGGCCGCCGCCTTCAGGTCGCTGGCGCTCCAGACGAGCCGGCCCTCTTCAGCTATGTAGCGCATGCCTTCCCTTCCTCATCGACAGTAGCCGCCGGTTCGGACACGCCCCGGCGCCCGCCTGACAGACTGGGTCCATGAGCACGAGCCTCGAGTTCGACAGCGTCTACCGGCACGGCTTCGCGCGCATCGCCGCGTGCACGATCCCGGTCTCGATCGCCGATCCCGCCTCGAATGCGGACGCGGTGCTGGAGGCCGCCCGGGCCTGCTCGGACGACGCGGTCGCCGTCGCGGTGTTCCCCGAGCTGTGCCTGACCGGCTACGCGATCGACGACCTCGTGATGCAGGACGCCGTCCTCGACGCCGTCGAGGACGCCGTCGCCCGCCTGGTGGCGGCATCCGAGGATCTGCGTCCGGTCCTCGTGGTGGGCGCGCCGCTCCGCCACGGCAGCCGACTGTACAACTGCGCGATCGTCATCCACCGCGGAGAGCTGCTGGGCGTCGCGCCGAAGTCGTACCTGCCGACCTACCGGGAGTTCTACGAGCGGCGCTGGTACGCGCCGGGCGACGACCAGGCCCAGCAGGACATCCGGATCGGCGATCTCGAGGCCCCCTTCGGCCCCGACCTGCTGTTCGCGTCCCTCGACGTCCCGGGGCTGGTGGTCCACGCCGAGATCTGCGAGGACTTCTGGGTGCCCGTGCCGCCCTCCTCGCACGCGGCGCTCGCGGGCGCGACGGTGCTGCTGAACCTCAGCGGCAGCCCGATCACGATCGCCCGCGCCGACGACCGCAAGCAGCTCGCGCAGGCGCAGTCCCTGCGCTGCCTCGCCGCGTACGCGTACGCCGCCGCCGGGGCCGGCGAGTCCACGAACGACGTCTCGTGGGACGGTCAGACGATGATCTACGAGGCCGGCCTGCTGCTGGCCGAGACCGAGCGCTTCCCCGACGGCCCGCGCATGTCGGTGGCCGACGTGGACCTCGACCGCCTGCGTCAGGATCGCCTGCGCCAGGGGACGTTCGACGACAACCGCCGCACCCACTCCCCCGCCTTCCGCACCGTCCACTTCGTGCTCGCTCCCCCGGCGGGCGACGTGGGGCTCCGCCGCACGCTCGACCGGTTCCCGTTCGTCCCCGACGACCCCGCCCGCCTCGCGCAGGACTGCTACGAGGCCTTCAACATCCAGGTGTCGGGGCTCGTGCAGCGCCTGCGGGCGATCGGCTCGCCGAAGCCGGTCATCGGGGTGAGCGGCGGCTTGGACTCCACCCACGCGCTGCTAGTGGTCGCCCGCGCGATGGACCGGATGGGGCGGCCCCGCAGCGACATCCTGGCGTACACGATGCCCGGCTTCGCCACGAGCGACCACACCCGCACGAACGCGATCGCGATCGCCGAGGCCGTGGGGGCGAGCATCGAGACCATCGACATCCGCCCCGCCGCCACCGAGATCCTCAAGGGCATCGACCACCCGTTCTCGGACGGCGAGCCCGTGCACGACGTCACGTTCGAGAACGTGCAGGCCGGCATCCGCACCGATTTCCTGTTCCGGCTGGCCAATCACAACAACGGGCTCGTGATCGGTACGTCCGACCTGTCCGAGCTGGCGCTCGGGTGGGCGACGTACGGCGTGGGCGACCACATGAGCCATTACGCCGTGAACTCCGGCGTCCCCAAGACGCTCATCCAGCACCTCATCCGGTGGGTGATCTCGCACGACGGCGACGGCTCGACCGACCTGTCGGACGAGGCCAAGCGGGTGCTCCAGTCGGTGCTCGACACCGAGATCTCGCCGGAGCTGGTGCCGGCCGGCGAGGACGGCGAGATCCAGTCCACCGAGGACCGCATCGGTCCCTACGCGCTGCACGACTTCACGCTGTTCCACGTGCTGCGCTTCGGGATGCGCCCGTCGAAGATCGCGTTCCTCGCGGCGCACGCGTGGCGTGATCCGGATGCCGGGGCCTGGCCCCCCGGCTTCCCCCCCGACGAGCGGTTCGGCTACGACCTGCCGACGGTCGTGCGATGGCTGCAGGTGTTCCTGCAGCGCTACTTCGCCTTCGCGCAGTTCAAGCGCTCCGCGATCCCGAACGGGCCCAAGGTGTCCCCGGCCGGTTCGCTGTCGCCGCGGGGCGACTGGCGGGCGCCGTCCGACGGCAATGCGCGGGCGTGGATCGCGGAGCTGAAGGCCGCCCTTCCGGAGCTCGTCGAGGACTGACGGCCCGGGGCGGGCTCAGTCCCGCCGCTCGGCCGTGTCGCGCACGCCGATGCGATCCGGGATCTCGAAGGCGAGGCCGGGCAGCCACGTCACGGGGTCCGGCCACGGACGCGACGCGGGAAGGCTCGCCAGCAGGCGCCGGATCGCGCGGGCGACATCGACGGCCGGGGCGTCGACCGGCAGCACCCGGCGCGGGGCGCGGTGTCCGAGCGCGCCGCACCACCAGTGGCGCCACGTGTCCTCGGCCGATGAGGGGTCGATGACGACGTAGTAGTCGGGCATGATCGCCTCGCCCGCCCCGAACCGCGACAGCGCGGTCTCGACCTCGAGTTCGAGCGCACCCATGGTCGAGCGCTCCTCGAAGAGCTCGACCCATGCGGACGCGACGTGGACCAGCGGATCGGCGTCGTGCACGACCCAGGGGGCGTGCGAGGCGGCGATGCGACGGGCGCCGAGCGTGGGCTCGTCGTCCGGGAGTGCGAGGGCGTCCACGCCGGGAAGATCGGCGAGGGACTCCAGCACGGCCGCGGTACCGTCGCCGACGAGGGCGACAACGGTACCCGCGGGGCTCAGGGATCCTGCGGATGCGGTGTACTCCATGCTCCAGCGTACGACCGCGGTCGTTTCGCGCGCGTGAATTCGCGGCGGGTCTTCAGCGCTCAGACCGGGAGCGCGCCGTAGGCGAGGGTGACCACCCAGCCGTCGCGCGAGAGGTCGGCGAGGCGGTACTGCACGAGGCGATCGGGGACCCAGCCGCGCGACAGCGACGAGTCGAGCCGCACATGGTCGGGCTTCACGCGGGCGCCGCGGCCGTCCGCCTCGCGCACCGCCTGCACGCGCGTCCAGTGCGCGAGGAGCTTCGGCACGTCGTGCTCGTCGAGCAGGTGCGAGTGCCGCCGCATCTCGCGCAGCTGCGTCTCGTCGGGGGTCGCGTCCCGCAGGTCGATCCCGAGCGGCATCGCCGGGTCCGCGATCGCGACGACCGTGGCGCCGCGGTGGCTGGCGTTCTTGATGCGCAACGGCACCTCTTCGCCGCCCACCTCGGCGAACAGCTCGGTGTGGAAGCCGAACTGGGCCGGCGACTCGCGCTCGACCTTGACCGCGCCCGGCTCGACCCGCAGGTGCGCGGCGACGAGCTCGCGCGCGAGAATCCGCTTGCGGTCGTGCTCGCTCACACGCGGGTCCCAGCCCAGCCGCGCGGTGATCCCCGCGGGGGTGTCCAGCAGCACGGATTCCATTCCGGCCCTTCCTGAGTTCGGTTGATGACGGTGATGCGATGTCTCCCCATCTTGGCGAAGTTCCTCGCGGGCCGGAGCGGACATCGACGCGGGGCCCGGGCGGGGGACCCGGGCCCCGCGTCGTGGACCGTCAGTCCGACCCGGCCGACACGACCGACCCCGCCGAAGCCGCGGACTCCGGCGCGGGCGCCGGAGCGGGGACCGGAGCGGGGACCGGTGTGGCGGCGCTGACCGCAGTGACCGGAGCAGACGTGGCATCGATCCTGATCGCCGACGATGAGGCTCGGATCTCAGGCTTCATCGACAAGGGACTCCGCGCGGCCGGTTTCGCGACGCGCGTGGCGACCACCGGCCCCCAGGCGCTCGAGCTGGCGCTGAGCGACGAGTTCGACCTGCTCGTGCTGGATGTGAATCTCCCCGGGATGGACGGCTTCGCGGTGCTCGAAAACCTGCGCGGATCCGGTTCGCGCATGCCCGTGATCATGCTGACCGCCCGCGTCGAGCTGCACGACACGGTCGCAGGTCTGGAAGGCGGCGCCGACGACTATCTCGGCAAGCCCTTCCGCTTCGACGAGCTGGTCGCGCGTATCCGTCTGCGCATGCGCCGCGAAGAGACCGCGACGAGCACGGAGCTGCGCCACCTCGATCTGGTGCTGGATGTCCGCACCCGCCGCGCCCAGATCGGTGACCACGCCGTCGAGCTCTCGGCGCGGGAGTTCGCGCTCGCGGAGGAACTCGTGCGCCACGCCGGCCAGGTGCTCAGTCGCGAGCAGCTGCTGAGCCGCGTGTGGGGGTACGACTTCGACCCGGGCTCGAACGTCGCCGACGTCTACATCGGCTATCTGCGGCAGAAGCTGGGGCCCGGACGCATCGAGACTGTCCGAGGGGTCGGGTACCGCCTGACGTGAGGTAGGACACTCCTGGGACACGACGGGCGCGCGGTGGCAGGATTGGCGCATGGCTCGGCGCGCGACCATCGTCGGCAGCGGCCCCAACGGGCTCGCCGCTGCCGTGACGCTGGCGCGTGCGGGCTACCGCGTCGAGGTGCTCGAGCACGCCGATTCGATCGGCGGCGGCGTCCGCACCGCGGACTCCACGCTGCCGGGATTCCACCACGACGTTGGCTCCGCCGTGCACCCCGCCGCGCTGAGCTCGCCATTCTTCCGCGCCTTCGGGTTGCGCGACCGCGTCGAGTGGATCGTCCCCGAGATCGCCTACGCCCATCCGCTGGACGGGGGACGTGCGGCGCTCGCCTGGCGCGACCTCGAGCGCACCGCGGCGGGCCTCGGCCGCGACGGCCCCGCCTGGCGGCGCCTCGTCGGGCCGCTCTCGCACCGCCTGGACGCCGTGGTGGAGTTCACCGGCAGTCAGCTTCTGCGGATGCCGCGGCATCCGGTCGTCGCTTCGCGCTACGGCCTGCGGGTCCTGCGCACGGGGTCGCGGCTGGGTCGCACGACCTTCCGCGACGACGCCGCCGACGCGCTGCTGACCGGGGTGCTCGCGCACGCCAACACCCCGCTGCCGTCGCTCGCGGCGGCGGGGTCCGGCCTCTTCCTGGCCGCGCACGCGCACACCGGGGACGGCTGGGCCTACCCCCGGGGCGGCGCGCAGCGCATCGCCGACGCGCTCGTCGAGGATCTGCAGGCCCACGGGGGGCGGGTGCGCACGGGGCAGCGCGTGCGGCGCCTCGGCGACGTCGACTGGGGCGACGCGCGCGCCGGAGACCTGCTCCTGCTGGACACCACCCCCCGCCTGCTGCTGACGCACTCGGGCCTTCCCGGCCGCTACGCACGCGCCATCGTCCGCTACCGGTACGGGCCCGCGGCGGCGAAGGTGGACTTCGCCCTCGACGGACCCGTCCCGTGGACGAACCCCGAGGTCGCCCGCTCTCCGACCGTTCACCTCGGCGGCACGCGTGCCGAGGTCGAGGCCGCCGAGAACGCCGTGGCCCGTGGTCGCGTCCCCGAGCGCCCGTACGTGCTGCTCGTGCAGCCCTCGGTTCTCGACCCGACGCGAGCGCCCGCCGGAGCCCACACGGTGTGGGCGTACATGCACGTCCCCTCGGGGTCGCGCGTGGACCCCACCGCCGCCGTCACCGCGCAGATCGAGCGGTTCGCCCCGGGATTCGGCGAGCGCGTGCTGGCGTCGAGCGCCATGACCGCCGCCGAGCGTCAGGCCTTCAACCCCGCCGACATCGGCGGCGACATCCTGGGCGGCGCGTTCACGCTGCTGCAGGCGGTCCGTCGGCCGATCGTGTCGACCACGCCGTGGCGCACCCCGATCCCGGGCGTGTACCTCGCGTCGGCCGCCACTCCCCCCGGCCCCGGCGTGACCGGGATGCCCGGGTGGTACGCCGCCCGGCAGGCCCTCGCGGACCTGTCCGGCGTGCACGTCGAACTGACCGACCTCTTCACGGGGTGAGTCGTGGACGGCTTCGCGGCGGTGGACTTCGGGTTCGCGCGCGACGTGCTGCAGCGGGGCGTCGCGGGGCTGTTCCTCGTGGCGTTCCTCTCGACTCTCAACCAGTTCCCGGCTCTCCTGGGTGAACGGGGGCTGCTGCCGGCCCCGCAGCTGCTGGCGTGGGCAACGTCGTCGCCCCGGCGGGCGCAGATGCTGCGACCCACCCTGTTCCGGTGGGTGCCGTACTCGGATCGCCGCCTGCGCGCCCTGTGCGCGGCGGGCATGCTGATCGCGGCGAGCCTGGTGGCCGGCATCCCGCAGCAGGGCCCGCCGTGGGTGCCCCTGGTGTGCTTCCTGGCCCTGTGGTTCGGCTACATGTCGGTCGTGTCGCTCGGGCAGACGTTCTACGGGTTCGGGTGGGAGATGCTGCTGCTGGAGGCGGGGTTCCTCGCGGCGTTCCTCGGCTCGGCGGATCAGCCGCCGCCGACGGCGGTGATCGTACTGTTCTGGTGGCTGCTGTTCCGGCTCGAGTTCGGCGCGGGCATGATCAAGATCCGCGGCGGACGGGAATGGCGGGACCTCACCGCCCTGATGTACCACCACGAGACCCAGCCCATGCCGGGACCCCTCAGCCGCCAGGCCCACCTGCTGCCGGCGTGGTTCCACCGCGGCGAGGTGGTGGGCAACCACATCGCCCAGCTCGGCGTGCCCTGGCTGCTGTTCGCGCCGCTGCTGGGGCTGTGGATCCCCGGCCCGGTGCCGGCGGCGGTGGGCGCGGCGGCGGCGGCCGTCGTCATCGCCACCCAGCTGTGGCTGGTGCTCACCGGCAACTTCGCGTGGCTCAACTGGGCGACCATCGTGCTGGCGTTCGCGGCCATCGGGCTGCCGGGCATCGGGTCCGCCCCGGCGTCACCCGCCTCGGACCCGCCGTGGCTGATCGACGGGATGCCGCTGTGGTGGGTCGTTGTCACCTCGGCGCTCACGGTGGGCTACGCCGTCCTCAGCTGGGCGCCGCTTCGCAACCTTTTCGCCCACCGCCAGCTGATGAACGCCAGCTTCAACCGCTGGCAGCTCGCCAACGCGTACGGCGCCTTCGGGACGGTCACGCGCCGGCGGGTGGAGATCGTCGTGGAGGGCACCCTCGACGACGACCCCGAGACCGCCCGCTGGCAGGAGTACGGGTTCCGCGGCAAGCCCGGCGACGTGCGGCGACGCTCGCGGCAGTTCGCCCCGTACCACCTGCGGCTGGACTGGCTGATGTGGTTCCTGCCGCTCGGCCGCTCCCTCGAGGACTGGTTCGCCGCGTTCCTGGTCAAGCTCCTCGATGCGGATCCCGCGACGCTGCGACTTCTCGCCCACGATCCCTTCGGCGGCGAGCGGCCCACGTTCGTCCGCGCGGTGTCGTATCACTACCGCTTCGCCACCCGCGCCGAGCGCCGGGTCGACGGCGCGTGGTGGGTGCGGGATCGCCGGCGGACCGTCGTCCCGCCCGTCGGCGGCGCGCGGGCGTCGAGAATGGGGAGATGAGACTTCTCGTCGCCGCCCTCGAGTCCGAGCTCGTCGCCTTCCCCGAGACCCTCGACGGGTTCGATCGCCTGGTCACCGGTCCCGGCAAGCTGCAGGCGACGTACGCGCTCACCCGCGCCCTCGAGAACGGACGCTACGACGAGATCGTCGTGGTCGGCACCGCCGGCGCGATCGATCCGCTCCTGCCCGACGGCGTGTTCGAGGTCACCGGGGCGATCCAGCACGATGTCACCGACATCGACGGCATCGTCGGGCAGCACGTGTCGCTGCCGCACCGCGTGGCCATCGCGGGATCCGGCGAGGACGGCGTGACGATCGCGACCGGAGATCACTTCGTCGACGACGCCGAGGCCGTCGAGGTCATCCGCCCTCTCGGCGCGTCGATGGTGGACATGGAGACCTACGCGTACGCCTGGGTCGCCCTCGAGTACGGGGTTCCCCTGCGGGTGCTGAAGGCCGTCTCGGACCGCGCGCAGGACGGCGCCCACCTGACGTGGAAGGAAGCGGTCACGATGTGCAGCGGGCAGCTGCGCGACCGGATCCGCGACGATTACGGCGTCTGAGCACTCGCCGGCGCGTCCTGCCGGATGACGCTGGGCCCTTGCGCCGTGGCTTCGACGACCAGGTGCGCCGGGATCTGCTCCTTCATGGCCGCCACATGGCTGATCAGGCCGACGGTGCGCCCGCCCGAGCGCAGCTCGTCCAGCGTGCGCATCGCGAGGTCGAGCGTCTCGTCGTCGAGTGAGCCGAAGCCCTCGTCGATGAAGAGCGTGTCCAGACGGATGCCGCCCGCCCGCGCCGTGACGACCTGGGCCAGGCCGAGAGCCAGCGCCAGAGACGCCAGGAACGTCTCGCCCCCCGACAGGGACTGAGCGGGGCGGGCGGCGCCGGTGTGCGCATCGAGGATCTCGAGGCCGAGGCCCGAGGCCGCGCCCCGCGCCGCCAGCGCGTCGGTGTGGTGCAGCAGGTACCGCCCGTCCGACATCTGGGTCAGACGCACGTTGGCGGCCGCGACGATCTCTTCGAGTTCGGCCGCCAGCACGAAGGACTCCAGTGTCATGCGATGGGTGTTGGGCGCGCGACCGGCGACCGTGTTCGCCAGGCGCGCGATGATCTCGTGGTCTTCGGCGAGGCCGGCCAGCGCATCCAGCCCGTCCTCGGCTCGAATGGCGAGCTCGGCGACGGCGTCGGCAGCCTGGACGGCCTGGGCGGCGGCGTCGACGGCCCGGCTCCAAGCCGTGCGCGCGTCGGCCAGCGCCTGGTGGGTGAGCGTCAGGTCGACCGGCTCGTCCGGGATGCCGGCGAGCTCGAGCTCGAGCTCGCGCAGGCGGTCGCGCTCGGCGCGGAGCGCCGCGTCGTACTCGCGGATGCGGGCGTCGATGCTCTCGCGATCGGCGGGCTCGCGCAGCGCGGCGACGGCGTCATCGAGGTCGGCGAAATCGCTGGCCGACACACGCTCGTCACGTTCGCGACGAGCCTCATCGGCGACCGCCGCGGCGGCCTCGGCGGCGACCAGGGCGTCAGCGAAGGACTCTGCGGCGCTCTTGCGGGTCTCGGCCGCGCGCAGGCGATCGGCGACGCGCGCGAAGTCGCCGCGGGCCTCGGCGACCGCCGAGACGTCCGCCGCGAGGCGGGCCTCGGCGCCGGCGAGCTGCTCGCGGAGCGAGGCGACCTCACCGGCGATGCGCTCCTTTTCGGCGGCGGCGGTCTCGCTGAGGGCTCGCAGCTCGGTCCGCTCCGCCTCGAGCCGGTCGACCTCGCGCACGGCCTGCTCGGCAGCGGCGACGGCATCGGCGGCTTCGCCGCGCCGGGTCGTGAGCCGTTCGACGCTCTCGCCACCGGCTCGCGCGGCCGCCGCGGCGGCGGCGTCCTGCGCGACCCGCGCCGCGTCGGCGGCGGCCTTCTCGTCACTCGCGCGCGCGTCCCGTGCGGCCTCCGCGCGTGCGATCTCGTCGTCGGTGACCGCGTCGCCGTCGGCGATCGCGGGGGCGGGGTGGTCCGTCGAGCCGCACACCGCGCACGGCTCGCCGTCGGTCAGGCCCTGCGCCAGCTCGCCGGCGTACCCCGCGAGCCGTCGGCGCAGCAGCGCCGTGACCGCGCGTCGCGCACCGTCGTGGGCCTCCGAGGCGGCGAGGTACGTCGCGTCCGCCGCCCGGGCGGCCGCTGCGAGCGCCGCCGCCTGGGTCGCCGCGGTCAGCCTCGCGTCGACCTCTGCGAGCACGGCGCGGCGCTCGTCGAGGGCGTGCGCGGGTATCAGGGCGGCGGCGTGCGCGGCGTCGAGGGCCGCGATGCGCGCGGGGACGTCGGCCATCGCCGCGACGATGCCGTCGAGGGACGCCTCGAGCTCCCGGACGGAGAGCCGCCCCTTCTCGAGCTGATCCTGTGCGGCCTCGAGCGCGCGCTCCCGCTCTGCCGCGGCCGACCACAGCGCGATCCGCCCGGCGAGCTGTTCGACCGACTCGCGAAGCTCGGCGACCGTGGGATCGGCGCCGGGGGGCGTGGGAAGCGCGGGCAGGCCGGCGTCGGCGGCGGCGGCGAAGCGGTCGCGCGCGGCGGCGGACCGCATCCGGGCCTCGCCGAGCGCGGCCTCGGCGCGCTCGGCGGCGGATAGGGGCGAGCGCAGTGCCTCGGCCCGGCGGGCCCGCTCGAGGGTCCGCCGGTCGTCGTCCACGTCGGCCGCGCGGGCGTCGAGGGCGGCGAGCTCCTCGCGCGAGCGCAGTCGCTGCAGCTGGCGTTCGTGCTGTGCGGTGGCGGACTGGTGTGCGGACTCGGCGCGGCGGTGCGCGGCGTCGGCGTCGTCGCGTGCGCGGCCGAGCGTCTCGGCCTGGTAGCGGGCGCGCTGCACCCCGAGACCCGCCCCCGCGACCCGGTCGGTCAGCCCGGGAGCGGCATCCCCCGCCCCGGCGTCGCCGGGCCCCGCCGGCACCGTCTCGGCCGGCGTGGCGGCGCCGAGCCCCGCGGCGTCGAGCCGGCGCTCGATCTCGTCCACCAGCATCCGGATGCCGTCGCCGCCCGCCACGAGCAGGCGCTCGGCTTCTCGCCGACGATCGTCGAGAGCGGTCTGGTAGTCCTCGTAGGTGCGGGTGCCGAACAGACGACGCAGCAGCTTCTGCCGCTCGTCGTTCTTGGCCAGCAGGAACTGCGCGAACCGGTTCTGGGCCAGCAGGATCACCTGCAGGAACTGCTGCTGGCTGAGTCCCAGCACGTCGTCCAGCTCCAGTCCCACGTTGCGCGCCCCGCTGGCGCGCCCCCGCCACTCGCCGTCGACGAACTCGTCCAGCTGCGCCTCGGGCGCGACGAGGGTGGTGCCGCTCCCCCGTCTCTTCGCCCGTTCGTACTCCGGCGACCGGGTGACCCGCCACCGCCGGCCGCCGGTGGTGAACTCGACGGCCACGCGCGTGACGTCATCGGGCCCGCAGTGGTCGCTGCGCAGGCGCCGGTCGCCGCCGTCGTAGCGGGGGACACCGCCGTAGAGCGCGAAGCACACGCCGTCCAGGACGCTGGACTTGCCCGCCCCCGTCCGGCCGGCGATGAGGAACATCCCGTCGTCGGCGAACGCGTCGAAGTCGACCTCCTGCCGCTCCCGGAACGGCCCGAAGCCCTCGAGGGTCAGGCGGTGCAGTCTCACGCGCGGGCCTCGGCGACGACCCGCTCACCGATGACCTCGCGGATCACCTCGATCTCGCGCTCGCCGGCCCCCTCGCCCGCGCGCACGTGCACGAGGAACGCGTCGATGAGCTCGGCATCCGACCGGGCGGCGCGCACGCGTGCGGCATAGCCGGGCGCGGCGTCGTCGGGTCGCTCCGGCGGGGTGTGCGACACCGTGGCGCAGTGCGGGAACCGCGTGAGCAGGCGCCGCATCGGATCGGTCTGGGGGGTGGGGTCGGTGTACTGCGCGCACACCCAATCGTCCTCACCCTCGGCGAACCGCTCGTCGCTCAGAAGCTCGTCCAGCGTGCCGGTGATCGTCCGCAGGCGACGCGGCACCGGCAGGTCGAGCCACGTCGCGGTTGCAAGACCCGCCTCATCCAGATCGACCAGCCACGAGCCGCGGGGCTTGTCCGCCTCGCCGAAGCTGTAGTGCAGCGGGGCGCCGGCGTAGCGGACGCGGTCCGACAGGGTCTGGCGGCCGTGGATGTGGCCGAGCGCGACGTAGTCGGGGCCGTCGAACGTCGACAGCGGCACGACGTCGAGCGTGCCCTGCCGGATCTCGCGCTCGACGCCGGGCGTCGCCTCGACGCCCGCGGCGAAGCAGTGCGAGACCACGACGGAGCGCCCGCCGCGCAGGCCGAGGTCGGACCGGACCAGCTGCATGGCATGGGCCAGGGTCTCGTGCTGCGTGCGAGGCTGCACGTCGTCCCACAGGTGTCGCACGAGCGCGGGCTCGAGGTACGGCAACGGGTAGATGTGGACGGGACCGTGGGTGTCCGCGATCGTCACGGGCGTGCCGACCGTGCGGGGATCGGTGACGACGTGGATCCCGTCGCGGAGCAGATCGGCCTGGAATCCGAGCCGCGCCGCCGAGTCGTGGTTGCCGCTGGTGACGACCACCTGCGCGCCCGTCGCGGCGAGTTCGCGCAGCGCCGTCGTGAGCACGGGATAGCACGCCGCCGACGGTGCGGCGGAGTCGAACACGTCCCCCGCGACCAGGACGACGTCGACACCGTGGTCGCGCACCTGGCCGGTCAGCGCGGTCAGCACCCCGGCGAGCGCGTCCAGCGTCGAGTGGCCGTGGAACGACCGCCCGATGTGCCAGTCCGAGGTGTGCAGGATGCGCATGCACACACGGTAAGCCGCGCCTGCGACATCGCCCGCGAGGGGGCGCGCGGGTCGCCCGATCGACCGGCCGCTACGCTTCTGTCATGCCCGAATCCGCCGCCCCCGAGGACGAATTGGGCGCCGACGGACCGGGCGCGAAGGCGCCCTACGCGTTCGAGCACGCGGGGGCGACGATGATCGTCGAAGAGGAGTCGTCGGGTCCGCGGACCTTCGTGCTGCTGCACGGTCTGGGGATGGGGCGCACGGTGTTCGTCGGCCTGACCGCGGAGCTCGCGGCCCTCGGTCGCGTGTACGCCGTCGATCTTCCCGGCTACGGGCAGGCGCCCGAGCCGCCCCGCACGCTCACCATGGAGCGTCATGCCGACCTCATCGCCGCCTTCCTCCGGTCGCGGGGCGGCCGGCGGGCGGTCGTCGTCGGACATTCGATGGGCAGCCAGATCGCCGCCGAGATCGCCGCCCGGCATCCCGATCTCGTCGAAGCCGCCGTCCTGATGGCGCCGACCGTCGACGCGCGGGCGCGCACGTGGCACCAGCAGGCGCTGCGACTGGGGCGCGATCTGCTGCGCGAGAATCCGCGCGTCCTGTTCATCGGGGCGCGGGAGTACGCCCGGTCGTGGCCGAACTTCCCCCGCGAACTCCGGGCGGTCCTGGCCCACAGCCCGGAGCGGGCGTACGCCAATGTGAAGGCGCCGGCCCTCGTCATGCGCGGGCAGAAGGATCCCGTTGCTCCGCGCGAATGGTGCGAGGTGGTCACGGCGATGCTGCCCGACGGCGAGTACACCGAGATCCCGGGGCACCGTCACGAGACGATGATCCGGGATGCCGGGCCCGCCGCCGAGCGGATCGCCGGGTTCCTCGCGCGGATCGAGGCGCCTTACGACTCCTCGGGTGCGGCTGAGTCGCCCGTCGAGATCTGACGCGCGAGCTCGCGCACCTCGTCGTCGGGCAGATCGACGCCGGACTGGTCCAGCCGCTGACGCAGCACGTCGGCGACGCGCTCGAGCGGCTGGTCGCCGACGTCGGAGCGGGTCTGAGCGACGATCCCGGCGACCTTGTCGACCGCCGACGCGTCGTTCTGCGCCATGGCGGGCAGACGCTGCTCCTGCTCGCTGCCGAGGCCGCCGGGCGTGCGCTGGGCCTGCCCTGCGGTCGTCGTGTCGCGCCCGCCGTCCTGACCGTGGTGGTCGCCGTCGGCCGTGGGGATCACACCGATGCCGACCGCCTCGTGGCTGGGCTCCGGGGCCGCGGGGGTCGCCGGCTCCTCCGCCGAGGCCTCGCGCGCCTCGTCGGCGTTGTCGAACTGGTTCTCGGCGCTGCCGCTCATGATCCGCATCCTTCGTCGTCGGTCTGGTCGTCGGTGGCGAGGTCGGGGTCCGCGCCCTGCCGCACGGCTTCGCCGGCGGCCGGGTCGTCCGGCGGCGAATGATCCGCCGCCAGCTCGGCGGAGCCGCGCGCGGCGGCGTCGCGCTCCGTGCTCTCGGCGTCGCCGACGGGGTCACGGCCGCCGGGCGGGGCGGCGTCGATCACGCCGTCGGGAAGTTCGCGCTCCATGGGGACTCCTCTCGTCCGCTCCCACCATGACCCGCGGTCGGGTCGGGCAGGTAGGGCTTGACAGGCGAGGACGAGGGGCTAGCCTCAGGGCGCGATGGGCTCAGGCGGTGCGCGAGCGCGCGAGCACGTCGCCGCGTTCGGGGTGGTCGGCGAACCAGTCGGCGACGTACCAGCACACGGGGATGACCGCGCGGTCGCCCGCGCGCTCGATCTCGGCGACGGCCCGGTCGACGAGATCACCGGCGTACCCGTGCCCGCGGAAGGTGGGGATCGTGTACGCACGGGTCATCGCCACGGTGCGCCCGTCGTCGCGGTAGTCGAGCACGCTGACCAGGTCGCCGCCGCGCGAGAGGGTGTACCGCGAGGCGTCGGGTTCGTGGACGAAGGTCAGGTCGGACATGCCGACAGGCTAACCCCGCGCGGCGGAAGCGCTCTCAGGACGGGCGGAATCCTGAGCCCACCTTCAGGGAGTCCAGGGACCGGCGTCCCACGTGATGGCCGCGAGCTTCTTCTGCCCCTGGAGATTCGGATGGAACCAGTCCCACGACAGGTCCGTCCGAAGGAAGTCGGTGTTCGCCACCGCACCGCCGTCCCACCAGCACTTGGCGGTCGCGGCGCACGCGGCGGCGAGCTCGGCGTTGAACGCGTCGACGCGCGCCTGCGTCGCGAGGGTGTCCTCGGCGAGCGCGCGGCACTTGTCGGTGATCGACGCGAGCGAGTTCGGGTAGTCCTTGTTGACCTCCCACAGCCGTTGAAGGTTCGGGATGCTGGCGACGAAGATCGTCGGCTTCGCGCCGCTCGCCGCGAGCCGGGTCAGTGTCGTGTCGATGTGAGAGCGGAACGTCGCGACCGTGGTCATGGTCGCCACCGACGAGGCGCAGGCGTCGTTGGCTCCGACGAGGAGGGTGACGTACTTGGCCCCCTGCGACACCGCGCGCGAGGCCTGCGCGGGCACGTCGGCCGCGACGGCGCCCGGGACGGCGTACGTGCCGACGGAGCGTACCTTCGCCCCGAGGGCGTTCAGCCGGGTGACGTGAGACTGGACGGTCGAGCTGGAGCCGGTGGCCCAGCTGTTGGACGAGCAGTAGTAGATCGCCCAGCATGTGGTCGACGCCTGGGTGAGGGAGTCGCCCAGCGCGGCCACGCTGTTCGGCAGCGATGTGCCTCCGCCGCCGCCTCCGCCCTTGTCGGGCGGCGCGGCCATCGCCCCACTCGCCCCCGCGACCGATCCGGCCACGATCGCCAGAGCGGCGAGTACGCTCGCCGCCCGCCTTCCCCAGCTGCCACGTGCGCGCATGACGGCCTCCCCAGGTGTCGCGCTCAGGACCGGCATACACCCGTCGCGTCGGCGCCGCAAGAGACCGCGATGCACGCGGGACTGCGACGCGCCCGGACTGAGACGGCGTCGCAGCGGCGGCGATTGAGCATAGTGCTCGGTCGCGGTCGCGTCCAGCACCGGCATCCGTGCGATTTGACGCATGGGGACGCACTCCGTCATAATCGGCCTCATGACTGACAACGCGCTTTCTCTGTCCGCCTGGGAGGCGAACGGGACTGCCGGCATGATGATGGCCGGCCGCGTTGCTCTGTGTTGTCGAATGTGCCACTAGCACGGTGACCTCTGCCGGACTTGCGCCCGAGGAGCGATGATTCCTCGGAGTGACCAGCGAGTCCCCCGAAGCGCCGGACACGTGCGTCGATCACGCGCCGCCGACCGCTTCGCATCGCCCTCTCGCCGGGGCCTCATCGCAACACTCTTCGAACCCTTTCCGGGCCTGCTGGGGGCCGGGGTTCACTTCCTCCGAGGACCATCATCATGTCGAACACCGCCCTTCTCGAGCGCCCCACCCACCTGCGCCCCGTGACCACTTCCGCTCCTGCCCTGCGCGCCGTGCCCGCGCCGGCTCCCGCTGCCCCGGTTGCCGCCGCGCCCGCCGCGCCCGCTCAGCCCACGCACCACCTTCCCCCCGGAACCGCGCCCCGCGGCTTCGCGCTGTACGTCGGACTCGACGAGGCCAAGGCCGCCGCCGCCGGGGTGTCCCTCGGGGTGCTCGTCGAGGCGCTTCGCCGGACGCTGTCCGAGCTCGCCCCCGACGCCGAGACGTACGCCACCGTCGCCCTCGCGCCTGCCGGCGCCGGCGGCCGCGACGTCGACGTCGTTCGCCGCGCCCTCCACGAGCCCTCTGCCATCGCGCGCACCAAGCAGGACGAACCCAGCGAAGAGGAGCGCGCCGCCCGCGGCGTCATCGTCGACATCTCGCGCAAGCGCGTCCTGATCGACAGCGAGTCGGCCGCCCTCACCTTCAAGGAGTTCGAGCTGCTGCAGTACCTCGTCCTGCGCGAGGGCCGCACCATCGAGCGCACCGAGCTGGTGTCCTCGCTGTGGCAGGGGTCGACGGACGAGGAGACGCCGGGCGAGCGCACGATCGATGTGCACGTGCGCCGGCTGCGCTCCAAGCTCGGCCGCTACGAGGACATCGTCCGGACGGTCCGCGGCGTCGGCTACCGCTTCGACCGCCACGCCGATGTCGTCATCCGCTACGGCCACGGCACCCCTTCGCCCGACCGCTTCTGACCCCTCCCGGACGCCCGACGCCGCGCTGTCCGGCCTGCGTCGTAGGGTGAGGGCATGAGCCGCCCGCAACCCGCCGCCGCGCGGCGCGCGGCTGTGGCCGGGGCGACCGCGGCACCGCCGCTCGAGACCGAATACCGGCCGTCCCGCCCGCTCGACCTGCTGCGGACCGTGGGGTTCCAGCGCCGCGGCGCCGGCGACCCGACGCTGAAGATCGCAGGATCGGTGCTGTGGCGGGCCAGT
The DNA here is from genome assembly GCF_054780155.1 of Microbacterium aureliae. Classification (NCBI taxonomy): domain Bacteria; kingdom Bacillati; phylum Actinomycetota; class Actinomycetes; order Micrococcales; family Microbacteriaceae; genus Microbacterium; species Microbacterium aureliae. Next base: position 1,192,597 of record NZ_BAAGWW010000001.1, read on the forward strand.
CGCACCCCCGCGGGGGTCGCCACCCTCGCGCTTCGGCAGTCGGCCCCCGGGGTCGTCCGCGCTGCCGCGTGGGGGCCCGGCGCCGGCTGGGCGCTCGAGCAGGTGCCCGCCCTGTGCGGCGGGCACGACGACGATTCGGGGTTCGACGCGGCGCGGCATCCGCTCATCGCCGACGCCCACCACCGCAACCCGGGTCTGCGCCTGAGCCGCACCGACCTCGTCTTCGACGCGCTCGCGGGCGCCGTCATCGAGCAGAAGGTCACCGGCACGCAGGCGTTCGGCGCCTGGCGGCGCATCGTGACGTGGCACGGCGAGCCGGCCCCCGGCCCGGTGCCCGCCCCGATGTTCGCGCCGCCCACGATCGAGGGCTGGCGGCTGGTGCCTTCCTGGTCCTGGCATCGCGCCGGACTCGAGCCGCCGCAGGCGCGGACGATCGTCGACGCCGCCCGCCGGGGCGAGGCCGTGGAGCGCGCGGTGGTCGCCGCCGCCGACGGCGACGGGCGCGATCGCGTGCTGCAGAGCCTGCGGGGCGTCGGCCCGTGGACGGCCGCCGAGACGCGCATCAAGGGCCTCGGCGATCCGGACGCGGTGAGCGTCGGCGACTACCACGTCGCCCACGAGGTCGGCTATGCGCTGACCGGGCACCGCGTCGACGACGACGGGATGCTGGAGCTGCTGGCCCCCTGGTCCGGCCACCGCCAGCGGGTCATCCGGCTCATCGGGGCGAGCGGCGTCCGAGAGCCCCGGCGGGGCCCACGCCTGCACCCCGAGGACCACCGGGACCGCTGACCGGGGCTGCCGCGAGGGTCTCTTGCGGATGTCGGAGGCCGCGCCCACACTGGGGACGGCGCGCGGCCGGACGCGGCATCCATCGACGAATCAGGAGTCAGCATGGCCACCCTCAACCCGTACCTGTCGTTCCGCACCGAGGCGCGCGACGCGATGACCTTCTACCAGAGCGTGTTCGGCGGCGACCTCGACGTCTCGACGTTCTCGTCGTACGAGGGGATGGTGCAGGACCCCGCCGAGGCGGAGCTTGTGATGCACGCCCATTTGACGACGCCCGACGGCTTCACCCTCATGGCGTCGGACACCCCGTCGTCGATGCCGTACGCGCCGCCCGCCGGGATGTCGGTGTCGGTGAGCGGCGACGACGAGGCCCAGCTGCAGGGCTTCTGGGACCGCCTGTGCGAGGGCGGACAGGTCGTGATGCCGTTCGACACCCCGCCGTGGGGCGGCAGGTTCGGCATGCTGAAGGACCGCTTCGGGATCGACTGGATGGTCGCCTACAGCCCGGCGACGTAGCGCCGCGCCTAAGGTGAAGGCATGAGCGGAGGACGCGGCGGCTGGACGCGGGGGCACACCCGATGGGGCCTGGGGACGGCGTTGCTGTTCACCGTCGGCATCCTGTTCGGTCTCATCTGGGGGAACGTCTGGCTGGGCCTGGTGCTCGCCGGCGCGATCTCGATCGGCTGGCTGATCGCGTACGAGTCCTCACGCGGCCGCAACGTCGGGATCTACGACCGCGACGACGACGGCGCGCAGCTCTAGCCGCCTCCCCCTCCCCCGGCCGCGAGACTGCATCTCCGGCCCGAGACCGCGGTCCACACCCACCGTCTCGGCGCAGAGATGCAGTCTCGCGGAGGGGGCGGGGGCGGGGGACGACGGCGCTACATCTCCTCGTGGGTGTCGGGGTCGCCGTCCCACAGCCGGCCGCGCTCGAGCGCGGTGAGCGCGTCGACGTGGTCGTCCGCGAGGGTGAACCCGAAGATGTCGGCGTTCTCGCGCTGCCGCTCCGGGTCCGCGGACTTCGGGATCGGGGTCGACCCCAGCTGCACATGCCACCGCAGCACGATCTGCATCGGCGTGACGGCGTAGACCACCGCGAGCTCGGCGATCAGCTGCTCCAGCATCAGGTCGCGGCGGGCCAGCGGACTCCAGCTCTCGGTGCGGATGCCGTGCTCGGCGTGATACGTCCGCAGCGGTGTCTGGGGGAAGTACGGATGCAGCTCCACCTGGTTGACCGCCGGCGTCACGCCGGTCTCGTCGATCAGCCGCTGCAGCATCGGCTCGGTGAAGTTCGAGACCCCGATCGAGCGGACGAGCCCCTCGTCCCGCGCCTGGATCATGCCTTCCCACGTCTGCACCCAACGGTCGACCCCGGGGTTCGGCCAGTGGATGAGGTGCAGGTCGATGCGGTCGAGCCTCGTGCGATCCAAAGAGCCGCGGATGCTGTCGATCGCCTCGGCGCGGCCGTGCTGGCGTCCCGGGATCTTCGACGTGATGACGAGCTCGTCCCGGTCCACGCCGCTGCGGCGGACCGCTTCGCCGACCTCGGTCTCGTTCTCGTAGTTCACGGCGGTGTCCACGAGGCGATAGCCGGATTCGATCGCCGCAGTGATGGCGGCGATCCCCTCCTCTCCCCGCAGGTTGTAGGTGCCGAGTCCGAGCTCGGGAAGAGACGACCCGTCGTTCAGGGGCGTCGTGGGGATGGTGAGCATGACGTCATCCTCTCGCTCGCGCAAGGGAACGGGATGCCGCCCCCCGCGGCATCCCGTTCGGTTCGTGGGTCAGACGTTCTCGACGTCGCCGTCGAGGGTGCCTTCGGCAGCGGCCTGCTCGTCTGCGGCGGCGCTGTCCAGGCGCGCGTCATCGAGATCGGGGTCCAGGGGGCGCTCGACGTCTTCGCCGCCGATGCGGTCGCCGTCGAGGTCGTCGTCCCCGTCGGGGACGGGCAGCAGGGGTGGGGTCATCGACATGGGGTGTCCTTTCGCCGGTCCTTTCGACGCTAGGTCGGCCGCGCGGGGCGCCCCAGGGGGTTGCGCGCATCGACGCAAGTCGTTACCCGCTGGCGCGAGATTGTCCGCCCCTCTGGGAATTGATACCCCCACAGGGTATGTTGAGGCTGACATGGACGCACACAAGGGACACCGCCCCGGCACGACTCAGCCCGAGCACGGCCCGCACGACGGGCACGCGGGCCACGACGGGCACGCGGGCCACGACCGCGGCGCGGGCCACAACGAACACGCCGGCCACGGCACGCACGGCGGCCACGGCGAGCACGGCGGCCACACCGGGCACGTCGACCGTTTCCAGCGCCTGTTCTGGGTGATGCTCGTGATCGCGGTGCCCGTCATCGCGCTCTCGCCGATGTTCGGGATGCTGCTCGGCTACGAGCCTCCGGCATTCGCCGCCTGGATCCCCCCGGTCCTCGGAACAGTGATGTACGCGTGGGGCGGCAGCCCCTTCCTCACCGGCGCCCTCTCCGAGATCAAGGCGCGCAAGCCCGGCATGATGCTGCTGATCGGCCTCGCTATCACGGTGGCCTTCTTCGCGTCCTGGGGCGCGAGCCTCGGCATCCTGCATCACGCTCTGGAGTTCTGGTGGGAGCTGGCGCTCCTCATCGTCATCATGCTGCTCGGCCACTGGCTCGAGATGCGCTCGCTCGCGCAGACGACGTCGGCGCTGGACTCCCTGGCCGCGCTGCTGCCGGATGAGGCCGAGAAGGTCGACGGCGACTCCGTCACGACGGTCGCCCCCTCGGACCTGGTCGTCGGCGACGTCGTCGTGGTCCGTCCCGGCGGGCGGGTGCCCGCCGACGGCGAGGTCGTGCAGGGGTCGGCGAGCATCGACGAGTCGATGATCACCGGCGAGTCCCGCCCGGTGCGGCGCAGCGAGGGCAACCCGGTCGTCGCGGGCACGGTCGCCACCGACTCCGGACTCCGGGTCCGGGTGACGGCGATCGGCGAGGACACGGCGCTCGCCGGCATCCGGCGCCTCGTCAGCGACGCCCAGGCGTCGTCGTCGCGTGCGCAGCGCCTGGCCGACCGCGCGGCGGCGTGGCTGTTCTGGTTCGCCCTCGGCGCCGCGGCGATCACTGCGGTCGTCTGGACGGTGCTCGGGATGCCGGACGAGGCTGTCGTCCGCACCATCACCGTCCTCGTCATCGCGTGCCCGCACGCCCTGGGCCTGGCGATCCCGCTCGTCGTGTCGATCGCGACCGAACGGGCCGCGCGGGCCGGGGTGCTCGTGAAGGACCGGCTGGCCCTGGAGAGCATGCGCGGCATCGACACCGTTCTCTTCGACAAGACCGGCACCCTCACCAAGGGTGCCCCGGCGGTCACCGCGGTCGAGCCCGTCGAGGCCTTCACCGCCGACGAGGTGCTGGCCCTCGCCGCCGCCGCCGAGGCGGACTCGGAGCACCCGCTCGCCCGCGCGATCGTGGCGGCGGCCGCGCACCTGGACGTCCCGCACGCGACGGACTTCTCGTCCTCGCCCGCGGTGGGCGTGCGCGCACAGGTCGCGGGGCGCGTCGTGCGCGTGGGCGGCCCGCACCTGCTGGCCGAAGAGGGTCTGACCGAGCTGGATGCCGTCAGCGCGTGGCGTGACGAGGGCGCGATCATCCTGCACGTCGTCGTCGACGGCGCCGTGGCCGGCGCCCTTCGCCTGGCCGACGAGATCCGGCCCGAGTCGCGGCAGGCCGTCGAGGCGCTCCACGCGCGCGGCGTGCAGGTCGTGATGATCACCGGCGACGCCGAGGCGGTCGCCGCGTCGGTGGCCCGCGAGCTCGGCATCGACCGCTACTTCGCCGGCGTCCGCCCCGAGGACAAGGCCTCGTCGGTGGCCGAGCTGCAGCGCGAGGGCCGCAAGGTGGCGATGGTGGGCGACGGCGTCAACGACGCGCCCGCCCTCGCTCAGGCCGACGTGGGCCTGGCGATCGGCGCGGGAACCGACGTCGCGATCGGCTCCGCCGGCGTGATCCTCGCCGGCTCCGACCCGCGCGCGGTGCTCTCGGTCATCGAACTGTCCCACGCGTCGTACCGCAAGATGGTGCAGAACCTGTGGTGGGCGGCCGGCTACAACCTCATCTCGGTACCCCTGGCCGCCGGCATCCTGGCCCCCGTCGGAATCGTGCTGCCGATGTCGGTCGGGGCGGTGCTGATGTCGCTGTCGACCATCGTCGTCGCCCTCAACGCGCAGCTGCTGCGGCGCCTCGACCTGCGCCCCGAGGTCGTCGCCGCCCGCTGAGACGTCGGCGCGTGATGCGCGCCCCGACCGGCATCCCCTCCCCTCGCCGTCCGCGAAGGGAGGGGATGTCGCCGGAAGGAGGGTGGATTAGGGCGTTCGCGTCCTCCGCAGCCCGACATCCAGTCCGCTCGCCGTCGGCGAGGGGAGGATGCCGCTGAGCGCCCTCAGCCGAGCAGGCGTTCGATCGTGGTGACGACGCCGTGCTCGAGGTTCGAGGGCGCACGGTGGCGGGCGCGGGCGGCGAGGTCCGGGTGGGCGTTGGCCATCGCGAAGGACAGGTCCGCGGCATCCAGCAGCTCGAGGTCGTTGAGGTAGTCCCCGAACGCCGCGGTCTGGGCGCGGGTGACCCCGAGCGCCTGCTGCAGGCGCTCGAGCGCGACGCCCTTGTTGACTCCGGTGTTCATGACGTCGATCCAGCGGTGGCTCGACACCACCACCTGGTGGGTGGCGCGCAGGTCGTCGAATTCGGGGGCGATGTCGCCGGCCTCGCCGAAGCAGTACAGCGCGAGCTTGAGGATCTGGTCGTCGATCCGGTGCAGGTCGTCGACCACCTCGAGATGCGTGTAGTAGTGGTCCGCCTCGTCGCGGAACGCGGCATCCGACCGCTCGATGTGCGCCGAACGCTTGCCGCACACGACGAGCCCGAGGTCGGCGCCGGCGTCGCTGAGCGCGCGCACGCGATCGATGACGGATGCCGCGACCGCCGGCGACAGCGCGTCCGAGCTGACCTCGTTCCCGGCGTGAACGACGTACGCGCCGTTCTCGGCGATGAAGACCATGTCGTCGAGGTGTTCCGCGAACAGCCGCTGGAGCGTCGCGAGCTGGCGGCCGCTGGCAGGAGCGAACCGGATGCCGCGCTCGGCGAGCCGGTCCATGAGCGGCCAGAGGGAGTCGGGCACTCGCCCGTCGCCGTCCAGCAGGGTGCCGTCCATGTCGACGGCGATGAGCCTCAGGTCGGGGGCGGGAAACGTCATGCGGAACCTCCGCCCCCAGCCTACGGAGGTTCGGCGGAGGCCTCGGACCGCGGCATCCTCACGTCAATGGAGGCTGCCGTCGGGGGCGGTGCGCCTCCAGTCGTGGAACGTCACGGTGAGTCCGGCGCGCGTGGGCGCGCACGTGAACGGCCCCGCTTGGGCGGTGAGGCCCGGGGCGAACGGCACGACGCGCACCAGCTGCGGCTCGCGGCCGTCGACCGCCGCGCGGATCGTGAGGGCGTCGCCCGCGCGGCTCACCCGGATGCGGACCCGCCGGCCGAGCCAGTCGGGCACAGGCGCGAGCGACCAGTCCGAGACGCCGTCGGTGACGACCGCGCCCAGCTGCAGGCGCCCGTCGGCGAACTCGACGCCGGCCTTGACCCAGTGCGCCTCACTCACACGGACGAAGACGCCAGCCTGGTCGAACTGCGCCGAGAACGCCGCGGTGAACTCGACCTCGACCGCGCTGTCCTGCTCGAACCCCGCCACGAGCGCGTGCTCGCTGTCGTGGATGAACCCGTAGGACGTGGTCCGCCACGCGTCGCTGCCCTCGGCGGCGGTGACGAGAAGGTCGCCGCCGCGCTCCTCGGCGTCGACGGGCGGATGGGTCCAGCGGCCGGCCGACCAGGCGATCTCGTGCATGGGCCCATCCTGGCAGGGCCGGCGCCCGCCTCAGGCAGGGTCGACCGGCGCGTAGCGGGTGAGCACCACCTCGTCGGGGAGCGTCTCGACGCCGACCAGCGTCAGCTCCGGCCGGAAGCCGGTGGCGAAGTACGGCAGCCCCTCGCCCAGGACCACCGGCTGCGTGTACAGACGGTACTCGTCGATCAGGCCGGCACGGCCCAGGGATGCCGCCAGTTCCGGCCCCGACACCTCGATGACGCCGTCCACCTCGGTCGCGAGCGCGCCGATCGCACCGACCGGGTCCTCGCGGATGAGCCGCACTCCCTCGGGCGCGTCGGCGAGCGTGCGCGAGACGACGACCTTGGGCGTCTCGGCCCACGCACGGGCGAACTCCTCGGCGACGGCATCCCGATCCGGATCGGGCTCTCCCCAGTAACGCATCATCTGCCACATGCGGCGGCCGTAGACGCTCACCGCGGTGTCGTGCTGCAGGTCGTTGAAGTACTGGTGCAGCGCGCGCCCGGGAACGGGGAGGGTGATGACCCCCTCGGGATCGGCGACGAAGCCGTCGAGCGAGACGAGCATGCCGTACACGATCCGCGCCATGACGCCCTCCGCCGCCGGCGCACAGGGGCGCCGTGCGACCGAACGCTACGCCGCCCCTGCGACACCGGCAAGCGCGCGACCGCCCGGATCCTGGGTGTCGCTGATGCACCGGCAAAGAATCACAGAAAGATAACGAGAAACCCTTGTCGTCGTTACCTCGCCGTTATACAGTTCTAGAGCGGTAGTTGTTTTGCTGTGGCAGCTGCCGACATGTGATTGCAGGACACTCTTGGTGCAAGGGAAAAGGGCCGGTCGGATGCCTCTCCGACCGGCCCTTACTCTGTGGGCGCTTCGTCTCGCTCCGCTCGCTCAGCGACCGGGAGCAGGGCACGCTTCGTCTCGCTCCGCTCGCTCAGCGACCGGGAGGGTCGGATACCGGGCCCTGAGTGAGGAGCGGAGCGACGAGACGAAGGGTCTCACCGCACCGGATCGCCGGTGAGCATCGCCCGCAGCCGCTCATCGCCCGCCGCGGCGAGCGCCTGCGCCCGACGCGGATCCTCGGCCGACGCATGCGGCGGCATCACGGCCGCGACCGCCGGCACCGCCTCGGCCGTCCACTCGACACCCTGACCGAGCGCCAGTCGCGCGAGCGCGCTCGTCGCCCGGTCCGGGCTCTCCGCCAGCACGGCAAGACCCTCGGATGCCGCGCCCAGCGTCGCCGCCGACAGCAGGCTCTGCAGCACGTCGCGGTGCCCCAGGGCCCGCACGGCGGCGTCGTCCCCGGCCGCGCACGCGACCGTGACCGGCTCCGCCGCGACGACGCCCGCGGGCCCGGCGTGGAACCGCGCCGTCAGGCGATACCGCCCGGGGACCGGGAACACCGGCGCGCTGGTGTCGGTCGCGAACAGCGGCACCGACGCGACCAGCCGCTCGCCGGGCGCGAGCTGCACCCGGCGGGCTCCCGAGTCCGCCGGCCACGGCCACGCCACCCGCAAGGCTCCTGCCGGCCCGTCGACCTCGACCCACAGGTCACCCTCGACGAGGTTCAGCCGCGCGTTCGCCTCGACGGCGGTGCCGGCATCCGGCCCGTTCTCGAGCGACACCTCCCCGAGGACACACCGTCCGGGCGCGGCCCCGCCGGGCAGCGTCAGCCGAAGCTGCAGCTGCCCGGCGGCGCCGGTTGCGGGATCGCTCATCGCGCCTGCGGTTCGACGAAGTCGGCGACGATGCGGGCGGCCTCGGCCGCTTCGCGGCCTCGGGCCGATCGCGCACCGCCCTTGGCGTCCTTCTTCAGCTGCTCGACGACCTCGGTCACGACGGGCGCGTCCTTCTCGGTCGGGCTCGCCACCGTGACCGCCAGCTCCGCGACGCGCTTGGCCGACCGGCCCTTGAGCGCCAGGTCGAAGAAGTGCTGGGCATCGTCGGCGGCGACCCGGCGGACCGTGTCACCGGCGATGTCGGCGAACTCCCGCGACAGCGCGTTGGCCATCACGAGTGCCCCGGCAGCGCCGGTGTCGGTGTCGGCGTGCTGCTCGGCGAGCGCCGTCAGCACCTGGCGGGCGTGCTCGTCGGCGCCGAAGTCACCGAGCGCCATCGCGCGACCGACGCCGCGATCGAGCGTCTGCTCGCTGATGGCCACCTCGGTCTCGGTCGCCGCCGTCCGCACGTCGATCGTGACCGGGTCCGAGACGAGCGTCGTCACGGCGTCCGCGGCGAGGATCGCCGCGATCGTGTGCCGGCCGGGCTCGGTGAAGGTCACGCCCTGGTTCGTGAAGAACACCTGCACATGGTTGCTCACCGACTCACCGGGCTGCAAGGTCACCATCGGCCGCGGACCGCACCCGATGACGATGTCGAGCACCTGGTCGACCGCGCCGTCGGGCCGCGTGCGCTGGAACACCAGATCGCCCTCGGCGAGGGTGAGCAGGCTCGTGACCTCGCGCGCGGCATCCCCGGTGTTGGTCACCGTCACCTCGGCGGTGACGTACTCGCCTACGAAGGCGTGGGCGGGCATCGCGACCGACAGGCGCAGGCCGGTCTCGCCGGCGTCGCCGCCGAAACCCGACACGTCCACCGGCGCCGGAAGCCCCGACGACAGGCTGCCGTGGCCCCAGCCGAAGTTCTTCCACCCCGGGCGCACCTGCGGGTCCGGCGAATGGATGAGCGACTGGCGGTCGTGCTCCGAGAAGGCGAACGTGGCGTTGCCGGGGTAGGTGTTCGTCGACGAGGCGAACCCCATGACATCCCCGGTCTGGTTCATGATCTCGGTGCCGATCCCCGGCAGGTGCACGTCGTGCTTGGGGTGGAACAGGTTGAACGCGTGCCCCGCCTCGTGGATGAGCGTGCGCAGGAAGGCCGCCGGCACATTGTTCAACGGCTGATTGCGCGCCCCCGCCTCGATGAACGAGTCGCCGCCCAGCGTCGCGTCGGCGAAGCCGACCGCGCCCTCGCGGGGCACGGTGTCGTCGTCGAACATGACCCCGAACAGCCCGCCCTGCGCAGAGCCCACCAGCAGCCACAACCGCCACTGCTCGCCGCTGACGGCCTGCCGGTGATTGGCGAGCAGGGTCTGCAGCTCGGCGTTGGTGAGCGAGGCGTCGTTCGGGATGTTGATCTGGTCCTGCGCGACCGTCACGTCCCACCCTGCGGTGGCGTACACCGAGCGCAGCGTCACCGTCGCTCCCGAGCCCGCCACGGCGGATGCCGGGAAGTTGCGGTTGACCATCGCGTCCACCTCGATGCGGCAGCCGCGATACCTCGACGAGGTCTTCGTCGCCTTCACCTGCGACGTCGTCCCGCCGATCTGCAGGGTCCCCGTCATCACCTGCGGCGCCCACCGCACGTTGATGAGGCTGCGCCGGCAGGTGAGCGTCAGGGTTCCGGTGTCGGTCGTGGTGAACTCCTGCGTCGACCGGTTCCACAGGTGCCGCACGATCGGCACCGTGAGGGTCCCGTTGGCATAGGTCGCGCCGTTCGAGCGGAAGTACCACGAGTACTGCCCCTGCGGGAACGCGGGGTACCACGGCAGCGGCACCGGGAACAGCACCCCCAAGTCGTCCGGTTCGCCGACCCCACCGGCATCCGCCTCGTCTTCATCGCCGAAGACCGGGATCCGCGGGAACGGCGGACGCACGATCTCGGGCTCGATCGGCCCGAAGATGCGCTGGCTGTAGATGTCGCCCGACACCCGCAGCGATGACGCGCCGACCTCGATGCGCATCGGCCCCCGCACGAGCGGCTGGATGATCGTCCGCCGTTCGACCTCGAACAGCCACGATCCGTTGAGCGCACTCAGCGCGCACGGACCGGTCAGGCGGTTCAGCGGCCCCGGACGATAAGGCTCGAGCGGGATGAGGACTTCGCCGTCCTGACCGAACTCGAGCACGTCACCGGCGTCGCCGGCGTTCTGGTTGCATCCCATGATGATTCTCCCCTTCTGTGGACTCCCCCACACGAAAGAGCCCGAAGGGCGATCACTGATACATCGGATGCCGGAATCCGCCGCCGCCGGTCAGACGCCGCCGGTCAGACGCCGCCGCCACCACCTCCGCCGCCCCCGCCGCCGGCGGAGCCGCCGCCGCTCGACCCGCCCGAGGACGAGCTGGTGGAGGAGCTCGCCGACAGGTTCGAGATGCCGGACGAGAAGGCCGCGGCGTTGAACCCGTGCGTGCCGGAGTACCAGCCCGGCGAGTTGCCCTCGCCGTAGAGGACGGCGAGCTGCTTCGCCCACTCCTTCTCTTGGCCGAACACGACCGCGTACGGCAGCAGCGTCTCGTAGAGCTTGAGCATCTCGCGGGTGTCGGTCGGGTCGATCGTCACCCGTTCGGCGCCCCGCGGGGATTGCAGCATGCGGATGCGGTCGGCCTCGGCCCACTCGATGAAGACCCGGAGCCCGGCGAGGTGGTCCCGCACCTCGGCGCCCTTGGCGGTGAGGGGCTTGCGCGCGAGCATGCCCACGACGGCGAGGAACGCGATGCCGGCGGCCACGAACAGCAGCAACGGTATCGGGCCCGCGACGCCCTGCTCCATCGCCGCGAATCCGAAGAACGCGACGAGCCCGCCCGCGACGGCGGCGGCGAGGACCGGCCACGCGCGCGGCCCGGTCGGCACCTCGCGCCGCAGGCCCGACAGTTTCAGCTGCCGGTTCGCGGCCTTGATGATCTTCTGCGCCGCGGCCGAGAAGCGGGTGTCGGTACGGCCGAACTCGAATTCCTCTCCGGGCATGCCCATCGGGAACAGTCCGTCCAGCAGCATCCGTCCATCGCCGTCCGCTCGCGAGGGATCGACGAGCACGGCCGTCAGCTTCGCGCCCGAGAACAGGCGCTTCGGGCCTTCGACGATGCGGATGCTGCCGACCACCGCCTGCTCGAGCACTTCGGCCGGGATCGCCTTGGACGTCTTGCCCAGCAGCACCGCACTCTCGAGAGCGTCGACCCCCTTCGGCGGGGTGTACTCGGCGATGATCGTGGGGCGCCCCGGCTCGTCCCGCAGCCAGCGCCGCCTCACCCGGGCGGCGACGCCGACGACGCCCGCGAGCACGACGGCGGCGATCGCCTGCAGCCATCCGAACGGCGATGCGAGGTACGAGGAGTCGAAGGGCGTGAAGGTCCCCCGGTCGAACGCGACCGCGATCGTCATCGTCTCGTACGGCTGCAGGTCGGTGGTGGCGGCGGCCACGACGACGGCGCCGTCGGCACCTGCATCCGCCGTGATGTCGCACGTGTCCGTGGCACCGGTATAGCCGGCGTAGCAGGACTGCGCGCCGGTGAGGGATGCCGCCAGCTCCGCCGGCACGACCAGGCGTGCCGACACGCGCCCGAACGGCTGCCGCCACTCCTCACCGTTGACGTCCCAGTAGAACTCGTCGACGCCGGTGTCGTCGAAGAACCGCGTGACGTTCTGGAGCGTATACGTGAAGACGTATGTCTGCGGTCCGCGCACGAAGTCGTCGGCGCGCGACGTCATCGAGTAGTACCCGTCCTCACTCTCGGTCTCGGCCGGGCGCGGGTTGCCGTCGCCGTCCGTGATCGAGACGAGGTGCGGATGCAGGGGCACGTCGAAGTAGGAGTCGGGGATGCTGCGGCGCATGCCGCGGTTCTGATCGATGTCGGGGAAGACCGCGACGAACTCCTCGACGACCGTCAGGGTGCTCGTGCCGTCCTCGGCGCGGCCGAGGGTGTACTCCACGTCCATGCTCGCGAACGTGAAGTCGTCGACGTCGGCCGCGACGGCGGGCGCCGAGATCGGGGCTGCCACGGCGGCGGGTGCGCCGCCCAGCCCCACGATAAGCAGGGCGATCGCGACGGCCGCGAGGGGTGGCATCCGTGAGACACCACGCCGCCATCGGGCGGATCGGACCCCCGAGAATCGCTCCCCCATGGCCACAGCATAGAGCCGCGGATGGGGCTTACTCTTGTGCGTATGACCGACCGCCGCCTCGCCGTCGACGCCTGGGAGAGCCTCTTCCGCGCGCAGTACGAGGTCTTCGCCGAGATCAGCTGCGACTTCGACGAATCGGACCTGACGCAGGCGGAATACGACGTGCTGCTCACGGTCACCCGCGGCGAGGACATGACCGCGCGGCTGCGGGACGTCACCGCCAACATGCTCATCAGCCAGCCGAGCGTGTCGCGCCTCGTGGACCGCATGGTCGCCCGCGGGCTGCTGGTCAAGTGCGCCGACCCGCTCGACGGTCGCGGTTCGCTCGTGCAGGCCACCGAGGCGGGCGCGGCTGCCTTCCGGCGGGTCGCGTCGCAGCACGGCCGCTCCATCGCGGAGCGGATGTCGGCCCTGAGCGACGACGAACTCGCCCAGCTGCGAGATCTCACAGCGAAGCTTCGGGGACAGGCCGCGGGCTGAGCCCCCCCGCCCGGACGCGCGGATGCCGCGCCCCGGGCGGGACGCGGCATCCGGTGTTGCTGCTCGGCTCTTACTGCTCGACGGGCTGCGGTCCGTCGGCGTGGGACTCGTGCGCCTGCAGGACAGGGCCGCCCTCCTCGGTCGACACGGCGATCTTGCGGGGCTTGGCCTTCTCGCTCACGGGGATCGTGACGCTCAGGACGCCGTTGGCGTACTGGGCCGAGATGCGCTCGGTGTCGATTCCCTGGCCGAGGTTCAGCTGACGCAGGAAGCTCGCGGCCTCGCGCTCGCGGGTGATCCACTTCACGCCGTCACCGGAGGGCAGGGTGCGCTCGGCGCGGATGGTCAGCAGCTGACCGTCGACGTCGATGTCGACCGAGCCCGGGTCGATGCCCGGAAGGTCGGCGGTGAGGACGTAGTGGTCGCCGTCCCGGTAGAGGTCCATCGGCATGCGGCGCGGGCCGCGGCGCACGTCGAAGAAGCTCGAAGCCAGGCGGTCGAGGTCGCGGAACGGGTCATAGGTGGCCATGATCGTCTCCTTCAGTGGATTTGGTGTGCGGTTGTGGTCTGCAAGTTGAGTCGACTCGACTCAACTGCCACGATGTTAGCACTCTCGGGTGTCGAGTGCTAAGAGGTTTGAGGCCAGATCGCTGACGGCGAACGGATGCCGGTGGGGCTGGGTCGGCGGGGCGCTTTGGGGCTCCGGGCGCAGAGTTGACGGCATCCGTCACCACCCACCCCGGAAACCGCGCCGCGCCCCGCCCGGGCCCCGAGTTGACCGCATCCGTCACCACCCACCCCGGAAACCGCACACGCCGTCAACTCCGCGGGTCCCGCGGCTCCTGCACAGGGCACCCGCGCCGGGGAATCCGTCCACAGTCACCGCATCGAGCAGTCCAGTGGGCATCGCGCGGTCCAGCCTTGACGTGTGCCCCGCAGCCCCAGCCGACTCCCCGCCACGCTCGGCGACGACTTCTCGGTGGCGAGCGCGAAGGCAGCCGGCGTCACCGCCTCGCGGCTGCGAGCACCCGACCTCTGGGCTCCGTATCCCGGGGTACGTGTACGCGTGTCGGCGGTCACCGCCCTCGCCGCGGACGACGATCGCTCCGCCGTCGCGCGGGATGCGACGTACCGGCGCGACCACCTGCTGCTGCGAGCTCGCGCATACGCCGAACGGATGCCGCCGGGCACCCTCTTCGGCGATGTCACGGCCGCGGTGATCTGGGGCATGCCGCTTCCCCTGCGCGCGCTGCGGGGCGAGTGGGACCCCGTCACCGCCACCCATGGGCCGCGCGACCTCGACGTGGTCGCGGGGTATCCGCATCGCGCGCCGCGGACTTCGGGGACGGTCGCGTCGCAGTCGCGGTCGCCGTTGCTCGATCCGCGGGAACGGAGTGCGATGGCGGCCGTCGGCCCCGCGTTCGCGTGGGCGAGCCTCGCGACGGTGCTGTCCCTCGAGGAGTTGATCGCGGCCGCGGATGCCCTCGTCCACATCCCGCGGACGTCGGACGGGCAGCATCGTGACCCGGATGCCGCGAAGGCGGGCCTCGCGGCGCTTCACGCTGTGGCCCAGACCGGCGACCTCGCCGCCCGGCGAGCGATGGCAGAGGCGTTGCCGCACGTTCGCGTCGGAAGCGCCTCCAGCCCCGAGACGGCCCTGCGCCTCGGCATCCTGCGGGCGGGCCTGCCCGAGCCCACCCTGGACTACGAGGTGCGCCAGCCGGACGGAAGCCTCGTCGGTGTCACCGAGTTCGCCTTCGAGCGGTGGCGCGTGCTCGTCGAGTACGAAGGCGATCACCACCGCACCGACCGCGCCCAGTGGCACCGCGACATCCAGAAGCACCGGGAGTGCGCCGCGCTCGGCTGGACGGTCCTGCGCATCGCCGCGCGCGACACCCAGCCGACCACGGATGCGGCTATCGGCCTGATCGCCGGTGCGCTGCGCCGCGCGGGCTGGGCGGGCGAGGGCGGCGGGACGCCGAGTTGACCGCATCCGTCACTACCGGCTCCGGTGACCGCGGATGGCGTCAACCGCTCCGGCGCTGCAGGCGCCGAGCTGACGGCTTCCGCGGCTACAGGCGTCGATAACCGCAGACGGCGTCAACCCGCTGGCCCACCGGCGGGCCGAGTTGACGGCATCCGTCGCCATCGCGCGGCATGACCGCGAACCGCGTCAACACTCGATGACGTTGACCGCGAGACCGCCTTCGCTCGTCTCCTTGTACTTCGTGGACATGTCGATGCCGGTCTGACGCATCGTCTCGACGACGGCGTCCAGCGACACGTAGTGCGAGCCGTCGCCGCGCAGCGCGAGCCGGGCGGCCGTGACCGCGGTCGACGCCGCGATCGCATTGCGCTCGATGCAGGGGATCTGCACCAGGCCGCCCACCGGGTCGCACGTGAGGCCCAGGTGGTGCTCCATCGCGATCTCGGCAGCGTTCTCGATCTGGCGGTTCGTGCCCCCCATCACCGCGGTCAGGCCGCCCGCGGCCATCGCGCAGGCCGATCCGACCTCGGCCTGGCAGCCACCCTCGGCACCCGAGATGGACGCGTTCGCCTTGAACAGCGACCCCAGCGCGGTCGCGGTGAGCAGAAAACGACGGATGCCGCGCCGGCGGTTCGCCTCGGCCACGTCCTCGTCGGAGGTCGGGGTGGGCGACGCTTCGTCTCGCCCTGCGGGCTCGCTCAGCGACCGCGCTTCGTCTCGCCCTGCGGGCTCGCTCAGCGACCGCGCTTCGTCTCGCCCTGCGGGCTCGCTCAGCGACCGGGGAGAGGGCCCGGGCTCGCTCAGCGACCGGGCGGGACCGCTCGACGACCGGGGGGAGGACGCGGGCTCGGCCCCGGAACCGGCGCCGAAGCCCAGCAGCGCGCTGCCGACGAGCTCGCCGTAGGGGGTGACGGCGTTTCCGGCGCCGAGGCCGGAATCCGCCAGGAACCGCCACCAGTACATCGCGACGGCGGGCAGGATGCCGGCGGCGCCGTTGGTGGGAGCGGTGACGACCCGCCCGCCGGCGGCGTTCTCTTCGTTGACGGCGAGCGCGAAAGCGCCGAGCCACTCACCCGGAAGCTCGCGGTGCCCCGACGCCTCGGCGGCCTCGAGCTGCTCGCGGATCGCCGACGCCCGCCGCTTCACCCGCAGCATGCCGGGCAGCTCCCCCGGCGTCCGGAGCCCCGCGTTCACGCAGGCGGCCATGGCATCCCAGATGGCGTCGAGGCCCGCGGCGACCTCGGCTTCGGTGCGCAGCGCCTCTTCGTTCAGCCGCGCCGCCTCGGCGAACGTGATGCCTCTCTCGTCGCACTGCTCCAGCAGCTCCTCGGCCGACGAGAACGACAGCGGGAACGGATGCGGGGCGACCTGCGGCGCTGCACCCTCGCGGCGGATGAATCCGCCGCCGACCGAGTAGTAGGTGTCCTCGGCGATCACGTCGCCGTCGGCGGACCGGGCGGTGAGCGTCATCGCGTTCGGGTGGCCGGGCAGCCGCGTGCGCGGCGCGAACTCCACGTCCGCCCGCACGAACGGCACCGCGCGCTCTCCGGCGAGCAGCAGGTCCTCGCCGTCGGCCCATCCCGACCACGCCGCGCGCACGGCGGCCGGGTCCACGGTCTCGGGTTCGAGCCCCTTCAGCCCCGCGACGACCGCGTCGGGCGTGCCGTGGCCGATGCCGGTCGCCCCGAGCGAGCCATAGAGGACGCACGAGACGCGGGACACCGACGGAAGCAGACCCTGCTGCCGCAGCCGCACGACGAAGTCATGGGCGGCCCGCATCGGACCGACCGTATGGGAGCTCGAGGGTCCTACACCGATGGAGAACAGCTCGAACGCCGAGACGTAAGCGCTCACTGCACCAGGCTACGCCGTCGGCTCACGGCCGCTGAAACGCCACGAGCCCCACGAGGTTGCCGTCGGGGTCGCGGACGAACGCCTGCCACTCGTCGTACCCCGCAGGCCCCAGCGTGTCGTCGTCGTGGTGGAAGATGACGTGGGGCTCGGTGTCGACGTCGGCGCCCGACCGCTCGAGCGCCTCGTGGACGTTGTCGACCTCGAGATAGATGAGGCTCGACGGCGCCCCGCGATCGAGCAGCAGCCTCACGCCGTCGAGGTCGAAGAAGAGCAGGCCGGGGCCGTCGAAGCGGGCCGTCGGTTCGGCGTCCAGCACGCGCGCATAGAACGCGGCGGCCCGGTCCAGGTCCGTCGCGCGTAGAGCGACCTGCACGACTCTCACCGCGTCAGTCTGGCACTTCCCCGCACCGCGAACCAGGGCGCTAGCATCGCACTCGGGAAGGGGAATCGATGACGATGCTCGACACGGATGCCCGGGCTGACGCCGGCCGGATCCTCCACGGGATCGAAACCGAGCACGGCCGGGACGAGGAGTTCCGCCGCCGGGTCGAGGAGCACTTCCCGAGGCTGCACGGTCTGTTCGGGCGACTGTACGGCGATCGCCCGGATGCCGGTGAGCAGCTGGCCGCCGTCATCGCCGAGGCCGCGGCATCCTGGCGCCGCCGGCCCGTGGAGCTGCGGGCGCGGGACCGCCGCAGCGACGAGGACCCGACGTGGTTCCTGTCCGAGCGCATGCTCGGAGGCGTCTGCTACGTCGACCGGTACGCCGGCACCCTGCAGGGCGTCCGCGAGCACATCCCGTACTTCCAGGAGCTCGGGCTGACCTACCTGCACCTCATGCCGCTGTTCGACAGCCCCGAGGGCAACAACGACGGCGGCTACGCCGTCTCGAGCTACCGCAAGGTCGACGAGCGCCTGGGCACCATGGCCGATCTCACCGACCTCGCCGCCGATCTGCGGCAGGCCGGCATCTCGCTGGTGGTGGACTTCATCTTCAACCACACCAGCAACGAGCATGAATGGGCGCAGAAGGCCGTCGCCGGCGAGCCCGGCTACGAGGACTTCTACCTCATCTTCCCCGACCGGACCATGCCGGACGCGTACGAGAAGACCACGCGCGAGATCTTCCCCGACGACCACGCGGGGTCGTTCGTGCAGCTGCCCGACGGCCGCTGGATCTGGTCGACGTTCTACCACTTCCAGTGGGACCTGAACTACGCCAACCCCGCGGTCTTCCGCGCGATGGCCGGCGAGATGCTGTTCCTGGCGAACCAGGGCGTCGAAGTGCTGCGAATGGATGCCGTGGCGTTCATCTGGAAGCGGCTCGGCACCACGTGCGAGTCCCTGCCCGAGGCGCACCTGCTGCTGCAGGCGTTCAACGCGGTGCTGCGGATGGCCGCACCCAGCCTGCTGTTCAAGTCCGAGGCGATCGTGCATCCCGACGAGGTGATCCAGTACATCTCGCCCGAGGAATGCCAGCTGTCGTACAACCCCCTGCAGATGGCTCTCACTTGGGAGTCCCTGGCGACGCGCAGCGCGGCGCTCCTGCAGCAGGCGCTGGACACCCGGCACGATCTGCCGCCGGGCACCTCGTGGGTCAACTACGTGCGCAGCCACGACGACATCGGCTGGACGTTCGCCGATGAGGATGCCGAGGAGCACGGCATCCAGGGATTCCCTCACCGCCGCTTCCTCAACGACTTCTTCGTCAAGGGCGCCGAAGGCTCGTACGCCCGCGGTGTGCCGTTCCAGGAGAACCCGCGGACGGGCGACGCCCGGGTCACCGGCACGACGGCCTCGCTCGCCGGGATCGAGGCCGGCGACGCCGGCGGTGAAGACCGCGTGGTGCTCGCGCACGCGGTGGCGATGTCCACCGGCGGGATGCCGCTGTTCTACCTGGGCGACGAAGTCGGTCAGCTCAACGACTACTCCTACCGCGACAACGCCGCCGAGGCCGGCGACAGCCGGTGGGTTCATCGCCCGCACCGGCCCGACGACCTCTACGCCCAGCGGCACGACCCGACCACGACGGCGGGACGGCTGTACGCGCGGCTGTCCAAGCTCATCGCTGTGCGCAAGGCCACGCCGGAGTTCGGCGGCAACGCGCTCATCCCGTTCCACGTCCCGCACCCGTCGGTGCTCGGGTATCAGCGGCCCGGGGCCGAGACGTGGGAGGAGCGCGTCCTCGTCCTCGCCAACGTCGGCGACGACCCGGCGTACGTCGACCCGTTGACGCTCTCGGGCTTCGAACGGCACGCCGTCGACCTCATCAGCGGTGCGGCGATCGATCTCGACGAAGGACTCATGCTCGGCGCGCACCGCTTCACGTGGCTGCGCGTGGACCCGCTGTGGTGACCGCGACCCCGCCCCGCACACGCGGACGGTGAAACGACGAAGGCCCGCGGGATCCGTGGGCCTTCGTCTACTGTCTCAACACAGTGCGCGCCTCGAGGGACTCGAACCCCCAACCTTCTGATCCGTAGTCAGATGCTCTATCCATTGAGCTAGAGGCGCCCGGTGCGAACTCTCGCGCACACCAGCGTCCAGAATAGCCGACGTCCGGCATCCGCGCGAATCGGCGCGGGATCCCGGGCGCGCCTCACGCCGCCGGCCCGCTCCCGTCCACGCCGCGGATGGTCGTCGACGGCGCGGAGTCGACGTCGACGTCGTCCTCGCCCGTCGTCACCGGGACACGGTCGCGCGGGGCGACGTGGCGCCGGTGCGCGGCGAGCCGCGGCAGATCGACCAGGCGCAGCGACTGCATCCGGGCCGCCCTCATGCGCTCGTAGTCGGGATCGAGGTCGGGCCGCATGCCCTCGACCTTCAAGCGGCGCTGCAGGTTGGCCTCGACATCGCCCCACGCCGACTCCCGCGACGCCTCGATCAGCGCACGGACGGCGACGGGGTCGTCCGCCTGATGGCGCAGCTCCTTGGCGACGCCGCGGTACTGGCGGTGGCGGCGGCGCAGGTTGCCCATGTCGCGGTCGCGGTAGTCGTGGGTGCCGTCGGGGTCGCTGAACTTGCCCCACGCCTTCTTGCGCTGCCGGCGGGCGAGCTCGGCCGCGGCGTCCTGCTCGTCGGCGAGGGCGATGAGGGTCTCGCGGGCGAGGGTGGCGAAGGCCTCGGCGTCGAAGGGCGAGTCGTGCGCGATGGTCTCGACGAGGATCCGGTTGCGCACCGCCAGGCGCGCCGCGGCCGTCGCGATCGCGACTCCCTCGGCGACGGCCTCCGCGGTCTTGCCCATCCGCCCCCACCTCCGTGTACGAGATTACCGGTCGAGGGCGCTCCAAACCGATCGGGGCGGCGGTCCGAACACACCTGCAACACGGCAACACCGGCTCACACCACAGGAGGACATCATGAGCTCATCACCCAATCGCCTCGTCGCCACGATCTTCGGCGCCGTCTACCTTCTCGTCGGCCTGCTCGGCTTCACGGCCACCGCGGGCGTCGGCTTCATCGCCGCCGACGGCGGCCTGCTGCTCGGCATCTTCGAGGTCAACCCGCTCCACAACATCGCCCACCTGCTGATCGGCGCGGCTCTGCTGGTCGCGGGACTCTCGCGCGTCGCGGCGGCGAAGGGCGTGAACACGACGGTCGGCGCCGTCTACCTGCTGCTGGGCGTCGTCGGGTTCTTCCTCGTGGGTACGCCGCTCAACATCCTGGCGCTCAACACCCCCGACCACTTCCTGCACCTGGCGAGCGCGCTCGTGCTGCTGGGCGTCGGACTGGGCGCCGACCGCACCGTCCGCAGCCGCGCGGCGGTCTGAACGTCATGGCCTCGACGGCCGCTCCCCTCACCGGGGCATCCCGCGCGGCGACGCCGGCCTGGTCGGCCGTCGCCGCGTGGGGCGCCGCCCTGCTGCAGTTGGCGCTGGGCGCCGGAGTCCTCACCGCCGCAGAGCAGGCGCTCTTCGCGCGGACCGTCGGCGCCCTCGTCCTCGCACTCGGCGCCGCCGCATTCGGGTGGGGGGCGGCGACCCTCGCGCGGGCCCGGGTGACGGCACCGCGGGCGGGGGTCGTCGGGGCCGTCGCCGGGATCGCGACCTCGGGCGGACTGCTCGTCCTCGCCCCGACCGCGACCAGCGTCGTGGCGGTGGCCACGACATCCGTCCTGCTCGCCGTCCTCGGCGCGGTGTGCGGCCGTGCCATGCGACAGGATGCCGCGCCGGCACGCCCCATCCGGATGTCGGCGCTGCTGGTGGCCGCCGTCGTCGTCGCGGGCGTGGTCACCCCGGCGCTGAGCGCCACCGAGGCCGGGCTCCTGGCGCCGGACCACGGCGCCCATGAGGGGTGGACGGGCGGGCATCACTGAGGCGCGCTTCGTCTCGCCCTGCGGGCTCGCTCAGCGACCGGGGGACGCGGGGCGGGCTTGCTCAGCGACCGGCAAGGGCGCGGCGGGGGTCAGACGGCGGTGATGCGCCAGGAGGCCTCCGTCGACTCCCCGGGGGCGAGGACGATGAGGCCGGCGTCGTAGTCGTAGTTGCCGGCGTTGAACGCGTCGGGCGCGCACGTCATCGGCTCGACCGCCAGCCCCAGGCGGCTCACGGCCGGATCCGGCTTGTCGGCGGTGTGCACCTGCACCCAGGGGCAGGACGCGTCGAACGACATCGCGACGCCCGAGCCGTCGGCATCCGTCACTGTCACGGTCGCGAGCCCGTGCTCGTCGCGTTCGAGCGACGTGTAGGCGTGATCGATCTCGACATCCTCGATGGGTCGCGCCTGACGGAAGTCGAAGCGTCTCGGATCCTCGGCGTCCACCGGGCGCAGCGAGGTGGGGATGAGGCGGTCATCGGTCACGGCGAGAACCTCGGATGCCGGGAGCTCGAGAGTCCACTCGTCCACGCGCCCCTCGCCCGCGACCAGATACGGGTGAGGCCCGGTGCCGAAGGGCGCGGGGGTCTCGGTGTCGTTCGTGGCGGTGACGGTCTGGGTGAGTCCGTCGTCACCGAGCTCGAACCGGGTCTCGAGCCGGACGCGCCACGGGTAGGCCGTCTGGGCGGGGATCGTCGCGGCCAGCACCACATGGCTCGGCCCCTCGTCGACCGCCGCGAAGTCCAGCCACACCGCCAGCCCGTGGATGGCGTGGCCGCGCGCGGGCTCCGTGAGCGCCAGCTGACGGGCCGCTCCGCCGAAGTGGTACTTGCCGTCGACCACCCGGTTCGGCCACGGGGCGAGGGTGACGCCGCGGTGCGAGGGGCGCACCTCGTCCGCCTCGAAGGGCACGACCAGGTCGCGGCCGCGGTGCGTGAGCGAGCGGAGCGTGGCTCCGATGCTCGCGATGACGGCTTCGTAGTCGCCGGCGCGCAGCCGGTGCTGCGTGCCTGAGAGCGGGGTGGGTGCCATGTGGTTCGAGTCCCTGTGCGAGTCGGTTTTCTCCCAGTATGGCCGAGGGCGCGTTCGCTAGAATGGGTGGTTGACCTGAACAGAAAGTGCATCTACCTCGTCCGCTCGGCGGAAGAAGGCGGCACACGCGCCGCAGCGTGCGGCCACGCTATGAGGACAACGATGCACACCCGTTCGACCGCCACACCGCACACCAGCCTCGTCCGCGAGACGGGGCTGGCCTATTTCCCGGTCGCGCTGATCGCGCGGCTGCCGTTCGCGATGATGGTCGTCGGCATCCTGACGCTCGTCGTCGCCGCGCGCGGCTCGCTCGCCCTCGGCGGCCTCACCTCGGCGATGACGGGGCTCGGCACGGCCCTGTTCGGCCCCGCGCTCGGTGCGCTCGCCGACCGTTACGGCCAGCGCCGCGTGCTGCTGGTCGCGGGAGTGGCCAACAGCGTGCTGCTCGCGGTCCTCGCGTGGCTGGCTTTCACCCCGACGCGGGATGCCGTGATCCTCGCCGTCGCGTTCGGCATCGGGGTCACGATGCCCCAGGTCGCGCCGCTCTCGCGCAGCAGGCTCGTCGGCATCATCGGCCGCTCCTTCCGCGGCGAGCGCCGCGGAAGGGTGCTCAACGGCACGATGGCGTACGAGTCCGCCGCCGACGAGGTCGTCTTCGTCTTCGGCCCGGTCGTGGTGGGCCTGCTCGCGACGACGCAGGGGCCGGTCGCCCCCGTCCTCGGCGCCGCTGCCCTGGCCCTCATCTTCGTCACTGCCTTCGCCCTGCATCCCACCGCTCGCGTCTCGGCGCACAGCGAAGACGGCTCGGTCGACCAGGCGCCCGCGATCGAGCTCGTCCGGGCACGCGTGCTGATCCCCGTGGTCGGCGCGCTGGGCATGGGGCTCTTCTTCGGCTCGATGCTGACCTCGCTCACCGCCTTCATGGCCGACCGCGGCATCCCCGAACAGGCGGGCCTGGTCTACGGGGCGATGGGCATCGGCTCGGCCGCGCTCGCCCTGAGCGTCGCCGCTTTCCCCGCCCGCTTCACCCTGACCGCGCGCTGGCTGGTGTTCGGCGGGGTACTCGTGGCGGGCGCCGCCGCCGTTCCGCTGGCGCAGGATGTCGCCGGGATGGCGGCGTGCCTGCTGATCGTCGGCATGGGCATCGGGCCCACCCTCGTCACGCAGTACAGCCTGGCCGCCGAGGCGAGCCCCCGCGGCCGCTCGGCCACGGTCATGACGATGCTCGGCTCAGGTGTCGTCGTCGGGCAGTCGGCGTCGTCCGCGCTCGTCGGGCTCGTCGCCGAAGAGGCCGGCACCGCCGCCGCGCTGCTCGCCCCCGCGCTCGCCGCCACGGTCGTCCTCGGCGCGGCCGTCGCGCAGGCCCTCGTCGCGCGCCGCCGCTGAGTCCGCCGCTGAGTCCGCCCGGGAGTCCCCCGCCGAACCGGTTGCCCGCCCCGCGCGTCCGGGCTCCGTGGCAGGGTGGAGGCATGCGTATCGCCCTCACCGGTTCCACCGGCAAGCTCGGTTCGGTCGTCCTGCGCGAGCTCCGCGCCCACGGCCACGATGTCGTCGCCTTCGACGTCGTCGGCGCGCGTGAGCCCGGGTTCGTCCAGATCGACCTGACCGACTACGGTCAGGTCGCCGATGCCCTGGCGGGTGTCGACCGGACCGCCGGGTTCGACGCCGTCGTGCACCTGGCCGCCATCCCGGCCTCGGGCCTGCGCACCGACGTCGCCACCTTCCACAACAACATGGCGGCGACCTTCAACGTGTTCTGGGCGGCCGTGAGACTCGGCATCCGTCGCATCGTCTACGCCTCGAGCGAGACCGTGCTGGGGCTGCCGTTCGACGTCCCGCCGCCGTACATCCCCGTCGACGAGGAGTACGCGGCGCGGCCGGAGTCGGTGTACTCGATCGTGAAGACCCTCGAAGAGCAGCTCGCGCGGGAGCTCGTGCGGTGGCACCCCGACCTGTCGATCACGGGCCTGCGGTTCTCGAACGTGATGGTGCCCGCCGACTACGCCGAGTTCCCGTCGTTCGACGCCGACGCGCGCCACCGCAAGTGGAACCTGTGGGGGTACATCGATGCCCGCGACGGGGCGCAGGCCGTCGAGAAGGCCCTGGAGTCCGCGCCGGCAGGCTTCGAGCCCTACATCATCGCCGCCGCCGACACCGTGATGTCGCGCCCGAACCGCGAGCTGATCGCCGAGGTGTTCCCGGGTGTCCCCGTCACCCGCGAGGTCTCGGACCACGAGACCCTCCTCTCGATCGACAAGGCCCGCCGCGAGCTCGGCTTCGACCCGAAGCACAGCTGGCGCGACCACCAGGAGTAGCCGGCGATGCCCGAGGATCCGCGCCTGTCCGCCGCCCGCTACCGGGTGGAGCAGCTGGCACGCGAGACCGAGGGCGAATCGGCCGACGGCGAGCACCCGGATGCCGGCACCGCCACAGGCCGCGCGAGCGGCGCGCCCGCGCCCGACCCGGCACGCATCCCCACCGCATCGGACCGCGCCGCCTACGTCGAGTCCGCCATCCAGCAGGCGATCCGGCGGGGCGACTTCGACGATCTGCCCCGGGCGGGCAAGCCCATCCCCGACCTCGGCCGCTCGCACGACCCGGACTGGTGGATCCGCCGCAAGATCGAGAGCGAGAAGCTGACCGGCCTGGGTCCGCCGGCGCTGACGCTGCGGGTCGAGGACGCCGAGCTCGGCGGCAGGCTCGACGCGCTCTCCGCCGAGGCGGACGTGCGCGAGGTGCTCGAGGACTTCAACCGCCGGGTGCGGCTCGCGCGCATGCAGCTCCAGGGCGGACCGCCCGTCGTGACCGCTCTGCGCGAGGTCGACGCCGAGGTCGCGGCCTGGGCGGCACGGCGCGCGGAGCGCGCGAGGCGACGGGATGCCGCCGCCCCGCCGGCTCCGCCGCGCCGGCGTCCGCGGTGGTGGCGGCGGCAGCCCTGAGCACCGGTGCGAGCGTCGCACGGTCGGCGATGCTCCGGCACCCGCCCGCGTTCTACCACTGCCGTCTCGGGGTATCAACCCCGGACCCGGCATCCCCCGGCTGGCCTAGCGTCGTGTGCACCGCTGATCGCCGGGCATGATCCCGGCGGCCCAATGGAAGGACCGATATGACCTCGATCACCGAGAGCATCGACGTCGACGTTCCCGTCACCGTCGCCTACAACCAGTGGACGCAGTTCGAGAGCTTCCCCCACTTCCTCGACGAAGTGGAGTCGATCACCCAGCTCGATGACACTCACACGCACTGGAAGGTGAACGTGGGCGGCGCCGAGCGCGAGTTCGACGCCGAGATCACCGAGCAGCACCCCGACGAGCGCGTCGCCTGGCGCAGCACCGGCGGCGAGACGCAGCACGCCGGCGTGGTGACCTTCCACAAGCTCACCGACACCTCTTCGCGCGTGACCGTGCAGCTGGATTGGGAGCCGGAGGGCCTGCTCGAGAAGGTGGGCGCGCTGCTGGGCGCCGGCTCGCACGCGGTGAAGAAGGACCTGAAGAACTTCAAGGAGTACATCGAGGCGCGCGGACACGAGTCCGGCGCCTGGCGCGGCGACGTCCCGCGCTGATCGACGCCCCCCACGGAGGGCCCCGCGACCCCGGCGTTCCGACGGGTCCGGGGCCCTTCGGGGTGTCAGGCGGGTGTCAGCCGGAGCTCAGCCCCGGAAGTCGTCGGGATCGACGTCCTCGAGGAACTTCTTGAACTCCTCGAGCCGCTCCTCCTCGTCCTCCTCGACGAGGGTGTCGGGCACGCCCGCCTCGTCGAGGACCTCATCGGCGACGAACATGAGCGCGCCCGTGCGCGAGGCGAGGGCCACCGCGTCCGACGGGCGGGCGTCGATCCGGTGCACCGCTCCCCCGGCATCCAGGGTCACCTCGGCATAGAACGTGCCCTCGTCGATGCGGGTGACCTCGACCTGTGTGACGGTCGCCCCGAGCGTCTCGAGCATCGCCCGCATGAGGTCGTGCGCGAGGGGACGGGGCGTCACGGCGTTCTCGACGGCGACGAGGATCGACGTCGCCTCCTGCGCGCCGATCCAGATCGGCAGGATGCTGCCGGAGCCCGGCAGCTCGGTGACGGGCTTCAGCAGGATGACATGCTGCCCCGTGGAATCGAGGGCGATGCCCGCGACGCGCACCTGGACCATCGGCTTCCCCCTTCGCGAGGTGGGCGTGGGGACATCGTATGCCCGGCGCGCGCACCACGGCAGGGGCGCCGCGCGCCGGCATCCGCCAGGATCGACTGCATGACCCGCCACTGGAGCCCGCTCGCGTTCGTCTACCTCGCCCTCGCCGTCGCCGGACTCGTCGGCACATGGTGGTTCAACGCGCTGGCGATCGTCCAGATGCGGGACTTCCTGGGCGACCTCGCCGCGGGCGGACCGGCGGTGTCGTCGATCACGGTCGACCTGCTCGTGGTCGCCGTCGCCGGGAGCGTCTTCATCATCGCCGAGGCACGGCGGCTGGGCATGCGCTTCGGCTGGCTGTACGTCGCGGGTTCCGCGGTGACGGCGTTCGCGTTCACCTTCCCGCTGTTCCTCGCGATGCGCCGCCGCCGGATGACTCAGCTGGCCGCCGCGTCCGAGTGATCCGGCACGATCGCGGGCTCGGCGCGGCGCACCGGGAAGAGCGCGCCGACGAGCAGCCACGCGAGCACCGCTCCCACCAGCTGCGCACCGATGAACGGCAGCACGGATGCCGGAGCGATCCCCGCGAAGGTGTCGCTGACGGCGCGTGCGATCGTGATGGCGGGGTTGGCGAAGCTCGTCGACGAGGTGAAGAAGTACGCCGCGCCGATGTAGGCCCCCACGGCGGGCGCCGCCAGGTGCGCCCGATCGGTGCGGACCAGGGCGAAGATCACCGTGATGAGCCCGGCGGTGGCGACCACCTCGGCCAGCAGGTGCGGCCACGTCGCGCGGTCCGTAGTGCTGAGCGCGGTCGGGATGCCGAACATCGCGTTGGCGAGCACGGCACCGGCCAGGCATCCGGCGATCTGGGCGGGCACGTAGCCCGCGAACGTCCGCCACGGTCGCGACCCACTCAGGGCGTCGACGAGGGTGACGACGGGGTTTAAGTGCGCACCCGACACCGGCGCGAACACCAGGATCAGGACGGTCAGCCCGAAAGCCGTCGCGACGGCGTTCTCGAGCAGCGCGAGCCCGGTGTCGGTCGGCGACAGTGTCTGGGCCGCGATGCCCGAGCCGACGACGACCGCGGCCAGGCCCGCGCTGCCGAGGAACTCGCCCGCGAGCGCGCGCGGGTTCACGAGGCCGCCAGCAGCTGGGCGATACGGTCGAGCGCGCCCGGAACGAGCCGGAAGTACGCCCACGTGCCGCGCTTGCTGCGCGTGAGGAAGCCCGCCTCGGTGAGCACCTTGAGGTGATGCGACACGGTGGGCTGGCTCAGCCCGACGGGCTCGATGAGGTCGCACACGCACGCCTCCGCGCCCTCGGACGCCGCGACGATCGACAGCAGCCGCAGCCGCGTGGGGTCGGCGAGGGCCTTCATCGTGTGCGCGAGCTGCTCGGCCTCATCGGCGGTCAGGGTCTCGCGGACCAGGGGCGAGCAGCAGGCCGGGGCAGCGGCATCCGTCGCATCGATCACGTTGGGCGCAGTCACGGCATCGATGCTAATCGATATTGACAATCATCGATACCCGGCGTTTACTCATATATCGAAAGTCATCGATATACGAAAGGCCGGCGCATGACCCTGCTCGAACTCACCGTCCCCCCGGTCCGCTCCGACCGTTCCGCCGCGCTGCCGGTCGCGGTCATCGGCTCCGGCCCGGTCGGCCTCGCCGCGGCCGCGAACCTGCTCGAACGCGGGATCGAGGTGATCGTCCTCGAGAGAGGGGCGGATGCCGCGGCCGCCGTCCGCGCCTGGGGGCACACGCGGCTGTTCTCACCGTGGCGTCACGTCACGGACCCCGCCGCGGTGCGCCTGCTCGAGGTGACGGGGTGGGTCTCGCCCGACCCGGACGCGGTCCCCACGGGCGCCGAGCTCGTCGAGCACTACCTGCAGCCGCTCGCCACGCGGGAGCCCATCGCGTCGCGCCTTCGCACCGGGGTGACGGTGACCGCCGTCGCGCGGGAGGGGATGGACCGGACTCGCACCCGGAACCGCGCGGCGACGCCGTTCGTCCTGCGGATCCGGACCGCCGGCGGGACGGACGAGGTCGCCGCGCGCGCGGTGATCGACGCCTCGGGAACGTGGTCCTCCCCCAACCCCCTCGGCTCGAACGGGCTCGGGCTGCTCGGGCTCGACGAGATCGAGGACCTCGTGCTGCCCGCACTGCCGGACGTCCTCGGAGCCGACCGGTCCCGGTTCGCGGGCCGTCGCACCACCGTGGTCGGTGCGGGGCACTCGGCGGCGGGCACCCTCGCCGCCCTCGCGGAGCTCGCCCGCACGGCCCCCGGCACGCGGGCCACGTGGCTCATCCGCAACAGCAGCGCGGTCCGGGTCACCTCCTCCCCGGACGACGAGCTCAGCGACCGGGCGAAGCTCGGCAGCCGGGTCGAGCACGCGGTCGCCGAGGGGCTCATCGACGTCGTCGACGGGTTCGAGATCACGCGCGCGCGACGCCGCGGCGACGCCGCACTGCTGATCGGGCGGCGCCACGGCGCGCCCGCCGAGCACGAAGCGGACGTCGTGGTGGCGGCGACGGGGTTCCGCCCGGACCTGTCGATCCTGCGCGAGATCCGCCTCGATCTCGACGAGATCGTCGAAGCGCCCCGCCGGCTCGCCCCGCTCATCGACCCGAACGTCCACACGTGCGGCACGGTCGAGCCGCACGGCTTCCGCGAGCTCACCCACCCCGAGCCCGGCTTCTTCATCGTCGGCATGAAGTCCTACGGCCGGGCACCGACCTTCCTGCTCGCCACCGGCTACGAGCAGGTCCGCTCGGTCGCGGCGTACCTCGCGGGGGACCTGGCCTCGGCCGGCAGGATCGAACTGGTGCTGCCGGCGACGGGCGTCTGCTCCACCGACCTCGGCGGGCCGGGATGCTGCTGACCGGCATCCGCCCGATGGTCGCGGGCGACTGGCCGGCCGTCGCGGCGATCTACGCCGACGGCATCGCGGACGGGGATGCCACCTTCGAGTCGAGCGTGCCCGCGTGGCATGAGTTCGACGAGCATCGGCTCGCCGCGCCGCGCCTGGTGGCGGTCTCGGATGCCGGCGATGTGCGGGGGTGGGCCGCGGCGACACCGGTGTCCGCGCGAGCGGTGTACCGCGGAGTCGTCGAGCACTCGATCTACATCGACCGGGCCGCGCGCGGCCGAGGCGTGGGCGCGACCCTGCTGCGAGCCTTCGTCGCTGCGGCCGAGGACGCCGGCATCTGGACCATCCAGGCCAGCGTCTTCCCCGAGAACACCGTGAGCCTGCGCCTGCACGACAGCGTGGGCTTCCGCCGAGTCGGGGTGCGGGAGCGCATCGCCCGCGCGGACGCAGGACCGCGGGCGGGACAGTGGCGCGACACGGTGCTCATCGAGCGGCGCTCGCCCCGCAACGGCCGCGAGTGAGCCCGCGCGCATAGACTGCGATCTATGGATGCCGCGTCTGCCGACGTCTCGCGGAGCGCTGCCGTACTGGCCGACCCGACACGCGTGCGTATCCTGCAGGAGCTCCGCTCCGCCCCGGAGCGGCGCGCGATGGTCAGCCGCCTCGCCGAGACTTTGGGACTTCGGCAGCCCACGGTCAGCCACCACATGAAGGCGCTGCTGAGCGCCGGAGTGGTCACCCGCCGGCAGGACGGCCGCCGCGCATGGTTCGCCATCGCGCCGGACCACGAGGAGCGCGTGGCCGCCCTGCTGGCGGGACCGGCGCCGGCCGCGGAGCCGGACATCGAGCGGATCACCGACGACCTCGCCCTGCGGTTCCGCGGCACCCTCTCGCGCGAGACGGTCGCGCGCTACGTCGCCGAGAGCCGCACACTGCTGTCGCGCACGCCCGCACCGCTGCTGTCCTCCCGCACGGGCGCCTTCGCGGCATCCCGCCTCGAAGCCCTCGTGCGGGCCGACCGATCCCCCGCGAGCGAGCGCCCCGAGGTGCTGTTCGTGTGCGTGCAGAACGCCGGCCGATCCCAGCTGGCCGCGGCCATCCTGCGGCACCTCGCCGGCGACCGCGTCGTGGTGCGGACGGCGGGCTCCGCTCCCGCCCCGCAGGTGTCCTCCACCGTGGTGGCAGCCCTCGACGAGATCGGCGTGCCCGTCGCGGGCGACTTCCCCAAGCCGCTCACCGACGAGGCGGTGCGCGCCGCGGACGTCGTGGTGACGATGGGCTGCGGCGACGCCTGCCCGGTCTATCCCGGTCGCCGCTATCTGGACTGGAAGCTGGCGGATCCGGCGGGTCGTCCGCTCGAGGCGGTTCGCGGCATCCGGGATGAGATCGAACGCCGCGTCCGCGACCTGCTCGCCGACGTCGCCGGCTAAGTTCACGAATCGTTCACCGTCCCCGGTCGACAACGCATAGATGTGTATCTATGCTTTGGTGCAGCGAAGAAAGCGAGTCCTCCATGGCCGACACCCCCACCGTCCTGTTCGTCTGCGTGCACAACGCGGGCCGCTCCCAGATGGCCGCCGGCTACCTGCGCGCCCTCGCGGGCGACCGCGTCGAGGTGCTGTCGGCGGGATCCGCCCCGAAGGACCAGATCAACCCGGTCGCCGTCGAGGCGATGGCCGAGGAGGGCATCGACATCGCCGGGAACACCCCCAAGGTGCTCACCGTCGAGGCCGTCCGGGAGTCCGACGTGGTCATCACGATGGGCTGCGGCGACGCCTGCCCGATCTTCCCCGGCAAGCGCTACGAGGACTGGGAGCTCGACGACCCGGCGGGCCAGGGCATCGAGGCCGTCCGCCCGATCCGCGACGACATCCGCGGCCGGGTCGAGGCGCTCATCGCCGAGCTTGTCCCCGCGCGCTGACGCCGTCCGCCTGGGCGCCGTCAGGCGAGGGTGTCCAGGATGCCGGTCAGCACGTCCATCGTGGTCAGCGGGCTGATGATGGCGAAGCGCAGCACCGGCTCGCCGCGGTGCGAACTGGGCACCACGAAGCCCACCTGGTCCTCGAGCAGGCGATCCGACCACGCCGCGTAGTCGGCGAGCGCCCACCCCTCCCGGCGGAACACCACGACCGACAGCTGCGGATCGCGCACGAGGGACAGCTCGGGGCGGCGCTCGATCTCGTCGGCGATCTCGCGCGCGAGGTCGATGCCGTACGCGATGGCCGACCGGTACGCCTCGGTGCCATGGGTCGCGAGCGAGAACCAGAGCGGCAGGCCACGGGCGCGACGGGTCAGCTGGATGCCGAGATCCGAGGGGTTCCAGTCTGCGGTGCCGGTGAGCGTGTCGAGGTACTCCGCGTGCTGGGTGTGCGCCAGCAGCGCCTTGTCGGGTTCCCGGTAGAGCAGCGCGCACGCGTCGAACGGCGCGAACAGCCACTTGTGGGGATCGACGATCAGCGAGTCCGCGCGCTCGACGCCGGCGAAGGCGGGACGCATGCTCTCGACGAGCATGGCTGCCAGGCCGTAGGCGCCGTCCACGTGCAGCCAGATCCCTCTCGCGGTGGTGACCTCGGCGATCGAGGCGATGTCGTCGATGATGCCGAAGTTCGTCGTGCCGCCGGTGGCGACCACGGCGAAGACGGCATCCCCGTGCGCGTCGAGGACCCGCGCGAGGGCGTCGCCGTGCAGTCGGCCGTCGTCGCCGGTCGGGACCTTCGCGACGTCGACGTCCATGACCGCCGCCGCCGACGCGATCGACGAGTGCGCCTCGGCGCTGCCGACGACGACCCAGCGCGCCGGGTCCGGCCGGCTGAGCTCGCGATTGCGGCGGCGCGCGGCATCCCTCGCCGTCACGAGCGCCGACAGGTTGCCGATCGTGCCGCCCTGCATGAACACGCCGCCGGCGCCCGCAGGCAGCCCGAACTCCGCGGCGAGCCAGTGCAGCACCTCGTTCTCGGCGAACACCGCGCCGGAGCCCTCCATCCACGATCCGCCGTACACCGAGGATGCCGAGACGACGAGGTCGAAGGCGATCGCCGCTTTCGTGGGGGCCGAGGGGATGAACGACAGGTAGGCCGGGTGATCGGTGGTCACGCACGCGGGCGCGAGGACGTTCTCGAACAGCGCCGTCGCCCGGCGCGCGCCGATCCCGTCGGGCGTGATCGAGCCCGAGGCCAAGCGAGACAGGTCGCGCGGGGTGAGCGGTTTGTCCAGCGGCACGTCCTCGTAGATCGCCCGGCGACGGGCGTAGTCCAGCACGTCGTCGACGGTGGCTCGGGTGTGCGCCGAGATGGCGTGCATGTCGTCGGGCGAGGGGTGGGTCACGGAAGAGCTCCTTGGGGTCAATCCACGGTAGGGAACCGCCGGTGGAAGAATCAACACCGAGACCTCGAGAGGACCCCATGAGCCGCTTCCCCCGCGCCGTCTACGACCAGGGCGCCGACCCGGACGCCCGCTTCACGCTCGCCAACGAGCGCACATTCCTGGCGTGGATCCGCACGGCGCTCGCGCTGCTGGCCGGTGGCGTCGCCCTCGAGCTGCTGGGTCTGGACCTCGAACCGAACCTGCGTCTGGCCGCTTCGCTCGTCCTGGTGGTCTCGGGGGTCCTCACCCCCGGACTGGCGTGGGCGAACTGGATGCGGACCGAGCGGGCGCTGCGGCTGGGTCACTCGCTGCCCCCGTCGCTGCTCGGGCCGGTCCTCGCCGTCGCGGTGACCCTGGCGGGCGTACTCGTGGTGCTGGCGGTCATCGTCGAGTGAGCGGCTCGTTCGATCCCGGGCTGCAGCCGGAGCGCACGGAGCTCGCGTGGCGACGCACCGCCCTCGCCGTCGCCGTCGGCTCGCTCGTGGCGCTGCGACTGCTCCCCGCCGTGCTGCAGGACGCGTGGTGGATCGCACCCGGCATCGCCGGGCTGCTGGCCGCCGGCGGCCTGTGGATCGCCTCGGACCGGCGGTACGCGCGCGTCCACGAGGCCACGAGCGCGGCGGGCGCGCACGCCCCGCTCCCGGACGGCAGGCTCCCGCTCGCCCTTGCCGCGCTCGCCACCGCCGCGGCGACGACCGGGCTCGTGGTGATCCTCGCGGCCGCGCTGGGGTGAGCCGCGGCGGCCGGGGCGAACGCGCACGGACGGTAACCTTGATCCGGTGACCGAAGCAGCCGATCCCGACCGCGGATACATCGTCGCCACCGACGGCGCCTGCAAGGGCAACCCCGGACCCGCCGGGTGGGCATGGGTCGGCGAGGACGGGCATTGGGCAGCCGGCTCGATCCCCCAGGGCACGAACAACATCGGCGAACTCCTCGGGCTGCTCCGCGCGATCGAGGATCACCGCGACGTGGCGCACCTGGTGGTGCAGGCGGACTCCAAGT
The DNA here is from genome assembly GCF_054780155.1 of Microbacterium aureliae. Classification (NCBI taxonomy): domain Bacteria; kingdom Bacillati; phylum Actinomycetota; class Actinomycetes; order Micrococcales; family Microbacteriaceae; genus Microbacterium; species Microbacterium aureliae. The sequence goes on from NZ_BAAGWW010000001.1 coordinate 1,226,181, forward strand.
ACGCCATCGACACCTACTCCTCGTGGATGGACGGGCACCGCCGCCGCGGCTGGAAGACATCCACCGGCGCGCCGACGAAGAACCGCGAGATCCTCGAGCAGCTGATCGCCGCGCGCGACGCGCGGCGGGCGGCGGGACTCCCGGACGTCGTCCTCGAGCACGTCCGCGGCCACTCCGGCCATGTGCTCAACGAATGGGCGGACGAGCGCGCGGTGCGCGCGTCGACCCACGCCGCCAAGGGCCTCGCCTCGAGCTGGTCGTCGCTCGGCGGCCAGGACCGGCTGGACGTGACGAAAGCCCCCTGATCCCGCCCCGGGCACGACGGGTGGTGGTGGACTAGACGCATGTCGACGTCACCTTCGCGCACGCGCCCGGTCGCCCTCATCACGGGAGCGTCGTCGGGCATCGGATTGGCCACCGCCCTCGCCCTCCTCGAGCGGGGGTGGGTGGTCTACGGCGCCGCGCGACGGGTGGACCGCATGCAGCAGATCACGGATGCCGGTGGCCACGCCATCGCGCTGGATGTCACCGATGACGCGTCCATGCGGTCGGCGGTGGACGAGATCATCGGTGCCCGCCACCGCCTCGACCTGCTGGTCAACAACGCCGGCTACGGATCGTACGGCGCTCTAGAGGACGTGCCGATGGAGGAGGCGCGCCGTCAGTTCGAGGTCAACGTCTTCGGCCTCGCCCGCCTCACCCAGATCGTGCTGCCGGTCATGCGCGAGCGTGGACGCGGCCGCATCATCAACGTCTCGTCGATCGGCGGGCGGATCTACGAGCCTCTCGGCGCGTGGTACCACGCCACGAAGTTCGCCGTGGAGGGATTGAGCGACTCGCTCCGCCTCGAAGTCGCGCCGCACGGCATCGACGTCGTGCTGGTCCAGCCCGGGCCGATCCGCACCGAGTGGAACGAGATCGCCCGGCAGAGTGTGCTCGACCGCTCGGGCGGCGGCGTATACGCCGACCAGGCGGCCGCGCTGTACGCCAACTACACCCGGGTCGACAACTCGTCGCTGTCGGCGCCGCCCGAGACCGTCGCTGCGACGATCGTGCGCGCAGCGCTGGCTCGGCGCCCGCAGACGCGTTACGCGACACCGTGGAGCGCCCGACTGATCGTCGGCCTGCGGCGCGTGCTGCCCGATCGGGCGATGGACCTCGTGCTGTCGCGCATGGCACGATGACGGCGGTGCGGGCCCTGCGCGAGCGCCTGCTCACCGCGCTGGCAGGGGACCCGCAGGGCGCCCCGGCGTGGGTGGAGCAGCTTGCCGCAGGGGACGACGCCGGCCTCTTCCCCGAGAACGGAGCGGCCTGGACGGTCCACGCCGGCACGGCGACGCTGATCGCCGGCATCCGCGCCCTGCTGGTGCAGGCGCTCCATCCCGGCGCGCTGGCGGGAGTCCACGACTTCTCGCGGTATCGCGAGGATCCTCTGGGGCGGTTGGCCGGCACGGTGAGATGGGTGATCTGCGTCACGTACGGGTCGACGGCTCAGGCGCAGGCCGAGACGGCCAGGGTCGGCCGCTTCCACGCGCGCGTGCGCGGGAGCTACGTCGACGCGAAGGGCCGTGACACCGCATATTCGGCGAGCGACGCCGACCTCGTCGAGTGGGTGCATCTGGCGTTCACGGATGCCTTCCTCACCTGTCACCGGACGTGGGGCGGCGCGATTCCCGGCGGACCGGACGCATACGTGGCGGAGTGGGCGCAGGCGGGACACCTCATGCGGGTGGCGGAACCGCCGCAGTCGGCGGCCGACCTGGACGCGCGACTGCGCGGCTACCTCGCACAGGGCGAGCTGCGCGGCGGCGCGCGCGTCGACGACGTCGTGCGGTTTCTGAAGAAGCCGCCGGTCGCCGGCGGCCTGGCATGGGGCTACCGCCTGTTCTTCGCCGCGGCGGTCGCGACAATCCCCCGGGAGTTCCGCCGCCTGCTGGGCGTGCGCAGGTCGCCGTTCCCGGTGGTGACGCTGACCCGTCTCGTTCTTCCCCTCGTCACGCGGGTGCTCGAGTCCGGCGGGCCTCGCGCGCATGATCGTGCACACGAGCGGCTTCGGCGTCTGGGAGTGACGACGCCTTGACCGCGAAGAGGCCACCCAGCATTGGGTGGCCTCTTCGTGAAAGAAGTCCGGCGGTGTCCTACTCTCCCACAGGGTCCCCCCTGCAGTACCATCGGCGCTGAGAGGCTT
>NZ_BAAGWW010000002.1:0-378161 GCF_054780155.1 Microbacterium aureliae
CCGATGACGTCATCGCCCACACCCGCACCCTCGCCGAACGTGCCGCCGAAACCCGGGCGGTGTGGCAGGAGACGTTCGATGCGTGGGCGGCGGCGAACCCGGAGCGCAAGGCGCTGCTGGACCGGCTGCAGGCCGGCACCCTGCCCGACGACGTCGCGGACGCGCTGCCCTCCTTCGAGGCCGGGAAGGACGTGTCCACGCGGGCGGCGTCCGGGGTGGTCATCAACGCCCTCGCCGGGGTGCTGCCGGAGATGTGGGGCGGGTCGGCGGACCTCGCCGAGTCGAACCTGACCACCATCAAGGACGCCAAATCGTTCATCCCCGCCGACTGGTCCACCCACGAATGGTCCGGGGACCCGTACGGGCGGGTGCTGCACTTCGGGATCCGCGAGCACGCGATGGGCGCGATCATCAACGGGATCACCCTCCACGGCCCCACCCGCCCGTTCGCGGGCACGTTCCTGATCTTCAGCGACTACATGCGCCCCGCCGTGCGACTGGCCGCGCTGATGGACATCCCCTCGATCTTCGTGTGGACCCACGACAGCGTCGCGCTCGGCGAGGACGGCCCCACCCACCAGCCCATCGAACAGCTCGCCACGCTCCGCGCGATCCCGAACTTCACCATGGTGCGCCCCGCCGACGCCAACGAGACCGCCGCCGCATGGCTCGAGATCCTCCGCCGCCCCACCGGCGGGCCCGTCGGCATCGCCCTCACCCGCCAGAACATCCCCGTGTTCCCCCGCGGCGACGGCGACGCCACCGGCGACTCCTTCGCGTCCACCGACGGCGTCGCCAAGGGCGCGTACGTCCTCGCCGAAGCACCCGGCGGCACCCCCGACGTGATCCTCATCGCCACCGGCAGCGAGGTCCAGCTCGCCGTCGAGGCCCGCGAGGTCCTCCACGCCGAAGGGATCAACGCCCGCGTCGTGTCCGCGCCGTCGCTGGAATGGTTCGCCGAGCAGGACCAGACCTACCGCGACCACGTCCTCCCCCCGCACGTGAAAGCGCGCGTGTCCGTCGAAGCCGGCTCCGCCCTGACGTGGGCGGGCATCGTGGGAGACGCCGGACGCTCGGTCGCGATCGACCACTTCGGCGCATCCGCCGACTACAAGACCCTCTTCACCGAATTCGGCATCACCACCGACGCCGTCGTCACCGCCGCCCGCGAGACCCACACCGCCACCACCAAGGAGAACGCATGAACCGGATGCGCGCCGCCGTCCTCATGGAGGCCGGCAGGATCGAGATCGAACAGCGCCCCGTGCCGCAGCCGGCGCCCGACGAGGTGCTCGTCCGGGTGACCGCGGTGGGGGTGTGCGGATCGGACGTGCACTTCTACCACGACGGCGCGCTGGGCGACTGGACCGTCACCGAGCCGCTGGTGCTCGGCCACGAATCCGGCGGGGTGATCGTCGCGGTCGGCTCCGACGTGGACCCGGCACGGGTCGGCGAGCGCGTCTCGATCGAGCCGCAGCATCCGTCATCGACCTCGGCCGAGACGCTGCGCGGTGAGTACAACCTCGATCCCGACATGCGGTTCTTCGCCGTGCCGGGCACCGACGGGGCGTTCCAGGAGTACGTCACCATCCAGTCCCACTTCGCGCACGCGGTGCCGGATTCCGTCAGCGACCACGCCGCGGCGCTCATGGAGCCGCTGTCGGTGGCGATCGCGACGGCCAGGAAGGCCCACTTCGCCCCCGGCGACCGCGTGCTGATCACCGGTGCCGGTCCCGTCGGCATCGCCCTCACGCAGGTCGCGCGCGCGTACGGCGCGGTCGAGATCATCGTGTCCGACATCTCGGAGGGCAGGCGCCGCGCGGCGCTCGCGTTCGGTGCGACGTCGACGTTCGACCCGCAGCAGACGGCGGCGAAGGATGCCGCACCCGGCGTCGACGCCTTCGTCGACGCGTCGGGCGCCGCATCGGCCGTGCGCTCGGGGATCGAGGCGGTCCGCCCCGGCGGCCACGTGGTGCTGGTCGGCATGGGCGCGCCCGAGATCGCACTGCCGATCACGGTGATCCAGAACCGCGAGCTGATCGTGACCGGCGTCTTCCGCTACGCCAACACGTGGCCGACCGCCATCGCGCTCGTCGCCGACGGCCGGGTGGACCTGGACGCCATGGTCACCGGCACCTTCCCGCTCGACGAGGTGTCCGCGGCGCTGCACTCCACCGCCGACCCCGACACGATCAAGTCCGTCGTCGTGCCCTCGCGTTCGGCGTAGCCCGGCATACCCTGGGAGCGGCGCCCGCCCGGCGCCGCTCCCCCGCCAGCCGCGACGACCGGAACCGATGTGACGTACAGCCCCGTGCTCGACAAGCCGGGCTGGCGCACCTGGACGCTGTGGGGCGTCGGCGTCGTGGCCTACGTGGTGGCGATCGTCAATCGCACCTCGCTCGCCTCGGTCGGCGTCGACGCGGCCGTGCGGTTCGATGCCGACGCGTCGGCGCTGTCGATGTTCGCCGTCATCCAGCTCGCCGTCTACGGCGCCATGCAGATCCCGGTCGGGCTGCTGCTGGACCGCCACGGGGCCCGGCCGATCATCGCGCTCGGCATGGTGCTCATGGCCGTGGGCCAGCTCGTCATGGCGTTCGCCGATGCGGTCGGGATCGGCATCCTGGCCCGCGTGCTGATCGGGGCGGGCGACGCCGCGGTCTTCCCGAGCGTGCTGCGCGTCATCGCCACGTGGTTCCCCGCGCAACGCTCCCCCGTACTGTTCCAGCTGACGGGCATCATCGGCCAGCTCGGGCAGATCGTCGCCGTCGTCCCGCTGGCGGCGCTGCTGCACGCCACGTCCTGGAGCGTCGCGTTCGGGAGCCTCGCGGGCCTTGCGGCGCTGTTCGCCGTGCTCACCTACGCGGTGATCCGCAACCGGCCGCCCGAGCGGCGCGCCGACCCCGTCGACACCACCGTCGACACCGACACCGGGGCGATCCGGGTGGTGCGTTCGTCGGCGGATCTGCGCGAGGGATTCCGGGAGTCGTGGGCGCACCCGGCGACGCGGCTGGGGTTCTGGTCGCACTTCACGACCCCGTTCGCGGGTACGGCGTTCGTGCTGCTGTGGGGGTTCCCGTACCTCACCGCCGGGCAGGGGCTGACGCCGCCGATGGCATCGCTGGTGATGAGCTCGCTCGTGCTCTTCTCGATCGTCGCCGGTCCGATCATCGGGGCCCTCTCCAGCCGGCATCCGACTCGACGCTCGCGATGGCTCGTGCTGCCCACCGTCGTGCTGCAGGCCGTCGCGTGGGTCGTGGTCATCGTGTGGCCGGGGCAGGCCCCGCTGTGGCTGCTGTTCGCGCTGATGCTCGCCCTGGCCGCGGGCGGCCCGGCGTCGATGATCGCCTTCGACCACGCCCGCACCTTCACGCCGTCGCACCGGCTGAGCACGGCGACGGGCATCGTCAACGGCGGCGGCTTCCTCGCCGCGCTCATCGCGATCCTGTTCATCGGCATCGCGATGGACGTCCAGGGCGCCGGCACGCCCGGCACCTACTCGCTCGATGCGTTCCGCGTCGCCTTCCTCACCCAACTGCCGCTGTGGCTGGTGGGGGCGGTCGCGATCACGATCGAGCGCAGCCGCACGATCCGTCACATCGGCGGGGCGGCGAACTTCCCCGGGTAGGGTCAGGCCACCTCGAGGGCGTGACGAAGGATACCGGTCACCTCGGCGCGGGTGAACCCCGATGCCTCGTCGGCGAGGGTGCCGAAGGTGGCGGGGTCCCAGTCGAGGCCCAGCGCGGCGTTGGCCTCGGTGAGGATGGGGAGGAACTGCGACACCCCCGCCAGCGGCAGGATGCCGCTGAGCAGCCGCGCGCCGCGCACGGCGCGCTGGGAGGTGCCGATGAGCTTGACCGCGCCGCGGGCGTTGACGCTGAACTCACCCGGGCAGTACTCCCCCGGCACCGGCCCCACGCGCGCATCGACGCCGAGCGAGCGCAGTCCGTCGGCGAGCCGCGTGGAGGTGCCGACGAACAGCGGGCGGGGGTCGATCGCCTCGCGCTCGCGCACGACCAGGTCGAACCCGATGCACGACTCGTCGTACGCGGCCGCGCGGCCCCCGGTCGGGCGGATCGCCGCGGTGAAGCCGTGCCGCTCGGCCGCGGCGACGGCTGCCTCATACCCGGGCTGCAGGCTCTCCCAGCGGCTGAGGGCGAGGGTCGGCGCGGGCGTGTACAGGCGCAGCACGCGGTCCTCGTCGATCGCGCCCGACGCCACGCCGCGCAGCAGCGCGACCGCTTCGGCGAACGCCGTCTCGGCGTCCACGGGTCCCCGTTCGGCGGCGTCGTCGCTCACAGGGCGAGGATAGCGGTCAGCCGATCCGGTGATCGAGGACGGCCGAGGTGAGGCTGGTCCCGTTGAGCTCCAGGTAGACCCGCCCCTCGGTGATCGACACGGTCAGCTCGTTGCGCCGCGCGACGGCGCCGGCGACGCCATCCACGAAACCGGGCTCGAAGCTGCGCAGCACGACCTCGTCCGCCCGGTGGATGCGCTTGCCCGCCCACGCCGCGAGCACCTTCGCCGGGTCGCGGTGGGTGTACACCGCCACCCGCTCGGCCTGCCGCGTGGCGTGGTGCAGTCGCTCGGCATCCGGAGCACCGATCTCGACCCACACCATCGGCGTGCCCGTGAGGTCGCGCACGATGACCGCCGGCTCGTCGGTGGACGAGATCCCCTCGCCGAACGCGATGCCCTCGCGGTACTCGAGACAGTAGGCGAGCACGCGCGTGACCATGTACGCGTCGGTCTCGGACGGGTGCCTCGCGACCCGCAGCGTGAGGTCCTCGTAGACGCCGCGGTCGACGTCGGCGAGCTGCACGGCGAAGGTGTGCATGGTGGAACCGAGAGCCATGGCATCTGAGCCTACGCGGGCGCGCTGGTTGCGGTGCGCGGCGGGGTGCGGGGTGCCGTGCGCTGGATAGGAGACGTGCACTCGTGAGGATGCCCCACGCCCCCGGCATCCTTTCTTGTGCACATCTCCTATCCGGCGTCACGCCGGGATGCCGCAGGCGAGGCTCGCCCGCATGCACTGGATAGGAGACGTGCACTCGTGAGGATGCCCCACGCCCCCGGCATCCTTTCTTGTGCACATCTCCTATCCGGCGTCACGCGGCTCACGCGCGGCGCCCACACGGGCCGGGCCGCACCCCCACGGGGGGAGGATGGGGGCATGCTCTCCGAGAAGACGTGCGCGTCGTGCGGACGGCGGATGCAGTGGCGCGCGAAGTGGGCGGCGAACTGGGATGCCGTGAAGTACTGCTCCGACGGGTGCCGGCGCCGCGGGGTGACGGCGACGGATCGTGAGCTCGAGCGGACCATCCTGACCCTGCTCGACAGCCGTGCGCGGGGCGCGACGATCTGCCCGTCGGATGCGGCGCGCGCCGTCGGCGGCGACGACTGGCGCGACCTCATGGAGCCGGCCCGCCGCGCCGCGCGGCGGCTCGTCGAGGCGGGCGAGGTGCAGATCACGCAGCGCGGCCGCGTCGTGGATCCGTCGGCCGCGAAGGGTCCGATCCGCATCGGACGCCCCTAGCCTCAGGTCAGGAAGCCCCGCAGCAGCGCCTCGGACCCGGCGAGGTGCTCCAGCACGGCCTGCTCCGCCGCATCCGGCCTGCCGCCGAGGATCGCCGTGACAAGGCGCTCGTGCTGGGCGTTGGAGTGCTCGATGTTGCGGGGCAGCAGCGGGAACGTGTCGAGCCACTCGTTCACACGCGCCCGGTTCTCGGCCGCGAGCGCGACCAGCGACGGGATGCCGGACACCTCCGCGATCGCCAGGTGCAGCAGGGTGTCCAGCCTTCGGTAGTCCCCCTCGCCCGCGGCGGCGGCGGCCTCGTGGCGCGCCCACAGGTCCTGGCGGGTGGCGGGGTCGAGTGTCCGCTCGGCGGCGGCCCGCGCCGCCCCCGCCTCGAGCACGCGGCGGAGGCCCAGGACGTCATCGAGCTCGGCCTGATCCACCGGCACGGGCGCCGCGGGCGGCAGCGGATCGGCGATGAAGGTGCCGCCGTACCGCCCGCGACGCCGGACGAGGTAGCCGGCGTCGGCGAGCTCGCGGATCGCCTCGCGCACGGTGTCGCGGCTGACGGCGTACCGCGCGGCGAGCTCGCGCTCCGGCGGCAGCGACTCCCCCGGTGCGACCACCCCGAGCCGTATCGTCTGCACGAGCCGCGCGACGGTGTCTTCGAGGGCATTGCCCTCGCGCACCGGCCGGTACACCGCCCGCCGCACCTCGGGCAGCGGGCCGCCCGCGGCGCTCATCGCGGGCGGGCTCATAGTGGGGTGACGTAGGCGTTGGTGATGCCGCCGTCGACGACGAACGCGGTCGCGGTGATGAAAGAGGCGTCGTCCGAGGCGAGGAAGGCGACCGCGGCGGCGAGCTCCTCGGGTTCGGCGAAGCGGCCCATCGGCACGTGCACCAGGCGCCGCTGCGCGCGCTCGGGGTCCTTGGCGAAGAGCTCCTGCAGCAGCGGCGTGTTCACCGGTCCCGGGCACAGGGCGTTGACGCGGACGCCCTGCCGGGCGAACTGCACGCCGAGCTCGCGCGTCATCGCCAGGACGCCGCCCTTGGACGCGGTGTACGAGATCTGCGACGTCGCCGAGCCGAGCAGCGCGACGAACGAGGCGGTGTTGATGATCGACCCGCGCCCCGCCGGGACCATGTGCCGCAGCGCCGCGCGCGAGCACAGGTACACGCTCTTGAGGTTGACGTCCTGCACACGATCCCACGCGGGCAGCTCCGTCGTCTCGATCGAGTCGTCATCGGCGGGCGAGATCCCGGCGTTGTTGAACGCGATGTCGACCGACCCGAGGTCCCCGGCGACGGAGTCGAAGAGCTGGTTGACGGATGCCTCGTCCGCGACGTCGACGGGACGGAACAGCCCGTCCACCTCGGCGGCCGCGCGCTCGCCCGACGCCGGGTCGAGGTCGGCGATGACGACTCGAGCGCCCTCGGCGGCGAATCGCCGGGCGGTGGCGAGCCCGATGCCCGACGCTCCACCGGTGATGATGGCGACGCGGTCCTTCAGTCGCTGGGTCAGATCCACGTTCATGTGCTCCTCCTGTAACGGGCGTTTCAGTCTTCGGTGGCGAAGAAGACGTTCTTGGTCTCGGTGAAGTGCTCCGCGGCATCCGGACCCAGCTCACGGCCGAGCCCCGACGCCTTCATGCCGCCGAAGGGGGTCCAGTACCGCACCGACGAGTGGGAGTTGACCGACAGCACGCCGCTCTTCACCGCGCGCGAGACGCGCATCGCGCGCCCGAGGTTCTCGGTCCAGATCGAGCCGGCCAGGCCGTAGATGGTGTCGTTGGCCAGACGGATGCCGTCTGCCTCGTCATCGAAGGGCAGCACGGCCACAACGGGACCGAACACCTCGTCCTGCGCGATACGGTCCGCCGGGTCGGCGAGGACCACGGCCGGGGCGAACCAGAAGCCGTCGCCGTCGGGCGCCGAACCGCGGTAGGCGACGCGGGCGCCGTCGAGGAAGCCGGCGACGGTGTCGCGGTGGGATGCCGAGATCAGCGGCCCCATCTGCGTGGCGGGGTTGCCGGGGTCGCCCACGCGCCAGGCGGCGACCGCCGGCTCGAGCAGCTCGAGGAACCGGTCGTACACCGAGCGCTGCACGAGGATGCGGCTGCGCGCGCAGCAGTCCTGTCCGGCGTTGTCGAACACCGCCCCGGGGGCCGCGGCGGCGGCCTTCTCGAGGTCGGCGTCGGCGAAGACGATGTTCGCGCTCTTGCCGCCGAGCTCCAGCGTCACCGGCTTCAGCATCCGGGCGCATCCGGCCGCGACATCGACACCCACCTCGGTGGAGCCGGTGAAGACCACCTTGCGGACGTCGGGGTGCGACACGAACCGCTGGCCCACGAGCGAGCCGGACCCGGTGATCACGGTGAACAGGCCCTCGGGGAGCCCCGCCTCCAGCGCCAGCTCGCCGAGGCGCATCGCCGTGAGCGGGGTCAGCTCGGCGGGCTTGAGGACCACGGCGTTGCCCGCGGCGAGCGCCGGCGCGAAGCCCCACGAGGCGATCGTCATCGGGAAGTTCCAGGGGACGATGATCCCGACCACGCCGTAGGGCTCGTGGAAGGTGACGTCGACGCCGCCGGCGACGGGGATCTGCAGCCCCGACAGCCGCTCCGGCGCCCCGGCGTAGAAGTTCAGCACCTGGGCGACGTGCCCCGCCTCCCAGCGGGCCGATTCGATCGGGTGGCCCGAGTTCTCGACCTCGAATCGCGCGAGCTCTTCGACGTGCGCCTCGACGACGCGGGCGAAGAGGCGCAGCGCATCGGCGCGGGCGACGGGCGGCAGGGCCGCCCAGCCGCGCTGCGCCTCGACGGCGCGGGCGACGGCGGCGTCGACCTCGTCGGCGCTCGCCCGCGGCACGTCGCGGAACGACCGCCCGGTGGCGGGGTTGATGAGGGTGAAGGTGTCGCTCATGCGCTCTCCTTGTCCAGCGAACGGCGGGCGGCGTACCCGGCGGCCTGGGCCACGAGCCCGGCGAACAGCCGCTTGTCCTCGATGTTCTCCTCGGGATGCCACTGCACGCCCACGAGGTAGCTCTCGCCCGTCGATTCGAAGGCCTGCACCAGGCCGTCGTCGGTGTGGGCGACCGCGACGAGCCCGTCGCCCAGCCGGTCGATGCCCTGGTGGTGGTAGCTGTGGACGGCGAAGTCGCCGGCGCCCAGCATCCCTGCCAGACGCGTGCCGGGTGCGACGTCGACGATGTTGTCGGCGAACACGCCCCCACCGATGCGGTACCGCTCGGTGCCGAGCGCCTCGGGCAGGTGCTGGTGCAGCGTTCCGCCGCGCGCGACGTTCACCAGCTGCAGGCCACGGCAGATGGCGAGGACCGGGATGCCGCGCTCCTCTGCGCCGCGCACGAGGGCGAGCTCCCACGCATCGCGGTCGGGCCGGGCGGGGTCGGTGAGGGGGTGTCGCTCCTGCCCGTAGAGCTCGGGCTGGACGTCGAGCCCGCCGGTGAGGATCAGGCCGTCGAGCCCGTCGAGGACGGCGGCGGCCGCCGCCTCGGGGTCGGGGTCGCCCTGCGGCGGGAGCAGGACGGCCACGCCGCCGGCGGCGGTGACCGAGGCGAAGTACTGCTGCGGCAGGAACGCCGCACGCACGTCCCACACCCCCTGCTTCGCCTGCTCGAGGTAGGTGGTCAGGCCGATGACCGGCGGCGGGGGCGCTTCGTCTCGCTGCGCTCGCTCAGCGTCCGGTTGCGGGGAGCCGGAGGCGTCCGGTGCCGGGATCTCGGAGACGTCCGGTGCCGGAATCCCGGACGTTGAGCGAGGAGCGGAGCGACGAGACGAAACGTCCCCGCCGCCCGCCGACGCCCGATCAGAGGCGCTCGAAACCACGGACGCGCTCCCAGTCGGTGACGGCGGCGTCGTAGGCCTCGACCTCGATGCGCGCCTGGTTCAGGTAGTGGTCGATCATCTCGTCGCCGAACGCCTTGCGCGCGATGGCGGACTCGTCGAGCAGGCGGGCCGCCTCGCGCAGGGTGGTCGGCAGGTGGTCGACGCCCGAGGTGTACGCGTTGCCGGCCAGGGCGTCCGGCAGCGGCAGCTCGTGCTCGATGCCGTGCAGGCCGCCGGCGATGATCGCGGCGATGCCGAGGTACGGGTTGACGTCGCCCCCGGGCACGCGGTTCTCGACCCGCAGCGACGACCCGTGCCCGACGACGCGCAGTGCGCACGTGCGGTTGTCCATGCCCCAGGCCACCCCGGTCGGCGCGAACGACCCGCGGACGTACCGCTTGTAGGAGTTGATGGTGGGGGCGTACAGGAAGGTGAACTCCCGCAGGGTCGCGAGGATCCCGGCGATCCAGTGCTCCATGAGGGGGCTGAAGCCGTGGGGGCCGTCGCCGGCCATGACCGCCTCGCCCGACTCCGATCGCACCGACAGGTGGATGTGGCAGCTGTTGCCCTCGCGCTGATCGAACTTGGCCATGAAGGTGATCGACTTGCCGTGGTCGCCGGCGATGGCCTTGGCGCCGTTCTTGTAGATGGTGTGCTGGTCGGCGGTCTCGAGCACCTCGGCGTAGCGGAAGGCGATCTCCTGCTGCCCGAGGTTGCACTCCCCCTTGACGCCCTCGGTGTACAGGCCCGCGCCGTCCATCTTCAGGCGGATGTCGCGCAGCAGCGGCTCGAGCCTGCCCGAGGCGAGCAGGTCGTAGTCGACGTTGTAGTCCGTGGATGCCTGCAGCTCGCGGTAGCCCTTGCGCCAGGCGTCCCGGTAGCTGTCGTCGAAGACCAGGAACTCCAGCTCCGTGCCTGAGTACGCCACGAGTCCCCGTTCGGCGAGGCGGTGGCGCTGGCGCTGCAGGATCGCGCGCGGCGACTGCACGACCGGGTCGCCGCTCGGCCACGTGAGGTCGGCCATGACCATCGCGGACCCCGGCAGCCACGGCACCAGGCGCAGGGTCGCGAGATCGGGCTTCAGGACCATGTCGCCGTAGCCGGTCTCCCAGCTGGACATCGCGTAGCCGTCGACGGTGTTCATGTCGACGTCGACCGACAGCAGGTAGTTGCAGGCCTCGGCGCCGTGGTCGCGCACTTCCTCCTGGAACAGCCTGGCCGACACCCGCTTGCCGACGAGGCGGCCCTGCGCGTCCGAGAACGCGACGACGACCGTGTCGATCTCACCGGCGGCGATCGCCGCATCCAGTTGCGAAACGCTGAGGTTCCCCGGCATCCGTCGTCCTCCTTGCATCGGCGGCGCGGAGCGACCGAGCGGCCGCGCGCGGGACCACTGTAACGACTATTCGCACGTGAAAGGTAGACACAGCCAACCAATAGGTCCACAATCATGGCCAGGCGCGCACCCCAGCGCCGCTCTCGAGCGCACGGAGGACAGATGTCACGGTCGGCTGAGGTCAATCGGAAGGTCGCAGGGGCGACCTATACGCGAGCAGGTCAGGAATACTTCGAGAAGCGCGGGCTCACGCGCACCGCCGGGATCTGGGGACTGTGGGGCCTCGCCGTCGCCGCCGTCATCTCGGGCGACTTCTCGGGCTGGAACTTCGGCATCGACTTCGCGGGCTTCGGCGGGATGCTGATCGCCTTCGCGATCCTCGTCGTCATGTACTACGGCATGATCTTCTCGATCGGGGAGATGGCCGCCGCGATGCCGCACACCGGCGGGGCGTACTCCTTCGCCCGGTCGGCGATGGGACCGTGGGGAGGCCTGGTCACCGGTGCTGCCGAGACGATCGAGTACGTGGCCACCACGGCGGTCATCGTCTACTTCTCGGCGTCCTACGCCGACGCGATCACGAGCGAGCTGCTCGGCGTCTCGCTGCCGGCGTTCGTGTGGTGGATCATCCTGTACGCGGTCTTCGTGGGGCTCAACGCCGCCGGCGCGGCGATCTCGTTCAAGTTCGCCATCGTGGTGTCGGTGATCTCGATCGGCATCATCCTCGTCTTTTCGGTCATGGCGCTGGTGTCGGGGGCGTTCCAGTGGGCGAACCTGTGGGACATCGCCCCGGATCCCGGGCAGACGGAGTTCCTGCCGCACGGCGTGCTGCCGATCCTGTTCGCCCTGCCCTTCGCGATGTGGTTCTTCCTCGGCATCGAGGAGCTGCCGCTCGCGGCCGAGGAGTCCCACAACCCGGTGCGCGACATCCCCAAGGCCGGCTTCTGGGCGCGCGGCACGCTGATCGTGACCGGTCTGCTCGTCCTGTTCCTCAACACCGGCGTGATCGGCGCCGAGGCGACGGGCGTGGCCGGTGAGCCGCTGCTCGACGGCTTCCGCGCGATCGTCGGCGACGAGGCCGCCGCGGTGCTCGCGCTGCTGGCGCTGGTGGGCCTGCTCGCGTCGCTGCAGGGCATCATGTTCGCCTACGGGCGCAACATGTACTCCCTGTCGCGCGCCGGTTACTACCCGCAGTTCCTGTCCCTGACGGGCAAGCGCCGCACCCCCTGGGTCTCACTGCTGGTCGGCGCGATCATCGGCTTCCTCGCCCTGGCGGTCCTCGACACCGTCTCGGCGTTCAACGAGGGCGCGGGAGCGGTCGCCGGTGCGATCGTGCTGAACATCGCGGTGTGGGGCGCGGTGCTGGCCTACTTCCTGCAGATGGTGTCGTTCGTCATCCTGCGCCGCAAGCTGCCGAACGTCGAGCGCCCCTACCGCAGCCCGTGGGGTGTGCCGGGTGCGATCATCGCCGCCGCGATCGCCGCGCTGATCTTCCTCGGCTTCCTGCTGAACCCGACGTTCCTGCCGGCGATCATCGCGATCGTCATCGTGTACGTGATCATCCTCGCCGGCTTCGCGCTGTTCTTCCGGCACCGCCTGGTGCTCTCGCCCGAAGAGGAGTACGCCCTCTCGGGCGGCAAGCACGGGGATCCGCAGGAAGAGGGCTACGACGCCATGGAAGGCGAGGTCTTCGGCGACAAGCGCTAGCCGAGCCTGCTCCGGAGACCCTCCGCGCGATTGGGGAAGCGCGCGGAGGGTCTTCGTCGTGGTGCCGATGCGTCAGGGGATGTGGAACACCGCCTTCGCACCCGACGGCACGGCCGAGGTCACGATGCGGGTGTCGAAGGTCGCCAGGCTGGCGTCGTGGGATGCGGCGAGGTGCAGCAGGTAGCTGTCCGTGACCTGTGTGCTCGACAGCAGCCGCTCGGTGTGGACGGACCCGTCGAGAAGGCTCACCGAGTCGGCGAGGAAGGCGTGATCGGGCCGCGCCGCGATGCTCGCGAGGCTCGCCAGCACGACCGGCGGCGGCTGGCTGTTGGGGTACTTCGGGTTGCTGATGACGCGGACGACGCCGTTCTGCACGGTGGGACTCGTGTGCCACACGTCCTCACGCGCCGCGAACCAGCGGTGCGCACGGTCGTGGTGGACGTGGAGGGGATCGAGGAGGGCGATGACGACGTTGACGTCGAGGAGATGCGCCGTCACGCCGGGTCGTCCCTCAGCTCGTTGACGTCGTCGAGCGTGGCCTTCCCGGCGGTGGCCGGTGCGGGAAGCAGAACGATGCCGTTCCGCGTCCCGAAGCGCTTCCGCTCGGTGAGAGTGGCTCGGGCAAGCTGCGACAGCGCTTCTCCCAGGGTCAGCCCGCGAGCGGCCGCGAACTGCTTCGCGGCCGCGAGGACGTCGTCGTCGATCGTGACAGTGGTGCGCATGCATCAAGCATCACGCATCACGCAACGACGGTCAACGAGAGGAGGCGCCGTAGTGCAGCATCCGCCCGATCTCAAGACCCTTCGCGTCGCCCACGGTGACAGCCAGGCTGAGACCGCACGCCCGCGTTCACTGGAAAGGACCGCCGCATGGTCACGCACAAGGTCGGCTACTTCATCGGGAGCCTGTCGTCGACGTCCATCAACCGGACGCTGTCGAAGGCCCTCATCAACCTGGCGCCGAAGAATCTGGAGTTCACCGAGATCTCCATCGGAGACCTGCCGCTGTACAGCCCCGACTTCGACTCCGACTTCCCGCCGGCGGCGACGGCGCTCAAGAAGGCGATCGCGGACTCGGATGCCGTGCTGTTCATCACTCCGGAGTACAACCGGTCGATCCCGGGCGCCCTGAAGAACGCCATCGACTGGGCGTCGAGGCCCTGGGGCGAGAACTCCTTCGACCACATCCCCGCCGCCGTCATCGGCGCATCCCCGGGGCAGATCGGCACCGCGGTCGCGCAGCAGAGCCTGCGCGGCGTTCTCAGCTACTGCAACGCGCGGCAGATGACCGCTCCCGAGGCCTACATCACCTTCTCGAAGGACAAGTTCTCGCCTGACGGCGAGGTGCGCGACGAATCGCTCGAGACCTTCCTGCGGGACTTCATGACGGAGTTCCGCGACCACATCGAGCGCGTGCTGACGGTGCTCCCCCGCGACTGAGCGACGTGCTGGATCCGACGACCCACCTGCTCGACGCCCGGCGCGCCGCCGAAGCCCGGCGCGCCGGGCTCGACGCGCAGATCGCGCGGCTGCGCGCGGCGCGAAGCGGCGAGTCCGACGACGACGAGCACGACCCCGACGGCGCTCCCCTGTCGGCGGAGTGGTCGCGGCTCGAGGGGCTGCGGGCCGGCGTGACGGCCGAGCTCGCCGAGATCGAGGCGGCGTACGAGCGGGTGGATGCCGGCACCTACGGCATCTGCGTCGACTGCGGTCGCCGCATCCCCGCTGCCCGGCTCGAGGTGCGCCCGACGGCCGAGCGCTGCGTCGACTGCGCCGCCCGCGCCGGCCGCTGAGGGGTGGTCGGCGCGCGCACCGCCCTCACGCGCGAGGTGGGGTGGGTGTGCGAACCGCGGGATCCGCCGCGAGACGCGGGGCGTGGTCCCCGGTCTCGCGGCGATTCCCCTGGCTCGGCGAGGGCGGCGGCGCGGGGTGGGGTCAGCGCGCTGTGGGTGAGTGCCGGTCAGCCCTCGAGGAAGTGCCAGCCGAGCCACCACCACGCCGCGACGAGCGCGACGCGGGCGGGAAGGTCGGCCGTGACGTCGTCGAGCACGTCCCCGACGGGAGCGAGGACGTCGGGGCGCCGATGCGGCAGGACGGTGAGGACGGCGGCCACCCCGAGCAGCACGAGGTAGACCGCGACGGTGACGGCGCGGCTCATCGCGATCCCCTCCTCCGCTGCAGCACGAGCACACCGGCGGCGAGCCACGCGGCGATCAGCAGCGTCCGCGACGGCTGACCCTCGGACAGCGGCCCCATGAGAGCCGAGATGGTGGGGTGAGCCGCGGTGCCGCCGGCCGCCCACGCGCCGAGCGCGAACGCGCTCAGCTCCCACAGGCACGCGAGCACGGCGAGGGCGAGCCACGCAAAGACCGCCCGGCGGTGGGCCGGTGTCCCCCGAGTGGCCCCTCCGCGGTCACGAGCGCGCCAGGCGAGACCGAGTGCGATCAGTCCGATCGCGACGACCAGCGAGGCGGATGCCGCAGAGCGCGGCGGCGCGACCACGAGGGCCGCGCCCAGGATGCCCGCCGCGGTGAGCCCGATGGCCTGCTCGTGCAGGTGCAACGCGGGGCGAGGACGCAGCATCCCGATCTGCGCGAGCGAGACCGCGGCCGCTGCGCCGCCCAGGATCACCCCGTCCAGGGTCGCACCGCGCCCGAACTGGAAGGCGGCGGCGATCCCCAGCGCGCCGCTCCACCCCCAGCCCGCGATCCGCGAGCGCGCGACGGGCGCGGCGGTGGGTCCCACGGCGGATCCCCCGGCGAAGCGACGGCGAGCGTCCATACCTGCAGTCTGACGGGCGCGCCGCCGCGGACGCGGGGTCCAAGGTCCCGCGCCCCGCCCCGACCCGCCGCGCCGCCCCGCGATCAGCGCCGCAGGATGCGACGGGCGAGCGCGTTGCCCAGGAACTGCACGCCCTGCACGAGGACGATGATGATCAGCACCGCCGCCCACGTCACGACCGGGTTGAACTGCTTGAACCCGTAGACGATCGCGAACTCCCCCAGGCCGCCCGCCGCGACCGCGCCCGCGATGGCCGTCATGTCGACCAGGGCGACGACGACGAACGTGTAGCCGAGGATGAGCGGCCCCAGCGCCTCGCGGGGCACCAGCCGGAACAGGATCCGCGAGCAGCTGGCCCCCGCGGCGCGAGCGGCCTCGAGGATGCCGGGCCGGACGGTCAGCAGATTCTGCTCGACGATCCGGCTGATCGCGAACATGGACGCCACCGTGATGGCGAAGATCCCGAACTCGGGCCCGATCCCCGGGATTCCGAGACTGCGGGCGATGGGCTGCACGGCGGCGAGCAGGATGACGAACGGGATGGGCCGGAAGAAGTTGACGACCACGTTCAAGATGCCGAACACCGCCGGCTGCGGGAACAGGCTGCCCGGGCGCGTGGCGTAGAGCGCCAGGCCCAGCAGCAGTCCCGCCACGCCGCCCAGGACGAGCGCGAGCGAGACGACGTAGAGGGTCTCGAAGGTGGCTGCCCACAGCTCGGGCAGCAGGTCGATGAGCCTATCCACGGACGTCCTCCTCGATCAGGGGCGCGACGGCCGAAGCGGCGCGGACCGCGCGTTCGACGGCATCCGGATCCCCTTCGAGCGCGAGGGTGAGATGGCCGAAGACGCGGCCCCCGATGTCGTTTATCCCGCCGTGGATCACCTCGAAGCGCACGCCGTGCGAGGCGAGCGCCGCGAACACGTCGGCCTGCGCGACGTCGCCCTCGCGCAGGGTGAGGGTGACGATCCGACCCGGATGCCGCATCCGCAGCGCCCGGAGCTGGTCCCCCTCGGGCACGTCCTCGATGATGCTCGCCACGAATCGTCGCGTCGCCGGCTGCTGCGGCGTGGAGAGGACGTCGAACACGTCACCGGCCTCGATGATGCGACCGGCATCCATCACCACGACGCGGTCGGCGAGGGTTCGCACGACGTCCATCTCGTGGGTGATCAGCAGGATCGTCACGCCGAGCTCGCGATTGACCCGGCGCAGCAGCTCGAGCACCTCGCCGGTCGTGTCGGGGTCAAGCGCGCTCGTCGCCTCGTCGGCGAGCAGGATGCGGGGGCTCGTGGCGAGCGCCCGGGCGATGCCGACGCGCTGCTTCTGGCCGCCCGAGAGCTGCTCGGGGTGAGCGCGCGCCTTCGAGGCGAGCCCGACGAAGTCCAGGAGCTCGGCGACGCGCTCCCTGATCCGCCCCCGCGGGACACCGGCGACCTCGAGCGGGTAGGCCACGTTGCCCGCGACCGTCCGGGACTCGAACAGGTTGAACTGCTGGAAGATCATGCCGATGTCGCCGCGCAGCGCGCGCAGCTGCTTCTCGCGCAGGCGCGTGATGTCGCGGCCGTCGATCTCGACCGCTCCCGACGTGGGGGCCTCGAGCGCGTTGATCAGGCGCAGCACCGTGCTCTTGCCGGCGCCCGAGTACCCGACGATGCCGCAGATCTCGCCGGCGGCGACGTCGAGGGACACCGCGTCGACGGCGACGACGGGCCCGGCATCCTTCGACGACGCCGGATAGGTCTTCGTCACATCCCTCAGGCGGATGAGCGTCATGTCGGCTCCTTCGTGATGCCTCGGGTGCGGCCCGGCCTCGTGGGCGGGGCCGCACCCGGGCATGGGTCACTGGGTGGCGCGGATGTCCTCTTCCACGTCCGCGAGCGACGCGGCGAGGTCCTCCGGGGCGGTCTTGACGAACACCGCGGTGCCGCCCGAGGCCTCCTGCACGCCGTCGAGGACGTCCTGATCGGACTGGAAGATCTCGACGAGCTTGCGGTACGTCGGGTTGTCGGCATCCTCCGCCTTCGCCGCGAAGATGTTGATGTACGGCAGCGCGTTCGGGTCGGCGGGGTCGTCGGTCGCGATCGCGTCGTCGAAGCTCAGGCCGGCATCGGCGACGAAGTCGTTGTTGATGATCGCGGCGGCGACATCGGGCAGCGACGTCGCCGTGAATGCGGCATCCAGCGCCTCGACCTTCACCTTCGACTCCGGCAGGACGTCGGCGACGGTCGAGAAGATCGACCCGCCGTCCTCGAGCTCGATCAGGCCGGCCGACTGCAGGACCAGCAGACCGCGGGCCTGGTTGGACTCGTCGTTCGGGACGGCGACGGTGGCGCCGGCCGGGATGTCCTCGACCGAGTCGTACTGCGCGGAGTACAGACCGAGCGGGTAGATCGCGGTGGAGCCCACCGGCTGCAGGTCGTCGTCGCTGGCGACGTTGTAGGTGGCGAGGTAGATGACGTGCTGGAACTGGTTGAGGTCGAGCTCGTCGGCGGCCAGCGCAGGATTCGGCTGGGTGTACTCGCTGAAATCGACCAGCTCGACCTCGATGCCCTCCTCGGCGGCGGCGTCGACATACACCTGCCAGTACGGATCCCCCGCCCCGACGACGCCGATGCGGACCGGACCGGACTCGTCGGACGAGTCGGCCGCGGAACCGGCGGCGCACCCGGTCATGACGAGGGCGAGCGGCAGCGCGACGGCGAGGGCGGACAGCAGGGGCGTACGGTACATGGGTTTCTCCTAGCGGTAGTCAGGCGCCGCGCGGGCGGGCTGACGACCGCCGTGGCGGGTGGATCACACCCGCTCGCCTCATCGCGGTGCCGCAACGACCATAAGCACCCGTCATACAGGCACGAAACGTACGCGTAACCGGGCGACACCGAGGAACGGTGTCGTGACCCGATACGATTTCTCGCGGATTCTGTTGCGGTGAGCATGAGATGGCGAAGGACGAACATGGCGAAGCTGAACAAGGCTCAGGCGTCGGCACGGAAGGCGCTCGACGCTGCGAAGCGGCTGTTCACCGGCCGAGGGGGGAAGAGCGCTGACGCGAGCGGGGAATCGGCGCCCGCAGAGGTCTCGGCTCCCGCACCGGCTTCGGCACCCGCAGAGGTCTCGGCGCCCGTAACCGAGCAGGCTGCTCCCGCTCCGGCTTCGGCGCCCGCAGCCGAGCCGGTCGACGCCCCGGCCGAGGACGAGGCGGCGAGTGCGGACCTGTCCTCGATGACGGTTCCGGCGCTGCGCGCCCTGGCGCGCGAGCGCAACCTCACCGGCTACTCGCGGATGACCAAGGCGCAGCTCGTCGAGCTCCTCTCCTCCTGAGGCGCGTGCGCCGGGCCATCGGCCGCCACAATGGGCGCAGGGCCTGACGAAGGAGTGCGGATGTCCGGTGCGGTCAGCACATCGCACCACCTCGCGACGGATGCCGGTGCGACGGCCCTCCGTCGGGGCGGTAACGCGATCGACGCCGCCATCGCGGCGGCGGCGGTGCTCTGCGTCGTCTACCCGAACAACGTCGCGCTCGGCGGCGACCTCGTCGCTCTGGTGCGCGACCCCGAGGGTCGCACCCGGTTCGTGAACGCCACGGGCCGTGCGGCTCGCGCCGTGGACCCGGACGCGCTGCGCGCCCGGTACGGCCGCGCTCTGCCGGACCGCGGCGTCGACACCGTCACGGTGCCCGGTGGGCTGCGCGGCTGGGCGGCCCTCGCGGGCCTCGGCGCCCGGCTGGCCTGGGGCGAGCTGCTCGAGGACGCGCACCGGCACGCCCACGGCCATCCCACGGCCCGATCGGTCGCGCGCGCGATCGCGGCCGAGCGCGCGGTCCTCGAAGCCGATCCGGGATGCCGCGACGTGTTCCTTGCCGGCGGATCGCCGCTGGCAGAAGGCGAGGAGCTGCGTCAGCCGCGCCTGGCCGAGACGCTCGCCGTGCTGCGGCGCGAGGGACCGGACGCGTTCTACAGCGGCCCGGTCGCGACGGCGTGGATCGACGGACTCCGCCGGCTGGGGCATCCGATCACCGAGGCGGACGCCGCCGCGCTCACCGCGGACGTCGGGGATCCGCTGACCGGGGACGCTCTCGGGGTCAGGATCATCACCAGCCCCCCGAACACGCAGGGCTTCGCCCTCCTCCGGGCAGCCCGCGCGCTCGATTCCCTCGGGCTGCGCGATCCGCTCGGCGCGGACGCGGGCGCCCTGGCCGAGGCGTTCGCGGCGAGCAACCGCGTGCGGTCGGCTCTTCTGGCCGACCCCGACGTCGGGCTCAGCGGCGAGGCGCTGCTCACGGCATCCGCAGATCTTCCCGCGACCGACGATCGCGTGGCGACCGGCGACACGGTGGGCCTCGTCGCCGTCAGCGACGACGGCTGGGCCGTGTCGCTCGTGCAGTCGGTCTACTGGGCGTTCGGCTCGGCGATCCTCGAGCCCGAGACCGGAGTGCTGTTCCAGAACCGCGGCACGTCCTTCTCGCTCGACGCGGGCCACCCGGCGACGCTTGCCCCGTGGCGCCGCCCGCCGCACACCCTCATGCCCGTGATCGTCGAGCGCGCCGGAGAGCTGACCTACGCGGCGGGGACCATGGGCGCGCAGGCGCAGGCCCAGATCCACGCGCAGCTGCTGCTCCGGGTGCTCGCCGGGGAGTCTGCCGCGGACGCCACTTCGGCGCCGCGCTGGGTGGTCGGGGAGCAGCAGCGCGGTGATACCGCCGACACACTCACCGCCGAGGCTGACGTACCGGCATCCGCCATCGACACGCTGGCCGCCACGCGATTCACGATGAAGATCGTCCCGGCGCACAGCGAGCCGCTCGGGCATTCGAACCTCATCGTCGTGCGCGACGACGGGCTCGATGCCGCCAGCGATCCGCGTTCGGACGGCTCCGCCGTCGTGGTGTGACTCCGTCGGTCAGGGAACGAGCACTGCGCGCCCGACGACGCGCCCCGCGTTGAGATCGTTCAGCGCGTCCACCGCGGCGTCCAGCGGATACTCGGCGGTGTGAAGGGTGACCTTGCCGGCCGCCGTCAGGTGCATGAGCTCGACGAGATCGGTGTAGGTGCCGACCAGGTTGCCGACGACGTTGATCTCACGCGAGATGATCTCGATCGTCGGCAGGTCCAGACTGCCGCCGTACCCGATGACGTAGTGCGAGCCTCGATTGCGCAGCAGGCCGGGCGCGAGACGCTCGACCCCGGCCTCGCCCACGAAGTCGAAGGCGACATGAGCGCCGCCCTCGGTGACGTCGGCGACCGCCGCGGCCACCTTCTCGTCGGACTCGGCCAGCACGGTGTGGTGCGCCCCGAGCGAGCGCGCCAGCTCCAGCGCCTTCTCGCTGCGGTCGACGACGGTGATCTCGGCGCTGCTGATGGCGGCGAGCGCCTGCACGCCGATGTGCCCGAGGCCGCCGGCGCCCAGGACCACCGCATGCGTGCCGGGATAGAGGAGCGGCGCGGCCTTGCGGACGGCGTGGTACGCGGTGAGCCCGGCATCGGCGAGCGCCGCCACCTTCGCGGGCGACAGCGACGAGTCGAGCTTCACGACCGCGCGCGCGTTCGTGAGCATCAGGTCGGCCATTCCCCCGTCGGCGTTGATGCCCGGGAAGACGGCCCGCTCGCAGTGCGAGTCCTGTCCGACCCGGCACGCCGCGCACAGCCCGCAGGTGACGAGCGGATGCAGGATGACCATGTCGCCCGGACGGACGTTCTCGACGGCGCTGCCGACCTCTCGCACCCGGCCCGCGTTCTCGTGCCCGAGCGTGTAGGGCAGACGCGGATGCTGGATCGGCTCCCACTGTCCCTCGACGATGTGGAGGTCGGTGCGGCAGACGCCCGCGGCTCCGATCTCGACCAGGACGTCCCACGGTCCCGTGACCTTCGGCTCATCGACTTCGTCGATCGACGGCTGCTCGTGGTACCGGTGCAGGCGCAGCGCTCTCATAGTCAACTCCGTTGTTGCTCGGTTCTTGCGAACCTACCAACAATCGACATCCTGTCTACGGGTTGCGCTCCATCGCCTCGAAGGGCGCCGGCGTGTGCCCTGGCCGCACGTCGTCCCAGCTGCCTATCGTCCAGGCCGCTGCCGCGTGCCCGCGCCGCAGGCGATGGGCGGCGTCCTCGCCGCGCAGCAGTCCGGCGAGGTAACCACCGGCGAACGCGTCCCCTGCGCCGATCACCTCGACCACCTCTGCTGTCGGAGTCGCGACGAACGTCGACTCCGCCGTCGGTCCGCGCCGATCGATCTCGGATGCCCCGACGTCGCCGTCCTTGACCACCACGATCGGCGCCTCGGCGATCAGGTCGAAGACATCCGCGGCCTGGGTCGCACCCCAGAGCTCTGCGGCCTCGTCCCGTCCGACGAACACGACATCCGCGCGGCGGGCCAGCTCGAGCAAGTGGGGAGCTGCATCCTCGACCGGCCACAGCCGCGGCCGGAAGTTCACGTCGAACGACACGGACACGCCACGGATGCGGCAGTCCGCGATCAGCGCCTCCACCATCGCCGCGGCATCCCGAGAGATCGCAGGTGTGATGCCGGAGACATGCACCCACTGCGTCCGGTCCAGCGGGAATCGTGCAACGTCCGCGGCACCCATGTGCGAGGCGGCCGAGTTCGACCGGTAGTAGTGCATGACCGATGTGCCGTCCGGGCGAACGTCCTTCACGTACATTCCCGTCACGTGTCGCGGGTCCACGAGGACGTTCGACACGTCCACTCCCCCGCGCGCGAGGTGTGCGAGGACCATCCGGCCGAACGGGTCGGCACCGACCCGGGATGTCCACGCCACCGAGATCCCCTGGGCCGCCAGGTGCAGCGCGACGTTGCCTTCCGCTCCGCCCGTGTGCACGGCGAGCCGCGCGGGCTCGTCGGCGGATGCGATGTCGGTGATCGGGTAGACGACGGCCAGACACTCCCCCACGCACAGCACCTCGACGTCAGCAGGCACCGTCATTCGCCCCCGTCCCCGATTCCCGACTCGACGGCGGCCGGTTCCTTCAGCCTCCGCGAGAGCTGTCGGGCCGGCGGCTGCTCGACATCGCTCGAATCGGTGGCGGAGTAGCCCAGAGCCTCGCTGATCGCGTGGCCGGCCTGCATGACGTGTTCCGCGACTTCCCGCAACCGCGGCACGGGCATCTCGAACTCCAGAGCCGAGACGCTCACGCCGCCGATACCGCTACCCGATGCGTCGAAGATCGGCGCGCCGACGCATCGCAGTCCAGGCTCGTTCTCGCCGTTGTCGATCGCCCATCCCCGTTGCCGAGTCGAATGCAGGTCCTCGAGCAGGGTGGCGAGGCTGGTGTGCGTCGCATCGGTGACACGGGCCATTCCCGTGCGTTTGACGATCTCAGCCACCCGCGAGTCCGGCACCGTGGCGAGGTAGGCCTTGCCGATGGACGTGGAATACATCGGCACCATCCCCCCGACCCGCGAGATCATTCGGTACGACCCCAGTCCGTCCAGCTTCGCTGCGTACATCACGGCGTCGCCCTTCACCAGACCGAAGTGGACCGTCATTCCCGTCGCACGACGCAGCTCCTCGAGATGCGGCCGTGCGACCCTGCTGATCTCGCCGTCCTCGCGGAGCAGACCGGCGATGGCGTGCATCCGGCGTCCGGGAACGTACCGCTTGTCCTCGTCCTGGTAGATCCACCCCGTCGCGACGAGCTCACTGAGCACGCGGTGGGCGGTGCTGAACGACAGGTCCGTCGCTTTTGACAGGTCCGACAGCCGGTCGTTGGACATGACCGCCTCGAGCATGGCCAGCCCCTTGGCCAGCGCCGAACGCGGTGGGTTGCTTTCGGTCATCGCCGGTTCACTCCCGAGGTGGGGGTCAACGGATCGTCGTCACGTCGACGTGATCCATGTCGTCATAGGCGGCGTTCTCCCCAGCCGTCGCCCAGACGAAACTGTATGCCCCGGTGCCTGCGCCGAAGTGTACCGACCAACTGGGCGACGCGACCAGCTGACGGTTCGCCACCACCACGTGCCGGGTTTCCTCGGGAAGCCCGAGAACATGGAACACGCGGTCCTTCTCCGCAAGGTCGAAGTAGAGATAGCACTCCGTCCGGCGGTCGTGCGTGTGGGGCGGCATCGTGTTCCACGCGCTTCCGGCGTGCACCGTCGTGAAGCCGAAGGCGATGTTGGCGCTCGGGGTACGGCCGTCGATGACGCACTGGTTCAGCGTGCGACGGTTGGATTCCTCGGCGGTCCCGATGTCGACGATGTTCATGTCGTCGCGCGTGATCCGTGCGGACGGGAAGGTGGTGTGGGCTGCGGCGGTGAAGACGTAGAACGCCGCGGGGTCGGCCGGATCGTCCGAGAGGAATCGCACGTTCCTCGTGCCGCGTCCGAGGTAGACGGCCTCGCCGTGCGCGACGGCGAATTCGACGTCATCCGCCCGCACCACGCCCGCTGCGCCGATATTGAGGATGCCGGCTTCTCGCCGCTGCAGCACGTGCGTCGCCCGAACCTGATCCGGTGTGGGCAGGGCGAGCTCACCGTGCTCCGGCACCACCCCGAAGACGAGGATGCGGTCGTGGTGAAGGTACATGCCGCGCGCCTCACCGGGCACGAAGAGATCGTCGGCGACGAAGGCGGCTCGAAGCGATGCGGTGTCCATCGCGGCGACGGCTTCGGGGCTGTGAGCGTAGCGAGTCTCGACGGTCATGGGTTCTTCCTCCGTGTGTTCTCGTGTGGTCCCGCTGTGGCGGGGAAGCGATCCGTCACCGGTGCGATCACTCCGTGTGGGTTTCGCGCCACGCCGCGAGCGCTTCCATCGCAAGCCCCTGACCCCACGGCTGGGGGCGGTCGTCGCGGATGACGGAGTAGCCGAACGGAATCAGCTGCAGGATGGTGCCGGCACTCACACGGGTCAGGAGTCCGTTCTCGACGTAGGCCATGGAGCCGAGCACGGCACGTTCTCCCGCCTGGAAGAGCCGGCTGTAAAGCTGGGTGCCGAGCCGCTCCGCGCCGAGGGCCGTCGCGGTGCGCAGGAGTGCCGCGCCGAGTCCGGCCGCCGCGGATGTCTCGATGATCCCGCGCACTTCGGGCGCGGAGTCGACGAGGACGTCCCAGACACCGTGTTCGGGCTGCAGGTCGGCGACAGCGGCGAGCAGGGGCACGAGGCGGGATTCGACGCGGTCGTCCCCGGTGGCTGCGAGCAGGTCGGCGCCGGCGAGCGCGAACCACGCGTTGGCGCGACCCCAGTGGCAGTCGATGCGCACGCCACCATGGGTGCCGTGCACGAGCAGATGGTTCTGCGGATGCTGGAGCAGTTCCGCGTGGAGCAGCCACTGGGTCACGGCCTCGTCGACCAGGTCCTGACGTCCGAGCACAGAGCCCATGCGAAGAAGGAACTGCCCCGCCATGTACACGGTGTCCGCCCAGACTCCGCCCGGCCAATGCTCCAGCGCACCGTTGGGTGCGCGCGTTGCTTCGGGAGCGGACTCGTACCACGCGAGTGCGGCCTCGAGAAGGGCCTGCCGGCCAGCGTCGGGAGCGAGTCTCTGGAGTTCGGCGAGCGATGCCCCCGGAGCGAGGTTGTTGACATGCTCGAGGAGCGGCGGACTGGCACTGTAAGGCTCGAAGAACCCGGTCACCCATGCGGGCGGCTGCTCGCCGCGCGAGAGGGCAAGCCGGTGTGAAGCGAGCAGGCACACGCCCTCACCCCAGAACCACCGCGTCATGCCCTGGCCGGCGGTCGCGGCCTGAAGCGCGTCCTCGAGGCTCGACTGTCTCGCGAGGAATTCCTCGCGGGTCAGCGGCGGTCGGACCGGTTCGGCGAGCTCGGACGACGTGAGATCTTCACCGGCCATGATTCGCCGCCACCCCCTTCGCGGCGTCGACGGCAGCTGCGATCGGCAGTCGCAGGGTCTCGCCGCCCCACCTCACGTCGGCTTCGGCCGCACCGAAGCGCAGGGTCACTGCAGGGTTGGCCAGATGCGGTTCCTCCTCAATGCGCCCGTCGTCGAAGCCCTCCGGCACCCCGTCGATGAGGAAGGGCCCGTCGAAGGTGAGCTCGAGGGCCGACCCGCCGGCACCGGACCACCGGACGCCGGGGTCCTGGGCGCCGACCGGGTTCCACACGAGGTCGCTCTCGGCGATCCGCTCCGTCCAGGACGCGAAGTCGCCGTCGACAGCCCTTCGCCCGACCGTGGCGATCCACGCAGCACCGCCTGATCGGGGTGTCCACTCCTGCTGCGCGGTGTCGCCGGACGTGACCGCGTGCACGCCGCCGTCGGCCGCGATCGCCACATACCCGTCGCCCCGGCGACCGAAGATCCAGTCCCCTCGCTGGACGATCTCGTCGAACTGCGCGGTCGGGAACCACAGGTGGGTGTTCTGCCGGGAATCAGTGGTGGTGAATCGCTGCACGTGCAGGACGGCGTTGCGGTGCTGATGAACGCGACCGAGAACTCGGTGTCCCGCCCATCCGTTGGGTCGGGCGGCCGAGCCGGTGTCCGCGTTGGCGGGATGGGTGACGAAGACCTGCAGCTCGCGGCCGAGCGTCGCTCCCCACAGGTGCTCCTGCAGGCCCGGCAGACCGGACCGGTAGTCCTGGACGCTGGCGAGCATGACGTCCGGCGTGCGGTGGATGCGCAGGTCGGATCGATAGGGACGGGCCAGCAGGTCTCGCTCGAACTTCAGCGCGCCTCGGTAGACCTGTCGTCCCTCCCACTCCTCCGGCTCCGTCCGTGCGAGTTCCCGCACGACCGAGGGGATCTCGTACCTCTTGGCGAGCGCGAGGGCGGTGACGGGCAGCACCGCGTCATTGAGGGTGCCGACACCGCCGATCAGGCGGAGCAGGGGTGAGGTCTCCTCGTAGCGGCTGCTGCGCAGCGTGTGCACATACGACCGGCCGTGGGCCGCGCCGTGCACCCCGCGCCAGGAGTTGCTGGTAAGGCTGACCAGAGTCTTGTCGAGCAGGGTCCTCGCCGGCAGCGACAGCCGCTGGTCGGCCGCGAGCTCGATGAGGGCCACCAAGGCGTACGAGTCGATCGCGAGGTAGGCGTTGGAGTCGAACTCGCTGTACCCGCCCTCGAGTTTGCGTGCCAGCCACCCGGCGGCCCGGGCACGTCCCTCGTCCGCGTGCTCGCGTCCCGTGCGACCGTCCACGGTGAAGACGTCATCGGCGAACGCCTCTCCTGCGAGCGTCTCGGCCACGTGCCAGACGAACTGATGGTTCTCGGTGAAGTAGCACATGGCGTCGAGGCCGGGCTGCGTGATCCAGTACTTCATCGACGTGAGCTCGCCGCGCACCTCGTCGCGAAGGCCCGCCTCCCACTGCTCACCCGGGATCCAGTGCCAGGCGAAAAGCAGTGCGATGACTTCGAAGTCGGCGCAGTCCCCGCGGGTCACGACGCGATGTCGAGCCGAGGCCAGATCGGCGGCGGTGACACGCGTCGACTCGTCGATGGCATAGCGCGCGAGCACACCGGCCACGCCGACCTCTCGCACGTCCTCGCCGTCGGCCCCGACATGGGCGAGTACATCGGACCGCCAGATGGCGGGGTCGCCGACACTGGTGGTTCGGCTGTCCTGCGGGAGTGAGGCCACTCGCAGACGCACGGTCTGCGGAGCACGCTCATCGGCGAGCCCGACTTCTACGATGGACTCACCGGTCGAGAGCATCGATGCGCCGGCGGATCGCGCGACATCCGCCCCCTGGTCCTCTTCCTCGACGGCGTCCACGAGCGAATACTCGACTCGGCCCTGACCGTCGGCCTGCACCTGCTGCCAGGCGCCCTCCCCGACGCGAACACGCAGTCGCACGTCAGCCGGCGCCGTCAGCCAGGCGGTCGAGTCCTCCTGAGCCCAGCTCGGCGATCCGATACGCGACAGCACTCCGTCCGCCAGGCGCGCGGCGGTCTCATCGGAGCCGGGCGAGGGGATGACGACACGGACGGGCAACCCGACGACGCGCAGCCGTGCGACGTGCCGGACCTCCCGGAACGCGACCTGCCAGCTCGCGAGATGCACGGTGGTCGTGCGCGAGTGCAGGCGAAGACGGATGCTGTGAACCTCCGGCTCCATGTACGACACCGTCGTGCCCGAGAGCGCGAGTTCGCCGTCGACCCACAGCGCGAACGGCCCGGTCGTGTGGACCTCGAAGGTACGCCACTCGGCTTGGTCGACCTCGAGCACGGTGCTGGCGATCGAGGCCCGGTATTCGGGGGTGAAGCAGAATGCGGACCAGTCGAGGAATCCGTCCCAACCGGTGCGTACGCGCCGCCACGAGCCCTCATGGGTCTCACCGAAGGCGTCCCACGAGATCGCCGCGCCTTCCTCGATCCGCGGCAGCGCCTGCCGGAGGTCCGGCGAGTGCGCCTCGAGGATGCGCTTCTTCAGAGGTCCGACATCGGGGCCCTGCGTCAGCACCCACCGCCCCTCGTCGGCGCTCGGCGCCCCGTCCGAGAAGCGACGCGACTCACCCCACGGCTCGCCCTCGGCCGGGAGGAAATCCTGCAGGTCCTCGCAGGGGAGCGCCCAGGCGGGAGACACCAGCCAATCGCGGACCGTGCCGTCCGGGTCGGTGACGTGAACAGTGCGCCCCGAGGGGGCGAGGAGATGGGACATCTTTCCCTTCGCGGTGTGTGGGTGGACAGCCGGCTACTTGATGCCGGTGTTGGCGATTCCGGTCGCGATCTGCCTCTGGAAGATGAGGAAGATGATGAGCACCGGGATGGTCGAGACGACACCCATCGCCAGGATCAGGTTGAACGGCACGGTGAGCTCGGAGTTGAAGCGCGCGAGCGCCACCGGCAGCGTGTACACGGCCTCGCTCTGAGCGATGACCAGCGGCCACAGGAAGTCGCTCCAGCGCCACATGACCGAGAAGATCGCCACCACGGCGAGCGCCGGCGTGCAGAGCGGGATCACGATCTGCGCGAACGTGCGGAACTCTCCAGAGCCGTCGACCCGCGCCGCCTCGATGAGTTCGTCGGGGATGGAGAGCATGTACTGGCGCAGCAGGAAGACTCCGGTGGGCGTCGCCGCCGCCGGGATGATCATGCCCCACAGGGTGTTGACCAGCCCCAGCGATGCCACCACCTGGTACACCGGGATCAGGATCACCTGGAGCGGGATCATGATCGTCGCCAGCGTCAGGATGAAGAGGAACGTCTTTCCGCGGAAGTTGTACTTCGCGAGCGCGTACGCAGCCATCGCGTTGATCACGAGCGTGATCGCCGTGGCCGCCACGGTGACGATGACGCTGTTCGTGAGGTACTGCACGAAGTTGAAGCGACTGAGCGCCTCGACGTAGTTGCTCAGCCCCCAGGAATCGGGCAGGAATGTGGGCGGTCGCTGAGCGAGCTCGGTCGGCGTCTTGAACGAGCCGAGGAACATCCACACCAGAGGGATCAGGCAGGCCAGGGCGCCCGAGACGAGCAGGACGACCCGGAGCACATCGGACACCCGGACGGGCTGGGCGCTGATCGATGTCCAGGTCCGCTTGGATCGCGGAGTGACGATGGCGCGTGTCTCGCTCATACCGCCTCCCTCTTTCGGCTGATGAGCCAGTTGATGAGCGTCAGGATGAAGACCGTCAGGAAGAGCAGCACGCCACCCGCCGTCGCGACCCCGTAGCGGATCGGCGACTGGAAGCCGTTCTCGTAGATGTACTGCACCATCAGGGTCGTCGCACCGACGGGCCCGCCGCCGGTCAAGGTCCAGATGAAGTCGAAGGATTGGAAGCCGTGGATGGTCGCGAGCACCACCACGACCACGATGCTGGGCTGCAGGAGCGGCACCGTGATCACGCGGAACTGCTGCCACCAGTTCGCGCCGTCCATGCGCGCCGCCTCGTAGAGTGCCGGATCGATCGATTGCAGACCCGCCAGCAGGATGAGCATGTAGAAACCCATCTGCATCCAGATCCCGACGAGGATGATCGCCACCATCGCCCACGTGCCGTTCACGAGCCACGGGATCGGCGAGACGCCGACACCGCCCAGCGCGATGTTGACCAGGCCGTTCTCGCGCTCCAGCATCCAGTTCCAGATGAGGCCCACGACCACCGGCGAAACGAGCACCGGGATGAAGAACACCGCACGGAAGAACGTCTTGCCGCGGCGCTGGGCGTTCACGAGCGCGGCAGCCGCAAGCGAGATCAGAGTCCCGAGGAGGACGAAGGCGACCGCATAGACCGCGGTCTGACGCACGACGTCCCAGAACTCCCCGTCTGTGAGGATCCTGCTGTAGTTGTCGAGCCCCACGAATCGGAATGTGCGCCCGTTGTTGGACTCGTACAGCGACATGTTGAAGCCGTTGAGAGCCGGGTAGATCGTGAACACGGCGAAGATCACCATGTTCGGGATGAGGAAGAGGTAGGGCGCGATCTTCATGCCCCACCCACCGCCCGTCCACCGCGTGAGCGGCGGACGGGCCGTGGTGATGGTTCTGGTCGTCATCAGTCGAGTTCGGCGACCAGGGAGTCGAGCTTCTCGCTGAAGGACGTCAGCGCGGTGCGAAGATCGGTCTCACCTGCCACGACGAGTGACAGCGAGTTGACGAGCTCTGTCGCAGCGGGCGAGAACGCGGGGTTCCCGTTCGCGGCGAATCCCTCCTCGGGGGTGACCAGCAGATCGGCGAGGAACACGTCCATCGCCGCCTGAGCCTTCTCGTCGCCGTAGGTGACGCCGCTCTCGGACAGGTCGGCGCGGGTGGGCAGCGCGCCCGCGGTGGTCACGAAGGTCTCCTGGTGCTCGGCATCGTTCATGAAACGGATGAACTCGGCTGCCAGCGCGGGGTTCTCGGACTGCTCGAACGCGGCCATGAACTTGCCGCCGGGGAAGCCCCCGGCATTCTCGGCGGTCGGGTTGGGAGCGACCGCCCAGTCGAAGGCGGCGTTGTCGGCGAACTGCGCGACCTGCCAGTTGCCCGACAGGTAGATCGGGGTCTCGCCGGCCAGGAAGTACTCGTTGCCGCCCGCGTATCGCGAGCCCGACCCGAGCCAGAAGTCGGCCGGCATGTCACCCGACGCCATCATGTCGACCAGCGGCTGGAGTGCCTCCTCGGCCTTGTCGATGTCGAGAGCGTTGCCGTCCTCGTCCAGCATGTACGTGCCGTACTGGCTGAGGATGGTCGAGAGGCGGTGACCCGACTTGTCCATCACGAACGCGTACGGCGTGCCCGTCTTCTCCTTCACCTCGGTCGCGGCGGCGATCATCTCATCCCACGTCCACTCGTCCGGAATGTCCACGCCGGCCTCTTCGAACAGATCGACGTTGATGAAGGGGCCGTTCATGGTCAGATCGCTGGGGACGGCGATCATCTCACCGTTCTCGTTGCGGACGGCCTGCAAAGGGCCGGGCAGGAACTCGTCGGCATATGCATCGCCGAGGTACGGGTCGAGAACGAGCAGATCGTCCCGGAAATCGGTGAGGCTGGTCAGGCGCGCGACATCCGGGGCGTTGCCGCCGGAAAGACGGTTGAGCGTCGAGGTGACGAGATCCGCGTAGGGGAGGATCTCGAGCTGCACGGTGACGTCGTACTCCTCCTCGAAGGAAGCGATGAGCTCTCGAGTCGCCTGCTCGTCGGGACCGTCGGTGAAGTACATGTACGTCAGCGTCTCGCCGGCGAAGTCCTCCGGGTTCGCAGTCTGCACCGGCTGCTGCGAGTCGTCCTCGAGCTGGCCGGGGGCGCAGCCCGCGACGAGAAGCGCAGATGCGCCGAGTGCCAACGCCGTGAGGGCGCGCTTTCGCGGAAGTGCCACGGATCCTCCTTGATTCGGTGAGCCGGCCCTGCATGTCATGAACCGGTGACAACGATGGCCATTCTGTCCTAGACTTCCATCAGATAGGAACTACTTTCTGTCCAGTGGAAATTATGGCAGATGCGAGGGAGCACCCGTTGACCCTGACTGAGATGTGGAGCACGCATCCGCACGACCTCAGCGCCCTGAGCGGCAAGAGCCTCCGCGAGCGATTCGTCGCTCCCCGCCTCTTCGTGCAGGGAGAGATCACCTGGGCCTACACCCACGACGACCGGATGCTCTTCGGCGGCGCGGTGGTCGACGGCAGCCCTCTGCGCATGGAGGCTCCCGCACATCTGAACGCTGTCCATCTGCTCGAGAGACGTGAGCTGGCTGTCGTCGGGCTCGAAGGCGGGCTGCACGTTTCGAGCTCCGAGGGCGAGTTCGCCATCGGCCACCATGACGTGCTCTACCTGCCCAGGGGATCACGGGACGTCGTGATCTCGGGCGAGGGTGTGGCCTACCTCGTATCCGCCCCGGCTCACGCGACGGGCCAGGCCGCCCTGGCCACTCGTGACGGTGTCGAAGCCCTGCGCCTCGGCTCCGCCGAAGGCGCCAACGACCGCACCATCCGCAAGTACATCCACGCCGACGGAATCGCTGCCAACCAGCTGGTGCTCGGCATCACGACGCTCGAGCCCGGGTCCGTATGGAACACCATGCCCGCACACGTCCACACACGGCGCACCGAGATCTATCTCTACGACGGGCTCGGCGACAATCCACTGGTCCACCTGATGGGCGAGCCCGGCGACACGCGTCATCTGCTGCTGCACAACCGGGATGCTGTGGTCTCGCCGCCCTGGTCCATTCACTCCGGCAGCGCCACGGGCTCCTACAGCTTCGTGTGGGCGATGGCCGGAGAGAATGTGGACTACACGGACGTCGTCGCCGTCGACCCCCTCACGCTGCAATGAGCACCCCGCGAAGCGACGAACGGCCCGACCTCGCCGCACCACTTCGTGGACGTCGAGCGCTCGTCACCGGCGCCGGTGGCGGTATCGGTCTGGCCTGTGCGCGATCGCTCGGGGAGCGCGGGGCGGAGCTGGTGATGCTCGGCCGCGCGTCCGTCGAACGAGGGGCCGCCGAACTCCGCGCCGAGGGACACCTCGTCTCGACGGTGAGCTGCGACCTGTCCGATGTCGGAGAGGCTTTCCAGGTCGGCGAAGAACTCGCCGCCGGCGAGCCGATCGACATCCTCGTGAACAACGCGGGGATCATCCATCGCGAACCCGCCGTCGACCACGAGCGCCAGGCGTGGAACCGCGTCATGGACGTGAATCTCAACGCGCCGTGGGCCCTGACCCAGACCATCGGGGCGGGAATGGTCTCACGAGGTCATGGCCGCATCGTCACGATCGCGTCCCTGTTGTCATTCCAGGGCGGCATCAACGT
Organism: Microbacterium aureliae; assembly: GCF_054780155.1. Taxonomy (NCBI): domain Bacteria; kingdom Bacillati; phylum Actinomycetota; class Actinomycetes; order Micrococcales; family Microbacteriaceae; genus Microbacterium; species Microbacterium aureliae. The sequence continues at coordinate 32,315 of NZ_BAAGWW010000002.1, forward strand.
CGTCTCGTACGCGGCGAGCAAGCACGCCATCGTCGGCATGACGAAGACACTGGCCAACGAGTGGGCCGGCCGCGGCGTGACGGTGAACTGCGTCGCCCCCGGATATGTGCGCACCGACAACACCGCCGCGCTGCGCGAGGACGAGGACCGCGAACGCGAGATCCGATCGCGCATCCCCGCGGGACGCTGGGCTGAGCCCGGCGACATCGCCGGAGCGGTGGCCTTCCTCGCCGGCCCCGATGCGTCGTATGTCAACGGCCACGTCCTCGTGGTGGACGGCGGCTGGCTGGCGCGCTGACCGGGCAGGCGCGTATTGCGGTCAGTCCCAGCGATCTGAGCCTTCGAGGCTCGAGCGCGCCGTCGACGATCGGACGACGAGTTCTGGCGCGGCCGGTGCGGGTGGCGCCGGCAGTCCGAGCACCTCGGCGACACACCGGCGGGCCTCGCCCGCCAGATCGAGCCGCACGGTTGTGAGCGCGGGGCGATAGTACGCGGCATCCGGATTGTCGTCGAAGCCCACGACGCTCACGTCATGCGGCACCTCGACCCCCTCCGCGCGCAGCCCCGCCATGAGACCGAGAGCCATCTGGTCGTTCGCGACGACGATGGCGCTCGGCCCATCCGGGGTGCGTATCGCTGCGGCGAGCGCGGGCGCGAGCGCGGCAGCCGTGCGCGCCGTCCAGTCCCCTTCCCACCGGCCCGCCGCCGTGAGACCGAGCCGCGCGCAGGTGCCGTCGAATCCCCGCTCCCGGGCGCGCGCCTCCAGCCAGTCCGCCGGGCCGGACAGCAGCGCGAGGCGCCGGTGCCCGTGGTCTGCGAGATGCGAGACCGCGAGCGCGATCCCCGCCTCCTGTGGTTCGGGATCGCCGTGCAGCACACCCAGCGGCACTTCGAGGACGCGGGCTTGCAGCGCGGCCAGCGAACCGGCGTGCGGCGCGAGCACGACGATGCCGTCGACGCCCTGCGCGAGAAGCCGCTCGGCGGCATCCTGCACGGACGCTTCACTGGCCGCGTCGGCATATGCCGTCGCGATCCAGCGGCCGGCCTGCCGTGCCGCATCTTCGAGAACGGCGATCCCCGCCGAGGGCCCGAAATGCTCAGCATCCGAGGCGATGACCCCCAATGTGCGCGTGGACCGCGTCCCGAGCGCACGCGCGGCATTGTTCGCCCGGAAGCCCAGTTCCTCCATTGCGGAGAGAACCCGCGAGCGCGTCTCTGCGCGCACGCTGGGGCTGTCGTTGATGACCCGCGAGACCGTCTGCGTCGAGACCCCGGCGCGGGCGGCGACATCACGGACTCCCGCCGCCCGGCGGGCAGAGCGGGCAGACGGGTGTTGAGCAGCATCCACGCGACCAACATAACGGCGCGCCCGCTTCAGGCCGCGTGCCGCCAATGATCTCGTCGACAGAGGACATCCTCCCTGAGGGAGACAGCATCGCTACCCCATGATCGCGCGAACCTTCCGGCGCTTCCCGCGAGCCTGTCCGGGCAAAGCAGAAACCCCGCGATCCCAGTGTTTGCAAGGGATCGCGGGGTTTCGACGATGGCGGTGACGGTGGGATTTGAACCCACGGTAGGGGGTTACCCTACACAACTTTTCGAGAGTTGCACCTTCGGCCGCTCGGACACGTCACCGCCGACCAGTTTACGACAGACGAGCGGATGCCGCGAATCGAGCTCGCCGGCCGCTCTGCGCGACCCCCGGCATCCGTCGTCTACCGCGCCCAGATCACGTGATCTGCACGAGATCACCCGCTGCGCGCGGTTCACAACGGGTGATCTCGTACACATCACGTGATCCGGCACGAAGGGGCGTGATCCGGCACGAAGGGGCGTGATCCGGCACGAAGGGGCGTGATCCGGCACGAAGCGGCGTGATCCGGCACGAAGGGGCGCGATTCAGCACGAAGGGGGCGATGCCGCCACGGGACGGGCAGCCGACGCCCGAACACCCAGCCGCCCCGCCCGGCACGGCGACGCCGAAGCGGCTCAGGCGCGGGGGCGCGGGTCGCGCGACGTGCGCTCGGCGGGGCGCGGGTGGTCGGTGCGGAAGCGGCGGCCGGTCACCGAGGTCGGCTCGACGCACACGAAGTCGTCCTTGGGGGTCGGGGACAGGGAGACGAGATCGAGCACCCCGGACGCTTCGATCTCGTCGTCCCTGTCCATCCGACGGGCGTCGCCGCGGACGACGACGCTCCACCGCCACGTCGGGTCGCCGCCGTCGAACTCGACGGCGACGCGTGGCCGCGCCGACACCTGCACCAGCTTCTCGCCCGGGCCCGTGCGGAAGTAGATCCGCCGGTCGTTCACGAGCGTGTTCACCGGGAAGATGTCCGGCCCCCCATCGGCCGCGATCGCCGCGAGGCGGCCGATGCCCCGCGTCCCCAGCAGTCGCCAGCACTCGTCCTCGCGCAGCGTCTCCACGCCGTGCGCGGCGAGCGCCTGGCGCTCCGGCGCGGGCCCGATCGCGGCCTCGTGCATGTCAGACCGCCGCCCAGCCGCCGTCGACCGGCAGCACGGCGCCCGACACGTTGGACGCGTCGTCGCTCAGCAGCCACGTGATGGCGGCCGCCAGCTGATCGGGCTGGGCGATCGGCGGGATGTTGCTCTGGAAGAACGGTCCCAGCCGTTGCCCGGCCCACTCCGAATGGAACGGCGCCTCGATGTTCGTCTGCACCGGTCCCGGCGAGACGGCGTTGCACCGGATCCCCTTCGGCGTGTAGAAGAACGCGGTGCTGAGAGTGAACCCGTTCACCGCGTGCTTCGACGTCGTATAGGGAGTGCCGGCGGCCGATCCCCGCTGCCCCGCCTCGGAGCTGACGTTGACGATCGACCCGGCGCCCTGCTCGAGCATCCTCTGGAGAACCGCGCGCGTGAGCGTCATGACGGCCGTCACGTTGACGGCCATCACCCGCGCCCACGTCTCGTCGGTGATCTCGGCGGTCGGCTCGAACCCGTCCATGATGCCGGCGTTGTTGACCAGCCCGTCGATGCGCTCCCCCGCGGCGGCCACCGCGCGCTCGACGACCCGCGGGTCCGTCAGGTCGCCGTCGACGGTGACGACGCGGTCCCCCACCGCGTCGACGAGTGCGGCGAGGCGCTCGGCCGACAGGTCGACCGCGACCACGCGGCCCCCCTCGGCGACGATCCGTTCCACAGTGGCCCGACCGATCCCGGATCCCCCTCCGGTGACGATGACGCTGCGACCCGCGAAGCGATCCACGGCGACGTTCATGTCCGTTCCTTTCGACACCCCATCTCAACCCGGCGCCCGCGGGGCGATCAGGGCCGAAGGTCCCACGGCACTGGTCGACGGATGCCGGTGCCCCCGGCATCCGTCGAAGCCCTCTCTCGCCGGGACCTTCGACCCTCACTGCGGACCCGCACCGCTCGTACGGTTCAATCACCGCCGACCACAGCCGCCGGCCCGCACGAAGGAGCAGTCATGACCCACATCGCCCTCGGATACGACGGCAGTCCTGCCGCCCGCACGGCGCTGGACTGGGTGGCTCTGCGTGCGGCGCGCGACGGCGCCCGCGTGGACCTCGTCACCGTGACCAACATGGTCACCACCAACTACGAGCACATCGACCGCGAGCTGCACCGCGCCGAGCAGCGCCTGCACGATCTCGCGCCGGGCGTGCGCGTCGATTCGCACCGCCTGGACGGCAAGATGCCGAACACTCTGGTCGAGGACGCCCGCAGCGCCGACCTGCTCGTGATCGGCATGCACAGGGACCGCCCGATCCACGACCTGCTCACCCGGTGGATGCCGCAGCGCCTGAGCGCCCGCGCGCACTCCCCCGTGTGCCTGGTCCCCGAGGGCTGGACGGCCACCGACAACCCGGTGACCGTCGGCGTCGACGACGACCCGTCGTCGGACGAGGCCATCATGGTGGCGGCGTCCGAGGCCGCGGCATCCGGTGTGCCGCTGCGGCTCGTGCACGCGTGGTCGATGCCGGTGCCGACGCTCGAGGGCGCGGTGGCGCTGCTCGCCTCGCCGCTGCAGGTGAAGGAGGGGCACCGCAAGATCCTGCGGGATGCCGTCCACCGCGTGCAGCGCTCCTACCCCGACCTCGAGATCGTCGAGGAGCTCGTCGCCGACAACCCCGCCGCGGCGCTGCTGCACCGCGCCGACGCGACCTCGCTGCTCGTCATCGGCACCCACCGCCGCGGCATCCTGTCGGGCGGGATGCTGGGATCGGTCGCGCAGGACGTCCTCGGCCGCATCGGCTGCCCCGTGATGATCGTCTCGACCGAGCGGTGACCTTGGCGCCCCGTCCGCCCGCCTGGTTAGACTCGCGGGCAGACGGGAGGCGCGCATGGAAGCCGCGGATGACGGGTTGCCGCAGCGCAGATTCGACGATCTGCTGCGGGCCAGCACCGCCGTCGTCGAGCACCTGGAGCTCGAAGAGGTCCTCGGGCGGATCGTCGAGACGGCGATGTCGCTCGTCGACGCCCGCTACGGCGCCCTCGGAGTCCTCGGCACGGACGGTCTGCTCGAACGGTTCATCCACCGCGGCATCCCGCCGGCCACCGCGCACCGGATCGGCGACCTGCCCCGCGGGCACGGCATCCTCGGCGCCGTCATCCACGCCCACGGGCCGGTGCGCCTGCCCCACCTGTCCGAGGACCCCCGATCGGTCGGCTTCCCCGCCCACCATCCGCCGATGGACTCCTTCCTCGGTGTGCCGATCCGCGTCCGCGACGCCGTCTACGGCGACCTCTATCTGACGGATGCCGCGTCCGGCGTGTTCACCGCCGACGACGAGGCGCTGATGGTGTCGCTGGCCGCGACAGCCGGCGTCGCCATCGAGAACGCCCGCCTGTACGAGCAGGCGCGGACCCGCCAGCAGTGGAGCGCTGCCCTCGCCGACGTGATGGGGGCGCTGCTGGACGTCGACAGCGACGACGCCCTCGACGTCATCGTCGAGCGCGTCGCCCCGCTCGTGCAGGCCGACGTCGCCCTGGTCTCGGTGCCCGCCGTCGACGACGAGCTGAAGATCATCGCCGCGTGGGGTCCCGACGCGCTCCGCCTTCGCGGACGTACGCTGCCCCGGGCGGGGACCCCCGCCGCCCGCGCCCTCGAGACCGGCCGCGCGGTGAGCACCCCCGAGCAGGCGGCGGGCCGTTTCTTCGACGACCAGCCGGCGTGGGGACCGGCCGTCGCGGTGCCGCTGCTGGCAGGACCCGAGCCGCTGGGCGTCCTCAGCATCGCGCGCCAGCCTGGTGCGCGGCCCTTCACCGACGCCGAGCTCGAGATGGCGTTCGTCTTCGCCGGTCAGGCGGGCGTCGCGATCGAGGTGCTGCGCGGCCGCGAGGACCGGCGCCGCATCGAGCGCGCGCAGGACCGCGCGCGCATCGCTCGCGACCTGCACGATCACGTCATCCAGCGCCTCTTCGGCGCGGGTCTGTCGCTGCAGGCGATCGCCTCGACGTCCGCGCCCGAGGCGGCGAGCGCCCTCGGACAGCAGATCGACACCCTCGACGACGCGATCAAAGAGATCCGCACCGTCATCTACGCGCTCGGTGCGGCGCCCTCCGGCAGGCAGGGCACCCGCGACCGGCTGCTGGCCGTCACCTCGGCGACGATGGCCGGCCTGCCCTCGGCGCCGCGGCTGCGCTTCAGCGGCCCCGTCGACAGCCTGGTGTCGGCCGAGCTCGCCGACGACCTCGCCGCCGTGCTGCGCGAATGCCTCACCAACATCGTCAAGCACGCCGACGCGCGGGTCGTCGATGCGGCGGTCGCCGTCGACGACGACCGGCTCACCCTCACCGTCCGCGACGACGGACGCGGCATCCCGCCCGGCGCCGTGCACCGGGGGCTCCGCAATCTCGTCGAGCGGGCGAGGCTCCGCGGCGGCGAGTGCACCATCCAGTCCCCGGCGAGCGAGACGGATGCCGGCACCGTCGTGGTCTGGTCCGTCCCCCTCGGCGATGCCGAACCCGACACCGAGCCCGCCGCCTCGGGCGCCCGTTCCCACTCCCGCGAAGGGCGGTCCGCACCATGACCCGCGTGTTCCTCGTCGACGACCACGAGATCGTCCGCCGCGGCATCGCCCAGCTCATCGACGCCACGCACGACCTCGAGGTCGCGGGTGAGGCCGGATCGGTCGGCGAGGCCCTGCGCCGCATCGAGGCGGTCGCCCCCGACGTGGCCGTGCTCGACGTGCGCCTGCCCGACGGCGACGGCATCGACCTCTGCCGCGAGGTGCGGTCCCGGCATCCGCGGATCAACTGCCTCATCCTCACCGCCTACGACGACGACGAGGCGCTGCGCACCGCCGCGCTGGCCGGCGCGAGCGGGTACGTGCTGAAGGACGTCCGCAGCACCGCCCTGCTCGACGCCATCCGCGCCGCCGCGGCCGGCAAGACGGTGCAGTCCTCGCGCTCGCTGCGCGCGGCCGCCCAATCGCTCGCGCCGGCGCAGCCCGCCCCGGCATCCGGGATCGACGACGCCGCGGGCCTGTCGTACCGCGAGCGCCAGGTCCTCGACCTCATCGCCGAAGGGCTGACCAATCGCGAGATCGGCGAGCGGCTGGGCCTGGCCGAGAAGACCGTGAAGAACTACGTCAGCGGCCTGCTGGCCAAGCTCGGCATGGAGCGGCGCACGCAGGCCGCCGTGTACGGCGCCGAGCACCGGCATCCGCGGAACTGACGCCCCACGGGACCTTCGCCCCGCACATCGGCCGGGTCGGGCGCCGAGCCCTGCCAGACTGGGCGCATGACCGTCATTGAGAACTCGAAAGTCACCGTCGTCGGAGCCGGCAGCGTCGGCTCGAGCGTGGCCTACGCCTCGCTCATCCGAGGTTCGGCGCGGCACGTCGCGCTGTACGACATCGCCACCGCGAAGGTCGAGGCCGAGGTGCTCGACCTCGCCCACGGGACGCAGTTCACCGGTTCGAGCGACATCACCGGAGGCAGCGACATCTCGGTCGTCGAAGGGTCGCACGTCGTGGTGATCACCGCCGGCGCCAAGCAGAACCCCGGCCAGACGCGCATCGAGCTCGCCGGCGTCAACGCCGGGATCATGAAGAAGATGATGCCGCAGCTGCTCGAGGCGGCCCCCGACGCGATCTACGTCATCGTCACCAACCCGTGCGACGTGCTGACCGTGCTCGCGCAGGAGCAGACGGGCCTGCCGCCCGAGCGCATCTTCGCCTCGGGCACGGTGCTGGACACCTCGCGCCTGCGGTGGAAGCTCGCCGAGCGCGCGGGGGTCGCCACCTCGAGCGTCCACGCGTACATCGTCGGCGAGCACGGCGACACCGAGTTCCCGCTGTGGTCGCACGCCACGATCGGCACCGTCCCGATCCTCGACTGGGTGACGCCGCGCGGCGACCGCATGACCGTCGACGAGCTCGACCAGATCGCGATCGACGTCCGCGACGCCGCATACAAGGTCATCCAGGGCAAGGGCGCGACGAACTACGCCATCGGCCTGTCGAGCGCCCGGATCATCGAGGCTATCCTCGGCGACCAGAACGCCGTGCTGCCCGTCTCGCCGGTGCTGCACGACTACCACGGGGTCGACGGCGTGGCCCTCTCGGTGCCGTCCATCGTCAACGCCAGCGGCGCCCACCCCATCGCCCAGACCACGTACTCGGATGCCGAGCTCGGCCTGCTGCACCGCTCGGCCGATGCGCTGCGCGAGGTCGCGGCGTCCCTGCGCGCCTGACCCCCGGCATCCGTCGCGTTCTCTTACCGTCGCGCCGTCGCCGCCGCCGTCGCGCCACGCCCATGCGCGACCAGATCACGTGATCGGCACGAGATCACCCGCTACGCACCGTCCGCAGCGGGTGATCTCGTACGCATCACGTGATCCGTGCGAGGTGCGAGGTGCGAGACGGATGCTGGCGGGCGAGGGATGCCGGGACGGCACGGGGAGCGGGACGGCGGGCGGGGTCGGGGGCGGCGCATACGCTGGGGGCATGGCCACCCGACGCACCCCGGCGACCGCGCCCTTCCGCTGCACCGAATGCGGGTGGACGAGCATCAAATGGGTGGGCCGCTGCGGGGAGTGCCAGCAGTGGGGGACGGTCGTCGAGGCCGCCGAGCAGACCGGGATCCTGCGCGCCGTCACCCCCGTCGCACCCGTCGCCGGACGCACGGCGCAGCCCATCACCCGCATCGACCCGGCCGACGCCCCGCGCCGCACGACCGGGGTCGGCGAGTTCGACCGCGTGCTCGGCGGCGGGCTCGTCCCGGGCGCCGCGATCCTGCTGTCGGGCGAGCCGGGGGTCGGCAAGTCCACGCTGCTGCTCGAGGTCGCCGCGCAGTCCGCGCGCGGCGGGCGCCGCGTCCTCTACGCAAGCGCCGAGGAGTCCACCGCGCAGGTCCGCCTGCGCGCCGAGCGCACCGGCGCGCTGCACGACGAGCTGTACCTCGCCAGCGAGACCGACCTCGCCACGATCCTCGGCCACGTCGACCAGGTCGGACCCGACCTGCTGATCGTCGACTCCGTGCAGACGGTCGCCTCGGGGCTGTCCGAGGGGATGGCGGGGCATCCGTCGCAGGTGCGCGAGGTGGCGGCGACCCTCATCCGGATCGCCAAGGACCGCGGCATCCCGACCATCATCGTGGGGCACGTCACGAAGGACGGCTCCATCGCCGGCCCCCGCATCCTCGAGCACCTCGTCGACGTGGTGTGCCACTTCGAGGGGGACCGGCACACGTCGCTGCGGTTCGTGCGCGCACTCAAGAACCGCTTCGGTCCGACGGACGAAGTGGGATGCTTCGACATGACCGGCGACGGCATCGCCGAGGTCGCCGACCCCAGCGCCCTGTTCCTCGGCCACGGGTCGACGGTCGCCGGCACGTGCGTGGCGATCGCCCTCGAGGGGCGGCGGGCGCTGCCCGTCGAGGTGCAGGCGCTGACGATCGCGACCAAGGCGCCCAACCCGCGCCGCGTGGTCAACGGTGTCGACGCCGCCCGAGTGGCCATGGTCCTCGCGGTGCTCGAGAAGAAGGCGGGCGTGAAGACCGGCGAGCTCGACGTGTACGTCTCAACCGTCGGCGGCGTCCGCTTCACCGAGCCCGCGGCGGACCTCGCGATCGCGCTCGCCGTCGCGAGCTCGGTGCACGACTTCATCATCGCCCGTACCGTCGCCGCCATCGGGGAGCTGAGCCTCGCCGGCGAGATCCGGCCCGTCACCCAGACCGCCCAGCGTCGCGGCGAAGCGGCGCGCCTGGGCTACCGCGAGATCGTCGACGACCGCTCGTCGACGATCGTCGGCGCGGTCGCCGACGTCCGGGCGCGCGCGAAGCACCGGCCCGGCGACGACGTCCCCGAGTTCTGACCCGTCAGGCGTCGAGGGCGGCGATGAGGTCTGCCGGCGACGCCTGCAGCGGATGCGGGCCGGCGATGTCGAAGAAGACGGTGGTGATCTCGGACTCGTGGGTCCCGAGAAACGTCCGCAGCCACGCCGGCGACTGCAGCGCCACGCCAGGCGGCAGGGATGCCGGTTTGTGGGCGGCGTCGCTGAACAGCAGCAGCGCCACGTCGCCCGTCTTCGGATCGCGATACGTCCACACCTCGCCGACGTCCAGCGGGTTGTCGCGCTGACCCGGCCGCATGAGCGGCACGACCGTCGGCCCGTGGCGCAGGGCGAAGGCGACCGCCGCCATGTCCTGCGTCTGCAGCGCGTCACTCAGCTGCGTGTTGCGGAACTCCAGCGAGTCCTTCTTCGCGCGCTTCTTTCCGGCCATCCCTCCAGGGTATCCCGGCGGGCCGAGGGACTCAGAAGAGCTGGAACGAGATCGCGCCGAGTGACGGGATGCCGCCGATCTCGACGTCCAGCCAGTACGTAGCCCCGCCACCCGCGGCGCGAGCGCGATCCCCGCGCCCGCACGAATCGACCGACGACCGGGTGCGGTCCCACACCAGCGGCTCCGCGCTCTCGACGCTCTGCCCCGCCTCGAGGGTCACGTACATGTCGCTCGGCTCGGTCTGGCAGTCGGTGGAGCGCCACCAGGTGTCCTCGCCGCTGGTGACCGTGAACACCTGGGTCGTGGTGCCGACGTTGATCGCGCAGTCGACCTCGCCGTCGTTGGTGAGGCGGATCGTGAACTGCGGGTTCTCGCCGGTCGCGTACGCACCCTTGTCGGCGACCGCCTCGACCGTGACGTCCCGGGTGGCGCACGCCTCGACCTCGGCGGCCGGCTCGGGCTCGGCCTCCGCCTCGGTCACCGGGGTCGCCGACGGCGTGGCGGCGGCGGTGCCGGCATCCGTCCGATCCACCACCGCATCCGGATCAGGCGATCCGGGCGGCGGCACCGGCAGCGACGACGCCAGCTGCAGCAGGGACGGTCCCGCCGACGCACGGGCGCCGGGCTCGGCGGCCGCGCCGCGCCACGGCTGGGCGACGAGCACCCAGATGCCCGCGACGAGCGCGATCAGCAGCACCAGCACCATCAGCCGGCGCCGGCGGTAGACCGCCGGGGAATGCCGTCGCCGGGTCGGGGTGCTCATGCCACACAGGGTACGTCGCACCGGCGCGAGCCACGCGGCGGCACGCGGGTCGACCTCAGAGGCTCAGAGGGTCTTCAGCATCCGGGTGTTGCCGAGCGTGTTCGGCTTGACGTGCGCGAGGTCGAGGAACTCCGCGATGCCCTCGTCGGGGCTGCGGATGAGCTGCGAGTACACGTCGGGGTCGACGACCTGCTCGCCGATGGGGGCGAATCCGCGCCGAGTGAAGAACTCCACCTCGAAGGTCAGGCAGAAGAGCCTCGTCAGCCCGAGCACGCGCGCGTTCTCTTCCAGGCGCTGCACGATCGCGCGCCCGACACCGCGGTGCAGCCAGTCGTCCGCGACGATGAGGGTGCGAATCTCGCCGAGGTCCTCCCACATGACGTGCAACGCCCCGCAGCCGATGAGCGTGCCGTCGCCGTCCTCGGCGACGACGAACTGCTGGACGGCTTCGTACAGCACGACGAGGTCCTTGCCGAGCAGGATGCGGCGCTGAACGTAGGGCTCGAGCAGCTGCTGGATGCCGCGCACGTCGGCCGCCCGCGCCATCCGCACCTCGAAGTCGGTCATCGCCCCAGCCTACGGCCGGGTACGCGAAAGGGCGGCTGCCGACGCAGCCGCCCTTCGCTCATCCGGATCAGTCCGAGGTGATCGCGAGGTCGGGGCTCGAGGTGATCTCGCCCCCGCCGACGACACCGACAGCGACCTTCTCGCCGCGCGGGCCGTGCTCGAACGTGAACTGGCCGTTCTCGGCATCCACCTTCACGTGGTCGCCCGCGTCGAGCTCGCCGTGCAGGATCTTCTCGCTCAGCCGGTCCTCGACCTCGTGCTGCATGGCGCGGCGCAGCGGGCGGGCACCGAGCGCCGGGTCGAACCCGATCTCGATGAGGCGCTCCTTGGCGGCGAGGCTCAGCTCGATCGTCATGTCGCGGTCCAGCAGTCGCTCGGACAGCCGCTTGGTGAACAGGTCGACGATCTGCACCAGCTCGGCCTTGGTCAGCTGCGGGAAGACGATGATGTCGTCCACGCGGTTGAGGAACTCGGGCTTGAAGTGACGCTTGAGCTCTTCGTTGACCTTGCCCTTCATGCGGTCGTACGAGGTCGCGGTGTCACCCTCGACCTGGAACCCGACCGGGCCGCCCGCGATGTCGCGCGCACCCAGGTTGGTGGTCATGATGATGACCGTGTTCTTGAAGTCGACCACGCGGCCCTGACCGTCGGTCAGGCGACCCTCTTCGAGGATCTGCAGCAGCGAGTTGAAGATGTCGGGGTGGGCCTTCTCGATCTCGTCGAAGAGGACGACCGAGAACGGCTTGCGCCGCACCTTCTCGGTGAGCTGACCGCCCTCTTCGAAGCCGACGAAGCCGGGAGGGGCGCCGAACAGCCGCGAGACGGTGTGCTTCTCGCCGAACTCCGACATGTCGAGCGAGATCAGCGCGCCCTCGTCGTCGAAGAGGAACTCGGCGAGCGCCTTGGCCAGCTCCGTCTTGCCGACGCCGGTGGGGCCGGCGAAGATGAACGAGCCCGACGGGCGCTTGGGGTCCTTCAGGCCCGCGCGCTGGCGGCGGATCGTGCGCGACAGCGCCGCGATCGCCTCTTCCTGGCCGATGACGCGCTGGTGCAGCGCCTTCTCCATGAAGACCAGGCGGCTGGACTCCTCTTCGGTGAGCTTGAACACCGGGATGCCGGTGGCCTGGGCGAGCACCTCGGCGATCAGGCCCTCGTCGACCACCGCGTGGGTGGCGACATCGCCCGAGCGCCACTGCTTCTCGAGGCGCAGGCGCTCGGCGAGCAGGGACTTCTCCTCGTCGCGCAGGGCCGCGGCCTTCTCGAAGTCCTGGTCCTCGCTGGCACGCTCCTTGTCTTCGCGGACCTTGGCGATCTTGTCGTCGAACTCCCGCAGCTCCGGCGGGCTGGACAGGATCGACAGTCGCAGCCGGGCGCCGGCCTCGTCGATCAGGTCGATGGCCTTATCCGGCAGGAAGCGGTCCGAGATGTAGCGGTCGGCGAGGTTCGCCGCCGCGACGATCGCGCCGTCGGTGATCTGCACCTTGTGGTGCGCCTCGTAGCGGTCGCGCAGGCCCTTCAGGATGTTGATGGCGTGCGGCAGGCTCGGCTCGGCGACCTGGATCGGCTGGAAGCGGCGCTCGAGGGCGGCATCCTTCTCGAAGTGCTTGCGGTACTCGTCGAGCGTCGTGGCGCCGATGGTCTGCAGCTCACCGCGGGCGAGGAGCGGCTTCAGGATGGATGCCGCGTCGATCGCGCCCTCGGCGGCGCCGGCGCCGACGAGCGTGTGGATCTCGTCGATGAAGACGATGATGTCGCCGCGCGTGCGGATCTCTTTGGTGACCTTCTTCAGGCGCTCCTCGAAGTCGCCGCGGTAGCGGGAGCCGGCGATCAGCGAGCCGAGGTCCAGCGAGTACAGCTGCTTGTCCTTGAGCGTCTCGGGGACGTCGCCCTTCACGATCGCCTGGGCGAGACCCTCGACGACCGCGGTCTTACCGACGCCGGGCTCGCCGATGAGGACGGGGTTGTTCTTGGAGCGGCGCGAGAGGATCTGCATGACCCGCTCGATCTCTTTCTCGCGGCCGATCACCGGGTCGAGCTTGTTGTCGCGCGCGGCCTGCGTGAGGTTGCGACCGAACTGGTCGAGCACCTGGGATCCGCCCTGCGTCGACCCCTGGGTCTGCTCCCCGGCGCCGGTGGCCACGCCCGCGGGCTCCTTGCCCTGGTAGCCCGACAGCAGCTGGATGACCTGCTGGCGCACCTTGTTGAGGTCGGCGCCGAGCTTGACCAGCACCTGGGCGGCCACGCCCTCGCCCTCACGGATGAGGCCGAGCAGGATGTGCTCGGTGCCGATGTAGTTGTGGCCGAGCTGCAGCGCCTCGCGCAGCGACAGCTCGAGCACCTTCTTGGCGCGCGGCGTGAAGGGGATGTGGCCGGTCGGCTGCTGCTGCCCCTGGCCGATGATGTCCTGCACCTGCTCGCGGACGGCGTCCAGCGAGATGCCCAGCGACTCCAGGGCCTTGGCCGCGACGCCTTCGCCCTCGTGGATGAGGCCCAGCAGGATGTGCTCGGTGCCGATGTAGTTGTGGTTGAGCATCTTCGCCTCTTCTTGGGCGAGGACGACCACACGACGGGCACGGTCGGTGAATCTCTCGAACATCGCACTTCCCTCCGGCTCGGGGCGATAGGCGCACTCCGGCGCTGTACATAGAGGCTAACGAGCGCGCGGACGCCGCATGCCCGTGTTCGCCAGGGGCATACGCGCGAGGAAGTTGACGAGTGACGAACGAAGGCATATCGTTTCTCGATAACAACGTTTATCGATATGGAGTGATCATGACCCACACGACTGGCGAACGCCTGATGTCCAAGGCGGATGCCGCATCCCTGGCCCTGTTCATGGTCGCCGGCGCCGCGGTGGCGGTGTGGACGGCCGTCACCGCCGTCGCCCGCATCATCGAGGTCCTGCCCGGGCGCGACGTCCGGGTGTTCGCGGAATTCTTCGGCACGTCCGCCGAGGCGCCGATCGGCCCGGACGGCGCGGCGGTGCCGGTGGAACTGGACACCGCGTGGGTGACGGCGGCCGAGCTGCCGGGGCCGTCGGTCTGGGCGCTGGTGGCGCAGCAGGTCGTGCTCGCCGTCGCGGTGGCCGGCGTCGTGGCGTGCCTGCTCGTGGTGACCTGGAACATCTTGCACGGCGTCCTCTTCTGCCGGCTCAACACCCGGTTGATCACGACCGCCGGAGTCACCGCGTTCGCGGGAGCGGTGCTGGTGCCCTTCCTCGGCAACATCGGCGCCAACGGAGCCTTCGCCCGCATCTCGGAGCGCACGTTCGACAACGTGCTGATCGCCGTCGAGCCGTTCACCCTCGTGGCGCTCGCCTTCGTCGCGGCGCTGGCCTCACTCACCTTCACGGTCGGCGACCGCCTGCGGCGCGAGACCGAGGGCCTGGTATGACCCCGGCGCGCACCGACGAGGACGGCCCCACCGGCATCCACTGCCGACTGGACGAGCTGCTCGCCGAGCGCGGGATGACCGTCGCGCGGCTGTCGGAGCTCGTCGGGGTGTCGGTGGTGAACCTCTCGGTGCTCAAGAACGACCGCGCCCGGGCGATCCGCTACTCCACGCTGTCGGCGATCTGCCGCGCGCTGGACTGCGAGGTCGGCGACCTGCTGGTGCGCGCGGACTGACGCACGGGCGGCGGTTCAGTCCGCGCCGGCGATGGCCAGACGGATGCCGTCGAACTCCGCTCCGGCGAGCGCGAGCTCGGCGGCATCGTCGCTGTCGACCTGGACGACCGTGATCCTCGGGGCCATGTCCATCGTGCAGACCTGGTCGGCGGGCGGGTCTTCGAAGGTGACCGTGACCTCACCGTCCGCCACCCGCGCGGACTGCACCACCGGCACGCAGCCGGAGGAACCCCACGTGAGGATCAGCAGCCGGTCGTCATCTGCCCAGCCCGCCGACGGCTCGTAGGACGCCTCGTCGCCGGACGTGCCGGACAATGACGGATCACCGTCGAGGTCCGCCTCACCCTCGTACGTGCCCGTCACCACGACCTGCAGGTCGGCCGACGGGTCTATCCCTGCCGGAAGTGGAACGAACGTGCCGCGCGGCACGAAGTCCCTCGTGCACGCCTGCCCCTCGGGGTCGTCGAGCTGCACGGTGAGCACGCCGTCCGCGTACTGCGGCTGCTGCGCGAACGGCCGGCAGGAGCCGCTGCCCAGCGTGACGATGCCGATCCCACGGCCGTCGTCGAGCCACGCCACGTCGAGCTCGCCGTCGTCGGGTCCGTCGCCCGCACTCTGGGTCGGTGACGGCGTGGGGCTGACGACCGGCGACGTGCTCGTGCCGCCGGCGCCCGTCGATGTGGCGCACCCCGCGAGCACCAGGACGAGTCCCACCGGGGCCACTACGGCCATCCACCTGCGCGTCATGTCGAACTCCTCACCCGATGTCAGGATGCTGCGATGCGAGAGAGCACCTACTCTGCGGGTGTCGGCGCCGAGCGCATCGTCTCAGCGTCGGTTGCACCCAACTCTGCGAGCTGCTCGTCCAATGCGGCACGAATGTCCGCGACGAACCGGGAGATCGCGGTGTAACCCAGCTCCGGCCCACCCGCCAGGAGCCCGTCGGAACCGAGCAGGATCGCTGCGGGCGTCGACCAATCGCTGATGGATCCCCGCACGTAGCCGGACGGATCGTGCAATGTCTGGGGCTCGGTCGTGCTGCGCAGCGCGGTGTGCTCGGGTGCCGCTTGGATGAGGCATCTCACCTCCACCTCGGGCACCACCGAGCGCCACTCCTCCACCTTCGCGATGACGGGCGCACAGCTCGAACAGGTCTCCGAAACGGCGAGCAGCAGGATCGGGCGCCGGGCAGCCAGGGCACGGAGGTTCACAACGGTTCCGTCGGCTTGCGTCACCGGCACTGCCGGCGTGCGCACCCGTACGTAATCGAGTTCGTCGGAGTCGATCGAGGGCAGCGCCGCCGGACCCGGCTGGGCGGCGGCGCGCGATGGCCACAGGACGAGTGCAACCGTCACCGCCACGACGCTGAGCGCCGCGATCCACACGCCGCCGAGGGCCGCCACCGCGCCGCCCAGAGGCGGCGCCTGCGCTGCGACCGCGACAGAGGCGATCGCCAAGAGCGTCAGCCACGCGTTCCGCACGATCGTTACCCGGGTCACGCGAGAGCGCGTTCCGAAACACGCGCAGGTCGTCTCGTCGCGTCGCCGGAACGCCGCGACGACGAGCCACAGATACGCCGCCATGAGCAGCGTCGCGGCGATCGCGGCAAAGGCGCCGAGGATGCCGCCGAGGGCGGCAAGAGCGCCGGCAAGAGCAAGCTCACCCCAGGGATGGGCCCTGATCAGCCACGGCCGCCGAAGCGGTGCTGGCACGCCCAGTTCCGCCCAGCCGGTTTCGTCGTCGGGAGCACGCAGCTTCGTCAACGCGCCGCCGATCAGGACGCCGGCCAGGACCAGCGGCAGTACGAAGACGAACGGCTCCGACATGATCCGATGATAATCCCGCGCCGATCACTCGCTCAGTGATGAGAGCGCGGCCGCCGTCCTTGGTCGAGCACCTTCGCATAGAACTCCGCGTGTGCGGCGGCGACGTCCGCATCGGACATGAGCCCCGGTGTCCGTGAGGCGGCGGTGGCAAGCCGTTCACGCAGCACGTGATCACCAGCAAGACGCGTCAGCGCGGCTGCGAGCGCGGACGCGTCCCGCGGGGGCGCGACCAGCCCATTCTGCTCGTGCTCCACCCACTCGGCCGGACCACCTTCACCGGCGACGACGGTCGCGCACCCTGCGGCAAGGTACTGCAGGACGTTCTGGCCCAGGGGTTCCGGCCGGGTCGAGTACTGCACGGCGATGCTCCAGCGCGCGAGGGTCTCGGCCGGATCGCTGACATGGCCGAGGAAGACCACCCTGTCGCCTATGCCCATCTCCTCGGCCCGGCGGCGGAGCTCCTCAAGGTGGCGCTCGCGTCCGAACAGCGGCTCACCTGCGAACTCCAGCACGGCATCGTCGTGGCGATGCGCGGCCGCGAACGCCTCGAGCAGCAGCGCCTGCCCCTTCCACGGGTCGATTCGCGCGAGCATCCCCACACGATGGATCGGGTCGCTGTTCGGCTTCCCGTCGCCCCCTCGGGGGCGGAGTCCGGCAGGGCTCGGGATGACCACCGCCACCGTGCCGGGCCTCAGGAAAGGGCGCGCAGACCGCAACGTCGCACGGGAATTCGCGATGACGCCGTCCGCGCGTCGCAACGCGACGCGCGACAGCACCGCGAGCCCCACCGGTCCGAGCGCTTCGCGGTCCACCAGGTCCCGCAGGTGGACGACGAAGGGAGTCCGGGATGTCAACGCGGCGAGCGCCCCGTAGGCGGCAGCGCGCGCGGTGTTCGCATCCACGATGTCCGCGGAACGGAAGGCCGGATCCACCCGCGTCGCGGCCGCCTGCAGGAGCAGGCGCACACCGGCAGCCACCGCACCGGCTATCCCCGCCGCGCTCGCGCCAGGAGGCTGCCCCACGCCGGACACCCGCAGGCCGGCACGCCCCCGGAGGGACGCGAAGACCCCGCCATCGTGCCCCGGAGGGACGAGCAGAGTCGCGCGCCAGGTTCGTCCTGCCAGCAGCAGGCGTCTCAGCGCGAGCTCTGCACCCCCCGCCGTGGACGTGTGATCGAGATGGACGATCCGCGGCGCGCGGGCAGCCGTCGTCGAGGTCGAAGCCTCCCGCGTCACTTCGTCCGGGTCGTGAGCGACACGGCCATCGTCACCCCCGCCGGCGATCACCCTCGCCGCACCCCCTGCGGCGATTAGGGTTACTGCGAAAGCATAGTGGGGAGGTGCTGTGCGCGTACTGCGGATCTCGCACAGTGCGACGGTCTCCGCCTGGCGCGGCCGTGAGCGGGCGCTCCGCGCCCGCGGACACGACGTGACCCTGCTGACCGCCCGGCAGTGGCACGCCGGCGGAACCGAGACCACGCTGACGGCGGGAGACGAGACCGGCACCATCCCCGTGCGCACATGGGGCCGGCATCCCGCCCTCTTCATCTTCGACCCTCGACCGCTGTGGCGGGCATTCGCCGAAGAGTGGGACATCGTGGACGTCCACGAGGAGCCCTTCGCCCTCGCCACCGCCGAGGTCCTCGCGATCAAGGCCCTCCGTAGGTGCCGTGCACCCTACGTGCTGTACACCGCACAGAACCTGCGGAAGCGCTACCCCTTCCCGTTCCGCCGCTTCGAGCACGTCGCGCTGCGGCATGCGTCCGGCATCGCGGCGTGCAACGCCCAGGCCGCGCGCATCACGGAAGCAAAAGGATTTCCGGGTCGGGCGCGCGTGATCCCCCTCGGGGTCGACGTCTCTCCTCGCCTTGCTGAATCGCCCCGCCGGACCTCGCCGCACATCACAGCCGGATTCGCCGGGAGACTGGTCCCCGAGAAGGGGGTCGCGGTGCTTCTCGAGGCGGTCGCACGGGAACCACGACTGCGGGCCCGCATCGCGGGGTCAGGACCGTCGGCAGACGAACTCCACCGGACCGCGGAGCGGCGGGGGATCGCCGAAAGGGTTGAGTTCCTCGGGCCCCTGCACCCCAACGCCCTGCCCGACTTCTACCGTTCCGTCGACGTGCTGGCGGTGCCCTCGATCGCGACGGCGCGATGGACCGAGCAGTTCGGCCGCGTCGCCGTCGAGGCGATGGCATGCGGCACACCCGTCGTCGCGAGTGATGCCGGGGCGCTCCCCGAGGTGGTCGGCGGCGCCGGCCTCCTCACGCCGGAAGGGGATCCGGCGGCGCTCGCGCACGCCCTCATCGAGGCTGCAGGGCCCCAGCGAGAGACGCTCCGTGCCGCCGGATTCACCCGTGCAGCCGAGTGCACGTGGGACGCTGTGGCCGATCGGTACCTCGACCTGTATCGGTCTGCAGACCGCGCTGCATCCGCGGATCGTCGCGACATCGAGATCATCGTGGTCGCGTACGGCGAGCCCGGCCTCCTCCGCGCCGCCCTCGAACCCGTCAGGCACATGCCGGTCACCGTGGTCGACAATTCCTCGCTCGGCGAGATCGCGGACCTCTGTGCCGAACTCGGCATCCGTTACGTCGACCCGGGTTCGAACCTCGGCTTCGGAGCTGCGGTGAATGTCGCTCTGGCCGACCGGCTCGCGCCCGGCGCCGACGTCCTGCTGCTGAACCCCGATGCGCGGATCGCGCCCGATCAGATAGAGGTGCTGCGCGACGCACTCCACGCCGACCGGCGTCTCGCAAGCGTCGGCCCGTCGCAGGTGGACGAGGCAGGACGGGCCGCCACGGTGACCTGGGCGTTTCCCTCTCCGGCAGGCGCGTGGCTCGAGGCGGTCGGACTCGGGAGGTTCCGACGCGGGCCCCGATTCGTCATCGGCTCCGTCCTGTTGCTTCGCGCGGAGGCGCTCGATCAGGTCGGCGGCTTCGATGAGCGGTTCTTCCTGTATGCAGAAGAGACCGACTGGGCCTACCGCGCTCATCTGCTCGGGTGGCATCACGCGAAGGTGGACGGTGCGCGAGCGGTCCATGTCGGGGCGGCGACGAGTTCCGACGCCCGCCGGCGCGAACTCTACTTCCATGCCTCGCAGGAACGCTATCTCCGCAAGCATCACGGGGTGTGGGGGTGGCAACTGGCGCGACTGGGCATCTGGGTGGGCGCCGCGGCGCGAGGTCTCGTCCTGTCGGGCGACCGATCGACCGTCGCACGCCGGCGAGCGGCCATCTACCGCGCGAGCCCCCTACGGGCCGAGGCATGGGCGGAGCGCGCGAGATGACGCGGATCGTGCAGATCGCACCGTTCATCGGTCGCGGCAGCGGCGTCGCGGGTGTCGCCTGGAATCTGGACCGCGAGTTCCGCGCGCGCGGGGTTCTCGTCGAGAGTTTCACTCTCGAGACGGCGCGCAGCATGTCGACGCGCCGCGGCCCCGGCCGACGCGCCCACGGACACCGCTTCTTCGCCGCGCTCGCGCTCTTCCGCAGGATGCTGTGGTTCAGCACCGTCGGAACCATCCGTGCGCGCCGATTCCTCGCCGAACGACCCGATGCGGTGGCGATCTGCCACAACGGCGTCCTCGCAGGTGACATCTATGTCAATCACGGTGTCGTGGGCGCAGCCATGGCGGCTCGTGGCCATGGCCTGTGGCGGATGCTGCGCAACCCGACACACCCGGTCACCTACTTGCGTGATCTGTACCGCTACCGTCGAGGTGTGCACAGCGCGGTCGTCGCACTCGCCCCGGACGAAGTGCAGACCCTCCGAAGGACCTACGGAAGGGTGCGGTCCCGCATCGTGGTTATTCCGAACGGTGTCGACTTGGACCGATTCCATCCACCCACGGCTGCGGAACGAGATCGCGCGCGAACGCGGTTTCGGCTTCAGGACGAGGACCGTGTGGCACTCTTCATCGGGCACGAACTCTCGCGCAAGGGGATCGACGTGGCCACCGCCGCGCTCGAATCCGCCCCGACCGTGATGCTCCTCGTCGTCGGCGGCGACCGCCGAGGCATCGACGCCGCCCGCGCGCACGCCGAACAGCGAGGTGTCGGCGACCGCGTCCTCTTCGTCGGCCCTCAGCAGGACGTGGAGACCTACCTCGCCGCATCCGACATGTTCCTGCTGCCGAGCGCGTACGAGGCGAACGCTCTCGTGGTGCTCGAGGCGCTCGCGTCAGGCCTCCCCGTCGTGGCCACCGGGGTCGGATTCGTGCCCGAGATCCTCGTCCCGGGCGACAACGGCTACATCGTCCGTCGAGACCCTGTCGAGATCGCCGACCGTCTCGAAGAACTGGCCGCCACGGACCTCGGTCCGTGGCGGGACCGGTGCCGTCGCAGCGCAGAGGAGCACGGCTGGGCGACCGTCGCGAACAGGTATCTGGACCTGGTCGCAGACATCGAACGCGACCGCGCCACGGAGAGCAGCCGGTGAACGGCCAGGCCACGCCTCGGATCATTCAGATCGCTCCCGAGATCGCACCCGGCAGTGGCATCGCCGGCGTCGCGTTCGACCTCGAGCGGGAATTGCGCGCCGCAGGGGTGGATGTCGCACGCTTCACGATGGCCGAGGCTCGACCCGGACGCGGGCCTCGACGGTCGCGGCTGGGTCATGCGTGGGATGTGGTCTGGTTCAGCACGGTCGGCACCCGACGTGCGAGGCGCTTCCTGGAGGAGCAGCCCGATGCGATCTCGATCTGCCACAACGACGTCATGGCCGGCGACGTGTACGTCAATCACGGCCTGTTGCAGCCCGCGATGCGCGCTCGCGGCCAGTATGTCTGGCGGATGATGCGCAACCCCGTCCATCTGTTCACCGCGGCCCGGGATCGCATCCGCTACCGCGGACACACGCACCGCGCCGTGGTGACGCTCAGCGAGGACGAGACCCGACGGCTTCGCGAGACCTATGGGCGGGTGGCACCGGCGGTGACTGTCATACCCAACGGAGTGGATCTCGCCAGGTTCCGTCCCCCGACCCCGGTGGAGCGCGCGCGGTCGCGCGATGTCGTCGGCGTCTCCGGCGATGCCCCGGTCGCGGTGTTCATCGGGCATGAGTTCGATCGCAAAGGTCTGCCCCTCGTTCTGGATGCCATGACGATGGAGCAGCTGTCAGACCTGCGCCTCGTAGTAGTGGGCGGAACGAGCGACGAAGTACGTCACGGGGCGCGCCTCGCCCGACATCGCGGGCTCACCGACCGCGTGCAGTTCGCAGGCGTACAGCCGGACCCTGTGCCCTACCTCTGGGCCGGCGACCTCTTCGTCCTCCCGAGCGCGTACGAGTCGAGCGGTCTGGTATTCCTCGAGGCTCTCGCCACCGGACTCCCCGTCGTCGCCACGGGGGTCGGCGTCGCCCCGGAGCGCATCCGGGACCACGAGAACGGCATGCTGGTCGAGCGCGCCGCGACGGCGGTGGGCGCCGGCATCGCAGCTGTCCTTCACCTCGACCCGGCCATCGTGCGCGATGCCGCGCGCAATAGCGTCGCCGACCTCGGCTGGCAGGGGGTGGCCGCCCGGTACGCAGCGTTGGCCGATGCGCTGGCAACGCGGCCGGAGCCGGAACGCATCGTCCATGCGATCCGCTCCGACGGCTTCTCGGGCGTCGAACGCTACGTCGTTCAGCTGGCGACAGCTCAAGCCCAGGCCGGGCACACGGTCACCGTCATCGGGGGCGACCCGCACCGCATGCGCGATGCCCTGAAGACGAGCGGCATCCCTCACCATCCAGCACGCACGACCCTGCAGGTGGCGCGCGCGTTGCGCGTCGCCGGCCGGGGCGTCGACGTGGTCAACACCCACATGACCGCCGCAGAGCTCGGCGCCCGCCTCGCCTTCGGCTGGTCTCGCCGGCGGCCGACGGTCGTTTCGACTCGACACTTCGCCCGCCGCCGAGGGCGGATCGGGCCGATAGCGCTCGATGCCCTCGTCACCCCGGTGATCGACGCCGAGATCGCCATCAGTTCCGCCGTCGCATCCGCCACCGCTACGCGGACAACCGTCGTACCCACCGGCCTCCCCGACCACACGCCCCCGCCCCGTGCGCGCGCTGCCGTGGTCCTCATGGCGCAGCGACTGCAACCCGAGAAGGCCGGCGATACCGGGATTCTCGGGTTCGCGGCCTCGGGGCTCGCCGATGAAGGGTGGCGACTCCGGATCGCGGGCGACGGAGCCGAGCGTGAACGCCTCGAAGCTCTCGTCCGACGAGTGGGACTCGCCGGATCGGTCGACTTCCTCGGCTACCGCGAGGACGTGCCTCAGCTCATGACCTCGTCTTCGATGCTGCTCGCACCGTGCCCGGTGGAGGGACTCGGCTTGACGGTTCTCGAGGCGATGCAGGCAGGGTTGCCCGTCGTCGCCGCTCGCGGCGGCGGTCATGTCGAATTGCTCGACGGGCTCTCGCCGCACGCCCTCTTCGCGCCGGGCGACCCGGACTCCGCCGGCGCAGCGCTGCGGGCGCTCGCACACGATCCTGCCGGCAGAGCCCGGTACGCCGTCGCCGCACAGGCTCGGCGACGCGAGGCCTACTCGCTGGACGCACTGGTCGAGGGCACGAGCGCTGCCTACCGCACGGCGATCACCGCCCGACGGGGGCGTGGCCGATGAGAGACCTCGTCGTGGTGTCGCTGGAGGCCTGGGACTCGGTGTGGCGACGCAACCAGCACCTGGTGTCACGGCTGCTCGAAGCCGATCCCGGACTGCGTGTCGTCTTCGTCGAACCCCCGCTCGACCCGACGCACGATCTGCGCTCCGGTCGGCTCCCTCGACTTCCGCGCGGACTCCGCGATGGGGGGCACGACGGGAGGCTGAGGCTGCTGCGTCCTGTGAAGCTGCTCCCCCGTCGCCTGGACGTTCACGCCGACGAACGACTCGCTGTCCAGGTCGAACGTGCCGTGCACCGGCGGGGCATCACGGATCCGGTGCTGTGGGTGAACGATCCTGGGGGAGCCGTCCTCGCCCGCCGGACCGGCTGGCGCACGCTGTACGACATGACCGACGACTGGCTGTCGGCAGACCGACCGGCTGCGGAGCTCGCGCGCATACGGGAGCAGGAGGAGTGGCTGCTGGCAGAGGCGGACGAGGTCGTCGCCTGCTCCACCGAACTGCTCCGACGTAAGAGCCCGCTCCGCGCCCGCGGACGCCAGCCGTTGCGCCTCGTTCAAAACGCCGTGGACGTCGCTGCCTACCGGCGACGACATGAGCGTCCGCGCGATCTGCCGGCCGGGAAGGTCGTGCTGTACCTGGGTACGCTCCATGCAGATCGGCTGGATGTCGGGCTGACGTCCGACATCGCGCGGTCGCTTGGTGGCGAGGCGACCGTCGTGCTCGTCGGCCCGGATTCTCTTTCAGCCGGAGCGCGAGCCACCCTGGCGACCGCGGGCGCGGTGCTGCTGGGTCCGCGACCACGCAACAGCGTCCCCGCCTACCTGCAGCACGCGAACGTGCTGATCGTGCCGCACGTGATCACGGGCTTCACCGACAGCCTCGACCCGATCAAGCTCTATGAATACCAGGCTGCCGACAGGCCGGTTGTCGCCACCGCCGTGGCGGGATTCCGCGATGCGCAGGATCCCAGGGTCAGGATTGCGACCCCGGAGGATTTCGTCCGTACGATTCGAGCCGGCCTGACGAAACGGTCACAGGGCAGACCGACGAGGGATGTCGCGGACTGGGACGAGCGCGCCGATCAGATGCGCGGCATTCTCTCGCCGATGTGGTGAGGCCGGCGCTGTTCACGCCGGCCTCACCACATCGTCACGCGCCTGTCTCGCTCTCATCCCCGCCCGGTGCGCAGTCGGTGCCGCACGGCGGAGTCGAGCCGAACGAGATCGGGATGAAGAAGTACCCCGGGTCCGTGGCCGCCAGTGGGGGCGGCGTCGAGTAGTCGTGGTCCGGATCGGCACCAGGCACCTCGGTGTGGCCCCAACCCATGTACAGACCACCGGTGGCCGAGATGTTGGAGCTGTCGCCGTTCGTGCCCGCATTGATGATGATCTGGAACGAGCCACCATTGGCGGTCACCAGCTCGCCCGCAGTGAGCGGAGCGCCGATCGCCCCACCGGTGAACTCCGCCGCGGTGTTGTAGTTGAAGTTCTTGTCCGGTTCGGAATCCAATGCGAACACCGGGTCGACGGTGCCGTTCAGGGTGGGATAGATGTACACATCCTGCGGTGTGTTGTTCGTGATGGAGATCACGAACGTATACCCCTTGACGAAGCCGTAGTCCTTCTTGCAGCTGGCGCCCGGCTGCTTGCACGCGCTGATGAACACGCCCGACGGACCCCCGCCCGAGGCGGCGTACGCGGGTACGGCCGTGGCGACGGCCACGACGGGCACCGACCAGGCCATGGCCTTGGTGACGGTGCGACGACTGATCCCCTTCGCGGGCTGATCAGGGTAACTGCTCTGTTCGGTCACGATGTTGTTCCCTCCGTGTCAGTGGAGAGGGAAAGACGGTGTGTCGGCCCGAGTTCCCCAGTTCGAGCCCTGAGTTCCCGCGATCAGGGAACATGCAGGATGATACCCTACAGGGCCGTCACCGCAAGCGGGTAGCGTGAACGGACTCGAATCGAGGCCGGGGACTCCGCGCCTCGAGCGCGATCCGGGGGGACAGCATGCGAGGTGCGCAGGACGTGAAGAGCCTTCTGCGACAGCTGAGGATCCTGCTGCGCATGGCCGGCGTGCGCCCTCGCGGATGGATCACCGCCACCGTTGCCGTCTCCATCGTTCTGGCCCTTTTGGACACGCTCGGCGTCGCCGCGATGGTGCCTCTCACCCAGCTGATCAGCGGAACGGGCGGCGGTGCGGCGGGGATGATCGCCGATGTCGTCGGCACCTCCGCGCCGTCGACCCTCATCCCCCTCGTCGCCGGGATCATCGCGGTCCTGTTCGTCGGCAAGAGCCTCGCAGCCATCGCCTTCCGCTGGTGGCTCCTCGGCCGCACGACCCGCATCTCGGCTCGGGTTTCGACCGAGCTCATGCGGCGATACGTGCTCGCTCCGTACGCCGACCATCGTGCGCGCAGCATGAGCGAGATCTACAGGAACATCAACGACAGCACGACTCAGGCAGCCTCCGTCCTCCTCGGTGTCGTGAGCCTGGGCACCGACCTCCTCATGCTCCTCGCGATCGTGATCGTGCTGGCCGTGACCGCGCCGCTGATCACCCTGATGACCGTGGCGATGTTCGCGTTCTTCGTCCTCGGTGTGCAACGACTGCTGCGAGGGCGCCAGTCCCTCATCGGCGAAGAGATGGCGCAGGCCGGACTGCAGTCCTGGCAGTACCTCATCCCCGCGCTCGACGGGTTCCGCGAGGCGCGCCTGACCTCGAGCGGAGCCGCCTTCGTCGCCGGATTCGGCGCGGCACGCCTCAGGATCGCGCGCGCCTCCCGGCAGATGAGCATCATCGCCGAATCGCCCCGCTACGTTCTCGAGATCGGCTTCATCCTCGCCATCACGCTCATCTCGGCGGTACTGTTCGCCACAGGCACTCCGCAGCAGGCGATCACCGTCCTCGGCGTATTCGCCGCAGCGTCGGTCCGAGCCCTCCCCACACTCACGCGCGTCAGCGCGAACCTCGTCACGATTCGGACAGGACGTGTCGGGCTCGGCATCCTGGATGCCGCCGTTGCCGAGCTCGACGCCGGCGGCATCCACGAAGAGCGACCGCGCAGTGACCTCGCCTACGCCGGCGACATCGCCCTGCGGGACGTGAGCTATCGATACCCGGGCACCGAGCAGGACGCCGTGGCCGGGGTCTCGCTCGTGATTCGGGAGAACACCACGACGGCGCTGGTCGGTTCCAGCGGCGCGGGCAAGAGCACGTTGCTCGACCTGCTCCTGGGGCTTCTGAAGCCGACCGCCGGCGCCGTCGAGTGCGCCGGTCGACCGATCCTCGACGATCCCGCCTCGTGGTACCGCAATCTCGGGGTCGTGCCGCAGGACGTGGTGCTGCTCAACGACACGATCGCCGCGAACGTCGCATTCGGGATGGCAGCCGACGGCCGTGACGCCGACCGCATCCGGCGGGTGATCGGCATGGCACAGCTGGACGACGTGATCGCCGGCCTCCCCGACGGATTGGATACCGTGATCGGGGAGCGCGGAGCGCGGCTGTCGGGGGGCCAGCGTCAGCGACTCGGTCTCGCGCGGGCCCTTTACCGTGAACCGCGCGTACTGGTCCTCGATGAAGCGACGTCCGCGCTGGACAACGTCACCGAGCACGAGATCGCCCAGACGCTCGCCGGCCTGAAGGGCAGCCTGACCATCGTCATCGTCGCGCACCGGCTCTCGACGGTCCGCGGCGCCGACACGCTGGTCTTCCTGCGCGAGGGTACCGTCGAGAGCGTCGGAACTTTCAGCGAGGTGAAATCCGCCAACGCAGACTTCGCCCGGCTCGTGGAGCTCGGCCGGCTCGAGTGAGATCACCGCGCCGACGGTGATGCGCCCGTCAGACGCGCCCGCGCGCAGTCCTCAGCGCTGCGCGGACCCGGTTTCCCGCGGCGTCGTCGCGCTCGACGGGAAGGGGGTGCCACCTGGCCTGGCGCAGCATCGCCGCCGCACCCCAACCGATTCCGAGCAGCGTGACCACGACGCGCTCGATCTTTCGGCGCGCCGTCGGGACACGCAGAGTCTCCTGCAGCTGCTTCGCCACCCAGCGCCGCAGCCGAGGCGACCGCATACCACCGTCACGGGCGAGCAGCACCATGTGGTTCCGCCGGGCGTACAGCTTGTACCGGGTGTCGAACCGCGCACCCTTCACGTGCGGCGCCGGCAGGTGGTCGACCGCGGCAGACGGGACGAACACCGCTCGACCGCCGAGAGCACGGATCCGCAGATAGACATCTGTGTCCTCCCGGATGGCTGTGCCCGGGTAGTCGTCACGAAACCCGCCCAGCCGCTCCAGGATCGTCGCGCGGAAGGACATGTTCGCGCCGATGCCGTGATCGACCTCGACCGGTCCCGTCGTGAGCGCGGCGAAGCCCTCGGTCAGTGAGCCGTCGTCCAGCAGTCGGCCGATCGGCAGCGCGTAATGCTCTTCGCCGGCGACGCCGTTGCACGTGCGCCCCGCGACGGCAGCCACCGCAGGATCGACGAACGCGTCGAGCACGCTCCACTGCCAGCCGGCACGGACCACGACGTCATCGTCCAGGAAGCTGACGACATCACCCTGCGCGTGTCGCAGAGCGACGTTGCGGGCCCGGGTCATCCAACCTGCCACCGACGTGTCGTGCACGTAGGTGGCCGATGGGCGGATCTTCCCGACCTCGTCGGCAGCGCTGACGGCCGACGCGTCCACGACGACGACCTCCGTGGCCGGATCCACCTCGCGATCCAGGGACTCCAGCACTCGCCGGAGGAAGTCCCTCCGCTCGTACGTCACGATGCATACCGTGTGCGCGACGCGTTCGTCCATGCTCCCCCGACCGATCGGCGACAGCCTACCGGCGACCGATACCCTGGCGGCTATGCAGCCGAGCGTGGTGTACGTCGTGCTCACTCATCGCGGATGGGCGCAGGTGGAGCGCCTGACTCGCACGATCCTCGCGTCGGCAGGCGACGCCCGCGTGCTGCTGGTGCACGACGAGCGAGGTGAGCACTTCCCCCAGCCCGACGATCCGCGCTGCCGGATCCTGCGCCACGGCCTCGCCGCGGACTGGGGCAGTTGGGAACTGGTCGAGGCGACGCTCGCGGGTTTCGCCGAGGCACGCCGCTGGTCGTCTCCGGATCTGGTCGTGCTGCTGTCAGGGCAGGACTACCCCGCTCGCGAACTCGCCGAGTGGGAGAAGATCGCGGTCGAGGCGCCGGGTTGGCTGGGCACCGCTCACCCCCTGTCCTACCGACCCAAGTGGGGTCGACGGCGCGGGGAGGGTGACGACACCTGGACCCGTTACGGATATGTGTGGATGCAGTCCCCGGCGGCGCGTCGGGGCATGTCCTTCGACACCGCGCTGGCGAAGGCCTGGCGTCGAGCGAGAGACGCGGCCATGCTTCGCATGGAACCGCTGCTCACGACACGGTCGGTGCACCGCGGGCGCGGGGTCTACTACGGCCTGCGTCGGACTCACATGCCCGGGCCCGTGTTCGTGGGCAGCCAGTGGCTCGCTGTCCGACGCGATGAGCTCGACGCGCTCCTCGACGTGCACTACGCACCAGGGTCGACGTTGCGCCGCCTGTACCGCCGGAGCATCATCCCCGACGAGTCCGCTCTCGTCACCCCCCTGTCCTGGCAACACCCGGCGGCGGATCTCCCTCCGGTTTCCGCAGTGTGGTGGGAATCGGCTCGAGATAGACCGAAGGTGCTCACCGAAGCGGACTTCGACGCGATCACCGCATCCGGTTCACCCTTCTGCCGAAAAGTCGAGCCCGGCGTCAGCGACGGGCTGCTGACGATGCTGGATGCACGCGTGATGCCCGATACAGCTCCTCGTACTGATCGGCGATCCGGGTGAGCGCGAACAGCTTCGCACGACTCAACCCGGCCTTCGTCAGTCGCTCCCGCAGAACTTCATCCCGAAGAAGTTCGATCAGCCGGTCGCCCAGCCGGTCCAGCGGCGCAAGGATGCCGCACCGGCCGTTGTCCGTGACGTAACGCGCACCGATGTTCGGAGTGGCCACGACCGGCAGGCCCGCCGACATCGCCTCGGCGTAGGGCACGCCGAAACCCTCGTAGGAAGACGGAAGGCAGAAGACCCAGGCGCGCCGGTACTCCGCGGCGAGCGCCTCGTCGCTCAACCGCCCGAGCGCGATCACGCCCGACGGAAGGACCTCGGGCGCATCCTGCGTCACCATGCGCAGTGTCGCCCCGGGCACGACCGGTCGGATGTCGTCGGAGAAGATCCGCGCGAGGTCGGCGCCGCGCTTGCGCCCCCGCCAGGTCCCGACGAACAGTATGGTCGGCTCCGGCGACCGGTCTGCGATCCCCGGCCTGAACAGATCCGCGTCCACGCCGTTGGGGATGACGGTGGTCACCCACGGCGTCCACCGCCGGGTCTGCGGCGAGATGAGCACGGCACGGTCGGCGACGACGCTCGCGAGGACCTCGGAGAAGCCGAGGAGCACCATTCGCAGTCGCTCCTTGAAGCCCCGGATGTGTCTGGCCTCTTCGAAACACGACCCGTGCAGGGTGCGGATGTGGACCGGTACCCGACGTCGCCACATCCAGTAGTCCTCGCCGTGGGCGTGAAGCACGTCGTAGGACGATAGATCACGCCGCCGCATCACCCATGCGAAGCGGAAGGTGCGGAAAGCGCCCGTCTGGGGCAGATGCACCGTCCGGTAGTGCGCGCCCTCGACGGGCGCGCACGGGCTGTAGACGTCGACTTGGTGCCCGCGTCGAGCGAGTTCGTCTGCGAGAGCGTGCACCTGGTAGCCCACACCGATCTTGCTCTCGCTCGGCAGATAGTACGAGATCATGGCGATGCGCAGACGGTCCGACCCGTCGGTCGTCATGAGAGTCCCGCCTTCAGCGCTTCGAGCCAGCCGTGCCCGTCGCGCAGGTCCGGTTCGAGGTGATTGCCCTCGGCCCACTCGTTCCACGATTTCACCCAGAGCAGACGCTCGGCGGGCTTTCGGTCGGCCAATCGGGCGACGGCTGCTCTGACGTTGCGCTCGAATTTCTCGGGTGCGGCATCCTGGAGGACGAGTCCCCGACGCCCGGCCCGCGGAGTGTTGTCCCAGTTCGGGTACACGCAGGGCTGCACATGATCGGTGTCCGGCGACTGGTCGAGGATCGTGTCGGAGTACGGCCATACCTCGGGGCCACCCAGCATCTTGCGGAGCATCCGCATCCGCGCTCGGCTCCACCCGTTCACGGCGGCCGGAATGCGCATGTACACGCTCGCGTCGAAGCCATCAGCCTGCCCTCGCACATAGCGCGCGCCACGACCGAGCAGGTCGCTCATCTCGGCGACGAGATAGAGACCCGGCAGCCCTGCCGCCTGCGCCAGTCCCTGCCACCGATCGACGAAGGCCGCGGGATCAGGCAGCTCCTCAGGCCGGAAGACGTAGAACACCGGACGCCCGTCGACCCGTAGGTAGCGGTCATCGAGGAATGCCGGCAGCACGGAGGCGAAGTGCGCCGCGTCGTCGTCGGCGCCGAGATACCGCTGCTGCTTGAGGATCTTGTCATGCGCCCCGTGCCACGCGCCGGTCCACGTCTGGTTCGCCCAGGCGAGACAGAAGGCGATGTCCGGTTCGCCGCCCTCGAGCACCTCACGGAAGGGGCGTTCGAGGATCCGTTCACCGCCACCGAACCAGTAGTGCCAGTACGCGAACGCCTCGACGCCGTACGACTGCGCGAGATCGCTCTGTGCTTGACGCGTCTCGGGCACCCGCAGGTCGTAGAAGCCCAGGTCGGCTGGAAGCGTGGGCTGGCGGTGGCCGAAAAAGAGCGGGCGGGCGCGGGCGGTGTTCGTCCACTCGGTGAAGCCGGGGCCCCACCAGAGGTCGTTCTCGGGAATCGGGAAGAACTGCGGCAAGTAGAAGGCGATCGCACGGGCGCGGAGCGCCTGTCGAGCGGACGGCGCCAGGGAGTCGGTCATCCGCGACCGCTCACTCGCGACGAACGCGCTGACGACGCACCGGGTTCACGTCCGTGCCCGCATCATCGGCGACAGCCGTCGCGAACAGCGCGTCGAGCGCGCTGGTGCTCGGCCGCGTCTTCGGCTTGGTTGCGGGGCGCGTGCTCACAGTGTCCTCCTTCACCTCTTCGTCGGCGACGTTCTCGACGTCGTCGAGGGTGTCCGCATCGAGGCCGTTCGGCGGCACGTCGGGGACTGCGTACGCGCGGCGGTACTCGTAAGAGTAAGACGCGGCATCGACTCCCCTGGAGGGGGAGCGGTTGATGACGATCCCCAGCGCCCGTCCACTCGATTTCTGGAGCGTGTCGAGCGCCTTGTCCAGCAGGTCGTACGTGGTCTTCCCGAGGCTCACGACGACGATCGCCCCGTCAGCCTGATGTGTCAGCACGGCGCCGTCTGTGACGGGAAGAAGCGGGGGTGCATCGATGATGACGACAGCATGGCGAGCGAGGTCGGTCAGCAGCGTCCTCATCCGCGCGGACCCGAGCACCTCGCTCGGATTCGGCGGACTGCTGCCGGCCGCGAGGACGAACAGGCTCGGCGCGTGAGGGGACCGCTGCAGCACGTCGGTGAGCTCGGCACGACCGGCGAGCACATCG
The DNA here is from genome assembly GCF_054780155.1 of Microbacterium aureliae. Lineage (NCBI taxonomy): Bacteria > Bacillati > Actinomycetota > Actinomycetes > Micrococcales > Microbacteriaceae > Microbacterium > Microbacterium aureliae. The sequence continues at coordinate 63,986 of NZ_BAAGWW010000002.1, forward strand.
CTGAGGCCCGCGCCACCCGTGACCCCCATCGTCTCGGCAACCGTGGAGCGGCGCAGGTCGCCGTCGACGAGCACGACCGGACGACCGCTCAGCGCCAGGGTGACCGCGAGGTTGCAGGCGATGGAGGACTTGCCGTCGCCTGGCAGAGGACTGGTGACCACGATCGTCCGGGGCGGATTGTCGACATCCATGAACTGCAGATTCGTCCGCAGCGCTCGCAGGGATTCCGCGACGGCGAAGCCGCCGGATTTGGCGGACGTCCCGGTCGGGAAGAGTCGTTCATCACCGCTCAACCCACCGGCGACCGGGATCGCGCCGACGACCGACAGACCGGTGTGGGACTCGACATCCTCCGCGCTGCGGATCCGGCGATCCGACACCGTCCTGATGAGCGCGAACGCGATGCCGAATCCCAGGCCCATCACGGCGCCGACGATCAGCGCCGTCTGCGGAACCGGGAAGATCGGGGCTGTCGGCACTGCTGCGGCGGAGGCCACCAGGATCTCGAGTTCGGACTCTCCCCCTGGCCCTCCCTCGACCTCGTCGACGACATCGCCGAGAGCGACGATCCACGCCTCCGCGAGTGCGGCGGCTTCCCGCGGAGAAGCCCCTACAGCGGTCACCCGCAAGATCGCGGTGTTGCGGGGGTTGGCGACAGAGATGCGCGAGGCCGCCGCGGACGGATCCAATCCGACGATCGACGCCGCCTCATCCGCAACCCGTTGCCAGCTCGCCATATCGAGATAGGTCTCGACCTTCGAGCGCGCGAGGCTGTCTCCGAACGACACGCTCGCACCTTCCGGGATCTCCCGAGTCTGGATCAGACCGCTCGCCGAAGCCTGGTACACGGGCGTCTGAAGGAGCACCCAACCGTAGGAGGCGGCGAGTCCCACGATCGTCATCAGGAAGATGGCGATCCAGTGCCTGCGCAGTCCGCGAAAATAGTCCCGCAGCCCCATGGTCCTCCCCCGAGTACCGACGCCGCCCGCGCACGCAGAACGACGTCTCTGCGTTCATGCTATGGCACGCGCTCCGCGGCGCCACCAGATCTGTCCGGGATGCTTCGCCGCACCGGCTGCTCCGAGGGCCTTCGCGTCCTCGTCGCGGGCCAGCACCCCCAGACAGATCCCGGCGACGACGAAGGGGATCGACACCTGGGCGGCAGACCAGAACAGATCGAACTGCCCCTGCACCAGCCGACTCACAGTGATCGTCAGCGCCAGAGTGCCGTACGCGGGGTTCAGCCGCCAGAGGATCGCGATGATGCCGACCCACATCGCCACGAAGCCGGCAAGACCGACGAGCCCTGAACTGGCGACGACTTCGAGCTCGGCCTGGGGCGGCTGATACGGCACGGTTCGGTCGTAATACCAGAACCGGAGCCCGTGGCCGAAGACCGGCGCGTGCTTCGAGTACGCGTAGACCTCACGCAACCAGTCCAATCGCTGGAACAGTGAATTGTGCTGGTTCTGCGATTCGATCTGATCGACGACAAGACTGACCACCACCCACGCCGCAGGAACGATGAGCAGCAGTGCGGCCCGCGAATGGCCTGTCGCACCTCGCCGCGATACGACGATCAGGATGGCGACGATCAGACCGAGAATCGCCTGCCGCGCCTGCGTCATCACGATGGCGATGATGAACAGCCAGAAGAGCAGCCGTACCCACCGGGTCGGAAGGTCGGCCCACGGCGGATTGACATAGACGATCATGACCACCAGCGCGAGCGCGGTGCCCGCGAAGTTCTTGTGCATGGGGACGGGCCACTGGGGGTAGACCGGGCCGAAGTCCCCCGACGCGTACTGGATGATGCCGCTCGCGACCGTGCCGAGCCCGATGACCGCTGCGGCTGCGAGCATGAGCACGAGCGCCGTGCGAGCGTGTCCGCCGCGTCCGAGCGCCCAGCCGACGACGAGGGCGCCTGAGATCAGCATCCATGCGTGGAACCACTCGACCGTGTTCGCGACCTGGGGGTTGACCAGCACCGTGAAGAGAGTGGCGAACTGGTAGATCAGATTCACCACCAGCAGCCGCCGTAGCGCATCGCTGTACGGCCGATGTCCGAGAAGCAGGGCCGTGCCGAACGCCGCCGCCAGAGCGGCGTCCGACATCGACAGATTCAAGCCGCCGAAGCTCACGCGTTGGACGACGAAAAGGGCGGGCATGGCCATCAGGCACATCGCCATGGGCGTCGAATAGGTCGCGACGGCAGCGACCACGAGAGCCGCGAGCGCAACGGCGGTTGCGACGTTGTCACCGCTCCTCGTATCGAGAAGCAGGTACGTCACCGCCGCGGCGGCGAGCGCGACCAGGATCCAGCGCCACACGCCCGACCACCAGTCGGCGAGGCGCGCTCGCCGCCCCGCGACACGTGCGTCGGTCGGTCCCATGACTTTCCCTCGATGAAGTGGGTTCAGTATGGCACCCGCTTCCTCACGCGTGGCCGTCGATGCGCCGCGACGGCGGCGTGACGAGCAGCCCCACATCGACGAGCTCATCGAGGAATGCCCGGACCGCCGGTGCGATCTCTGCGGGGGGCGACTGCGTGCGCAACGCCACCCGCTCGACGATGCCCACGGCATCCTCGGATGCGCAGGCCTCCTCCCAGATGATGCCCGCCACCGCGTCGAGGACGACGATCGGCCCGTCGGGAAGGCGAGCCACGTACACCGCGTCAGTGCGCGCCTCCACGGCGACGTCGTCTGCAGGGCGCCATCCGATCACGACGAGCCCCCTCTTGCGCGCCACAGCTCTCCGAGCCCGCGGGCGGGCCGCAAGAAGAACTCCCGGATGACCTCCGCCCGTCGAGCAGGTCGGCCGAGGCGGTGTGAGAGGTGGGCGACGTTGACGAGCGGGGCACGGAGGATCAGACGCGCGCGCCCCCGCCACGTGGGTGTGGCCCATAGCCGTCCCCACCACTCCTCCAGACGTCCGCCCCTGCGCACCACGGCTCGCCACAGTCGATAGTCGGGAGAGCGCCGGTAGTCCTCGAGCCGGCCCGTCGCCGCGGCGAAGGCGACGTGCGCACCGAGTTCGGCGATCTCGCGAACGACATCCGCCCGGCGATCAGACGTGGCCGTGGTCCACAGTCGAGCCAGGTCCTCGCTGCGGGCCGGAGTGCTCCGCGCCGCGTTCATCACGAGGATCGCCGCTTGAGCACTCACGCTGGGAACGGGACATGCGACGCCGCCGACATCGATGGAACCGCGCCGGGCCCACAGCAGGTCGAAGGCGTCGGCAGCAGGTCGGCCGATCCCCGGGAAGTGCCGATGAAGATCGAGATAGCCCCACAGATCATGCACGTAGGTCTGCGCGTGTTCGAAGGGCGATCCCTCCGCGTACGTGGTGTAGACGCGCCAGCCGTGTTCGAGCAGGGCGGAGTGAAGGGATCTCACATGGTCGGGACGCGCGAGGACGTCCACGTCGGAGCCGCTGGAGGGTATCGGTCGCAGACTCTTGTCGACGGCGTCACCCTTGATGTGCAGGACGTCCGCGTGGGCCTGGTCGGCGATAGTCTGTACCGCCGCGCGTGCCAGTCGCAGCCGGATGCCCAGCGGGACGTCGACCTCGGCGAAGGGCATGGCCTACTGCAGCGCCGAGGTGAGGCGGGCGAGGTTGTCGAGGACGGTGGAACGCAGCGGCTGCTTCATCCACTCCTCGAGGGTGAGCTCGCGCGAGAGGCCGCGGTACATGTCCTCGACGCCGCGGACGTCCCGGACGAACTCCTCGCCGCGCACGAGCATCGAGATCTCGAGGTTCAGACCGAACGAGCGCATGTCCATGTTGCTCGATCCGATGATGGCGACCTCGTCGTCGATGGTCATGCACTTCGAATGCAGGATGTAGGGCTTGCGGTACATGAAGATCCGCACGCCGGCGCGCAGCAGCGCCTCGTAGTAGCTGCGCTGCGCGTGGTAGACCATCGCCTGGTCGCCCTCTTCCGACACGAAGAGCTCGACATGGATGCCGCGCTGGCAGGCGGTCGTCACGGCCAGCAGCAGCGCCTCGTCCGGGACGAAGTACGGGCTGACCATGATGATCTTGCGCTGGGCGGCGTAGATGAGGCCCGCGAACAGCTTGAGGTTGTTCTGGAACTCGAAACCGGGGCCGGAGGGGACGATCTGGCAGTCCAGGTCGCCCGGGCCGGACGACACGTCGAACAGGTTGATCTCGTCGGTGAGCACCTCTTCGGTCTCGCTGTACCAGTCCGACAGGAAGACGGCGTTGATCGAGGCGACGACGGGCCCTTCGACCCGCGCCATGAGGTCCACCCAGTGCAGGCCCCGGCGGATGTTCTTGCGCAGGTTGTACGTCGAGTCGGTGATGTTCTGCGATCCGGTGAACGCGACCTTGCCGTCGATCACCACGAGCTTGCGGTGGTTGCGCAGGTCCGGGCGCTGGTACTTGCCCTTGAGGGGCTGCACCGGGAGCATGAGGTGCCACTGGGCGCCCATCGCGTCGAGGCGGCGCGTCGTGGCCTTGTAGAAGGGCTTGCCGCGGTTCGCCCAATAGTCCAGCAGCACTCGGACGGTGACACCCCGCGCGGTCGCCTCCTCCATCGCGCGGAAGAAGTTGTCCGTCGAGACGTCCGACTGCAGGATGTAGAACTCCACGTGGACGTAGTGCTCGGCCTCGCGGATGGCGTCGGCCATGGCGTCGAGGCTCTGCTGGTAGTCCGGGATGAGCGTCGCGCCGTTGTCGCCGGCGATCGGCATGGCGCCGAGCGTGCGGTTGAGGGTGACCAGCGAGCGGAACCAGTCGGGCGCACCGGGACGCAGGGTGCCGAAGTCGAGGCCCTGACTGGTCTCGCGGATGTAGTCGTTGATCTGCTGCTGCATGCGGCGGCGCTTGCGGGGAAGGCGCGGGTTGCCGATCAGCAGGAACAGGAAGACGCCGATGAGCGGGATGAAGTAGATCGCCAGCAGCCACGCCATCGCCGCGGTGGGGCGACGGTCGCGCGGGACGACGATCACGGCGGTCACGCGCACGACGACGTCGAAGAGCAGGACCGCGATCAGCGCCCAGCTGGTGAGCGTCAACTCCACGGCGCCTCCCCTCGACCCCGACCGGTTGAGCCCAGCGTAACGGGCGGCCGGCTCAGTTCTCGGTGACGGCGGGTGTGCTGTCGGATGCTGCGATCACAGGCGCCGGGGGAAGACCGCGCTTCGCGCGCTCCTGCGCCTCGATCTTCGCGTACTCGCGACGCTCGTTGCGATCGGCGCGGATGACGCTGCGCAGGACGTAGAAGAACAGGGCGCTCACCACGATCGTGGGCGCGAGCGTCCACACCACGGCCACCCAGTACTCGTCCACCGCTCCATCCTACGTCGGAGCGCTGACGTCGGATCGCCCGTGCAGCTGCAGCGAGCGGCCGCGACCTGTCCTCCACAGCACCGGCATCCGGGCGCCTTCGTCCACAGGCGCCCGATCGGGCGATCCGGGCCCCCGCGAGCCGCCAGAGTCTCGTCCATGACCACCATCGTGAAAGCCGCGAACGCGGCGCAGTTCCTGGCCATCGTCCCCCGCCTGCTGGGCTGTCATGTCACGCGCAGCGTCGTCCTCGTGCCCTTCGAGGGCAAGCGCACGTGCGGCGGCATGCGCTTCGACCTGCCCCACGCCGACGACGAGGTCGACCGCCTGGCCGCGACGTTCATCGGCATGGTCTGCAAGCTGCCGGACGTGGATCGCGTGGCCATCGTCGTGTACACCGACGAGGCGTTCGACGGGCACGGCATCCCTCGCGAGTCGCTGGTCGAGGCGCTGCGGATCCGCGCCGACGCCTGCGGGCTCGCGATCGTCGACGCGCTGTGCGTCGGACCCGACGCGTGGGGGTCGTACCTCGACCCCGACCCGGCGGCGCGGCGCAGGCCCCTCGACGAGGTCGCCGACGGCGCGCCGCCGCTGCTGGAGGGGATGCCCGAACCCGCCGCCCACCAGTCCGCGGGAGTGGAGCTGCCGACGGTGGACCAGGCACGGGCCGAGCAGGTGGGGCGGGCGCTGACGGACCTCGAACACGCGGTCGCGGTGCTCTGCGGACCCGCGCCGGGCTGCGATGCGGGGTCGGCCGCCAGCCCGGATGCCGCGGTCGCGGACGACGATCGGGTCGACCCGCGCGCGCTGGCGGCAGCGTGCACCCTCGACGACCTGCCCGACCTGTTCGAACGTGCGCTGCGGTGGAGTCCGGAGGACCTGACCCCCTACGAGGCGGCCACCATGATCTGGTGCCTCACGCGCCCCGCCCTGCGCGACATCGCCACCGTGGACTGGTGCGGCGGGATCGCCGCGGGTGACGAAGCGCTCGACGCGCAGCTGCGGTGGGAGCAGGGCGAGGAGTACCCCGCCCACCTGGCCATGCACATGTGGGGTGAAGGCGACCGGCCGGACGTCGGCCGCCTGAAGAAGGCGCTGGCGCTGACCCGGATGCTGGCGGCGCTGAGTCCGCGCGAGCACCGCCCCGGCATCCTCGCGACGTGCGCCTGGCTGTCCTGGGCGCTCGGCCGGTCCACGCATGCCGGCCACTACGCCTCGAGCGCGTGCGAGATCGAGCCCGAGCACGGGCTGGCCGAGATCGTGCTGTCCTTCGTCGCCGCCGGTCACCTGCCGGAGTGGGCGTTCGCCCGCCCCGGCGGCGAGGTCACTTGACGAGCGGGAAGAGGATGGTCTCGCGGATGCCGAGGCCGGTGATCGCCATCAGCAGCCGGTCGATGCCCATGCCCATGCCGCCGGTGGGCGGCATGCCGTGCTCTAGCGCGCGCAGGAACTCCTCGTCGATGCGCATGGCCTCGGCGTCGCCGCGCGCCGCGAGCTTGGCCTGCTCGACGAAGCGCTCGCGCTGGATGACCGGGTCCACGAGCTCGGAGTACCCGGTGGCGAGCTCGAAGCCGCGGACGTACAGGTCCCACTTCTCCACGACGCCGGGGATCGACCGGTGCTCGCGCACCAGCGGGCTGGTGTCGAGGGGGAAGTCCATCACGAACGTCGGCCGCGTCAGGTGCGCCTTGACGAAGTGCTCCCACAGCTCCTCGACGAGCTTGCCGTGGATGGGGTGCGGGGGCAGGTCGACACCCTCGGACTCCGCGATCGCGACCAACTCGTCGAACGGCGTCTCGGGCGTGATGCGGCGGCCCACTGCATCCGACAGGGAGTCGTACATCGACAGCCGGTCCCACTCGCCGCCGAGGTCGTACTCGGTGCCGTCCGCCCACGTCACCGTGGTGGAGCCCGCGACCGCGATCGCGGCATCCTGGATCAGCCGCTGGGTGAGGTCGGCGATCCCGTGATAGTCGCTGTACGCCTCGTACGCCTCGAGCATGGCGAACTCGGGGCTGTGCGTGGAGTCGGCGCCCTCGTTGCGGAAGTTGCGGTTGATCTCGAAGACCCGGTCGATGCCGCCGACCACCGCGCGCTTGAGGAAGAGCTCCGGCGCGATGCGCAGGTAGAGGTCGGCGTCGAAGGCGTTGGAGCGCGTGACGAACGGGCGGGCCGACGCGCCGCCGTGCTGCACCTGCAGCATCGGGGTCTCGACCTCGATGAAGCCGCGCTCGGCGAACGTGCGGCGCAGGCTGGCGTTGACGGTCGAGCGGGCGATGACGGTCTCGCGGGCGCGGTCGCGCACGATGAGGTCCAGGAAGCGGCTGCGCACGCGGCTCTCTTCACTGAGCTCGGCGTACATGTTCGGCAGCGGCAGGATCGCCTTGGACGCGATGCGCCACTCGGCGACCATGATCGACAGCTCGCCGCGGCGGCTGGAGATCACCTCGCCCGAAACGAAGACGTGGTCGCCCAGGTCGACGAGCTCCTTCCATGCCTGCAGGGACTCCTCGCCCACCGCCGCCAGCGACACCATCGCCTGGATGCGGCTGCCATCGCCCGCCTGCAGCGTCGCGAAGCAGAGCTTGCCGGTGTTCCGGCTGAACACCACGCGCCCGGCGACTCCCGCCGTCTCGCCGGTCTCGGCGCCGGCCTCGAGGTCGCCGAACCGCTCGCGGAGAGCGGGGATGGTGTCGGTCACGGGGACGCCGACCGGGTACGCACCGCCGGCGGCATCCGTCCGCTCGGCCAGCAGGCGCTCGCGCTTGCCCAGTCGGACCGCCTTCTGCTCGAAGACCTCTTCTTCGGTCGGTTCGGTGTCGGCGGGCGCGGCGGAATCGGTCATTCAAGCTCCTCGGGAAGTCCGGGCAAGTCTACCGGCGCACCGTCAGGCGCCTCTGGCCGCACTCTCAGCGGGGCAGGGGAGCCGGAGGGTCGGCCCGGCCGGCATCGGCGAGCGCGTGGTCGATCGTGGAGTGGACGAGCGCGGACAGGTAGAGGCCGGGGCTCGGCACCCCCACGCGGTCGAGCAGGCCCGCGGCCTGGCCGACGATCGAGCGCGAGAACTCCGTCGCCGTGGCGATCGCCTCGGCGTACGTCGCGCGGTCCTCCTCGGCGACCACGACCGGCTCGCAGCCGAGCTCCACGGCGAGCGCCTGCGCGATCGGCAGCACCGGTCCGGGCGCGGTCACCGCCGCGAAGGCGTGCGCCAGCTGCCGCAGGTCCATCGAGGTGCCGGTGAACGCGATCGCCGGGTGGATCGCCAGCGGGATGGCGCCGCGTGAGACGGCGGGGGCGAGGATGCCGGTGCCGTGGGCGGGATCGGTGTGCAGCACGAGCTGGCCGGGCTGCCAGGCGCCGACCTCGGCGAGCCCGGCGACGAGCGCCTCGAGCTCGTCGGAGGGGACGGCGACGATCACCAGTTCGCTCCGCCGGGCGACCTCGAGTGCATCCAGCACGGGGACGCCGGGGAGGATGGCCTCGACGCGCTCGGGGTCCGAGCTGGAGGTGACCCCCACCAGGGCATGACCGGCGCCGGCGAGCGCGGCGGCGATGACGGGCCCGACTCGTCCGGCGCCGATCACCCCCACGCCCAGGCGGCCGTCGCGCTTCACGAGGTCTCTCCCGCCCACCGGTGCGTCCGGTCGGTCCCCGCGGCGCGGACGGCGCCCGCGGCGATGTCGGCGAAGGCCCGCAGCGCGACATCGCGGTCGACGGCGGCGAGATCGGTGCCCACGGGCCCCGGCACGACGTTCCCGCGGAGCGAGGCGACGGCCAGCGCGCGGTCGATCGGGCCCTGATGGATCGAGATGCTCTGCAGCCGCGCGAGCGGCAGGATCGTCAGGCGCCGCCAGATCGCGCCGCGGCGCAGCAGCAGCGCGTCGGCGGTCAGACGGAAGCCGTTGCGACGCCACGACAGCGGCCGGAGGGGCCACGCCCGCCGCGGACTCGTGGCGAAGAGTCCGTCGCCGGCACCGCCGGTGATCCCGGCTCCGACGATGACCGGCCACTCCTCGTCGGACAGCGGCGGCAGGATGAGGCGGAGGACCGCCTGGACGTCGGCGACGGTGCCGACCGGCAGCACGGTGGTGAACTGATCGGCCGAGCCGTCGGACGAGCTGCGGCCCGACAGCCGGTTGATCCGCACGGTCCACCATCCGGCCGGCCGCCACAGGATCGACTGCGACACCTCGATCGCGTGGATGCGGCCGGGCGGCACGATCTCGGTCACGGTGGTCAGCAGGCCGAAGGTGATGCGGACGCCGTCCTCGGTCGGGGCGATGGAGTAGCGCAGCGAGCGCGCGATCGAGCGGAACCACACCGCGGCGGCGCCGATGACGGCCGGCACCAGACCGAAGAGGAACAGGGGCGTGCTGGTGGCCATCCCCACCACGACGGCGACGACCACGACGATCAGCCACACCGTCGACGGGCTGAGGACGCGCGAGGCGATGAGCCTGCCGGTGGGGATGCGGACGACGGACTCCGGGACGGCGACGGGCGGCTCGTCCCCCTCGATCAGACCGGTGAGGCCCCGGCCGACGGTGTGGCCCAGCGCCGCGATCCGCGCTTCGAGACCGGCTGGACCACCGGCATCCACCCGCCCGGCGCCCAGCCGGCGACCCGACGCGAGGCGCAGGATGTCGGCGCGGATCGCCTCGGCGCTGGCCGTCGTCAGGTACTCCAGCTTCACGTTCGCGTCGGCGCCCGCGCCCACCACCTCGAGCTTGGCCAGCCCGACGAGCCGCGCGATCATCGGCCGCGTGAGGTTCACGCCCTGCACGCGATCGAGCGGTGCCCGCCGCTGGGTGCGGAACAGCACCCCGCTTCGCACTTCGACGTCGTCGCCGGTGATGCGGAAGGAGTGGAACCGCCACGACAGGTGGAACAGCCCCACCAGCACGGCGAGCACCACCAGGACCGCGAGGATCGCCACGAGATACAGGTCGTTCTCGATCACGAAGTCGATCGGGTCGCCGCCGTTCTCGAAGTCCTCGAGGTCCGTGAAATCCGGATCCGGCACGAGCGAGGGGAGGAAGATCGCGGTGAGCCGGTCGCGCAGGTTCGCCACGACGAGCCCTGCCACCACGAGCAGCGCCAGGCCGCCGCGCAGCAGGGGCGTGAGCGGATGCATGCGGTGCCACTCGCCGTCGCTGAGCGGCGAGCGCACGAGCTCGGGCGGTGGGGCCGGCGCTTCGGGCTGCGAGGAGGTGTCGGTCATAGGCCGGTCCGGCGGATTTCGGCGACGGCGACCAGATGGTCCCGCAGCGTCTCGGCGGTCGACTGCGGCAGCCCGGGGATGACGACGCCGGTCGAGGCGGCCGCCGTGACGAACTTCAGCTGGGCGATGCCGAATCCGCGGTCCAGCGGCCCGTGGGTGATGTCCACCAGCTGCATGCGCCCGTAGGGCACCGCGACCATCCGCTGCCACAGGATGCCGCGACGGAAGACGAGGTCGTCCTCGCGCAGCTGGTACCCGATGGCACGCGCCTGACGAGGGGTGACGGCGAGCGTCGCCACGAGCGCGAGGGCGAACAGCCCGCCGGGGAGGAGCCCCCACCACAGGCCGAACCCGAGGGTCATCACCAGCAGCGCCACGATGACCCCGGCGAGCAGCATCCCGATCGAGATGAGCTGGACCCAGACGTACTTGCGCGAGATCTGATGCCACACGCCGGACTCGAGCACCAGGCGGTTCGCCGAACGCGGCTCGACCAGCCGGGTGAAGGTGCCGTGTGCGGGGACCGTGGCCGGCTGCTCAGTCGGAGGGGTCGCTGGCGAGTCCGCCGGGAGCGGGTCCGGGCTGTTCGTCATCGTCGTCCTTCCGGATCGTGCAGAGGTGCTCGGCGACGAGGGCGGCCCCGACCAGGATGCCGCCGGCCGCGGCGGTGACCAGGATCGCCGCCATCGAGCCTACCGAGGGCGGCACAGGCCGGGTGAGCAGGAACAGCGCGAGTCCGAGCGCGAGCCCGCCGACGGCCGCGCCGACGATGCTGGAGGCCTTGGCGAGCATCGCCACCCGCACCGCGCGGAACGGGTCGATGCGCGCGGGGACGTCTCCGCGCGCGGCGCGGTGGATGGGATACGCGAGGGCGACGACGGCGGCACCGAGGGCGACGAGCAGGATCGGCAGGGTCGCCGCGGGCGTGAAGGTCGCCCGTCCGGATGCGGTGAGCGCCTGGTCGAGGGCGAACCCGGCCGCGATCCCGATGAGGGCGGCCACCAGCAGGGCGCCCGCGCCGGTCCGCTTCACGACGCGCCCCGCAGCCCGGCCAGCAGGTCGGCGACGCGGCCGGCGCCGGGGAGCACGGCTGCGGGGTCGAGGGCGAGCCACGGCGCGAGGACGAAGTCGCGCTCGGCCGCGCGGGGGTGCGGCAGGACGAGCCCGGGGCCGTCGGCGCGCGCGTCGCCGTACGCGATGAGGTCCAGGTCCAGCGTCCGGTCGCCCCACCGCGTGGTGCGCTCGCGCCCGTGGCGGGCCTCGATCGCGTGCAGGTAGCCCAGGAGCACGGTCGGGGCGAGGCGGGTGCGAACCAGCGCCACCGAGTTCAGGTAGCCCGGGGCGTCGGCATCCGGCCCGTCGGGTGTGAGCGCGACCGATTCGATCGGCTCGGCAGCGACGACCTCGCTCGTCAGCGGGAGCCGCGCCAGGTCCTCGATCGCGGCCGTGATCGTCGCGCGTCGATCGCCGAGGTTCGCGCCCAGGGCGATGACCGCACGGGTGGCAGGAACCTCGGGCACGCGGTCGTCGCGGTCGACGCCCTGGGCGAGGCGGCGGCTCACGGGCGGCTCCGCTCGATCGTCACCGCGACATCGTCGAAGGCGAGCGGGATCGGCGCCTGCGGCTTGTGCACCGTGACGCGCACGGCCTCGGCCAGCGGATGCCGGAGGGCGGCGTCGGCGATGCGGGCGGCGAGCCGCTCCAGCAGGTTCACCGGCTCGCCCGCGACGAGGGCGGCGACGCTCTCGGCCAGCTCGCCGTAGTGGACGGTGTCGGCGACGTCGTCCGTTGCGGCCGCGCGGGAGGTGTCGAGGTCGATCACGAGGTCGACGACGAACTCCTGCCCGTCGCGCCGCTCTTGATCGAAGACGCCGTGGTGGCCGAAGACGCGCAGACCCGTCAGCGCGATCTGGTCGGCGCCCATCGGCTCTCTCCCTCCCAGGCCCGGCGGATGGCCAGTGCATCACGGGTCGCGGCGACGTCGTGCACCCGCAGCCCCCACGCGCCGGCCTGCGCGGCGAGCACGCTCGTCACCGCGGTCGCGACGTCGCGGCGGTCCTGGTCGACGCCGGCCGGGTCGTCATGATCGAGGGCCTCGGCGAGGAACCGCTTGCGGCTCGTGCCGACGAGCACCCGCGGGCCCAGGAGGGAGATGCGCTCGGTCGCGCGCAGCACGGTCCAGTTCTGCTCGCCGCGCTTGCCGAAGCCGATGCCCGGATCGATGATGATGCGCGCGGGCGGGATGCCGGCGGCACCGGCGGCATCCACGCGGGCGGCGAGCTCGGCGATGACCTCGCCCACGACGTCGCGGTACGTCGCCGGGGCGTACATGTCGGCGGAGTGGCCGCGCCAGTGCCCGAGGATGACGTCGGCGCCGGTGGGGGCGACCGCGGCGAGCAGCTCGGGATCGGCGAGCCCGCCCGAGACGTCGTTGACGATCCGGGCGCCGGCTTCGACCGCGGCGACGGCCGTCGAGGCGTTCATCGTGTCGACGCTGACCGCGGCGCGGGCCTCGGCGAGTCCACGGATGACCGGCAGCACGCGCGCCTGCTCCTCGGCGGGGTCGACCCGCTCGGCGCCGGGTCGCGTGGACTCACCGCCGACGTCGAGGATGTGCGCGCCCTCGCGGCACAGCCGCAGACCGTGGGCGATGGCGGAGTCGTGGTCGAGGTAGCGCCCGCCGTCGCTGAACGAGTCCGGCGTGACGTTGACGATCCCCATCACCAGGGTCATGATCGTGGCGCTCCCAACAGTGCGATCAGCTCGGCCCGCGCGGCCGGGTCGGCGAGATCGCCGCGGGCGGCGATCGTGACGGTGGACGAGTCGGACTGGCGGTCTCCGCGCATCGTCACGCACTCGTGCGACGCGTCGAGCACCACGAGCACGCCGCGGGTGTCGAGGGCGCCGGCGATCGTGTCGGCGATCTGCTCGGCGAGCCGCTCCTGCACCTGCGGGCGCGAGGCGAGCACATCCACCACCTTGGGCAGGGCTCCGAGCCCGACCACCTGCTCACCGGGGAAGTAGGCCAGGTGGGCGACCCCGCGGAAGGGCAGCAGATGGTGCTCGCACACGGAGCGGAAGCGGATGCCGCGGAGCATCACCGCGCCGGAGGGCAGGGTCTCGGGCGCCGGGCCCCGCGACACCGAGATCGTGCCGGCGAGCGGGGCGGCGGCATCCTCGCCCACCCCCGAAAAGAACTCGGCGTAGGTGTTCGCGACCCGCTCGGGTGTCAGGCGCAGCCCCGGGCGGTCGGGGTCCTCCCCGATCGCCTCGAGCAGCTCGCGCACCAGCGCGGCGACGCGCTCACGATCTACGGCCACAGGCCGAGCCTACGCGGTCGCGGGTCGCGCCTGACCGCTCGGGCGGCGCGCCGAGGCCTTCTGCGAGGCGGGCTCCTCGTCGGCGGCGGCGGTCGCGGCGACCCCCGCGGCCTCTTCGACGCGACGCGGCACGGCGACCGGCGGCAGGGCCGAGACCGGGCGGCCGTCGCTCGAGAGCCACTGCGGGCGCGGGGGCAGCTTCTTGACGTCCTTGAAGATCTCGGCGAGCTCGAGGTGGTCCAGCGTCTCCTTCTCGAGGAGCGCGAGGGCGAGCTTGTCCAGCACGTCGCGGTTGTCGTTGAGCACCTGGTACGCCTCGTCGTGCGCCTGCTCGATGAGGCCCCGCACCTGCACGTCGACGCGCTCGGCGACGCGCTCCGAGAAGTCGCGGCCGTGGCCCATGTCGCGGCCCATGAACACCTCGCCCGAGGACTGACCCAGCTTGACCGGGCCGACATCGGTGGTCATGCCGTATTCGGTGACCATCTTGCGGGCGATGTTCGTCGCCTTCTCGATGTCGTTGCTGGCGCCGGTGGTCGGGTCGTGGAAGACGATCTCTTCGGCGACGCGGCCGCCCATCGCGTAAGTCAGCTGGTCCTGCAGCTCGTTGCGGGTGACGGAGTACTTGTCATCCAGCGGCAGCACCATCGTGTAGCCGAGGGCCTTGCCGCGCGGCAGGATCGTGACCTTCGTGACGGGGTCGGTGTGGTTCATCGCCGCCGCCGCCAGGGCGTGGCCGCCCTCGTGATAGGCGGTGATGAGCTTCTCCTTGTCCTTCATCACGCGGGTGCGCCGCTGCGGGCCGGCGAGGACGCGGTCGATGGCCTCGTCGAGGGCGCGGTTGTCGATCAGCTGCGCGTTGGAGCGCGCGGTCAGCAGGGCCGCCTCGTTGAGAACGTTGGCGAGGTCGGCACCGGTGAAGCCGGGGGTCTTCCGGGCGACGACCTCGAGGTCGACGCCATCCGCGAGCGGCTTGCCGCGGCCGTGGACCTCGAGGATCTTCTGGCGGCCCTTGAGGTCGGGGGCGTCGACGCCGATCTGGCGGTCGAAGCGGCCGGGCCGCAACAGCGCCGGGTCGAGGATGTCGGGGCGGTTCGTCGCGGCGATGACGATGACGTTCGCCTTGGGGTCGAAGCCGTCCATCTCGACGAGCATCTGGTTGAGGGTCTGCTCGCGCTCGTCGTGGCCGCCGCCCATGCCGGCGCCGCGGTGGCGGCCGACGGCGTCGATCTCGTCGATGAAGATGATCGCCGGGGCGCTCTCCTTCGCCTGGTTGAACAGGTCGCGCACGCGGCTGGCGCCCACGCCGACGAACATCTCGACGAAGTCGGAGCCCGAGATCGAGTAGAACGGCACGCCGGCCTCGCCGGCGACGGCGCGGGCGAGCAGGGTCTTGCCGGTTCCGGGAGGGCCGTACAGCAGCACGCCCTTGGGGATGCGCGCGCCGACCGCCTGGAACTTCGACGGGTCCTTCAGGAAGTCCTTGATCTCTTCGAGCTCCTCGATGGCCTCGTCGGAGCCGGCGACGTCCTGGAAAGTGACCTGCGGCATCTCCTTGGTGACGAGCTTGGCGCGGGACTTGCCGAACTGCATGACCTTGGAGCCGCCGCCCTGGACGTTGGACAGCAGGAACCAGAACAGCAGGCCCAGCAGCAGGATCGGCAGCATGAGCGAGAGGAAGCCGTCGAACCAGGTCGCACGCGGGACGGCGTCGTTGAAGCCGTCCTCGGGCTCGGCTGCGTTGATCGCCTCGACGACCTCGTCGGCGCGCGCGGTGACGTAGTAGAACTGCACCTCGGTGGAGCCTTCGAAGGGCTCGGCGAGGGTCATGTCCACGCGCTGGTCGCCGTCGGTGGTGAGGACCTCGGTGACGGCGCCGTTCTCGAGCAGTTCGAGGCCCTGCTGGGTGGAGATCTGCTTGGCGCCGTTCAGGCTCGAGATGAGCGTGAATCCGACGATGAGGAAGACCGCGATCAGCAGCACATAGAGGAGCGGATTGCGGGTGATCTTCTTGAAGTCCATGATGCGGGCGCGGCCCGATCCCTTTCGTCAGTGGACTTCAGGGTATCGCGGGCAACCTAGGGGTGATCTGTGCATTCGCCGACGGCGTACACCGCCGGCATCCGCTCACGAGTAGACGTGGGGAGCGAGGACGGCGATGTCGCGGAGGTTGCGGTAGCGCTCGTCGTAGTCGAGCCCGTAGCCGACGACGAACTCGGTGGGAATGTCGAAGCCGACGTACTTGCAGTCGACGTGGACCTTGGCCGCTTCGGGCTTGCGCAGCAGCGCGAAGACCTCGATGGATGCCGCGCCCCGCGACGTGAAGTTGTCCAGCAGCCAGCTGAGGGTCAGGCCGGAGTCGATGATGTCCTCGACGATGAGCACGTGCTTGCCGGTGAGGTCGGTGTCGAGGTCCTTGCGGATCTGCACGACACCGCTGGACTTGGTGCCGGCGCCGTAGGACGACACCGCCATCCAGTCCATGGGTGCGAGCACCGGCAGCGCCCGTGCGAAGTCGGCCATCACCATGACGGCGCCCTTCAGCACTCCCACGAGGAGCAGGTCCTTGCCCTCGTAGTCGGCCGCGACGCGGGCGGCGATCTCGTCCAGCTTGGCGAGGATCTGCTCCTCGGTCACCAGGACGTCGTTCAGGTCGGCTGCGATGTCGGACGCGCGCATGGCTTCGAGTCTAAGAGCCGGCCGACGTGAACTCGATGCGTCCGCCGTGGCGGCGGGCGATGCATCCGGGCAGGTCGAGGGGACCCTGGCCGGTCCAGTCGGTGACGAGGCGGGCGACCTCGAGGGTCTGCACGCGGGTGAGCGACTGGTGGAATTCGCTGGCGACGACGTGCCGGATGATGCGGTTCCGCAGCGCAGCCGGGTTGGCGGCGAGCGCCGCCACCGACACCGAGATGCCGGCCTCGGCGTGTTCGACGATGTCCTCGATCGTCTCGTCGATCATCTCGTCGAACGCTTCGGCGTCCTCGCGCAGCTGGGCGGCGGTGCGCGCCAGCGCCTCGGCGACGCCGGGGCCGAGTTCCCGCTCGAGGGTCGGCAGCACCGTGCGGCGCACGCGCACGCGGGCGAAACGCGGGTCGTCGTTGTGCGGGTCGTCCCACGGGACGAGGCCCTGCGCGGCGCACGCCGCGCGCGTCGTCTCGCGGCGCACGCCGAGCAGCGGGCGCAGAAGGGGGATGCCGTCGAGATCGGAGCGGGCGGCCATGCCCTGCAGGCTCGTCCCGCCGGATCCGCGGGCGAGGCCCAGCAGGACGGTCTCGGCCTGGTCGTCGAGGGTGTGGCCGGTGAGGATCGCGGCGGTGTGGGGACGGGCGGTGGCGGCGTGGGTCGCATCGCTGGTGCGGGCGGTGGCGTGTGCCGCGTCGCCGGCGCGGGCAGTGGCGTGGCCGATCGCGGCATCTCGGAGCGCGCGGTACCGGGCGTCGCGGGCGGCCGCCTCGGGCCCATCGCCGGCTCCCACGTCGACGTGGACGACCCGTGCTGCCACACCCAGAGCGCGCGACTGCGCGGCCGCGTTGTCAGCGGCGGCGTGCGAATCGGGTTGGAGTTGGTGGTCGATGATGACGCTGAGAGCGCGGAGCCCGCGCTTCGGCGCCTCGAAGGCGACGGCGGCGGCCAGCGCCAGGGAGTCGGCCCCACCCGAGAGCGCGACGACGACCGCACCGCCGGGCTCGAGATCGTCGAGTGCAGCGCGCACCGCGCGCCGCACCTCGGCGACGGCGGGGGGAAGGCCGGGGCGACGCACACCCGCCGGGTCCACCTGCGCGCTATCTTCCATACCCGCGACGCTAGTCGCTCGCGGGAGTGACGACGCCGGGCCTTCATGTCACTGGATTTCCAACGTTTGCCAGATCGCCATTGAACTTCACGCTCACACAGCGACGTGGTGAGGGCGGTTGGCGGCGGGCGGCGGGCCGCAGGCGGCGGGCGGGCGGCGGACTGCGAGCAGCGGGCGGGCGGCAGGCGGAGGGCGGAGTTGACCCCATCCGTCGCCACCCGCCCCGGAAACCGCGAACGGCGTCAACCCCCCCACCCCGCGTAGCGGGCGGCGGGCGTGCCGAGATGACCCCAGCCGTCGTCACCCGCCCGGGAAACCGCAAACAGCGCCAACTCCGGCGTCACCCCAACCCCGCGCAGCGGACAGCGGACGGGGCCGGTTGACGGCATCCGTCGCCACCCGCCCCGGAAACCGCGAACGGCGTCAACCCTCACCCCACGCCGCGGCAGCCGGCGGGGCGAAGTTGACGGCATCTGTCGCCACCCGCCCGGGAAACCGCAAACCGCGTCAACCCCCACCCCACCCCGCGGCAGCCGGCGGGGCGAAGTTGACGGCATCTGTCGCCACCCGCCCGGGAAACCGCAAACCGCGTCAACCCCCACCCCACCCCGCGGCAGCCGGCGGGGCGAAGTTGACGGCATCCGTCGCCACCCGCCCCGGAAACCGCGAACGGCGTCAGTCCAGCATCGAGGGACAGTGTGGGGGACGGGCGATGCCGGATGTGAGCGTGAAGTTCATCGGCGAATCGAGAGAATGTCTGCGGATTCCCGAGGGCGGTGACGCGACAGCGGCGCCGGTAGTCTTGTCGCGGCATCCCACCGTCTTGAGAAGGAGCACCAGCATGGGCGCGTACGACGCCGTCATCGAGATCCCCCGCGGCAGCCGCATCAAGTACGAGGTCGACCACGGCACCGGCCGGGTGTTCCTCGACCGGATCCTTTACACGCCGATGGGCTACCCCAGCAACTACGGCTTCTTCGAGAACACCCTCGGCGAGGACGGCGACCCGCTCGACGTGCTCGTGCTGCTCGACCACGACCTCGCCCCCGGCATCCTCGCGAAGGTCCGCCCCGTCGGCGTGCTGAAGATGACGGACGAGGCCGGCGGCGACGACAAGGTGGTCGCAGTGCTGGCGAAGGACCCGCGCTGGGCCCACATCCAGGACGTCGCGGACCTCTCGGACTACACCAAGGACGAGATCAACCACTTCTTCGAGCACTACAAGGACCTCGAGCCCGGCAAGTGGGTCAAGGTCGACGAGTGGGCGAACGCCGCCGAGGCCGAGCGCCTGGTGAGCGAGGCCTTCGAGCGCTTCGAGCAGCACGAGGGCGAGACCCGCACCCAGGGTGAGGGCGAAGCGCCCAACACCCTGTAGCCTGCCGCCATGACCGGCGGCGCGGGGTGAGACGGCGGCTGACCGCCGCGCGCGAGGCGATCGCCTCGCGCCTGTGGCCCGTGCCGCTGGCCGCCGTCGTCCTCGCGGTCGCCCTGGGCGTGGTCCTCCCTATCGTGGATCGAAAGATCGACGACGACCTGCCCGTGATTGTCGCGGGCTTCATCTTCTCGGGTGGGGTGGATGCCGCGCGAGCAGTCCTCTCGGCCGTAGCCGGATCGCTCATCACCGCGGCGTCGCTGACGTTCTCGCTCACCGTCGTGGCGCTGCAACTCGCCAGCAGTCAGGCATCACCTCGCCTGCTGCGGATGTTCTCGTCGGACCCCATGGTCCACGCGACCCTGGGCCTGTTCCTCGGAACCTTCGCCTATTCGCTGACCGTGCTCCGCACCGTCGAGGATGCCACGGGCGATGCCGACGAATTCGTGCCTCGACTGGCCGTCACCGTCGCGACGCTGCTCGCCCTCGCGAGCGTCGTCCTGCTCACTTTCTTCCTTGCGCATCTCGCCCGCGAGCTCCGCGTCGAGACGATGATGCGCGACGTGCACCGCGAAGCATCGCGAACCATCGCCCGGATGGCGGCGGCCCAGCCGGGCACGCCCGTGGCGTCCGATGCGGCGATATCGACCGCGGCGTACGATGCGCGACGCGTCCCCGCACCGGCATCCGGGTTCATCATCGGAGTCGACCGAGAGGCGCTCGTCCGGGTGGCCTCTGAACACGACGTCGTCGTGCGAGAACTGCGGACGATCGGCAGCGCCGTCATCGAAGGCACTCCGCTCGTCGAATGGTGGTGGGCCTCTGCGGCGGGTGACGACGTCCCCGACGCGACACGCAGAATCGACGAACGGGTGATCGCGGCCTTCTCCGCCGGCTACGAGCGGACGGCGAACCAGGATGTCGGCTTCGGCCTGCGCCAACTCGCGGACGTGGCCGCAAAAGCGCTCTCACCCGGCGTGAATGACCCGACGACAGCGGTCCACGCGCTCGGACACATCGCCTCGCTGCTGGGCGATCTCGCCGCGCAGGACCGCCCGCCCGCGGCCTACGCCGATGACCGCGGCATCGTTCGCCTGCTGCCGGCTGCCGACGACTTCGCTGCGCTGGTCGAAGTGGGCCTCCAGCAGGTGCGTCGCTACGGCCGAGACGACCCGGACGTCATGCGCCGCCTCGTAGACGTCATCGACGACGTCGGCTTCCGCATCCGGCACGCGCCCGACGCAGCGATTCTCGCGGCACAGCTGGATCGGATCGAACGCACGATCGAGCAAGCCGACTACGACGACCACGAACGTGCGGTGTTCGCCGCGCGCGCGGCGGACATACGCGCGCGGATCGCGCGCGCCACCGCCTAGAGCCGCACCCCGCGGGCGCTCATGAACGGCGACGGGTTCGTCGGGTAGCCGTTCACGTAGACCTCGAAGTGCAGGTGGCACCCGAAGGAGTTGCCGGTGCGGCCCTCGCTCGCGATGAGCTGGCCGGCTCCGACCCGCTGACCCCACCCCACGAAGATCCCGCCGTCGCGGATGTGCCCGTAGCCGGTGGCGAGGCCGTTGCCGTGGTCGATCTTGATGTAGTTGCCGTAGCCGCCGTTGTAGCCGGCGTAGACCACGGTGCCTGCATGAGCGGCGTAGATGCCCGCACCGCAGCCCGCGGCGAGGTCGACACCCAGGTGCCATGTGCTGGAGCAGTAACTGTCGGTGCACTGACCGGAACGCGGGCCGTAACCCGACGAGAACCAGCCCGACGACGGGCGCGCCCAGCCCGATCCGACCACGGAACCGCCGCCGCCCGAGGCGCCGCTGCCCCCGCCCCCACCGCCGCTACCGGCCGCTGCTGCGGCGGCAGCCTGCTCGCGTGCGATCCGCGCCAGACGCTCGGCTTCTTCGCGAGCGCGGCGAGCCGCCTCCTCGCGAGCACGACGGGCTGCTTCCTCGCGGACGCGGACACCCTCCTGGTAGTCGGCGATCGTCTTGCGTGTCGTGTCCTGCAGTGCCGCGAGCTGGGCTTCGAGCGTGCCCAGGTACTGGGTCTGCCGATCCAGGGCCGCCTGCGCTTCTTCGGCAGCGCGCTGAGCAGCGACCATCTTGTCTTCGGCGATCTTCTGCAGCCGGTCGCGCTCGTCGCGGGCCACCACGGCCTGATCGCTCAGGCTCTGGGCGGCGTCGCGCGCCGTGACCGCCTGGGCGTAGATGTCGTTGTTGCGCGAGATCAGCCGGTCCATCGTGCCGAGCCTGGCCAGCAGGTCATCGGCCGACGCCGCCGACCCGGCGAAGAACAGCTCCAGCGACGTGTCGTCTCCGCCGTTGCGATACAGCTGCGCGGCGACGCGACCCGCCTTGTTCGCCGCGTCGATGGCTGCGGCGGCCTGGTCGTCGGCCTGGCTCTGCAGCTGGTCGGCGCGGTAGGACGCGTCGAAGAACTCTTGCTGGGCGACGTAGAACTCGTCGGCCGCCTTCTCGGCCGCGGCCTGCTTGGCGGCGACATCGGCTTTCAGCGACTGGATCAGGTTCTGGATCTCGGCGATCTGGCCGGACTTCGCCGACTCGTTCGCCTTCGCGCGCTTGACGTCGTCCCACGACGGGTAATCCGCGGCGAACGCCGGCAGCAGCGGCGTGGCCAGTCCGCCGACGACGGCCGCCCCGAGGACGCCGAGACCGAGGGCGCTGCGACGGGACATCGCGGGCAGAAGCAGGCGGGAGCGGATCGGCGCGGGCGCCTCGGGCGCGCAGTCGCAGTCCTCCTGCGCTCGCTCGGGCGCGTGGTCGACGCTCACATCACCCTCCCCTCGCGCGACAGTGGGTTTCACACTAGCAACATGAGTCACATCCGCAACCCTCGGCGCGCGTGCGCGGGCCCCCCAGTGGCCTGCACACGTGGGGCACGTTACCCCCGAATTCGGCCCGCCACCAGAGGCACCCGCCGTCGATTGGCGAATCCGACGAGGATCTCGTATGCTTGAGCGTCGGCAAGCGAGAGCCCACCGGGTTCATCTCGGCCCCATCGTTTAGCGGCCTAGGACGCCGCCCTTTCACGGCGGTAGCACGGGTTCGAATCCCGTTGGGGTCACTCTTGCCGGATACAAATTGAATAAGCATGGCCCTGTAGCGCAGTTGGTTAGCGTGCCGCCCTGTCACGGCGGAGGTCGCGGGTTCAAGTCCCGTCAGGGTCGCTCCGAGCGACAAGCCCTTCTCGGAGGGCTTTTCGTTTAGGACACGGCATTCTCGGATGCCGTGCGGCTCTGTAGCTCAGTTGGTAGAGCGCACGACTGAAAATCGTGAGGTCACGGGATCGACGCCCGTCGGAGCCACTGGAACCCTCGTGTGGCTTCTACGCACGGGGGTTTCTTCATGCCCGGCCCCGCCCCCGCCGCCCCCGCCGCCCCCGGCCGTTGAGCGAGCGAAGCGAGACGAAACGTCCCAAGCCCCAACGGCGCCGCGCCCACCACCTCACCCACGCGGGATGCTGGACCCATGCCACACCCGATCGTCAGCCTCGAGCTCACGTTCGACCCCGTCACCGAGGCGGCGGTCCGTGACGAGTGGGCTGCGCTGGCGGCATCCGGACTGTCGAGCATGGCGGCGCACACCTCGCCGAGCAACCGGCCCCATGTCACGCTCGCCGTGCGGCCGGAGATGCCCGAGGTCGATCCGTCGGCGCTGGCTGACTTCCTGCCGACAGCGGTGACCCTCGGCGCGCCGCTGCTGTTCGGCACCGGCGACCGCAGGGTGCTCGCACGGTCGGTCCTGCCGACCGCAGAGCTGCTCGCCCTGCACGCCGCGGTGCACGACCTGATCGGTCCCGGCGACGATGCGCCGCACACCCGCCCCGGCGAGTGGACGCCGCATGTCACGCTCGCCCGCCGGCTGCGTCTGACCGACCTCGCCGCAGCGCTCACCGGCGTCGGCGAGGCGATCCCCGGTACCGCCGTGGCGCTGCGCAGGTGGGATGCCCGGATCCGCGCGGTCACCCACCTGGTGGGCGAGCCGCCGGAACCCGGCGACGCGTTAAGTCGTGTGACACCGCCCGGGCGGGCGCGGCGCGAGGTGGGTAGGTTAGGCGCGTGACTGCTTCGATCGATGCCACCGCAACCGCCGCCTGGGCCGAGCTCACCGCCCGCCGGGACGCCTTCACCCCCGATCTGCGCGGGTGGTTCGCCGACGACCCCGACCGTGTCGCGCGACTCACGTTCACCCTGGCCGACCTGCACGTCGACCTGTCCAAGAACCTCGTCACCGACGGCATCCTGTCTTCGCTCGTCCGCCTCGCCGAGCAGACCGGCGTCGCAGAGCGCTATGCCGCGATGCTCGCCGGCGAGCACATCAACACCACCGAAGACCGCGCGGTCCTGCACACGGCGCTGCGGCGCCCGAAGGGCGCGACCCCCGCGCTCGTCGTGGACGGTCAGCAGATCGACGACGACGTCCACGAGGTGCTGGATCGCATCGCGGCGTTCGCCGAGCGGGTGCGCTCCGGACAGTGGCGCGGCGTCACCGGCAAGCGGGTCACCCACGTCGTCAACATCGGCATCGGGGGCTCGGACCTCGGACCGGTCATGGTCTACGAGGCGCTGAAGCCCTACGCGGATGCCGGCATCGAGGCCCGCTTCGTGTCGAACATCGACCCGACCGACCTGGCGCAGAAGACCGCCGACCTCGACCCCGAGACCACGCTGTTCATCGTCGCGTCGAAGACCTTCACGACGCTCGAGACCCTGACCAACGCCCGCCTCGCGCGCGACTGGCTGTGGGCGAAGCTCGCCGAGACGGGCTCGCTCGCCGACGCCGACGAGGCGCGGACGGATGCCGTGGCCCACCACTTCATCGCCGTCTCGACCGCGCTGGACAAGGTGGCCGCCTTCGGCATCGACCCCCAGAACGCGTTCGGATTCTGGGACTGGGTGGGCGGCCGGTACTCCGTGGACTCCGCGATCGGCACGTCGCTGGCCATCACCCTCGGGCCGGACGTCTTCGCCGAGCTCCTCGCCGGATTTCACGCCGTCGACGAGCACGTGCGCACACAGCCGCTCGAGCAGAACGTGCCCGTCCTCATGGGCCTGCTGAACGTCTGGTACGTCAACTTCCTCGGCTCGCAGTCGCACGCGGTCCTCCCCTACGCGCAGCAGCTGCACCGGTTCGCCGCCTACCTGCAGCAGCTCACGATGGAATCCAACGGCAAGTCGGTGCGCTGGGACGGCACCCCCGTCACGACCGACACCGGCGAGGTCTTCTGGGGCGAGCCGGGCACGAACGGCCAGCACGCGTTCTACCAGCTGATCCACCAGGGCACGCGCCTCATCCCCGCCGACTTCATCGCCTTCGTCAACCCCGCCTACCCGCTGGCCGACGACGGCCGTGATGTGCACGGGCTGTTCCTGGCGAACTTCCTCGCCCAGACCAAGGCGCTCGCGTTCGGCAAGACCGCCGACGAGGTCGAGGCCGAGGGGACGACGGGGCCGCTCGTGGCCGCACGCACCTTCGCGGGCAACCGTCCGACGACCTCGATCTTCGCCCCCGCGCTGACGCCGGCGGTGCTCGGCCAGCTGGTCGCCCTGTACGAGCACATCACTTTCACGCAGGGGGTCATCTGGGGGATCAACTCCTTCGACCAGTGGGGCGTGGAGCTCGGCAAGCAGCTCGCGCTGCAGATCGCGCCGGCGCTCGAGGGCGACGACGACGCCCTCGCGGCACAGGACCCGTCGACCCGCGCGCTGCTCGCGTACTACACCGCGCACCGCCGCTGACCCCCGGCCCTCCCTTCGCCGACGGGCAAGGGAGGGGATGTCGGGGAGGGGAGGACCGGAAAGCCTGGAATCCGTCCGCCGCAGCCCGACATTTCCTCCGCTCGACGACGGCCGAGGGAGGAACGACCCGCGCGCAGCCTCAGTCGGCGAGCGTGACGTCGACCTGGATCTCGGTCGCGAGGCGCTCGAGTTCCGCGGTCACGGTGGCCAGTTCACCGGATGCCGGGATCCGGGCCACGACGGTCGCCTCGAAGAGGCGTCCGCCGTACATCGCCGCGTCGCGGGTCTCGGTGGTCATCCGCTCGATGCTCAGGTCGTGTGCGCGCAGCACGGCGCTGATGTCGCGCACGATGCCGGGCCGGTCGTTGCCGAGGACCTGGAGTGTGAGGTGGCGGCCGGACGCGGCATCCGTCTCGCCCGCACCGGTGTGGACGGCGACGGTGAGCAGTCCGTCGAGTCCGGTCAGCGCGGCGCGCAGGTCGTCCGCGCGCTCGGCGGGGACCGAGACCTCGATGACGCCGGCGAAGGCGCCGGCGAGCTCGGCGAGGCGGCTGTTCTCCCAGTTGCCGCCGTGGGCGTCGACGATGTCGGCGACCGCGGCCACGAGGCCGGAGCGGTCGTCGCCGACGACGGTGAGGACGAGGGTGGTCACGCGGCCAGCGTAGCGGCCGGGCGCTCCGCGCGGGGCTAGAGCTCTCCGGGCGCCGTCGCCTGGCGGTCGAGCTCGTCGACGAAGCGGCGTGTGGCGCTCGGCTCGACGCCGGGCTTGCGCGGGGCGTAGACGACGAGGGAGTGGAACACGAAGCGCACGACGAAGGCGACCACGAGCGTGATGGCGGTGGCGAGCACCGCCGACAGGTGCCAGGTCTCGACCATGAACGCCATCACCGGGATGCGCACGAGCGCCTCGGCGTTGTTGAACGAGAAGGACTTCGCGAAGCGGACCCAGCCGGCCGATGCGAGCTCCCGCATGTCGTGGAACACGAAGCGCTCCATCAGCAGGAAGTTGCCGATGATGGTCGCCTCGGCGCCGATGACGGCAGCGACGATGTAGTCGACGCCGAACTGCGTCAGCGCCCACACGATCGTCAGGTTCGCGACGGCGCCCAGCGCGCCGATGACGGCGAACAGCGACATCTTGCCGAAGCGCAGCGCGGCCAGCTGCGCGATGAAGTGCAGCCCCTGCCGGAACGACGCCTTCGAGTCGCCGGCGTGCCGGTCGGCGAAGTCGAAGGGCACCTCGGCGATGCGCATGGTGCGCCGCGCGAGGATCTCGAGCAGGATCTTGAAGCCGCGGGGCTGCAGCGAGGCCTGGTCGACGTCCCGCCGGTCGATGAGGAAGAACCCCGTCATCGGATCCGAGACGTCCTTCAGCCGGACCGGGAACATCGCGCGCGTGATCGCCGTGGACGCCTTCGACACCCACACGCGGGTGCGATCGGCGAGCCCGCCGGACGTGCCTCCGCCGGCGTAGCGCGAGGCGATCACGACGTCGGCGTCCCCGCGCGCGTAGCGCTCCCAGAGCACGGCGATGGTCTCGGGCGGATGCTGCAGATCACCGTCGATGACCACGCACAGGTCCGCTGCCGCCGCGGCGAAACCGTCGAGCACCGCTCCTCCGAGACCGCCGGACGGCTGCTCGCGGTGGAGCAGGCGCACCGGCAGCGGGGCCCCTGCGGCGACCGCGCGCACCACGTCGGGGGTCGCGTCGGTGCTGTCGTCGACGAACAGGATCTCGGCATCCAGGCCGCCGTCGATCGCCGCGACGGTCTCACCCACGCGGCGGACGAGCTCCGCCACGTTCGGAGCCTCGTTGTAGGTCGGGACGATGATCGAGAGCTGCACCGCGACCATCGTCGCACGTGTCGCCGGCTGAGGGATGCGCTCACCGCCGCCACCTCCCTAGGCTGACCACCACCGGGCGGAAGGGCGGACGTGATCCGACAGCGCAGACTCGCCGTGCTGCTCGCGCTGGTCGTCATGCTGGCATTCGCTCTCCGCTTCATGCCGTACCTCGATCCCAGCGACTTGTCGGCCAGGCGGGAATACGACGACGGAGTGATGTTCTCGGCCGCGCTTTCGGTGCTCGCCGGCCGGCTGCCCTACGTCGACTTCGTGTACCTTCACCCTCCGGGATCATTCCTGTGGGTCCTGCCCACGGCGGCGCTGGGGCCCGTCGTCGGCGAGCCGAGCGCTTTCGCCGCCGCCCGCGTCGTGGCGATCCTCACGGGCGCGGCCAACACCGCCCTCATCGGGCTGCTCCTGCGCCGCTTCGGTGCGACCGCCGCGGTCGTGGGCGCGTTGCTCTATGCGTTGTGGCCGGCCGCGGTGACCACCGAGGGCGTGTTCCTGCTCGAACCCGTGCTGAGCCTGCTGCTGCTGACCGCGCTCTGGTGCATCGCTCGCCGCTCGCTCGGGCTGGTGTGGGTCGCCGGCGCCGCGCTGGGCCTGGCGCTCACCGTGAAGTATTGGGCGATCTTGGACTGTGCGGTGGTCGCCACGGTCGTGGGCGCACGGTTCGGGGCTGCGGGCCTGTGGCGGTTCGCTGCGGCGGCAGGGGGCGTGGCGGGCGGGCTCGCCATCCCCTTCTTCGTGCGCGCTCCCGAGCTGATGTGGCACCAGACCGTGCTCACGCAGCTGCGTCGCCCTTCCAACGGAGTGTCCCTCGATGAGCGGGTGAACGCCCTGTCACTGTTCGCGACCGTTCCGTGGCTCGACCGCCTTCTCCCGTGGACCGTCTGGGCAGCCGTCCTCACCGCCCTGATCATCCTTGCCGTCCTCCCCTTCGCGCGCGGGCTTGTCGCACGGCTCCCGCTCGACCGCCTGCCGGAAGAAGCATGGTTCACGAGCGTGTTCAAGGCAGCCGGCGTGTCCGGTGGAGTGACGCTGTGGAACCGGACCCCTGACTGAACTGCGCGGCGGACGCCCGGCGCCCACCCAGGAAACATGTCCGAGAATGGAGGAATGACTTCCGACGCGTCCTCCACGATCACGATGTTCGGCGCCGACTGGTGCCGCGACTGCGTCCGCACCAAGCGGCAGCTCGACGAGCTGGGTGTCGAGTACACGTACATCGACCTCGTCGCCGAGCCCGAGGCCGCCGACGTGGCGCGCGACATCTCGGGGCGCACCAACATCCCGGTCGTTGTGTACCCGGACTCGACCCACCACGTCGAGCCGTCCAACGCCGACGTGCACCAGAAGCTGACCGAGCTCTCGCTCATCTGAATCCCGCCCCTTGCGGCCGCTGACCGCGTCGCTATGCTGACCCCATGAAACCGGGGGGTTCCGCAGGTTCGACGTACGGTCGGGCCACACGGCGACCGCACGTGTGATCGCGCAGGTCGGCACCGCGCTCCTGCTCGCGATCGCCGTGGTCGGAGCGGGATCGGCGCTGTCCGCGTGGACATCACGGCGGCTCACCCTGCCGCTGGCCACGCGGATCGCCCTCATTCCGACGTGGGGGCTCGTCTTCGTCGGCTCGGTCACTCTCGTCGTCGGCCATCTCTGGCTGCTCGGGCCCTGGCTCCCGTTCGGGTTGGCGGGCATCGGCGTCGCCCTCTTCTCGCTGGGGGCGCGAGGACATGTCCACCTGATCGCGGACGGGCTGCGCGGGACGTGGCGGCACATCCGCCGGCATCCGATCGCGCTCGGCGCGACGTCGGCAGCGGTCGCCCTCGGCCTCGTGGCCACGGCAGTCGCCCCATTCCGCACGGACGAGCTCGAATACCACTGGCCGGCGCCGCTCGCGTGGGCAGAGGCGGGCGGGTGGAACGACAGCCCCTTCCGTCATGCCGACGGTTACGCCTTCATGGAAGTCGCCTACACCGCGGCGGCCACCCACGAGTCCTACCTCGCCGCGCACCTCCTGCACTACCTCGCCTTCCTCGCGCTCGGATTCGCGGTCGCGGGCGCAGCCTCGAGCCTCGGCGTCCGAGGCATCGGCGTCACCGCGGCAGCCGCTCTCGCGATGCCGGTGGTGTGGGACTCCTCCTACGTCGCCTACAACGACGTCCCCGTCGCGACGATGACGATCACCGGCGCCGCTGTCGTCCTCGCGTCCCCGGGTCGTCCGCGCGCCGCGTGGATCGCCGGCGCGCTCGCCGCCGTCGCCGTCTCGATCAAGCTCACCGGGATCGCCGGGGCGGGCCTCATCGGAGTCATGATCCTCACCCGCTACCTGCTGGACCGTCGCACGGTTCAGCCTCCGCCACGACTTCGGACCGTGCTCCTCGGCTGGCTCGCGCTTGCCGTTCCCTGCCTGTTGGCGGTGAGCTTCTGGCTGGTCCGGTGCCTGCTGATCACCGGCGATATCCCCGACACCTTGATACGGGGCGAGCCGAGCGCTGATGCCCTCTCACGTCTGCCCTCCGGCCTCCAGCAGGCGCTGGCTCCGCTGCTTCCCTTCGTCGGCAGCGTCGTCGGCTCGGCCGAACCATGGGGCGGGCGGCTCGGCCCCGTCCTGCTCCTGCTCATCCCCGGCATCGTCTACGCCGTGTGGCGCAAAGGCGAGGTGCTCCGACGATTCGCACTGGCCATGATCCCGGCATGGGCGCACTGGATCGTCCTCGGGCTGCGCGGTGTGCGCACGAGATTCCACATGGCCGCCTGGGCACTCATGGTCGTCGGCCTGCGCGTGGCCGTGGAAGATGCTCAGCGTCGGAGTCCGCGCTCGCGGTTGGTGCTCGAGATCGTGTGGACGGTATGCATCCTCGCCGGTTTGCTGGACGTCTCCCTCGAGATGGTCCGACGCATCGCGACACTGGGCACCCTGTAGAGCCGCACCCGAGTGGCTAGGCTCGGGGGGTGGACGAGGGCGTCGAGGGCAACACGCGACGGATCGAGGGGTCGGTCGTCACCGACTTCCGCGATCGTCTGAGCTACGGCGGCTACCTGGACCTGCCGACCCTGCTGTCCGCGCAGCGTCCGCTCAGCGAGCCGGAGCACCACGACGAGCTGCTGTTCATCATCCAGCACCAGACCACGGAGCTGTGGCTGAAGCTGGTGCTGCACGAGCTCACCGCCGCCGCGGATCTGCTGCGGGCTGACCAGCTGGCCCCGGCGCTGAAGTGCATCGCGCGCGTCAAGCACATCCAGAAGACCCTCACCGAGCAGTGGTCGGTGCTGGCGACGCTGACCCCGGCGGAGTACGCGCAGTTCCGCGGGGTCCTGGGCAATTCCAGCGGCTTCCAGTCCGCGCAGTACCGCGCGGTGGAGTTCCGCCTCGGCAACAAGAACGCGGGCATGCTGCGCGTGTTCGACGCGGATGCCGACGCCCAGGCCCTCCTGCGCGACGCCCTCGAGGCGCCCAGTCTGTACGACGAGTTCCTGCGCCTGCTGGCGCGCGCCGGCTACGACGTGCCGGCATCCGTCCTCGAACGGGACGTCACGAAGGCGTGGACGCTCGAGCCGGCGCTCGTCCCGGTCTTCGCGGCGATCTACGCCGATCCCGGTGAGCACTGGGCGGCGTACGAGACGTGCGAAGAGCTGGTGGACCTCGAGGACAACTTCCAGCTGTGGCGGTTCCGCCACCTCAAGACGGTGGAGCGGATCATCGGGGGCAAGCCCGGCACGGGCGGCTCGAGCGGCGCACCGTTCCTGCGGCGAGCGCTCGAGCTGACCTTCTTCCCGGAGCTGTACGCGGTGAGGACGGAGATCGGACGATGATCGACCTGCTCGGACCCGGCGCGCGGCACGCCCGGCGCGCTCTGACCGGCCAGCACGGGGTGTCGCTGCCGCCGTTCGTCGACCACCACGTGCACCTGCACCTCATCGACGAGCACGCGCTGGCCGCGAACGGGGTGGCCGCGGTGCTCGACCTCGGCGGCGACCCCGCCGCGCTCGCGCGCCGCCCCCGCGGCGGCATGCCGCACACCGCGCACGCCGGCGCCTTCCTGACCTCGCCCGGCGGCTACCCGGCCGGCCGGGAGTGGGCGCCCGCCGCGATCGTCCGCGAGGTGAGCTCGCCGTCCTCGCACCCCGGCGTCGCCGGCGGTGCCGCGACCGCGGTCGACGAGCAGGCCGGCTGTGCGGCATCCGTCATCAAGGTCGTCCTGCACGCCGGTCCTCCCGACGCCTTCGGCCGGGACACCCTCGACGCCGTCGTGGCCGCCGCGCGGGCGCGCGGACTGCCCGTCGTCGCCCACGTCGAGGGCGAGGGGATGACGCGGCTGGCCCTGGATGCCGGAGTCGACGCGCTGGCGCACGCCCCGTTCGGCGAGTGGCTGCACGGCGCCGACATCGCCCGCGCCGTGGCCTCGGGGCAGCGCTGGATCTCGACACTGGCCGTCCACGACGGCGTGGACCGCGAGCGCGCCGCCATCAATCTCGCGACCTTCGCCCGCGCGGGCGGCCGCGTGCTCTACGGCACGGATCTGGGCAACGGCGATCGCCCGGCCGGGGTGGATGCCGCCGAGCTGGCGGCGCTGGATGCCGCCGGCGTGCGCGGCGCCGACCTCGTCGCGTCGCTGACGCAGCCCTGGCTCGCGGCGCTCGACGTGCACGGCGTCGCCACGTTCGTCCCGGGCGCCCCGCCCGTCACGCTCGACGACGTGCCCGCATGGCTGGCCGGGGCGACCGTCGTCCCCGTCGAGGAGCTCGTCCACGACGAGCACCCGCAGGACCGCCCGCGCGAGGAGCACCACGATGCCCGCTGAGCAGGACTGGGACGAGCGGGCGCGCGCCCTCGACGCCGCCGACCCGCTGGCGGCCTATCGCGACGAGTTCGTCGGCGCCGAGACCTCGCTCGTCTACTTCGACGGCAACTCGCTCGGGCGCCCGCCGCGGGCGACCCTGGAGCGCCTGCACCGCTTCGTCGAGACGGAGTGGGGCGGCCGGCTCATCCGGGGCTGGGACGAATCGTGGATGCAGCTGCCCTTCGACATCGGCGATGAGATCGGCCGCGTGGCGATCGGGGCGGCTCCCGGGCAGACCGTGATCGGGGACTCCACGACCGTCCTGCTCTACAAGCTGCTGCGTGCCGCCGTGGACGCGCAGCGATCCGCGGATCCCGCGCGCATCGAGATCGTCATCGACACCGACAACTTCCCCACCGACCGGTACCTGGTCGACGGGATCGCCGCCGAGCGGGGTGCGCGCGTGCGCTGGATCGAGGTCGACCGCGCAGCGGGCGTCACCGCCGATCAGCTGGCCGCCGCGGTGGGCCCGGCCACGGCCGTCGTGCTGCTCAGCCACGTCGCCTATCGCTCGGGGCACCTGGCGGACGCCGCACGACTGACGCGGATCTGCCGGGACGCCGGCGCGCTCGCCCTGTGGGACCTGTGCCACAGCGCGGGGTCGGTGCCCACCGAGCTGGACGAATGGGGCGTGGACCTCGCCGTCGGCTGCACGTACAAGTACCTCAACGGCGGGCCGGGGTCGCCCGCGTTCGCGTACGTCGCGGCCCGGCATCAGTCGCGCCTCGCCCAGCCGATCCAGGGGTGGATGGGAGCGGCGGACGTCTTCGCGATGGGGCCGCACTACACCCCGGCCGACGGCATGCGGCGGTTCCTGTCGGGGACGCCGCCCATCGTCGGGATGCTGGCGATGCAGGACACCCTCGACATGATCGCCCGCGCGGGCATCGGGGCCATCCGCGAGAAGTCGGTCGCGCTCACCGAGTTCGCCATCGAGGCCGGCGAGCACCTGCTCTCCGGCCACGATGTGGCGCTCGCGTCGCCCCGCGACCCGCGCGAGCGCGGCGGTCACATCACCTTGTCGCACCGGGCGATGCGCGAGGTGACCGCGCGGCTGTGGGCCGCCGACGTCATCCCCGACTACCGCGATCCCGGCGGCCTGCGGCTCGGGCTGTCGCCGCTGTCGACCTCGTTCGCCGAGACGCTCGCCGGGCTCCGTGCGGTCGCGGCTGCGCTGGACGCCGAGGCCGGCGCTTAGCGGCCGCCGCGGCGGTTGCCGCCGTTGGCGCGGACGACCGAGCCGACCATGAGCTTCGGAGCGCCGCCGCGTCCCTGACCACCCTGGCCGCCCTGTCCGCCCCGGCGGCGCTGGCCGCCCTGGCCGCCGGCAGCGCCGTGGGTGCGAGCCGGCTGCTCGCCGCCGCGCTGGGAGTTCTCGCCGCCGCGCTGGGGGGTGTTGCTGCGGCCGCGGCCGGACTCGCGCTCGGCACGGGCAGAGCGCTTGCGCTGGGCGTTCGCGCCCTGGCTCGTGCCGGTCGCGACGGGCGCGACCTTTGGCGCGGGCGCGACGTACGCGGCGACCTCGCCGACCAGGTCGGCGACGGGAGCCGACGCGGCATCGACGGGGACCGGCTTGGCGGTGATGGCGGCCTTGCGGAGCAGCTGCTGCACGTCGCGGCGCTGCTCGGGCAGGACGAGGGTCACGACGGAGCCTTCCGCGCCGGCGCGCGCAGTGCGGCCCGAGCGGTGCAGGTACGCCTTGTGCTCCATCGGCGGGTCGACGTGCACGACCAGCTCGACGTCGTCGACGTGGACGCCGCGCGCGGCGACGTCCGTCGCGACGAGGACCTTGGCCTCGCCGGACGAGAACGCCGCGAGGTTTCGGTCGCGGGCGTTCTGCGAGAGGTTGCCGTGCAGGTCCACCGACGGGATGCCGCGGGCGGTCAGCTGCTGGGCGAGCTTCTTGGCCTGGTGCTTGGTGCGCAGGAACAGGATGCGGCGCCCGGTGCCCGAGGCGAGCGTCTGCACGACGTCCTTCTTGGCGTCGGGGTCGGCGACCTCGAACACGTGGTGCGTCATCGCCGCGACAGGTGAGGTGGCCTCGTCGACCGAGTGCAGCACCTCGTTGACGAGGAAGCGGCGGACCAGCTTGTCGACGCCGTTGTCCAGCGTCGCGCTGAAGAGCAGGCGCTGGCCGCCGGCCGGGGTCGCCGAGAGGATGCGGGTGACGCCGGGGAGGAAGCCGAGGTCGGCCATGTGGTCGGCCTCGTCGATGACGGTCGTCTGGATCTGATCGAGCTTGACGAAGCCCTGCTTCATCAGGTCCTCGAGGCGGCCGGGGCACGCCACGATGATGTCGACGCCGTCGTTGAGCGCCTGCACCTGCCGCTGCTGGCTCACACCGCCGAAGATCACGGTGGTCGTCAGCCCCGCCGCGCGGGCCAGCGGCTCGAGGGTGGCGTTGATCTGGGTCGCCAGCTCGCGCGTCGGCGAGAGCACGAGACCGCGCGCGGCGCGGCGGCGGCGGTCGGAGCGCTCGATGCGGGCCGCGAGCGGAATCGCGAAGGCCAGGGTCTTGCCCGACCCCGTCTTGCCCCGGCCGAGCACGTCGCGGCCGGCGAGGGTGTCGGGAAGGGTGTCCACCTGGATGGGGAAGGGAGAGGTCTTGCCGTCCGCGGCCAGCGCGTCGGCGATGTGCGGGGGCACGCCGAGCGCGCCGAAGGTGATGTCAGTCATGCGTGGGTGTTCTCCGGGCAGGATGCTGCCCTGGTCGGTGCCGCGTCGGATCTCGTCCGCGGGTCGCCGTACGAAAGATGTCAGCCGGCATGGTCCCGGGGACCGCGGCGAGGGAAGCGTTCTACGACGCAAGAAGCGCGATGATGCGCTGCAAGATCTCCCCACTGTACCAGCGCGGTCCCGGCGTCCCGCCGGGAGGTCTCACAGGCTGTCGCCGGCCACCGAGAACGTGTCGCACGTCGAGACGCCGCCCTCGTAGCCCGTCTCGAACCAACGCTGACGCTGCTCGCTCGAGCCGTGCGTCCACGATTCGGGGTTCACCTGACCGCCGGACTGCTCCTGGATGTGGTCGTCCCCGACGGTCTCGGCGGCATTGAGGGCATCCGAGATCTGCTGTCGGGTGGGCGCCTTGAGGAATGGCGTTCCGCTGGCGTCCTCCTGCTCGGTCATCTGCCCCACCCAGGCGCCGGCGAAGCAGTCGGCCTGCAGCTCGATGCGCACGCCGTTGCTGTCGGGACCGGTGCCGTTGTTGGGGTGCTCGTCCATGACGCCGGTGATGTACTGGATGTGGTGACCCCACTCGTGGGCGAGCACGTACAGCTGAGCGAGCTCGCCGCCGCTGGCGTCGAAGCGCTCCCGCAGCAGGCTGAAGAAGGTCGGGTCGATGTAGACCGTCTGCTCCGGCGGGCAGTAGAAGGGCCCGGTCGCGTTGGACGCCGTGCCGCACTGCGTCGACGTCTGGCCGTCCACGATGATGAATCCCGGCTCGCGGTATCCCTCGACGGTCTCGCCCCAGAACTGGTCGAGCGCGAGCGACCCGGCCGCCAGGCGGCAGTCGTCGTTGGCGTTCGCGTCGGCTCCCGTCTCGCACCCCTGGATGGTGCTCTCGGGCGCCGGCGCCCCGCCCCCGCCCATGCCACCCAGCAGGCCCGTCAGATCTGTGCCGGTGAATAGGCTGATGAGCAGGACGGCGATGGCTCCGATGCCCACGCCGCCCCCGGCGATCGCCGCGCCGCGGCCGCGCCGGCGGGCGCGGGTGCCCGAGACGTTGGCGTTGTCGTTGAACGTCATGAGCGTCACCGTACTCCCGCGCCTGATTTCACGCGGGTGCTTGACACGCGGGCATAGGCTCGGCCCATGAACGAGGCACCCGTCACCGTGACCCTCACCGGCGCCGGCGGTCAGATCGGCTACGCGCTGCTCTTTCGCATCGCCGCCGGCGATCTGCTGCCGGGCCGCCGCGTCTCGCTGAGGCTGCTCGAGATCCCCGCGGGGCTTCGTGCGGCCGAGGGCGCCGCCCTCGAGCTGCAGGACTGCGCGTTCTCACTGCTGGCCGACGTCGAGGTCACCGACGACGCCGCGCGCGCCTTCGACGGATGCGACATCGCCCTGCTCGTCGGTGCGCGGCCGCGCGGTCCCGGCATGGAGCGCGGCGACCTGCTCGCGGCCAACGCCGGCATCTTCGGCCCCCAGGGCGCGGCGATCGCCGAGAACGCCGCCGACGACGTGCGGGTGGTCGCCGTGGGCAACCCCGCCAACACCAACGCGCTCATCGCCGCGGCCTCGGCCCGCGGCATCCCCGCCGACCGCTTCACGGCGCTCACGCGACTGGACCACAACCGCGCAGTCGGCCAGCTGGCCGCGATGCTGGACGCCCCGCCGGACAGCATCGAGGGCGTGATCATCTGGGGCAACCACTCGGCCACGCAGTTCCCCGACGTCTCGCACGCGACGGTCGACGGGATGCCGGTGGTGCGGGCGCTCGCCGAACGACTCGGCGGCAGCGAACCGGCGCTGCGCTGGCTCGACGAGGTCTTCGTGCCACGCGTCGCCCGTCGTGGCGCCGAGATCATCGATGTGCGGGGGTCGTCCTCGGTCGCCTCGGCCGCGAACGCGGTGCTGGACCACGTGCGCGACGACATCCTGGGGACCGGGGAGCGCCGCACGTCCGCCGCGATCGTCTCGCACGGCGAGTACGGCGTGCCCGAAGGCCTGGTGTGCTCCTTTCCCGTCACCTCGGACGGCTCGGGCTACCGCGTGGTGGAGGGCCTGCACGTCGACGACCGCGCCCGCGTGCGGATCGACGCCTCGGTGGCCGAACTCGTCGCCGAGCGGGACGCGGTCCGGGCCCTCGGCATCCTCTGACCCGCTCGCGTCACGCCCGCGCGCCTTCGTGGGTGAGAATGGGACGAGCGAAGGGGCGGGCATGACCGAGACGATCAAGACGACGGATGCCGGAACCGGCCTGCCCGCGTCCGCCCCGCTCCCGGATGCCGCGGCCTCGCACACCCACGCCGCCGCTCCGGGCCTGGACACCGCGCCGCTGCACCTGCCGCACCCCGCGGCGGAGTGCCCGCGCTGCTTCACCGAGCTGCAGCAGGACCGCCACTGGTGGCGCGCCCGCCCCTCGGGGTCGCGGCTGGTGGGACTCGTGGTCTCGCGCGACGACATGCCCTCGGTGGTCGCCCAGCGCGACGCGCTGACTCGCTTCGGCGTGCCGATCGAGGGCTTCCGGCATCCGGCGCCCGAGACTCTGGAGTCGTGGGAGGAGCGGCTGGTGCGGCTGTTCGGCACCCTCACCCGCGGCGACGTGCTCGTGGTCGCCAATGTCCACGCCCTCGGGCGGGACATCGAAGAGGAGACCCGCACGGTCGCCGAGCTGCACCGTCGCGGCGTGGTGGTGAAGGTGCTCAGTCACGGCAGCCGTCACCTGGCCGACCCCGGACGCTAGGCGTCCGCGCGGGTCGCTCAGGCCTCGTCGGCCGTCGCGGCGGGGGCGTCGAGCATCGGCAGGTGCTCGCGCGTGACCAGCCGGGCGGCGATCGCGTGCTCGACGAGGCGGACGCGCCGGTTGGTCGCGTACGAGCCGACACCGCCGCGGAGGCCGGGCACGCCGATCCGGTCGAGCTTGTCGCACACGTTGTCGAGCTTGCGGTTGAAGCGCGTCAGCGTCCAGCCGAGGCGGTCGGCGGCCTGCGCCGACGTGGGCAGCTCGCTCATCCCCGTCCCCTCGCGGCGCAGGACGGGCTCGGCGAGCGCGAGGATCATGAGCCGCTGACTCGGTGTGAGCGGCACCTCGCCGATCGTGCTCGTGCCGTCGCCGCCGGCATCCAGCAGGGACGTCTCGCGGAAGGCCGGGGCGGTGGAGTGGATCGTGAGCTCGTAGGTCGTCGGCCCCGCGCTGAAGATCACCGACGTCGAGGCGAAGACCAGCGGCAGCCGCGCACCCGGGGCGAGCCAGGCCTGCACGCGGCTGCCCGAATCGGTGACCGTCGCCGACAGGCGCGACCCCACGTTCGACAGCAGCCACAGCCCGCCGACGTGCTCGATGGTGAGGAAGTGGCGGTGCAGGAACAGGTTGTCGTCGATGGCGAGGTCGCCGTCGCGGCCGACCGTGAAGACCTGGTCGGGGTCGACGGTGAACGTCTCGCCGGCGAACTCCACCGCCAGGGCGGGAGCGGCTTCTGCGGTCATGGCGTGCACCCCCGGACCGGATCGGACGCCTGCCCGCCGTCGCGGACGGTGCGCACCTCGATGCACGTCGTGCCCGACGGGTCCGCGGGGACGGTGACGGTGGTCTCGGCCACCGGGCGCAGGTCGGGGTCCTCGTCGGCGCGCGTCACGATCCCCCACAGGTAGCGGTCGCCGTCCTGCGGCGCGGGGTTCGCCCACGTGAAGGTGACGTCGCCGCCGGCGGCGACGCCGGTGAGGTCCTCGGGGGCGGGCACCGAGAGCACCACCGGATCCTGCGGCGCGGCCGACGTGGGGGCGGGGGTCGCCCCGTCCGTCTGCGGCGACAGGATGCCGGGCAGCGACACCCCCACGACGACCGCGAGCAGCACGGCGGCCGCGGCGGCCGACACCCAGACCCAGGCCGGCACGCGACGGGCGCGCGGGCGCTCCGCCTCGCCGGGTGGCAGGTCGGCCGAGGCGGGAGGGACGGGGTCGCTCGGCGCCGGGGCAGCGACGGGGGCGACGGATGCCGGGGGCCGCAGCATCGTCTGCTCGGCGTCGTCGTCGTGGGGGGCGAAGGCGCCCGGGCCGGGCGATACCCGCGGGACGGTGCCGTCGGCGCGGACCACCGTGGCGTCCACCGCGGCGGAGCCGGCCGCCGCGGCGGATGCCGACGCAGGGCCGGCGGCGCGACCGGCGGAGGGCGGGACGAAGGAGGGCCGGGTGGGACCGGCGGCGGGCGCGGTCTCGGGGTCGATGCTGACGATGCCGCGGACGCGCGTGAGGCCGTCGTCCTCGTCGTCGACCTCGTCCTCCGGCATCCCGTCGTCGAGGATGTCGATGGCCGTGACCGAGTGCGCGAGCTCGATCTGCACCTTCTGCAGGGCCCGCGCGAAGGCGATCGCGGTGTCGTACCGGTCGGCGGCGGACTTGGCCATCGCCCGCTCGAGCACGCGCTGCAGCGAGACGGGGACGTCGGCGCGCCCGAGTGCGGGCAGCGGCGCGCGTTCGATGCGGTCGATGAGCTCGGCCGCGGTGTTGCGCTCCCCCGGCGTCTCGAACGGCGATCGCCCCGCCAGCAGCGAGTACACGGTGGCGCCCAGCGCCCAGACGTCCGAGCGCCGATCGGAGCGCGGCGCGTCGGCGAAGGACTCCGGCGGCGACCAGGGGATCGACAGGCCCTGCGAGTCGGCGGCCGCGGTAGAGGTCGAGGCGATGCCGAAGTCGGTGAGCGCGGGACGGTTGTACTCGGTGACGAGGATGTTCGCCGGCTTGATGTCGCGATGAAGCACGCCGGCGCGATGGGCGGTCTCGACCGCCGCCGCGACCTGCACGCCGACGCGCAGGGACTCCGGCACCGAGAAGGGCTCCCTGCGGTACCGGGCCTGCAGGTTCGGCTTCGGGCAGTACTCCATGACGAGGTACGGCCGGCCGTCCTCGGCGACCCCCGCCTGGTAGATGGTCACGATCGCGGGGTGCGTCGAGAGCATCGCCATGACATTGGCCTCGGCGGTGAACTCCGCCACCGAGCCCGACGACATGCGCTCGGTCAGGAGCACCTTCACCGCGACGCGTCGCTTGGGCAGCGCCTGCTCGTACAGGTAGACGTCGGCGAACCCGCCGGACCCGAGGACGTCGATATAGGTGAAGCCGGGAAGGTCGGGCGGACGCATTGGCGTGCGCTGCGGACTCATGCCGGATCCTCGACGGCGACGGTGATCCCGTCGCCGAGATCGAGCACGTCGCCGGGGACGACGACCGTCGCCTCGCCCGGGTGCAGCTGGACGGGGTCGGCGCCCGGCCGGCGCAGCGTCGTGCCGTTGGTCGTGCGCAGGTCGGTGGCCACGATGCTGTCGCCCTCGACGCGGAGCTCGAGATGGCTGCGCGAGACGTCCTGCTGCGGGCTGTCGACCGCGACGAGGTGGGGCAGGTCGGTCCCCGACACGCGGGTGGCCCGCGGGCGGCGCCCGACCACGACGGTGCGGTCCATCCGCAGCACCTGCCCGGTCGACAGCCGCAGGCGCCCCGGCGCGGGCGGACGGGGCGGGGCGAGCGGAACGGGCTCGGAGTCGCCGGGAATGCCCGCCTCGCGCAGGCGCCGCGCCTCGGCGACCGAGATCGTGGCGCCGTCGTGATCGCCGTGGGCGGGAGCGAGGTCGTCGCGCACGACGGTCTCGCCCGCCGCGTCCGCGGACGCCTGCTCGGCGCGCGCGGTCGCCCGCACCCCGATCACCGTGTCGCCGTGGTCGGATGCCGTGGGCACGGCGGACGTGGAGTCCTCGGGCAGCAGCGTGTCGGCCATCGACTTCACCGCCGCGGAGTCGATGAGCATGGCCGGCGGCGGCATCGTGGGAGGGACGGTGGGCGCGGGTGCCGGCTCGGGCTCGGGCTCCGGTACCGGCTCGAACTCGGGCTCGGGCGCCGGCTCCGGTACCGGCTCGAGCTCGGGCTCCGGCTCCGGCTGGATGGGCGGCGCGGGGGCCGGTTCCGGCGCGGCGACAGGGGGCGCGGGGTGCGCGGCGGGCGTGCCGGGCGTCCAGCGGACGGCGGCGGCGAGGACGACCCCGTCGGCCACGGGCAGGGTGGGCACGGCATCCGCCTGGCCGATCGCCAGGCTACGGACCCCCGCGATCGCGCGCTCGTTCCAGGTCGTGACGCCGGCGCCCGACAGCTCGTGGGTGCCGCCCGCGCTCTCGACCGACATGGTGATCGGCCCGCGCACGACGACGCGCGTGGCGGCGCCTTCGTCCACGGCGAGGGCGAAGGGCGGCAGGGCGTCGAGCGATCCGCCGAACGCGCGGGTGAGGGCGTCCAGCACGCCCCCGAGGCCGCGTCCGTCGGCGACGGCGCGCCACACCTCCGCGGCGGCGCCGGCATCCACTCCGTCGCCGAGGACGGCGATCCCGTGGCCGGTGACGGCCACCGCCAGGCTTCCGGGCGCGTAGAGCACCGCCATCAGTTCCCCCCTCCGGACATGACTCGCGGCAGTGTATCGCCCTCGACGTCCTCTGCCGCGGCGAAGCCGGGGGCGGTGTCGTCGAGGTCGGGGGCGCGCGTCCCACCCCGCCCCGCGACCGAGAGCGCGTCCACGACCAGGGTGGTGATGTTGTCGCGTCCTCCGGCGGCCAGCGCATCGTCCACCAGTCGCAGGGCGGCGGCCTGCGGGTCCGCCTCCTCGCGCAGGATCTGCAGGATGCGGGCATCGTCGAGCTCGGCGGTCAGGCCGTCCGAGCAGATGAGCAGCCGGTCGCCCGCTTCGGCGGGCAGCAGCCAGTAGTCGGGGCTCGAGGCACTGCCGGCGCCGATCGCGCGCGTGATCACGTGCCGGCGGGAGTCCTTCGCCGCGTCCGCCGCGTCCAGTTCGCCGCTGTCGATCAGCTCCTGCACGACGGAGTGATCGACGCTGATCTGCTCGAATCCGGCGGAGCCCAGTCGGTAGGTGCGGGAGTCGCCGAGGTTGACCGCGAGCCAGTAGCCCTCGCCGTCGACGTCGGCGACGGCGACGCCGGTCAGGGTCGTGCCGGCGCCCGCGCCGGCACCCGGGGGCAGTCCCGCCACGCGGCGCCGCGCGTCGTCGAAGGCGGCGCGCATCTCGTGGACGCTGAGGCTCGGCCGCCCGGCGAGGCCGGCGAACGCGGCGATGACGGCGGCGCTGGCGACCTCGCCCGCCAGATGCCCGCCCATGCCGTCGGCGACGAGGAACAGCGGCGCCTGGGCGAGGAACGAGTCCTCGTTCACGCGGCGGCGGAGGCCGGTGTCGGTGGCCGCGCCCACCCGGACGGCGATCGGGGCGCCCGCGCCGCCGGTCACCTGCACGCGGCACCTCGCGTCCAGGCCACGGTGGCGCTGCGGTCGCCGAACTCGAGCCGATCCCCGGCACGCAGGGTCGCGCGCACCCCCGGGGCGAGAGCGCGGCGACGGCCGTTGCGCACCACCACGGTGCCGTTGCGGGATTCGCGGTCGCGGATCCACGCTCCGGTGTCGTCGGCGCCGATCTCGAAGTGCGTCTTGGACAGGGTCAGCGTCTCATCGCGCAGCGCCACAGCGGTGGCGCCGGGCTCGGGGTCGGGATTGCGGCCGAAGATCGTCAAGCGGTACACCGCGGTGCTCGTCCCGTCGTCCCATTCCAGCGACGTCAGCAGACCGGTGTGCGAGACCGTCACGTCCAGCGTCGTCGTCATGCCGTCCCTCCTCGCCGGCGCGGGGGCCTCGCGAAGCGCGTGCCCGCCAGCAGCGAGCGCAGGCTGAGCCGGGCCCGCAGGCGGCGCCACAGCGACGACCGGGCGCCCATGGTTCCGACGAGCGCGTCGACCTGCCGCCAGAACTCCTCGATGTCGTCGGGGCTCGGCTCGGCCGGACCCCACACCTCGGCGTCCGCGCGATGGGCGAGCGTGGCCACCGCGGGCTCGTCGAACGCCGTCCCCACGACGGCCGCGTCCTCGATGCGGGTCGCCCCCGCACGCACGGGCGTGCCGTAGTCGACGGCCCGGTCCACGAGTTCGTCCCACCCGCCGCTGATGCGGTCGGCGGCGCGCTCGGCCTCGCGGCGGCGGCGTCGGCGCGCGGCCTTGACGGCGCCGATCGCGACGAACGGCGAGGCCAGGACGGCCAGAACCAGCAGGCTGATCCCGATCACTCCCAGCACCGTCAGCAGCGTGCCGAGGCCGGAGTCGTCCTCCTCTTCGGCCTCGCGCTCGTCGGGGATCGTCGGTGGCATGTCGACGGGAGCCTGCTGCGGGGGCGGCGGCTGCAGCACCTGCGGCTTGGGGTCGGCCCGCGGTTTGGTCGTCTGGTCGCTGGGCACCTGATCCTCGGGCGGGGTGGGGTCGAACGGCAGCCAGCCGACGCCCTCGAACGCCACCTCGACCCACGCGTGCAGGGTGTCGCCGGTGGCGGTGAACGATCCGGCCGCGGGCGCGTCGTCGTCGGGGTGGAACCCCATGACCACGCGGGCGGGGATCCCGATCTCGCGGGCCAGCAGGGCCATGGCGACCGCGTACTGCTCGTCGTCGCCGACCATCTGCTCGGACCCGAGCAGGGTCGAGATGCGCTCGGCGGTGTGCCCGGCCCGCGACAGGGGCTCGCCCTCGAGGCCGTGGCTGAAGAACCCGCCGTCGCGCAGCAGCGCCTGCAGCGCGCGGACGCGCTCGATCGGCGTCTCGGCCTCGGCCGTGGCGTCCGAGGCGAGCTCGGCGAACTCCTGCGGCACCGCCTGCTGGGCGGGCAGCTTCACCGGCGCGAACGCGACGCCGGCGAGGGCGTCGTCGCTCGGATGCCGGGGAACGACGACGTCGAGGTCGTAGACGTCCCCGTCGGTGAGACCGGCGGTGACGACGCCGGTCTGCGTCGCCGGGTTGTAGTGGGCGGCCCGCCGCAGGTCGTCCGCCCGTGCCCCTGCGAAGGTCACCGTCTCGACGGCGCCGACCGCCGGCATCCACACCCCGTCGTAGGAGCCGATCTCGACGCGCACGCGCGTGGGCTCCCCCGTCGCGCCGGGCGACATGTCGGCGCGGACCGGGACGAAGGCGCTCGAGGACCCGGCGCCCTCATCCGAGACGTTGTAGACCGTCCCCGAGTAGGCGTCCATCGCGGCCAGCCGCACCCGGGCGTCCTTTGGCATGCCCGAGACGGTGAACAGGGTCGTGTCGGCGTCGTCGCGGACGAGAGCGCGGAAGGACTGCAGGGGGCTGGCGTACTCGCGGATGTCGAAGGGCGGGATGACGACGTCGCGCAGCACGTAGCGGGGCGCGGCCGGGGCGGCCAGGCCGCTGCTCAGGATTCCGAGCGTCACGGCCACCGCGACGACGGCGGCGCCGGCGGCCAGGCGCCGGCCGGACCCCCGGCTTCCCGTCTGACCGTCCTCGCCCAGGGGGATCGCCGCTTGCGCGGGGGTCCACGACTGCCGGACGGCGAGCCACCCCGTCGCGACGACGGCGAACACCACGCCCTCGACGACGGGCACGGCGGGCTGGGTCGTCCCCAGCGCGATCTGGAGCACGAGAAAGGCGGCGGCCGGCAGGAGCGCCCACGCCGCCTGCCGCGCGCGCAACGCGAGGGAGCCAGTCACCACGGCCGCCACGAGGGTCAGCAGGAACGGCACGAGCAGGAACCCCTCACCCGCCGGCACCGGGGCGACCGTCGTCAGCAGCTGCTTCCACGACGTGACCACGCCGAGGGCGAGCTGCGCCCACGTGTCCAGGGTCGGGATGAACCCGAGGATCGTCGTGTGCGGCAGCGCGAGCGCGCCGCCGAACACGAAGTACGCCAGCACCGTGACGCCGGCCAGGGCGAGGACGCCCAGGCGCCGCCACGTGCCCACGACGGCCAGCGCGAGCCCGAGGACGAGTGCGCCGAGCGCGGCGGGCAGGTAGCCCGGGCCGGCGTAGGTCGGCCAGAATCCGGCGATGGGGACGAGCAGCAGCAGCGCCGCAGCGGTGAGGTCCACGCCGGTGCGGCGGGTGAGGATCGGCGTCATGCGAGCACCCGCCGCAGCGCCGCCGGCAGCTCCTCGAGCGAGCCCACCGTCACGACGTCCGCCTCGGCGATGCGGCGGAGCGCGGGCGCCGCACCGACGTCGGCGACCAGCGCCAGCACGCGCGTGCCGTACGGCAGCCGAGCGCACGCGGCGCGCAGGGTGGCGGCATCCGCCCGCGAGCCGGTGAGCAGCACCACCACGCTCGCCGCCGGCAGCGAGGCGGCGACGGTGACGGCGAGTTCACGGATGCCGCCTGCGCGGGGCTTCGTGGGGACGAGCGCCGACAGGGAGTCCAGGAGCTTCTT
Organism: Microbacterium aureliae; assembly: GCF_054780155.1. Taxonomy (NCBI): domain Bacteria; kingdom Bacillati; phylum Actinomycetota; class Actinomycetes; order Micrococcales; family Microbacteriaceae; genus Microbacterium; species Microbacterium aureliae. The sequence goes on from NZ_BAAGWW010000002.1 coordinate 108,376, forward strand.
GCCGGTCTCGGCGCCGACCGACCGCCCCTGCACCTGCAGGTCGACCCGGCGGGAATCGCGGACCGCGCGCAGGCCGAGCGAACCCGCGGCCGAGATCGCCAGCTCGAACTCGTCGTCGCCGGCGTATTCGGCGGGGTTGCACGAGAGGGCGAGCACGAAGTGCGAGCGCCGGGTCTCTTCGTACTGCCGGACCATGACCGCCCCGGTGCGCGCCGTGGACTTCCAGTGCACGTGACGCAGGTCGTCGCCGGGCTGGTACTCCCGCAGCGCGTGGAAGGACACGTCGTCGGGCGACAGGTCGCGGGCGGCGAGGCCCTCGAGGTCCCGGAAGAAGCCGAGCGACTGTCCCTCGAATCCCACCGTCCGCGGGTGGACGAACAGGTCGACGGGCTCGTCGCGGTTGTGCACGCGCTCGAACAGCCCCAGGGGGTCGCCGCGGACGACGCTCACCGGGCCCACCGACAGGACGGTGCGGCGGGTGGTCGGGATGGCGAAGAGCTCGTCGATCGATGAGCCCGCGGCGAGGCGGCCGACGGCGAACTCGCCGCGGCCCGAGCCGACCGGCAGCACGACGCGCGAGGGCAGGATCGCCCGCGAACCGGTGTTGGACAGGGTCAGGGTCCCGACGGCCCGCTCGCCGACGACGACGCGCGTGCGGCCGAGGTCGAGCGAGACGTCGTACGCGGAGCGCCCGACCAGGAACAGCGCGCACAGCGCGAGCGTGATCGCGAGGACGAGCGCGGCGACGGTGAGCTCCCACCACCCGAGGGCCTGACCGGCCGTCCACAGGACGACGGCGGCACCCAGGAGGACCCACGCGGCGGGCCGGAGGACGCCGAGGACCCGGCGCGCGTGGACCAGGGCGGTCGCGGCCGTGCGGGCCGCGGCATCCGTCCATCGCGCCGGCCGCTGCGCGGGCGCAGCGGGAGTCTCGAGCGTCGCAGCGGTCATCAGGCGGCGGACCTCGCCTGCGGGGCGGCGACGGACTCCACGACCCGCGCGATGACGGTCTCGGCCGTCGTGCCCGAGAACTCCGCCTCGGGGTCCATGACCAGGCGGTGGGTCCACACGGGGCCGACCAGCGCCTTGATGTCGTCGGGGGTGACGTAGTGGCGTCCGCTCGCGGCGGCGCGGACCTTGGCGATGCGGATCATGGCGATCGAGCCGCGCACCGACACCCCCAGCCGGGTGGCGGCGTCCTCGCGGGTGGCGTGGGCGAGCTCCGCGGCGTAGCGCAGGACCGCACCCTCGACGTGGACGGTGGCGGCGAGGTCGGCCATGTCGGCGACGGCACCGGTGGTGATGATGGCCGGCAGGTGGGCCGAGGGGTTGCGGTCGGCGGAGCCGGCGAGGATGCGCTCGGCGACGTCGAGCTCCGGGTAGCCGATCGACGTCTTCACCAGGAACCGGTCGAGCTGGGCCTCGGGCAGCTTGTACGTCCCGGCCTGCTCGATGGGGTTCTGCGTGGCGACGACCAGGAACGGACGGCCGACCTCGTGGGTGGTCCCGTCGACGGTGACCCGGGACTCCTCCATGACCTCGAGCAGGGCCGACTGGGTCTTGGGCGACGCGCGGTTGATCTCGTCGGCCAGCACGATCGAGGCGAAGACGGGCCCCTTGTGGAACTCGAAGCGGTGCTGGGCCTGGTCGTAGATCGTCACGCCGGTGACGTCCGACGGCAGCAGGTCCGGCGTGAACTGGATCCGCGCGCTCGTGCCCTGCACCGTGGCGGCGAGGGCCTTGGCGAGGCTCGTCTTGCCGGTGCCGGGGGCGTCCTCGAGCAGCACGTGGCCCTCGGCGAGCATCGCCGACAGCACCAGGCCCACCACCTCGCGCTTGCCCATGAGGGCGTGGTCGACGTTGTCGACCAGGCGGGTGAAGGTGGACTCGAACCAGGCGGCCTGTTCCGGCGTCATCGTCATGTCAGTGATCTCTCTCGTTCTCGTCCGGCGGCGGTCACCATGTCACGCGTTGCGAATCGCCCCAGCCGCGGATGTTCACCCACACCTGCTCGCCGGCGTCGCCGAAGTAGCAGCCGAGCTGGATCGTGCCGTTGCGGGGCACATTGTAGGTCTTCCCGCCGAACTCGCCGCCGTACGGTCCTGTGGCGTTGCAGGTCAGGTAGTAGCTGCCCGCGGGAAAGTCCTGGGTGGTGAGGGTGACGTACGCGCACTGGGTCGACGTGCAGGTGGCGCTGTTGGTCCGCGAGCCCTTGCCGGCCCGCGCCACCGGCTGCGGGGCGTCGACCGTGGTGGCCTGCGCCGAGGCGATGGGGCTCACCTGTCCCTCGGTGTCGTAGGCGCGCACGTCGATGCGGTGCGTCGTGCTGTAGGCGTAGGTGTTCGTCCGGGAGCCGTTGTTCGCCACATTCTGCCAGCCGCCGCCGTCGATGCGGATCTGCACCTGCTGGATGGGCCGGCCGTTGGGCGCGGGAGCACCCCACGAGAAGGTGATGTCGCGGCCGCTGCGGCTGGCGTCCGCGCTCGGGGTGCCCACCGGGCCGTACGGCGTCTGCGCCGCGGACGGGGCCGACGGCTCGCCGTTGTAGCGGACGCCGTCCATCGCGGTGTATGCGCGGATGCGGACCTGGTAGCTCGTGCCGTTGTTGAGCCCGGTGATGACGCGGTCGCCGGGAAGCGCCTGCCAGCCGCCGCCGTTGAGCGAATACTCGTAGCGGAGCTCGGACTGCGTGGCGCCGTTGCCGTTGGGCTCGGTGAACGATACGGCCAGCCGGCGGTCGCCGGGCGTGGCCGAGACGTTCGTCGGGGCGTCGGGGGCGACGAAGGCCCGCCGGGGCGCCGAGGCCGGGCCGTACTCGCCCCAGCCCGCCTTGTTCGAGGCGCGCACCCGGAAGGTGTAGTCGCTGGTGGAGGTCTCGATCACGACTGCCTGGCTCGTCGCGGTGGTGTCGATCGTCCGGACGACGGCACCGCCGCGCATGACGTCGAGCTGATACCCCGAGATCGCGGCGCCGTTGTTCGGCGGCGGCGACCAGGACACCTGCATCTGCGCCTGGTTGCCCACCGGCTCGAGGCGCTGGGTGGACGGCGCGGCGACCGGCTCAGGGGCCCGGGCGGGCACCTCGCTGGCCGACCATCCGCTCCAGCTCGACGGTTCCGGCGCCCGGTTGTGGGCGCGCACGCGCACCTGGTACGACGCCCCGTTCTCGAGGCCCTCCCACACCAGCGAGTTGCCGGTGACGTTGGTCTTCTGGGTGACGCCGGACGGCGGCGCGGGCGAGATCTCGAGGGTGAAGCTCTCGACCGGCGACCCGGGGGTGCTCGGGGTCTGCCACGCGACGTTCAGGCTGCGGTCGCCGAAGGTGAGGGTCGGCGGCTGAGGAGTGTCGGGGCGCGCGTCCGGGCGGGCGGTCTCGGACGGCGGCGACGCGTCGGACTCGCCGACGGCGTTGGTCGCGACGACGGTGAAGTTGTACTCGACGTTGTTGGTGAGGCCCGTCAGGGTGCACGTCGTCGAGGCGCACGACCGGGTGTAGTCGCCCCGCGTCGAGCTGACGGTGTAGCCGGTGATGGGCGAGCCGTTGTCGCTCGGCGGCGTCCATGACAGCACGACCGTGCGATCCTGCACGCTCGAGACGGTGGGGATGCCGGGGGCGTCGGGGCGGCCCTGGACGGTGAGGGTGATGAGGCCCTCGGCCTCGCGATCGGCGTCCTGCGTGGCGTCCTGGATGCGGTAGCGCACGACCATCGTTCCGACGAAGGTCGCCGCGGGGGTCACCGCGACGCGATCGCCCCGCACCTCGGCGCGGCCGTCACCGGTCTGGGTCACCGCCGAGACGACCTCGAGCGGCGTCTCGGGGAAGGGGTTGACGTCGTTGCCGAGGACGGCGACCTCGATCGTCTCGCCCTGATCGGCGCGGGCGACGATGTCGTCGTTCGCGGTGGCCAGCGGCCGGGTGGACGAGGTCACCGTCACCACGACCGTGCCCTCGATCGGATCGGTCTCGCCGTCCGAGATGCGCAGCGTGAGCGAGGCCTGCGTCCCCTTCGCGGTGTCCGTGGCCGCCCCGACGCGCAGGGTCTGGCCGTCCATCGTGGCCGACAGGCCGGCCGGCACCCCGCTGACGACGGTGTAGGTCATCCCGTCGAGGTCGCCCTCGTCGGGGTCGTCGGTGAGGGACCGCAGGTCGAGGCCGGTGGGCTCCTCACCGGGGGCGACGCTCATCTCGCCGTCGATGAAGCTCGGCTGCTGGTTGGCCGGCGGCCGCACCGTCACCGGCAGCGTCAGCGTGGCCTTGCGACCCTCGGGGTCGTCGGGGCCTGTGCCGTCGGTCACTTCGAAGGTGATGGCGTCCTGACCGTGATATCCCTCCGCCGAGGTGTAGACGAGCGTGCGCTGGTCCTTCACCAGCTGGCCGCCGTCCGAGTGCACCGCGCTGACCTTCGCCGCCTCGGTGATCACGACGTCGCGGTCCCCCGCGGCGCGGACGTGCTCGGACAGCGGCAGCTCGACGGTCTCGCCGCTGTCGACCTCGATGCCGGTGGTGGTGATGAGGGTCGGCGGCAGGTCCTCGAGCGAGGGGACCCGGATGAACGCGGATGCCGTCTGCCCGTCCTCGTCGGTGATCGTGTAGGTGACCAGGTGCTCCTCGTCGTCGAGGGTCAGGCGCACCGTTCCGTCGGGGCGGACCTCGGCGACAGGATCGTCGGCCGCCACGGTCAGCGCGGCGACCGTCCCGTCGGGATCCTCGTCGTTGGCGAGCACCTCGAGGTCGACGGTGGGTCCGGTGACGTCGGCGGGGAGGACGCGATCGTCGCGCGCGATGGGGCGCAGCAGCGGCACGTCCTCGTCGACGGTGACCTGGATGACCGCGATGGCCTCGGCGCCCCGCGCGTCGCGGATCGTGTACTGAACGGACGTCTCCAGTTCCTCGGCGGGGGACGTGACGATGACGCGGTCGCCGAGCACCTCGGCCTCGAGGCCGGGGACGTCTGCCACGATGAGCCCTCCCGAGACGAGGCCGATGGCGTCACCCTCGGGGTCGGAGTCGTTGGCGAGGACGGGCACGGCCACCGACCGGCCGGGTCTCATCACCACGGCGTCCTTCACGGCGTAGGGGGCCTGGTTGCGCGTCTCGGGCGGCGCGATGCCGACGCGGACCGTGGCGGTGGTCTCGGCGCCCAGGCGGTCGCGCACGCGGTAGCTGAAGGTGTCGGTCCCCGACGCCTCGGCATCCGCTTCGTACTCGAGGTATGTCACACCGGTCTCGACGACCCGGCCCTTCTCGGGCGCCGAGGCGATGCCCACCAGGTCGACCGAGTCGCCGTCGCCGTCGATCCCGTCGAGGGGGACGGGGATGCGCACCTGCGAGCCGGCGAGCACCCGCGCGGTGATGTCGCGCGGGCGCGGCGCCTGGTTGGTCTCTTCGTCGACAGGCAGCACCTGGATCGTGAGGTAGCCGGCATCCTTCTGACCGGTAGAGTCCACCACCTCGTAGGTGGCGTAGACGGTGCCCGGCTCGGGCCCGGCCTTGAAGCGCACGGTGTCCTGCGAGACGAAGATCTCGCCCGCGCGGGCAGCCGGCAGCGGCTCGACGAGGTCGGGGGCCACGCGAAGGGTGTCGCCGTTCGGGTGATAGTCGTTCTCGAGGACGGGGATCGTCACGACGTCGCCGGCGCGCACCACGACGCTGTCGTCCTCGGCCACGGGCGGGCGCAGCTTCTCGGGCCCGGGCACGGGGATGACCACGACCTCGCCCTGCGCGCTGCGGGTGCCGTTTGAGACCGTGTACGTCACCGTCACCTGGTCCGACAGCGCACCCTGGTCGCTCAGGCGCAGCGTCTCGTGGCCGAGGACCGACACCGACACACCGCTGTCGGACTCGACCGACACCGACTGGATCACCAGGATCCCGCCGGCGGGGTCGATGTCGTTGGCCAGGACGTTGACGAGGGTCTCGCCGCCGCTCGGAAGCAGCGCCACGTCGCGCACCGCGATCGGATCGGCATCCTCGTCGACGTCTTCGAGCACGTCCACGCGCACCACTCCGAGCGCGTTCTTCGCACCCGCCGACGCGAGGTACTGCACGTAATAGGTCCCGACCGCGTTCGAGGTGAACGTGAAGGTCGAGTCCGAGAAATCCGGCACGACGGCCGCGCCCGGGGTCTCGTCGACGCGCGTGAGCCGCAGCGGTTCGCGCCCCGTGCTCAGGTCGTTCACGAGCGGGCTCACCGTCACCGGCTCGCCGGCGCGGGTGACGACGTGGTCGGCGTTGGTCACCGGCGACGTCGAGCCGACCGGACGGACATCCAGCCGCAGGGTGCCGGCGGTGCTCTTCTGCGTGTCCGACACCGTGATGGTGATGTCCTTGCGGCCCTGGACGCCGTTGATGGAGCGGTAGGTGATGCGGCCGTCGGGGGTGAAGTCGACCTCGTCGCCGGGCTCCGGCTCGACGCCGCTCAGGAACACGTCGTCGCCGTCGGGGTCGATCCAGTCCGGCAGCACGTTGTGCGTGATGACACCGCCGGCCTCGACCTGCAGGGTCGTCGTGCGCTTCTGGGTCGGCGCGCCGTTGACGGTGTCGCCGCGCACCGACAGGTTCACCGTCGCGGTGTCCGTGCCGCCGCGCCCGTCGTCGATCCGGTAGGTGAAGCGCGCCGAGCCGCTCGCGCCGTCCGGCACCGCGATCTGCAGCCCCGCGCCGTTGTTGATGGACTGCACCTCGCCGAGCGACGGCCCGCCGTCCGGCAGGGTCACGGTCAGGATGTCGCCGTCGGCGTCGGTGTCGTTGTCGAGCACCGGCAGGACGGTGGTGCGTCCGGGCCGCACTCCGAAGTCGTCGTCGACGGCCTCGGGTGCGGTGTTCTGGTCGGTGCGCTCGGGCAGCGTCGTCTCGACCGTCTCGTCGGTGGTCTCTTCGTCGTTCTCTTCGGCCTCGCCCTCGGGCGGGGTGATGTCCTCCCAGTTGTCGACCTGCTGCAGGTCCTCAGCCGCCATCCACGCCGATCCGCCGCGGATGTCGTTGAGCACGATGACGTCGCGGTTCACGCGGAAGACCAGCTCCGCGGCCTCGTCGACGCCTTCGACCGTGGTCGCGAGGTCGTCGGCGTCGCCGACGCAGTCCCTGCGGAAGGATGCCGACCCCGACCACACCGCATAGGTGCAGCCGTCGAGGAAGACGGGCTCTGCGGGGCTGCCCTCGTCCGCGGCGACCGCGATGTGCTCCGCGCCGTCCAGCGGCACGCGTACCAGCGTGTCGGTCGTCGAGAGCGCCACGGCGTCGGCGGCGTCCGACGGCTGCTGCAGCCGCGCGTCCGCGGCATCGGCGATGTCGGAGCGGAGCCCGGCGCTCGTCATGAGCACACCCGCCGTGCGATCCAGCACGACCGCGGTCGCCCCGACCGCCGTCACTTCGAGGTCGGCGTCCTCGGCCACCTCGCCGAGCCCGGTGCGGGTCGGTTCCGCGGGCGAGCCGTCGGGCCCCATGGCGACCGTGACGAGCTCCCGCTGCTCGGGCGAGGCGGCGTACACCGTGCCGTCGGTGCCGACGGCGAGCGCGGCGCGGGACCCGAGCGTGTCCAGCGGCTCGGTGCTCTCGATGTCGAACGAGGCGATCGCGTCCGCCGGCAGCGCCCACAGCGCGCCGCTCTCGGGGTCGAGGATCGCCACGGTGGTCCCGCCCAGGGCGACGGCGGCGCCGCCCGGGATGTCGGCGGAGTCGGTCATGGCGACCATGGCGGGGTCGATCGACGTAACCGACGAGGCGGAGGAGTCGACGACGACGATCTCGTCGCCCGACTGCAGGATGTCGTACTCCTCGGACGCGGTGCGCAGGCCGCCGTCCAGGACCCGCGAGGGGTGGTTGAAGTGCCCCACCAGCAGGCTCGACTGTTTGGTCACCCACACCCCGCCGTCGTGCAGATCGACCTCGGTGGTGGGGAAGCCCTCGTGCAGGAAGGCCATGGTCGTGATCGCGACCGCCGACGCCGTCAGGGCTGCGCCGGACGCGATCGCACGCGGACGCGCGCGAAGCCACGCGAAGGCTCTCATGTGGGCTCGGCCTCCCCCGAGGTCGATTCGTGCGTGGCGTCGGGTCCCGGATGCGGGCGCCTGCGGCGGACGGGTGGACGCTTCAGCCTAACCCGGTATACCGGCTTCGGCCGATGGGGATAATCACCCACCGGCCGCCCGCACTACGCCCGCACGTACTCCCGCAGGTGCCGGGCGGTAAGCGTCTCGGCCCGCGCGACCAGGTCTGCGGGGGTCCCCTCGAAGACCACACGCCCGCCGTCGTGGCCCGCGCCGGGACCCAGATCGATGATCCAGTCGGCGTGCGCCATGACGGCCTGATGGTGCTCGATGACGATGACGCTGTTGCCGGCATCCACCAGGCGGTCCAGCAGCGCCAGCAGGTTGTCGACGTCGGCGAGGTGGAGTCCCGTGGTGGGCTCGTCGAGGACGTACACGGCCCCCTTGGTGGCCATCGAGATCGCCAGCTTCAGTCGCTGTCGCTCGCCGCCGGACAGCGTGTTGAGGGCCTGGCCGAGCGTCAGGTACCCGAGGCCCACGTCGATGAGCCGGGCGAGGGTGACCGCCGCCGGGCCCTTGGTGAACATCTCGGCGGCCTCGGCGGCCGACATCGCCAGCACCTCGGCGATGGTGCGCCCGTCGAGGGTGTACTCGAGCACGGCGTCGCTGAAGCCGCTCCCCTCGCATGTCTCGCAGAGCGTCTCGACGCTCTGCGTGTACCCGAGGCTCGTGATGATCACGCCCAGTCCCTTGCACGCGGGGCACGCGCCCTCGGAGTTCGCGCTGAAGAGGGCGGGCTTGACGCCGTTGGCCTTGGCGAAGGCGGTGCGGATGACATCGAGCAGACCGGTGTAGGTGGCGGGGCTGCTGCGGCGCGATCCCTTGATGGGCGACTGGTCGACGACGACGACGCCCTCGTGACGCGGCACGTTGCCGTGGATGAGCGAGGACTTGCCCGAACCGGCGACGCCGGTCACGACGGTGAGGATCCCCAGCGGCACGTCGACGTCGACGCCGGCGAGGTTGTGCTGGCGCGCCCCGCGGATCTCGATCGCCCCGGCCGGGGCGCGAGTGACTTCCTTCAGCCGGGCGCGGTGGTCGAAGTGGCGCCCGGTCGCGGTGTCCGAGGCCCGGAGCCCCGCCAGGTCGCCGGTGTACTGCACGCGCCCGCCGTGTCGGCCGGCCCCCGGGCCGAGGTCGACGATGTGGTCGGCGATCTCGATCACCTCGGGCTTGTGCTCGACGACCAGCACCGTGTTGCCCTTGTCCCGCAGGCGCCCCAGCAGCGCGATCATGCGCTGAACGTCATGCGGATGCAGGCCTGCCGTGGGCTCGTCGAAGACGTAGGTGACGTCGGTGAGGGCCGAGCCCACGTGCCGGATCATCTTGGTGCGCTGCGCCTCGCCGCCCGAGAGGGTGCCCGAGGCGCGGTCGAGCGAGAGGTAGCCGAGCCCGATGTCCAGGAACGAGCCGATCGTCTGGCGGAGCCCCGCCATGAGCGGCGCGACCTCGGGGTCGTCGATCGTGGCGAGCCACTCGGCGAGATCGGTGATCTGCATCGCGGCGGCATCGGCGATGCTCACGCCGCGGATCTTCGACGACCGCGCGCCGGCGTTCAGCCGCGTACCGTCGCATTCCGGGCACGCGGTGAAACGCACCGCCCGGTCGACGAACGCGCGGATGTGCGGCTGCAGGCTGTCGCGGTCCTTCTGCAGCATCGACTTCGTGATCTTCGGCACCAGACCCTCGTAGGTCATGTTGATGCCGGTCACCTTGACCTTCACCGGCTCCTTGAAGAAGAAGTCCTGCCGCTCCTGCTCGGTGAATTCGCGCACCGGCTTGTGGGGATCGACGAAGCCGGACTCGGTGAAGATCTTCACCATCCAGCCGTCGGGGGTGTAGCCGGGGATCGTGATGGCCCCCTCGGCGAGGCTCTTGTCGTGGTCGACGAGCTCGTGCAGGTCGACGTCGCTGACCTCGCCCAGCCCCTCGCAGTGCGGGCACATGCCGCCGGTGATCTCGAACGTGCGGCGCTCGCGCTTGGGGGCTCCCGCGCCGCGCTCGATCGTGATCGCGCCGCCGCCCTTGGCCGAGGGGATGTTGAACGAAAACGCCTGCGGCGAGCCCACGTGGGGCTGACCCAGGCGGCTGAAGAGGATCCGCAGCATCGCATGGGCATCCGTCGCCGTCCCGACGGTCGAACGTGCGTTGGCGCTCATGCGCTCCTGGTCGACGATGATCGCCGGGCTGACGTTCTCGAGCGCGTCGACCTCGGGGCGGCTCAGCTGCGCCATGAACTGCTGCACGAACGTCGGGTACGTCTCGTTGATGAGCCGCTGCGACTCGGTGGCGATCGTGCCGAACACGAGCGAGGACTTGCCCGAGCCGCTGACACCGGTGAACACCGTCAGGCGCCGCTTGGGGATCTCGACGTCGATGTTCTGCAGGTTGTTCTCGCGCGCGCCGATGACGCGGATGACCGCGTGCGAATCGGCGATGTGCGGGGCGGATGCCGCGGCCATGGGTTCCTCCTTGACGCCGACCGCCAGGCTAGTGCGGCGCGAACTCGGCCGCGAGGGCGATGCGGTCGAAGAGGTGGAGCATGGCCTCGCGGAGCTCGCCGAGCGGGGTGGTGAACAGCGCGAGCACCACGTGCTTGGAGCCCGGCACGGCGTACCAGTACTGCGCCTCCAGCCGCGCCGCCGCGGCGGTGGTGCCGTCCTCGGCGACGATCTCGTCGTGCACGACATCAATCCGCAGCGCACGCGCCCGGGGCCCCGCGACCCGCTGCGCGCTCCCGACGCCCGGATAGCCGAGCTCCGCCAGACTGCGTCGCAGGGCCTCGAGGACCGCGTCCGGGTCCGTTCCGACGGCGGGGCTCAGTCGCATGCCCTGCGGGGCATGCACCGTGAGCGAGATCGGGGTGGCGAGCCCGGGAACGATCTCGCGGCACAGGAAGAAGCCGTGGGCACCGGCATCCCGTGCTTTCTCGACCGCGGTCGACAGCTCCGCGCGGATCCTGCGGCGCGCGGGGGCCGCGTCGTCGGCGGGGCCGACGATCTCGGCCGCCGTCGCGTGGACGGCGCGCGCCGCCTCGGCCTCGTCGCGCGGATCCAGTGCGAGCCAGCTGCCCGGCAGCTGGAACGTCAGGCGCGGCGCGGCCGGGGCGGTCATGCCCGGCCGGCGACCCGGCGCAGCTCCGCCGGCTGCAGGGTGATCGAGTAGGGGCCGGTGTCGGGGACGCCCAGCGCCTCGAACACCTCGGGCAGCACGGTGATCTCGTCGGCCGCCGCGGCGAACCGGTCGGCGTAGTCGTCGCGGTCGCCGTCGATGAGGCGGATCGTCACCTCGTGACGGGACGCGACCGGGTCCTCGGCGAGGATCGGCGCGGCGCCCCGCACGGCACCGGCGATCCCGTCGTCCGAGGGGTCGTCGACGAAGAGCAGCACCTGCACCTGCGTGTTCCAGGGCGCGCCGGAGTGTGTGGTGTAGACCATGGCGCCGTTGACGCCGTCGGCGCGCTCGAGCCCGGACTCGAGCGCCGAGACGTCCGGATCGGCCGCGCAGCCGGCCAGTGCCAGGGCTCCCGCGGTCAGCAGCGCCGCGAGGGCTCCGTGCATCGGCATCCGCTTCATGTTCGTCACGATCCTCGCGTGTAGTCGGCCACGTAGACGTCCTCCCAGCCGGCACCGCCCGCCTCGGCGAAGAAGATCTCATCGCCACGCCGCGGCTCGGGCAGGTGCCGTTCGGCCTCTGCACCATACATTCCGGCGTCGTGGACGGGCCACGTCAGCGGCCGGTGGGTCTGCCAGTCGTCGTCGACGCGGACGGCGTCGAGCGGGTCCAGCCCGAGGAACTCGAGGGTGTGGACGGGATCGAGGCCGTTGTTGATCTGGGTGACGCGGACGCCGTCGGGCATGTCGCTGTAGTGCTTGTCGATCGCGGAGCCCGCGGTGAACACCGACTGGACGCGCCCCTCGACGCGCGGGTTCGTCGCGAGCTCGCCCGCCATCATGCCGCCCAGCGACCAGCCGGTGAACATGATCGGAGCCTCGCTCTCGAAGACGCCGGCGCGTGTCATCGCGTCCCACACCGCCTCTTCGTACTGCGTCGGGACGCCGGGGAAGAGCGAGAGCATCGCGTCGGTGCGCGCGTCGTTGAGCGCCCCGCCGGTGTTCGTCAGGCTCCAGTTCTGCGTGCTCGGCAGCTGGACGCGCCACGAGACGATCTCGCCGGCGGCGTTGCGGACCGCGACGACCCGGATCTCGGTGGCGTCCTCGCCGCCGGCGGCGTCCTGCAGAGCTAGCTGGGCCATGAGGTCGCGGTAGTCGCGCGCCTCGCGCGCATCGCTGCGCCGGTCCTCGTCGGCGTCCCCGGTCGGCGCCGTGGTCTCGTTCCGCTCGGCGACCCGGCGCGGGTCACGCAGCACTTCGGCGATCGCGAGGGCGAGAATCGCCGATGCGAGGAGGGCGCCGAGCACCAGCATCCCGATCGGGCCCAGGAGCAGGAAGGCGACGCCGATCAGCAGGGCGGCGGCGATCACCATCAGCACGACCACGAGCGCCGACACCAGCGCGCTGAGCACCTCTTTCAGCGCGTCGACGACGGTCGCGAGCACCTTGGACGCCCACTCCCCGACGGCCGACAGCACGTCGCCGACGCCGTCCCAGAACTGGTCCCAGTCGTCGCGCCACGAGTCGGCGCCGTCCTCGATCGCGGTCTCGATGGCGTCGATCGCCCGCTCCGCGGCGTCGTGGATGTCGCGGCGGGCCTCGCTCAGCAGACGGCGGGCCTCGGCGACCTGGCCGGCCGAGAACCCGGCGGCCCCGGTCGCCGCCGACAGCTCGGTGTAGAGCGCGTCCGTCGGCGAGCCGTCGGCTTCGGCGCGGACGATGGCGATGTGCAGGTCGTCGGCCTCGTCCCGCAGCCGCAGCTCGCGGGCCTGGTGGTACTCGGCGTCGTCGACCGCGGTGCGCGCCTGCTGCTGGATGGGGGCCAGCTCCACGGCGAAGGTCGTCAGCGCCGAGGCGGTGCCGGCGTACCGGCCGTGCGCGCGGCGCAGCGCGGATGCCGCGTCCGCCGCCGAGCCGGCGAGTTCGTCGGTGGCTCGGCTTCGCTGGTCGTCGACGAGGTCGCGCAGGGCGTCGGCGGCGCGCGTGATGGCGTCGGCGGCGGCCGCCAGTGCGCGGGCGCGCGGCTCGAGCGCCTCGGGCCGCCCGGCGAAGACGTCCTCGAACTCGAGGGCGAGCCCCGTCGTCATGGCGTGCCCGAACCGGGGGCGGAGGCGTCCAGCGCGTCGCCCACCGTGCGGTCGAGGTCGGTGAGGGTCTCGTCGATCGCCGCGAGCCAGTCGCGGACGGCCGTGAGCTGCTGCTCGAGCTTGCCGCGGTTGTGGTCCCAGTTGCCGGCGAAGTCGCGCACGCGTCGGCCGAGCCGCGGGTCGCCGGTCAGGTCGGCGAGGTCGTCGCCGACGCGGTCCGCGCGTCCGAACGTCGCGAGCGCGTGCGCCACCCGCACCTTCGCCGCCCGCAGGGCGCTGAGGTCGAGATCGATGTCGGTCACGTCCGCTCCCTCCTGCCCCGGTGCCGGGTGCACGGCGAGCCTACGTGCGCCGACCGGTGACGGGCGATGGGGACAATGGCCCATGCGCCGCGGACCCCGGGTCAGACCGCGCGCCAGCAGCCCTCGACGTGATCGTCGACCATCCCCGACGACTGCATCAGCGCGTACATGGTGGTCGAGCCCACGAAGCGGAAGCCGCGGGCGCGCAGCGCGCGGCTGAGGGCGTCGGACTCCGGCGTCGTCGCCGGAATCTGGGCGAGAGTGACCGGGCGGCGGCGCGGCGCCGGCGCGAACGACCACAGCAGGCCCTCGAGCTCCCCGGGTGCCATCGACCGCGCCAGGCGGGCGTTGGAGATCGTGGCGAGGATCTTCGCGCGGTTGCGGATGATGCCGGCATCCGTCATCAGGCGCTCGACGTCGTCGTCGTCGAACTCGGCGACCACGCCCGGATCGAAGCCGGCGAAGACCTCGCGGAAGCGCGGGCGCTTGACCAGGATCGTGATCCACGACAGCCCCGCCTGGAACCCCTCGAGGCTCAGCTTCTCGAACAGGGCCCGGTCGCCGCGGAGCGGCCGCCCCCATTCCTCGTCGTGATAGCGGCGGTACTCGGCGGCGGCGGGATGCCGGCCGTCGCCGACCCAGCCGCACCGGCCGAGCCCGTCCTCGCCCACCTCGACATCCGCCATCCGAACAGTATGTCGTCCGGCGCGGACACGCTCAGGCGGGGCCGGCGCGCAGCGCCCGGTGGATCTCGCCCGCGTCCATCGCCGAGCCCGGCAGCGGGGTGGGCCCGCCGCGGGCGCGCAGGCCGTCCAGCACGATGCCGAGCTGCCGTGCGACGACGCGGGCGCGGGCGACCTCGGGCAGGATGCCGAATTCGCCGAGACTCCACGCGGCGATGGAGACGTCGTTGGCGTCGACGTCGTCGCGGAGCGCACCTTCGTCCTTCGCGCGCTGGACGACGTCGCGGACTGACGCGTCCCACTTCTCGCCGTGCTGGATGGCGGGGTCGAGCTCCAGCTTGCGGCGCATGACGCGCAGGATCGCCGGCCGGGCCACGGCGAGCCGGCCGATGCCGGTCACCAGCGCCACGACGCCGTCCCACCCCGTGGCCGCTGCCCGCATGTCGTCGATCACGAGCTGCTGCGCGTCGAGGTGGTCGTCGTAGAGCGTGTCGATGGCGTCGGCGACCGAGGTGAAGCGGCGGTACAGCGCCGCGCTGCTGACACCGGCGGAGCGAGCCAGCTGCGCCATCGTGGGCATGTCGTCGTGATGGGCGAAGTGCTGCTCGAGCGCGGCGAGGATGAGGTCGCGGCTGCGCTGGACCTCGACGCGCTCCGGGCGCGTGCGTTCCTGATCCGTCATCATCATGAGCTTAGGAGGTGTCGACGCGGAGCCCTTGTTCCGTTCCGGCAAAGTCCCCAGTACCGGCGACGCCCCACACGTCGGGATACGGCCCCCCACCAAGACTGCTTCTCTCGAATGGTCGGGCTCCGCGTCGGTTCCCCCGCGGAAAAAGTAGCCCACATCCTAAGCGGACACAACTCCCCACTTAGGAATGGATATCACTTCTTCTTCAGAGCCTTCTCGGGGGTGGGTGCCTGGCCGCTCTCGGCGAGACGCGCGTAGTAGTCGCGGGCCTCCTGCTGACGCGCATGCTCGGCGCCCGAGGCGATCGGGGCGCGCACGTGCTCGGGTGCGAAGCCGTAGGCGTCCACGAGGTCCTGGGCGTGCGGGCGCAGCCGGGCGCACAGCCGGTCGATGTAGCGGCCGACCGACGCGGCGCGCTGCGCCGACAGCCGCCCGTTGATGAGGTACCACGCCAGGTGCTTCTCGATCAGGTGCAGCCCGAACAGGTCGCGCAGCCACGTCAGCACCTGACGGGTGCCGTCGTCCTGGATCGCCGTGACGCCGTCCGAGAACGCCTCCCACTGCAGCAGCTCGCCGTGGGCGCGCGCCGCCTCGATGAGCTCGACCTGGTGGCTGTTGAACAGCGCGGCCGCCTCGGCGGGATCGAGCCGGGATGCCGGGCGGAGCGCTGCGGCCACGTCGGCGACCATCTGCTCGACCCGGCCGGCGAGCAGCTCGTGCTGGTGCTCCGCGCGCAGCCCCAGCTCCACCGAGCGGGCGGTGGAGCCGAAGTCGGCCACGGACTGCCCGAGCTGACGCAGTCCCGCGCCGTGGAAGACCTTGCCCGCGGTGTGCTCGACGGCATAGCGGGCCAGCTTCGCGGCATCCGCCCCCTTGAACTGGGTCGCGTAGTCCGAGAGCAGTCGCTTGCCGACCAGCTGCAGCAGCACGTTGTTGTCGCCCTCGAACGTGGCGTAGACGTCGAGGTCCTGGTGCAGGCCGACCATGCGGTTCTCGGCCAGGAAGCCCTGCCCGCCCGACGCCTCGCGGCACTCCTGGATGGTGGCCAGGGCGTTCCACGTCGACAGCGGCTTGAGCGCGGCGGCGAGGGTCTCGAGGTCCTCGCGCTCGTCGGGGGTGTCGGTGCGCCCCGAGAAGACGCCGTCGAATTTGCGCAGCAGCTCGTCGTGCGAGAAGAACTGCGCGTAGTTCTGGGCCAGCAGCGGCAGCAGGCGGCGCTGGTGCTTGCCGTAGTCCAGCAGCACGACCTCTTCCGACCCCGCGCCGGAGTCGAACTGGCGGCGCTGGTTGGCGTACGTGAGGGCGATGTGGAGCGCGAGCGCGGTCCCCGTGGTGGCCGCGCCGTCGAGAGAGACGCGCCCCTGCACGAGGGCGCCGAGCATCGTGAAGAACCGGCGGCCGGGGCTGGCGATGTCGCTGGAGTACGTGCCGTCGGCGGCGACGTCGCCGTAGCGGTTGAGCAGGTTCTTGCGCGGCACGCGCACGTGGTCGAAGTGCAGGCGGCCGTTGTCGATGCCGTTGAGCCCGCCCTTGGGGCCGTCGTCCTCACCGCCGATGCCGGGGAGGAATGCACCGTCGTCGTCGCGCAGCGGCACGAAGAAGCAGTGCACGCCGTAGTTCACGCCGCCGGTGATGAGCTGGGCGAAGACCGTCGCGGCCTTGCCGTGCAGCGCGGCGTTGCCGAGGTAGTCCTTCCACGCCCCGCGGAACGGGGTGTGCAGGACGAACTCCTCGGTCTCGGGGTCGTAGGTCGCGGTGGTGCCGATGGCGGCGACGTCGGATCCGTGGCCGGTCTCGGTCATCGCGAATGCGCCCGGCAGCTCCATGTTCATCACCGAGGGGAGCCAGCGGTCGTGGTGCTCCTTGGTGCCGAGCTGGTAGATCGCGGAGCCGAACAGCCCCCACTGCACGCCGGACTTGATCTGCAGGCTGGGGTCGGCCAGCACGAGCTCCTGGAAGCCGGCGAGGTTCGCGCCGTTGTCGTCCAGCCCGCCGTACTGCGCGGGGAACGCCCGGCCCGCTGCGCCGTTCTCGACCAGCAGGTGCAGCTGGGTGAGCACGCGCTCGCGGTGCTCGGGCATCGGCATCCCCTCGACGCGCCAGAACGCGGGGTCCTTGATCATCTCGCGCGCCTCGCGGCGGGTCTCGGCCCACGTGCCGAGCAGCAGGTCGGTGACCCCGGCCACGTCGATGCGGGCCTCGGCGGCCTCGTCGGCGGTGTGCGGGGCGGTCGGAGCGCCGCCGGCGGGCGTGCGGCGGCTCAGGGACGGCTTGCGGGAACGGACGGCGGCGTCGGTCATGGGGGCCTCACCTCTCGACGATGAACGTGGGAGAAATCCCTTAGACGGTAGGACTCCCACAACACTGCTCCAAACCGTGTGGAGAATGTCCACAATCCGTCGCGGCCCTCGTCGCCCGGGTCGTTGTGTCCTGTCCACAGGGCCGGGATGTCGGTGGCCCGGTGCACGATGGCGGGATGCCGGAACGCGCGCACGAAGGACCCGACCTCGACCTCGTCGGCCGCCGCCCGGACGTCGACGAGCGGTTCGACGGCGCCACGCTCGACCGGTCCCGCTGGTGGCCTTTCTACACACCCCACTGGTCGTCCCGCGAGGCCTCGGCGGCGACGTGGCGCGTCGGCCCGGCGGGCCTCGAGCTGCGGATCGACGCCGCGACGCGGCCGTGGGCTCCCGACCTCGACGGCGACCTGCGCGTGTCGCACCTGCAGACGGGGCAGCACTCGGGTCCGGTGGGCTCGACGGTGGGCCAGCACCGGTTCCGCGAGAGCCTCGTCGTCTGCGAGGAGCAGCCGCCGGCGCGCCTGTGGCTCGTGCACCACGGCGTGATCGAAGTCCGGATGGCCGCCATCCGGCATCCGGATGTCATGGTGGCGTGCTGGCCGATCGGCTACGAGGACCGGCCCGAGGACTGCGGCGAGATCTGCATCGCCGAGATCTTCGGCGCCGACCTCGACGACACGGGCGGCTGGGTGGGCGTCGGTGTGAAGCCGCAGAACGATCCCCGGCTCACCGAGGACTTCGAGAAGGTGCGGGTCGAGGGCGACCTCACCCGCATGCACGACTACGCCGTGGCGTGGACCCCGGACCGCATCGACTTCTTCATCGACGGCCGCCGGGTGAAGACCGTGGCGCAGCGCATCGACTACCCCGTGCAGCTGATGCTCGACGTGTACGAGTTCCCGCGTGCGGACGGCGAGCGCGACCGGGCGGCACTGCCGCACGTGCTGCGCGTGGAGCGCGTGCGGTCCTTTCCGCCGTCGACGGGGTGACGCGGGCGACCGGTCAGGCCGAGGCGACGACCTCGAGCACGGCCTCACCGTACGCCTCGCGCTTCTTGGCGCCGATGCCGGTGATGCCGTCGAGGTCGGCGAGGCTGGCCGGGCGGTGCTCGGCCAGGGCCCGCAGGGTCGCATCGCCGAACACGATGTAGGCGGGCACCCCGAGCTCGCGAGCCACGCCCGCGCGCCACTCCCGCAGCGCCTCGAACAGTCCGCGGTCCCCTTCGGCCAGCGAATCGGATGCCGCGACCCGGCGCACCCGCGGGGCACCGCCCGTGCGGCCGAGCGCGTCGCGACGCAGCGGCACGGCGGTCTCGCCGCGCAGCACGCCCCCGGCGGGCTCCCCGAGTCCCAGCGTCCCGTACTCGCCGCGGGCCACGAGGATGCCGCGGGCCAGCAGCTGCCGCACGACGCTCCGCCAGTCCTGATCGCTCAGGTCGGCCCCGAGCCCGTAGGTCGCGAGCGTGTCGTGACCCTGCTGGCGGATGCGGTCGGTGGAGGCGCCGCGCAGGATGTCGATCAGGTGGCCGGCGCCGAATGACTGGTTCCGCTCACGCTGCAGCCGGACGATGGTGGACAGCAGCTTCTGGGCGGCGACGAGTCCGTCCCACGTCTCGGGCGCTTCGAGGCAGGTGTCGCAGTTGCCGCACGGCTGCGCGGGCTCGCCGAAGTAGCCCAGCAGGTTCTGCCGCCGGCATCCGACCGTCTCGCACAACGCCAGCATCGCGTCCAGATGCTGGCCGAGGCGCACCTTGTAGGTGCGGTCGCCGGGAGACTGGTCGATCATGCGCCGCTGCTGCACGACGTCGCCCAGGCCGTAGGCCATCCAGGCCACCGCGGGGTCGCCGTCGCGGCCGGCGCGGCCGGTCTCTTGGTAGTAGCCCTCGACCGACTTCGGCAGGTCGATGTGCGCGACGAACCGCACGTCGGGCTTGTCGATCCCCATGCCGAACGCGATCGTGGCGACCATGACGACGCCGTCCTCACGCAGGAAGCGTGACTGGTTCGCCGCCCGCACCGAGGAGTCCAGGCCCGCGTGGTACGGCAGCGCGTCGATGCCCTGGCCGCGCAGGTGCTCGGCGGTCTGCTCGACCGACTTGCGGCTGAGCGCGTACACGATGCCCGCGGAACCCGCCGGCTGCGCCCGGATGAACGCCGTCAGCTGCCGGCGCGGGTCGACCTTCGCCTCGATGCGGTACTGGATGTTGGGCCGGTCGAAGCTCGCGACGAAGTGCCGCGCCTCGGGCAGCCGCAGCCGCTCGGTGATCTCGCGGTGCGTGGCGGGCGTCGCCGTCGCCGTCAGCGCGACGCGCGGGACGCCGGGGAACCGCTCGGCGAGGTCGCCGAGACCCAGGTAGTCGGGGCGGAAGTCGTGGCCCCACTGCGACACGCAGTGGGCCTCGTCGATCGCGATCACGCTCAGGCGCCCGCGCGAGAGGAGCCGCATGGCGGACTCGGTGTTGAGGCGCTCGGGCGCGACGTACAGCAGGTCCAGCTCGCCGTCGACGAAGGCGCGCTCGACCGCCTGCCGCTCGGCGGGGCTCTGCGTGGAGTTCAGGTACGCCGCCCGCACGCCGTTGGCCACGAGTGCGTCGACCTGGTCGTGCATGAGGGCGATCAGCGGGCTTACGACGAGCCCCGTGCCCTCGCGCACGAGCGCGGGCACCTGGTAGCAGACGCTCTTGCCGCCGCCCGTGGGCATGAGCACGACCGCGTCGCCGCCTGCCGCGACGTGCGCGACGACGTCGGCCTGGTCGCCGCGGAAGGCGTCGTAGCCGTACACCTCGTGCAGCACGGCCCGCGGGTCGGCGCCGACGAGGTCGCGCCGGGCGGGCAGGGCGGATGCCGTCGGCACGGCGATCCCGGGATCCGACGGCGGCACCCAGCCGTCCTCGGGAGGCGCCCAGCCCTCGTCATACGGGTCCGGCGGGGGCGCGTCGTCCACGGCCCACGCGAGGTCGGCGTACGGGTCTGCGGGCGACGTGCTCATCGGTCCCAGGGTAGCCCGCGCGGCCGACACCGCCCGGGGTCCGTGCACAGCCGGCATCCGGTGCTCGCCCGTGCCCGCCCGCGCTCGCGGGGTTTCCTCCGCCCGCCGACGGGGAGCGGAGGGGATGTCGGGCACGGGAGGACCCGATCCCGCGGAACCGTCCTGTTTTCGGCGACATCTCCTCCCCCCGCCGTCGGCGACGGGAGGAAGGCGCCGTGAGGGGCGCCGCACGTGGCGAGGGTCGGCGACGGGAGGAGAGGCGGTACCAGGGCAGAGCCGCGAGCCTCAGCGCGCGCGCTCGGGGACGTGCAGCCGCGCGAGGTAGCGGTCGACGCGGGCGGGGACCCCGTCGCGGTCGGCGAGCGAGACCCCCACGACCACGGCCGTCGCGAGCGGGATGGTCCAGGCGGCCGGCTGCGCGGTGAGGGCGGCGATGACCTGCAGCACGGGTGAATCGACGGATGCCGCGGGCAGCGCGGTCCGCGTCAGCAGCGCCGCGGCGCACGTCGTCGCCCCCACCGCCATGCCGGCCACCGCCCCGCGGGCGGTCATGCGCCGCCACCACACGCCCAGCAGCAGGACGGGCGAGAGGCTGGAGGCGGCGAAGACGAACACGAGTCCGACGCTGGCGACCAGCCCCTCGGGGACGGTGACCAGCGCCACGCCCAACGGCACCGCGGCGCAGAGCACGGCCGAGAGGCGGAACGAGCGCACCGTCCCGCCGAAGACGTCCTGGCTGATGACGCCGGCGAGGGACACCACGAGGCCCGACGAGGTGGCGAGGAAGGCGGCGAACGCCCCGGCGACGATGAGCGCCGTGAGGAGTTCGCCCACGAGCCCCGGCACGATGCGCGCGGGAAGGTGGAACACGACCGTGTCGGCGACCCCGGGGCGCGCGAGGTCCGGGGCGACGATGCGGGCGATCAGGCCCATCGTCCCCGACACTGCGTAGAAGACGCTGACCATGACGATCACGATGAGCGTGGTCGCCCGCGCCGAGACACCGCTCGGGCTGGTGTAGAAGCGCACGAGGACGTGCGGCAGCCCCATTGTCCCGAGGAGGAGCGCGAGCAGCAGGGATGTCGTCGCGTACGCGTCGAAGCCGCCGGGGCCGGCGGCGGGCGGGAAGATCTGCGCCGGGTCGAGCTCGCGTGAGCCGCCGCTGAGCACGATGACGAAGAAGACCACCGGCACGAGCAGGGCGAAGAGCTTCAGCCAGTACTGGAACGCCTGGACGTAGGTGATGGCGCGCATGCCGCCCGCGGCCACCGCCCCGGCGACGAGCACGGCGACCGCCACCGCCCCCACCCACGGCGGCAGGCCCGCGACGACCCCCAGGGCGAGCCCGGCTCCGTGCAGCTGCGGCACGATGTAGAGCCAGCCGATCACGAGCACGAGGGCGCTCGTGACGCGGCGCGCCATGCGCGAGTCGAAGCGCGCGTGCACGAAGTCGGGGATCGTATAGGCGCCGCTTCGCCGCAGGGGCGCCGCCACGAACAGCAGCACCAGCAGGTAGCCGGCGGCGTACCCGATCGGGAACCAGTACGCCTCGGAGCCGCCGAGCAGCACGAGACCGGCGAGCCCCAGGAACGTGCCGGCCGACAGGTACTCGCCGCTGATCGCCGAGGCGTTCCACACCGGCCGGACGGTGCGCGACGCCACGAAGAAGTCGCTCGTCGTTCGCGAGATCCGCAGCCCGTAGGCGCCGACGAGAACGGTCGCGAGCACGACGAGGGCGACCGCCGTGAGGTCGAGGACGGGGTTCACTCGCGCTCCCGCAGGGCCCGGTAGCGCTGCTCGTTGCGCGCGGCCGCGCGCACGTAGGTCGCTGCGAACACCGCCACGATCGGGTAGAAGCCGTACGCGTGCAGCAGCCACGACAGCGGCACGCCCGCCACGAGCACCCGGTCCAGTTCGGGCACGATCGCCAGGGCGACCGCGAGGGTGCCCGCCACGACGACGAAGGCGATGACGTGGGCGAGCGCAAGCCGCAGCTGGGTGCGCATCAGGCCGCGCGCGTACACGGCATCCGCCTCTTGGGCAGGACTGCCGGCGAGGCCCGTGCGCGCCGGCGAGGGGGTCCGCGGTGCGCGCACGATCACGACGCGCTCGCGCGCCCGGCGGACCGGCTCGACGTCGTCGCTCACGCGCTGCTCCGCGGCACGTGCAGCAGCGCCTGGCGGACGGCGGCGACGAGCCGCCTGCTGACGGCGACCTCGACGTCGCCCAGGATCACGCGCGGATCCGGCCCCGCCAGCCGCAGCTCGGTCACCGCCGACGCGCGGACCAGGTGCGAGCGGTGCACGCGGACGAACCCGGCATCCGCCCACCGCTGCTCCAGATCCGAGATGGGGATGCGGACGAGGTGCGAGGTGTCCGCGGTGTGCAGGCGGCAGTAGTCCCCCTCGGCGCGGACCCACCGCACATCTGCGCGGCGGATCAGCCGGATCGTCGACCCCACGGTGACGGCCACGGTCTCATCATCGGTCGCGGTCTCGCGGGGTCCTTCCCGCGCGGGGTCGGATGCCGTGGCCGCCGCCGTGACACGGTCCAGTGCCCGGTGCAGCCGTTCCAGCCGCACGGGCTTGAGCAGATAGTCCACCGCCGCCACGTCGAAGGCCTCGACCGCGCGCGCGTCGTCGGCGGTGACGAAGACGATGGCGGGGGCGTGGGCGAACCGGCCGAGCGCGCGCGCCAGGTCGAGGCCCGTGAGCCCGGGCATGTGGATGTCGAGGAAGGCGGCGTCCACCGCGCGCTCCGACAGCAGCCGCAGCGCTTCGGCTCCCGAGGACGCCCGCAGGATCTCGCCCACCCGCGCGTCGGTGCGCAGCAGGTGCTCGAGCTCGTCCAACGCCGGGCGCTCGTCGTCGGCGATCAGGACGTCGATCACGGCGCCGGTCACGGCGCCGCCCCGGCGTCGGACGAGACGCGGTCCCCGGGGTCGTGCAGCGGCTGGGACTTCGGCACCCGCATCCGCACGAGGGTTCCCGCACCGCTGTTCGTCTCGATGACCAGGCCCACCTCGTCGCCGTACAGCTGCCGGACCCGCGTGTCGACGTTGCGCAGCCCCACATGGGCGCCGTCGTCGGCGCGCGTCAGCAGGCGGCGCAGCTGTGCGGGATCCATCCCGACGCCGTCGTCCTCGACGGTGATCTCGGTGTGCGTGCCGGTGTCGAGCGACGAGATCGTGATCGCCCCGCCGCCTTCGCCGGGCTCGAGCCCGTGACGCACGGCGTTCTCGACGAGCGGCTGCACCGAGAGGAAGGGGATCACCGTCGACAGCGTCTCGGGCGCGATGCGCAGGGTCACCGACAGCCGTTCACCGAAGCGCGCGCGCTCGAGCTCGAGATAGGAGTGGATGCTGCGCAGCTCCTCGGCGAGGGTGGTGAACTCTCCGCGGCGACGGAAGGAGTAGCGCGTGAAGTCCGCGAAGTCGATGACCAGCTCGCGCGCGCGGGGCGGGTCGGTGTGGATGAACGAGGCGATCGCCGTCAGCGCGTTGTAGATGAAGTGCGGGCTGATCTGAGCGCGCAGCGACCGCAGCTCCGCTTCGGCGAGGGCGGTGCGCGAGGCGTCGAGCTGTCCGAGCTCGAGCTGCGCGGCGCACCAGTCGGCGACCTCGCCGGCGGCGCGGACCAGCGGCGCGCGCACCGGCGACGAGAACGCGACGATCACCCCGACCACCTCGCCGTCGGCGACGATGGGCGCACCGACGGCCTCGATCGCGTCGGCGGCGCCGGGCCGCCGCGGGAACACCTGCCGGCGACCCGTCTCGCGCACGCGCTCGGCGATCTGCCGGGCGGCGTCGTCCAGCTGGTCGACGTGGCCGTCCGCGGCGACGAACTCCACCTCGCCCGGCACGTTCACGCGGACCAGGGCGACGGCGGTGCTGCCCAGCAGCGCCCGCAGGTGCTTGGCGGCGCGGGTCACCTCGGGCGCCCCGAGGCCGCCGCGCAGGTGACCGGCGGCGAGGCTCGCGTGATGCAGCGCGCGGTACGTCGCCCGTTCGGCGTCGCTACCGAGCTCGCGCGAGCCGCGGCCGAGGCGACGGGCGAACAGCAGGGCCGCGGTGAGCAGGACGCCGGCGACCACCCCGATGGTCGCGGCGAGGACGACGGCGTCGGTCATCCCTCACCTGCCACGGTGCGCGCCTTCGCCATGCATGAATGCTACGTCGCGCGCTCGGGGTCCTCAGCAGCAGCGGGCGCCGGGATTGCGGTCCTGGGCGTCCATCCGGTCGCGCCAGAACGCGCGCTCGGACATCACGGGCCCACCGGGGTGATGGGCCCGCTGATGGGCGACGTAGACCTCGTAGGCCCGGTCGCCCATCAGCGTGGTGATGTACCAGCGGATGCCGCCGGCCGCCCGCCGCAGCAGGGCCCAGGCCCGCGCGGGCGAACGGAAGGCGGCATCCGTGCCGGTCATCTCGGTGTCCTCGCTCTCAGTGGCCCGAACGAGCAGGCTGCGAGGCCGCCGGGACCTCTGCCCACTGCTTCTCGAGCTCGCGCTCGGCGGGAGTGGCGAGGAACCCGGCCGGGGCGAACCGGCGGGAGGCCACCGGGGTGTCCTCGAGGTTCTCGCCGCCTCCGGCGCGGACGGAGCGGATGGTCGAGACCACGGCGGCGGCGATCACGATGATCGCCAGGGTGACGAACACGATCGACAGGGTCCCCTGCACGGCCGTGTTGCGCACGACCGCCTGCATCGCCTGCACCGACGTCGCCGTGCCGAACGACTCGAGCCCCTCTGCCAGCGCACCCCGGAAGGCGAAGTGGTTGGCCCAGTAGCCCACCTGGGGCACCGGCGAGAAGATCTTGTACATCGACGCGGTGATCGTGACCACGGCCGCGAAGGCCAGCGGCAGCGCGATGATCCACAGCCAGCGGAAGTAGCTGCGTCCGCGCTTGGCGACGATGGCGAGCACCACGGCGAGCGCGATCGCGGCCAGCAGCTGGTTGGCGATGCCGAACAGGGGGAAGAATGTGTTGATGCCCCCGAGCGGGTCGGTGACGCCGAGGATGAGGATCGCGCCCCAGCCGGCCACCATGATCGCCGTGCAGATCCACACCCCGGGTCGCCACGACATGTCGCGGAACTTCGGGGCGAACGCGCCGATCGAGTCCTGCAGCATGAAGCGAGCGACGCGCGTGCCGGCATCCACCGCCGTCAGGATGAACAGTGCCTCGAACATGATCGCGAAGTGGTACCAGAAGGCCATCATCGCCGGGCCGCCGAGGGCCTGCTGCATGATGTTCGCCAGGCCCAGCGCCAGGGTCGGCGCGCCGCCGGTGCGCGAGACGATCGACTCCTCGCCGACGGCGGCGGCCGCCGACGTGAGCATCTCGGGGGTCAGCGCCACCCCCGCCAGGCCCAGCCCGTTGACGAAGGCGACGGCGCCCTCGACGGTTCCGAGCGTGGCGGCCGCGGAAGAGTTCATCGCGAAGTAGATCCCGCGGTCGATCGAGACGGCGGCCACGAGCGCCATGATGGCGACGAAGGACTCCATGATCATGCCGCCGTAGCCGATGAAGCGGGTCTGCCGCTCCTTCTCGACCAGCTTGGGCGTGGTGCCCGAGGCGATGAGGGCGTGGAAGCCGGACAGGGCGCCGCACGCGATCGTCACGAACAGGAACGGGAAGATCGGACCCGAGAACACCGGGCCGAGCTCGCCGCCGGCGAACTCACTGAAGGCCGGGACGGTGATCTCGGGGCGCACCAGCACGATGGCGCCGGCGAGCATGACGATGACGCCGATCTTCATGAAGGTCGACAGGTAGTCGCGCGGGGCCAGCAGCAGCCACACCGGCAGCACGGCGGCGATGAAGCCGTAGACGATGATCCCCCACGCGATGGTGGTGCGGTCGAGGCTGAAGATCTCGGCGCCCCACGGGGTGCCGGCCACCCAGCCGCCGGCGACGATCGCCGCCAGCAGCAGAACGAAGCCGATGAGCGAGATCTCGGTGACCTTGCCGGGGCGCAGATAGCGCAGGTACACGCCCATGAACAGCGCGATCGGGATCGTCATCGAGACGCTGAAGACGCCCCACGGGCTCTCGCCGAGTGCGTTGACGACGACGAGCGCGAGGATCGCGACGATGATCAGCATGATCAGCAGCGAGGCGATGATCGCGGCGGTGCCGCCGATCTTGCCGAGCTCGGCGCGGGCCATCTGGCCGATCGTGCGTCCGCCGCGGCGCATCGAGAAGAACAGCACCAGGTAGTCCTGCACGGCGCCGGCGAGGATGACGCCGACGATGATCCAGATGGTACCGGGGAGGTAGCCCATCTGCGCGGCCAGCACGGGTCCGACGAGCGGGCCGGCGCCGGCGATCGCGGCGAAGTGGTGCCCGTACAGCACGCGACGGTCGGTGGGGACGTAGTCCTTGCCGTCCTGCTTGACCTCGGCGGGGGTCGCCCGGCGGTCGTCCGGGCGCGTGATGTAGCGCTCGATGACCTTCGAGTAGAACCGGTAGCCGATCAGGTACGTGCACACGGCGGCGAAGACGAACCAGATGGCGTTGACGGTCTCGCCGCGGACGATGGCGAGCATCGTCCAGCCCAGCCCGCCGAGCAGCGCGATGGCCACCCACAGCGCGATCTTGGGGATCGTCCAGCGCGACTCACGGCGCTGCTGCTCGGCGGTCAGGGCGACCGGCGGAAGCGTGGGGTCGGGGGCGAGATCGGGCTCTCGCTCGGATACGGCTCGCTCGGAGCCGCGGGGGGCTGCAGTCATCGGAACTCCTCGGTGGACGCGACTTTGCGTGCTGCCAGGCTAGGAACCGCGGGCCCTGCGCCCCGGCGGCCGCGCGCGCTCCGGCGCGGCGATGCGACGAGCGGCGCCGACCCTGCGGCGAACGGCGGCCCGCACGTGCGACGAGCGGTGCGCGTCTACAGCCGGATCACCTCGGTGACGCGGACGACCGCGGCGCCGTTCTCTTCGGATGCCGCGAGGTCGACCTCGCCGCGGATGCGCCAGTCGTGGTCGCCCGCGGGGTCGTCGATGATCTGCTCGACGCGCCAGAGACCCGTCGCCGCGGCATCCGTCTCGTCGATCTCGACCAGGCGCGGCGAGCGGGCGGGCCCGCCAGTGAGGATCTCGTCGTGGTCCTCGAAGTAGGCGTCCAGCGCGGCCGGCCAGTCGACGTCGGGATCGAGGGCGACGAGGTCCTCGTCGCGCTGCAGCGCGGCCAGCTGGACCCGGCGGAAGAGCTCGTTGCGCACCAGCACGACGAAGGCGCGCCGGTTGGTGAGCACCGACGGCGGCGCCGGGGGCACGACCGGCGCCTCGGGGTCGGCCGCGGGGTTCACCAGCGACGCCCACTCGTCGACGAGGCTGGAGTCCACCTGCCGCACGAGCTCGCCGAGCCACTCGATCACGTCGACGAGGTCGTCGGTCTGCGCCTCGGCGGGGACGGTCTGCCGGATCGCGCGGTACGCGTCGCTGAGGTACCGCAGCACCAGGCCCTCGCTGCGGGCGAGCTGGTAGAACGAGATCAGCTCGGCGAACGACAGCGCCCGCTCGAACATGTCCCGCACCACCGACTTCGGCGACAGTTCGAAGTCGCGCACCCACGGCTGGCTCGAGGCGAATACCTCGAACGACTGCGCCAGCAGCTCTGCGAGGGGTTTGGGGTAGGTGACGTCCTCGAGCAGCGCCATGCGCTCGTCGTACTCGATGCCCTCGCGCTTCATCGCCGCGACGGCCTCGCCGCGCGCGAGGAACTGCTGCTGCGAGAGGACGGGCCGGGGGTCGTCGAGCGTGGCCTCGATGACGCTCACGACATCGAGGGCGTAGTGGCCCGTCGCGACCTGCGGGGCGTCGGGGGTGTCGTCGGGCGAAAGCAGCTCGATGGCGGCGAGCGCGAACGGCGACAGCGGCTGGTTGAGGGCGAAATTCGGCTGCAGATCCACCGTCAGGCGGATGCCGGCATCCCCGCTCGTGACGACACCCGCCGTGACGAGCGTGCGGTAGATCGCGATGGCGCGGCGGGCGAGCTCGTACCGGCGGGCGCGCGGCTCGTGGTTGTCGAACACGAGCGACCGGACGTTGGCGACGACGTCGCCGCCGCGTCCGATGACGTTGATGAGCATCGCCGCCGTGAGCTGCAGCTGCGGGACCAGGGGCTCGGGCTCGGCGGCGACGAGGCGCTCGAAGCTCGACTCGCTCCAGTTCACGAACCCCTGCGGCGCCTTCTTGCGGACGACCTTCTTGAGCTTCTTCGGGTCGTCGCCGGCCTTGGCGATCGCGGCGGCGTTCTCGATCTCGTGGTCGGGGGCCATCACGACGACCGTTCCGGCGGTGTCGTAGCCGGCGCGGCCGGCGCGCCCGGCGATCTGGTGGAACTCGCGGGCGCTGAGCTGTCGCATCCGCTGTCCGTCGTACTTCGACAGCGCCGTGATGAGCACGGTGCGGATGGGGACGTTGATGCCGACGCCGAGGGTGTCGGTGCCGCAGATGACGCGGAGCAGGCCCCGCTGGGCGAGGGTCTCGACGAGGCGGCGGTAGCGGGGCAGCATGCCGGCGTGGTGCACGCCGATCCCGGCGCGGACGTATCGCGACAGCGTCCGGCCGAACGCCGTGGTGAAGCGGAAGCCGCCGATCGCCTCGGCGATCTGGTCGCGCTGCTCGCGAGAGACGATCCGGATGCTGGAGAGCGCCTGCGCGCGCTCCATCGCCGCGGCCTGCGAGAAGTGCACGACATAGACCGGCGCCTGGCGCGTGTCGAGGAGTTCGGCGACCGTCTCGTGCACGGGGGTGCGGGCGTACGAGAAGTGCAGCGGAACGGGACGCTCCACCCCCGTGATGCGCGCCGTGGCCCGGCCCGTGCGGCGCGACAGGTCGTCGGCGATCGCGGTGACGTCGCCGAGGGTCGCCGACATCAGGATGAACTGCGCCCGCGGCAGCAGCAGCAGCGGCACCTGCCACGCCCACCCCCGGTCGCTGTCGCCGTAGTAGTGGAACTCGTCCATGACGACCTGGTCGACATCGGCGTCCGCGCCGTGCCGCAGCGCGAGGTTGGCGAGGATCTCGGCCGTGCAGCAGATGATCGGCGCCTCGGGGTTCACCGACGAATCCCCCGTCACCATCCCCACGTTCTCGGGCCCGAAGATGTCGGCGAGCGCGAAGAACTTCTCGCTCACCAGCGCCTTGATGGGCGCGGTGTAGTACGTGCGGCCGCCACGGGCGAGGCTCGCCGCGTGCGCGGCGACGGCCACGAGCGACTTGCCCGTGCCCGTCGGCGTCGAGAGGATCACGTTCGCGCCCGAGACGATCTCGATGATCGCCTCGTCCTGCGCCGGGTAGAGGGTGAGGCCCTGTTCAGCCGCCCAGTCCACGAACCCGAGGTAGGCGGCGTCGGCGTCCGCCCCGCGCGGGATGTGGGAGAGCAGCGGCGAGGGCATCCCCCCACTCTGTCATCGATCTACCGGGGGATCACCGCCGCGACGGCCGCCGCGTAGGCCTGCTGGCCGGCGGCGTTCGGGTGGAAGCTGCGCGCGAACATGACGTCCCCGTTCACCAGGCCGCTGATCCACCGGGTGCCGGAGTCGCACAGGCCGTGGCCGTCGAACGCCGTGGCGACGTCGGCGTAGACGATGCCGGTGTCGCCGAAGAAGTTCGCCTGCGTGACCACCTGCGCGATCGCGCCGTTGACCTGCGCGATGCCGCCGTTCGCGAGCGCCGCCTGCTGCGCCGTCACCGTTGCCCGCTTGCCCTTGAAGGCCCCGACGGTGCACGTGCCCGTGAAGTCGCCGAAGAGCTCGGGGTAGCCGGTCACCACGATGTAGGCGTTCGGCGCCGCTGTCCGCACGGCCAGCAGCAGCGTGCCGAGGTCGTTCGGCAGGCTGGACAGGGCCGCGCTGGCGCCGGCGTACGCGGCGGTGCAGGCATCCTGCGTGCCCAGGCTGCTGCACGCGACCAGCACGCTCTGCCAGTCCGCGTTGTTGATGCCGGCGGTGAGCGTGACGAGCTGGGTCGCCGGTCCGAGGTCGCCCAGCTGCCCGAGCACAGCCGTCGTCGACGCGCCGGAGCACGCGCTCGAGGCCGCGGGCACGCCGAGCCACGAGCCGACGAGCTCGGGATACGCCTTCGCCGACCGCAGGCACTGCAGGTCAAGGTAGGGCTGGTTGCCGGTGCCGGCGGCCTCGGAGTCCCCCAGCGCGACATACGGCGCACCGGTGACCCCATTGGCGTTCGCCGCCGGGGCGCCCGCGAGAACAGCGGCCAGTGCCAGGGCCGCGGCCGTGGCGAGCGTGACAAAGCGTCGCTTCATGATTCTCCCTTGAACCACCGCGCGCGGCCCCCACAGCCGCGGTCTGGTGCTGAGGGTAGACCCGCCGCGAGGGCCGCACCAGAGGGGGCGGGCGCGGTGGCGGAATGCCCGGGGCTTCCGTACGTTGAACTCGACGACGAAGGGATGCCGATGACACACACCGACGCCACCACGACCGTCTCGCGCGACGAGGCGCAGCACCGCTACGAGATCCACGTCGACGACGTGCTCGCCGGATTCACCACGTTCCGGACGGACTCGCGCGGGCGCGTGCTCTTCCCCCACACCGAGGTGGATCCTGCCTTCAAGGGACGCGGGCTCGCGACCATCCTCGTCGCCGAGGCGATGGCCGACTCCGCACGGCGGGGCGACACGATCGTGCCGCACTGCCCGTTCGTGTCGAAGTACCTGCGCGAGAACCCCGTCGACGGTCTGAGCGTCGACTGGCCCGGCGAACCGCACCCCGAATGACCAGGCTCGACACCGACGACGCCGTCGCCGCCGAGTCCGCCTCGGACTGCGATGGGCCGCGCGCCGTGCAGCTCGAGGCGCGCGAGGTGCCGCTCGGCGGCGTCCGTGCGATGTCGGTGCGCCGCGCCCTGCCGCAGCGCGACCTGCCCCTCGTCGGCGCCTGGTGCTTCCTCGACCGCTTCGGCCCCCAGGTGACGAAGATGCGCGTGGAGCCGCATCCGCATATCGGGCTGCAGACGGTCACATGGCCCTTCGCCGGCGAGGTGCGCCACCGCGACTCGATCGGCAGCGACGTGCTCGTGCGCCGCGGTGCGCTGAACATCATGACCAGCGGCGAGGGCATCGCCCACTCCGAGTACTCGGTGGGCGAAGAGGCCGCGGCGCTCGACGCGCTGCAGCTGTGGGTCGCCCTGCCCGAGGGTCGCCGTCACGGCGCCGCCGACTTCGAGCGGCACGAGGACCTGCCGGTCATCGCCTTGACCGCCGATGCCGGCGACGACGGCCGGGCAACGGTCGTCGTCGGCGAGCTCGCCGGCACGTCGTCGCCGGCCACCATGCACACCCCCATCGTGGGCGCCGAGCTTCACCTGGCTCCGGGCTCGCGCGTGCGGCTGCCGCTGCGCCCGGAATGGGAGCACGCGCTGCTGCCCATCGAAGGCGACGCGCGGCTCGTCGACGGTGGGACCGAGGAGCCGCTCGATGTCAAGCACCTGCTCTACCTCGGCATCCGCAGAGACGAGATCGTGATCGCCTCGGATGCCGGTGCCACGCTGTTCCTGCTCGGCGGCGAGCCCTTCGAGGACGAGATCGTCATGTGGTGGAACTTCGTCGCCCGCAGCCACGACGAGATCGTCGCGGCGCGCGAGGCGTGGGAGGCGGCATCCGATCGCTTCGGGCGAGTCGTCGACCACGGCGACGAGCGCATCCCCGCCCCGCCGCTGCCGAACGTGCGGCTGACCCGCCGGCGCCGCCGCCTCTGACGCGGGTCCTCCCCTCGCCGACGGCGACGGGAGGGGATGTCGCCGAAAGCAGTGCCGGATGCCGGAATTCGGCCCTCCCGTGCCCGACATTGCCTCCGCTGCCCGACGGTGAGCGGAGGATCACCGCCGGGGGCGAACGGAAGGGGCGCCCGGGCCGAAGCCCGGACGCCCCCGTCGCGTTGTGGCGCCTACGGCACGTCGACCGAGACCACGGTGCGCACCTGCGAGTCGCCGTAGCGGACGACGCCCAGGTAGTCGCCGGACTCCAGGCCCGACCACGACAGCTCGAACGAGTTGCGAACGCCCTCCTCGACCGGCAGCGGGTTGGGCGTGGCCGTCAGGTCGCCGAGACCGCCCGGGGTCACGACCGCCGAGGTGAGGTCCCACGTGAACGGCGCGCTGTACGAGTACACGTGCGCCTCGACCAGGTAGGTGCCCGCCGTCGGCGCGGTGAGCGTCACCGACTCGTCGGCTGAGCCGGACGCCGACGACCACGTCTCGTAGTACCGCCAGTCCTCAGGGCCGACTACGCGGTAGACGAACAGATCCATGTCGGACCCGGTGTCGTCCGACGAGTCGATCGCGAACTGCGCGAGCTCGGCGCCCTCCTCGACGTCGACGACGTAATAGCTGTAGCCGTCCTCGCCAGCGCCGGTGGTCTCGTCGCCCTCGACCAGCAGGTCCTTGCCGGCCAGGCCCGCGAGGTTCAGCGGCATCTCGCCGGTGAGCCCCGGCGTGATCTCGATGTCGACCGAGCCGTCCGCACCGCTGCCCGAGACCGACGCGGGGGCGTCGGCCGTGACCGGGAAGATCGCGATCGGTGAGCGCACCTCGGTCGCGCCCGAGGTCCAGGTGAGGAACCCCGTCGCCCACTTCTCGACGTCGGCGTCACCCTTGGAGAAGGTGACCGTGAACGACTTGGTCTCGCCCGCCTTGCCGAAGCTCAGCGTGCTGGGCTCCACCGTCGCGTCGACTCCGGGCAGGTCCACCGTGGCGGTGAAGGTGCCCTTCTGCGTCGACGTGACCGAGCGCGTGATCGTCTGCGGGCCCGAGAGCGCGCCGACCCCCATGGAGGCGAGGTTGAGGTCGCTTGCGTCGATCGTCGCCGGGAGGCCGAAGTCGTACAGACCCAGGCCCTGCAGGTACGATGCCCAGTCCCGCGGGCCGTTGAGGTAGAGCAGACCCGGGTCGAAGTACTTCGTCGGGTCGACGTGACCGGCGCCCTGCGCGAACGGATCAGTGTTGTCCGAGCCGTCGGCGTTGACCGAGTTGTACGCGGTCGTCATGAGTGCCGACTTCACCTCGGAGGGAGTGGCCTTCGGCTTCTCACCGAGGTACAGCGCACCCAGGCCCGCCACGTGCGGGGAGGACATCGACGTGCCCGACTTGAAGCCGAAGGTCGACGCCGTTCCGGGCGCGTTGTGCTCGGCGGCGAGGATCGCCACACCCGGCGCGGTGACATCGGGCTTGATGACGTCGCTGCCGTCGGCGAGCATCGGGCCGCGGCTCGAGAAGCCCGCCACCTGCGGGGTCGGGGTCTCGATGCCGGTGGTGTTCTCGCCGACCAGAGTGGCCGTGGCACCCTCGGTGTTCCGGACGTACTCCAGCAGCTCCGCACGGTAGGTGTGTGCGATGTGCACGGTGGGAACCGAATGGAAGTCGTTGTCGAGCGAGCCCGGGTCGACGTTCACGAGGATCATGCCCACGCCACCCTTTTCAGCGACCTCCTGCGACTTCTCGACACGCGCGATCACGCCGCGATCGCAAACGACGATCTTGCCGTCGACCTTCTCCGCGTCGAGCGTGCCTAGGAAGCACATCTCGGCCTCGGTCTGATCGGCGCCGGCCAGCGCGACGTCACCCGCGTACACCACGTCATCGGTGATCGACTCGCCGAACGGCACCGACACCGACGCTCCCGCGGCCTGGAAGCCGTTGGGCAGCTCGACGGTTCCCTCGTAGGTGGGGATCGTCGAGGCGGCGACCGTCATGTACCACGGCGAGGCGTGGTCGGCCGTCGAAGCGCCCGGTCCGGAGTTGCCCGCGCTCGTTGAAACGAAGACGCCGGCCGCAGCGGCGTTGAAGAACGAGATGTCGTCGGGACCGAGGACCGTGGTGGCAGCGCCGCCGCCGATGGAGTAGTTGATGACGTCGACGCCGTCCTCGACAGCCTGGTCGATCGCCCCCAACAGGTCGCTGAGCGCGCAGATGTCATCCGCCGAGCTCAAGACGTTCGGGCCGACCCAGCAGGCCTTGTACGACGCGACCTTCGCGGCCGGTGCGACGCCGGAGATCATGCCGAAGTCGATGCCCTCCACGTTAGCCTGGACACCGAAGTTGCCCGCGGCCGTACCCGCGGTGTGCGATCCGTGACCGTCGCCGTCGAGCGGCGAGAGGTAGTCGGCGCCGAAGTCGAAACCGGCCGCCTTCGCTCCCTCGGAGAAATAGTGTGCACCGATGAGCTTCGTCGAGTAGTCGTCCTCGCTCCAGCCTTCACCCGTCACGCGCTCGGAGCGGAAGAGGTTGCCGTCGGCCTTGTGCATGATGACTTCGTTGCCGAGCAGGTACGGCTCGGTTGCCTTTGCGTTGAGGTCACGCAGCTTCTTCTGGGACTTCAGCGGCTCGCCTGCGAACGAAGGGTTGTCGGCAGCGATGCCCGTGTCGACGACGCCGACGACGACGCCCTTGCCGGCACCCTGGACACCGCCGACGGTCTGCCAGACGCCGCCCTTGCCCTTATCCCCCGCGCCCAGTCCGAGGAACTCCGTGGACGGCACTGCGTGAGGATGACGGACTTCGTCTGCCCAGACGCCGAGGACGTCCTTGTTTCCGCGAAGGGCTGCCGCCTGCTCACCGGTCAGATCAGCGGTGAAGCCATTCAGCGTGACCTGGTAGCCGGCAGCCGCGTCGACGCCGACGCTCTCTGCCACTTTGCGCTGCTCTTTCTTGAGATGCGCGATGTACTTCTGTGAGTTGGGCGCGGCGGCGTCCAACTGCGTGCCCTCCGCCGGTTTCGTCGGTGCGATGCCCGGCATCCCGCCCTCGTAGGTCGCCAGTGGCGCGTCCTTCAGCAGAACGATGTATCGCCCGTCGGGCGCGTCGATCGGAATGGGTCTGTTCACCTCCTCCGCAGTGGCGCCGAAGCTTGCAGTGGCTGTTCCGGTGAACAGTGCGGCGAGTGTGACGACCGCAGCTGCCCTCACGGAGGATCGACCCATTTGTGGCCCCCCAAGGGTGGTGTTCAGAGAGATATTGCGCGACATCGTCGGCGCGCAACGAATGCAAACGTAACTCACAGGTTCCGTTCAGTGAACCGACGATTTGTGAGAATCGCATGAGAGCACTCGCTAGCATTGGGCGTGTGGCGCACGCATCGCGATTGAGCACGAGCATTCTGCTCACCTGCGCGGCGATCGGGGTTGCGACGGGGATTCTGCAGGCGGCCGCCGGCGCGATCAGCCTGCCCGTGTCGGCCACCGTCCCGGTCGTCTACGGGCTGGTCCTCGGCATCCATGTCATGCCCGGTGTCATCGCGCAGGAACTGCTCCGCACGCCATGGGTCGCGCTCATCACCCACCTCGTCGCCGCGCTCGTCGCGAGCGCGGTCGTCCCCCTCTGGATCGGCCGGTACGTCGGTACCGCACTCCTCATCGGGGCGCTGCAGGAGGGGGTCGCGGCGCTCGTCCGGTATCGCCGGTGGGAGCCGTGGCGTTTCTTCGTCTCGGCGGTGATCGTCGGCGTCGTCATCGCCGTGGCGATCTGGATCGCCGCGGACGTCGGCAAGTTCGCCGTGTGGGGGCAGGTGGTCTACGTGGCGCTGTTCCTCGCCGGCCCGGTCCTGTGGACGGCCGTCGGTCTGGGCGTCGGCGCGGCGCTGCGGCGGGCGGGGGTCCCCCGCCGTCGCCGCTGACCCCCGTAGCGTGGGGTACCGTGACCGATGATCCCGCG
Organism: Microbacterium aureliae; assembly: GCF_054780155.1. Lineage (NCBI taxonomy): Bacteria > Bacillati > Actinomycetota > Actinomycetes > Micrococcales > Microbacteriaceae > Microbacterium > Microbacterium aureliae. Next base: position 144,256 of record NZ_BAAGWW010000002.1, read on the forward strand.
CTGCTCGTCGCGCGCGACGTGTCGATCACGCACGACGGCGCCCCCGCCGCCTCGCCCCGTGCGGTGTCGCTGTCGGTGGCTCCCGGCGAGGTGGTGCTGCTTCTCGGGCCGAGCGGCTCGGGCAAGTCGACCTTCACGCTCGCGACGAACGGCCTGATCCCCCGGTCGGTCCTTGCGGACGTCGCAGGGACCCTCACCGTCGGCGGCGCGGACGCCGCGACGGCGACGGTCGCCGAGCTCAGCACCCGCGTCGGCATGGTCTTCCAGGATCCCGACGCGCAGCTGGTGACCGGCACCCTGCTCGACGAGGTGGCCTTCGGCCCCGAGAATCTGCGGATGCCGGTGGCCGAGGTGCTCGGGCGCGCCGAGGCGGCGCTGACCGAGGTGGGCCTGTGGTCGCGGCGGCGCGAGAACCCCGACCGGCTGTCCGGCGGCGGCCGCCAGCGGCTCGCGATCGCGTGCGCCCTTGCGATGGGATCGCCGCTGCTGGTGCTGGATGAGCCCACCGCGAACCTCGACCCCCGCGGCGTCGAGGACGTCTACCGCGCGCTGCGGGCCGTCGTGGCAGCCGGGGATCGCGGCATCCTGCTGGTCGAACACGATCTCGACGAGGCGGTCGAGCTCGTCGACCGGGTCGTCGTGCTCGACGCCACCGGCGCCGCGGTGCTCGACGGGACCGTCGACGAGATCGTTCGCGGCGAGGCCGAGCGCCTGCTCGAGCTCGGCGTGTGGCTGCCGGTGACGACGCTCGCCGCGCTGCGGCTGCGACGCGCCGGCTTCCGCCTCGACCCCCTGCCGCTGCGCGGCGACGAGCTCCGCGCGGCGCTGCAGGACGAGCCGCCCCCCGCGGGCCTCGTCCGCCCGCATCCGCCGACGCCCCGGGTGCCGGGCGAGCGGCTCATCGACGTGGCGGGGCTCACCGTCCGCCGCGGCGGGCGGAACGTGCTCGACGACGTCGGCTTCACGGTCACCCGCGGCGAGATCGCGGCGGTGGTGGGGGCCAACGGCGCGGGCAAGACGACGCTGCTGCAGGCCGTCGGCGGGGTCCGCCGCCCGCCGCGCGGCAGCGTGCGGATCGCGGGGCGGGACGTCTCGCGCCTGCCGGAGCGCGCCCTCGCCGACACCGTCGGCTTCGTCTTCCAGAACCCGGAGCACCAGTTCATCGCCCACACGGTCTTCGACGAGCTCGCCCACGGGCTGCGCCTGCGCCACGTACCCGACGCGCAGGTGCGGCGACGCACGACCGAGCTGCTCGAGCGGTTCGGGCTCGACGGGGCCGCACACCGGCATCCGTTCACCCTCTCGGGCGGGCAGAAGCGGCGCCTGTCGGTCGCGACGGCGCTCGTCACCGGGGCCGAGATCCTGCTGCTGGACGAACCGACCTTCGGCCAGGATCGCGAGCGGGCCGAGGAGCTGCTGGCGCTGCTTCATGAGCTGAACGACTCGGGGACGACGATCGTCCTCGTCACCCACGACATGCAGCTCGTCGCCGATCATGCCGACCGCGTGATCGTGCTGACCGACGGTCGGATCGACGGCGACGGCGGGGTGCGTGAGGTGCTCGCGGACGACGCGCTGCTCGACCGCGCGGGGCTCCGGCCGCCGCCGCTCCGGCGGGCGCTGCGCGGAGTCACCGCCCACCCCGTGATCGCCGACGCGGTGCGACTGACCGACCTGCCCGTCGCCGGAGGGGGCGCATGACCGGGCCGGTGCTGTCGACTCAGGCCGCCCGCGCGCGCGTGGACCCGTACGCCGAGCGGGTGGCCGCCTCGCCCCTGCGCTTCCTCTACGGCCTGAATCCGCTGGCCAAGCTGCTCGCGCCGGTCCCCGCCATGACGCTCGTGGCCGTCACGCGGGATCTCGCGACACCGGCGGCCTTCCTGGGACTGGCCGCGGCGCTGCTGCTCGTCGGCGTCAGCTTCACGCCGAGACTCGTCGCGGTGCTGCTCGCCGGCATCCCGCTGACGGTCGCCGCGGTCGGCGTCGGGTTCTCGCTGTGGGTGGATGCCGGGGCGGTCGACCATACGGCGGAGCTCTGGCGCATCGGATCCTGGGTGCTGTACGCAGGCGCCCTCGAGGTCGGGTTCGCCACGGGGCTCCGCATCGCCGCGATCATCGCGCTCGCCCTGATCGTGGGCCTGTCGACGACCGGACCCGACCTCGTGCGGGCGGGCGTCCAGCAGCTGCGGGTGCCGTACCGCATCGGATACACCGCACTGGCGGCTTTCCGCTTCGTGCCGCGGTTCGGGCACGAGCTCGAGGTGATCCGCCACGCCCACCGGGTGCGGGGCGCGCGCCGCGGGCGGGGCCCCTTCGCCGCCGTCGCCCGGTGGTCGGGGTACGCCGTCCCGCTGCTGGCGGGCGCCATCCGCCACGCCGAGCGGGTCGCCCTCGCGATGGACGCGCGCGCGTTCGGCGCCTACCCCGACCGGACCGAGCGCCACGTGGTCCCGTGGCGGACCCGCGACACGGTGTTCACCGCGACCTTCGTCGCGGCATCCGTCGCCCTCTTCTGGGTGTTCGCGGTGTGAGCTACTTCTTGCCGGCCAGCTGCCGCCCGACGATCTCGCGCATGATCTCGTTCGTGCCGCCGTAGATGCGGTGGACGCGGGCGTCGAGGAACGCCCGTGCGATCGGGTACTCGGTGATGTAGCCGTAGCCGCCGAAGAGCTGCACGCAGGTGTCGAGCACCTCCCACTCGCGCTCGGTCGCCCAGAACTTCACCTTCGCGGCCTCTTCGGCCGTGAGCTTGCCGTCCTTGTAGGCCAGCAGCGCGCGGTCGAGGTACGCCCACAGCGCGTCGACGGTCACCGCGACGTCGGCGAGCTTGAAGCGGCTGTTCTGGAAGTCGATGATGCGCTCGCCGAACGCCTCGCGGTCCTTCGTGTAGACGAGGGTCCAGTCCAGCGCCGCCTGCGCGGCGGCCGCCCCGGCGACGCCGATCGACAGGCGCTCGAGGGGCAGGTTCATCATGAGCTGCACGAAGCCCATGCCCTCTCGGCCGCTGATGAGGTTCTCTTCGGGGACGAACACGTCGCTGAACGACAGCTCGGCGGTGTCGTGCCCCTGGAAGCCCATCTTGTGCAGCTTCTTGCCGTGGTCGAACCCCTCGGAGCCGCTCTCGATCAGCAGCAGGCTGAAGGCGTCGGGACGCGTGCCCTCGCCCGTCTTGACGAAGGTGACGACCACGTCGGCGGTCTTGCCCGACGAGATGAACGTCTTCGCGCCGTTGACGAGGTAGCCGCCGTCGACCTTCTTGGCCGTCGTCTTGATGCCCCGCAGGTCGCTGCCCGCGCCAGGCTCGGTCATCGCCAGGGCGCCGAGGATCTCGCCGGTGGCCATGCCCGGCAGCCACTTCTGCTTCTGCTCCTGGGTGCCCATGTGGACGAGGTAGGGGATGGCGAGGTCGTCCTGGATGCCGAATGCCCCGGCCAGGGATCCGGCGCCGGCGGCGATGACCTCTTCCATCACCACGGTGCGGAACCGGTAGTCCTGCAGCATGCCGGCGCCGCCGAACTCCTCGGGGACCGAGAGCCCGATGATGCCCGCATCACCGGCTGCCCGCATGGTCGCGCGGTCGATCTCGCCGTCGGCATCCCACTGCTCTCGCTTGGCGTTCGTGACGTAGCGCTTGCAGAATTCCCGGACGACGTCCCGGAACGCCTCGTGGTCCTCGTCGTAGATGTCGCGTTCCATGGCGCCCCTCCGTTGTGGCATCAGATGTCACTGACCATGGTACGCAGTTCCACGATGTCGGTGCAGGACCAACGACCCTCCGCTCGGCGACGGGGAAGGGAGGGGGTCTCGTGCGAAGGTGTGCGCGCTACTCCTTGACAGATGTTCGTGCTTATGTTCGACTGATCGGCATGCGGTGGCGGGGACAGCAGCTGGGTCAGGCGGATGCCGCGGCCCTGCCCGGCCTCGAGAGCCTCAACTCACTGGTGCGGTCGGTGACGACCCCCGAGTTCGCCGACGTGACGTTCCACGAGGTGCTGTGCAAGTCCGCACTGAATCACGTGCCGTCCTCGTCGGCGATGCCGTTCAACTGGACGATCAATCCGTATCGAGGATGCACTCATGCCTGCAGCTACTGCCTGGCACCCGAGACGCTCGTGCTCCTGGCGGACGGTCGATCCCGGCCGATCGGCGAGCTCGCGGTCGGCGACGAGATCATCGGCACGGACCTCCGAGGCGCCTACCGCCGATATGTGAGGACCCAGGTCCGAGCGCGCTGGACGACGCGCAAGCGCGCATACCGTGTGACGCTCGCGGACGGAACCGAAATCGTGGCCAGTGGCGACCATCGGTTCCTCACCGAACGCGGATGGAAGCACGTGACCGGGGCCATGCAGGGCCGGGAGCAGCGACCCTATCTGACGACGAACAACCGACTTCAGGGGTTCGGCATGGGCGGACCGGCGAAGTCGGTCGACGCAACCGGCGTGGACTTCCGCCGCGGGTATCTGGCCGGCATGATCCGCGGCGACGGGATGATCTTCCACCGCACCTACGTCGACGCCGACCGCGTTCGAAGCATCCACCGATTCCGGCTGGCGCTGGCAGACGTCGAGGCGCTCGAACGCACGCGCGTCCTCCTCCGGGACGAAGGAGTGGCCACCCAGGTCCGGTCCTTCATGACCGCCATGGCGACCCGCCGCGCGATGACCGCCATCCAGACAGCACGGCACGCCGACGTCGCCCGCATCGAGGAGCTGATCGCGAGTCCGGAGAATCCCTCGGACCAATGGTTCGCAGGGTTCCTGTCGGGGATCTTCGACGCAGAGGGATCGCACTCTCGCGGCATCCTCCGGATATCGAACAAGGACGCTGACCTCCTCGATCACATCCAAGAAGGACTGTCGCGATTCGATGTCGGACACGTGCGCGAACCCGCGAGTCCGAACGGGGTGGTGAGCATTCGCGTCACCGGTGGGCTCGGAGCACGCCAGCGTCTGTTCCGTCTCATCGAACCCGCGATCACGCGGAAGCTCGAGCTCGCCGGCGCAGCCGTGAAGACCTACGGTGATCTCGGCGTGACCAGCGTCGAGGACCTCGGGTACGAGATCGAGATGGTCGACATCACGACGGGCACGGGTGACTTCATCGCGAACGGCGTCATCAGCCACAACTGCTTCGCTCGGGGCACGCACGAGTACCTCGAACTCGACGCCGGGCGGGACTTCGACACCCAGGTCATCGTGAAGATCAACGTCGAGGACGTGCTGCGCAAGGAGCTCGCGCGCGGCAGCTGGCAGCGGGAGTCGGTCGCCCTCGGCACAAACACCGACCCCTATCAGCGAGCCGAAGGCCGCTACCGGCTGATGCCGGGGATCATCGGCGCGCTCACCGAGTCCGGCACGCCCTTCTCGGTGCTCACCAAGGGAACGCTGCTGCGGCGGGATCTTCCCCTGCTGCGCGAGGCGTCGGCATCCGTACCCCTGTCGCTGGCGATGTCGATCGCCGTCTTCGACGACGAGCTGCAGAGGCTCGTCGAGCCCGGAACGCCGTCCGCCGCCGCGCGCCTCGAGACGGTGCGCGCGGCGACCGAGGCCGGCTTCCGGGTGACGGTGTTCCTGATGCCCGTCTTGCCCCACCTGACCGACTCGATCGCCGCCCTCGATCACGCCCTCTCGAGCATCAGGGATGCCGGTGCGGTGCGCGTGATCTACGGCGCGCTGCATCTTCGCCCCGGCGCGAAGCAGTGGTTCTTCACGTGGCTCGAGCAGCACCGCCCGGACCTGGTGTCGGCGTACCGGGGACTGTATCCGGGAGCTGCGGCGACCGCCCCGAAGGGCTATCGGTCGTGGCTCGCCAAACGGGTACGGCCGCTGCTGCGCGTCCACCGGCTCGATGGCCGGGAAGAGGACGAACCCGTCCGCGGTCCGGCACGCGCCGCGACGCCCGGGCCGGTCGTGACGACAACGCTCGGGCGGCAGACGGTGAACGCGCTGTTCTGATGACAGGATGAACCCGTGGGTGACGGCGCGGTCGATGAGCTGCGGATGCTTCGCGCCCGCGCGTATGGTCCGGATGCCGACATCCTCGACGACGCCGACGCGCTGGAGCGACTTCGCGAACTCGAGGATGAGGCGCGTCGCGCCGCCCTCGATGCGCCTGCGCCCGCGGCTGCGCCGACTCCCGCGACTCCCCCGCCTGCCCGTGTCGAGAGCGCCGCGGACGACGGCACCACGTCGCTCGCGGATGCCGCTCCCGACCTCGCGCCCGACGACGTCGACGTCGACCCCGCCGGTCCCGTCATCGCCACCCCGCGCCGGCGGTGGTACCGCCTCCTCACACCGCGCCGCCTCGCCCTGCTGTGGGTGGTCTCGCTGGTCTTCGCCGGGCTCGTCGCGTCGGCGGTGACACTGGCGCTCACCTCGGACGGCCACCGCGAAGTCGCCGTGCTCCAGGAGGCGGAGGATGCGGAGTGGCCCACGAACATCTTCGGCACCAAGGCCAACGGCGCCGCCGTGTTCGAGGATCTCGCCGGGCTGATGGTCGTCGCGATGCCCGGGTGGAGCCCCGGCGCGGCGGAAGCGATGTGCCTTTACGTTGTGGATTCGAACCCCGCGAGGGGCAGCATCTCGACGGGCGGCTGCGCGGCCGGCTCGTTCCCCGCCACCGGCGCCCTGACGGTCACCACCTCCTCGCCGCGGGAACTGCGTGACCGGTTCGAGCTCGGCGTCTCGCTGCAGTTCATCCTCGAAGGGGACCGCGTGCGCGTCCTCTCCGACACTCCCTGAGTCGACGCGCACCGCCCGCGCTTCGTCTCGTCGCTTCGCTCCTCGCTCAGCGACCGGGTCCTCCCACGCCGCACCACCGTGCGCTTCGTCTCGTCGCTGCGCTCCTCGCTCAGCGACCGGGTCCTGTGCGGACGCCTGCGCACGGGACGGCCGGCGGCGCGCGCCGTGAAGGACGCCTACCGGCGCGTCCGGGACGACGAATCGGTGAGGGATGCCGCGGTCGTCGTTCGCGACGACCTGCGGCGCGCCGGGGGCGCGGCACGCGCCGCGCACGAGCTGGAGCGGCTGGTGCGCGGCGGTCGCTGAACGCGGCGCTTCGTCTCGTCGCTGCGCTCCTCGCTCAGCGACCGCGGGGTTCCGGACGCTGAGCGAGCGAAGCGAGACGAAGCGCCCCGCACCACCCGCGCTTCGTCTCGTCGCTGCGCTCCTCGCTCAGCGAGCGCGGGGTTCCGGACGCTGAGCGAGCGAAGCGAGACGAAGCGCGCCGACCACCGGGTCCTCGCACCGCGCGCCTTCCGCGGCGGGGGCGGCGGTGTCACGATGTGAACGTGGGCGAGGACGCTTCCGACGAGCTTCGCGCGCTGCGGGCGCGCGCGTACGGTCCCGGCGCCGACATCTCGTCGGATCCGGACGCGTTGCGGCGCCTCGCCGAACTCGAAGCCCGCACCCGCGCGCCCCTCGCCGAGACCGAACGCGAGCTCGCACCCCCGCCCGAACAGGCCCGCCCCCGTCGCCCATCCCCGAGCCGGTCGAACCGGCATCCGCCGCCCGCCCCCGGCGCACCCGCGTGCGTGTCGCTCTGCTGGTGGCCGCCGCCGTCGTGCTGACCGCGGTCGTCGCCTCGGCGGCGACGCTCTCGCTGACGGATGACGGCCCGCCGCGGGTGGCGACCCTCGCCGCAGTCCCGGATGCGGAATGGCCGGCGCAGTTCAGGGGCGCCGACGTGGGCGACGCGGCGGTGTTCGAGACCTTCGAGGGGATGACGGTCGTGTCGATGCAGCGCGGCATCCGAGGCCCCGGCAGCGACGCGATGTGCCTGTACCTGGTGGGCGGCGCGCCGCTGTATCCGACGATGATGTGCAGCGTCGGCGAGTTTCCCGCCACCACGGTTGTGCTGGTGGGCGGGGACTCGCCGGAGCCGTTGCGCACGCGCTTCAGAGACGGCACCGCGCTGCAGTTCGTTCTCGACGGCGGCGCCGTGCAGGTGTATGCGATCGAGCCGACGCCGGCTCCGGCGGGTTAGCCGATCGTCGGGTCGATCTGCCGGCCGCTGAGCTCTTCGAGCAGGTCGTCGCCGGGACGAACCTCGTCGAAGGGCGCGTCGATCTCGGCACGCTCCAGCAGCTCGCTCATCCGGCGGCGACGCTGACGCGTGATCAGGGTCACGACGGTGCCGGCACGACCGGCACGACCGGTGCGCCCCGAGCGGTGCAGGTACGTCTTGTACTCGTCGGGCGCGTCCGCCTGGATCACCAGATCGATGTCGTCCACGTGGATGCCGCGCGCGGCGACGTCCGTCGCGACGAGCACGTTGACGCGTCCCGAGGTGAGCTTCTCGAGATTGCGGGTCCGCTTGGCCTGGTTCAGGTCGCCGTGCAGAGCGAGGGCCCGGATGCCGGCATCGTCGAACTGCTCGGCGAGCATCTCGGCGAAGGCGCGCGTACGCGAGAACACCAGCGTCTTGCCCTCGCGGTCCACCAGGGAGCGCAGGATCTCGGCCTTGTCGCGGTGGTCGAGGACGAGCACGCGGTGCTCGATCGTGCCCGTCTGCTGGTCCTCGCCGGCGACCTCGTAGACCTCGGGGTCCACGAGGAACTCGTCGACGAGCGCTGCCACCTCGCGGTCCAGCGTCGCCGAGAACAGCAGCTTCTGGCTGCCCGGCGCGGTCAGCCGCAGGATGCGCTGCACCGGCTCGAGGAAGCCGAGCTCGCACATGTGGTCGGCCTCGTCGAGGACGGCGACACTGATCTCGGACAGGTCGAGCTTGCCCTGTTCGGCGAGGTCCTCGATGCGCCCGGGGGTGCCGATGACGATGTCGACGCCCTTCTTCAGCGCGCCGACCTGGCGGCCCTGGGGAACGCCGCCGTAGACCTGCGTGGTGAAGAGGCCGACGCTGCGCGCGATCGGCTGGATCGTGCGGTCGATCTGGAGCGCGAGCTCGCGGGTCGGAGCGAGGATGAGTGCGCGAGGCGAGCGGCCGAACGCTCGGCGCGTCCCCGCCTGCGACCGCAGGATCGCCTCGACCAGCGGGGCGCCGAACGCGATGGTCTTGCCCGAGCCCGTGCGACCGCGGGCCAGGACGTCCTTGCCATGGAGGATCGGACCGACGGTCGCGGCCTGGATCGGAAACGGCGCCGTGGCGCCGAGTTCGGCGAGGACGCGAACGATGTTCTGACCGAGCCCGAGTTCGCCGAACGAGGTCGCGACGTCCTGCGCCTGCACCGCCTGCGCCTGCAGACGCTCGTGGACGACGTCGACACGATCCTCGTGGGCGCCCTCGCGGACCGGAGCCCGCTCGTCGCGACGGGGACGGTCATCGAAGGAACGACGGGGGCGGTCATCGAACGACCGACGAGGGCGGTCATCGAACGAACGACGAGGACGGTCATCGAAGGAACGACGGGGCGCGTCCTCCCGACGAGGACGGTCATCGAACGAGCGACGGGGACGGTTCTCGGACGGACGGCGCGCAGCACCGTCGCGCGCGTGGGTGCGGATGCCGCGGGCCTCGTCGCGCCCGGCGCGCTCCTGGGCGGTCCACCGGCGCTTCGGCTGTGCAGATTCCGCGGCCTCGGGGCGGTGACCGCGGTGACCAGCGCTCCGGCTGCCCGGCTTGCCCGACGAGGATTCGCCGGGACGGCGCTTGCGGTCCTGGAACGACGTCTTCGCGCCGTAGCGGGGCTCGAAGTTCTTCGCGGCGCGGCCGCCGGCGGGCTTCTTGTTCTTGGGGCTCATGAATCTCTCTGCTCTCTCGCACGAGAACAGCGCCGGGCGCACGCGGCCCTCACGAGTGCGGGCGAAGCGGATCCGAGGCCGTTCACGGTGATGGTCGTCGGGGCGGATTCGCCCCCACCATCGGCCCCGGGACTCACAGATTCACAACCGCGCATACCAGACGACGCGCGATGTCCTGAGCCGACATTGCATTGTACCGGCGGTTTGCTGAGAGACTACAGACGCAGACCTGGGGCGGACGACGATAGCATTCGTCAAAAGCGAGTGCCGTCATGCTAGGGGGAATAGCGGGCCAGCGGCGCCACCCGCTTCGGCGACGGCTTGTGCCGAGCCCGGAGCGGGTGAGGTCAGGCCCCCACGGTGGGCAGGATGACTTCGACGACTCTGAGGACGGCACCCGGTGCGGCACCGGCGGCGATGACGGCCGTCCCGGCGCCCGCGCGGCAGTCCGCGCCCGCAGCCCGCTGGAGTGACCGGCCGCTGTCGCACCGCTCGTTCGAAGTGGCGATGTCGGTGCTCGCCGTCGGCGTGCTCCTCTCGGTCAGCACGACGTCCGACCCCCTGTGGTGGCAGCTGCACTTCTCGCAGCTCGGCACCTTCTCGGATTTCTCGGCGCGCACGTTCAACGCGACCGTGATGCTGGCGGGCTTCCTGCTCGCCTGCTACGGGATGCTGCTGGCCGCCGACCTGCCGTCATCGATCGGGCGGCGCACCTCCCGCGGCATCCGGTGGTCACTCGCCTCGGCGGGCGCCCACATGATCGTGGTGGGTCTGGTGCCGATCCCGGTGGACGCCGTGATGCACGACCTCGCGGCCACGGGCCTGGCGCTGTCCTTCCTCGCCCTCGTCGCCTCGGCATCCGGGTTGCGCGGCATGTCCGGCCGCTTCCGCCTGCTGACGACGACCAGTGTGGTGCTTCTGGCCACCGGCATGGCCGCTCTCGTCACGGGCGTCATCAACCTCGCCTGCTACGAGGCGATCGCCTTCGGCACGGTGGCGTGCTGGGTGACGGCGTTCAACAAGGCCCTTCGGCTCAGCGCGAAGGCCGCGGCGGCGGCCGGCGTGCGCACGGAGCGCACCGACGGCACCGACGACGTCCTCGGTGTCGCGCGGCACACGGCCCCGCGCCGCCGGACGGCGGGGATCAGCGGTCGGACTGCTGCTCCGCCTCGGCCTCGTGCGACCCAGCCGCCCCGGACTCAGCCGCCTCGGACTCGTCCGCCGCGGGCTCCGCATCCGCGGTCGGCTCGCCCGGCGAGTCGTCCGCGTGCGTGTCACCGTTCTCGCGCGCTCCCTCGACATCCCCGCCGCTTCGGACGGCATCCGGCGCCGGGGCGGAGCCGGGAACCTCGACATCGGGTGCCTCTTCGATGACGGGTCCTTCGATGGGCTCCGCGACGACACGGCCGACCTCGTCGGGCAGATCCTCGGGGTGAGCCGCCTCTGCCGCTGACGGCGGCGCGGGCGTGGTCGAGGGAACTTCCACGTCTGGTTCTTCTTCGATCATCGGGAACTCCTGCCCACCGTCTTCCCCCACCCTAGGGGCAGGCTCGGACTCCGGGACCGTCCCCTGCGCTGCGGCGGCGGCCGCGGCTTCGCGCAGGCGGCGCTCGCGGCGCGTCTCGACGACCGGCGCCGCGGCGGGCTCGGGTTCCGGACGGCGTTCCTCCGCGATCCCGGCGCGCCGCGCACCGCGACGTTCGGCGGCGCCTTCGACGAGGTTGTACAGCGTGGGCAGCACCAGCAGGGTGAGCACCGTCGACGAGACCAGTCCGCCGATCACGACGATCGCGAGGGGCTGCGAGATGAACCCGCCGCTGCCGGTGATGCCCAGCGCCATCGGGGTGAGGGCGAAGATGGTGGCCAGCGCGGTCATGAGGATGGGGCGCAGTCGCCGCGCACCGCCGGCGAGGGTCGCCTCGTGCGCCGACAGTCCCTTCTCGCGGTACTGGTTCACGAGGTCGACGAGCACGATGGCGTTCGTCACGACGATGCCGATCAGCATGAGCACGCCGATCAGCGACGCCACCCCGAGCGGCACGCCGGTGATGATCTGCAGCAGGATCGCGCCGGTCGCCGCGAACGGCACCGAGATGAGCAGCAGCAGTGGCTGGCGGAGCGACTTGAAGGTCGCGACCATCACGACGTAGACGATGAGGATCGCGGCCAGCAGTGCCAGGCCCAGCTGCGAGAAGGCATCCTGCTGCTGGGACACCACTCCCCCGAGCTCGGCATCGGCGGATGCCGGGAGCTCGACGTCCTGCAGCGCCCGGGCGACCGAGGCGCTGGCGGCGCTGAGGTCGTCGGTCGACGGGGTGACCGTGACGGTGGCGGTGCGCTGGCCGCGCTGGGTCGTGATCGAGACCGGGCCCTCGCTCTCTTCCACCGCCGCGACGTCCTCGAGCGGCACCGGACCGGTGGCCGTCGGGATGCTCAGGTCGCGCAGATCCGCGAGCGAGCCCGGAGCGGCGTCCGCCGCGAGATAGACGGTCAGGGCGGTGTCGTCGATCTCGACGGTCCCGATCTGCTGCGGCCGCATCGCCGCCGACACCAGACCGCCGACCGCCACCTCGGACAGGCCGAGCTCCGCGGCGCGCTCCCGGTCCACCTCGACGGCGATGTACGGCAGCGAGGCGGCCAGGTTGCTGGTGACCTGGCCGACGCCCTCGGCATCCGCGAGGACGCCGACGACGGTGTCGGCCGCGTCGCGCAGCGTGGCGGAATCGGGAGCGGTGACGTCCACCTCGATGTCGCCGGAGCCGAACCCGCCGCCCGCCGCCGAGACGACGAAATCGCCCGCGCCCTCGAGGTCGGCCACGGCATCCTGAACATGCTCGCGCAGGGCGACCTGGTCCACGCCGTCGTCGGTGGTGATGGAGTAGGTGATGCCCGAACTGCCGCCGGCGAAGGCGTCCCGCAGCGCGGAGCCGCTGGAGCCGATCGAGACCTGGACGGTGTCGATCCCGTCGAGTCCGAGGAGGACCTCCTCGACCTGCTCCGCGGCGACGCTCTCGGCCTCGAGGCTCGGAGCCGCGCCGATCTCCTGCGTCATCGTGAAGGTGTTCTGGCCCGAGTCGCCCAGGAAGTTGGTCTTCATGAACGGCGCCGCCGCCGCGGTGCCGCCCAGCACCAGGACGGCCAGCAGCAGCGTGACCCACGAGTGACGCAGCGTCCAGCGCAGGATCGGCAGATAGCCGCGCTGCAGCCGCGAGGGAGGGGCGGCCGGGGACTCGGGGTCGACCGGCTCGCCCTGCGCATCGCGGACCGGCTTGCCCGGGCGCAGGAACCAGTACGCCAGCACCGGGACGATCGTGAGGGCCACCAGCAGCGACGCCGACATCGCGATCGTCACCGTCAGGGCGAACGGGCGGAACAGCTCGCCGGTGATGTCGCCGACGAACGCGATGGGAAGGAACACGGCGACCGTCGTGATCGTCGACGACGTGATGGCCGTGGCGACCTCGCGGACGGCGTGGGTGATCGCCCGCAGCTTGTCGGCGCCCTGGACGTAGTGGCGCTTGATGTTCTCGATGACGACGATCGAGTCGTCCACGACGCGACCGATCGAGATCGTCAGCGCCCCGAGGGTCAGGATGTTCAGCGAGTACCCGAAGGCCTGGATGCCGATGAAGGTGATGAGCACGCTCGTGGGGATCGAGATCGCCGTGACGAGGGTGGAGCGCACGGACAGCAGGAACACCAGGATCACGAGCACCGCGAAGACCAGGCCCAGCATGCCCTCGACGGCGAGCGTCTCGATGGACTTCTCGATGTACGGGGCCTGGTCGAAGACGGCGGTGAAGGTCGCGCCGTCGAGGGCGTCCTCGAGGTCGGGCAGCGCGTCGCGCACGCCGTGCGAGACGTCGACGGTGTTGGCGGCGGGGAGCTTGGTGACCGCGATGGTGAGGGCGGGTTCGCCGTTCACGCGCGAGATCGTCGTCGTCGGATCGGGCTGCTGCTCCACGGCCGCGACGTCCGAGAGGACGGTCGCGCCGGCGGCGAACTGCTCCGCGTCCGAGGGGACCAGCGGCAGGGCGCCGACCTCGTCGACCGAGGTGACCTTCGCGCCGGTCTGCACCGTGAGGGTCTGATCGTCCTCGGTGATCTCGCCACCGGGGAACAGCACGCCGTTCTCGTCGAGGGTGTCGCGGATGTCCTGCCGGGTGTAGCCGGCGTCGGCGAGCGCGTCGTCGTCGGGGGTGATCGTGATGCGCTGGCCGACGCCGCCGACGATCTCGGCGGCGTTGACGCCGTCGACGTCCTCGAGGCCAGGAACGACGGTCGAGTCGAGGCGGGCCTGCACCGTCTCGGCGTCCTCGTACCCGGTGACCGCGAGCTGGATCACCGGGAAGTCGTCGATGCTCGCCGAGATCACATTCGGGTCGACGCTGTCGGGGAGCTGATCCGAGATGCGGTTGATCGCCTGGGTGATCTTCTGCTCAGCGGTGGCGAGGTCGGTGCCGTAGGTGAACGACGCCTGGATGACCGACGCGTTCGTCGTACTGGTGGCCGTCGTCCCCTCGAGCCCCGGAACCGCCTGGATCGCCGCCTCGATCGGCGTCGAGACGTCGTTGTTGACCACCTCGGGCGAGGCGCCCGGGTAGCTCGAGACGACGATGAGCTGGGGGAACTCGATCGAGGGGATGAGCTCCTGCTTGAGCCCGTTCAGCGCCAGCCCGCCGAAGATCGCGGCGACGATCGTGATGAGCGCGATGAGGGCCCGGTTCTTCAGGCTGAGGACGGCGAGTTTCGACACTGGTGCCTTCGAAGGGGGAGGGCGATTTCGGATACGAAGATGTATCGGGATTCAGTATTCCACGCGGGTCAGACCGCGGCGCCGGCCAGCAGCCGCCCGAGAGCGAGGCCCACGCCGGCCGCGAGCGCGGCGAGCGCGAGCGTGGCGACGAGGTTCCGCACGGCATCCCGTCGCCGATGCCGCTGCGCGAGCAGCACGGTGTCGACCGCCAGGGTGCTGAAGGTGGTGTAGCCCCCGAGGAGTCCCGCCCCGAGGACGGCGGACAGGTCAGGCGGCAGGACCCCGGTGCCCAGGCCGGCGAGCAGGCCGAGGGCGAGCGAGCCGCTGATGTTCACGATCAGGATGCCGCGGGGGAAGTCCCCGCCCGGCCGTGCGGCGAGGCGGTCCACCACGTAGCGCAGCCCCGCCCCCGCCCCGCCGGCGACGGCGATGAGGACGAGCAGTCCCGGCGTCATGCGGCGTCCTCGAGGGGCTCGACCTCTCCGGGGACGTCGGCGAGGCGACGGCCGATCCACAGGCCCGCCGCGGCGGCGGTCACGCCTGCCAGCACGGATGCCGCCACCAGGGCCGCGGCCAGCCACGGCTCCCGCAGCCACAGGACGGTCTCGACCGCGAACGCGCTGTAGGTGGTGAATCCGCCGAGCATGCCGGTGCCCAGCAGCGCGCGAAGCCGGGGATGCCGGTCGGCGAGCCAGCCGACGACGACGCCGAGCAGCAGGGATCCCGCCACGTTGACACCGAGCGTCGCCCACGGCACGGCGTGCGCGTCGGTGACCGGCGCGAGCAGCACGGCACGGGCGGCGACTCCTGCCGCGCCGCCGGCGACGACCAGCGCGAGGGTACGCGGGTCGACGGGCTGCGGCATAGGCCTACCGTACGCCGCGCGGTCAGCGCCCCCGGCGCAGGAGCGCGCGGATGGCGGACTCCGGCGAGATCGACAGGTCGAGCAGGTGGCCGTCGCGGTAGCGGGCGAAGACCCGAGGATCGATGTACGAGCCGCGGGCGACCGCGGGAGTGTTGCCGAGCGCCTCGGCGGTCGCGCGGACGGCCAGGGCCTCGGCGCGCTTGAGGTCGGACTTCGTGTCGACGGTGCCGATCCGCGCCAGCGCCTCGGCGGCGAGGATCGTGCCGCGCAGGGTGCGGAAGTCCTTCGCGGTGAAGGCGCCGCCGGTGAGCGAGCGGACGTAGGCGTTGACGTCGGCGGGCGCGAGCGGCACGCGGCGCCGACCGCGCTGCCAGGCCAGCAGCGGCGAGCGCGGGCGGCCGGCCGCGAGCAGCTCGACGACGACGGCGAGCTCGCCGTCGTCGACCGAGAGCAGCTGGCGCTTGCCGCTCTTGCCCGGGAACGAGAGGGTGACGGTGGACGCCTCGATCGAGGCGTCGCGGCGCTGCAGGGTCGTCAGGCCGCGGCTGCCGTGCGCGGCGAAGTAGCGCTCGGATCCGATGCGCGGCGCGGCCTGATCGAGCAGCCGGAAGGCGACCGCCAGGACGCGCTCGCGGTCGAGGTCGCCGCGCCGCAGCGACGTGGTCACGCGCGCGCGGGCACGGGGCAGGGCTTCGGCCAGCGACAGGGCACGGGCGTACTTGCCGCGGTCGCGGCCCTCGCTCCAGGCGTCGTGATACCGGTACTGGCGCCGCCCGGCCTCATCGGTGCCCACCGCCTGGATGTGGCCGTCGGCGTCCGCGCAGATCCAGACGTCCTCCCATGCCGGGGGCAGCACGAGCGCGCGGATGCGCTCGACGTGGCGCTCGGCGATCGGCTTCCCGCGGGCGTCGAGGTAGCGGAAGCCGCTCCCGGCTCGGACACGCCGGAACCCGGCATCCACCCCCGGGCGCACGCGTTTCAGTCTGGGCATGCGCCCCTCCCCCAGTCCCGGATCACCGGTTACGGAGCATATCGATCAGCTCGGATTTGCGCTTGCCGGAGTAGCCCGAGATCCCGAGCTCCTTCGCGCGCTCACGCAGCTCCGCAACGGTGCGGTCCTCGTAGTTCTCGGCCTCGCCCCCGCGGCGCCCCACCGCGCTGCGCCCCTGGGCGGCCGCGGCGTTCGAGATGCGCGCCGCCTTCTCTTTCGATGCTCCGTCCTTGCGGAGCTCCTCGTACAGCTCGGGATCCTTCAGGCTCGATCCACCGCGTCCTCGGGGCATGGCGCACCGCCTCTCTTCCAGGCCCTCGCGGGCGTCACAGTCCGCGTCCGCCGGTGACCGGCAGGATCGCGCCGGAGGTATAGGAGCCGCTCTCGGCCGCGAGATAGACGTAGGCCCCGGCGAGCTCCGCCGGCTGACCTGCGCGCCCGAGCGGGGTGTCCTGTCCGAACGACGCCAGCTTGTCGGCATCCCACCCTGTCGCGGGGATGAGCGGTGTCCAGATGGGTCCCGGGGCGACGCCGTTGACCCGGATGCCGCGCGGCCCCAGGTCCTGGGCGAGCGCCTTGACGAACGCGACCTGCGCGGCCTTGGTCATGGCATAGTCGAGCAGACCGGGCGACGGGTCGAACGCCTGGATCGACGTGGTCACGATGATCGACGCCCCGGGCGACAAGTGGGGCACGGCCGCGCGGGCCGTGAAGATCGGCGCATACAGATTGGTGCGGAACACGCGGTCGAACTCCTCGGTGACGAGCGTCTCGACCCCGTCCCGGTCCTTCTGATACGCGGCGTTGAGGACGAGCACGTCCAGCCCGCCGAACTCTGTCACCGTCCGCTCGACGATGTCGGCGCAGTACTGCTCGTCGCGCACGTCGCCCGGCAGGTCGAGTCCCTTCACACCCGCCTCGGTGACCCACCGCAGGGTGTCGTCGGCATCGTCCTGCTCCTCGGGCAGGTGCGAGATCGCCACGTCCGCCCCCTCGCGGGCGAAGGCGATCGCCACCGCCCGGCCGATGCCGGAGTCCCCACCCGTGATCAGCGCACGACGACCGCTGAGCCGCAGCGAGCCCTGATAGGTGCGCTCACCGTGATCCGGCGTTGGTCGCGTCTGATCGGTGAGGCCCGGCTGCTCCTGCTCCTGCGCGGGGAAGCCGTCGGACGGGTGCTTGCGTGTGGGGTCCGTGATCGTGGGCTGGGTCATCTCCGCAGGCTATGACGGCGGCCCGCGCCTGGATGCGGGGGTTGACACCCCCCGGCGGGGCGACTACGCCACCTGGGAAAACGCTGGATAGCATCGTGAATCGGCGCTCGTCAACCCCCTACGGCGCGCGTCCAGGCGGTGCCAGCGTGGTGTCATGCCCACGAGGCATCCGGATTCGTAGACCCACGAGCCCGGCTAGCGAAGGAGACACTCGCATGAACCTCGCCCTCATCATCATCATCGTCGTCGCGATCATCCTGGCGATCGTCGGCGGACTCGGCGAAGCCCTCAGCTGGCTGCTGTGGGTCGCCCTGATCGTCGGAGTCATCGCCCTGATCGTGCTCCTGTTCCGGGTCATCAGCGGCGGCCGACGCCCCTGACGACCCGCCGCATCGGTCCCACGACGACGGATGCCGCGACCCCCACGGGGATCGCGGCATCCGCCTTTTCGCGCCGTCAGTCGCGGGACAGCCACACCGACGTCTCGCCCGGCAGCACATCGCCGACGCCGGGTCCGCTCGACAGGACGACGTCACCGGGGCGGTCCAGCGCGTACGGCTCGGCGCCGAAGTTCGTCACGATCTCCCACCCGTTCGGCCGGCGGAATCGCAGCACGTGCGGGTCTCCGGTCTCGATCCACTCCAGGCGCTCCTCGGTCTGCAGCCGGTGGCGCAGCTCGAGGGCGCGGCGATACATCGACAGCGTCGAGGACGGGTCGCCGTCCTGCACGTCGACCGCGCTGTCGCCGAACCACGCCGGCTGCGGCAGGTGCGCGCCGTCGGCGCCGAAGCCGAACGACGAGCCCGAAGCCGTCCACGGCAGCGGCACCCGGCATCCGTCACGCCCGATGTCCTCGCCGGGGCTGCGGAAGAACGTCGGGTCCTGACGCGCGCCGTCCGGGATCTCGGCGACCTCGTGAAGACCGAGCTCCTCGCCCTGGTAGAGGTAGGCCGAACCCGGCAGGCCCAGCAGGAACAGCGCTGCGGCCCTGGCCCGGCGGAGCCCGCGCTCGCGGTCGAGCACCGGCTCCGCACCGCCCGAGAGCAGCCACTCGTTGCCGTGCTTGAGGGTCGGGTGGCCGTCGGCATCCCGCTCCGCGTCGGGCAGGCCGTACCGAGTGGCGTGACGCACGACGTCGTGGTTGGACAGCACCCACGTCGTCGACGACCCCGACGTCGCAGCCAAAGCGAGGTTGTCGTCGACGATCGTGTGGAACTGGCGGGCGTCGAAGTCGGCCTGCAGCAGGTCGAAGTTGAACGCCTGGCCGAGGCTGTCGGCGCTGGCGTACAGCGGAACCCGCGCGCGGTCGACCCACGCCTCGGCCACCGCCGTGCGCGGCGGGTCGTACTCGTCGAACACCTGGCGCCACTCGGCGTACACCTCGTGGACGTCGTCGCGGTCGACCATCGGGTGCTTGCCGTCGCGCGGCAGCGCCTCGAGCTCGGCCTTGGACAGCAGCGGCTCGGTCATGTCCTTGGTGAGCATGTGCGCGACATCGATGCGGAAGCCGTCCACGCCGCGGTCCGACCAGAACCGCAGGGTCGTGACGAAGTCGGCGCGCACCTCGGGGTTGGCCCAGTTGAGGTCCGGCTGCTCGACGGCGAAGTTGTGCAGGTACCACTGCCCGTCCGCCACGCGCTCCCACGCCGGCCCGCCGAAGATGCTCTCCCAGTCCGTCGGCGGCTCGGAGCCGTCGGGGCCGGTGCCGTCGCGGAAGATGTAGCGCTCGCGCGCCGCCGAGCCGCGCCCGGCGGCGAGGGCCTCCTGGAACCACGCGTGCTGGTCCGACGTGTGGTTCGGCACGATGTCGACCACCACGCGGATGCCGCGCTCGTGCAGGGCCGCGACCAGCCGGTCGAAGTCCTCGAGCGTGCCCAGTCGCGGGTCGACGTCGCGGTAGTCGGCGACGTCGTAGCCGCCGTCGGCGAGCTCCGAGGGATAGAAGGGACTCAGCCACACCGCGTCGATGCCGAGCTCGGCCAGGTAGGGCACCCGGTCGACGGCGCCGGGCAGATCGCCGATGCCGTCGCCGTCGCCGTCGGCGAAGCTGCGCGGGTAGATCTGGTAGACCGCCGCCTGCCGCCACCACGGGGGCAGCATCTCGTCGGAGTCGTGGCGGACGGGGTGGGATCCGGTGACGGTGGTCACGTGGGGGTGTCCTTTCGGTTCGATTCGGGTGTGGTGGATTCCGAGGTGGGGTTCGGGTAGGCGGGGCCGGTCAGCCCTTGACGGCGCCCTGCGTCACGCCCTCCATGACCCATCGCTGGGTGAAGAGGTAGACGATGATCGCGGGGGCCATGGCCATGAGATACGAGGCGAAGGCCACGTTGTAGTTGTTGCTGAACTGCGACTGGAACAGGTTCTGCCGCACCGGGAGAGTCTGCAGTGCCGGGTCCGAGATGATGAGCGACGGCATCATGAAGTCGTTCCAGGCGTAGAGGAACGCGAAGATGCCGACCGTGGCGCTCATCGGCGCGAGCAGCGGGAAGATGATGCGCCAGAACGTCTGCCACGTCGAGGCCCCGTCGATGCGCGCGCTCTCTTCGAGTTCGAGCGGGATCGAGCGCAGGAACGCGGTGAACAGCAGGACGCTGAAGCTCAGCTGGAACATCGTCGCCAGGATCACGACGCCGAGCGGGTTGTCCAGCCCCACGCGTCCGGTGAGCTGGATCTGCGGCAGCGCGACGACCGGGAACGGGATGAACATCGCCGCGAGCAGGTAGAAGAACGAGTACCGGAACAGGCGGCGGTCCCAGTTGCGCACGATCGCGTAGGACGCGAACGCTGCCAGCACGATCGTGGCGATCACGGTGCCGGCGGTCACGAACAGCGAGATCGCGGCACCGACCGGGAACTTCGTGAGCGTCCAGGCCTGGACGAACCCGTCGATGCTGAACGGCGCCGGCAGCGAGAAGGCGTTGCCGTCGACCGCCTGCCCCGTCGTCTTGAACGCCATCGAGAGCGTGACGTACAGCGGGAGAAGCACCGTGACGGCGCACAGCATCAGGATGATCGTCGTCGACCAGTTCACCCGCTCCGTAAGCTTGGTGCGCGGGGCGGGTCGCGTCTTCTGCAGACCGACGGAGACATCGGCCTGCTCGAAGGCGAGGGCCGGCTGGGTGGTGGTCATCAGAACTGGTTCCTTCCGCGCGTGAGCGAGAGCTGCAGGACCGAGATGAGCACGGCCACGATGAAGAAGATGGTGGCGTTGGCCATCTGGTAGGCGTAGTCGCCGCCGTTGAAGCCGGCGATGATCGTCATCGCGATGCTGCGCGTCGCGGTGCCGGGTCCGCCGTTGGTGAGACCGACGATGATGTCGTAGGCGTTCAGGAAGCCCTTGAACCCGAGGATGACGTTGATGACGACGTACCCCGCGACCAGCGGCAGGGTGATGCGAAGCAGTTGCTGGGACTTCGATGCGCCGTCCAGGTCCGCCGCTTCGTAGACGTCGCCGGGGATCGAGAGCAGGCCCGCGATGTAGATCAGCAGCGTCCCGGGGATGGCCTGCCAGGCCGTGACGATCACGATCGCGATCCACGCGAGATCGGGATTGGCCAGGAGGCTCGTCTGCAGGAAGGGAATGCCGAGCGCCCCCGCCGCCGTGGGCACGGAGTTGGAGAACAGGAAGTTGAAGACGTAGGCGATGATGATGCCCGAGATCACCATGGGGATCACGAAGATCGCCCGCAGCCCGGTCTTGAAGCGAATGCGTGCGGTCAGCCCGACTGCGAGGAGGAAGGCCAGCACGTTGACGACGATGACGGTGGCCACCGCGAACCCGAACGTGAAGAGGTAGCTCTGCAGGATGGCCGGGTCGCTGAACAGCGCAATGTAGTTCGTGAGCCCGTTGAAGCTCCACTCCCCGATCCCGATGGAGTCGGTGAAGCTGAAGAAGATCCCGATCACGCCCGGAACCGTGATGGCCAGGGTGAACAGCACCAGGCTCGGCAGCAGGAAGAGGTAGTAGATCGGCTCGACGCGTCGCGTGCTGCGCCGCGCCCTGCTGTTGCCCGAGGTGACGATGGTGGTGGTCGCGCTCATTGCGTGGACTCCTCTGTCTGGCTCGCGACGATCGGCGCGCGGAAGGCGATGCGCGCCCAGTCCGCGTCCATGGTGCGCAGCACGCGGGACGGGTCGGACCCGAGCACCATCGCCTGCGCGTAGTTGTGGATCGGCATCGTCCGCGGCACGAGCACGGACGGGCCCTGGTAGATGCGACCGTCCTGGTAGTACTCGATCATCCCCTCGATGCGGGGGTCGTCCGGGGCGGGCGCATCGGTGGTGGGGGCGAAGCCGAGCTGGGCCTCGTTGTAGGCCTCGATGTTCTCGGGCAGGTAGAGGTACTCGAGGAAGTCCCGAGCGGCCTCCTTGTGCCGCGATCCGTCCGGGATCATCGCCGCCAGGTCCATGTTCACGCGGACCTTCAGGTCCTCGGGGTCATCGGTGAGCGGGAGCGGGAAGGTCCCCAGCTCGAGATCCGGCGCGGTCTTGGCGATCTCGCCGAACGCCCACGGCCCCTGCAGGTACATCGCCGCCTCGCCGTTGCCGAAGGCGAGGTTGCCGTCGCCGTATCCGCGACTCGGCGCGTCGTCGTTGACGTATTCCGCGGCGAGCTGGGTCATCTTGTCGACCGGTTCGGCGAAGTCCTTCTCGAAGGATACGGCCGAGTCCGGACCGACAGCGGTGCCTGCGGCGTTCATCTGATCGAAGAACTCCAGGACGTCGAGCGATCCGCCGACCGAGTAGTCGTACCACCCCTGTCCGACCGTCCAGTCGTCCTTGAAGGTGGCGTAGAAGGGCGAGATCCCCGCGGCCTGCAGCGCGTCGCAGACCTCGAGCAGCTCGCTCCAGGTCTGGGGGACGGCGAGGTCGTTCTCTTCGAAGATCTGCTTGTTGTAGATGACGGATGCCGCCATGACCGAGTACGGGAGGGCGCTGGTGCGCCCCTCGCAGCTGCCGTACTGGTCCATCAGTGGCTGCAGGTCCTCGCGGACGGTGGCAGCGGCCGCCGTGCCCGAGAGGTCGCTCAGCGCGCACCGCTGCACGAACCTGGCCACCTCGAAGTTGTAGTTGGCGAGCATGATGTCGGGCGGGTTGCCCCGCACGAAGCTCGCCGACACGACGTCCACTCCGGACGTGTCCATCTCGACACGGACGGCGTCCTGGGACGCGTTGTAGTCTGCGACGAGTTCGTTCATGAACTCGAGCGCCTCACGCTTGCTGAACGTGAAGCGGATCGTCTCTCGTCCATCCGCGGAGCACCCCGCGAGCAGGGTGCCGACCAGAGTCCCGAGCACGCCGAGGGCCAGGGCGCTCGAGACCCGTCCTCTCCTCCGTCGGAATTCATCAGCCACGTTGCTGTCCTCTCCAGGGCCGTCGACGACGACGAGCCTTTGGTTCGTTGAGTAGATTTACTGCCCGAATCAAGTTGATGTGGTCCATAATCCATGGTGACGAGTGAAAGGTCAATACCCGTGACGATCCCGATCTCACCGGCGGCTGCCGTGCGGCGCGCGAGCCTTCAGGGCGTGCTCACGTACGCGTGGGATGCGGGTGTCTTCACCGCGAGCGACGCGATGTCGGCAGTGGGCCTCACGCGCTCGACGACGATCGACGTCGTCGAAGAGCTCGTCAGGACGGGCCTGCTCACCGAGCTGCCCAATGCCCGAGCCGTCGGCGACTACCAGAAGGGGCGGCCGGCACGCCGCTTCGAGCTTCGCGCCGACGCGGCCGTCGTGGTCGGCACCGATGTCGGGCCGGACCATATCACGACGGCTGTCGCCGATCTGCGCGGACGGATGCTGGCCATCGAGCACGCCGTCACCGATCTCGATCACGACTCGCCCGAGGAGCGGAGGGCGGCGGCCACGTCGGCGGTCGACGATGCCCTTCGCGCGGCGGGACGCCCGCGGGCGGACGTCCTGGCACTGTGTGCGGGCGTGCCCGCGCCGGTGGATGCGACGGGCGCCTCACCGCCCCACCGCAACGGTTTCTGGCGGCGTATGAACCCCGACCTCGCCGAGCTCTTCGGGGCGTGGGTTCCCCTCGTCCGCGTGTCGAACGACGCGTCGCTCGCCGCGGTGGCCGAGGGCTCCGTCGGTGCGGCTGCGGGCGTGAGCGATTACGTCACGATCCTCAGCGGCGAGTTCCTGGGTGCGGGAGCCGTGGTCGACGGAAACCTGCTGCGCGGCGCGCACGGGGGCGTGGCCGAGATGGTCGCCTTCGATCACGTCAGCGGCGTCGACGACGCCGGCGGCCTCCTCGTGCGCATCGGGCAGTGGGTGCGCGCGGAATCCGTGCCCGGGGGCGAGGCTTCGCTCGGTGACGCGACCTCACCGTCGACGAGCGCGTCCGAGGGCCGAGCCGTGCTCGCCGACGCCCGCCGAGGCGACCCGCGCGCACACCTCTTGGTCGCGCGGGCGGGACGAGCGCTCGGCATCATCACAGGCGTGTTCGGCAGCCTCTTCGATCCCCGCCGCGTCGTGCTGTCGGGGATGACGTCGGAGGATGCCGCCGACATCGTCCGTGCCGCGCGAGCATCGCTGCCGCGCGAGCTCGACCTGCCCGCCCCCGAACTCGTCTCCTCGACGCTCGGTGTCGACGTCGTCTGCATCGGTGCGGTCTCCGCCGCGCTGGAAGCCGCGCGAACGGGCGTGCTCGACCTCGGCCCTCGCTGGGCGGGGTCACGCGCGATACCGGCAGAGGATCCCGTAGCCACGACGGCATGACGGATGCCGCGGGCCGGCGCCTTCGTCACGGCATCCGTCTGCGACGTCGCGCTGCGGAACGCTAGAGGTGCGTGTCGGCGTAGGCCGTGAGCGCGTCGCGCACGAACTCCGCCCCCCGCGTACCGCCGGCACGCGTGGCGTAGTGGACGGCGAACCGGGGATCGGCGACGTACATCTCGGCCAACCCGCGGACGTAGGCCGCGAGCGCGGCGGCATCGCCCGAGGCAGCCGGAGTCCCGGGGATCGAGCGCAGCCAGTCGACGTGCCGCGCCGCGACGGCCAGCGCGGCTTCGCCGGCGGGGTCGACACCGCGCTCGGCCAGCTCGATCCAGGCGGCACCGAGATCTGCCGAACGCTGCTTCCACGCCCGGCGCTCGTCCTCCCTCATCCCGCGCCACCAGCGGTCACCGGCGGCGTATGCGGCTTCGCCCCAGCGCTGCTCCACCTCCTCCTTGTACGCCGTGTGGTCGAAGCCGTCGAACATGGTCTCGGGCATGGGTTCCTCTCCTCTCCGAAGCGCCGCGAGGGTCTCCTCGACGGCGCTGATCTGCCGCTCCAGGCGGGTCCGCTCCTCGCGCAGCCACGACAGGTGCGTCTCGAGCGCCCGCGGCTCATCGCTTTCACGATCGAGCACACCGGCGATCTGCGGCAGCCCGAGACCGAGCTCGCGAAGGAGCAGGATCCGCTGCAGGCGGACCAGCGCGGCGCGGTCGTAGTACCGGTAGCCCTGATGTCCCACACGGGAGGGTGGCAGCAGTCCGATGTCGTCGTAGTGACGCAGCGTCCGGCTCGTGGTGCCGGCGAGCCGGGCGACCTGCTGAATGGACCAGTCCACGCGCGTTCCTCTCCGATCGGATGCCGCGTCACGCGGTGCTCTCACGGTAGAGGTTGACGCGACGTCAAGGTCAAGGGAATGGCGGTAGGACCCTGGTGAATCGCGATATATCGTGTTACCCTGCCGCAGTCACGATATATCGCGATTCCCATCTTCGACGTCAGGAGACGCAATGACCCTCGAGAAATGGATCATCCACCCGGGTGAGACCCGCGTGATCGACCTGGAAGCCGTCCGCAAGCTCAAGGTCGGGCTCGTCGGCGGCCAGATCGACGTCGTGGCCCACGACGAACCGGGCGCCCGCATCGAGGTCCACGGCGTGACCACGAAGGATCTGCGGATAGAGGTGTCCGGCGACGTGGTCGAGATCGATCACCCGCAGCTGCGCTGGGACAACTTCCTCGAGGTGTTCCGCAACTTCGGCTCGGGCGGCCCCAAGGCCGAGATCAGCGTCGCTGTCCCCCGCGAGGTCGCGCTGAATCTCGGCGTCGTCTCGGCGAGCGCGCTGGTCTCGGGCCTGCGCACCGACGCCCGCGTGAACACCGTGTCCGGCGACATCATCGTCGACGGGCTCGTCGGCGACCTCGTGGCCAACGCGGTGTCGGGCGACGTGCAGGTGCGCGAGCAGAACGGCGGCCTGAGCGCGAACAGCGTGTCGGGCGACGTCGCGGCCACCGGTCGACTGCGCAAGGCGACGGTCGACACCGTGTCGGGATCGGTGATGGTCGACTCCACCGGTCCGATCGAGTCCGTCGGCGTGAACACCGTCAGCGGCGCCACGACAGTCAGGCTCGACGAGGGCCTCGCCGCCAACTACGTGACGCGGTCGGTGAGCGGCCGGGTCCAGATCGACGGCGTGGTGAGGTCGGGCTCGGGCCCGACCAGCTGGACCGGCTCGGTCGGTGAGCTCAGCGGCACCTTCGCCGACGTGCGCCTGCACTCGGTGTCCGGCGACGTGACCGTGCTGCGGCGCAGCGCCGAGGGCGGGGTGTCCTGATGACTCCCCCCGTCTTCTCACACGGCGACCTGCGCCTGTACCTGCTGAATCTGCTCGACGAGGCGCCGCGCCACGGCTACGACATCATCCAGGCGCTGTCCGACCGCACGGGGGGCACGTACACTCCGAGCGCCGGCACGGTGTACCCCCGCCTCGCGAAGCTCGAGGAGGAGGGGCTGGTCACCAAGACCGTCGACGGGCGCAAGACCGTCTACGAGATCACGGATGCCGGCCGCGCCGAGGTCGCCGCCCGGGCCGGTGAGCTCGAGGACATCCAGGCGGGTCTGGCCGACTCGGTGCGCCTGATCGCGGACGAGGTCCGCGGCAGCGTGCGTGAGGCGATGCGCAGCCTGCGCGCCGACCTCGCCGCCGCCAGCCGCGAAGAGACCGTGGCGCCCCCGCGCGAGAGTGCGGGCGACGACCCGCGCGTGCGCAGCCGCGAGCAGCTGCATCGCGCCGATCAGGCGGTCAACGATTTCCGCGCGCGGGTGCGCACCACCCTTCGCACGCACGTCGCGCGCGGCGGTGACGTCGCGGCATCCACCATCGACGATCTGGTGAGCGAGCTCGACCGCATCGCGGCCGACCTCACGCGCGGGATCGGACGCTGATCAGGCCGGCCAGATGTCCTCGTCGTCCGCCACGGGCTCGCCCAGGGGGACGACGAGGATGGGCCGGCCCTGGCGATGCGCGAGCCGCGCGGCGACCGAGCCGGTGAAGAACTCGCGGATCGACTCGCCGATCCCCCGCTTGCGCGTGCCGACGACGAGCAGCTTGGCGTCGATCTTCTCGGCGAGGTGCTTCATGGCCAGCGCCGGGTCGCCGACCAGCTGCTGCACGCTCCATTCGAGCGGGTGGCCCTCGAGGACCGCCGCCGCCGCGCGCCGGACTTCGACCAGATCGGTCTCGCCGGCCGAGATGTCGATGTCGATGGGCGCGGAGTGGACGTAGCCGTCGGGGTCCTCATAGGTGACGAAGCGGGTGACGTCGACGTGCACGACGAGCAACGGCGCCTTGAGCAGCGAGGCATAGCGGGCCGCTTCCTTCAGCACGCGCGGTGACTGGCCGGGAATGATCCCCGCGATCACCGCCCCGTGCGTGGCTGCGTCGCTGTCGACCACCCGGTCGACTCCGTATGCCTCATCCGCCATGTGCGCTCGCCCCTTCGTCGTCGTGCCTTGGCCCGGCTTCCCCGCGGGGCGCCGAAGCACCGTGGTATTGTGAATGCTACTCTTCCCGGCGCAGCCGGATTATGTGATTGCCCGGGTTGTCAGAAGCGGAATTCCCCCGCACGCAGCCCGCGACTGGTGAAAAGAGGGGGTCTCGCATGGGGCGTGGCCGTCAGAAGGCGAAGCACACCAAGATCGCCCGCGAACTGAAGTACGACACGTACAGCGTGAACTACGCGGCGCTCGAGCGCGAACTCGGACACCCGACGGGTGACGACGCGCTGGTCGACAAGTGGGCAGATCAGTACGAAGACGAAGACGAGGATGAGCTAGAGCGGGCCTGACCCGCCGAACTCTCCGTCATCGGGCCGCCGCATTCGCGGCGGCCTTTCGTGCGCGCCGGGCGCGCCACCAGGTCCAGAACCGGTCGAGCGTGCGCTTGAGCCACGAGGCGATCCGCCGCGCCCAGCCGAACTCGGTCCCGAGGACCGCGAGGCCGAGGAAGACGACGAGCCAGCCCGGCCCCGGCAGCGGAACGAGGATGAGGCCGGCGACGGTGAGGAAGCCGCCGGTCACGCCGACGGCGGCGCGGTAGAGCCCCTCGAGCCGCGGGTACCGCGAGATCCACTGCCGCACGCGGCGCAGCATCCGCATGATGGGTCGATCAGGACGCTCGGCCTCGACGATCTCGGCCCGGATGACCGATTCGAGGTGCCCCGGGCCGGGCTCGGGTGCGGTGCTCATGGTCGCGAAACTAACACGATGTATCGCGAGACGGCTGGGAATCCGGCCCCGCGTGCCTGGGTCCGCACACCCCGCGCGTCGGCCACGATGGAGGCAGAGCGCCGGAGGGAGCCCCATGGACCGACCCGCCTTCACCATCGGGATCGAAGAGGAGTACCTGCTCGTCGACCGCGAGTCCCGGGCTCTCGCGGTCGCGCCGGAGGGGTTCCTCGACGGTCTGCGCGTCGAGCTGCAGCAGCAGGTCAGCCCGGAGTACAAGCAATGCCAGGTCGAGATCGGCACGCGCGTGTGCGCGGGCGCCAGCGAGGCCCGCGACGAGCTGCGCCGGCTGCGCGCGGCGGTCTCGGAGCACGCCGCCCGCCACGGGCTCTCGCCGATCGCGGCGGCGTGCCACCCGTTCGCGGACTGGAAGCAGGCCCACCACACCGACAAGGAGCGCTATCACGGGCTCGAGCGCGACCTCGCCGGCGTGGCCCGGCGCCTGCTGATCTGCGGGAACCACGTGCACGTGGGGCTCGGTGACAACGCGCTGCGCGCCGACCTCATGCCGCAGATGACGTATTTCCTGCCGCACCTGCTCGCTCTGTCGACCTCGTCGCCGTTCTGGCAGGGCGAGGACACGGGCCTTGCGTCGTACCGCATCTCGGTGTTCGACAACCTGCCGCGCACGGGCCTGCCGCCGGAGTACGTCAGCTGGGCGGAGTACGAGCGGTCGGTGGCGGTGCTGACCGACCTCGGCATCATCGAGGACTCGTCGAAGATCTGGTGGGACATCCGCCCCTCGCACTCCTACCCCACGCTTGAGACGCGCATCATGGACGTCTCACCCCGCCTCGAGGACGCGGTCAGCTTCGCGGCCGTCACGCAGTCGCTCATGCGGATGCTGTGGCGACTGCGCGCGCAGAACCAGCGATGGCGGGTGTACGACCGCTTCCTCATCGGCGAGAACCGCTGGCGTGCGCAGCGCTACGGCGTCGCCGAGGGCCTCATCGACTTCGGCGCGAGCACGATCACGCCGTTCCCGCAGCTGATGGAGGAGCTGGTGGAGCTCGTCGCCGAGGACTCCGAGGCTCTCGGCTGCCGCGACGAGGTGGAGCGGGTGGTGGCCATCGCGAGCGCCGGCACGTCTGCGACCCGTCAGCGCGCGGTCGCTGCCGGCGCCGAGGCCGCCGGGTCCGATCAGAACGGCGCGATGACCGCCGTCGTCGACAGCCTCATCGAGGAGTTCCACGAGGGGCTGTGACGCCAGCCCCGATTCGCTCGAGGACGCGGACGGCCTCGCCGGTGCCGTCCTCCTGCCGGATGGCAGCCCCGCCGTAGGCGACCGCCGTGAAGCGGTTGAACTCGTACGTCAGCTGGTTAAGGCGCGGCGGAAGATCCCGCGCCAGGAACGGGACGATGGGCGAGGGCGGCGTACGGGTCGACATCGCCTCGCGTGCCGAACGTGGTGATCAGGACTCGCAAGAAGCCTCCCGTCGTCGATGACATCGCCGACCAGGCTTCCCGGCACTCCGGCCTCACTCTAGCGCTGCAGGGCGCTCAGCTCTCCTGCGAGCCCTCGACCCACGCGAGGTACTCCTCGGTGACGGTGCCGGTGACATACCGGCCGTCGAAGCAGCTCATGTCGAGGTCCGTCACGTCCGAACCCTCGAGGATCGCGGCCTTCAGGTCCTCGACCTCCTGGTAGACCATGTAGTCGGCGCCGAGCTCCTCGGCGATCTCGGGGATCGTCCGGCCGTGGGCGACGAGTTCGTGCCGCGAGGGCATGTTGATGCCGTACACGTGCGGGTACCTCACGGGCGGAGCCGCCGACGCGAACGTGACGCTCTTCGCCCCGGCATCCCGCGCCATCTGGATGATCTCTTTCGAGGTCGTGCCACGGACGATCGAGTCGTCGATCAGCAGCACGTTCTTGCCCTTGAACTCGCTCGACATCGCGTTGAGCTTCTGGCGCACGCTCTTCTTGCGGATCGCCTGACCGGGCATGATGAACGTCCGGCCGACGTAGCGGTTCTTGTAGAAGCCCTCGCGGTACTCGATGCCCAGCTTGCGCGCGACCTGCATGGCCGCGGGCCGCGAGGAGTCCGGGATGGGCATCACGACGTCGATCGTGCCCTTGGGTGTGTACTTCGCGATGGTGTCGGCCAGGCGCTCGCCCATCCGCAGCCGCGCCTCGTAGACCGAGATGCCGTTCATGATCGAGTCCGGGCGGGCGAGGTAGACGTACTCGAACGCGCACGGCACGAGCTTCGGATCGGTCGCGCACTGCCGGGTGTGCAGGTTGCCGTCGAGGTCGACGAACACCGCCTCGCCCGGGTCGACGTCGCGGACGACCTCGAACTCGCCGTTCTCGAGCACCAGCGACTCGCTCGTGACGACCCACTCGTAGCTGCCGTCGTCGTTGCGGCGCGTGCCGAGGATGAGCGGGCGGATGCCGAATGGATCGCGGAAGGCCAGCAGACCGTAGCCGGCGATCAGGGCGATCGCCGCATACGACCCCTCGACGCGCTCGTGCACGCGGGTGACGGCGTCGAAGATCTGGTCGGGGTCCAGCTGGGGGCCCGAGATGACGGTCTGCAGCTCGTTGGCGAGCACGTTCACCAGCAGCTCGGTGTCGGAGCTGGTGTTCAGGTGCCGGCGGTCCTTCGTGAAGAGCTCTTCGGTCAGCTCACGCGTGTTGGTGAGGTTGCCGTTGTGCACCAGCACGATGCCGTACGGCGCGTTGACGTAGAACGGCTGCGCCTCTTCTTCGCTGGACGCCGTGCCCTTGGTCGCGTACCGGACGTGACCGAGGCCGAGGTTGCCCAGCAGGGCCCGCATGTCGCGGGTGCGGAAGGCCTCGCGGACCTGCCCCTTCGCCTTGTGGACGTGGAAGACCCCGCTCGGCTCGGCCGTGGCCATGCCGGTCGAGTCCTGGCCGCGATGCTGCAGCAGCAGCAGGGAGTCGTAGATCTCCTGGTTGACGGAGCCGCGCCCCACCATCCCGACGATTCCGCACATGTGGTGTTACTTCGCTCCGTCTTGATAGGAACCGACCAGGCGGACCGCCCCGCCGTCGACGCCCTTGGCGCCCTGTTCGAACTCGCCCTCGGGCAGCGCGCCGTCCCGCACCACGCCGACCTGCCAGGTCTCGATGCCCGCTGCCGAGAGAGCGGATGCCGCGGCCTCGGCCGTTGCGGCATCCACCACGGCGAGGAACCCGATGCCGAGGTTCCATGTGCCCTCGGTGGCGCCGAGGTCGATCCCGCCGAGGTCGGCGAGGACCCGGAAGACGGGCGCGGGCGACCACGTCGAGCGGTCGACCTCGACCCACGAGCCCTGCGGGAGCACGCGCGCGAGGTTCGCGGCGATGCCGCCGCCGGTGACATGGCTGAGGGCGTGGACGGCGTCACCGGTGTCGGCGACCAGCTGCAGGAGCGGACTGGTGTACAGGCGGGTCGGCTCGAGGAGCGCTTCGCCCCACGTCGTGCCGAGGTCGGCGGCGCGGCTGCCGTAAGAGACCCCGGCGCCGGCGATGATGTGGCGCACGAGCGAGTAGCCGTTGGCGTGCAGGCCGCTCGAGGCGAGGGCGAGCACGACGTCGCCTGCGCGAACACGCTCGGCGCCCAGCACCTTGTCGGCCTCGACGACGCCGGTGGCGGCGCCCGCGACGTCGTAGTCGTTGATGCCCAGGAGCCCCGGGTGCTCGGCGGTCTCGCCGCCGACGAGGGCGGTGCCGGTCGCGGCGCAGCCCTCGGCGATGCCGCGCACGATGTCGGCGATGCGCTGCGGGAAGACCTTGCCGCACGCGATGTAGTCCGTCATGAAGAGCGGCTTCGCCCCCACCACGACGATGTCGTCGACCACCATGCCGACGAGGTCCTGCCCGATCGTGTCGTGCTTGTCGATCGCCTGCGCTATCGCGACCTTCGTGCCCACGCCGTCGGTGCTGGTGGCCAGCAGGGGCTTCGTGTACGCACGCAGGGCCGTGGCATCGAAGAGCCCGGCGAAGCCGCCCACTCCCCCGAGCACCTCGGGGCCATGCGTGCGCCGCACGGCGGACTTCATCAGCTCGACGGCGAGGTCGCCGGCGGCGGTGTCCACCCCGGCCGCGGCATAGGGGTTCGCAGGAGTTTCTGATGGGGATCCCACCCGGACAGCCTACCGGCCGGCGGGTCGCGCCTTCGCCGGGGTTGCGGAAGGCGGGGTTCGCGGCATCCGTTCTTGTCTTGGCCGTGGGATGGCCTGCGGGCGCGCGATCCTCCGCTCGCCGTCGCCGAGGGGAGGGGATGTCGCCGAAACGCGGACGGATTCGGCGGATCCGGTCCTCCCTTGCCCGACATCCCCTCCCCTGCCCGACGGCGACGGGAGGACGCGGAGGGGGAGGTGGGCATGACGGATGCCGGTGGCCCGGCGCGGGCCGGTGGCTGCGGCGGTCAGGCCACGGGCGCGAGGTGCAGACCCTCGGCCACCGCGACCATGATGAGGTGCTGCACGGCGGGCCAGTCGTCGACGACCTGGCGGTACCCGACACGGATCACGTGATATCCCGCGAGCATGAGGGCCGCATCGTGGCGGTTGTCCTCGTCCCGCTGGGCGCCGACGTGGTGGCCGCCGTCGATCTGCAGCGCGAGGCGCTCGCCGATGAGGAAGTCCACGCGGTGGCCGTCGATCCAGACCTGCGGAAGGATCCGCACCCCCAGCCAGCGCAGCCGCGGGACGACGATCGTCTCGAGTCCGGAATCCGACCACGGGGTCGCCACCTCGAGCACGGCGCGAGCGCGCGGCGAGAGGTCGAGGCGCGCGAGCGTACGCCGCTCGACGAGCTTCTTGTTCAGCGCGGACTCCCAGATCGTCAGCGCCTCTTCGTGCGGCCGGCACTCCGCGATCCGCGCGAGGACGTTCTCGATCGGATCGACCAGATCGCCGGGCGGCCGGGCCACCACCGGTGCCGCGCGGTGCACGTGCGTGCCCTTCGGCACCGCGACCCGCCCGGCGTGCGGCGGCGCCGCCACATGCCACGACGTGTCGGCGGCGGGATCCCACAGCGCCAGCCGCTTCGCCTGGGTCACGCACGTGAGGAGCACGCCAGCCCGCGCGACGGCGACGAGGGCTGCGTCCGCATCCGCCGTCGCGATCCACCGCCTCCGGATCCGTTGGACACGACCCGTGAGCACGGCGGCGGCGATCGTCCGCTCCGAGTGCCCGCCCTCGCACAGGGTCGCGGCGCGGGCCACCCCGCCCGCGTCGGCCACGGCGGTCACGAGGGCGGCGATCCGCTTCTGCAGGGGCGTGAGGTCCGGCATCCGCTCATCGTGTCGGGCGAGGACCGCGCGAACGCGCCCACTCCGCGGACTGGGGAGGACCCGCCGCCGACACGACGCTGGGGAGGAGCGGTCGCCGGACGCCGCCTGCCACCTACAATTGCGGCATGGCGGGCGCCGGAACCCCGGAATGGCTGATCCGCGAGGACGCGGGTCAGCCGGTGCTGGTCGCGCTCTATCTGCGGCAGGTGCTCGGCATCCGGTCCCCCGACGAGCTTCCGCTGCTGCGGGGGATCCCGCCGCGCGCGGTCGACGCCCCCCGCGACGAGGACCACGACCTGCTCGAGCGGCAGTGGCGCGAGTACTGGGCGATGACGGTGGAGCCGCAGGCGCACCCGTCGCCGGTGCCGCTGGACCTCGTCGACGGCTTCGAGACGATGGTCGCCCTGCCCATCGAGGGCTCGGACCTGCTGCGGGCGGCGATCGAGCCCCACGCGTCCGAGGCGGTCGCGTTCGCCCAGTCGGCGCACGCCCGTTATGTCCGGGATGCCGGCTCCGGCGTCGCCTATCGCGCGTACGCCAGCGCGATCGCCGAGCACGAACGGCAGGTGGGGCGGCGCGCGCACTCCTTCGAACTCAACGTCCAGGTGCTGCCGCTGACGCAGCGCGGGGTGTGGTGGATCGGCTCCCTCACGGTCGCCGTCACCGACGGGCTGCGGGGTGACATCGCGGCCTTCGACGCCGCGATCCACCCGATCATCGCCGAGCTGGCGTGAGGATCACTCGTCGATCTGGATCGAGGCGTGCTCGACGGTGACCTCACGCGTCTTGCGGCGCGAAAGACGGTCGAAGACGAGGGCGACCGCGGCGCCGGCAGCGAGTCCGACGGCGATGCCGATCAGCGCGAGGAACCCGAAGACCTGCCCCGGGGTGTACTCCAGGCCCGTGTTCGGGCTCGCCTCGGTGGAGCCGGCGAACGCGAAGGTCAGGATGAGGGCGGCGAGGATGCCGACGCCCGCGCCGGCGACGAGGAACACCGAGATCTTGGGCGCACGGCGCACGCTCACGCGCTCGCGCCGGTCACCGGGGTTGACGGTCATGCCGTCCATTATCCCCGCGCGCGTACGGCCCGGCGCCGCCGGGCACCGCGGCGCTCAGCACTGACCACCGGCGATCAGCGGTCGGCCTGCTCGTCGACCCAGCGCGGCGGGTCGTCGCTGACCGGTGAGGTCAGGTCGTCGGTGAGCACCGTTGCCCGCTCGGCGATCTCGGCGCGCTGCCGGCGCCCGATCATGCGGTCCAGCACGATCGCCAGCATCCCGAACAGGAACAGCCCAGCCCCGACGCACACCGCGGCGAGCGCGCCGAAGACGCGCAAGAAGCCCGACGCCCCGGTGCTGAGCGGTCCGCCCGGGTCGCCGGTCGCCGCCGCGATGGCGGTCAGGATGCCTGCCACCACCAGGCCCGAGACGATGCCCAGCAGCAGGAAGCGCCCGTACCTCGGCGAGCGCCGCACGACGACCGAGACCACCTCGTCATCGACGATGTGGTCGTGCTCCGAGGGATCGGGCCCGCCGGCCGCGGCACTGCGTACGCCTGCCATGGGGCAATTGTCCCACCGCGCAGGGCGGCCGCGGCGGGGATTCGCGGGCGAATCAGGGGCGCAGCGGCAGCAGGTGCGAGACGTCGGCTCGGGTGCCCGACGCGAGGATGCGACCGGCGGATGCAGCATCCGCCCACTTCTCATCGCCGAGGGCGAGCGCGATCCACGTGGCGGGGTCGGTCTCGACGACGTTCGGGGGCGTGCCGCGCGTGTGGCGCGGACCCTCGATCACCTGCACGGCCCCGAAGGGCGGCACGCGCACCTCGACGCTGCGACCCGGCGCCTTCTCGGCGAGCAGCTGCAGCAGATACCGCACGGCCGTGGCGAGGTCGGTGCGAGCGGGCTCGGCGGCGCCCCGCACGGCGGCGAGCGCGGCGCGGCCGTCGTCGACCAGGAT
Source organism: Microbacterium aureliae (assembly GCF_054780155.1). NCBI lineage: Bacteria > Bacillati > Actinomycetota > Actinomycetes > Micrococcales > Microbacteriaceae > Microbacterium > Microbacterium aureliae. Next base: position 179,496 of record NZ_BAAGWW010000002.1, read on the forward strand.
CCTGCGAGCGGGCATGCACCCACGGTACGCGGGAGCGCGCCTCGCTAGGCTGGGCAGGGTGAAGATCCTGGTCCTCGGCTCGGGCGCGCGAGAGCACGCCATCATCCTCGCCCTGCGCTCGGAAGAGGCCGGGCACGTGATCCTCGCCGCTCCCGGCAACGCCGGGATCGGGCGCGACGCGACGCTCGTCGACCTGGACATGAACGATCCGGTCGCCGTCACCACCTTCGCCAACACCGAGAACGTCGACCTGGTCGTCATCGGCCCCGAGGCACCCCTCGTCGCGGGTGTCGCCGACGCGCTGCGCGGGCGCGGCATCCCGGTGTTCGGTCCGGGCAAGGCCGCCGCGCAGCTCGAAGGGTCCAAGGCGTTCGCGAAGCGCATCATGGAGGCCGCCGGGGTTCCCACCGGCCGCGCCGTCCGCGCCCGCACCCGCGACGAGCTCGAAGCCGCCCTCGACGACCTCGGGTCGCCGTACGTCGTCAAGGCCGACGGGCTCGCCGCCGGCAAGGGCGTCATCGTCACCGACGACCGCGCCGCGGCGATCGCGCACGGCGAGCAGTACCTGCCGGCGGGGCCCGTGCTCATCGAGGAGTTCCTGTCCGGCCCCGAGGTGTCGCTGTTCTTCCTGTCCGACGGCGACCGCGTGCTGCCCCTCAGCCCCGCGCAGGACTTCAAGCGCCTGGGCGACGGCGACTCCGGCCCCAACACCGGCGGCATGGGCGCCTACTCGCCGCTGCCGTGGCTGCTCGAGAAGTTCGGCGGCGAGGACGCCTTCGTCGACCTCGTCACGCGCGAGGTCGCCCAGCCCGTCATCCGTCAGCTGGATGCCGAGGGCACGCCCTTCATCGGACTGCTCTACGCCGGCCTCATCCTCACCCCGTCGGGCGTCAAGGTCATCGAGTTCAACGCCCGCTTCGGCGACCCCGAGACGCAGGTGGTGCTGCCGCGGCTCGTGGACCCGCTGTCGGAGCTGCTCCTCGCGGCCGCCTCGGGCCACCTCGAGGACCGCGAGCGCCCCGCCTTCGCCGAGGCCGTCGCAGTGACGGTGGTGCTCGCGAGCGAGGGATACCCGTCGACCCCGATCACAGGGCGGCCGCTGTCGGGGCTGGATGCCGCTGCCGCCGTCGAGGGCGTCCACCTGGCCCACGCGGCCACCGCGGAGCAGGACGGGCAGCTGGTGGCGACGGGTGGCCGCGTCCTCAACGTCGTCGGGCTCGGCACGACCTTCGCCGAGGCGCGGGAGCGCACCTATCGCGCGCTGTCGCACATCGGCCTCGAGGGCGGCCAGCACCGCACCGACATCGCCGCGCGCGTCGTCGAGCGCTGACGCCCGACCCGCGGCGGACCGCCCGGGCCACCGGCATCCGGGTCATCCTCCGCCCGCCGACGGCGACGGGAGGGGATGTCGTCCGTGGGAGGACCGAAACCCCCGATCCCGTACTCCCTTCCCCGACATCCCCTGGGCGCCGGACTACAGCCGGGCGAAGGACTCGATGTCGACCAGGAAGTCCTGGACCGCCTCGTCCGACACGGTGGCGCGCGTGGCGCCCAGGGCGTCGCGGTAGCGCTCGGTCGTGAGCTCCTCGGCGGCCTGGGCGTCGTGGTCGCCGCGCAGGGCCTGCGCGAGCGCCTGCTGCGACGCGCGCCGCGTGGCGTACTCGATGTCGGCGGGGGTGAGGCCGTCGCTCGCGGCGACGAGGGAATCCAGGTCGATCCGGTCCGCGACCTCGGGCGGGACGTACCGCAGCCAGATCGCGCGGCGCGCGGCGGCGTCGGGCAGCCCGATCGGCAGCACGTAGTCGAACCTGCCGTGACGCAGGAACGCGGCATCCAGCGCCCGCACGAAGTTGGTCGCGCAGATCAGCAGGCGTCCCTCGGTCTCGCGGAACTCCGCCACGAGCTTCAGCAGCTCGTTGGTGACGCCCTGCGTGGGCGAGGGCGGGTCGCCGCGGCGCCGCGACGCGATCTCTTCGACCTCGTCGATGAACACCACCGCGTGCTCGAGGTCTCCGATCACGTCGAAGGTCTGGCGCAGCGCGCCGGCGAGTCCGCCGCCGGCGTCGGCGAGGCGCGAGGGGAACAGCTCGACGAACGGCCAGTCCAGGCGCGAGGCCACGGCCTTGGCGAACGTGGTCTTGCCGGTTCCGGGCGGGCCGAAGAGCATGACGGCCTTCGGCGGCACGACCCCGAACCGGTCGGCGAGGTCGGGACGGGCGAGCGGGGTGACCAGGCGCTCCTCGAGCAGGCGCTTCTCTTCGCTCATGCCGCTGACGTTCTCCCACAGATGCCGGGGCAGGATGCGGCCGCCGAGCTCCTTCAGCAGATCCACCTCGCGCCGCTGCACCGGCATCCGTCGTTCGAGATAGCGAAGCGGATGCGGCTGCTCGAAGCCGTTGACGGTGAGGGCGCCCAGGGGCGAGTCATCCTCGGCGACCAGGATCGACAGCTTCGCCAGACCCAGCGGCGCCATGCGACGCTCGATGGCGTCCAGCAGCGAGGCGCCGACGTGCTCGGCGTCGGCGTCGGGTGAGACGGCGAAGAACACGATCCAGCCCTGGGCGTGCGCGGCGCGGCCGACGATGACCCCGACGAGTCGCTCGTCGGCGGTGGCGACGACGGCGTGGTCCTCGTGGCAAGACGCGATGACCTCGGCCAGGGAGTACACCACGGCATCGGGGTCGCGCGTGCTCTCGCCCCACAGCCGGACCACTTCGTCGAGGTCGTCGCCGTGGAAATCACGGACATGGATGCGGCTCATGCGCCCATCTTGGCCCACGCCGCCGCCCGGCCACACGTGTGTGACGGGCGCGGGCCGCCCGGGCGCGATAATGGCCGGGTGACGGCATCCGCTCCCCCCGCCTCCCCGCTCGAGCTGCCCGGCTGGCGGCACGTCTATTCCGGCAAGGTCCGCGACCTGTACGAGCCCGTCGACGGCTCCGCCGACGGCGACGGGATGCTGGTGGTGGCGAGCGACCGCGTGAGCGCATTCGACCATGTGCTCGAGCCCGGCATCCCCGGCAAGGGCGCCCTGCTGACGCGTCTGAGCATGTGGTGGTTCGACCAGCTCGCGGGCGGGGACGGCGGCCACGGCATCCCGAACCATCTCGTGCCGGGCGGCCGGCCGCCCGCCGCCGTGGCGGACCGCGCGATGCTCGTGCGGCGCCTGGACATGCAGCCGATCGAGTGCGTGGTGCGCGGCTACCTCACGGGCTCCGGATGGGTGGAGTACCGCGAGCACGGGACTGTGTGCGGCATCGCGCTTCCGTCGGGCCTCGGCGACGGCGACCGGCTGCCCGAGCCCATCTACACCCCGGCCTACAAGGCGCCGCTCGGCGAGCACGACGAGAACATCACGTTCGAGCAGTCGATCGAGCTCGTCGGCGCCGAGCGCGCGACCCTGCTGCGCGACCTGTCGCTGGAGATCTACGCCCGCGCGGCCCGCGTCGCCGAGGGGCACGGCCTGATCCTCGCCGACACGAAGTTCGAATTCGGCCTCGACGACGCGGGCGTCATGACCCTCGCCGACGAGGTGCTCACCAGCGACTCGTCGCGGTACTGGGATGCCGCCCGCTGGGCGACCGGCCAGACCCCCGCCGAGCGCATGGCGAGCTTCGACAAGCAGATCGTCCGCGACTGGCTGGCGGCGAACTGGGACAAGCAGGGGACGCCCCCCGCCCTGCCCGCCGACATCGTCGAGCGCACCGCCGCCCGCTACCGCGAGCTGATCGACCGGCTCACCGTCGACTGAACCCCCCGATTCCCCGGGCCGCGACGCGCGGCCCGGCCCTTCGAGCGCAAGGAGCGCGCATGCCCCTGTGGACCCTGCACGGCAACGGCCGGACCGTCGAACGCGGTCAGGTCGTCCGCCCCGACGAGCGGCTGAACTGGCCCGCCACGATCGCCATCGGCGCCCAGCACGTCATCGCGATGTTCGGGGCGACCTTCCTCGTGCCGGTGCTCACCGGCTTCCCGGTGGCGACGACGCTGCTGTTCTCGGGCATCGGGACGCTGCTGTTCCTGCTGATCACACGCAACCGCCTGCCCAGCTACCTGGGGTCGTCGTTCGCGTTCATCGCCCCGGTGACGGCGGCGACGGCATCCGCGGGGATGGGGTCCGCCCTCGCGGGCATCGTCGCCGTCGGCGTGCTGCTGGCCGCGGTCGGCTTCGTGGTGCAGTTCGCCGGGCTCGGCTGGATCGACCGCCTGATGCCCCCGGTCGTCGCGGGCTCGATCGTGGCCCTCATCGGCTTCAACCTCGCACCGGTCGCGTGGTCGAACTTCGAGCAGTCGCCCGTCGTCGCGACGATCACGCTGGCGTCGGTGATCCTGTTCAGCGTGCTGTTCCGCGGCTTCCTCGGCCGCATCTCGATCTTCCTCGGCGTGATCGTCGGGTACGTCGTCGCGCTGCTGGTGGGCGATGTCGACTTCACCGCCGTCGGCGAGGCGGCCTGGGTCGGCCTGCCGGAGTTCCAGGTGGCCGACTTCGCCTCGCCCGGCACGTGGTCGGTCATCGCGATGTTCCTGCCGGTCGTGCTCGTGCTCATCGCCGAGAACGTCGGGCACGTGCGCGGGGTCGCGACGATGACCGACGCGTCGGTCAACCGCTACACCGGGCGCGCACTGATCGCCGACGGCGCGGCCACGACCCTCGCCGGCTTCTTCGGCGGGTCGGGCACCACGACGTACGGCGAGAACATCGGCGTCATGGCCGCCACGCGCGTGTACTCCACGGCGGCGTATTGGGTCGCCGGCGCCGTCGCGATCCTGCTGGCGCTGTCGCCCAAGGTCGGCGCGCTGTTCAACTCCATCCCCGCCGGCGTCCTCGGCGGCGTCACGACGGCGCTCTACGGCCTGATCGGCATCATCGGCATCAAGATCTGGGTCGACAACCGCGTGGACTTCTCACGCCCCGTCAACCAGTACACCGGCGCCGTGGCGCTCGTCATCGCGATCGCCGGGTTCACCATGCAGTGGGGACAGTTCGAGCTCGGCGCGATCGTCCTCGGGTCCGCCGCGGCGCTGGTCATCTACCACCTGGGCAACGCCGTCGCGAGGTGGCGGCAGACCGGAGCCGACGACGGCGGTCCGATCCCCGCGGTGGGTCCGCTCGGCGGCGACCCCGAGGACGGCCCGCGTCACTGACGCGGCGGTGATGTCGACGGATGCTGGTGCCCCCGGCATCCGTCGATGTCAGGCGCTCGTCTGAACAGGCGCCGTCGTATCAAGCACTGTCGTATCAAGCACTGTCGTATCAAGCACTGTCGCGGACGATCAGCTCGGTGTCGAGGATCGTCGCGTGCTTCGGCTTGCGCCCGGCGAGCAGGTCGACGAGGACCTTCGCCATCGTCTCGCCCTGCGTCAGCGAGGGCTGCCGCATGGTGGTCAGTCGCGGAGTGACGGTGGTGGCGACGGGCGAGTCGTCGAAGCCGATGATCGCGATGTCCTCGGGCACGCGGATGCCGGCCGCGCCGAGCGTGACCAGGACGCCCCGCGCCATCAGGTCGCTGGCGACGAAGATCGCGTCGGGCCGCTCGCCGCTCGCCAGGATGCGGCGCATCGCGCTCGCGCCGCCGTCGGCGGTGAAGTTGCCGTCCTCGATCGCCACGGGCTCGAGGTCCGCGGCGGCGAGCGCGGCGCGGAAGCCGTCGAGCCGGTCGATGGCGGCGGGCATGTCGGCCGGCCCGGTGATCGTGGCGATCCGGGTGAAGCCGCGCTCGATCAGGTACTCGGTGGCCTCGCGGCCGCCGAGCACGTTGTCGACGTCGACGTAGTAGTCCTCGTCCCGGGCGCGGACCGGGCGACCGCCGTAGACGACCGGCAGGACGTCGGCGATGCGCTCGATGAAGGTGTCGCTGGTGTGATGCGAGACGACGATGGCGCCGTCCACGGCCCCGGAACGCAGGTAGCTCGTGGTCTTGTCGCCCGGGTCATCGCTGGCGATGAACAGGTTGAGGACGTAGTCGGTGCGGCCGAGCCCGGCATTGATCCCCGAGACGATCGCCGCGAAGAACGGGTCGCCGAAGAACCGCGTGGTGTCCTCGGGCACGACGAGGGCGATCGCGTGCGTCTGGCGGCTCGCCAGCGACCTCGCCGCACGGTTCGGCACGTAGTTGAGGTCGGCGATGGCGCGCCGCACGGACTCCAGGGCCTCGGGGCTGACGGCGGTCGAGCCGTTGACCACACGGGACACCGTGGAGCGGGAGACGCCGGCGGCCGCCGCCACCTGCTCGATGGTGACGCTCGCGCGAATCGTGTCGGTGATCATCGGATACCTACGCTACGGCCGCCGTCCTCACCCGTCGAGCGAGCGACGCGAGATGACGCGGCGATACTCCAGACCGGAATCCTTGACGGTGCGCTCCTGGGTGTCGTAGTCGACCCGGACGATGCCGAACCGCTTCTCATAGCCCCACGCCCATTCGAAGTTGTCCAGCAGCGACCAGTAGAAGTAGCCGCGCACGTCGACGCCGGCATCCTGCGCATCGAGGATGGCACCCAGGTGCGCACGGACGAACGCGACGCGCTCAGCGTCGTGCACGCGCACTTCGCCGTCCTCGACGACCGGCTCGTCGTCGTACGCCGCGCCGTTTTCGGTGACGTACAGCACGGTCTCCGCGGGCTGGGCGTACTCCTTCCACACCCGGCCGAGCAGGCGCGTGAGGCCTTCGGGCTGCACCTCCCACTGCATGGGCGTGCGGGGCAGGCCGCGGTCGTGCCAGAAGATGCCGTCGTGCGAGGGGAAGGGCGACCGCCCGGGGCGGGCGGTGGGCGCCTCGCCGGGAACCGGCGGCACCGCGGGCGCGTGCCCGCCGACGAACTCGCCGTGGTAGTAGTTCACCCCGAGGGAGTCGATGGGCGTCGAGATCGCCTCGAGGTCGCCGGGGCGCACCGCCTGCTCGAACGCGCCGGCGGCGCCGGCATCCACCTTCCGGATGTCTTCGACGATGTCGGCGGGGTACTCGCCGCGGAAGATGGGGTCGAGGAACCAGCGGTTGAACTGCCCGTCGATACGACGCGCGGCGTCGCGGTCGGCGGCATCGGCCGGGTCGACCGCGTCGGCGACGGTGAGGTTGAGGGTGATGCCGAGGTTCAGCGACGAGTCGCGGCGGCGCAGCTCGCGGATGACCTGACCGTGCCCGAGCATCAGGTGGTGCGAGGCCAGCAGACCCTCTTCCACGCTGTAGTGGCCGGGGGCGTGGACGCCGGCGGTGTAGCTGAGGAACGACGAGCACCACGGCTCGTTGAGGGTCGTCCACACGCTCACCCGGTCGCCCAGGGCGTCGTGCATCGACATCGCGTACTCGGTGAACTGCTCGGCGGTGTCGCGGTTCGCCCACCCGCCGGCATCCTGAAGCGCCTGCGGCAGGTCCCAGTGATACAGCGTCAGCCACGGCAGGATGCCGGCATCCAGCAGCTCGTCGACCAGACGTCGGTAGAAGTCCACCCCGGCCTGGTTGACGGGGCCGCCGTCCGGGCGCACGCGGGCCCACGAGGTCGAGAAGCGATACGTCTGCAGCCCCATGTCCTTCATGAGCGCCACGTCGTCGCGATACCGGTGGTAGTGGTCGCACGCGACGTCGCCGTTGTCGGCGTTGATCACGGCGTCCGGCACGCGGCAGAACGCGTCCCAGATCGAGTCCCGGCGCCCGTCCTCGAGCGCCGCGCCCTCGATCTGGAAGGCGGCGGTGGCCGCCCCGAACAGGAAGTTCGGGGGGAACGCGCGGGTGTCGGGGGCGGCCTGGGTCTGCAGCTTCTGGCTGGGCGTGATGAGCATCTCTGTCCTGGGGGTGAAGGAGGTCGTCGAGGACGCGGGGGCGCCGGGGGTCATCCCTTGACCGCGCCGGCCATGATCCCGCTGACCAGCTGCTTGCCGGCGAAGACGAACAGGATCAGCAGCGGGATGGTGGCCAGCAGCACGCCGGCCAGCACCACGGAGTAGTCCACGAAGTAGTTCGACTGCAGCAGCGACAGCGCCACCGGCAGGGTGGGGTCGCGGCGGTCGAGCACGATGAACGGCCAGAAGAAGTTGTTCCAGGCCGTGACGAAGGTGAACAGTCCCAGCATCGCCGCCGCCGGGCGGGCGGCGACGAGCCCGATGGTGGTAAAGGTGCGGAAGGAGTTCGCCCCGTCGACGCGCGCGGCCTCGATGAGCTCGTCCGGCACCGCCTGGCGCAGGTACTGCGTCATCCAGAACACGCCGAACGCGCTGGTGAGGGCGGGGATGATGATCGCGCCGATGTTGCCGGTCCAGCCGAGGTCGCTGAACAGGATGTAGAGCGGCACGACGCCGAGCTGCATCGGGACGGCCATCGTCGCCACCACGAACACCAGGAGCGGTCCGGAGCCGCGGAAGCGGAGCTTCGCGAACGCCCACCCGGCGAGGGTCGAGAAGGCGACGACCGAGATCGCGATGACCGCGGAGCTGAAGATCGAGTTCCACAGCGCCCGCCAGAAGTTGACGGCCGGGTCGTTGAGGACCGAGGCGGCGTTGGCGAGGAAGTTCCCGCCGGGCAGCCACGACATGTCGGGGTCGTTGATGGTCGAGGCATCCCCCGAGCCGATGAGGAACGACCAGTAGAACGGGAAGACCGAGCCGACGAGGACGACGGCGAGCCCGGCGTAGACCCAGAAGCCGGCGCGCTGGCCCTTGATGCGCGTGGTGCGGGTGCGGGTGCGCGCGGGCCGTGCGGTCTGGCGCGGTGCGGTGGACGTGCTCATGAGCGTCGTGCCTTCCTGCCGGGCTTGGGAGTTCGGGGGCCTTCGTCGCGCACGAGGGACCGCGTGACGAGCAGATTGATCAGGCCGATGATCAGGATGATGACGAAGAGGATCCAGGCCAGCGCTGCTGCGCGGCCGAAGTTCGACTCGCCCCAGCCGATGTTGTAGAGGAACAGCGTGATCGTCAGCCACTGCTGGGCGGGGCCGCCCTCGCCGGTGTTGTCGAACATGCGCGGCTCGTCGAAGATCTGCAGCCCGCCGATCGTCGAGGTGATGATGACGAAGATCAGCGTGGCTTTGAGGGACGGCACGGTGATGCTGAAGAACTGGCGCACCGCTCCGGCGCCGTCCACGGTCGCGGCCTCGTAGTAGTCGCGCGGGATCGCCTGCATGGCGGCGAGCAGGATCAGGGTGTTGTAGCCGGTCCAGCGGAAGTTCACCATCGTGGCGATGGCGACATGGCTCCAGAACGGGTCCTTGTGCCACGGGATCGTGAAGCCGAACCAGTCGCGCAGCAGGTTGTTCACCAGGCCGAAGTTGTCGCCGAACATGTTGCTGAAGATGAGGGCGACGGCCACGGGGGCCATGACGAAGGGGATCAGTACGCTCATCCGCCAGAACGTCTTGGCGCGGATGTTGCGGTCCAGCAGGGCGGCGATGATGATCGCCGCGATCAGCTGCGGGACACTCGAGAGCAGGAAGATGCTGAAGGTGTTGCGAAGCGCGGTCCAGAACTGCGGGTTCGCGAGGATCCAGCTGTACTGGTCCACGCCGACGAACTCACCGGAGTTGCGGACGAGGTCCCATTCCTGGAACGAGATGATCGCCGTGAACACGATGGGGAACAGCCCCACGATCGCGAACATGATGAAGAACGGCGAGATGTAGAGGTAGGGCGAGAACTTCAGGTCCCACTTGCTCAGCCGCTGGCTGAACGAGAGGACGCGGACGGGGCGCGCCGTCTTCGTCGACGGCGCCGGGCTGGCTGACGGGCGCGTTTCGGTGGCGGTCACGGTGGTCTCCGGTCGGTGGGGGGATGAGGCGGGTGCGGACCCGGGGGCCCGCACCCGCCGTCGGATCAGAAGGCCTCGACCTCGGAGACCCAGGTGTTCCACGAGGACTCGGGGTCCGCGAGACCGTCGAACACGCGGTTCACGGCGTTCTGCAGCGCGTCGTGGTACTTGAAGTAGTCGGCGTCCTTGTAGGGCGTGACCGACACCGCGGCGGCACGGCTCGAGAGGATCTCACCGGTGGGCGCGTCGTTGAAGTACTCGTTGGTGGCGCTGTTGAGCTCTTCGCTCTCGAGGGCGTCGAGCTGGCTCGGGAAGGTGCCGGCGTTCGCGAACGCCTTCATCTGCTGCTCGGGAGCGGTCAGCCAGTCGGCGAGCTCGAGAGCCGCCTCGACGTTCTCACCGTCCGCCGGCACGGTCAGGTACGACCCGCCCCAGTTGCCGCCGCCGTTGGGGAAGACATCGGCGATGTCCCACCCGGTGACCTCGGGCGCGGTGCCCGAGATGACGCCCAGCATCCAGCCGGGGCAGAGCATCGTGGCGAACTCGCCGTTGGCCATCGAGGCGAACCAGTCGTCGGACCACTGGCCCGAGTAGGCCGAGTTGGGGACGGCGCGCTCGATGACGAGGTTGTAGGCGTCCTGGACCTCGGGGTTCGAGGTGGCGATGACGGTGCCGTCCTCTTCGGTGTAGGTGTACTCGATCTGGTTGAAGATGCCCTGGAGCACCGAGTTGGCCGAGTCGATCATCGGCTTGCCGGTGGCCTCGCGGTACTGGTCGGCGACATCGAGGTAGTTCTCCCAGTCGCCGTCGAACAGCTCGGCCACGCCCTCGCGGTCGCTGGGCAGGCCGGCGGCCTCGAACAGGTCGGCGCGGTAGCAGATGGCCTGCGGGCCGATGTCGGTGCCGAAGCCGACCAGACGGCCGTCGGCGTCGGTGGCGGCCGCTTCCTTCCAGTCGAGCCAGCGGCCCTTGACGCTGTCGGGAGCCTCGGCCAGCAGGTCGGAGTACTGCATCGCCTCGGCGAACCAGTCGATCTCGACGGCTTCGATGTCGGCCAGGCCGCCCTTGCCGAGCTTCTGGAAGTAGTTGGCGCGCGCATCGCCGGACTCGGCGGCGCGGTTGTGGACGATCGTGACGTTCGGGTTCTCGTCCATGTACTCCTGGAAGAGCTCGTCGGTGTAGCCGAAGTCGTTGAAGGTCGCCACCGTCAGCGTGATGTCGCCGTCGGCGGAACCCTCGCCCCCGCTGCCGGCGTTCGAGCAGCCGGCGAGGACGATCGCGGTGGCGGAGAATGCGGCGACGGCCGCGGCGCTCCGACGGAAGGCACGTGATTTCACTGTCACTCCTTTGTGTGTGTAACGGAAGGGTACTCGGGTTCGCCGTCAAGCTTGGGAGCGCTCTCACGGCCTGGAGACAAGGTACGTGATCCGCGTGGACACTGTCAAGGGAGCGCTCCCACGGCATCCATCACGGTTGTGTCACGACACACGACTACGGCGCCGGAGCCCGCCACGTAGACTTGGGCCGACCCTGCCCGCGATATCTGGAGCTCGTCATGCCCACCATCGTCGTCGACGTCATGCCCAAGGCCGAGCTGCTGGACCCCCAGGGCAAAGCGGTCTCGGGGGCCCTCTCGCGCCTGGGCATCCAGGACTTCTCGGCAGTGCGGATCGGCAAGCGCTTCGAGCTCACCGTCGAGGGCGAGGTCGACGAGGCCGTTCTCGCCTCGGCGCGCAAGGTCGCCGACGAGATCCTGTCGAACTCGGTCATCGAGGACGTCGTGGGCGTCGAGGTGGTCGAGTGACCGTCCGCGTCGGCGTCATCACCTTCCCCGGCTCGCTCGACGACCGCGACGCCCAGCGCGCGATCCGGCTGGCCGGGGCCGAGCCGGTCGCGCTGTGGCACGGGTCGCACGACCTCGAGGGCGTCGACGCCCTCGTGCTGCCCGGCGGCTTCAGCTACGGCGACTACCTGCGCGCCGGAGCGATCGCCGCCCTCGCGCCGATCATGAGCGAGGTGAAGGATGCCGCGGCCAAGGGCATGCCGATCCTCGGAATCTGCAACGGCTTCCAGATGCTGGTCGAGGCGCACCTGCTGCCGGGCGGCCTCATCCGCAACGCCCACCAGCAGTTCATCCGCCGCGACCAGCGCCTGCGGGTCGAGAACGCGGACACGGCGTGGACGAACCGGTTCAAGCGGGGGCAGGAGATCGTCATCCCGCTGAAGAACGCCGACGGCGGCTACATCTGCAGCGCCGAGACGCTCGAGCGCGTCGAGGGCGAGGGCCTGGTGGCCTTCCGCTACGTCGGCGTGAACCCCAACGGATCGCTGGACGACATCGCCGGGCTCACCAACGAGGCCGGCAACGTCGTGGGCCTCATGCCGCACCCCGAGCACGCTGTCGAGGCGGGCTTCGGCCCCGACACCCCCGCGGCCACGCGCTCGGGAGTGGACGGACTGAGCTTCTTCACCGCGGCCGTCGCCGCGGTCGTCGGCGCCGCGGCCTGAGCGGCACCGTTCGGATCAGACCGTTCCGGCGGGCGGCCACAGGCCGATGATGAGCGCCATCACCACGACCGTCACGACCTCGTGCGCGATGTTCAGCACGGTCAGGGTCGTCGGTCGGCCCTCGAAGGCGTCGTGAGTGATGATGCGGGCCGCGGTGAAGCCCGCCCACAGGATCACCGCCGTCCCGAGCGCGGCGAGCAGGTAGCCGCCGCCGTAGAAGTGCCAGGCGATGAACGTCGAGCCGGCGAGCACCCACGCCGAGATGAAGCTCACGATCACGGTGGTGATGATCGGCCACAGGGCCGTCGCGCCGGGCCGGTCCATGTCGACCTTCGCCAGCGTCGCCCAGCGGGTGCCGAACACCTTCGGCGAGTACCAGAGCGTGCCGACGACCATGGTCGACAACGTCGCGAGGATGACCGCCCAGTAGTTGATCTCGGGAACCTGCATGACCCCTCCTGATGCCCGACCGGTGTCGTCGGGGCGAGCGTAGCGCCACGTAGGCGACGGCTGGGGTCAGCGCGCCGACACGAGCGCGGAGGCGCGGGTAGCGTGGAACGGTGACCACCGGCATCCGCTCTCTCGTCGTGTCCGTTCCCCGCGCGCAGCTCGCCGCCGATCTGACGGGCCTGCCCGACGACGTCGAGGTCATCGAATGGGCGATGGACGGGCCCGCCCCGCGCGATCAGATCGACATCGTCGTACCGCCGTATATGAGCGCGAGCGTCGTGCTGCCCCGGCTCGAGGGGGTGCGCACCCGGCTCGTGCAGAGCCAGTCGATCGGGTACGAGGGCATCGAGCAGCACCTGCCCGCCGGACACGTCTTCGCCAACGCCGCCTCGGTGCACGAGACCTCCACCGCCGAGCTCGCCGTCGCCCTGACGCTCGCCGCGCAGCGGCGCCTGCCCGCGTTCGTGCGCGCGCAGACCGAGGGCCGCTGGGCACCGGAATTCGCCGAGAGCCTCGCCGACCGCCGCGTGCTGCTGCTCGGCTACGGCGGCGTGGGCAAGGCCATCGCCGCGCGCCTGGCGCCCTTCGAGGTCGAGCTGACGGCGGTCGCGTCCCGCGCGCGTGACGAAGACGGGATGCCGGTGCACGGCGTCGACGAGCTGCCCGGGCTGCTGGGCGATGCCGAGATCGTCATCGTGTCGCTTCCCGGCGGCGCGTCCACGCGGCACATCGTCGACGACGCGTTCCTGTCGGCGCTTCCCGACTGCGCGCTCGTGGTCAACGTCGGCCGCGGGTCGCTCATCGACACCGACGCCCTCGTCGACCACCTGCGCCGCGGCCGCGTGCGAGCCGCACTGGATGTCACCGACCCCGAGCCGCTGCCCGCCGACCACCCGCTGTGGAGCCTCGACGGAGCCCTCATCGCCCCGCACGTCGGCGGCGCCTCGTCGGCGATGCGGCCGCGCATCGCGCGCCTCGTGCGGCAGCAGATCGAGCGGATGCGGGCCGGAGAGCCGCCCCTCAACGTCGTCATCGGCGGCTGAGCCGCGGTCTGCCGCGGGCCGGCATCCGACCCGTGGATCTCGCAGCGGGCACCGGCATCCGCTCGCAGATCCCGCGCCGCGCGCCCCGGTCCTCCGCTCACCGTCGGCGAGGGGAGGGGATGTCGGGCAAGGGAGGTCCGGAATCCGCGGTTCGGCCCTCCCCTCGGCGACATCTCCTCCGCCGGCCGTCGGCGAACGGAGGAGAAGCCCGCAAGAGGGGCAGGGAGCCGCGGCCTCAGCCGCGGGTGTCCACGTCCTCACCCGGCCACAGGTCGGCGCACTCGACCTCGACGACCCCGTGCGCGACGAGGTAGGGCCGCGCCCCGCGATCGTGGGATGCCGCGGCGGCGAGGGGTCCGGCGTGGGCACGGCCGATCGCCACGGGGTGGCCGGGGCGTCCCCGGTACACGGCCTGCACGAGCGCGTGGCGCGGGTCGCGCGCGGCCGCGGCGAGGATGCGCGCGACCGCCGTCGCCGGCGCGTCCGGGGTGTCGACGGGGGTGATCACGACGACGTCCGCATCGTCCGGCACCGCGGCGAGCCCCGCGCGCAGGGTCGCGCCGAGACCCTCCGCCCAGTCGGCCACGGCCACGGTCTCGGCGCCGGCGGGGACGAGCGCGGCGACGTCTTCGGCCCGGGCTCCGACGGCGACCCGCACGTCGGCGCAGCCGGCGGACCGCAGCATCCGCACCGCCCGCGCGACCCACGGATCGTCGTCGCCTGTGCGGGCGAGGCCCTTCGGCCCGCCGTAGCGGGTGCCGGCGCCCGCGGCGAGGACCAGTCCGCACGCGCGCATGGCCGTCACCCTAGTGCCTCGGGCGCCCGTCGGCGGCGTAGTGCGCCGGAAACATCGGGGGGTTAGCGTGAGTGCGTGCTCGAGTTGGCCCGCGACCTGCTGCCCCTGCTGCGCGCCGGGGTTCCGGTCGCGGCGGTGACGGTCACCGGCGTCGCCCGCAGCGCCCCCCGCGGGGTCGGCGCCACGATGGCGGTCACCGCCGACGGCGCAGTCATCGGCTCGATCTCGGGCGGCTGCGTCGAGAGCGACGCGATCGTCCTGGCCCACTCCGCGCTGGCGACGGGGGTCGCCAAGCGCAGCCGGTTCGGCTTCAGCGACGACCAGGCGTTCGCGGCGGGACTCGCGTGCGGCGGCGAGGTAGACGTGCTGGCGTACCGGATCGACCCCGACGACGCGCTCGTCGCCGACGCCCTCGAGCGCGCGGCCGTCGACCGCGCGTGCACGCTCGCGCTGATCGCGACGGGGGCGGATGCCGGCACCCCTGTCGCCCTCGACGATCTGACCGCGCAGCTCGATGCAGCCGCAGCGGCCGTCGTCGCCCGCGTCATCGCCGTCCGCGACGACGCACTGCTGGCGGACGCGTACCGCGGGCAGCCGGTGCTGCTGCTCTCGCACGCGCCGCGCCCGCGCCTGATCATCCTGGGCGCCGGCGAGCACGCCGCGGCGCTCTGCCGCGTCGGGGCCGCCGCGGGCTTCGCGGTCACGGTGTGCGACGCGTGGCAGACGCTCGTCACCCCCGCGCGCTTCCCCGACGCCGACGAGCTCGTCGTGGCGCTGCCGCACGAATACCTCGCCGCTCTCGCCCATGACGCCGTCGACGCGCGGACCGCCGTGTGCGTGCTCACCCATGACGAGCGCCTCGACATCCCCGCGCTCCGCCAGGCGCTGGCGATGCCGATCGGGTTCGTCGGCGCGATGGGCGCGCGCCGCACGGTCGCCCACCGCGCCGCGCTGCTGCGCGAGGCGGGCGTCGACGACGTGGACCTCGCGCGCCTGCACTCCCCCCTCGGCCTGGACCTCGCCGGCTCCGCCCCCGCCGAGACGGCGCTGTCGGTGCTCGCCGAGATCGTCGCCTCGCGCCACGGCGGCTCCGGCCTGCCCCTTCGCGAGCGCACCGGGGCCCTCCACCGCCGCGACGGAGCGACCCCCGAGCGCGGCGCCCGTCACGCCTTCGGCGAGGGGCCGGATGCCGGCATCCCGGCACCCCCGTCCTGCGCCATGCCGCTTCCGTCCCCCTCGCCCGCAGGAGAGCCCGCGTGACCCGAACCCTCATCGAGAACGGCTACGTCGCCACCGTGGACGCCCACGGCACCGAGTTCGACGGCGGCCATGTGGTGATCGAGGACGGAGCGATCGTCGCGGTCGGCGCAGGCCCCGCCCCCGCCGCGCTGCGGGAGGGCGCTGAGGTCGTCGACGCGCGCGGCTGCCTGGTCACCCCCGGCCTGATCAACACGCACCACCACCTGTACCAGTGGCTCACGCGCGGGTACGCGCAGGACTCGATCCTGTTCGACTGGCTGACCTCGCTCTATCCGCTGTGGTCGCAGATCGACGCGCGGCTGACCGGGGCCGGGGCGGCCGCTGCGATGGCCGTGCTCGCCCGCTCGGGCTGCACGACCGTCGGCGACCACCACTACATCTTCCCGAAGGGGTCGGGCGACATCGTCGGCGCCCTCGTCGAATCGGCCGCCACGGTCGGGGTGCGCCTGCACGCCACGCGCGGGTCCATGGACCTCGGCGCCTCGCAGGGTGGACTGCCGCCGGACTTCGCCGTCGAGACGACCGAGGCTGCCCTCGCCGCCTCGCAGGCCGCGGTCGAGCGCTGGCACGACCCGTCCCGCGACGCGATGGTGCGCGTCGCCATCGCGCCGTGCTCGCCGTTCTCGGTGACCGCCGACCTGCTGCGCGAGGCGGCGGTCCTCGCGCGCGCGCTCGACGTGCGCCTGCACACCCATGCGTCCGAGACCGTCGAAGAGGACGCATACTGCCTGGAACATATGGGCCGCACGCCCACGCAGTACCTCGAGGAGCTGGGGTGGCTCGGCGACGACGTGTGGATGGCGCACGCCGTGCACCTGGACGACCCGGCGATCGCCCGCTACGCCGCGACCGGAACCGGCGTCGCCCACTGCCCCTCGTCCAACGCGCGGCTCGCGGCCGGGATCGCGCCGGTGCGCGCGATGCTCGACGCCGGGGTCCCGGTCGCGCTCGGCGTCGACGGCGCGGCATCCAACGAATCGGGGCAGCTGGGCGTCGAGGTGAGGCAGGCGGTGCTGATGAACCGGCTGCGCACCGGCTCGGACTCGATGAGCGTGCGCGACGGCCTGCGCATGGGGACCATGGGCGGCGCCCGCGTACTCGGCCGCCACGAGGAGCTCGGCTCGCTCGAGGTGGGCAAGCTCGCCGACATCGCCGTGTGGCGGGTCGACGGGGTCGAGCACGCCGGCATCCTCGACCCGGTCGCGGCCCTCGGGCTCGGGGCGCTGCCCCCGCTGAAGCGGCTGTTCGTCGGCGGCCGCGCCGTCGTGGCGGACGGTGCGCTCACGACCGCCGACGAGGCGCTGCTCGCGCGCGATGTGGCCGCGGCGTCTCGCGAACTGGCCGAGAGGCTCTGACGGCATGGACATCACGAGCGTCACCCGCTTCCGCCGCGCCCGCACGCGCGAAGACCTCGACCTGGCCCCGGGCGAGGTGTTCCTCGCCGGCGGCACGTGGCTGATGAGCGAGCCGCTGCCCGGCACCACGGGGTTCGTCGACCTGACGACGCTCGGGTGGCCCGACCTCGAGATCACCGCCGACGGCCTGCGGATCGGGGCGACCTGCACGATCCAGACCCTGCGGGAGTGGGCAGAGGGCCGGGGGGCCGAGGCGGTGCCGACGGACTGGCATGCCGTGTCGATGATCCCGGATGCCGCCAACGCCCTGCTCGCCTCGTACAAGATCTGGGGCACGGCGACCGTCGGGGGCAACCTGTGCCGCGCCTTCCCGGCGGGCTCCATGACGTCGTTCGCCGTCGCCCTGGACGGCATCGCCGAGATCTGGACGCCCTTCGGCGGGACGGTCGACATGCCGGTGTCGGAATTCGTCACCGGCAACGCCGAGAACGCGCTGGCTGCGGGTGAGGTGCTGCGCGCCATCCGCCTGCCGGCCCACGCCCTGCGCGCCCGCGCGGCGCTGCGCAAGATCGCCCTCGCCGAGCTCGGCCGCTCCGGCGCGGTCGTCACCGGCCGCGTCGACCCCGACGGCGCGGCGGTGTTCGGCCTGACCGCCGCCGTCGAACGCCCCGTCGTGCTCCGCTTCGCCGGCCTGCCCGACGCCGTGCCGCTCGCCGAGGCGGTGGGCGCGGCATCCGGGTACTTCACCGACTCGCTCGGGGCGGCGGACTGGCGCCGCGGCGTGAGCGTCGTGCTGGCCGAGCGCATCCGCCGGGAACTCGCCGAGGAAGCCGCCGCATGAGACTCGACGTCAACGGCGAGCCTCTCGAGGTCGACCCGCGGCCGGGCCAGTGCCTGCGGACCCTGCTGCGCGAGCACGGGCACACCGAGGTCAAGAAGGGGTGCGACGCCGGCGACTGCGGGGCGTGCTCGGTGCTGCTGGACGGCACGCCCGTGCACTCCTGCATCATCCCCGCGCAGCGCGTCGACGGCGCACGGGTCACGACCGCGGCGGGGCTCGCCCCGGGTGAGGACCTGCACCCCGTGCAGCAGGCGCTCATCGACGGCTTCGGCTTCCAGTGCGGGTTCTGCACGCCGGGGCTCAGCGTCACGGCATCCACGTTCACCGCCGACGACCTCGACGACCTCGACCGGCGGATCAAGGGCAACCTGTGCCGCTGCACCGGGTACCGGCCGATCCGCGAAGCCATCCGGACATCGGTGCTCGGCCCCGTGCGCGAGACGCGACCGGCAGCCGAGCAGGGCGTGGGCGGCTCGGTGTCGCCGGCGCCCGCGCGGCGGATCGTGCAGGGCCTGGAGCCCTTCACGTTCGACGCCCCCGAGGCCGCCGGCGCGCTCGTCCTGCGGGTGCTGGGGTCGCCGCACGCCCACGCCCGCATCGCCGCGATCGACACCGCCGCCGCCCGGGCGCTGCCGGGCGTCGTCGCGGTCCTCACCCATCACGACGCGCCGCTCACCCGCTTCTCGACCGCCCGGCACGAGCACCGCACCGACGACCCCGACGACACCCGCGTGCTCGACGACGTCGTGCGGTTCGTCGGGCAGCGGGTGGCGGCCGTCGTCGCCGAGACCGCCGAGATCGCCGACGCCGCCCTCGCCCTCATCGAGGTCCGCTACGAGCCGCTGCCGGCGGTGTTCGACCCCGAAGAGGCACGGATGCCGGGGGCTCCGCTGCTGCATCCGGGCCGCACCGCGGACGACCGCGTCGCCGACGCCTCGCGCAACACCGTCGCGAGCCTGCACGCCGGCCGCGGCGGCGACCCCGACGCCGCCCTCGCGGCGAGCGCCGTGTCGGTCACGGGCACCTGGCGGACGGGCCGTGTCGCGCACGCGCAGCTCGAGACCCACGGCGCGATCGGCTGGCTCGACGACGACGGCCGCCTCGTCATCCGCGCGAGCACCCAGGTGCCCTTCCTCACGCGCGACGAGCTCGCGCACCTATTCGACCTGCCCCGCGACCGCGTGCGGGTCTTCGCCGCGCGCCTGGGCGGCGGGTTCGGCAGCAAGCAGGAGATCTTCGCCGAAGACCTCGTCGCCCTCGCCGTGCTGCGCACCGGTCGGCCGGTGGCGTACGAGTTCTCGCGGACGGACGAGTTCCGCCGCGCGTCGGTGCGCCACCCGTTCCGGGTGGCGGTGAGCCTGGGTGCCGGCGCCGACGGCATCCTGACGGCGATGAAGATCGATGTCCTCAGCAACACCGGCGCGTACGGCAACCACGGCATCGGGGTGCTCTTCCACAGCGTCGCCGAGTCGATCAACGTCTACCGCTGCCCCGTCACGCGGGTGGACGCCGAGGCGGTGTACACCAACACGGTGCCCTCGGGCGCCTTCCGCGGGTACGGCCTGGGGCAGGTGATCCTCGGGGTCGAGTCGGCGATGGACATGCTCGCCGAGCGGCTCGGCATCGACCCGTTCGAGCTGCGCCGCCGCAACGCCGTCCGCGAAGGCGATCCGCTGCTGACCGTCGACGACCACCCCGAGCCCGACCTGACGTGGGGCTCGTACGGCCTGGACCAGTGCCTCGACCTCGCCGAGCAGGCCCTCCGCCGCGGCAACGGCGTGACCGCTCCTGCCGGATGGCTCACCGGCGAGGGGATGGCCCTGTCGCTCATCGCGGGCGCCGCGCCCGGCGGCCACTTCTCGAACGCCTCGGCCACGCTCCGCCCCGACGGCACGTTCGCCCTCGCCGTCGGCACCGCCGAGTTCGGCAACGGCACCTCGACCGTGCACCGGCAGATCGCCGCGACGGTGCTCGCGGCATCCGGTGATCGTGTGATCGTGCGGTCGGCCGACACCGACGCGGTGCCGCACGACACCGGCGCGTTCGCCTCGGCCGGCACGGTCGTCGCCGGCAAGGCGCTCACCGTCGCGTGCGAGGCGCTTCGCGAGCGGATGCTGTCGCTCGCCGCCGCGATCGCGGGCGGGGTCGCCGACGCCGCCGAGATGACCCCCGACGGTGTGCGGGTCGCGGGCCGGCTCGTCGGGTGGGGAGAGATCGTCGCCGCCGCGCCGGAGGCCACGGCCGAAGGACTCACCGCACACGGGCAGGAGGGCGCGGAACGGCGGAGCCTGGCCTTCAACGTCCACGCCGTCCGGGTCGCCGTCGAGCGCGAGACCGGATCCGTGCGGGTGCTGCAGTCGGTGCAGGCCGCCGACGCCGGCTTCGTCATCAACCCCGCGCAGTGCCGCGGGCAGATCGAGGGCGGGGCGGCGCAGGCCCTCGGCAGCGCGCTCTACGAAGAGGTTCTGGTCGACGAGCGCGGCGCGGTCTCCAACCCCGTCTTCCGGCTGTACCGCGTGCCGCAGTCCGCCGACGTCCCCGACACCGAGGTGTACTTCGCCGACACCCACGACGCGCTCGGACCGTTCGGGGCGAAGTCGATGAGCGAGTCGCCGTACAACCCCGTCGCCCCCGCGATCGGCAACGCGATCGCCCGCGCGCTCGGGCGCCGCCCCTTCCGCCAGCCGTTCACCCGCGAGCGGGTGTGGCGCGTGGCGCAGGGTCTCGCCGACCCCGACTGAACGCCGGGCGCGAGAGTCGCCTCGCCCCCGTCACACCGTGGAAACACGATGCGCCCGGGGCGGAAACCTGCCGGGACTAGCGTCGGGCCGTTCACCGACTTCCCGGGACATTCCACGGGGACACTTCACAAGGGGGCCCACCCGATGGCAACTCACAGCACCTTCCTGCGGCGTGCGCGTCTGGGCGCGATCGCCGCGGTCGTCGCCGCATCCGCGCTCGTCCTCGGCGGCTGCGCGTCCAGCGACACCGCACCCGGCTCGGCCGACGAGGGCGACGCCGCTTCGTACGGCGAGATCAGCGTCCAGTACTCGTGGATCAAGAACGAGGAGTTCGCCGGCGAGTTCTACGCCTACGAGAACGGGTACTACGACGAGGCGGGCTTCGACGAGGTGATCGGCATCTCGGGCCCGGACACCGGTGTGGCCAAGCTGCTGTCCGGCTCGGTGCAGGTCGCGCTCAGCGACGCCGCCTCGATCGGCGCCGCGATCGCCGAGCAGGACGCGCCGCTGAAGATCATCGGAGCGACGTTCCAGAAGAACCCGTTCACGATCCTCTCGCTCGCCGACGGCGGCGACATCGCCACGCCCGAGGACCTCATCGGCAAGACCATCGGCGTGCAGGACTCCAACGCGAGCGTGTTCGCGGCCCTGCTCAACGCCAACGGCATCGACGAGAGCGAGGTCACGGTCGTACCGGTCGACTTCGACCCCACCCCGCTCATGAACGGCGAGGTCGACGGCTTCATGGCCTACCTCACCAACGAGGCCCTCACGGTCGAGCTCGCCGGCTACGACATCACCAACCTGTCGTACGCCGACAACGGCGTGCCCTACGTCGCCGAGACCTTCAGCGTCACCGACCAGTACCTCGCCGAGAACCCCGAGCTGCTGAAGGCGTTCCTCATCGCCGAGATCAAGGGCTGGACCGACGTCTTCGGCGAGACCACCGAAGACACCGTCGCCCTCGTCGAGAAGTATTACAACGCCGCCGCGGCCGAGTCCGAGGACGGCCTCGAAGCGGTCTTCGGCGCGCTCGACCCCGAGAAGACCGGGCTCGGCCTTGAGGCGACCAAGCTGCTCATCTCCACCGACGAGACCGAGGCGAACGGACTGTTCACGATCTCGGACGAGCTCAAGCAGCAGACCGTCGACTCCCTCGCCGCCGCCGGCTGGGAGGTGTCGGTGGACGAGCTGTTCGACACGACGATCATCGACGAGATCTACGCCGAGATGCCCGAGCTCAAGGACTACCTCCCGTAGGGACTCATGAGCACCGACATCACGACGGATGCCGGGTCCGCCGCCCTCTCGCAGGGCGGCGGCACCGGCATCCACATCTCCGGCCTGAGCAAGACGTTCGCCACCGGTCGCGGCAGAACCGTGACCGCGCTGCAGGACACCCATCTGCACACCGATCAGGGATCGTTCCTGGCGCTGCTGGGGCCCTCGGGCTGCGGCAAGTCCACGATCCTGCGGATCCTCGCCGACCTCGACAAGCCCACCACCGGCGACGTGTTGGTCGACGGGAAGACCCCCGCCCAGCTGCGGCGGGCGAGCGAGCTCGGGATCGCGTTCCAGGACCACGCGCTGCTGCCGTGGCGCAGCGTCATGACCAACATCCGGCTGGTCTTCGAGATCGCCGGCCGCAAGCCCGACAAGGCCTACATCGACGAGCTCGTGGCGCTCGTGGGGCTCACCGGGTTCGAGAAGGCCAAGCCCGCGCAGCTGTCCGGCGGCATGCGCCAGCGCGTCTCGATCGCGCGGGCGCTGGCCCTCAAGCCCTCGGTGCTGCTGCTGGACGAGCCGTTCGGCGCGCTCGATGACATGACCCGCCAGAACCTCAACCTCGAGCTGCTGCGGATCTGGACCGAGAAGCCGGCGACGACGCTGCTGGTCACCCACGGCATCGCCGAGGCCATCTTCCTGTCGGACCGGGTCGCGGTGATGAGCCCGCGACCGGGACGCGTGAAAGAGATCATCGAGGTCGACCTGCCCCGGCCCCGGACCCCCGAGATGATGCGCACCCCCGAGTTCCACGCGCTGGTGGACCGGGCCTCCGAGCTGCTGTTCGGCTCGGACGGCCGCGCGGCCGCGGAGGCCTGATGGCCCGCGCGCGCATCCCCGGCTGGCTGGCCGCCCTCATCGGCGCGACCGCGCTCGTCCTGGCGTGGTGGGCGTTCTCGGCGACGGTGTTCCAGCCGCCGCCGGGGACGACCTTCACGCCGGTCCCGTCGCCGCTCGCGGTGCTGCAGACCCTCGGCACCGACGGCCTGGCGCCGTACTGGAGCGTGTTCCAGGTGACGATCGCCGAGGCCCTCATCGGCTACGGCTGGGGCAATGCCGCCGCGCTCGTGCTCGCGGCATCCGTTCTGCTCTTCCCACGCATCGAGACGGTGGTGACCCAGATCGCGGTGGTCAGCTACTGCCTGCCGGTCGTCGCCGTCGGCGGCATCGCGATCGTCGTGCTCGGCGGGGCCAAGCGGCCGGGCGATCCCAGCGCGACCGCCGTCTTCCTCGCGGCGCTGGCGGTGTTCTTCACCACGGTGGTCGGGGCCCTGCTGGGCTTCAAAGCGGCGGACCGGTCGAGCCTGGACGTCGTGCACGTCTACGGCGGGTCGCGCTTCACGGCGCTTCGCAAGGTGCGACTGGTCGCCGCCCTGCCGGCGATCCTCAACGCCCTGCAGATCGCCGTGCCCTCGGCGTTCCTCGGCGCCGTCCTCGGGGAGTACATGGGCGGGATCGACCGGGGCGTCGGGATCACCCTCATCAAGCTGCAAGGAGACCTCGACTCCACGCGCGTGTGGGCGGTGTTCCTGCTGTCGGCGCTCGTCGCCCTGATCGGCTACGCGCTGGTCGGCCTCATCGCACGGCTCGTGACGCCCTGGGTGTCGGGAAGGACGCGCGCATGATCGGGGCCATGGGCAGGGCCGCCGGTCGATCCCTCGCCAACGCCGCGCTGACCCTCGTCATCATCATCGGCCTCTGGTGGGCCGTGGTGAGCCTCACCGGCATCTCGCCGTACGTGGCGAAAGGACCGGTCCAGGTGTGGGACTTCCTCGTCACCGCCGAGGACGCCGGCGAGAACCGCGCGACCCTCCTCCCACTCCTCGGTCAGACGCTGGCCGACGCGGCCGTCGGGTTCGTCGTCGGGATGCTGGTGGCCACGGTCCTCGCGGTGGTGTTCTCGCTGTCGCGCTCGGTCGAGGCGGGGGTCATGCCGCTGGCACTGCTGCTGCGCTCGGTTCCGCTCGTGGCCATCGCCCCCGTGATCATCCTGATCACCGGCCGCGGGACCCCCGCCTCGGTCGCCGTGATCGGCACGATCGTCGTGCTCTTCCCCGCGCTGGCGTCGGTGCTGTTCGGGCTGAGCCGCGCATCGAAAGAGAGCCTGGATCTCGTGCACGTATACGGCGGCGGCCGCGCGACCCAGCTGCGCAAGGTCAGCGTGCCCGGCGCGCTCCCCTCGCTCTTCGCCGCCGCACGGGTGTCGGTGCCGGGTGCGGTCACCGGCGCGCTGCTGGCGGAATGGCTGTCCACCGGAACGGGCATCGGCGGCATGATCGTGAAGTTCACGGCATCCGCCCGCTTCGACGACCTGTGGGCGTCGGTCGCGCTGATCACGCTGGTCACCCTGCTGCTGTACAACCTGGTGCAGACCGTCGAGAACGTGGTGCTTGCCCGCATGGGCATGGTCGCGCCCGCCCGCTGACCGCCGGGGGCGCCGCGGGTCAGGGGCGGGGCTCGGCGGCGCGCAGCAGCACGGCTTCGGCGAGGGCCCGGATGCCGCGGGCGACGTCGCCGGCCGACACCGCCTCGTCGGGGTGGTGGCTGATGCCGTCGGGGTTGCGCAGGAACAGCATCCCGACCGCGGTGATCGCCCCGAGCGCCATGGCGTCGTGCCCCGCGCGGCTGAAGATGACCGGGGGGTCCTCTGCGCGCGCGGGCAGGGAGGCGCGGATGCCGGCGCGCACGACGTCCTGCAGCAGCGGGTCGCAGAAGACCGCGGGTGCCGCGTGGATCTCGCTCGCCGACCAGCGCAGCCCGCGGCGACTCATGATCTCGTCGAGGTCCCGCTCGATCGACTGCCACACCCGGTCGCGATGCCCGTCGAACTCGCCGCGCAGGTCGAGCGACAGATGCGCCTCACCGGGGACGACGTTCACCGCGCCGGGGTACGCCTCGAGCTGACCGACCGTGCCGATGATGTGATGCTCGGCCCGGCATATGCGCTCGACGGCGAGGGCCGCCTCGGACGCGCCCAGCAGCGCGTCGCGACGGCGGTCGTACGGCGTGCCGCCCGCGTGGCGTGCTTCGCCCTCGATGACGAGCTGGAAACGTCGCGCGCTGGCGATCGACGAGACCACCGCGAGGGACTCGCCATACTCGTCCAATTCGGGACCCTGCTCGATATGCGCCTCGAGGTATCCGATGAGCTCGTCCGGCCGGCGCGCCGCCTCGTGCACCCGTCCGGGGTCGAGTCCGAACTCCAGGAACGCCTCGCGCACGCTCGTGCCGTCGGCGTCCGTGAGGGACCACCACTCGTCCTCCCACGCGCCCGCGACCGCCGAGGAACCGAGCAGCGCCTTGCCGAATCGCGTCCCCTCCTCGTCCGAGAAGGCGACCACCTCGACCGCGAACGGCAGCGGCCAGGCCGGGTCCTCCGGTCGGCGCAGCAGCCGCACGACCTCGAGCGCCATGAGCACGCCGACGATGCCGTCGTAGCGGCCCGCGTCGGGCACCGTGTCCAGATGCGAGCCGAGCATCAGCGCGGGGGCATCGGCGGGACCGATCCTGCCGACCTGGTTGCCCGCGGCATCCGTGCGCGTGGTCATCCCGACCTCGCGCATCCACTCGGCGGCGAGGCGATTGACACGGGCATGCTCGGGCGAGAGGTAGACCCGCTCGATCGCCGCGGCATCCGACGAGACCCGCGCGAGCTCGTCGCAGCGCGTCATCACCCGGCGTGCCGCGGCCTGCAGTGCGTCCCGATCGACGGCGAGATGGGATGCCGTCACGTCAGGCGTCCCGATAGATGTCGGTTGCGGCATCCACCCCGCCCCCGGGTGCGACGCGGGCGCCGAAGCGGCGCAGCACCGACTCCAGGGCGGCGAGCGTGGTCAGCACTGCATCCTTGCGGGCGTTGTAGCCCATCGTGCCGATGCGCCACACGCGTCCGTGCAGGGGGCCGAAGGAGGTGCCGATCTCGATCCCGAAGTCCTCGAGCATCGCCTGCCGGGCGGCGTCGCCGGCGACTCCCTCGGGGATCTCGACGGCCACGACGTTCGTCATCTTGTGCGCGACGTCGCCGAAGACCTCGAGGCCGAGCCCCTGCACCCCCGCGAGCATCGCGGCGCCGGCGACGCGGTGGCGCCGGATGACGGCATCCCGACCCTCACTCAGCAGCAGCCGCGCGCACTCGCGCGCCCCGTAGAGCATGGAGGTCGCCTCGGTGTGGTGGTTCAGGCGGCGCGGGCCCCAGTAGTCGAGGATCATGCCGAGGTCGAAGTAGTTCGAGCGGACGAAGTCCGCCGCCTCGGGGTCACCGGGCTCCCGGATGCCGGCCTCGACGCGCGCGCGGGAGCGGACGACGTCGACGGCGCGCGGCGAGAGCGTGAGCGGGGCCGATCCCGACGGGCCGCCGAGGCACTTCTGCAGGCCCGCGGTCGCGGCATCCAGCCCCCACGCGTCGGCCTCGAACGGGTTGCCGCCGAGCGAGGCGGTGGCGTCGGTGTAGAACAGCGCGCCGTGCGCCGCGCACAGCGCGCCGATCTCGTCGAGGGGCTGCAGCATGGTCGTCGACGTG
Organism: Microbacterium aureliae; assembly: GCF_054780155.1. Classification (NCBI taxonomy): domain Bacteria; kingdom Bacillati; phylum Actinomycetota; class Actinomycetes; order Micrococcales; family Microbacteriaceae; genus Microbacterium; species Microbacterium aureliae. The sequence continues at coordinate 206,027 of NZ_BAAGWW010000002.1, forward strand.
TCGCCCTGGACGAGCGCGACGAGGTGAGGACGCACGCGCCGGATGGCCTGCTCGATCGCCGACACCGGAAACACCTGCCCCCACGGCACCTCGATCGTGTGCACCTCGGCGAGGGCGCGTTCGGCGATCTCGGCCAGCAGATGCCCGAAGCGGCCGAAGATCGGCACGAGGACGCGGTCGCCCGGGCGGACGAGCGAGACGATCGCCGCCTCGATGCCCGCGCGGCTGGTGCCGTCGACGAGGAGCGTCGCGTCGTTGGCGGTGGCCCACACGTCGCGGTAGAGCTGCTGGGTCTCGGCCATCGTCGCGGTCATGAAGGGGTCAAACTGCCCGACGAGCGGAGCCGACATCGCCCGCAGCACGCTCGGGTACGCCGAGATGGGCCCCGGGCCCATCAGCAGGCGCGGCGGCGGGTCGATCTGTCCGAAGTGCTCGGTCATGTTTCTCCAGGTGGTTCCGGTCGTGTCGTGCGTGTTCGCGTGCGGGTGTGTTCGGATGCGGGTCGCGTGAGCGTGTGTGCGGGTCGCGCGAGCGTGTACGGATCACGTGATCGGTACGAGATCACCCGCTATTCGCGGTCCGCAACGGGTGATCTCGTACGCATCACGTGATCTGTGCGAGGTGGAGGCGGGGGTACGGCGACGGATGCCGGCGGCGGGGGACGAAGCATGGCGGGGGATGCCGGGGGTGGGGGTCATGCGAGGGCACGGGCGAGGCGTCGGCCCTGGCGGACGAGGGCGATGTCGGTTCCGGCGCGCGAGACGAGCGACACTCCGACGGGAGCGGGACCGGTCTGCGCCGCGACCTGCAGGAGCGGGACGGATAGGGCCGGGAGGCCGGCCACGGCCGCCGGCGCGGTGAGGCGGAGGGTCGCGGCGCGCGTCGCGTCGATCCGCGCGGCGTCGCTCGTGACGAGGGGCGCGGGCCCCGGGACGGTGGGCAGCAGCAGCACCGCGTCCGCCACGACTCCCGCCACGTGCGCACCCAGCTCGGCCAGCCGGGCCCGGGCGGCGTCCTCGGCGGCGGCGGTCACCGCGGCGGCGGTCCGCAAGCGCTCGGCGACGGCCGGCCCCACGGCGCCCGGGTGCGCACGCACCCATTCGCCGTTGTTGCGCCACGCCTCGGCTCCCTGCACTGTGCGGAACGCGTCGAGGTAGTCGTCGAGATCGCCCAGCGAGGCGTGCTCGAGCACCGCCCCGGCCGCCGCCAGCCGCGCGCACAGCGCCTCGAACGCCGCGCGCGTGGCCGGCTCGACGTGCTCCAGCGCCTCGCGGGGCACCGCGAACCGCCACGGCAGCTGCGAATCCGATGCCCCCAGGGCGTGCTCGGTCGACTCCGACCCGCTGTAGCTCAGGCACCAGTCCGCCACCCGCTGCAGCGTGTCGCCGTCGCGCGCGAGCCAGCCGACGGTGTCGAAGGTCTGGGCGAGGGGCAGCATCCCCTGCCGCGGCACGAGGTCGTGGGTGGTGCGCAGTCCCCACAGTCCCTGGTACGACGCCGGCACCCGCACCGACCCGGCGGTGTCGGTGGCCAGCGCCACCTCGGCCTGCCCGGTCGCGACCGCCGACGCCGGGCCGCTGGAGGATCCCCCCGGCAGCGCGCCGGGCACGGCGCCGTTGGGCGGCGTGCCGTAGTGCACGTTGTCGCCGGCGATCGAGTACGCGAACTCGTCCGTGCGGGCGATCCCCCGCACGGATGCGCCGCCGCGCAGCAGGTCCGACACGGCCGCGGCGGTGACGGCCTCGGGGCGCGCACCCTCGAGGTAGGCGGGATTCCCCGCGCCGATGCGGTACCCCTTCAGCGCGAAGACGTCCTTGACGGCCACGGTCAGCCCGGCCAGCGGACCCTTCCACGCGCCCTGGAAGAGCGGGTCGCCGACGCTCCGCCAGACCCGCCGGTCCAACGCCTGCGCCCGCGGCGTGACATGGGCGGCGGTGATGACCCACCGGCCCGCCAGCCGCTGCCATACCTGGGTCTGCAGGCCGGTGCCGCCGGCGGCGTAGCGCGAGACCGAGACCAGCAGCGCCGCATCCGGACCGAGCTCCCGGAACTCGATCCGCTCGATCCGCCGCGGCGGCACTCCGCCCCGCGCCCCGCGGAACGCCGCGATCGCATCGTGCCCGACCCGCAGCCCCTCCCCGTCGCCGCGGAGGGTCGCGGGGCCCGGCGCGAACGAGGCGTCGAGGACGGCGAGGTCGTCGGCCATGAGCGCGGCCTCGTAGGCCGTGAACGCCTCGAGCAGCTCGGGCGGAACAGCCGAAGATCCCCGGATGCCGGCATCCGGCGCCCCCTGGTCAGGCACGGTCGACCCCCTCGAAGTCGGCCTCGCGGATGCGCGCGTGCACGCCGCACACGATGTCGACGACCTGCGAGATGTCGAAGTCCGTCGCCGCGCTGAGGTAGGCGTAGGCGAGGTGCTCGTCGAGTCCCCAGCGGGCACGGAGCAGGGCGATGGCGTTGCGGACGCACGCGCGCATCGCCTCGTCGAGGTCGGGGTCGAGGCCCGTGGGGACGAGGTAGCCCCCGGCGCGCGCGAGCGGGCCGAGCACCTCGCCGAACGCGGCGAGCGCCTCGTCGCGCGGCACGACGTCGAAGCGGAGCGTCGCGCGCAGCGACGCCTCGAGCGCGGTCAGGGCGACCTCGCCGTCGCCCTGGGCGAAGTGGGGGTCGCCGACGTAGGCCAGCGCGCCCTCGACCTGGACGGGCAGGTACAGCTCCGCACCCTCGGTGAGCAGGTTGATGTCGATGTTGCCGCCGTGGGGTCCCGGCGGCACGGAGTGGGGGCGGTCGGGGCCGGCGACGGCGACCCCCATCGTGCCGAGGAACGGCGCGAGGGGGAACTCCACCACGTGCGGCCCGCCCGCCACGACCGGCAGGGTGCCGACGAGCCTCCCGGCGCGCTCGGCGACGGGAGTGAACACGCTGACGTTTCCCTCGCCGCGGGGCAGTTCGCCGGCGAGGGCGCCCTTGCCGTGCCGGTTCGAGATGACGCCGTACGGCACGCGCGGCTCGAGGCGCACCACGGTGATGCGCAGCAGATCCCCCGGTGCCGCTCCGGCGACCCTGATCGGTCCGGTCACCACGTGCGGACCGTCCGCGGCGGGGTCCCGCGACAGCGTCCGCGCGATCTCGACGGCGTCCTCGAGCACGTGCTCGGCCGGCACCCCGTGGCCGGTGAAGTAGGCGAGCGGGTCCTTGCCCTGGTCTTCGAGCACGCCTTCATGGCTGACGGTGTCGATCGTGACCGTCTCACCCGCGCGGATCTCGAGGACGGCGGCATCCCGCTCGCAGGGCAGTCGCCCCCACAGCACCGTCGCGGGCGTGGCGGGCAGGTAGTGGTCGCCCGCGATCTCACCGCGTCCCGGCTGCAGGATCGTCGTCGTCATGGCTCCTCCGGATCTCATCGTCCCGCCCCCGCCGGCACTCCGCTGCGCGCCGGGAGCAGCCGGCCGCCGGGCGCGGACCGGAAGTGCGGCGCCTGGCCCGCGCCGCCCTCGGTGACGTCGAAGACGCTGCGTCCCCGCAGCCACGTGCGCCGTACCCGGCCGGTGAGCGTGCGGTGATCGTAGGCGGTGATCGGGTTCTTGTGCAGCAGCCGACCCGCCTCGACGGCGTACGCGTCGTCGGGGCCGAAGACGGTCAGGTGGGCCGGCGCGCCCACGGCGATCTCGCCCGCCCCGTGCAGGCCCGCGACCCGCGCCGGTCCGGTGGTGTACAGCGGCAGTACCGACTCGAGAGGGATGCCGCGCGCCCGGGCCTCGGTCCACACGGCCGAGAGTCCGACCTGCAGGCCCGAGATGCCGCCCCAGGCCAGTCCGAAGTCGCCGTCGGCGGTGCGCTTGAGGTCGATCGTCGAGGGCGAGTGGTCGCTCACGATGGCGTCGATCGTGCCGTCGAGCACGCCCTGCCACAGCCGATCCCGGTTCGCCGACTCGCGGATCGGCGGGCAGCACTTGAACTCCGCCGCACCGTCGGGGATCTCTTCGGCGGCGATCGTCAGGTAGTGCGGGCAGGTCTCGACGGTGATCCGGATGCCGTCGGCGCGGGCCGCGCGGAGGGCGTCCAGCGACCCGGCGTCGCTGAGGTGCAGGATGTGGGCGCGGGCGCCCGTGCGGCGCGCCTCGTCGATGACCGCGGCGATCGCCGAGGCCTCGCTGGCCGCCGGGCGTGAGGCGAGGAAGGCGTCGTAGGCGCGACCGAGGGGACCGTGCTCCCGCAGCAGGCCGGGATCCTCGGCGTGCACGATCAGGCGCGAGTCGAGCGCGGCGACCTCTTCCATGGCCGCGGCGAGCTGGGCCCTGTCGAGGTGGCCGAACTCGTCGACGCCGGACGGGGACAGGAAGCACTTGAAGCCGTACACGCCCGCGGCGTGCAGGGGCGCCAGCATCCCGATGTTCTCGGGCACCGCGCCGCCCCAGAAGCCCACGTCGACATGGGATGCCGGCCCGGCGGCGGCCCGCTTGATCGCGAGCGCGTCGGGGGTGGTCGTCGGCGGGATGGCGTTCAGCGGCATGTCGACGATCGTCGTCACGCCGCCGGCCGCGGCGGCGAGGGTCGCCGAGCGGAATCCCTCCCACTCGGTGCGGCCCGGCTCGTTGACGTGGACGTGGGAGTCCACCAGGCCCGGCAGCAGGACGCCGTCGTCGGGAACGAGCACGGCCGACGCACCGGCGACCCGGGCGCCGACCGGGACGACGTCGGCGATCGCGCCGTCCTCGACCACGACTCCCGCGGCACGGAAGCCGCCGTCGATCCAGGCCCGCGCGGCCCGGAACACCTGGCGCAGGGCCATCAGGCGTCCGCGCCGGCCGGGGCGGGGGCGCGCAGGTTCCACATCGCGGCGGTGTAGAGCACGGCGCCCAGGAGCGCGCCGATCACCCACGCGAAGCCGCTGAGCGCCTGCAGCGCCGGAACCCACACGGCGGCGATCGAGAACACGGCGGCGACGGCGACCACGCCGATCGCGCGCAGGTTCCAGCCCCTCTGGTAGTGGTAGCGGCCGGCGGGGTCCATCGAGTACAGGTCGGCGATCTTCAGCCGGCGACGCTGGATGAGGTAGTAGTCGGCTACGAGCACACCGTAGAGCGGCGAGAGGATGGCGCCCAGGGTGTCGACGAACGCGGGCAGGCCGATCCGGCTGATGGTCGCCACCCACAGCGCGCCCACGACGAACCCCAGGGCGGCGGTGATGTAGCCGCCGGTGCGGAAGCTGATGCGCTGGGGCGCCAGGTTGGACAGGTCGTACGCCGGCGGGATGAAGTTGGCGACGAGGTTGATGCCGATCGTGGCGACGACGAAGGTCACCGCCGCGACGATCGTGAGGAAGACGTTGCCGACGAGCCCGACGATCTCGGCCGGGTTGGTGAGCGGCTCGCCCTCGCCGCCCTGCAGCACGATGTACGCCCCCGCCGTGATGAACAGCGACAGGAAGGTGAAGAACGTCAGGCTGACGGGCAGCCCCAGCAGGTTGCCGCGCTTCATGGACGACTCGCTGCGGGAGAAGCGGGCGAAGTCGCCGAAGTTGATGACGACGGCCGAGAAGTACGCGATCATCGTGCCGATCACGCCCACGAAGGCGAGCACCGCGTCGACGCCGACCTTGTCGTCGTTGGCGAACAGCGAGCCGACCGCCGGCAGCAGACGGTCCCCCGCCTGCATCCAGATCACCACCAGCAGGATCACCATGACGGCGTACACGGCCGGGCCGGCGACGTTGAGGAACCGCTCGATCCAGGCGATGCCGCCGATGAACAGCACGACCTGGAGCGCGGCGACGAAGACGTAGGCCGCCCAGTCGATCGCGTCCATGCCGAGGAAGGCGGGCAGGTCGGGGGTGCCGAAGACCGCGTTCAGCGCCATCGAGACGGCGGTCGAGGCGAAGTACGTCTGGGCGCCGTACCAGAACATCGCGACGATCCCGCGGATGAGGGCGGGGAACTGCGCGCCCCGCACGCCCATGCTCGAGCGCGCCATGACGGCGTAGGGGATGCCGTACCGGACGCTGGGCCGGCCGGTGAGGTTGACGAGCCAGTTGACGAAGAATCCGGCCAGGATGACGGCCGCGAAGACCCACCAGCCGTTGATGCCGGCCGTGACGAACAGGCCCGCGGCCAGCGTGTAGCCGGCGAGGCTCTGGACGTCGTTGGTCCAGACGTTGAAGATCGCGAATGGGCCCCAGCGCCGCTGGCCGGGAGCCAGGGGGGCGAGGTCGTCGTTGTGGAGGGACGGATGCCGGTCGGAGCCGGCAGCAGCGGCGTGGCCGACGGTGGGCAGGGTCGAAGTCATGCCCCCGAAGGTAGGGAGCGCCCGAATCGGCGCCGTTTCCCTCGTGTAACGGCCTCGTTAAGTCGGGACTTAACGTTCGGGGGTGCTCAGCGTGAGCCAGAGGGCCACGGCGGTCTCGCCGGAGTCGTTGACGATGCGGTGCGGGCGGCTCGCCGCGAACGACAGCGACCCGCCGGCGCCCAGTCGCACCACGCCGTCGGCGAACTCGAAGGCGAGTTCGCCGCGCACCACGTGGCCGCTCTCATAGCCGGAGTGGACCAGCATGGCGCCGTCCTCGCTCGACGAGGAGCCCGGCGGATACGTCGACTCGAACCACTCCACGCCCGGCAGGGCCGCCGGCGACAAGCGGCGATACGTCACACCGAGGCCGAGATGGGCCGCCCCGCCGTCATCGGACTGCGACACCAGCACGCCCTCGAGCGGCTCGCTGACGTGATCCGCCGCCGCCTCGGGCCGGGGAGCGGGGGCCGTCGACTCGTCGAAGATCGCCGAGACCGGGACCCCCAGCACGCCCACCAGCTCGATGAGGCGGGCCACCGACGGCTGCATCGCCCCCGTCTCGATCTGCGAGAGCGCGCTCGACGAGATGCCGAGCTGCTGGGCCACCGAGGCCAGCGATCGTCCGGATTCCAGACGGATGCCGCGCAGGCGCGCCCCGATCATGGCGGGCAGCGCTGTCCGTGTCATGTCTCCTCCTGAGGACCTGCCGCCATCGTAGGTGCGGTCGCCCTTAAGCCGGTACTTAACGCAGTCGTTACACAGAGGTCACATCCGGCGCGAACGACCGGTCTTGAATGAGGCCAGTCCCGCCGGCAGCCGCCACCCCGAGCCACGTCGCACACCGGATCCGACCCAGGAGTCCCCTCATGACCGCACCCCGCTTCCGACTCGCCACCGCCGCCGCGCTCGTCCTGAGCGCCGTCGCCCTCGCCGGATGCGGCGCGGAGGCCGGCGACGAGACCGACGACACCGTCACCGTCACGATCGGCACGCTGCGCGGACAGCCGCACTTCTACCAGCCGTTCCTGTACGAGGATCACGCGGTCGACGGCGTGGAGTTCGACGTGGTCACCCTCGACACCACGCCCGCGCTCTCGGACGCCCTGGCGTCCGGATCGATCGACTTCGCCATCTCGGGGGTGACCCCGACCATCTCGTCGATCGCGCAGGGCCGAGACCTGACAGTCGTCGCCAGCGCCGCCGACGGGGGATCCGGCTTCATCGGCCGCGGTCAGACCTCGCTGGACGAACTGGTCGGCGGGCGCATCGGCATCGTCCAGGGGTCGGCGCAGGAGGTTGCGCTGCGTCTGCTCATCGAAGACGCCGGGCTGTCGCCGGAGGACTTCGACCTGGCCGTCATCCCGGTGCCCGAGATGGCCTCCGCCTTCGCCGCGGGCGACCTCGATGCGTTCATGGGCGTCGAGATCGGCGTGTCGATCGCGGAGTCCGCCGGCGGCACACAGGTGCTCGACCCCTACTCCACCGACATCGGGCGCGTGAACCTGGGGCTGATCACGACCGGCGCGCTGGTCGCGGACGACCCGGAACTGGTCCAGAAGGTCGTCGACACCCACGCGGCCACGACCGCCTACATGTCCGACAACATCGAGGAGTGGCTGCCCGGAATGGTCGCCGAGTTCGGCGGCGATGAGGCCGTGTTCACCTCGGCGCTCGAGAATTTCTGGCTCCGCTCGGACCTCTCCGAGGAGTACATCGGTCAGCTCGAGGCGCTTGCCGGCGCGATGGCCGACATGGGGCTCATCGCCGAGGTCCCCGACGCCGAGACGCTCGCCGACACGTCGTTCGCCCCGTGACCTCCCCGCCCCGCACCGCGACGTCCGCGGAATCCGCCCGCCCTTCCGCACGAGCGGCGACGCAGACGGCGCCGCGCACGTCCGCGCGGCGGACCGACCGCCGCGTCCTGACGCGGCGCGTCCTGCTGGGGCTGCCGGTGCCGCTGGTGTTCCTCGCGCTGTGGCAGGTCGGACGCGACCAGGCCTGGCAGATCCCCGTCGTCGGGATCCGGATGGGGTTCCTGCCCGCGCCGGGCGACGTCGTGCTCTCCCTAGCCGACTACGCCCTCGGCGGCATCCGGGATGACGCCTTCTCGGGGGATCTGTGGCTCAACCTGGGGGCGTCGTCGCTCCGGGTGCTCATCGGCTTCGCCATCGCCGCCGCGATCGCGATCCCGCTCGGCATCCTGATGGGCCGCTACTACACGATGGATTCCCTGTTCGATCCGTTCATCAACCTCTTCCGTCCCATCCCCGCCACCGCGTGGGTGCCGCTGGTCGGCCTGCTCATCGGCTGGGGCGACCAGGCCACGATCTTCCTCGTCGCCCTGTCGGCGTTCTTCCCGATCGTCCTCGGGGCCATCAGCGGCTCGAAGCAGGTGCCCCCGCGGCTCATCGAGGCGGGACGGATGCTGGGCGCGCGGCCAGGCCACATCCTCACCCAGATCGTGGCCCCCGCCTCGGCGCCGGCGATCCTCAACGGCCTGCGGGTCGGCCTCGGCATCGCATGGGTCGTCCTCGTCCTCGGCGAGAGCGTAGGCGTCAGCGTGGGTCTCGGTTCGGCCATCATCCTGGCCCGTGACGTCGTGCGCACGGACATGGTCGTCGTCGGCATGATCGTCATCGGCCTCGCCGGCTATCTGTCGGATCGCCTGCTCCTCGGCGCGTTCCGCCTCTTCACGCGCGGCCGTCCGCTGGTGCGATGACCATCCGATGACCAGGAACAGGAGCATCGTCCCCATGAGCGACCACTCGCCCGCAGACGTCGTCCTCGAGCGCCTCGGCAAGCGCTACGGACCGGAGGGGGCGGGCGTGCAGGCCGTCGCCGACGTCGATCTGTCCATCGCCTCGGGTGAGTTCGTCGCCGTCGTCGGCGCCTCGGGCTGCGGCAAGAGCACCGTGCTGCGCGTCGTCGCGGGTTTCGAGACGCCCACGAGCGGCCGCGTCACGGTCGGCGGCCGCGCCGTTTCGGGGCCGGGTCCGGACCGCGGCGTCGTCTTCCAGGACTACGGCCTGTTCCCGTGGCTCACGGTCCGTGAGAACGTCGCCTACGGGCCGCGCCGCCGACGCGAGCCGAGGGCGCGGGTGGCCGAGCTCGTGGACGGCTTCATCGACACCGTCGGGCTCACCCGGTTCGCGGACGTCTACCCGGGAGAGCTGTCGGGTGGGATGCAGCAGCGGGTGGCCATCGCGCGGGTCCTCGCCAACGAGCCGCGTGTGCTGCTGATGGACGAGCCGTTCGGCGCACTGGATGCGCTCACACGCTCGGACCTGCAGGTCGAGCTTGGACGCCTGCACCGCGAGACGAGCATGACGGTGCTCTTCATCACCCACTCCATCGAAGAGGCCGTGTTCCTCGCCGATCGCGTCGTCGTGATGACCGGTGGCCCCTCGCAGGGCGTCCCCGGTCGTGTCAGCCGCGTGGTCGGGATCGACCTGCCGGGCGAACGCGACGTCACGAGCCCCGCCTTCAACGAGTACAAGCGCGAGATCTCCGACCTCGTCCACGCCGTCCCCACCCGCTGACCCCCCGGAGGATCATGGACCTCGCGGACTTCAACGCACTCGACGCCGAGGCCGCCCGTCAGCACGTCGCGGTGTGGGCGGCCGTGCCGTCCTGGGTGGCGCGCGTCGTCGCCGACCGCCCGTACGCCTCGGTCGACGAGCTGGCCGAGACCGCCGCGTTGCTCGCGGGCCGCTGGAGTCGCGACGACCTCGAGGCGGCGCTGGCCCATCACCCCCGCATCGGGGAGCCGCCGCGGGGCGGCTCGGCCGAGGCAGCGGCATCCCGGCGCGAGCAGGCGGGCATGACGGATGCCGCGGCCGACGTCGCCGCGCGGATGGCGGCGGGCAACCGCGCGTACGAGCAGCGCTTCGGGCGCGTCTTCCTCATCCGCGCCGCCGGCCGCACCCCGGAGCAGATGCTGGGCGAGCTGGAACGGCGCCTCGGCAACGACCCCTCGGCCGAGGCCGCAGAGGCGACCGGCCAGCTCGCCGAGATCGCCCTGCTGCGCCTGCGCGCGAGCGTAACGGCAGGATGAGGCCATGACGAGCCACCTCACCACCCACGTCCTCGACGCCGCGACGGGCCTGCCCGCAGCATCCGTCTCGATCGTGCTGTCGCATGTGCGCGACGACGGGACGGTCACCCCGCTCGCCGAGCAGGCCACCGGCGCCGACGGGCGCGCCGCACTGGGCCCGCAGCGACTGGACCCGGGCGTCTACACGCTCACCTTCGCCACCGGCGCGTACTTCGCCGCGCGCGGCATCGAGTCGTTCTACCCCGCCGTGATCGTGACCTTCACCGTCGCCGCCGAGCCTCACCTGCACGTGCCGCTGCTGCTGAGCCCGTTCGCCTATTCCACCTATCGAGGGAGCTGATCCATGACCGACGTATCCGTGAGCCTGGGCGCCAACAAGTACGGCAAGGCCGAGAACCGCATCGTGCGGATCTACCGCGACACCCCGCGCCACGAGATCGTCGACCTCAACGTGACCTCCCAGCTGCGAAGCGCCGCCCTCGCCGACGCGTACCTCACGGGCGACAACGCCCTGGTGGTCGCCACCGACACGCAGAAGAACACCGCCTTCGCCTTCGCCAAAGAGGTGGGGATCGCCTCGCCCGAGGAGTATCTGCTTGCGCTCGCGCGGCACTTCACCGGCCGCTTCGACTGGATCGACGGCGGGCTGTGGCAGGCCGAGCAGTACGCGTGGGAGCGCATCGTCACCTCGGGGGCGGACCACGACCACGCCTTCGTGAGGGGCGGGCACGGCACCAGGCTGGCGGCGGTCCAGGCGATCGACGGCACCACCCACGTGATCGGCGGCGTGAAGGACCTGACGGTGCTGAAGTCGACCGGGTCGGAGTTCCACAGCTTTCCCCGCGATCGCTACACCACGCTCGCCGAGACCGACGATCGCATCATGGCCACGTCGGTGACGGGCCGGTGGCGGCTGCTGCCCGAGGCCGTCGACGCCGGCGTCGACTACAACGGCCTCTACGCCGGGGTGCTGCAGGCCCTGCTCGAGACCTTCGCGTCGGTGCACTCCCTCGCCCTGCAGCAGACGCTCTTCGAGATGGGCCGCGCCGCGATCCAGGCCCGCCCCGAGATCGCCGAGGTGCGCTTCGCGATGCCGAACAAGCACCACTTCGCCTACGACCTGTCGCCGTTCGGCCTGGACAACCCCAACGAGGTCTTCTACGCCGCCGACCGGCCGTACGGCCTCATCGAGGGCACCGTCACCCGCGACGGCGCCGCCCCCGCTCCCGCGGCATGGACGGACCTGCCCGCGTTCGTGTGACCCCGCGGTGGCAGGGCTCAGTCGGCGGGCGCGACGTCGACCGACACCCGCAGCGTCGACGTCTTCGACTTCGACCAGATGATGCCGCGCACCGGCGAGACGTCGCCGTAGTCCCGGCCCCACGCCACGGTGATGTACCGCTCGTTTGCCCACTGGTCGTTGGTGGGGTCGATGGCGAGCCATTGACCGGATGCCGGGACCCACACCGCCAGCCACGCGTGCGACGCGTCCGCGCCGACGACCCGCTCCTTGCCGGGCGGCGGCTGCGTCGCCAGGTATCCGCTGACGTAGCGGGCCGCGACGCCGTGGCTGCGCAGGCATGCCAGCGCCACGTGCGCGAAGTCCTGGCATACGCCGGCGCGCTTGGACATGGCATCCGCCACCGTGCTGGTGACCGTGGTCGCCTTGGTGTCGTAGTCGAAGTCGCGGTGGATGCGCTGCATGAGGTCGGTCATCGCCTCGCCGATCGGGCGCCCGGGCCGCAGCGACACGGCGCCGTACTCGGCCGCCTCTGGGATGTGCGCGACGCGCGGGGACTCCAGGGCGAACTCCGTCGCCTCCCACGCGCCCGGCGCGGAGGGATCGGCGAGCGGCCTCGCGCTCTCCCACGGCGCCGCCAGCGCGTCGTCGTCGTAGACGGGCCGCTCGGCCGTGACGTCGCTGACCGAATCGATCACGAGGCGCGTGTGCGGTTCGGTGACGTGGAAGTAGGTCACCGAGTTGCCGTAGTAGTCGATGTCGGGCGCGTGATCGGCCGGCCCCGGGTCGATCGACACCGTGTGGGTGCCCACGCTCTGCCACGCCAGCTCGCGCGGACGCAGGTGGTGCACGCCCAGGCTGTTGCGCACGGGCTTGTCGTACAGGTACTCGGTGCGGTGCGAGAGCCGGTATCTCATGCTCGCCCGATCTCTTCGATGAGCGCCAGCGAGGACAGCTGGATCGCGGGCGGACCGCCGGCGAAATGCACGTCGGCGATGGCGTCGGACAGCTGACGGATGCCGGCGGCGGTCTCGGCCAGGAACTCGGCGAGCGCGTCGCGACGGCCCTCGGTCTCGGCCGCGAGCGCGGTGATGTCGATCGCGCCGACGCGCTCGGCCAGTTCGTGCTGCAGCCGCTCGGGACGCGTCGAGCCGGTGGAATCGGGCATCGCGGCCAGGTGCTGCCGCAGGTGCTCGAGCGAGAACACCAGCGAGCGCGGGTTGTCGGGGTCCCGCAGCAGCAGCTCGAGCACGCTGCGGGTGCGGCCGTAGCCGCGGTACCGGCGGCGGTGGGTGACGAGGCTCTCGGCGGCCAGCAGGACGCCGTCCAGCACCTCGCGGTCGGTGGCCGGCGCGTGCGAGCGCGTCGTGGCCGACAGCAGCGTGCACAGCTGCGCGGCGCGCTCCAGATAGCGGCCCGCCTGGATCATGTGCCAGCCGGGGTCGCGGATCATGTTCGAGGTCACGCCGTGCAGCGACAGCACGCCGCTGAGCATGCGACCGGCGGATTCGCCGAGCTGCGGGGAGTGCGTGGTCGTCCGCACGGCCGCCATCGCGCGGTCGGCGATCGCGAAGACCCGCCAGGTGTCGCCCGACAGCTGGTCGCGCACGCCCTCGAGCGCCTCGCGCATGCCGGCGAGGGCATGCGCCGCACTGCCGGCGCGGGTCGCGTCGATGAGCAGCGAGCGCAGCTCGGCGTCGGACGCGTCGAAGCGGTGGCCGGCGAGCAGCCGCAGCACCCCGAACAGCACGGGGCCGGCATCCGCCGCTCTGCTGCGACGCCGTTCGAGGTGGGCCTGCGTGGCCAGCACGAGGCGGAGCAGATCCTCGGCGCGCTCGGCGTAGCGTCCCGCCCAGAACATGTCCTCGAGGGCGCGCGGCGCGAAGGCCGGGATCGACGGGATCATCGTCATCGGCGGCGGGGCGGCGAGACCCTGATCCGGCTCATCCGGGTCGGCCTTGAGCACCCACACGTCCTTCGTGAGAGGCGTGCCGTCCAGGGCCCGCGCCGTCGCGATGCCGCCCGCGAGCGTGCGGTAGGCCGGCCCGAACCGCACCGTGAACGCGCGCAGGACGAGGGGATGCGAGGCCGCGGCGTCGCCGCTCCAGACCGGCGCCTGCGACAGCGGCAGCCGGTCGATGCCGACGTAGCGGTACGGGTGACGGCGGACGGCGGCCTCGAGGTCGTCCGCGACCGCGGCGGCGCCGTCGAGGGTGCGCACCATGATCGTCTCGGGCGAGCGGCGCAGCCGCTCGAGGACGAGGTCGAGTCCGTCGGGGTCGCCGCACCACCACGCCGGCGCCGACGGCAGGCGCAGCTGCTCGCCGAGCAGGCGCTCGCAGACGGCGGCGAGATACGGCAGCAGGGCCGGGTTCTCGAGGACTCCCGCGCCAAGGCCGTTGACGACGTGGACACGGCCGCGCCGCACCGCCTCGACGAGACCGGCCACCCCCAGCTGCGAGTCGCCGCGCAGCTCGAGCGGGTCGCACCACATCGAGTCCACGCGGCGCAGGATCACGTCGACGCGGTCCACGGGCGCGGTGCGCGGCCAGCGGGCGGGCTTGATCCACACGTACCCGTCGCTGACCACGAGGTCGCTGCCCTGCACGAGGGGGAAGCCGAGCGTGTTGGCGATGAAGGCCTGGTCGTACGCCGTCTCGGAGTGCGTGCCGGGCGAGAGCACCACCACGCGCGGGTCGGGGTCGCCGGTGGGCGCGCGCTGCAGCAGCGCGTCGCGGAGGACCGCGAAGTACGGCTCCAGGCGGTGCAGGTCCGCGTCGGCGTAGAGGTCGGGCAGCATGCGCGAGAGGACCAGCCGGTTCTCCATCGCGTACCCGAGGCCCGACGGCGCCTGCACGCGGTCGGCGAGCACCCGCCATTCACCCGCATCGTCGCGTCCGAGGTCGGTGGCAGAGGTCAGCAGCGTGTGCGGCGCGGTGACGGACTGCCGGGCGACGGCGCGGACGAAGCCGGGATGGGCGACGACGGCGGCCGCGGGCACGATGCCCTCGGACAGCAGCCGCTGCGGCCCGTAGACGTCGGCCATGACGGCGCTCAGCAGCTCGGCGCGCTGCGCGAGCCCGACCTCGAGCCGCGACCACGTCGCGGAGTCCAGCACGAGCGGCAGGGGGTCCAGTCGCCAGGGCCGCGGACCGGCGGTCGGGTGCCCGTAGGTCACGCCGTCGTCGGCGAGGGTCCGGGCGATCTCGGCGTCGATGCGCGCGACCTCGCCGGCGGTTAGGCCGACGCTCGCCGCGGCCAGGCCCTTCCACGCCGGGCGCAGCGTCCCGCCGGGTGCGACGACCTCGTCGAAGCGCGCCGGCGCTTCGCCGCCGAACGACAGCGGCTCCCGGGCGAGCGACGCCGCGTAGTCGTGCAGCAGGCTCATCAGCCGGTCCGGAACACCGCGTGCACGTCGCCCACGGCCTCGCGGCCGCCGAGCCCGGACAGCTCCATCAGCACGGACGTGCCGACGACCTCGGCGCCCAGCCGCGCCATCAGCTCGTGGGCGGCGATGAGAGTGCCGCCGGTGGCGAGCACGTCGTCCACCAGCAGCACGCGTGAGCCGGGCGCGAGGTCGTCGTGGGCCTCGATGGTGGCGGTGCCGTACTCCAGCGCGTACGAGACGGATGCCGCCGGCCGGGGCAGCTTGCCCGCCTTGCGGATCGGGACCAGCCCCACCCCCGAGGCCACCGCGATCGCCCCGGCGAGCAGGAACCCGCGCGCCTCGATTCCGGCGACGACGTCGAAGCGGCCCTCGAACGGGTCGGTGAGGGCGGCCACGACCTCACGCAGGGCGCCGGCGTCGGCCAGCAGCGGAGTGATGTCGCGGAAGAGGATGCCGGGCTCGGGGTAGTCGGGGATCGTCCGGATCAGCGACTCGGCTCGGGTGAGGGCGTCGGCAGGCACGCGCCCACCCTAGTCCCGCGGGGCCGGGGCGGTCGGTGCGATGACGGATCAGGGAATATGCAAGCGCTTGCAGTATCCTGTCCCAATGCCTTCGACCGACACCGTACTCCGCGCCGGCGCGCTCCCCTCCGCCCCGGGCGCCGAATGGTGGCGCACCGCCGTCATCTACCAGATCTACCCCCGCTCCTTCGCGGACGCCTCGGGCGACGGGATCGGCGACCTGCCCGGCATCACCGCCCATCTCGACGACCTGGCCGAGCTCGGCGTCGACGCGATCTGGCTGAGCCCGTTCATGCGCTCGCCCCAGAAGGACGCCGGCTACGACGTCTCGGACTACTGCGACGTCGACCCGCTGTTCGGCACCCTGGCCGACTTCGACGACATGCTCGAGGGCGCCCACGGCCGCGGCATCCGGATCATCGTCGACCTCGTCCCCAACCACTCGTCGGACCAGCACGTGTGGTTCCAGCAGGCGCTGGCTGCCGAGCCCGGCAGCCCCGAGCGCGCGCGCTACATGTTCCGCGACGGCAAGGGCACGGCGGGCGAGCTGCCCCCCAACAACTGGGAGTCGATCTTCGGCGGCCCGGCCTGGACCCGCATCGTCGAGGCCGACGGCACCCCCGGCCAGTGGTACCTGCACCTGTTCGACTCGACGCAGCCCGACTTCGACTGGTCCAACGAAGAGGTGCGCGAAGAGATGCGCCGCGTCCTGCGCTTCTGGCTGGACCGCGGTGTCGACGGCTTCCGCGTCGACGTCGCCCACGGCCTGATCAAGGCCGAGGGCCTGCCCGACTACACCCCCGACCCCGAGGCCGGGTCGATGGGCGGCGAAGAAGAGGGTGTGCCCTACTGGGGCCAGGACGGCGTGCACGAGGTGTACCGCGACTGGCACAAGCTGCTCGCCGAGTACGCCGGCGACCGCGCGCTGTGCGCCGAGGCGTGGCGTCCGACGCCGGAAGAGACCGCGCGCTGGGTGCGGCCCGACGAGATGCACCAGGCCTTCAACTTCCCCTACCTCGAGACCGCGTGGGATGCCGAGGCCCTGCGCGCCGTCGTCGACGAGTCGCTGGCCGCCTTCGGCGCGGTGGGTGCGCCGAGCACGTGGGTGCTGTCCAACCACGACGTCGTCCGCCACGCCTCGCGCCTGGCGCTGACCGCCGAGAATCCGCAGGGTCACGGCATCGGCCCGGACTCCCCCGGCAAGCCGATCGCCGACGTGGGCCTGCGCCGCGCGCGCGCCGCGACGGCCGTCATGCTCGCGCTGCCGGGCTCGGCCTACCTGTACCAGGGCGAGGAGCTCGGTCTTCCCGAGGTCATCGACATCCCCGGCGACGCCCGCCAGGACCCGACGTGGTTCCGCACGAACGGCGAGCGCTACGGCCGCGACGGCTGCCGCGTGCCGCTCCCGTGGACCGCGTCCGGCCCCGCCTACGGCTTCAACGACACCGGCGCCTCGTGGCTGCCGCAGCCCGCGGAGTGGGCGCGCCTGGCGCGCGAGGTGCAGGTCGACGACCCCGCCTCGACCCTGTCGCTGTACCGCGCGCTGCTGGCCACCCGCCGCGCGCACGGCCTCGGCAGCGGATCGATCGAGTGGCTCGACGGCTTCGGTCCCGGCGTGCTCGCCTTCCGCAACGGCGTAGTGACGGTCATCGCCAACACCGGCACCGAGCCGGTGGCGCTCCCCGAGGGCGGCGTCATCGTCGCCAGTGGCCCCACCCTCGGGGACGAGCTGCCCGCCGACACGACGGTCTGGATGACGCAGGGCTGAATCAGGGTCCCGGGCCGTCGGCCCGGGTCGAGAGGACATGGTGACGACGTGGTCAGCATCGATGAAGTCGCCCGCAAGGCGGGCGTCTCGACGGCGACGGTCTCGCGCGCGCTGAGCGGGCGCGGGCACGTCTCGGCGACGACGCGCGCCCGCGTCGAGGCCGCCGCGCGCTCGCTCGGGTACGTCGTGTCGGCGTCCGCGTCGAGCCTGGCGTCGGGCCGCACCCGCAACATCGGGGTGCTGGTGCCGTTCCTGGACCGCTGGTTCTTCAGCACGGTGCTCAGCGGCATCGCCAACGCGCTCATGCGCCAGGGCTACGACATCACGCTGTACAACCTCACCGCCGACCGCGACGCCCGCCACCGCATCTTCGAGACGTTCCTGCGCCGCCAGCGCGTGGACGGCGTGATCGCGATCTCGCTCGAGCTCGGCGCGGACGAGATCGAGCGGCTGCGCGAGCTCGACCTGCCAGTGATCGCGATCGGCGGACCGAACCCGGGGCTGGCCACCCTCACCGTCGACGACGTCGCCGTCGCACGCCTGGCCACCGAGCACCTCGTCGCCCTCGGCCACCGCGACATCGCCCACATCGGCGCCAGCCCCGAGTTCGACGTCGACTTCCACGTCCCCACCCAGCGGCGTCAGGGCTTCGAGCAGGCGCTGGCGGATGCCGGCATTCCGGTGCACCCGGCGCTGTACGAACCGGCCGACTTCACCATCGAGGGCGGGTTCCGCGCCGCCAAGCAGCTGCTGGGCCGGCCCGGCGAGCGCCCGACGGCGGTGTTCGCCGCATCCGACGAGATGGCGATCGGGGCCCTGCTGGCCGCCCGCGAACTCGGCTACCGCGTGCCCGAGGATCTCTCGGTGGTCGGCATCGACGGGCACGAGCTGGGCGAATTCTTCCGGCTGACCACCGTCGACCAGTTCCCCCTCGCGCAGGGCGAGCGGGCAGCCGAGGCGATCCTCGAGCTGCTGGAGCAGCCCCCCGGTGCCGAGCAGACCGCCCCCGGCCGGCTGCCGTACGACCTGGTGGTGCGGGGTTCCACCGCGCGCCGCCACGAGTGAACCCGCGACACGGGACCCCGCGGAGCCGCTTCGCCGGGGCGGCGTAGGCTCGAGTCCATGACGATCGACCTCGACGCCCTGTACATCGATCTGCACCGCCACCCCGAGCTGTCGTTCCGCGAGACGCGCACGGCCGGCGTGATCGCCGCGAAGCTCACCGAGCTCGGCATCGAGTTCGAAGAGGGCATCGGCAAGACCGGCGTCGCCGCGATCATCCGCTCGGGCGAGGGCCCCGTCGTGTGGCTGCGCGCCGACACCGACGGCCTGCCCGTGGAGGAGCGCACCGGCCTGCCCTACGCCAGCACCGCGCGCGGCATCGACCCCGCCGGCGCCGACGTCCCCGTCATGCACGCGTGCGGGCACGACATGCACGTCGCCGCGATGATCGGCGCGCTCGAGCAGCTGCATGCCACCCGCGGCGAGTGGAAGGGCACGATCGTCGCGGTCTTCCAGCCCGCCGAGGAGTACGGCGCCGGCGCGCAGGCGATGATCGCCGACGGCGTGCTCGAGCGCTACCCGAAGCCGGACGTCGTCCTCGGCCAGCACGTCACGCCGCTGCCGGCGGGAACGATCGGCGTCCGAAGCGGCACGCAGATGGCCGCCTCCGACGGACTGCGGGTGGTGCTGCACGGCCGCGGCGGCCACGGCTCGCGCCCCCACTCCACCATCGACCCGGTCGTGATGGCCGCCGCCACCGTGATGCGCCTGCAGACGATCGTCTCGCGCGAGGTCGACCCCCGCGATGTGGCCGTCGTCACCGTCGGTTCCATCCACGCGGGACTGAAGAACAACATCATCCCCGCCGAGGCGGTGCTCGAACTGAGCCTTCGCTACCCCGACGACGAGGCACGCGGACGGGTGATGCAGAAGGTCGAGCGGATCGTGCGGGCAGAGGCCGCGGCATCCGGAGCAGAGGCCGAGCCGGTCATCACCGTCGACCACTCGCTGCCGCCGACGATCAACGACGTCGAGGCGACCGACCGCCTGCGCGCCGCCTTCTCGCGCCACTTCGGCGAGGACGCCGTCGTCGACCCGGGCATGTTCACCGGCAGCGAGGACGTCTCGTGGTTCGCGCGCGAGTCCGGCGCCCCGCTGGTGTACTGGTTCTGGGGCGGCATCGACCCGCACCTGTACGCCGAGGCGCAGCGGGGCGGCACCATCGAGCGCGACGTCCCCACCAACCACTCCCCCTTCTTCGCGCCGGTGCTGCAGCCGACCCTCGACAACGGCGTGCAGAACATCGTCGTGGCCGCGCGAGAGTTCCTGGGCTGACCGTCACCCCGCCGCCGGTGGGCGAGACCCGGCGTAGCCTTGAGGGGTGACCCCCGTCTCCCCCGCCCCCGCGAACATCGACGCGCCCGAGCTCGATGCGGCCGCGCTGCGCGCGGACTTCCCCCTGCTCGGCCAGAGCGTCAACGGGCATCCGCTCGTCTACCTCGACTCCGCCGCCACCAGCCAGAAGCCGCAGGCCGTCATCGACGCCGAGGTCGCCTTCCTCACCCGCACCAACGCGGCCGTCCACCGCGGCGCGCACACGCTGGCCGCCGAGGCGACCGACGCCTTCGAGGACGCGCGAGAGACGGTCGCGGCCTTCGTCGGCGCGCAGCCCGAGCAGCTGGTGTGGACGAGCGGCGCGACGGCGGGCATCAACCTCGTCGCCTACGCCCTCGGCAACGCCTCGCACGGCCGGGGCGCGCCCGCCAGCTCGCCGTACGCGCTGCGCGCCGGCGACGAGATCGTCATCACCGAGTCCGAGCACCACGCCAACCTCATCCCGTGGCAGGAGCTCGCCGCCCGCACCGGCGCCGTGCTGCGCCACATCCCCGTCCACGACGACGGCACGCTCGACTTGGACACGGCCCGCGACCTCATCGGCGAGCGCACGCGCGTCGTCGCCTTCCCGCAAGTGTCGAACGTCCTCGGCATCGTCAACCCCGTCGCGACCCTCGTGACGATGGCGAAGGATGCCGGTGCGCTGAGCGTCATGGACGCGTGCCAGTCCGCGCCGCACCTGCCCCTCGACCTCGCCGCCCTCGGCGTCGACGTCGCGGTGTTCTCGGGGCACAAGATGCTCGGCCCGTACGCGATCGGCGGCCTGTACGGCCGGTCCGAGGTGCTCGAGGCGCTGCCGCCCTTCCTCACCGGCGGGTCGATGATCACCACCGTCACCCTCGACGAGGCCGACTACCTGCCGCCCCCGCAGAAGTTCGAGGCCGGCACGCAGCCGGTGTCGCAGGCCGTCGCTCTCGCCGAGGCGGTCCGCTACCTGGAGCGGGTCGGGATGCCGGCGGTGCACGCGCACGAGACGCGCCTCGAGGCCCGCATGCGCGAGGGGCTCCGCCGGATCCCCGGGATCCGCCTGCTGGGCGACGCCGAGGACGCCGAGCGCGTCGCGCTGTCCGCGTTCGAGGTCGAGGGCGTCCACGCCCACGACGCCGGCCAGTTCCTGGACTCCCGCGGCATCGCCGTCCGCGTCGGACACCACTGCGCACAGCCGCTGCACCGGCGCTTCGGCATGACCGCGTCGGTGCGCGCGAGCGCCGCCCTCTACAACACCCCCGATGACGTCGATGCGTTCCTGGACGCGGCCGCCGGCATCCGCTCGTTCTTCGGAGTTGCCTCGTGAGCCTCGAATCGCTGTACCAGGAGCTGATCCTCGACCACTCCAAGCGCCCGAAGGGCAAGGGGCTCGCCCCCGAAGAGGGGGCGACCGCCACCTCGCACCAGAAGAACCCGATCTGCGGCGACGAGATCACCCTGCGGGTGCGCGTGGACGGCGACCGCGTGCGCGACGTCACGTGGGAGGGCGCCGGCTGCTCGATCTCGCAGGCCTCGGCGTCGATGCTCGTGTCGCTGCTCGAAGAGGACGGCGGCGACGAGGGACTCACCCGCGCCGAGGTGGGCGCGCTGATCGACGGCTTCCGCGAGGCGCTGCGCTCGCGCGGCAAGATCCCGCTCGACGAAGAGACCTACGCCGACGCGGCCGCGCTTTCGGGGGTGTCGAAGTTCTCGGCCCGCGTGAAGTGCGCGATGCTGGCGTGGGTCGCGCTCGAGGACGCCCTGGCGCGCGCCTGACGTCGCGGGATTCGGTGCCGGCACGGGTATCTTGGGCGCCAGGTCGGTGAGGCGGGTCGAGTGGACGTCACGTGAGGTTCCGGCGCATGCGCGAGACTGACGCGCTCGTCGCGCTGTCGTGGCCCCGGCGCGTCGGCCGTGCGGTCGGCGACCTGATCCGGCGCTCGCCCGCGCGCGCGTCCGTGGCCGTCTTCGTCCTGGCGGCCCTGTTCTTCTCGGTGCTGCTGAGGCTGCCGATCGCGTCGGCCGACGGCCGCGCGGCGGCGTGGGAGGACGCGGTGTTCACCGCGGTGTCGGCGATCACGGTGACCGGGCTCACCACCCTCGACACTGCGCAGTCGTGGTCGCCGTTCGGGATGGTCGTCATCCTCGTCGCCATCGAGGTCGGCGGACTCGGCATCGTCACCCTCGCGCTGCTGCTGGCCCGCGCCGTCACCCGTCAGCTGGGACTGGGCGGCAGGGTCTTCGCCCAGCAGAACATCGGCGCGCCCGAACTCGGCGAGGTGCGCAGCCTGCTGCGGGTCGTCGTGCTCACGACCCTCACGATCCAGGGCGTGCTCATGGTGCTGCTCGCGCCGTCGTTCATCGTGCTCGAGGGGTGGGGTCCGGGCCTGTGGCACGGCCTGTTCTACGCCGTGTCGTCCTTCAACAACGCCGGTTTCGTCAGCCACGTCGGCGGGCTCACCCTCTTCGACGGGAACCTGTGGATCCTCGTCCCGATCATGGTCGGCGTGTTCGTCGGCAGCTTCGGGTTCCCGGTCTTCCTGACCCTGATCAACGCGCGATGGCACGCCTCGCGGTGGACCCTGCACACCAAGCTCACCCTGCTGACCACGACACTGCTGCTGATCGTCGGCGCGTTCGCGTGGACCCTCTTCGAATGGTCGAACCCCGCCACGATCGGCGACATGACCCCCGCCGAGAAGATCTTCCACGGCCTGTTCGCCTCGACCATGATGCGCTCGGGCGGGTTCAACATCACCGACACCGCCGCCTCGACCTCGACGACCCTGCTCGCCAGCGACGCCCTGATGTTCGTCGGCGGCGGCTCGGCCTCGACGGCCGGCGGCATCAAGGTGACCACGCTCGCGGTGCTGTTCCTCGCGATCGTCGCCGAGGCGCGCGGCACGCGCGACATCACCGCCGCCTCGCGCACGATCCCCAACGGCCTGCTGCGCGTGGCCATCAGCGTCACCTTCCTCGGCGCGACCCTGGTCCTCGGCGCCACCACCCTCATCACCCTCGTCAGCGACGCCCCGCTGGACCGCATCCTGTTCGAGGTGATCTCGGCCTTCGCCACGTGCGGGCTGTCCGTGGGCCTGTCGGCCGAACTCGACCCCTTCGGCAAGTACGTGCTCTCGGTCCTCATGCTCGCCGGACGCATCGGCCCCATCGGTCTCGCCGCCGCCCTCGCGGTGCGCCAGCGCCAGACGCTGTTCACGCTGCCCAACGAGCGTCCGATCGTGGGCTAGCACCGGCATCCGGGGTCTTTTCGGGGTCTGCTGGAGGTCTCCTCCGCCCGACGTCGCGCAGCGGCATCCGGGGGTCGTCTTCGGGATCTCCTCGGCCCGGCGTCGGGCAGCGGAGGAGTGTCGGCGACGGGCGGACCGAATCCGCTGGATCCGTACTCCCCTGGGCGACATCCCCTCCCGTCGCCGACGGCGAGCGGAGGACGGGCCTCAGCCGAGGCCGGCGCGCTCGTCCGAGCCGGGAGCGGACCCCGAGACCGGCCGGCGCGACAGCCCCACCGAGCCGGCGGAGGGGTCGCGCGAGAGGGCCGCGGCCACGGCGACCGACTCGTCGACGTCGGGATACTGCGGGCGCAGGCGCACGGCCTGGCGGCGCTTGTGCTCGCGCTTGGCCTTGCGCGAGGAGTACAGCAGGTTGAGCGACTCGACGAAGATGGCGAACGCCATGGGGCCGTAGATGAAGGCCTTCTCGATGTGGAAGCCGAAGCCCTCGGCCACCAGGAACGCCCCGATCAGCAGCAGGAACGCCAGCGCCAGCATCTTCACCGTCGGGTGGTTGTTGACGAACGCGAAGATGAAGCGCGCCGCGAAGAGCATGATGCCGAACGACAGCACGACGACCGTGATGATGACGACCAGGTTGTCGGTCATGCCGACGGCGGTGATGACCGAGTCCAGCGAGAACACCAGGTCGAGCACGAGGATCTGCGCGATCACCGACCCGAACGTGATGGCCTTGCCGCCGCCGGTGCCGTGCTCCTCTTCGGCGCCCTCGAGCTTGTGGTGGATCTCGGTGGTCGCCTTGTAGATCAGGAAGAGGCCACCCGCGATGAGGATGAAGTCCTTCCACGAGAAGCCCAGGCCGAACAGCTCGACCACGTCCTCTTTCAGCGTGATGATCCAGCCGGCGAACAGCACCAGCAGCACGCGCATGAGCATCGCGAGCGTGAGGCCGAGGTTGCGGGCCTTCGCCTGCTGCTCCTTCGGCAGCTTCGAGGCGAGGATCGAGATGAAGATGACGTTGTCGACGCCGAGGACCACCTCGAGGACGAAGAGCGTGAGGAAGACCGCGATCAGGTCGGGCGTGAAGGCGAAGGAGAAGTCCACGCGCCCATCGTAGGCGCGTGTAGGCGGCATCCGTCGTCATGCAGAGCCACACCGACCGATGCCGCGCCCTCAGGCCGCGACGAGCGTGCGCTCCAGGCGGGCGTAGCTGGCCTCCATGCCCTCGGTCATGCCGGTGGCGAGCACCATGTCGCGCGTGGCCTTGTCGGGGTATTCGATGACCAGGGTGATGAGGGTCGCGCCGTCCTCTTCTTCGAGCGTCAGGTCATTGAGCGTCGAGGGGAAGTCGGTGCCGGTCATGTGCTCGGTGGTCACGGAGCGCCGGGGCGCGTCGATGAGCAGCGTCTCGCCGTCGAACCCGAACGCCTCGCCCTCGGTGTCGCCGACCGGCTCCCACGCGTAGCGGTAGCGGCCGCCGACGACGGGGGCGACCTCGCACGCCGACATCCGCCAGCCGTCGGGTCCGAGCAGCCACTGCTGCAGCAGCTCGGGCTCGTGGTGCGCGCGCCACACGAGGTCGCGCGTTCCCTCGATGAGCCGCGTGATGCGCACGTGGGTGTCGTCGAGCAGCTCGGTCTGCGTGCCCTTGCCGGCGGCGTATGCGCGCAGCCCGGCGAGCACCTTGTCGAGCTGGTTCATCGCGAGCGTCGAGCCCTCGACGGCGCCCATCGCCACGACCTGCTCGAGCGCCTCGGCGGAGTCGAAGTAGGTGGTGTTGCGCAGCCGCGCACCGGTCTCGGTGGGCTCGAAGACGAACACCATGCGCGAGGTGGGCAGGTCGGCGACGACCTCACCGGCGGCGTTCGCGAACGAGTCGAGCGCGGTGAACGAGCGCGGCCCGTCGATCTCGAGGAACTCCCACACGCCGTGGAACTCCTCGCCCTTCGGGCTCGTCATCCGGTACCGCGCGCGTCCGCCGACGGTCAGGTCGAACTCGGTGAAGGTCGCGGGGTACCCGGGGGGTCCCCAGAACCGCTCGAGCTGACGCGGGTCGGTGAAGGCCTCCCACAGGCGATCGACGGATGCCGCGACCTCGGCGGTCAGCGTCATGGTGAGGTTCTCGGGGTCGGTGGTGACGTCGGTGACAGGCATGTCACTCTCCTTGCTCAGGGGTCGGTGTCGGCGTGGGGCCGGGGGAGGCGTCCTCGGACAGCAGGGCGTCGAGGCGGTCGATGCGGGCTCGCCACAGGTCTTCGAAGCGGGCGAGCAGCGCCCGGGCGCGCGCGATCATCGCGGGGTCGGCGCGGACGAGCCGCTCGCGTCCCTCGGCGCGCTTGATGATGAGGCCGGCGGCTTCGAGCACCGCCACGTGCTTCTGCACCGCGGCGAACGACATGTCGTAGTCGCGAGCGAGCGCCGATACGGAGTGCTCGCCCTCGATCGTTCGCCGCAGGATGTCCCGCCGCGTAAATGCGGCGAGCGCGTGGAACACGCGGTCGATCTGTTCATCGCTGAGCCTCGTTTGTACAACCATTTGGTTGCACGTTACGCCGGCGACCGGCATCCGTCAAGAGGACCTCTGTCGGGAAGAAGTGCAGGCATCCTAGCCACGAACCTGGCTAGAATGCGCTTGTGGCCGAGTACAACATCCTCGAGGCGCGCAACAATCTGTCGCGCATCATCGCCGCCGTCGAATCGGGTGCCGAAGAAGCGGTGATCATGCGGCGCGGCAGACCGGTGGCGCGGATCGTCCCGATCGATCGCGACCGCCGCGTGTCGTCGGGCAAGGACATCGTCGACTGGCTGGCGGCTCATCCGCTGCCCACGGGGAACCGTCGGACGACCGACGAGATCGAGGCCGGCATCCGCGAGCTCCGCGAGGCCGGGGGGTGATCTACCTCGACTCCTGCATCGTCATCTATGCCACCGAGGACGACGGCGTTCTCGGCCGGCGTGCGCGGCGAGCACTCGCGGCGGCCGGCGAGAGGCTCGCGATCAGTGCACTCGTGGTCCACGAGACCCTCGTGGCCCCGCTTCGACGCGAGGACAAGGCGCTGCTCGACAGGTACGCGACGTGGTTCGAGGCCTGCACCCGCGTCGACATCGATCTCGATGCCTATCTGCGCGCGGCCGAGCTGCGCGCGGCGAACCCGGGGCTGCGGACGGTGGACGCCCTGCACCTGGCCGCCGCCGAACTCGCGGAATGCACAGCGCTGTGGACGAACGACCGTCGCCTCGCCGCGGCATCCGGCACCTTCGCCGTCGATGTGATCGGCCGCCAGCCGTGACGGAAAGACCCGCCCGTAACGCCGATCCGTCGCGCAACTAGACTGAGGGCGTCCGGCGCCCGCGATTTTCTGGAGCTCAGCCGCATGACCACTTCCCCCGACCAGTCCGCGCGCCCCGCCGCCGACACCGTCGAGAACGCCGCAGCCACCCCCGACAAGGAGCAGCCGTACGGCGCTCTCGGGCTCAAGCCCGAGGAGTACGACGAGATCCGCACGATCCTCGGCCGCCGCCCCACCAGCGGCGAGCTGGCGATGTACTCGGTGATGTGGAGCGAGCACTGCTCCTACAAGTCCTCGAAGATCTACCTGCGCCAGTTCGGGCAGAAGGTCTCGGCCGAGATGAAGGAACGGCTCATGGTCGGCATGGGCCAGAACGCCGGCGTCGTCGACATCGGCGAGGGCTGGGCGGTGACCTTCAAGGTCGAGTCGCACAACCACCCCAGCTACATCGAGCCCTTCCAGGGCGCCGCGACCGGCGTCGGCGGCATCGTCCGCGACATCATCTCGATGGGCGCCCGCCCGGTCGCCGTCATGGACCAGCTGCGCTTCGGCGCCATCGACAACCCCGACACCGCGCGCGTGGTCCACGGCGTGGTGAGCGGCATCTCGTTCTACGGCAACTGCCTGGGCCTGCCCAATATCGGCGGCGAGACCGTGTTCGACGCGGTCTACCAGGGCAATCCGCTGGTCAACGCCCTCGCGGTCGGCGTCCTGCGCCACGAGGACCTCAAGCTCGCCAACGCCTCGGGCGCGGGCAACAAGGTCGTGCTCTTCGGCGCCCGCACCGGCGGCGACGGAATCGGCGGCGCGTCGATCCTGGCCTCGGACACCTTCGCCGACGGCGGCCCGACCAAGCGCCCCGCCGTGCAGGTGGGCGACCCGTTCGCCGAGAAGGTGCTCATCGAGTGCTGCCTGGAGCTCTACCGCGGCGAGCTCGTCGAGGCGATCCAGGACCTCGGTGCCGCCGGCATCTCGTGCGCGACGAGCGAGCTGGCCGCCAACGGCGGGTCGGGCATGCGCGTCGACCTCGAGAACGTGCTGCTGCGCGACCCGTCGCTCACGCCCGAAGAGATCCTGATGAGCGAGAGCCAGGAGCGCATGATGGCGATCGTCGCGCCCGAGAAGCTCGACGCGTTCCTCGCCGTCACCGCCAAGTGGGACGTCGAGACGAGCGTCCTCGGCGAGGTCACCGGCGACGGCCGCCTGCAGATCTTCTGGCACGGCGAAGAGATCGTCAACGTCGACCCGGCCACGGTCGCCGTCGACGGCCCGGTCTACGAGCGGCCCGTCGCCTACCCCACGTGGATCGACGCGCTGCGCGAGAACACCGCCGCCTCGCTCCCCCGCCCCGAGGGCGGCGAGGCGCTGCGCGAGCAGTTCCTGACGCTCGTGGCCAGCCCCAACCTCGCCGACACGTCGTGGATCACCAACCAGTACGACTTCTACGTGATGGGCAACACCGCCCTGTCGTTCCCCGACGATGCGGGCATGATCCGCGTCGACGAGGAGTCGGGCCTGGGCTTCGCGATCGCCACCGACTGCAACGGCCGCTACTGCCAGCTCGACCCGTACGCCGGCGCGCAGCTGGCCCTGGCCGAGGCCTACCGCAACGTCGCCGTGACCGGCGCCGTCCCCACCGCCGTCACCGACTGCCTCAACTTCGGCAGCCCCGAGAACCCCGAGGTCATGTGGCAGTTCTCGCAGGCCGTCGAGGGCCTGTCCGACGGCTGCCTCGAGATCGGCGTGCCGGTCACCGGCGGCAACGTCTCGTTCTACAACCAGACCGGGGACCAGCCGATCTTCCCGACGCCGGTCGTCGGCATCCTGGGCATCATCGACGACGTCGCCCGCCGCATCCCGTCGGGGTGGCAGGACGCCGGCGAGAACATCTACCTGCTCGGCACGACCGCCGAAGAACTCGACGGCTCCCAGTGGGCCGGCACCATCCACGGCCACCTGGGCGGCCGTCCGCCGGCGGTCGACCTCGCCGGTGAGAAGCGCCTGGCCGAGCTGCTGCACGCCGCCGGCCAGCAGGCGCTCGTCTCGAGCGCGCACGACCTGTCGGCGGGAGGGCTCGCGCAGTCTCTCGCCGAGGCCGTCATGCGCTTCGGCGTCGGCGCGCGCGTGTGGCTCGACGAGCTCATGGAGCGCGACGGGGTGGATGCCGCGACCGCGCTGTTCTCGGAGTCGACGGGCCGCGTCATCGTCAGCGTGCCGCGCGAGGACGACGTGAAGTTCCGCGGCCTGTGCGAGGGCCGGGGCTACCCGGTGCTGCGGATCGGCGTGACCGACGCCGCCGAGGGCGAGCCGTCCGTGCTCGAGGTGCAGGGACTGTTCACCGTCCCCGTCGCCGAACTGCGCGAGCGCTCGACGGCGACGCTGCCGGCCGTGTTCGGACCGACGATCACCGAACCCGCCGCCGCCCCCGCCGTCTGATCCGCCGCGCGACGCCCCGCCTACACTGGAGCCCATGAGCGACGACGACGACTACGCCGTGTACAGCGACGCCCGCCAGCGGCGGATGAAGATCGTCGCGTGGGTGGTCATCGTCTCGCTCATCCTCGTCGGCGGGGGCGCGACGGTGGTGGCGCTGCTGTTCGGCTGACCTGCCGGGCGGTCCGCGCACCGGGTTAGCATGGCCGGGTGGACCTCTGGTTCGAGCTGCTCGCCGCCTGGGGATGGGTCCTGCCCGCCGGTGCGGGCCTGACCGCGGCGGGCTACGGCGCCGTCACGGCGCGCGGCCGCCGAGCCCGCCGGCTCGAGCTCGACGCGGCGCGGCACGAGGTCGTCGCCGCCCACTCCGAGCTGCTCACGGCCCGCGCCGAGGAGCGCACCGCGCGGGCGCGGCTGCAGACGGCGCAGGCCCTCCGCGGCAGCGGTGCCCCCGGCATCCCGTCCATCGACGACGCCCGCCGCGAGCTGCAGACCGCGCGACTGGCCCAGCGGGCGGCGGCGCTGACGCTGCGGGCCAAGCGCACCGGCGTGCGGGCCGCGCGCACCCGCATGCGCGCGGTCGTCGATGCCGCCCAGCTGCCGCTCGCGCGCCTGTTCGCCCGCCACGACGCCGTCACGGCGAGGTGGCTGGAGTACGAGACGGATGTGGCGAAGCTCATCGCCTTCCCGCAGATGAGCGACGCCCGGCATCCGTCGACGATCGCGTTCCTCTCGGCGCAGCAGGTCGCCCGGCAGCACCGGCCGGATTCCCCGCGCGCGCGGATCTCGCCGCAGCAATTCCTCTCGTACCGCGACGCCGTCGGCCGGCTCGAGGCCGCGTTCACCGTCGCCGAGCGTCACGCGTGGGATGCCGCGCGCAGCGCCGCGCCGCCGACGGCGTCACCGCCGGCCCAGTCACGGCCGCCCCAGTCACCGCCACCGCCCCAGTCACCGCCACCCGCGCAGACGACGGCGCCGGCACCGCCTCCCCGAGGGGTCTGGCCGGTGCCGGCGCGCACGTCGCGTCCGGGCGGGTGACTCAGTCCGCGATGATGGTCTCGAACGCGTCGGGGTTGGCCTCAAGCCACGCCTCGACGGCCTCGGCCTCGCGGCCCTCGCCGTACTCGTTGACGACCATGTCCTCGAGCGAGGCGTACTCCTCGTCGTCGAGCTGGATGCCGGCGACGAGCTCGGCGGCATCCGGGTAGCGCTCCGAGAAGTCGCCCGTGCCGAGGAAGTGCAGACCCTCGGGCTCGCCCATGGCGCCCTTGGGGTCCTCGAGGTCGCGCAGGCCGTAGGCGTCGTTCGCCCAGAACGGCCGCCACGAGGTCACCACGATGTCGTCCTCGGCGGCGATCGCCTTGTCGAGCTCGGTGAGCATCGCCGCGGTCGACGATGTGACCAGCTCGTACTCGCCGCCCAGGTCATAGGCGGGGATCATCGAGTCCTGCGTGACGCCGGTGAGGCCGGCGCCCGGCTCGATGCCGACGATCTTGCCGCCGAAGCGGTCGGCGTTGCCCTTGAGATCCTCGATGGACTCGATGTCGACGTAGTCGGGCACGGCGATGGTCAGCCGCGCGTTGTCGTAGTACGTCCCGAGGTCCTCGATGTCGTCGCCGTACTGGTCCATGTAGGACGCGTGGGTGAGCTCGGGCCACGCCGACGGGTACATGTCGACGTCGCCCTGCGCGAGACCGGTGTACAGCGGGCCGGCCTCGGTGAGCGTCTGCATCTCGACGGTGTAGCCGAGCTTCTCGAGCTGGTTCTCGATGAGGTACGCGGTGCTGAGGCCATCGGTCCACGACGGCAGGAAGCCGAGGGTGATGGGGCCCTTGTCGCCCGAGGCGGCCTCGGCGTCCGGGGCGGAGCCGCCCGAGGCGAGGTCGTTGCCCGAGGCGCAGCCGGCCAGGACGAGCGACGCGGTGGCGCCGAGGGCGAGGGTGGTGAGCAGGTGTCGGGTGTTCATGTGCTGCCTTCCGTATCTATCGGTGCGTTCCGTATGGGTGGGATGCCGGTGTCACGCGGCGGTGGTGAGCGACGCCCGCCGCGCGGCGGCGCGGCGACGCGCGATCAGCTGCCGCAGCGACGAGGGGTGCTGCGCAGGATCGCCCAGTGCCGCCGTCACGCGGTCGAGGAAGACCGCGAGGATGACGACGCTGAGGCCGGCCTCGAAGCCCTTCGCGAGGTTCACGGTCGAGATCGCCGCGACGACCTCCTTGCCCAGGCCGTCGGCGCCGACGATGCCGGCGACGACCGCCATCGACAGGGCCAGCATGATGACCTGGTTCACGCCGGCCATGATCGTGGGCATCGCCAGCGGCAGCTGGATGCCCCGCAGGATCTGACCCGGCTTCGCGCCGAAGGCGTGGCCGGCCTCGACCGTCTCGGAGTCCACACCGCGGATGCCGAGCTCGGTGAGGCGCACGCCAGGGGGCAGCGCGAAGATGACCGTCGAGACGACGCCGGGGACCACGCCGATGCTGAAGAAGAAGATCGCCGGGATGAGGTAGACGAAGGCCGGCATCGTCTGCATGAAGTCGAGCACGGGCTTGAGGACCGCGCGGACGGTGGCGTTGCGGGCCGACCAGATGCCGAGCGGGATCGAGATCGCCACCGCCAGCGCCGCGGCCACGAGGACGAGAGAGAGCGTCTGCAGCGCCGTGACCCACTGGTTCATCGCGACGATGAGCAGGAAGGACACCGCGGTGCCGATCGCGAGCTGCCACGAACGCACGAACCAGCCGATGAGAGCGGCGACGAGCACGACGACGGCGATCGGCGACCCCATCAGGACGCCCGTGAGCCCCTCGACCAGGAAGCGGACCACGAAGGCGATCAGGTCCAGCAGGCCATCGAGGTTGTCGCGGACCCAGTCGACCGCGTCGGCGACCCACTCGCCGACGGGGATGCGGATGCCGTTCACGCGGGCACCCCCTCATCCTCGCGCGGAGCGGAGCCGACCGCATCCGCCCCCTCGCTCAGCACTTCGTCGATCGCCGCCTGCGGCATCGGCTGGAGCGGGATCATGATCTCTTCGGTGGCGCCGGGGCCGGGGCCGAGCGCGGCCAGCAGCGTGATGCGCGGGATGACGCCCACAAGGCGACCGTCGGCGTCGGTGACCGCCAGCGGCAGCGGCGACTCCACGGCCGGGACGAACAGGTTCATGAGGACCTCGTCCTGGCCGACGGCCTGCGGCGCGGGCTTGAGGATCGAGGTGAGGGACGTGCCGCCCGCACGCACGAGCTTGACGGCGTCGCGGTCGGTGACGACTCCGAGCAGCCGGCGGTCGCGTCCGACGACGTACGTCGCCGACATGAAGGAGTCGCGCATCTGCTTGAGGGCCACGCGAGGACCGGCCGAGTCGGCGACGACCGGGCGCGGGCGCTCCATGACGTTGGCCGCGGTGAGCACGCGCGCGCGATCGACGTCCTGCACGAACTGCTCGACGTAGTCGTTGGCGGGGTCGGTCAGGATGTCCTCGGGGGTGCCGATCTGGACGATGCGGCCGTCGCGCATGACGGCGATCCGGTCGCCGAGGAACATGGCCTCGTTGAGGTCGTGGGTGATGAAGACGATGGTCTTCTGCAGCTTCTGCTGCAGCTCGAGCAGCTGCTCCTGCATCTCACGGCGGATGAGGGGGTCGAGAGCGCTGAACGCCTCGTCCATCAGCAGGATGTCGGTGTCGGCGGCGAGGGCGCGCGCGATCCCGACCCGCTGCTGCATGCCGCCCGAGAGCGCGGCCGGCAGCTTATCGCCCCAGCCCTCGAGCCCCACGAGCGCGAGGATCTCTTCGGCCTTCGCCAGGCGCTCGGCCTTGCCGACGCCGCGGAGCTCCAGCGGGTAGGCGACGTTGGCGGCGACGGTGCGGTGCGGCAGCAGCGCGAAGTGCTGGAACACCATCGACACCCGCTCGCGCCGGGTCTGGCGCAGCCGCGAGGGCGAGATGCCTGTGATCGGCTCGCCCTGCACGGTGATGTCACCCGACGTGGTGTCGTGCAGACCGTTGAGCATGCGGATGAGCGTGGACTTGCCCGATCCCGACAGCCCCATGATGACGAAGATCTCGCCCCGCTCCACGGTGAAGCTCGCATCGATGACGGCTGCGGTGCCGGCGTCGGCGACCTCGGTGCGGGTGCCGCCGGCCTTCAGCCGGCGCACGGCGTCCTTCGGGCTGCGCCCGAAGACCTTGTACAGATTGCGCGCTTGAAGCGCAGGGACGACGGTCATGTGTGCTCACCTCGGCAGCGCGGCAACCGCGCTCAGCATCGGTTACGCCCGGGTGGCGGTCATCGGCGCCGGACCCGCGCGGGTCGCGCGGCGGCACAGCCGACAGCGCGCATCGGGTGCGCTGTCCAGACCACCGACCATACGCTCGCGGCGCGGGGATCCCTCGGGGACCACGCACCCGCCGCAACCGCGGACTGGTCGTTCGGGCGCTTTCGCCCGCAGACGACCGTAGCGAGAAATCTCGCCGGGGAGCAAATCGATTCGCGCCCGCGGCGGGGCGGCTCAGCGCTCGTCGGCGGCGGCCGTGTGGTGGCGGATGACCTCGGCGACGACGAAGTTGAACCACTTCTCGGCGAACGCGGGATCCAGATCCGCGTCCTCGGCCAGGCGCCGCAGTCGCGCGATCTGCTGCTCCTCGCGGACGGGATCGGACGGCGCGAGGCCGTGCTCGGCCTTCAGCCTGCCGACCTGCTTCGTGCACTTGAATCGCTCGGCCAGCAGGTACACCAGCGCGGCGTCGACGTTGTCGATGCTGCTGCGCAGCCGGCGCAGCGTCGCGAGGGTCTCGTCGGCGTCCGCCGACGACTCGGGCTGCGATGCGGTCTCGGTCATGGCGTCCTCCACGCCGACGACGATACCGCGCCGGGGCCCCCGCACCCCACGCGCGCGGCCCTAGAGTGTGCTCCATGACCGACGGCTCGCCCCCGCCACCTGTTGCCGCCGCACCGACACCCGCCGCACGGCACGGCGCGAGGTTCGTCTGGACCGGACTGTCCCAGCCGTTCGGCGTCGGGTTCACCGTCACGCTCGGCGCCCTCGCCGCGCTGGTGCTCGGCTTCGCGCTCAGCAGCCTGTCGACGGTCCTCATCTACATCTTCTTCGCCCTGTTCGCCGCCCTCGGCCTGGACCCGGTCGTGCGCCTGCTCGAGCGTCGCGGCATGGCGCGCACGTGGGCGATCGTGACCGTCTTCGCCGGGTTCGCCGTCGTGCTCGTCGGCGCGGTCCTGCTCGTGGTCCCGACGGTCGTCCGCCAGGTTGCGGGCTTCATCGACGACCTGCCGCAGACCATCTCGTCGTTCATGCGCACGGACCTCTTCCTGGGGCTCGAGAGCACGTTCGGCGACAGTGTGGGCACGATCCTCGACGACGTCCAGGCGTTCCTGACGGATCCGGCGAACATCGCCGCGATCGGCGGCGGCGTCCTGCAGGTGGGCGTCGGCATCGCCACCGGCATCTCGAGCGTGGTCATCGTCATCGTGCTGACGCTGTACTTCATCGCGACGCTGCCGTCGATGAAGCAGTCGCTCTACCGTCTGTCCCCCGCGCGCAGCCGGGCCATGCTCGCGGACATGACGGAGCAGATCACCGACTCCATCGGCGGCTACCTGATGGGGATGGTGCTGCTGGCCTTCTTCAACGCCCTGTTCACCCTCGTGCTGCAGCTGATCCTCGGCCTGCCCTTCCCCGCGCTGATGGCGGTCACGGCGTTCCTCATCACGATCATCCCGCTGGTCGGCCCGGTGCTGTTCTGGATCATCGGCTCGACGTTCGCGCTGTTCGTCGATCCGCTGTCTGCGCTGATCTTCGCCGTGGCCTACCTCGGCTACATGCAGATCGAGGCATACGTGTTCACTCCTCGCGTGATGAACCGCGCGGTGTCGGTCCCCGGGTCGCTCGTGGTCATCGGCGCCCTGGTCGGCGGCACGCTGCTGGGCCTGCTGGGCGCCCTCGTCGCCATCCCCGTGACCGCCTCGATCCTGCTGATCATCCGGCAGGTCGTGATCCCCCGTCAGGACGCCAAGGTCTGAGCGGGCTCCGGGTGCTCGCGCCGGAGCAGCCGCAGCATGGTGACGCCCGTCACCGCGGCCATGGCCGCGGCCATCAGCAGGCCGGCGACGAGTCCGATCGCGATCGTCCAGCCGACCACCTGGCCCTCGTGCCACAGCGGCGTGGCCACCGCGAAGAAGACGCCGAGCCCTGCCAGCCAGCTGAGCGCGGTGCCGGCGATCCACCACCCCGCGCGGCGGATCCGGCGGCGCAGCTCCAGCCACTGCGCGGCGCCGATCGAGAGCAGCAAGGCGATCCCCACCGGGCCGAGGGCGAGAACCTGCAGCGCGGGCGGCCACGTCGTCCACCACTCCGAAGTGGACGAGGGCAGCATCCCGAGGGCGTAGGCGACGACAGCGGCCACCGCGGTGAGCACGATCCACCGCGCGCGCGACAGCGCCGGCAGCACGGGATGGAGGACCGATGCCTGTGCGGCGCCCAGCACCGCCCCCTCGAGCGCGCCGGCGGCCAGCAGCGCCGGGACGAGCCACGGGCGGTCCTGCCCGAGCACCCCGATCGTCGCCGGCACGGCGAAGCCGAGGGTCTCGGCCGCCGCCACGACGAGGATCCACCGCGACAGGAATCCGCGAGGCGCCGGGTTCGTCATGCGCGGCCTCAGGCGAGCGGCACGAGGCAGGTGGGCGAGGGCGCCGACGTGCGCGAGCGCACCCGGCCGGGCACGCCGGTGCGGGGGTCCAGGGTCATCGACACGACGTCGTCCGAGCGCTGCCCCGCCACCAGCAGCGTGTCCCGGATGACGAGGTGGTGGCGCGGCCAGTCGACACCGGCCTCGACGAGAGCGACGGGATGCAGCTGCGACCCGTCGCCGCGCACGCGCACCGCCGCGAGCGTGTTGCTGCCGCGCAGTCCTGCGTACAGCGTCTCGCCGTCCCGCGACACCGCGAGCTCGGCGCCGGTGTCGCCGGGCATCGCTCCGAGCGGAAGACCGGCGACGATCCGCCAGCGGCCGGTCCGCTCGGGAGCGAGCGCGAACACCTCGCCCGAGAGCTCGGTGACGACGTAGAGGTGACCGCTCGGGTGCCACACCATGTGGCGCGGGCCGCTCCCCGCCGGCAGCGCGACGCTCTGATGCGGGGTCAGGCCGGCGGCATCCGTACGCCACAGCCGGACCGCATCGTGGCCCAGGTCGGTCGTCGCGACCAGGCCGCGGTCCAGGAACCGCGCCTGGTGCGCCCGCGACGGGCGCGGTTCGCCGAAGGATGCCGCCGGGTGCGGGTCCTCAGAGGTCGGTGCGACCGACGGCTGCGACAGGGTGCCGTCGGCGGCGAGCGCGATGCGGACCACACGACCGTCGCCCCAGCACGCCGCGAGGAGCGAACGACCGTCGGGGGCCACGGCGACGTGGCACACCGCCTCGCCCGCGGGGACCGGGGCGCCGAGGGGCTCGTACGCCTCCTCGCCGGTCCGGCGGAAGGCCTGCACCTCGCCCCGCTTCTCGAGCGCGGCGTAGACGACGTCGAGGGCCGGATGCCGGGTGATCCACGACGGCGATGCGGCAGCGGCCAGCGTCCCGGCGTAGGCGAGGGTTCCGCCGGCGGACGGCTCGTCCGCCGCGCCGGCCCGCAGTGCGCCGATGCCCTCGGCATGCCCGTCCATGTCGGCGGAGTAGCCGCCCACGAGCAGGCGCACGTCAGTCCACGAGGTCGTGGCGCACGATCACGGCGTCGCGGGCGGGGCCCACGCCGATGACCGAGATGCGGGTGCCGCTGAGCTTCTCGAGCGCGAGGACGTAGTCCTGCGCGGCCGCCGGCAGGTCCTCGAAGGTGCGTGCACCCGAGATGTCCTCGCTCCACCCGGAGAAGTTCTCGAGGATCGGGGTGGCGTGGTGGAAGTCGGTCTGGTTGACCGGCACCTCGTCGAACCGCGTGCCCTCGACGTCGTAGGCGACGCACACCGGGATCTGCTCGAGGCCGGTGAGGATGTCGAGCTTCGTCAGCACCAGGTCGGTGATGCCGTTGATGCGGGTGGCGTAGCGCGTAATGGGGGCGTCGTACCAGCCGACGCGGCGCGGCCGGCCGGTCGTGGTGCCGAACTCGAAGCCCCGCGAGCGCAGCCACTCTCCCTTCTCGTCGAAGAGCTCGGTCGGGAAGGGGCCCGAGCCGACCCGCGTGGTGTAGGCCTTCACGATCCCGACGATGCGGTCCAGACGGTTCGGGCCGACGCCCGAGCCGGTCGACGCGCCGCCGGCGGTCGCCGACGAGGACGTGACGAACGGGTAGGTGCCGTGGTCGACGTCGAGCATCGTGGCCTGACCGCCCTCGAACACCACGACGTCGCCGTTGTCGAGCGCCTCGGTCAGCAGCAGGCCGGTGTCGGTGACCATCGGCCGCAGCCGCTCGGCGTACGACAGCAGGTCGTCGACGATCTCGTCGCACGTGATGGAGCGGCGGTTGAAGACCTTCACCAGCAGGTGGTTCTTCTGCTCGAGGGCGCCGTCGACCTTCTGACGCAGGATGTTCTCGTCGAACAGGTCCTGCACCCGGATGCCGACACGGTTTATCTTGTCGGCATACGCCGGGCCGATGCCGCGGCCGGTCGTGCCGATCTGCCGCTTGCCCAGGAAGCGCTCGGTGACCTTGTCGAGGGTGCGGTGGTACTGCGTGATGATGTGGGCGTTGGCGCTCACGCGCAGGCGGGAGGTGTCCACCCCGCGGGCGTTGAGGGCCTCGAGCTCGGCGAAGAGGACCTCGAGGTCGATCACGACGCCGTTGCCGATGACGGCGTTGACGCCCGGCGAGAGGATGCCCGAGGGCAGCAGGTGAAGGGCGTACTTCTCGTCGCCGATCACGACGGTGTGGCCGGCGTTGTTGCCGCCGTTGAACTTCACGACCCAGTCGGTGCGGTCGCCGAGCAGGTCGGTGGCCTTGCCCTTGCCCTCGTCTCCCCACTGGACGCCGACGATCACGATGCCTGGCATGGCTCTCCCCCGTTTATCGGACGGTTACACCCCATCCTATCGATGCCGTCCCGCGGCCCCGCGGATCAGCGCTCCTGGTGCTCGTGGTGCTCGCCCTCAGAGGGCTCCCGCTCGTGCTCGTGCTCGCTCTCGGCGGGTTCCACGACGACCTCGGCGGTCACCGGCTCGACGCCGTCGTCGACGACGTACACCGGCTCGTCCTCGACCGGCTCGGCGTCGTCCCCTGCCGACGCGTCGGGCTCGACCTCGTCGGGCTCGCGTTCGGCCCATTCGTCGTCGGCCGATGGAGGCTGCGGCAGCTCGTCCTCGACCGGCTCGTCCTCGACCGGCTCGCCCTCGACCGGCTCGTCCTCGACCGGCTCGCCCTCGACGTGCTCGCCCTCGACGTGCTCGCCCCCGATCGGCTCACCCTCGACGTGCTCGCCCCCGACGTGCTCGCCCCCGATCGGCTCACCCTCGCCCGGCTCGTCCTCGGGCTCCCCCTGCTCCGCCGCCTCGGCGTCTGCCGCCTCGGGGGCCGGGCCGGCCAGCCGCACCAGGTCGGGCACCTCCCAGCGCCCTTCGAGGAACTCCGGCCGCGGGCGATACAGCCGCAGCAGGTAGTTCCACCCCTCGGGCACCGGGATGTCGTTCGGCCCGGTCGCCTCGCCGGCCGGCGTGAAGCGGACGGTGATCGCACCGTCCTCGTCCGGCACGCCGGTGATGCTGTTGACGCTGTACCGGCCCTCGTCGTTGGGCACGAAGTGCCCCCGCGCGTCGTACACCGACACCGACCAGAACGCGTCGACGGGGACGTCGCGCATCGTCAGCTCGTAGTGCCCCACCGGCAGCCCCGGAGAGACGCCCAGGTAGGACGCCTCGCTCAGGGGCAGGCCGCCCCAGCCGGCCGCCGTGCCGATGAGGTGCCGCACCGGGTCGACCT
This sequence comes from Microbacterium aureliae, assembly GCF_054780155.1. Lineage (NCBI taxonomy): Bacteria > Bacillati > Actinomycetota > Actinomycetes > Micrococcales > Microbacteriaceae > Microbacterium > Microbacterium aureliae. The sequence goes on from NZ_BAAGWW010000002.1 coordinate 244,532, forward strand.
CGTCGGGGCCGCCGAACGTCCGGTCGAAGGCGCGCAGGCCGGCCGCGAGGTTCAGCAGGGCCTGGCGGGTGGCATCCAGCGACGCCGTGTCGTACTCCGGCGCCTCGAAGGGCTCGGTGGACTCGGCCTCGAGTTCGAACTGGTCCTGCAGGGCGTTGACCTCGGCGACGTCCGCCGGGTCCGAGGCGTCGACGAGGGTGCGCACGGCCACCAGCACGTAGCGCGATCCGGGGGCGATCTCTGCCAGGTCGTACCGGCCGGGTTCGTGCAGCACCGCGCGCACGTAGTGCTCGCCGTCCACGATCATGACGGACACGTAGCGGTCGCCGTGCTCGGGGATCGTCAGGGCGGCAGTCCCCGCCAGATCGACGATGGCGAAGCTGTAGAGGGTGTCGCGATTGAGCCGGACCACCGTCTGCTCGTCGATCGCGGCGGGCTCACGGTTGTGCCGGAACACCCCCACGCCGCCGGCATCCCGCTGAATGTCGCCGAACATGCGCTCGGTCTCGGCGCGCACGAAGTTGTCGGCGTTGACGTGAAGTGCCATAGACACACTTTTCCACATATGCCGTGCAGAGGACCTCTCCCCGCGCGGGCTCCGTCACAGACGACGGATGCCGCTCACTAAACTGGACGCCATGTCGAAGGTCCTCCAGTCCCTGCCCGTCGGCGAGCGCGTCGGCATCGCCTTCTCGGGGGGTCTTGACACCTCCGTCGCGGTGGCGTGGATGCGCGACAAGGGCGCGGTCCCCTGCACGTACACCGGCGACCTCGGCCAGCCGGACGAGGACGACATCGAGGCGATCCCCGGCCGGGCGCTCGAGTACGGCGCCGAGGTGTCGCGGCTCATCGACTGCAAGACCGCGCTCGTCGAAGAGGGCTTCGGCGCCCTGGCGTGCGGCGCGTTCCACATCCGCTCCGGCGGTCGCACCTACTTCAACACCACGCCGATCGGCCGTGCCGTCACGGGCACCCTCCTCGTCCGCGCCATGAAGGAGGACGGCGTCGACATCTGGGGCGACGGCTCGACCTACAAGGGCAACGACATCGAGCGGTTCTACCGCTACGGCCTGCTGGCCAACCCCGCCCTGCGCATCTACAAGCCGTGGCTCGACGCCGACTTCGTCTCGGAGCTCGGCGGCCGGCAGGAGATGAGCGAGTGGCTGGTCGCCCACGGCTTCCCGTATCGCGACTCGGCCGAGAAGGCCTACTCCACCGACGCGAACATCTGGGGCGCCACCCACGAGGCGAAGACTCTCGAGCACCTCGACGTCTCGCTCGAGACGGTGGAGCCGATCATGGGCGTCCGCTTCTGGGATCCCGCCGTCGAGATCGCCGCCGAGGACGTCTCGGTGACGTTCGAAGCCGGACGCCCGGTCGCCCTCAACGGCGTGGAGTACTCCGACCCGGTGCAGCTGGTGTTCGAGGCCAACCGCATCGGCGGCCGGCACGGTCTGGGCATGAGCGACCAGATCGAGAACCGCATCATCGAGGCCAAGTCCCGCGGGATCTACGAGGCGCCGGGCATGGCGCTGCTCTTCATCGCGTACGAGCGCCTGGTCAACGGCATCCTGAACGAGGACACCCTCGCGACCTATCACGAGCAGGGCCGGCGGCTCGGGCGCCTGATGTACGAGGGACGCTGGCTCGAGCCGCAGTCGCTCATGCTGCGCGAGTCGATCCAGAAGTGGGTCGGCTCGACGATCAGCGGCACCGTGACCCTGCGCCTGCGCCGCGGCGAGGACTACACGATCCTCGACACGACCGCCCCGGGGCTGTCGTACGCCCCCGAGAAGCTCTCGATGGAGCGGGTCGGGGATGCCGCCTTCGGGCCCGTCGACCGGATCGGCCAGCTGACGATGCGCAACCTCGACATCGCCGACTCGCGCGCACGCCTGGAGCACTACGCCGCAGCGGGCATCATCGGCGGGGCGACCGCCGAGCTCGTGGGCACGCTCGAAAGCGGCGGAGCGGGCGAGATCACCGAGCGGGTCGAGGGCTACGACGAAACACTCGCAGACGCGACGGATGCAGCGAACGAGGCGTCGGCGTTCGATCTCGGCACCGACTGACCGTACGGCCGGATCAGCCGCCCGCGGCGGGCGGCGTCTGCTGGGACCCGGCCAGCTCGTCGACGACCAGGTCGGTCGCGTCGAACGTTCCGTTGCGGTAGGCCTGGCGCCCGACCATGTGCGCCGACAGCGGAGCCGTCGCCAGCTGGATGAGCATCACCGGCATGAGGAACGCCACGACCGCCCAGCTCTCGAGCGACAGCGCGACGGCCACGCAGATCAGGAGCAGCCCCAGCACCTGCGGCTTCGTGGCGGCGTGGAGCCGGGTCGTCACGTCGCGGAATCGCAGCAGTCCGATCGCGGCGGTGAGGCACAGCAGCGACCCCGCGAGGATCAGGACCAGCGCGACGATGTCGAGGATCTCGCTCATGAGTCCGGCGTGTCCCTTCTGGCGACGAAGCGGGCGATCGCGATCGACCCGAAGACGCCGACGGCGGCGATGACGAGCATGGCCGGCAGTGAGCGGGTGTGGTTGTTGATGGCCATCTCGGCACCCAGCAGGCACACGACCTCGGTGAGCAGGACGTCGCTGGCGACGGCCCGGTCCAGGATCGACGGCCCGACGACGATCCGCCACAGGGTGAGCAGCGCGGCCACGGCGAAGACGACGTAGGCGATGACGAGGAGCGCGGTCACTTGGCCTCCCTCCCCTGCTGCGGAGCGTCGATCTTCGCCCGGCGGATGATCTCGAGCTGCTCGGCCGATCCCACTGCGCGCACGATGCGGGCCTCCCACCCCTGGACGGACCTCCGGTGCAGCTCGGCGTCCTTAGGGTCGTCGACGCCCAGAACGTGCAGATACAGGATGCGGCGATCACGGTCGGTCTCGACGACGAACGAACCGGGGATCAGCGACGCGGTGATCGCGGTGTGCGTCATGATGAGGTCGTCGTCGGTGCGCAGCGGCACCGCCACGATCGCCGTTCCCGGGTACCGGCGCGGGTCGATGACCTGCCACGCGACGATGAGGGATCCGCGAACGAGCGCGGCGAGGAACGTCACGACGAAGATCAGCCCGTACCAGAGGTTGAGCCGGCCCGACAGCTCCACCGGCGGCAGGCGGAAAGACCGCGTGACGACGACGGCGGCGACGACGCCGGTGACGAAGGCGAGCAGCGTGAACTGACCCCACAGCAGCATCCACAGCGCCACCAGCCACACGAAGAACGGAAGCTGCCGCCAGACGTGGCGGAGGGTGCCGCGCCAGCCCGGCTGCGCGGTGGCGTCGTCGGGAGCGGTCACGGCGCCTCCTCGCTCTTCTCGTCGCCGCCGGTGCTGATCTGGTGCTGCTGCTCGAGCTGCTCGATGGTCACCGGCTGCAGCAGGGCGTCGCCGATGCGCGTGCAGATGTCGTAGAGCGGGCCGGCGAACACCGTCAGGGCGACGGTGAAGCCGACCATCCCGGCCGTCGCAGCGGTCATGACCCTGGGGGTGGTGCGCCGCGCGGTCTCGACCGCGGCGTCCGGGCTCGCGCCGAGGTACGAGATGCGCGCCTCGGTCTCGGCGGAATCGTCCTCTTCGCGCCAGAACGACAGGTTCCAGGCCCGCATCAGCGCATAGAGGGTCAGCAGACTCGTCACGATGCCCGCCACGATGAGCACGATCATGAGCGGCGTGCCCACCTGGGCCGCCGCGTCGAACATGGCGAACTTGCCGATGAAGCCCGAGAAGGGCGGAAGGCCCCCCAGGTTCACCGCCGGGATGAAGTACAGCACCGCGATCACCGGCGCCGCCCGCATGAGGCCCTTGACCCGCAGGATCGAGGTCGATCCGGCCCGGCGCTCCACCAGGCCCACCGCGAGGAAGAGGGTGGTCTGCACGATGATGTGGTGGACCGTGTAGTAGATCGTCGCGCCGATCGCTGCGGGTGTCGCCACCGCGAGCCCGAAGATCATGTAGCCGATGTGGCTGACGAGCGTGAACGACAGGATGCGTTTGAGCTCCGCCTGCGCGAGCGCGCCCAGGACTCCCACCACCATGGTGGCGAGAGCGGCGACGAGCAGCAGGACGTTGACGTCGTTGTCGAGGAAGAGCTCGGTCTCGGTGCGGATGATCGCGTACACGCCGACCTTGGTCAGCAGGCCCGCGAACACCGCGGTGACCGGCGCCGGCGCGGTCGGGTAGCTGTCGGGCAGCCAGAAGGACAGCGGGAAGATGGCGGCCTTGATCGCGAATGCCAGCAGCAGCATGAGGTGCAGCACCAGCTGGGTCTCTTGCGGCAGATCGCCCATCCGCTCCGAGATCTGGACGATGTTCACGGTGCCCAGGGCGCTGTAGATCATCGCGATCGCCGACAGGAAGAGGATCGAGGACACCAGCGAGACCACGACGTAGACGACGCCCGTGCGGATGCGGGACTCGGTCGATCCGAGGGTGATGAGGACGTAGGAGGCCACGAGCAGGATCTCGAAACCGACGTACAGGTTGAACAGGTCGCCGGCGATGAAGGCGTTGAAGATGCCGGCGGCCAGGATCAGGTACGAGGGGTGGAAGATCGACACCGGGGTGTCGTCGTCGTTGTCGGCGGCGCCCTGGCCCACCGAGAAGAGCAGGACGGCGAGCAGCACGACACTCGAGACCATGACCAGCAGCGCCGCCAGCCGGTCGACGTACAGGATGATCCCGGTCGGGATCGGCCAGCCGCCCACCGACACCGCGATGGCCTCGTTCCCGACGTCCACGACGACGAGCAGCGTGGCGGCGATGATGCACACGAGCGTCAGGGTGATGACCGAGACGGCCACCTGCGTGCGGCGGTGGCGCCCGGCGATGAGGGCGATGGCGGCGCCGAGAAGCGGCAGGGTCACCAGCAGCGGGACGAGCGCGGGGGCGATGGCGGTCATCTCTCCCCCTCGTCGTCGCGCTGGTCGGTGGGGGCGTCGTCGCGGATCGCCGCGAGGTCCCGGCTGCCGAGGATCGTGATCGGCGCGGTCGAGATGTCGACGAAGTCGCTGGTGGCGTCGTCGTCCTCGTCCGAGATGGCGTCCACGATGGAGTCCTCGGCGTGGGCGCCGCGCTCGCGGACGGCGATGTCGGCCTCGTCGTCGGTGACGGTGTCGGCCTGGCCGAGCTGCCACGACCGGTAGATGAGGGCGAGGAGGAAGGCCGAGATGGCGAAGGTGATCACGATCGCCGTCAGGGTCAGCGCCTGCGGCAGCGGGTCGGACATCTCGGCCGGGTCGCCCGCACCGTAGAACGGAGCGATCCCCGGCGCGCCCATCGAGATCAGCAGCAGCAGGTTCGCCGCGTTCCCCAGCAGCAGGAATCCGATGAGCACGCGCGTCAGGCTCCGCTCGAGCATGGCGTACACACCGCATGCGAAGAGCACCGCCATCACGGCGATGAGGACGAGCGAGACGGGCATCAGGCGCTCACCCCCGGCATCCGCTGCTCTGCCGCCTGCCGGTCGACCTCGGCGCCGAGGCTGCGCAGGACGTCGAGCACCAGGCCGATGACCACGAGGTACACCCCGATGTCGAACAGCGTCGTGGTGACGAACTCGATGTGGCCGATGACAGGCGCCTCGAGCTCGAAGAACCAGCTGGTCAGCGGCGCGACGCCGAAGAACAGCGGCACGATGGCGCAGCCGACGGCGATCGTCATGCCGATCCCCAGCAGGCGGCCGGCGTCGGTCGGCGCGGCCACCCCCAGCTCGTAGCGGCCGCCGGCGACGTACCGCATCACGAGCGCCATACCGGCCACCAGTCCCCCGGCGAAGCCGCCGCCGGGCAGGTTGTGCCCGGCGAACAGCAGGTACAGCGAGACGACGATGATCATGTGGAAGAGGATCCGCACGATGACCTCGAGGATGATGGACCGGTTCTCGGGACGCACCCGCTGACCCCCCAGCAGCCACGCGGTGCGGGTGCTGCCGGACGCCTCGCCGCGCCGACGGGGGCCGGCCTCGGTCTCGACCAGCGGCCGGCGATCACGGCGGTCGCCGAGATCGATCGGTGCGGTCAACTGCGACAGCGTGTCGGCACGGTGGGTGATGAACACCAGCGAGGCGACGCCGGTCGCGGCGAGCACCAGCACCGAAAGCTCGCCCATGGTGTCCCACCCGCGGAGGTCGACCAGCGCGACGTTGACGGTGTTGCGACCGTGTCCGAGCTCGTACCCCAGGTCGGTGAAGTCCGTCGACACCGGCGGATGAACGCGCGCCGAGGTGGCGACAAGGGCGACGCCGGCCATCGTGAGGCCCACCGCCGCTCCCAGGATCGCCCGGCCGACCGGCCACACCGAGGAGTTGTGCTCTCCCAGCCGCGAGGGGATGCGGCGGAGCACCAGCGCGAAGGCGACCAGGGTCACTGTCTCGATCATGATCTGCGTGACGGCGAGGTCGGGGGCGCCGCTCGTGGCGAACAGCAGCACCATCCCCAGACCCGTCACCGACACCAGCACGACGCCGGTGTAGCGCTTGCGCGCGCGGACGGCGATCATGCCGGCGGCGATCATGATCGGGGCGGCGAGCAGCTGCATCGGCGACCAGAAGGTGTCGAGCGCGCTCGTGAGCTGGCCGCCCATCACCAGGGCGGTCCCCTCGGCGGCGACGAGGACGACGAAGATCGTGCCGACGTAGACCGGCAGGGATCCGCGCTGGGTGACCGTCGTGGTGGCCACCGACAGCCGGGCGACGCCGCGCAGCGCGAGGTTGTAGACGTCCGGCGCGGTGAAGGGCAGCCGGCGGCGGGAGAGATCCCGCCGCGCGGTGACGGCGAACAGCAGCGCGCCCACCACGAGGGTTCCGATCGAGATCCACAGCGCGGGCTCCCAGCCGTGCCACAGCGCGAGGTAGGCGGGATACTCCGGCGCGGGGACGCCCGGCGAGGAGTCCGGCGCGGCGTCGGCATAGCCTTGCAGGCCCATCCCGATCCACGGCGAGACGAGGCCGGCGACGACCCCGAGAAGCGCGAGCAGGGCGGGGACGGCGACGAACCCGAGGGTCGGCGCGGGCCACTCGGTCGCGGGGCGGGCCGCACCGTCGGCATCCCGCTTCGCCCAGAACGCGCCCCACACGAAGCGGATGCCGTAGGCCACGGTCAGCGCGGACCCCGCCGACACCCCCACCAGGGCGACCCACGCCCACGCCGATCCGCCGACCGCCTCGTCGATGAGCGCCGCGAGCGCGCCCTCTTTCGCCACGAAGCCGAGCGTGGGGATGATCCCCGCCATCGAGGCGACCGCGAGCGCCGCCGCCGTCGCCATGACCGGTGTGCGCCGGCCCAGACCGCTGAGCTCACGCAGGTCGCGGGTCGAGACCTGGTGGTCGATGATGCCGACGATGAGGAAGAGGGCCGACTTGAACAGCGCGTGGCCGATGAGGAGCGCGAGTCCCGCGAGCGCGGCGTCGCGCGTGCCGTAGCCGAGGACGACCGTCAGGAAGCCCAGCTGGCTGACCGTGCCGAAGGCGAGCAGGCGCTTGAGGTCGGTCTCGCGCAGGGCCTGGAAGCCGCCGAGGAGCATCGTGAAGACGCCCAGGGCGATCACGATCGGCCGCCACGACGGCGCCAGGGCGAACACCGGCGCGAGCCGCGCGATGAGGTAGACGCCGGCCTTCACCATCGCCGCGGCGTGCAGGTAGGCGCTCACGGGCGTGGGCGCCGTCATCGCGCCCGGCAGCCAGAAGTGGAACGGGAAGATCGCGGACTTGCTGAGCGCGCCGACGAGCAGCAGGACGAGGGCGGCGTTGACGACGGCGCCGGTCGGCGCCTCGGCGAGGATCGTCGAGATGCTCGAGGTGCCGGACTCGACCACGAGCAGCACCACGCCGATGAGCATCACGAGGCCGCCGAGGGTCGTCACCAGCAGCGCCTGCAGCGCGGCGCGGCGGCTCGCGGCGCGGCGGTTGTAGTACCCGATCAGCAGGTAGGACAGGACGCTGGTCATCTCCCAGAACATCACCAGCACGACCAGATCGTCGGTGAGGACGAGCCCGTACATGGCACCGGCGAACGCGAGCAGCACCGCCGAGAACTGGCCGAGCCCCTCACCGCCGTCGGCGAAGTACCACCGGCAGTAGAGCAGGACGAGGGCGCCGACGCCCGTGACGATGAGCGTCATCACCCACGAGAGCACGTCCATGCGCATCGACAGTTCGATGCCGAGCGGCGGGATCCAGTCGAATGCCTCGAATGGAATGTTTCCGGCGAGAACCAGGGGCGACAGCGCGACCGTGTGGACGAACGCGGCGGCCGGCAGGAGCGCGGCGATCGCGAAGGCCCACGAGCCGACGCGCCTCACGAGCCACGGCAGCAGGAGCGGGAGGATTCCGAACGCGCCGAGGACGAGGAGCATGCGGCCTCCTCGGGAGTCGTCGGCGCGGGTACGCGGCTCGGGCGATAGGTCGTGTGGCGCCCAGTCTAGCGGGCGGGAGGCGGCCCGGCGGCGGGCGGAGCGGTCGTATTTCCCTCACGGAACATGCAGGTGAACGAGATCGACGCCGCGTCGTGCCCGTCGAGCATGGCCGCGACGATCCGCCCCGCCGCGCGGCCCTTGTCGGTCGCGGGCTGGACGAGGGTCGTGAGCTCGTACGGCGCGAGCCCGTCGACGACGATGCCGTCGAAGCCGGTCACGCTGACGTCCTCGGGGACGCGGAGTCCGAGCTCCTCGGCCGCACGGATGACCCCGGCCGCCAGCAGGTCGCTCTGCGCGATGACCGCGGTCGGGCGCTCATCTGGATCCGGCTCGCCGAGCACGATGCGACCGGCGGCGAGCCCCTCGTCGATGAAGCTGCCGGCGGCGGCGTAGGCGCGCGCGTCCGGGAAGACGTCGCGGGCGCCGGCCAGCCGCTCGCGTGTCACGTCGATCGTCACGTCCGCGTCGTCGGGCAGCCATCCCGCCTGCCAGCCCGAACGCGCCGGCAGCGCGACGACCGCGACGCGCGAGTGCCCGAGCGAGCGCAGGTGGCTGGCCGCCTGACGCTGGGCCTCGCGGTTGTCCAGCACGATCCGCGGGACGTCTCCCCCGGCATCCCCCTCGAGGACCACGACCGGGATGCCGCGAGCCTTGACGGTGTCGAGGGACTCGCGCAGCAGCCCGCTGCATCCGACGAGCACGGCGGCGTCGATGGGTGCGGTCATGAGCGTGGGCCCGGTGCCGACCGGGTCGTGGTCGCGCAGCAGCAGCAGGCCCGCCCCCACGGGGGTCATCGCGTCGGCCAGGCCGTCCATCATGAGGGTCTTCACCGGGTCCAGGAACACCGTGCCGAGGTGCTCCTCGAACACGACGCCGACGATGCCGGAGCGTCCGGTCCGCAGTGACGCCGCGCGCGGGTCGGGGCCGGTGTAGCCGAGCTCCTCGGCCGCCTGGCGGACGCGGCTGCGGGTGGCCTCGGACACGGGGGTCTTGCCGCTGAAGACCACGGATGCCGTCGACGGCGAGACGCCGGCGCGACGTGCGACGTCGGCAATGGTGGCTCGGCGGCTGGTGCCCATGCGGGGATGCTAGCCCGCCGGCATCCGTTTATCGAATCGATTCGGCGGCCGAAACGATTCGATGTACCCTGACGGCATGGAACTGGAACTGATGAGGTCGCAGCTCGTGCGCTGGCGCACGGCCGTGTTCGCGATCTTCCTCGCGAGCGGACTCAGCATCGCGACCTGGGCCTCTCGCGTGCCCGCGATCAAGATCTCGCTCGGCGTCGACAACATCCAGATCGGGCTGATGCTGCTCGGCGCGGGGATCGCATCGATCGCCGGGCTGTCGTTGGCCAACGTCATCCTCGCCCGCTTCGGCGCGCGAGCCGGCATGCGGGCGTCGATGATCGTCTTCGCCGCCGGCGTCGCCCTCATCGGCGTCGGGACCGACGTCGCGCAGTCGTTCGTCGTCGTCGTCCTGGGTCTGGTGCTGTTCGGCCTCGGCAACGGCGCCGTCGACGTCATGATGAACGTCGAGGGCGCGGCGATCGAGAAGCAGTCGGGCAAGACGATCCTGCCGCTGTTCCACGCCTTCTTCAGCTTCGGCACCGTCATCGGCGCGGGGATCGGGGCCATCGCCGCCGGCTGGGACGTCGACGTCCTCGCGCACACCGCCGTGATGGCCGTCGCGATCGCGGTCATCGCGTTCGTCGCGCACGCCAACGTCCCCGAGCGGGAGTTCACCGGCGACACCGCCGCCACCGGCGACGCCCCCCACTGGCGCGAGCGCCTGCACATCGCCCTGTCGGCCTGGCGCGAACCGCGCACGTACGCGCTCGGCGTCATCATGCTGGGCATGGCCTTCGCCGAAGGCGGGGCGAACGACTGGCTCGCCCTCGGGATGGTCGAGGGCCACGGCGCCGACCAGGCGGTGGGGGCGCTGGGCCTCACCGTGTTCTCGGTGAGCATGACCGTCGTGCGCGTGTTCGGCGGGCCGCTCGTCGACCGTTTCGGACGCGTGGCGACCCTGCGCGTGCTGTCGGCGGCCTCGGCGGCCGGGCTGCTGCTGTTCATCCTCGCGCCGAGCCTTCCGCTGGTCTTCGTCGGCGCGGCGCTGTGGGGCGCGGGGACCTCGCTCGGCTTCCCGCTCGGGATGTCGGCCGCGGCGGACGACCCGGCCAAGGCGGCCGCCCGCGTGAGCGCGGCGGCGACGATCGGGTACATCTCGTTCCTGTGCGGTCCGCCCATCCTGGGCTTCATCAGCGAGCAGATCGGGCTGCTGAACACCCTCTACGTCCTGGTCGGTCTCGCGATCGCGTCGGGCCTGGCGTCGTCGGCCGCCCGCCCCCTCGCGGGCTCGACGGTCGGCGCCGGCCGCCCCTGACCTCCCGCCCGCCGCCCCGCCGGCATCCCCCCTCGCCTTTCACTTCGCCGCCCCCACCCCCGACCTCCCATCCTCACCAGATCACGTGATGCGTACGAGATCACCCGCTGTTGACGGCGAATACCGGGTGATCTCGTGCAGATCACGTGATCTGGTGGCAATGGAACGAGGGGAGGGCGGGGGAGCGGGCGGGCTAGGCTCTTCGGGTGCGTCTCGTCATCGCCCGCTGCTCGGTCGACTACACCGGCCGTCTCACCGCGCACCTTCCGCTCGCGACGCGGCTGCTCGTCCACAAGGGCGACGGCAGCCTGCTGGTGCACTCCGACGGCGGCTCGTACAAGCCGCTGAACTGGATGAGTCCGCCCTGCCGGCTCGACGTCGAGATCCCGGATGCCGAGTCCGCCGCCGCGGGAGTCCTCGAGCACTGGCGGGTCACCCATGCCAAGACCGGCGACGCGCTGCTCGTGCGCATCTACGAGGTGCTGCACGACACCTCCCACGAACTCGGCGTGGACCCGGGACTGCAGAAGGACGGGGTCGAGGCCGATCTGCAGCGGCTGCTCGCCGAGCAGGTCGATGTCATCGGCGACGGCCTGACGCTCGTGCGGCGGGAGTTCCCGACGGCGATCGGTCCCGTCGACCTGCTGCTGCGCGACGAGACCGGCGGCACGATCGCCGTCGAGGTCAAGCGCCGCGGCGACATCGACGGCGTCGAGCAGCTCACCCGCTACCTCGAGCTGCTCGGCCGCGACCCGCACCTGGCGCCGGTCACCGGCGTCTTCGCCGCGCAGGAGATCAAGCCGCAGGCGAAGGTGCTGGCCGCCGATCGCGGCATCCGCTGCGTGACCCTCGACTACGAGGGCATGAAGGGGATCGAGTCGGGCGCACCGCGGCTGTTCTGAGCGCGTGGCCGGGTAGCGTAAGGGCATGCCGATGCGCTCGCCCTGGACCTGCATCCTGTGGGATGTCGATGGAACGGTGGTCGATGCCTCCGACGGCATCCTTCGGCGCCTGACGGTCACCCTCGAGCACTTCGGCAAGCCACGTCCGACGCGCGAGGAGCTCGTGCACTGGATCGGCCCGCCGATGTTCGAATCGTTCCAGGACAACGTGGGCATGACCCCCGACGAATCGGCCGAGGCGGTCCGGTTCTACCGGACGCTCGGCAAGGCGGACGGCTACACCACCGGCGCGCGCCTGTTCGACGGCATCGGCGAACTGATCACGGATCTCGCCGCCGCCGGCATCCCCCAGGCGACGGCGAGCTCGAAGCCCGAGATCCAGGTCGCGGCCCTGATGGACCACTTCGACCTGTCGCCGGCGCTGACGGCGATCGTCGGGGCGACGTCGGACGAGCGGACGCTCAGCGCGAAGGCCGACATCGTCGAAGAGGCCCTGCGCCGGCTCGAGGCCGCGGGGGTCGACACGTCGCGGCCGGTGCTCGTCGGCGACCGCCACCACGACGTCGAGGGCGGCGCTGTCCACGGCGTCCCGGTCGTCTTCGTCCGCTGGGGCTTCAGCTGGCCGCACGAGGCAGACGGCGCCCAGGCGGCCGTGGACACGGTCGACCAGCTGCGGGCCCTGTTGATGTTCGAGGATGCCGGTGACTGAGACCGCCGGCGGCGATCTGCTCGGCTGGCTCATCCCCGCCGTCGTCGTCTTCGGGGGAACGGCCCTCGCCGTCCTCATCCTCGTGTGGGCGGTCCGGCGCGCGCGACGCTCGGCACGCGCGCGAGCCCACGCCGACCGCATCCGCTCCACCGCCGGAGCCGAGCTCGTCCGGCTCGACGACGCCGTCACCGAGCTCGACCTCGAGGTCGGACTGTCCGGCGCCCTCTACGGCGGCACCGCACCGGCATCCCTCCGCCGCGCCCGGCTGACCGCGCAGCACGTCCGCGACGAGTCCTTCGCGGAGTACGCCGCGCTGGGCGAGACCGGACTCCTGCCCGCCGACGTCCGACGGGGCTCGGCCCGCATCGAGCGACGCGTGCGGCAGGCCCTCGCCGGCATCGCGGCCGCGCGGCAGGAGCACGCCGACTGGGTGAGCGCTAATGTCTCGGCCGCGCAGCAGGTCGCCGCCGCCGGTGAGCGCCTGGCGCACCTGCGGGCCGAAATGGGCGACCCGGCCGCCCTCATCGCGGATCTGTCGGCCCGCTTCGACGAACGCGAGTGGGCGGATGCCGCTCGCTCGGCGCGTGCGGCCGTGGACGAGGCCGCGACCGCCGAGCGCATGCTCGAGGTCGCGCGCACTCATGCCGCCGACCCCACGCGGTCGGTGCTGGCCGAGCTCGCCGAAGCGCAGCGCGCGCTTCGCCAGGCGGAGTCCGACGCGCGGACCCTCGAGGAGTCCCACCGGCTGGTGGTGCAGGCGGCGCAGGCGCTGGACGGGGAATTCGCCGCCGCGCGCGCTGCACTGCGACAGGCCACCGTCGTGCGCTCGCACGTGCCGCCGGCGCAGGCCGACCGTCTAGGCGACGAGGTGCGCCGCCTGAGCGCCGAGCTGGATGAGCTCGAGCCGACGGCGGCTCGCAGGCCCACGCACGCCATCGATCGGATCGCCCGCGTGCGGGATGGCCTGGACATGGCGCTCGGCGACGCCAGCACGGCGCAGCAGCGTCTTCGCGGGGCGCGCACCGCTCTGCCGGGAACGCTCGCCTCGGCGCGGGCGGCGGTGGCACGCGCCGAGGCGGCCATCACTCACGCCCGTGCCGGCGCCGAAGCTCGCTCGCGACTGCTCTCGGCCGAGGGAGAGCTGGCGGCCGCGCGTCAGGCCCAGGACCCCGTCGAGGCCCTCGACGCCGCGCGCCGCGCGCTGCGCGATGCCGAGGACGCCAAGGCCCTCGCGGACTTCAGCGCCCTGCGCCCCGGGCAAGCCGGGGACTGACGCCGGATCAGATCGGGCGGATGTTCTCGGCCTGCAGGCCCTTGGGGCCCTGCGCGATCTCGAACTCCACGCGCTGGTTCTCTTCGAGCGAGCGGTAGCCGCTCGACTGGATGGCGGTGTAGTGGGCGAAGACGTCCTGGCCGCCTTCATCGGGAGCGATGAAGCCGAAGCCCTTCTCCGAGTTGAACCACTTGACCGTGCCCTGCGTGCTCATCAATCGCCGTTTCTCGCTCGCGCCCCGCGCCGACCGCGCGGGATCGATTCCACGCTAACGAAACGGGTGCATACGGATCGACGGGATCTGCGCGATGGTGACGAAAACGTTGCGAACGGATGCCGCCATCGAACGCCCGGGCTGAGCGCACTGCTCGAAGCCCGGACGTCGACGGATCCCCCCGGATACGTCACGTGGAACGTGACCCTCACACTGTACCGATATACCGGACCGTCGGCGAGGGTTGGCCCGGGGGTCTACACTTATCGCGCCATGGTCGCTCCCGAAGACTTCACGCCGCTCATCCCACGAGAGGGTAAGGCGCTCGGCGACGACGTCTACGCGATCCTCGGCGAGGCGATCATCCGCGGAACGCTCCGCCCCGGAGACCGGCTCCGCGACGTGGAGCTGGCCACCCGTCTGGGGGTGTCCCGCACGCCCGTCCGCGAGGCGCTGCAGCGGCTGGAGCGCGTGGGTCTGGTGGAGGTCGCGGCCAACCGCTACACGCGCGTCAGCGAGCTGCATCCGCGGGCGAACGAGGACACCATGGAGTTCATCACGTTCGTCGCGGGGGATGCCGCCCTCCTGGCGCTGCCTCGCTGCACCGACGAGCAGCTGGTCGATCTGGTCGCCGGCGTGGATGCCCTCATCGAGGGATCCGCACGCGATGACGCCCTGGCGATCCTCGGCGCCACGGTGGCGTTCTACCAGCTGCTGATCCGTGCGACCGGCAACCTGGTGTTCGTCACGATCATGCGCGAGGCGGGCCTCGCGCTGCAGCGCAACCTGCAGGCGTGGGCGCCGCCGGTGGAGCCGACAGAGGTGCGGACGGAGCGCTACCGAACGCTCCGCCAGGCGGTCTCGGACCGCGACGGCCCCGCGGTCGAACTGCTTCTTCGAGACATCAACCACGTCGTCGTACCGTCGTGAGAGGGTGGGTCGCGTGGGACACATCGAGCTGCGACCCCTGGACGACGACGACGTCGACGCCGTCTTCGAGATGATGCGCGACCGTGAGGCCATCGAGGTCGCGGCCTTCACCGCCGAGGATCCCGACGACCGCGCGTCGTTCGACGCGTGGATGCAGAAGCATCGCGACACCGCGGGCGTCTCGCACTGGGTGGTGACCGAGGACGGCGGTTTCGCCGGCACGATCGCCGCATTCGACGTCGGCGACGACCGCGAGGTCACCTTCTGGATCGCGCGGCACGCGCGCGGCCGCGGCATCGCGACCGAGGCGCTGCGCCAGCTCGTCGCACGGGAGCCGATCCGCCCGCTGTTCGCTCGCGCCGCAGCCCACAACGCCGGCTCCATCGCGGTGCTGCGGCACAACGGGTTCACCGAGGTCTCGCGCAACGTCTCCTACGCGCCCGGAGTAAAGCGCGACGTCGAAGAGGTCGTGTTCACGCTCACGCCGTCGCTCGACGGGATCTGAGCCCGGAACCAGTGAAGGGCCCCCTTCCGGGAGCCCTTCACCTCTGTGCGCGAGGGGGGAGTTGAACCCCCACGCCCTTTCGGGCACTGGCACCTGAAGCCAGCGCGTCTGCCTATTCCGCCACTCGCGCGAGTCGCTTCACCGGGGTGCCGCGAACTCAACCTCCCGATCGTATCACGCCGGTCGCGGGCCCCCGATCCACCCTCCGCCGCGCGCAGTCCACGACCCGTCCAGCCAGTGCAACTAGCATGTAGCGACCGGCCCAGCCCTCCGAGGAGCCCCGTGGGACTACTTGACAGCTTCGAGAAAGGTCTCGAGCGCGCAGTGAACAGCGCGTTCGCGAAGACCTTCCGCAGCGGCATCCAGCCTGTCGAGATCGCCTCCGCCCTGCGCAGCGAGCTCGACAAGAAGGCCGCCGTGGTGAGCCGCGACCGCATCCTCGCGCCGCACGCCTTCACCGTGAACCTCGCCCCCGCCGACGACGAGAAGATGTCCGCTTTGGGCAGCGCCCTGCGCGAGGAGCTCGACACCCTCGTCCACAGACACGCCAAGGCGCAGGGGTACACGTTCGCGGGTCCCGTGACGATCGACCTTCGGCGCGATGACTCGCTGGCGACCGGCACCCTGCACGTCGACAGCTCGTCGGCGACGGGCAGGGTCGCGTGGCGGGGCGTGGTCGACATCGGCGGGACGCGGCATCCGCTCGTCAAGTCCCGCACCGTCATCGGGCGGGGGAGCGACGCCGACATCACGATCGCCGACTCCGGCACCAGCCGCCGGCACGTCGAGATCCTGTGGGACGGCGAGCGCGCGATGGTCCGCGACATGCAGTCCACCAACGGCACCAAGCTCGACGGCCGCCCGGTCACCGAGGCGCCCCTCGCACCGGATTCCACCGTCACGATCGGCCGCACCGATATCGTGTTCCGCGTGATAGCCCAGGCGACACCGCCGAAGCCGCCGCTGCCCGGCGACGCGACCCGCGCGTACGACGTCCGCGAGCAGGGGCCGCTGGCATGAGCGAGCTGACCTTCCTGCTGCTGCGCATCGGCTTCCTGCTGCTGCTGTGGTTCTTCGTCTTCGCGGTGGTGTACTCGCTGCGCGCCGACCTGTTCGGGGTGAAGGTCCGCAAGATGCCGGATGCCGCGCCCGCCGCCGCGGCGCCCGCCGGCCAGACCGCGGCCCGCCCGCAGACCCCGCCCGCGCCGCGCGCGGCGCCCTCCGCCGGCGCCGGCGGCAAGGCCACCGTCGATGCCGTGTCGCGGATCGTCATCACCTCGGGTCCCAAGACCGGACTGGAGTTGCCCCTCGGCACGGAACCGCTCACCATCGGGCGCTCCAGCGAGTCGGGCCTGGTGGTGCGCGACGACTACACCTCGAGCCACCACGCCCGGCTGCTGCTGTGGGGCGACCAGTGGATGATCCAGGACCTGGATTCGACCAACGGCACGTGGCACGACGGTCAGCGCGTGTCGACGCCGGTGCCGGTGCGCGTCGGCGCGCCCATCAAGGTCGGCGCCACGACGTTCGAGCTGCGGAAGTAGACGGGCGGACCCCTTCTCCATGGTCTTCCAGGGCTCGAGCGCGGCGATCTCGCACACCGGCAAGGTGCGCTCCAACAACCAGGACTCCGGCTATGCCGGATCGAACCTGTTCGTGGTCGCCGACGGCATGGGCGGGCACGCGGGCGGTGACGTCGCCTCGAGCATCGCTATCTCGCGCCTGGCCCGCATCGACACCCCGTACGACTCCACGTCGGCGGCCGAACGCATCCTGCGCGAAGCGATCACCGACACCGCCGCCGACCTGATCGACACCGTCCACCGCCGTCCCGAACTCGCCGGCATGGGGACAACGGTGAGCGCCCTGCTCATGGTCGACGAGTACGCCGTCATCGCGCACATCGGCGACTCGCGCATCTACCTCTACCGCGACGACGCGCTGACCCAGATCACCACCGACCACACCTTCGTGCAGCGGCTGGTGGACTCGGGTCGGATCACCCCCGAAGAGGCGCGGTTCCACCCGCGCCGCTCGGTCCTCATGCGCGTGCTCGGCGACATGGACGACGACCCCGAGGTCGACACGTTCATCATGCCCACCCAGCCCGGCGACCGCTGGCTGCTGTGCTCGGACGGCTTGTCGGGCGTCGTCGACGACGCGCACACGGCGAAGGCGCTCGCCCAGGGGCTCGCGCCCGGCCGCACCGCCGACAGCCTGCTCAAGCAGGCACTGGACGGGGGAGCGCCCGATAACGTCACCATCGTGATCGTCGACGTCGGCGGCATGCATCCGGTGTTCTCGGGTACTCCGACGATCGTCGGGTCGGCATCCAACCCCGACGGCATCGACGTGCCCGCCGCGCGCCCCGGGCGTCCGAGCTGGCTGCACCCGAACCTGCAGGCCGCCAACGAGCCCACGCACTTCGAACCCGCCGCGGAGTACCTCGAAGAGCTCATCGAAGAGGACCGGCGTCGCGCCCGCCGCCGCCGCTGGGGCTGGATCGCGGGCCTCGTCCTGGTGCTCGCGATCCTCGCCGCTGGAGCGTTCGGGGTGTACCAGTTCACCCAGACCCGCTACTTCGTCGGCGCCGACGAGGATTCCGTGGTGATCTACCGCGGCATCCAGCAGAACATCGGGCCGTTCTCGCTGTCGACCGTGCAGGAGGACACCGACATCGCGCTTGACGATCTGTCGCCCTTCACCCGCGCCACGGTCGAGCGCACGATCAACGCCTCTTCACTGGCGGACGCCCGATCCGTCGTCGACCGTCTACGAGCCGTCTCCGGAGGTGACTGATGGCCGCCCCCGCCACCGACCAGCTGTCCGCGGACACCGCGGTGATCCGCGCCCTCAAGCGCATCCGCGTCCCGCAGACCCAGCGCAACCGCGAACTGGGCCTGCTGCTGTTCGCCTTCGCCCTCAATGCCGGAGCGCTGGTGCTCGTCCAGCTGGGCGAGCTCGAGGCGATCGACTGGACCTTCGTCGCTTACTGTGCGGCGCCGACAGCGCTGATCCTCGCACTGCACATCGTGCTGCGGCTGCGGGCGCGGGCCGCCGACCCGTTCGTCGTCCCCATCGCCACGCTGCTGACGGGACTCGGCATCGCGATGATCTACCGGATCGACCTCGCGCGCGACCGCCACGGCTGGGAGGCCTTCTCAGTGCGGCAGCTGGCGTGGGCGGCGATCGCCCTCGTCCTCGCCATCGTCGTGGTGCTCCTGCTGCGCAACTATCGCGTGCTCTTCCGCTACACGTACATCTTCGGCTTCGCCGGAATCCTGCTGCTGATCCTGCCGATCATCCCGGGCCTCAGCGGCGGCGGCAACGCCGACGTATGGGTGGATGTCGGCTTCTTCACGTTCCAGCCCGGCGAACTCGCGAAGCTCGCCCTGGCGGTGTTCTTCGCCGGCTACCTCGTCCGCACGCGCGAGTCGCTGACGTCGGTGGGGACGCGGTTCCTCTTCATGACGTGGCCTCGCGCCCGCGAGCTCGGACCGCTCCTGGTCATCTGGCTCGTCTCGCTCGGCATCATCGTCATGCAGCGGGACCTCGGCACGGGACTGCTGATCTTCGGGATGTTCGTCGCGATGCTCTACGTCGCCACAGGGAAGACGAGTTGGGTCCTGCTCGGCGTGGTGCTGGCCGCGGGCGGTGCTCTGCTGGCCTCGCGCGTGCTGCCGTACGTGCAGGGCCGCTTCAACAACTGGCTCGACGCCTTCAACCCCGCGCTCATGGACAACAGCAGCTTCCAGCTCGTGCAGGGCATCTTCGGACTCGCCCAGGGCGGGCTGCTGGGCACGGGCCTCGGGCAGGGACGGCCGTACCTGACCCCGGTGTCCGAGAGCGACTACATCTTCCCGGCGCTCGGTGAGGAGCTCGGCCTCGTGGGGCTGTTCGCGATCCTCGCGCTGTACATGGTGTTCACCAGCCGGGGCATCCGCATCGGCCTCGCCGGCCAGGATGACTTCGGCAAGCTGCTGGCGACGGGGCTGTCCTTCACGATCGCCCTACAGGTGTTCATCATGGTCGGCGGCGTGACGCGGGTCATCCCGCTCACCGGTCTTACGACGCCGTTCCTGGCGGCGGGCGGGTCCTCGCTCATCGCCAACTGGATCATCGTGGCGCTCCTGCTGCGCATCTCGGATGCCGTCCGCAGCCGCCCCCGGGTGGTGATCGGCTAGTGACGAAAGAGCTCCGGCGCCTGAGCATCATCATGCTGATGATGTTCCTGGCCCTGTTCGCCTCGACGAGCATCATCCAGGTGGTCCTCGCGGACGATCTGGCCGACAACCCCGCCAACACGCGTGCGCTGTACGACTCGTACGAGGTGCAGCGCGGCTCGATCATCGTCAGCGGTGACGCGATCGCGTCGTCGGTGGCCTCGGATGACGTCTACAGCTGGCAGCGCCAGTACACGGATGCCGGCATGTGGGCTCCCGTCACCGGCTACATCAACCCGGCTCTCGGCGCGGCGACGGGCCTGGAGCAGTCGATGAACATGGAGCTGAGCGGGCGGTCGGACTCGCAGTTCCTCACCCGGCTGGAGCGGATCTTCACCGGCCAGCCGCCGCGCGGGTCGAACGTCGAGCTGTCGCTGGATGCGGGCGTGCAGCGCGCGGCGTACGAGGCGCTCGGCAACCTCGAGGGCGCGGTCGTCGCGATCGAGCCGTCGACGGGCCGCATCCTGGCCATGGTGTCCAGGCCGTCCTACGACACGAACCTGCTGGCCGCGCACGACACCGCCGAAGTGAACTCGCGCTACGAGGAGCTGCTGGCCGATCCGGGCAAGCCGCTGTCGAACCGCGCCATCGCCGGAGACCTGAACCCGCCCGGGTCGACCTTCAAGCTCGTGGTCGCGTCGGCTGCCCTCGCCTCGGGGGAGTACACGCCCGACTCCACGCTCCCGAACCCGGCCTCGTACACGTTGCCACAGTCGAGTTCGGTGGTCTACAACGCCAGCGGCGGTGCGTGCGGACGGGGCGAGGAGGTCACGATCGCCGACGCCCTGCGGCTGAGCTGCAACATCCCGTTCGCAGAGCTCGCCGTGAAGCTCGGCGACACGGCGATCCGCGAAGAGGCCGAGAAGTACGGGTTCAATCTGTCGTTCGACGTGCCGCAGGCTTCGACCCCGTCCAGCTACCCCACGGGGCTGGACGACGCGCAGACCGCGCTGAGCGGCTTCGGCCAGGGCCAGGTGACTGCGACGCCGCTGCAGATGGCGATGGTCTCGGCCGGGATCGCCAACGGCGGAATGGTGATGACGCCACGCATGGTGGACCAGGTGATCGGTCCGGACCTCTCGGTGCAGCAGACCTTCGACGACGTCGAGTTCGGGCGAGCGCTCGAAGAGGACATCGCGGCGCAGATGGTCGAGATGATGGTCGCCAATGTCCGTGACGGTGCGGCGGCGGGTGCAAGAATAGACGGCGTCGAGGTGGCCGGAAAGACCGGGACCGCAGAGAACGGATCGGACGACCCGTACACCCTGTGGTTCACCGGTTTCGCCCCGGCGGAGGATCCCGACGTCGCCGTCGCCGTAGTGGTGGAAGGCGGCGGAGGTCAGGGACAGTCGGGCAGCGGTGACACCATCGCCGCGCCGATCGCGAAGAAGGTCATGGAGGCGGTGCTGGGCAGATGAGACCGACGCAGGGAGTGACCTTCGGCGGCCGCTACGAGCTGGAATCGCGCATCGCGATCGGCGGCATGGGTGAGGTGTGGGAGGCGACCGATCACGTCATCGGACGCACCGTCGCCATCAAGATCCTCAAAGACGAGTACATGGGCGATCCGGGGTTCCTGGAGCGGTTCCGTGCCGAGGCGCGTCACGCCGCGCTCGTCAACCACGAGGGCATCGCGAGCGTCTTCGACTACGGCGAAGAGAACGGCAGCGCGTTCCTGGTGATGGAACTCGTCCCCGGCGAGGCCCTCTCGACGATCCTCGAGCGAGACGGCGCGCTGTCGACCGACAAGACGCTCGACATCGTCGCCCAGACCTCGTCCGCCCTGCAGGCCGCTCACGCCGCCGGACTCGTCCACCGCGACATCAAGCCCGGCAACCTGCTGATCACGCCCGACGGCCGGGTCAAGATCACCGATTTCGGCATCGCCCGCATCGCCGACCAGGTTCCGCTCACCGCGACCGGTCAGGTCATGGGGACGGTGCAGTACCTGTCGCCGGAGCAGGCGTCGGGGCACCCGGCATCCCCCGCCACCGACATCTACTCGCTCGGCATCGTCGCCTACGAGTCCCTCGCCGGCAAGCGCCCCTTCACGGGCGAGTCGCAGGTCGCCATCGCGATGGCACAGATCAACGACGCCCCGCCGCCGCTGCCCCCGACCGTGGCCGTGCCGGTGCAGAACCTGGTCATGGCGATGATCGCCAAGAAGCCCGACGACCGGCCGGCCTCGACCGCCGCCGTCGCCCGCGCCGCCACCGCGCTGCGCCGCGGCGACATGACCGCCGCGGCCGCCGCGGTCCCCGCCGTCGCCGGCGGTCAGGTCATCGACGACGAGGCGACCCAGCTGCTGACCGCAGCCGGGGGCACCGCCGCGGCCACTCAGCTGCTGCCCGGCGGCGCAGCCGTCGTCTCGACGGCGGTCACCCAGACGGTCGAGGACGAGCCCGAGAAGAAGAAGCGCAGCCCCTGGACGTGGCCGCTCATCGCGCTCATCCTGCTGCTGCTGCTGATCCTCGGCGGCACGATCTGGGCGCTCCTGGCCAACCAGGGCGACGACCCGGCGAGCACGCCGACGCCCACGCCGACCTCGACCCGGGCGACGCCGACCCCGACGCCGACGCAGACCGAGCCCGCCGAGGAGCGCGTGGACGTCCGCTCCCTGGACCTGACCGGACGCACGTGCGACGAGGCCCGCGTCATCGTCGAGGACAACGACCTGGTCGCCAGCTGCGTCGAAGGCAACGCCGCGCCCACCGAGGCCGACCAGAACCTCGTGTACGAGGTGGATCCGACCGGCCGCGTCCCCGTCGGGACGACGATCCAGCTGACGTTCTACGGCGCGCAGGTCGCGCTCGAGGCGCCGTCGGCCGCGACGCTGACGCCGTCGACGACGCCTCCCGGCGGAGCGATCACCGTCACCTGGTCGCAGTACGCGTGCCCCTCGGGCGAGGGATCGCCGAGCTCTTACAACTTCACCGCCGTCAACGGCACGTTCCCCAACGGCAGCACGACGTCGTCGTTCGGCGCCAACGACCGCACCGCGCAGCTGACGGTGCCGGCCGACGCCACCGGACAGGTTCGCGTGTCGTACACCGTCACGTGCTCCGGAGGCCCCTCGGGCAACCGCACGTCGCCGGCCTCGCCGGAGTCGACCGCGACCATCGAGGCCGCCCCGACCGACACCGGCAGCGGCAACGGGGACGAAGGCGGCAACGGCAACGGCGGAGTGGGCGGGGTCATCAACCCCTGATCCGCGTCGGCGTCGGACTCCGCCGTCGCTCGGATAGTCTGGCTGTTGTGCCGTGGAGGGGGTGTTCGTGACTGCTGAGCCACGCGTCCTCGCCGGCCGCTACCGGATCGATGAGCCGATCGGCCGGGGCGGGATGGCCCAGGTCTTCCGCGGCTACGACCTGACCCTCGGCCGCGAGGTCGCCATCAAGGTCCTCGACCGCGAGCTCGCCGGCGACAACGCCTTCCGCACCCGCTTCCGGCTCGAGGCCCAGGCCGCATCGCGCATGTCCCACCCCACGATCGTCCGGGTGTACGACGCGGGCGAGGATTCCGAGACGCTGCCGGGCGGTGCCGTCCGCGCCGTGCCGTTCATCGTGATGGAGCTCGTGCAGGGCCGGCTGCTCAAGGACATCATCGCCGAGGGCCCGGTGCCGGTCGAGGATGCGGCGCGGTACGTCGACGGCATCCTCGAGGCCCTCGAGTACTCGCACCGTGCCGGCGTCGTCCACCGCGACATCAAGCCCGGCAACGTCATGGTCACTCCCGCCGGCCAGGTGAAGGTGATGGACTTCGGCATCGCACGCGCGGTGTCGGACAGCTCCTCGACCGTCGCCGAGACCACCGCGATCCTCGGCACCGCGGCGTACTTCTCTCCCGAGCAGGCCAAGGGCGAGCCGGTCGACGCGCGCGCCGATCTGTACTCCACCGGCGTGGTGCTGTACGAGCTCCTCGCGGGCCGGCCGCCCTTCCGTGGGGAGTCCCCGGTCGCCGTCGCGTACCAGCACGTCAGCGAGGCGCCGCTCGCGCCCTCCGAGGTCGACGAGACCGTGCCACGGGCGATGGATGCCGTCGCGCTGCGCGCCATGGCGAAGGACCCGTTCCAGCGCTACCAGAACGCCGCCAGCTTCCGCGAGGCGCTGGATGCCGCCATCGACGGCAAGCAGCCCACGAAGCGCCAGCTCGGGGCGCTCACGAGCGAGCTCTACGGCCCGAACCCGCGCCAGGCCGCCGAGACCGCCCGGTCGCTGCGCCAGCTGAGCGCCGACACGACCATGAAGCGCACGCAGCCCGGCCCGCCCGTGGCGTGGATCTGGACGGGCGTCGCCCTGCTGGCCGTGCTGCTGGTGTCGATGCTGTTCTGGGTGATCTCCATCCAGCCGCGCGCCGAAGTCCCGAGCATCGCACGCATCGTGCCGGACGTGAGCGGGATGACGTACGAGCGCGCGACGACCGAGCTCGGCGACGAGGACCTCGTGGCGTTCCGCATCGACGAGGCGAACACCGACGTCGCCGCCGGCAACGTCATCCGCACCGATCCCGAGGCGGGGGAGTCCGTCAACCCCGGGCAGCAGGTGCGTGTGTACGTCTCGGAGGGTCAGGAGATGGCGACCGTTCCCGCCCTCGAGGGTCTCGGGCAGGACGCGGCCGAGAAGGCGATCTCGGATGCCGGCCTCTCGCTCGGCATCGTCACCACCCAGAACGACCCCCGGCTGACCGAGGGCACGGTCATCTCGAGCGACCAGAACCCCGGGGTGTCCGTCCCGGTGGGCACGACGGTGAACCTCGTGGTCGCCTCGGGTCGGGTGACCATCAACGACGTGCGGGGCTACACCGTCGACGCCGCCCAGCGCGAGCTCGAGGACCGCGGGCTCGAGGTCGCGACGTCGGAGGATCCCGCGTGCCCCGCCGCCGAGCCGCCCGTCGTCACCGCCCAGTCGCTCGCCCCGGGCGACGTGCCGGTGCGCTCGACGATCACTCTCACCTACTGCACCGGCGAATAGGACCGCCCGGGAGCTCAGCGCCGGGCATGCAGCTGCGAGCCCCGGCCCGCAGCATCCGGATAGCCCGCCGTCGCCAGCCAGTTGCCCAGCAGGCGGTGTCCGAACTCGGTGAGCACGCTTTCGGGGTGGAACTGCACGCCGACGATCGGCAGGTCGCGGTGCGCGAGCCCCATGATGACGCCGCCGTCCGTCCGGGCGGTGACGACCAGGTCGTCGGGCACGCTCTCGGGCACGACGGCCAGGGAGTGGTAGCGGGTGGCGGTGAAGGGATCGGGCAGGGCGTCGTACAGCGCCGACCCGTCGTGGTGCACGGGAGAGGTGATGCCGTGCATCAGCTCGGGGGCGTGGTCGACGCGGGCCCCGAAGGCCTCGGCGATCGCCTGATGCCCCAGGCACACGCCGAGAAGCGGCGTCCGGGACCGCGCGGCCGCCCGCACGATCTCGACGGACGCCCCCGCGTCGGCGGGAGCACCCGGGCCGGGCGACACCAGCACGCCCGCGCGGCCCGCCACGACGGCATCCGGATCGACGATGGCGTCCGCCTCGAACATGTCGGTCTCGGCGCCCAGCTCGTGCAGGTAGCCGACGAGCGTGTGGACGAAGCTGTCGTGATTGTCGACCACCAGGATCGGCGCCGGACTCACTGGACGGTGACCTCTTGCGGGTTGACGTACTCGCTCACCCACGGGAACACGTAGAACGTCAGCGCGTACAGCACCGCCGCGACCAGGACGAGCAGGATGAGCAGGCGTGCCCACCAGGGGCCGGGCAGGGCGCGCCACAGGGCGGCGTACATCACGCGCTCCCTTCGACGGCGAGGGATGCCGGCGGCCCGGCGGACCGCGGAGTGAAGACGTCGAAGACGCTGTAGGCGACGATCCGCTCGGCCAGGGAGTACATCGGGCTGCAGCTGGTCATCGTGAGATAGCGCATCCCCTCGGGGACATCCGGCTGCTGCGGGACGGGGAGGAGCACCTCGACCTCGCTCGGCGTGACGTACTCGAGGGTGCGGAACCGGTAGGTGTACCACCCGTCCTCGGTCTCGACCACGATCGGGTCGCCGACGCGCAGCTCCGCGATCCGGTTGAACGGCGCCCCGTACGTGGTGCGGTGGGCGGCGACGGCGAAGTTGCCGACCTCGCCGGGCATCTTCGAGCCCGGGTAGTGGCCGATGCGCCCGCGATCCAGGGTCCCCTCACGGGTGGTGCCGCCGGCGACCACGACGGCGTAGTCGCGCCCGAAGCGGGGGATGTGCATGACGGCGAAGTCCTCGGTGCCCTCGGGCTCGGCCATGACGACAGGCTCGACCTGCTCGGGCTCGGGCGCGGGCTCGTCGCCCGCCGGCGGAGTCGGGGCCGGCGCGGCCGACCACGACTGGCTGAGCTCGTTGCCGACGGCGTTGTTCCGCACGCCGTAGATGAGGTCGAACGCCCACAGCTGCCATCCGGCGTACAGCAGCACGAGCACTCCGGCGGTGACCAGCAGCTCGCCGAACACGCTGACCACCGACACCCGGTGGCGGGGCCGGGATCCCCTGCGGCGGGCGGTGGTGGCGGACACAGGGGGAGTCTAACCAGGGCGTGTCGCCTGCATGCCGGACGTTAGACTGGTCGGCATGGCGAGAGCAGGCAACGACGACGACCTCGTAGAGCGCGCAGAGGGCGAAGCGGCCCCGAACCCGGTGTGGTTCAAGCCCATCATGATCGGTCTCATGCTCGTCGGGCTCGTATGGGTCCTGGTGTTCTACCTCAGCGGGATGCAGTTCCCCATCCCCGGCATCGAGGCGTGGAACCTCGTGATCGGCTTCGGCATCGCCTTCATCGGCTTCCTCATGACCACCCGGTGGCGATAGCCCCGCACTCCTCGTCGACAGCGAAGCGCAGGTCCCCTCGGGGGCCTGCGCTTCTTCGTGCTGTGACGGTTCCCGACGGGGAAGTTATCCACAGGTTCATCCACATATGGGGATGAATCACACGTGTGTAATTCCTGTCAGTAGACGTACGCCGGGGGCAGGAGCATCAGGCCGAGGAGCACCACGATGAGCACGGCCAGCAGCGGGATCTGCATCCGCTGGCGTCTGACCGAGCGCGTGCGCGCGTAGATGAAGCCGACCGCCGCGCCGGCGATCAGGCCGCCGAGATGGGCCTGCCACGAGATGTTGAAGCCGGGGATGAAGCCGATCACCAGGTTGATCCCCAGGATGATGGCGATGCCGGTGATGTTCGCCCCGAGGTGGCGGCCGATGACCAGCAACGCACCGAAGAGGGCGAAGATCGCGCCCGAGGCCCCGACGACGGGGGTCGTGAACGACAGGAGTGTGACGGCGACCGAGCCGCCGAGACAGCCGACGAGGTACAGCGTCAAGAAGCGCCACCGGCCGAGGAGCGGCTCGAGGCTGCGGCCGAGCAGCCACAGCGCCAGCATGTTCAGGCCGAGGTGCCAGAACCCGTCGTGCACGAGGGCGACCGTCACGAGCCGCCACACCTGGAACGAGCCGGTCAGATCCGGATAGAGGTAGGGCGCCCAGTACAGCAGGTACTCACGGACGACCGACCCGGCCCCGGGGACGAGTCCGACCAGGAACGCGAACGCCGTGAGCGCGATGATCGCGTAGGTGACCATCGGCCGTCCGGCGTCCGCGCTGAGAACGCGCGGGCGCGACCACCGGCGCTCCGCCTTCCGCTGCGCTGTGGAGCGCGACTTCTGCTGGTTCTGCAGGCACTCGGGGCAGATGACCCCGACGGCTGCCGGCGTCTGGCACTCCGGGCAGATGGTGCGCAGGCAGCGCTGGCAGAGCACGAAGCTCTGCCGGTCCGGATGCCGGTAGCAGAAGTTCTCGCGGTTGGAGCGGAAGTCGTCGGTGGTCACGCCTCGACGGGTCCGATCAGACCGCGGCGATGTCGATGGACTCGATCACGACCGGCTCGAGCGGGCGGTCGCCCGCAGCGGTGGGGACGTTGCTGATCGCGTCGACGACCGCCTTGGAGGCGTCGTCGGCGACCTCGCCGAAGATGGTGTGCTTGCCCTGCAGCCACTCCGGCCCGCGACCGCCCTGACCGGGGACGGTGATGAAGAACTGCGAGCCGTTGGTTCCCTCGGGCTGACCGGTGATGGCGTTGCGGCGCAGGCCCGCGTTGGCCATGGCCAGCTTGTAGGGCTCGGTGAAGGTGAGCTCGGGGTGGATCTCGTCGTTGAAGTTGTAGCCGGGACCACCGGTGCCCTGACCGAGGGGGTCGCCGCCCTGGATCATGAAGCCCGAGATGATGCGGTGGAAGATGACGTCCTTGTAGAGCGGACCCTCGCCGGGCTTGCCCGTGGCGGGGTGGGTCCACGAGCCGGAGCCGTCGGCCAGCCCGATGAAGTTCTGCACGGTGCGGGGGGCGTGGTCGCCGAAGAGGTTGACGACGATGTCGCCGTGGTTGGTGTGGAACGTCGCGACAGCGGTGTGAGTGGGCATGGATACATTGTTCCAGGTTTCGTCGCAACCCCTCCCGCCACAGACCTCGTCTGGCAAGATGGGGTTTCCGACATCCCCACACCCTGGGAGGGCATTGTGAGCATCGGCCGCAAGCGCAAGAAGCAACTCCGGAAGCTGCAGAAGCAGGCCAACAACCTGTGGGAGTCGCAGCAGATCCTGGTCGGCGAAGCGGCGGCGGTGGCACGCGAGGCGGGGCGTCAGCTGGGCACCTACGGTCGTGAAGACCTCGGCCCGCAGGTGCAGGCCGGCTACGAGAAGTACGCCGCCCCCTACGTCGACCGCAGCGTCGCCTTCTCGAAGCACGTGCTCGCCGACAAGGTCGTCCCGACCGCCGGCGCCGTCGTGGGCGGCGCGCTGTCGGTGTGGGACGCCGCCAACGACACCCGCGCCCGGCTGGCCAAGGGCAAGGGCTTCGTCATGCCCGACGCCGGCAAGTACGCCAAGAAGGCCGACAAGTACTCCAAGGACGCCTCCAAGCGCATCGGACAGCGCCTGCACACGGTGCCCGAGCGCTCGGGCCCGTCGGCGGGCGGCGTGATCGCGCTGATCCTCGGCCTCGCCGCCGCAGCCGGCGTCCTCTACGCCGCCTGGCAGACGCTCCGCGCCGACGACGAGCTGTGGGTCGCGGACGACCCGCTTCGCGCACCGGATGCCTGATCCGCTCCAGCGGGTCACCGACGCAGCCGCCGCCCGGGGATTGGCGATCGAGACGCGAGAGCGTCCCGCCGCCAGAAGTCTTCCCGAGGCGGCGGCTCTGCTCGGCATCGAGCCGGCCGGCATCGTCAAGACCCTCGTGGTCAAGCGGAGCGACGACACCTATCTGTTCGCGCTGATCCCCGGCGATCGCGCGATCTCGTGGCCCAAGCTGCGCGCGCTCGTGGGGGTCAACAAGCTGCGGCTGCCCGAGCCCGAGCTCGCGCTGGCGGCCACCGGCTACGAGCGCGGGACGATCGTGCCGCTCGGCAGCACCCACGACTGGCCGGTGTACGCCGATGAGCGCATCGTCGGCAAGCGCATCGCGATGGGCGCCGGCGCGCACGGCTACAGCCTGTTTGTCGAGGCCGACGACCTGATCGCATCCTTCGAGGCGACCGTGGCCGACATCTCGCAGGAGCTCTAGGAAAGAAGTGTGGAGCCTAGGAGATTCGAACTCCTGACATCCTGCTTGCAAAGCAGGCGCACCGCTCCACTCGGAGGCCCGGACTCCCGCTGAACGGCGCGGTTCCGGGCCTCTGTTCGTGCAACCTCGTACAGCCGATTTCTGGCACGTACAGTCCCGTAGTGGCACGACTCTGGCACGAACGAGAGCCCTCACGAGCAGACTGCCGCCCACCGCTGAGGGGCGAGCACGCGACCGCCCAGCCGCCCTCCACGGGGCTCTCCGCAGAGGCCGCTATGCCTTGATCCGAAGCGCCTTGCGAGCCGCGATCACGAACGCGTCCTTCGCGCGCTCCGTCGCCTCGGCATCCTCTTCGGGGAACGTGTCGGTGTAGGCGTTGAGCGCCTCCAGCACGTCGTTCGGGCCGATGATTTCGAGGGTCGCCGCCACGTCACCCAGTTCCTCCTGAATGGGCCGCACCTGTTCGAGGTTCCGGCCCATCTCCTCACCGAGGTCGGTGAGCGCCTCCGCTGCGGATGCATCCCCCGCCGCATGTGCCGCATGGAGTTCGTTGGAGCGCTTCATCATCTCCGTGCCCTCCTCCCGGTGTCGGGCGTACCGGTCAGCGAGGGCGAGGATACGCGTCAGCCCCTCGTACCGGCGCTCCCTCACCCACCGATCGTGGTCACGCTTCGACTGCCAGATTGCGAGGACTGCACCAGCGATGGTGGTGACCCCCACTGCACCGAAGATGGTGAGGAATGCGAGCAGGGTCGGATCGATGGCCGCTGTTCGCTCCGCGGCTGTAGTCAGGATCACGCGCCGAGCCTACCGAGGCGCGCCGAAGCCGAGTGCTGTCCTCTTGCATGCTGCAACGTGGGCTCGCGGAACGTACGTCAGCAAGGAGAGGCGGGCCAGCCATGTCGGCCAGGCCCGCCCCTCGGTGGTGGTGGGGGGTTCGGTGGTCACACCGGGACGCGCTCCTCCGCAAGGGCGCTCACGAGGCGAGGGATTGCACCCGACGTGGGGCCAGGGGCGGCGAGCGCATCCCCATCTAGGAGGAGTTCGTACGCGTCGCGGTCGGCCTGGTGAAGAAGGGTGAGGCCCACCGAAGACGAAGGCGAACAACGAGGAGTTGCTGGCGGGCCTCCTCCTGTCGTTCCACGAAATCACGAATCATGCGCTGGGGCAGGCGTGGAGGAGGGCGGCTCGAAAGGTCGGGCTCGGACAGTTCCACGTGCACGACGTGCGCCACGCGGGCCTGACAATGGCGGCGCAGGCGGGGGCGACGACGCGCGAACTCATGGCGCGTGCAGGCCACCGCACGGCACGCGCGTCACTCATCTACCAACACGCGGCGGAGGAGCGAAATGCGGTGATCGCGGAACGAATCGACGTGCTCTCTCTCAACCCCCGTCGCACCCATCACGCGCACGGAGCACTCGAAGCACATTCGTAAGCGCGGCGAGCATCACTCGCGTGACACTGTGACACACTGTAGGCAACGGGGAATCGGAGGGGAGCGGATGGCGCTCGTCAACTTCTCCGTGGTGTTGGTTGGAGAGAACTTCCCAGTCCAGACCATCAAGACCACGGACTTCCAGTACCGTCACCGCGCTCTCAACGAGACGTTGAGGCTTCCGGTGGCGATGCAGGCAGAGAATAATCTCGTTGCCATGCAGGCGCTTCCGGACCGATTTGAGGTCCGCGTCAAGACGCCCGATGACCTAGCGAGACAGGCTGAGGGTGTCTCTGAGATGGTCGGAACATTCCTGGAGTACGTGGGGCGACGGACCGTGACCGCCGTTGGCCACAATGCTCAGTGGGCCATCCCCGGCGGTGCCGAATCCAAAAAAGCGCTTGCGTCCCATTTCAGTAACCTGGCCAGCATCGAAGCGCTAGTCGGTGTGGCACCCACAGACGTGGACCTTGCCTTCGGATTCCGGCTCGGCGCCGAGACGAAGGCGCGCGCCTCTCTCAATACCAGCGCCGATGGTGACGCCCTCCTGGACTTCAATTTTCACTTCGACATCTCCAGCCCGGATCAGATTGTCGCGGCGATGGCCGAACTGCCGCACTCGCTGAACCACGTTCGCACCATTGGTGATGCGATGGACCGACAGAACAGCATGGTGAACTTGTGACCAGCCTCTATGCAGGTGACTCCGCGAGCAAGACGAAGGCGGACTGGAACGACCGTCCCGTCGAAGAAGTCCGGGTGCCGCGCTGGCTCACGAACGGAGCCGCCTTTCCAGGGTCGTTCTTGTCCGAATTGCTGACAGTCCCTAGCGGCTCCAGTTACGGCTACTTCGTCAGGCCTGCGGACCCGCTCGGCGTATCCACTGCGAGCATCAACCGTGCAGTGGAAGACCTCGTCCGGGGCTGGCTGTCAGAGAATCTGACAGACCCTGCCGCTTTGGATCCCGCCGACTATCTGTTCGACTCTGCCGCGAGTGAGCCGGTGCCGACTGCATGGCTCGAAGCCGTATTCGCGATGCCCGTGCAGGAGCGACACTCCTTCATCATGGACGACGACGAGTAAGGCAAGTGACGCTTCGTGCTCCGGTGGAAGGCGAAAGCCTTCGTCAGGGTGACATTTGCTTCATCAAGGGGCTTCCACTTTGGAATCTCTCCGCGAGCAGCACCCAGGCAGACCCCCAGGGCGTCCTCACCCACTTCGTGATCCCGCCGCACAAGGCACTCCAATGGGATGAGTTGACAGGCTCAGTTGCCGTGGCAATCTGCTCTCACGACTGCGACGTGGAGAACCCTCGGTCGCGTACCGGAATCATTGTGGCCCCGCTCATTAAGGTGCCAGCATCCATCGGCAGCACTGCCTACAACCAAATCATGGCTTCCGGGGACGTGTCTGAGCGGATCGACTACGTGAACCTTTTCCCCCTTCTCCTCGCTGGCGGCGGCGAGGAACGCGCGGCAGTCGTTGATCTAAGCGCCCTGGTGACGGTCGCAAAAGCAGACGTCGGTGTCGAACTGCTCGCAGCCAACCGAAAGTACGTGATGGAGGACACCGCTCGCGATGCTTTCCGGACGAAACTCGCGCTGTTCTTTGCGCGCCCCTACCAAGACCCTCGCGAGGCGGCTGATAGCGCATAGTGGCACGGGGATGGCATGCGCGGCCATCCTGGCAACGGAGAAGTCCCCCGGTCCGGTGGCTGAAAATGCCGTCTGACCAGGGGACTAATGGACTGTGGAGCCTAGGAGATTCGAACTCCTGACATCCTGCTTGCAAAGCAGGCGCTCTACCAACTGAGCTAAGGCCCCGGGGCGAAGGAGTGGGGCTACCAGGACTTGAACCTGGGACCTCTTCATTATCAGTGAAGCGCTCTAACCGCCTGAGCTATAGCCCCGTCTGCTGAAGGCGCCGGGCGCCTGCAACCTCCAAGACTTTACCGGACTCGCCGCGATTTCACGAATCGACGACGAGCGGCGGATGCCGGTGGTTGACTGTGCGCATGAGCGACGCCACGCACGACGCCGAACCGCACGCGGGGGGCACACATCAGCGGCTGAACTGGCTGCGCGCCGGCGTGCTGGGTGCCAACGACGGCATCGTCTCGGTCGCCGCCCTGGTCGTCGGCGTGGCGGGCGCCACCACGGCGGTCGGGCCGCTGCTGACCGCCGGCGTCGCCGGCGTGGTCGGCGGTGCGATCTCGATGGCGCTCGGCGAATACGTGTCGGTCTCGAGCCAGCGCGATTCGGAGCGCGCGCTGATCGCCAAAGAAGAGCGCGAACTGCGCGAGATGCCGGAGCAGGAGCTCGAGGAGCTCGCCGACCTCTACCGTCAGCGCGGACTCAGCGACGCCACCGCGCACCAGGTCGCCGTCGAGCTCACCGCGCACGACGCCCTCGCCGCGCACCTCGAGGTCGAACTGCACATCGACCGCGACGCACTCGTGAACCCCTGGCACGCCGCGCTGTCGTCGGCGATCGCGTTCACGCTCGGGGCGCTCCTGCCGCTTCTCGCCATCCTGCTGCCGCCGCCCGACTGGCGCGTGCCGGTGACGTTCGTCGCGGTGCTCCTCGCCCTCGCCGGGACGGGCACCATCTCGGCGCGGCTGGGCGGTGCCCCGGTGGCGCGCGCGGTCATCCGTCTCGTGATCGGCGGCGCGCTGGCGCTGGCGGTGACGTGGGTGATCGGCACCCTGCTCGGGACGACCGTGGCGTGACGGATGCCGCGGCCGCGGCATCCGATCAGTTCGAGGTGAAGCCGACCAGCAGGCCCCCGGTCACCTTCACCGCGAGGTTGTAGATCCCCGCGACGACCGCGCCGAGCACGGTGATCACGATGAGGTTCAGGATCGCGACGATCGCCGAGAAGGCCAGCACCTGCGGGAAGCTGATGAACTGCGACAGCAGCAGGCTGCCGTCCGAGAAGCTGCCGAGGAAGTCGTCGGCCTGCGAGATGAGCCCGGTGGTCTGGACGACCAGGTAGATCATCACGAGCGAGACGACCGTCACGATCGCGATCGCGATCGCGGCGAGGAACGACAACTTCACGGCCGACCAGAAGTCGACGTACACCAGGCGCAGGCGGACCTGCTTGGCGCTGGTCTTGCTGCTGGACTTCTTCGCGAGCTTGTCGGCTACCGTGCTCATGCGTCAGTACTCTCTTCGCTGGTCGGGGGAGCGGTGTCGGGGGCGGATTCATCCGACTCCGCTGTCTCGGCGAGGCGCCGTTCGCCGTTGCGCGCGATCGCGATGATGCGGTCGTCTTCGCCGGCGCGGGCGAACAGGACACCCATCGTGTCGCGACCCTTGGCAGGCACCTCGGCCACGGCAGAGCGTACCACCTTGCCGCTGGCAAGAACCACAAGGACCTCGTCGTCCTCCGAGACGATGAGACCGCCCGCCAGGCTGCCCCGATCCTCGTTCAGACGGGCCACCTTGATGCCCAGACCGCCGCGGCTCTGGGTGCGGTACTGCGACACCTCGGTGCGCTTGGCGTACCCGCCCTCGGTGACCACGAACACGAATCCGTCGTCGTGGGCGACCGAGGCCGACAGCAGGCTGTCGCGGTCACGGAAGGACATGCCCTTCACGCCCTCGGTCGACCGCCCCATCGGACGCAGCGCCTCGTCGGTGGCGGTGAAGCGCAACGACATGCCCAGGCGGCTGATGAGCAGGATCTCGTCGCCCTCGTCCACGAGCATCGCGCTGACGACCTCGTCGCCCTCGCGCAGCCGGATGGCGATGACCCCGCCCTGGCGGTTGGTGTCGTACTCGGTGAGTCGCGTCTTCTTCACCAGTCCGCCGCGTGTGGCGAGGACCAGGTAGGTGGCGACGGAGTAGTCGCGGATGTCGAGGATCTGGGCGATCTCCTCGTCCGGCTGGAGCGCGAGCAGGTTCGCCACGTGCTGGCCCTTGGCGTCGCGGCCGGCCTCGGGGACCTCGTACGCCTTCGTCCGGTACACCCGGCCCTTGGTGGTGAAGTACAGCAGCCAGTGGTGGGTGGTCGTGACGAAGAAGTGCTCGACGACGTCGTCGGCGCGCAACTGCGCGCCCTTCACGCCCTTGCCGCCGCGGTGCTGCGAGCGGTAGTTGTCGCTGCGCGTGCGCTTGATGTAGCCGTCCCGCGTGACGGTGACCACCATCTCCTCTTCGGGGATGAGGTCCTCCATCGACATGTCGCCGTCGAAGCCGGGCAGGATCTGGGTGCGACGGTCGTCGCCGAAGCGGTCGACGATGCCGGTGAGCTCGTCGCGGATGATCGTCCGCTGCCGCGCGGCGTCGGCGAGGATGTCTTTGTAATCCGCGATGCGAGCCTCGAGCTCGGTAGCCTCGTCGATGATCTTCTGGCGCTCGAGCGCCGCCAGGCGGCGCAGCTGCATGTCGAGGATCGCCTGCGCCTGGATCTCGTCGATCTCGAGCAGGCGCTGCAGCCCCTCGTTGGCCTCCTGCACCGTCGGCGAGCGGCGGATCAGGGCGATCACCTCGTCGAGGGCATCCAGCGCCTTGAGGTACCCGCGCAGGATGTGCATGCGCTCTTCGGCCTTGCGCAGGCGGAAGCGGGTGCGGCGGACGATGACCTCGACCTGGTGGTCGATCCACAGCGTGATGAAGCCGTCCAGGGGCAGCGTCCGCGGCACGCCGTCGACGATCGCGAGCATGTTCGCGCCGAAGTTCTCCTGCAGCTGCGTGTGCTTGTACAGGTTGTTCAGCACGACCTTGGCGACGGCATCCCGCTTCAGGACGATGACCAGACGCTGACCCGTGCGACCCGACGTCTCGTCGCGGATGTCGGCGATGCCGGTGATCTTGCCCTCGCGAGCGAGGTCGCTGATCTTGATCGCGACGTTGTCGGGGTTCACCTGGTACGGCAGCTCGGTGATGACCAGGCACGTG
This sequence comes from Microbacterium aureliae, assembly GCF_054780155.1. Taxonomy (NCBI): domain Bacteria; kingdom Bacillati; phylum Actinomycetota; class Actinomycetes; order Micrococcales; family Microbacteriaceae; genus Microbacterium; species Microbacterium aureliae. The sequence continues at coordinate 280,008 of NZ_BAAGWW010000002.1, forward strand.
CGGCCCTGGATCTCTTCGACGTCCACGACAGCGCGCATCGTGATCGAGCCGCGCCCGGTGCGGTAGGCGTCCTTGATGCCGCGGGTGCCGAGGATCTGCGCGGCGGTGGGGAAGTCCGGCCCCGGGATGCGCTCCATGAGCGCCTCGAGGAGCTCTTCCCGGCCGGCATCCGGGTTCTCGAGCGCCCACAGCGCGCCCGAGGCGACCTCGCGCAGGTTGTGGGGCGGGATGTTGGTGGCCATGCCGACGGCGATGCCGACCGAGCCGTTGACGAGCAGGTTGGGGAAGCGCGCCGGCAGGACCGTCGGCTCCTGCGTCTGGCCGTCATAGTTGTCCTGGAAGTCGACGGTCTCTTCTTCGATGTCGCGCACCATCTCGAGCGCGAGCTGCGACATCTTCGTCTCGGTGTATCGCGGGGCGGCCGCGCCCTGGTTGCCGGGCGAGCCGAAGTTGCCCTGGCCGAGGGCGAGCGGGTAGCGCAGGGACCACGGCTGGACCAGGCGCACGAGGGCGTCGTAGATGGCGGTGTCGCCGTGCGGGTGGTACTGACCCATCACCTCGCCGACGACGCGCGAGCACTTCGAGAAGGACTTGTCGGGACGGAAGCCGCCGTCGTACATGCCGTACAGCACCCGACGATGCACCGGCTTGAGGCCGTCGCGCACATCGGGCAGCGCGCGCCCGATGATGACGCTCATCGCGTAGTCGAGGTAGCTGCGCTGCATCTCGAGCTGCAAATCGACCTGGTCGATCTTGCCGTGCTCGTGGACGGGTTCGGGGCGTTCTTCGTCAGCCATGTCTTCTCAGTTTCTGTCGGTCCTTCATCTCGCGTGCTCGCTCAGGGACCGGTTGCTGAGCGGGGCGGCGACGCCGCCGAGACGAAGCATCAGATGTCCAGGAAGCGGACGTCCTTGGCGTTTCGCTGGATGAATCCGCGGCGGGACTCGACGTCCTCGCCCATCAGGATGGTGAAGATCTCGTCGGCGGCCGCCGCGTCGTCGATGGTGACCTGGCGGAGCGTCCGCGACTGCGGGTCCATGGTGGTCTCCCACAGCTCGTGGTCGTTCATCTCGCCGAGACCCTTGTAGCGCTGGATCGCGTTGTCCTTCGGGATGCGCTTGCCCTGCGCCTGCCCCTCGACCAGCAGCGCGTCGCGCTCCCGGTCGCTGTAGGCGTACTCGTGCGGGGAGTTCGACCACTTCAGGCGGTACAGCGGCGGCTGGGCGAGATAGACGAAACCGGCCTCGATCAGCCCGCGCATGTAGCGGAACAGCAGGGTCAGCAGCAGCGTCGTGATGTGCTGGCCGTCGACGTCGGCATCGGCCATCAGCACGATCTTGTGATAGCGCGCCTTGTCGATGTCGAAGTCCTCGCCGATGCCCGTGCCGAAGGCCTGGATCATCGCCTGGACCTCTTTGTTGCCCAGGGCCTTGTCGAGCCGCGCGCGCTCGACGTTCAGGATCTTGCCGCGCAGGGCCAAGATCGCCTGCGTGTGCGGGTCGCGACCCTGCACCGCCGAGCCGCCGGCCGAGTCGCCCTCGACGAGGAAGATCTCGCTGATCGAGGGGTCCTTGCTGGTGCAGTCCTTGAGCTTGTCGGGCATCGCCGCGGACTCGAAGACGCTCTTGCGGCGAGCCGTCTCGCGCGCCTTGCGGGCGGCCAGGCGGGCCGTGGCGGCGTCGATCGCCTTGCGGATGACGTTCTTGGCCTGGGCGGGGTTGCGGTCGAACCAGTCGCCGAGCTGGTCGCCGACCACCTTCTGCACGAACGCTTTGGCCTCGGTGTTGCCCAGCTTCGTCTTGGTCTGGCCCTCGAACTGCGGTTCGGACAGCTTCACCGAGATGACGGCGGTCAGACCCTCGCGGATGTCCTCGCCGGTGAGGTTGTCCTCCTTCTCTTTGAGGAGGTTGTTCGCCCGCGCGTAGCGGTTCACCAGGGCCGTGAGCGCGGCACGGAAGCCCTCTTCGTGGGTCCCGCCCTCGTGGGTGTTGATGGTGTTGGCGAAGGTGAAGACGTTCTCGGTGTAGCTCGTGGTCCACTGCATCGCCATCTCCATGGCGATCTTGCGGTCGGTGTCCTCGGACTCCACCTCGATGATCTCGTCGTTGACGATGTCGGCGTGGCGGACCTTGTTCAGGTACTCCACGTAGTCCACCAGCCCGCGCTCGTAGAGGAAGCTGTCGTGGCGGGCCTGCGGCTCGGCATCCACCGCGTCGACATCGTCGATGACCTCTTCGGCCCGCTCGTCGCGCAGGTCGATGCGCAGCCCCTTGTTGAGGAACGCCATCTGCTGGAAGCGGGTGCGCAGGGTGTCGTAGTCGAAGTCGATCGTGTCGAAGATCGTGTCGTCCGGCCAGAAGGTGATGGTGGTGCCGGTCTGGCTGCTCTCTTCCCCCTTGGCCAGCGGGGCCTGCGGCACCCCGCCGTCGCGGTAGGACTGCCGCCACACGTGACCCTGACGCTTGACCTCGACCTCGAGGCGGCTCGACAGCGCGTTCACGACCGACGATCCGACGCCGTGCAGGCCGCCCGAGACGGCGTAGCCGCCGCCGCCGAACTTTCCGCCCGCGTGAAGCACCGTCAGGACCACCTCGACCGTGGACTTGCCCTCGGTCCGGTGCATGTCCACCGGGATGCCGCGGCCGTTGTCGACGACGCGGACGGCGCCGTCGGCGAGGATCGTGACCTCGATCGTGTCGCAGTAGCCGGCGAGGGCCTCGTCCACGGAGTTGTCGACGATCTCGTACACCAGGTGGTGCAGCCCGCGCTCCCCCGTGGATCCGATGTACATGCCGGGGCGCTTGCGCACGGCCTCGAGACCTTCGAGCACCTGGATGGCGTCTGCCCCGTATTCGTTGGGAGCCTTCACTGCCGGAGTTTCGGGTTCCTCGGGAACGCTTTCGGGGTTCACGGACGTCATAGGTTCAAGCGCTCCACATTCTCGACACAGATCCGCTTCAGTCTAACAAGCGAGGGCCGCCTCTTCACTGTTGTACGGGCCTGTGGCGCGATGAAATCCCCTGGAACGACCGCGGACGTGCGTCAGCCGTAGGTATCGCGCGGGCCACGGCCTGGAATCGTTCTGGGACCCCATTTCCACGAGGGGACGTCCGGCCCGAGAAAGCGGATGGACTCGACACCCGCGTCGGGGAAGCGCCGAATGATCTCGGACAGAATCTGCGCGCGCATGATCTGAAGCTGCTTCGCCCACGCCGTGGAGTCGGCCTGCACGACCAGCACGCCGTCCGCGAAGGCCACCGGCCGCGTCCGCGCGGCGGTGTCGGCGCCGGCCACCTCGTCCCACGCACGGACCACATCCTCGCGCGAGAGCTGCGCCTCCCACCCCGACTCCCTGGTCAGGTCGGCGATGACATCGCCGAGCCCGCGCGGATCCCGGCCCGCGGTGAACGGCTGATTCTCGTCGTCCTCCGTCCGGCGACGACGCCGGCGATAGGCGCGCGGCGAGGGGTCGAGGCCGCGCAGCCGCAGATAGGTCGCGACAGTCTCGGGGATCCGGGGGGTGCCGACCGCGGCCGGCAGCGCCGGCTCGGGACGATCGGATGCCGGCGGCGCGGGCCGCTCGTCCGGATCACTCATCGTCGGAACCCGGGTTCGCCGCCGGCGTGCCGACGATCGTGCCGGCCTCGACCCGCACCATGCGCGCGCGGAGCGCGGGCGGGATGTCGGCATCGACGGCCGCGGTGACGATGACCTGCTCGAAGCCGCCGACGAGATCCGCCAACCGGGCGCGGCGATCGGCATCGAGCTCGGCGAACACGTCGTCGAGGATCAGCACGGGGTCACCTAGGCGCGAATCGGCGCGCAGCAGCTGGGCCGAGGCCAGTCGCAGTGCCAGAGCCATCGACCAGGACTCCCCGTGCGAGGCGTATCCCTTGACCGGCAGGCCCCGGAGGATCAGACGCAGGTCGTCGCGATGCGGGCCGACGAGGGTGATGCCGCGATCGAACTCCGCGGCGCGGCGCTCGGCCAGCGCGCGCCGGAACGCGTCGGCGAGACCGGCGGGCCCGGCATCCGTCATCGTCTCTTCGTCGGAGTCCTCGCCCGCGCCGGCCACCGAGAGCGACCAGCGCAGCTCGGGACGGTGATCCGCGCCGGCGATCGCGCGGTAGCTGTCGGCGACGGGCTCGGCGAGCGCCGCGGTGAGCGCCGACCGTGCCTGGATGACCTCGGTCCCCAGGGCGATGAGCTTGTCGTCCCACACGTCGAGGGTCGGCAGGGCGTCCCCGCGGAGCCCGCGCGCACGCGCGGACTTCAGCAGGGCGGTGCGCTGCTTGAGCACGCGGTCGTAGTCGGCGAGGACCGCGGCGAGGCGCGGCGCCCGCTGGATGAGCAGCTGATCGACGAAACGCCGCCGCGCAGAGGGGTCTCCGCGGACGATCTGCAGATCCTCGGGGGCGAAGAGCACGACCTGCGCGTAGCGCGGGAGTTCGGCCGGCTTCACGGGCGCGCCGTTGACGCGAGCCTTGTTCGCGCCCTGGCGGTTGAGCTGCGCCTCGAGCAGCACGCGACGCTCGCCGTGGGCGAGCCGGGCGCGGATGACGGCAGAGTCGCAGCCGTCCCGCACCATCGGGGCGTCGCTGGTGACGCGATGCGAGCCGAGAGTGGCGAGGTAGCCGATCGCCTCGGCCAGATTCGTCTTGCCCTGGCCGTTGCGACCGACGAAGACGTTCGGACCGGGGCCCAGCGTCACGTCGGCTTCCGCATAATTGCGGAAGTCCACGAGACTGAGCTGCTCCACGATCACCGCATCACCTTACGCGGCCCTTCCGACCCGGGCGGAACGGGCCGGACGCGTCACCGCAGCAGCAGGTTGGGCTGCAGCAGGTACTTGAAGGACTGCTCGCCGGCCGTGTCCACCGAGGTCTGCGGGGTGATCAGCACCGGGCTGAGCTTGTTGGCGTTGTCGCTCGACGTGAACGTGATGCGCGCGAACTCGCTCTTGACCGCGCCGAGCGACTCCAGCAGGTACTGCGGGTTCAGTCCCAGCGTCACGTCCTCGCCGACGAGGTGCGCGTCGACGGACTCCGTCGCGCGGGCCTGCTCGGTGCCCGAGGCGTCCATCGACACGCTGTCGGTCGTGAACGTGAAACGCAGCGGTGCCGAGCGGTCGAGCACGAGGGACACGCGACGCACCGCCTCGGCCAGCTCCGCCGTGTTGACCACGGCGTGGTGCTCGTTCTGCTCGGGGAACAGGCGCCTGACCGGCGGGAAGTTGCCCTTGATCAGCAGTGACGTGACGGTCTTGTTCCCCGACGTGAACGCGATGATCTCGCGGTCGCCGGAGCCCGAGAACGCGATCGAGATGTCGCCGGAGTGGGCGAAGGTCTTGCCGACCTCGGTCAGGGTCCGGGCGGGGACGAGCGCGGTGGTGGGCTCGTCGCTCGCGGTCGCTCCGCCGTCCCACGGGATCTCGCGGAGCGCCACGCGGTAGCGGTCGGTGGCGACCAGGCTCAGCTGGGTGCCGGAGGCCTCGAGCTGCACACCCGTGAGGACGGGCGTGACGTCATCGCGCGACGCGGCGAAGGCGACCTGGGCGATCGCGGTCGCGAAGTCCTCTGCGGGAACGAGCCCGGTCTCGCCGGTCACCTCGGGGATCGCGGGGTATTCCTGCACGGGCATCGACGCGAGGGTGAAGCGGGCCGAGCCGCACGTCAGCAGGATGCCGCCGTCCTCGTCGACCTGGATCTGCACGGGTGCATTCGGCAGCCGGCTGGCGATGTCAGACAGCAGCCGGCCGTGCACGAGGATCGTGCCCGGTTCGTCGACCGTGGCCTCGATCGTGGTGCGGGCGGACGCCTCGTAGTCGAAGGCCGCCAATGACAGACCGTCGGAGGACGCTTCGATCAGCACACCGGCCAGGATCGGCTGCGGATTGCGCTGCGGCAGCAGCTTCACCACGAACGACACGGCTTCGCTGAACACATCGCGGTTGACGTGGAACTTCACGAATGCTCCCTCGACAGCGGGTTGGGCCTTCTCATGCTAGTGGTACGGGCGCTGGATGCCAGCGACGCGATGTCCGAAGCGACCCGGCTCCGCAAAGGTGATCGGACGGCCATGAATATCTATCTCTCTGTCATCTTGTTAACAGGTGTGGAAAGTGTGGATAAGTCCGTGGATCCCGCTCGGCGGCTGGGAACCACAATCGTGTGAGTTGTGGATCGGCTGCGGATTCTTAAGGGAGAGACGCCGGATGCCGGCATCCCGGTTCGACGTCCGTCCACAGCTCACCCGCCGGTCGCTCACATCCTTGTCCGCAGGCTGGCGGAGTTATCCACAGGTTTTCCACACTGTGCAGAACGGCGAATGATGGCGGCGCCGCCGGATGCTGTCAAGTGCCGGTTGCGGAATGGGCCGGTGCCGAGGTCAGCGGCCGTTGCGGCCGAGCTGCGACGTGATCTCGGAGACCTGGTTGTAGATCGAGCGCCGCTCCTTCATGAGGTCGCTGATCTTCTTGTACGCGTACATCACCGTGGTGTGGTCGCGATTGCCGAAGAGCTGCCCGATCTTGGGCAGCGAGAGGCTCGTGCGCTCCCGGCACAGATACATCGCGATCTGGCGGGCGGTGGCCACGGACTGCGAGCGGCTCGACCCGTACAGGTCGTCGACGGTGAGCTTGAAGTACTGCGCGGTCGCGCTGATGATGTCGGTCGGCGACACCACGTTGGCGTCGTCCTGGTCGACGATGTCGCGCAGGACGGTCTGCGCCAGCGACATGTCGAGGGTGGACCGGTTGAGGCTGGCGAAGGCCGAGACACGGATCAGCGCGCCTTCGAGCTCCCGGATGTTGCTCGAGACGACGGTGGCGATGTACTCCAGCACCTCGTCGGGGATGTGGAGCCGCTCGCTCTGCGCCTTCTTGCGGAGGATCGCGATGCGGGTCTCGAGGTCGGGCGCCTGGACGTCGGTGATGAGACCCCACTCGAACCGGCTGCGCATGCGGTCCTCGAAGCCCGTCAGGTGCTTCGGCGGCACATCGCTGGTGATCACGACCTGCTTGTCGTGGTCGTGCAGCGTGTTGAAGGTGTGGAAGAACGCTTCCTGCGTCTCGGCGCGGCCCTGCAGGAACTGGATGTCGTCGATCAGCAGGATGTCGACATCGCGGTACCGGGCCTGGAACGCCGAGCCGCGGTTGTTGGCGATCGAGTTGATGAAGTCGTTCGTGAACTCTTCGCTCGAGACGTACCGCACTTTGATGCCGGCGTACAGGCTGATCGCGTAGTCGCCGATCGCGTGAAGCAGGTGCGTCTTGCCGAGCCCAGAGTCGCCGTAGATGAACAGCGGGTTGTATGCCTTCGCAGGAGCCTCTGCCACCGCGACGGCCGCGGCGTGCGCGAAGCGGTTGGACTGGCCGATGACGAAGTTGTCGAACGTGTACTTCGGGTTCAGCCTGGTGTCGCTCCGGGAGCCGCCGATGCCGGCATCCGTCTGTTCTTCGATGCCGATGCGACCGATCGACGACCCGAGCACGGGGCTGGGCGCCGACGAAGCGACCGGAGCGGAGTCTGTGGATGAAGCTGTGGATGAGTTGGGGGAAACCGGCGCCGGCGGGGCGTCGACGAGTTCCGGATTCACCACCACGCGGAAGGTGCTCGCGGGCTCCGCGACCTGGTCCTCGACGCGGGAGAGGGCCTCCATGATCGAGTTGCGCATGCGCTTGGTGAACTGCGCGGCGGTGAGGTCGTTCGGCACGTCGAGGTAGAGAGTTCCGCCCATGACGCCCTGAGGAACCGCGAGGTTCAGGAATCCCTGCAGCTGCGGGCTGATGCGATCATCCGACGAGAGCTCGCCCAGCACAGCCGACCAGACGGGTACATCTGGAATCTCGTGCGATGACATGGGCCCCCCGTGAAGAAAGTGTGCTCACAGGGCAGCGGAGTGCACACGCGACCTGTGGATAACTGTCGGAGCAACGCTAGTCAGCGGGCCTGTCCGGAGCAAACTCCACTGTAGGACCGGCCCGCGTGTCCTTGCCAGGGTGAGCCGGTACCCTCGTGATATGTCCGCACGCGGGCTCGGTTTGAGTTATCGCGGTTATCGACGTAGCCTTAATCGGTTGACTTGTGCCCTCGCGGCAGTCCCCTGTGTACATCGTCCCCGGTCTGAGCGTCCCGGTGACACCCTGATCCGGAAGTGATCCCCAATGAGCAAGCGCACCTTCCAGCCCAACAACCGCCGTCGCGCCAAGAAGCACGGCTTCCGCGCCCGCATGCGCACGCGCGCCGGCCGCGCCATCCTCTCGGCCCGCCGCTCCAAGGGCCGCACCGAGCTCTCGGCCTGACGCGAGCGGTGCTGGCGAGGCCGAACCGACTCACCCGCGGATCGGATTACAAGGCCGTCGTCCGTCGGGGCCGTCGTTGTGCCGGAGCGCACACGGTGACCTATGTGATCGCGGCCGAGGACGAGACCTCCGGTCCCGCCGCTGCTCGCTTCGGCTTCATCGTCAGCCGCCAAGTCGGATCAGCCGTCGTGCGCAATACCGTGCGCCGACGGCTGAAAGCCGTATGTGCGCAGTCGCTGCCGACGGTTCGCCCCGGCAGCGACATCGTCATCCGCGCACTGCCCAGCGCGGCATCCGCCTCTTTTCAGGATCTGCGCGACGAGGTCGCGCGATGCCTCGCTCGGAGGGCCGCGTGAGCGTGCTGCCGGCGTACGCCCGCGGCGACGCCCACCTGAACACCGCCGATCTCGTTCGAGCGCTCCCCCTCGTCCCCCGGAACGCCGGCCTCACTCTGCTGCACGCATATAGGGCGACCATCTCGCACACGTACGGCGACGTGTGCAAGTACTTCCCGTCCTGCTCGGCCTACGCCGTCGGCGCCGTGCAGCAGCACGGTCTGGCGAAGGGCGTCGTGCTGACCGCGGCGCGGCTGGCCCGTTGCCACCCGTGGGCGCAAGGCGGCGTGGACGACGTTCCGCTGCATCCTGATTTCCGTCACGAGCTCACCCCGCACGGGTTCGTCGTGCCGGGCGCAACACGAAAGGACTGATCCGCCCATGGATCTCTTCGGCATCATCCTCTGGCCGCTCAAGTGGGCGGTCGAGGCCGTGCTCGTCGCGTGGCACTCGTTCTTCACGTTGGTGGGGATGCCGCCGGCTGACGGTTTCACGTGGGTCCTCGCGATCGTCGGACTCGTCATCGTGGTGCGCGCAGCGCTGATCCCGCTCTTCGTGAAGCAGATCAAGAGCCAGCGCAAGATGATGGAAATCGCCCCTGAACTGCGGAAAGTTCAGGAGAAGTACAAGGGCAAGCGCGATCAGCTGTCCCGCGAGGCGATGAGCCGCGAGACGATGGCGCTGTATAAGAAGCACGGCACGACCCCGGTCTCGAGCTGCCTGCCGCTGCTGGTGCAGATGCCGATCTTCTTCGCGCTGTTCAGCGTGCTGAACGATGTGCAGAAGATCGCGCAGAATCCCGAGTTCAGCGGCGTCGGACTGCTCAACAACCAGCTGACGCAGCAGTTCTACGACGCGAAGCTGTTCGGCGTCGCGTCGTTGCACGAGACGCTCATCAACGCGATCGAGAGCAGCAACACCGTCGCGATCGTGATCCTGCTGATCCTCGTGGTCCTGATGATCGTCTCGCAGTTCTTCACGCAGCTGCAGATCATCTCGAAGAACCTCTCCCCCGAGGCCAAGACCGGCCAGGCGTATCAGATGCAGAAGATCATGCTGTACGTCCTGCCGTTCGCCTTCGTCTTCTCGGGTGTCTTCTTCCCCCTCGGCGTCGTCATCTACTGGTTCGTCTCGAACCTGTGGACGATGGGCCAGCAGTTCCTCGTCATCCGCGAGATGCCGACCCCTGGTTCCGACGCGGCGAAGGCCCGTGAGGAGCGTCTGGCGCGCAAGGGCAAGGCCATCGACGCGCAGGGCAAGGTCGTGCCGATGGACAAGTACCTCGCCGAGCAGCAGCGCCTGTATGAAGAGGCCGAGGCCGCCCGTGCCGCCGCGCCCAAGCGCCAGCAGCCGGTGAGCAAGCAGCGCGCCAAGAAGCAGTCGCAGAAGAAGCCCGGCTCGCCGGCCAAGCCGGCCGATGCGCCGGACGGCGCCCAGGGCGCGGCATCCTGATCTATCGACCCGCGATCTCGACGAGGACATCATGACCAGCACCCCCGAGTACGCCCCCGCCGACGTGACGCGCCCCGACCGGGCTCAGCCCACCATCGAGGAGCTCGAGGAAGAGGGCGACATCGCCGCCGACTTCATCGAGGAACTGCTGGACATCGCGGACATCGACGGTGATCTGGCGCTCGACGTGAGATCGGGACGTGCCTATGTGTCCGTCGAGGCTGAGGACGCCGCTGCGGTCGCGACGATCTCGGACCCCGACACCGTGCAGGCGCTGCAGGAACTGACCCGCATCGCCGTGCAGAATCGCACCGGTCGGTTCTCGCGGCTGATCCTCGACATCGGCGGCTCGCGCAGCGCCCGTCAGCAGGAGCTCGCTACGCTCGTCGATCGTGCGATCGCCAAGCTGGATGAGGGAGCATCGCAGGCCTCCCTGCCGGCGATGTCCAGCTATGAGCGCAAGCTCGTGCACGACATCGTCTCGGAGCGCGGTTTCGTCTCGGAGTCCTACGGCGAAGGCGCCAACCGCCACACCGTCGTGCGTCGTGGCTGACGTTTCACGTGAAACGCCCACCACGGGCGTGGAAGCGGAGCCCGCGATCGCCGCGGAGATCTTCGGTGATCGGATCGACCTCGCACGTCGTTTCACTGCTGCGCTTGCGGCTTACGGCGAGGAACGCGGGCTGATCGGTCCTCTGGAGCCCCCGCGCCTGTGGACACGGCACATTCTCAATAGTGTGGTCGCCGCCCCCCTGTTCTCTGGCCGCGTCGGCGACGTGGGTTCCGGCGCAGGGTTGCCGGGTCTTGTGCTCGCGATCGCTCGACCTGATGTCGAGTGGGTGCTGATCGAGCCGATGGAGCGTCGTGTGGCGTGGCTCACCGAGCAGGTCGCGGAGTTGGGGCTCGAAAACGTCGAGGTGCTTCGTGCTCGCGCGGAAGATTGGCGTCAGGGACCGGTGCTGGACGCCGTCACCGCACGCGCTGTCAGCGCGCTGCGCACCCTGGTGCCGATCACTGCGCCGCTGGTCCGTGATGGCGGAGAGCTGATTCTGCTCAAGGGAGCATCGGTGGCGAACGAGATCGAGGCCGCAGAGAAACAGCTTCGCAAGTTCAAGGTCACGAATGCGCGCGTCGAGGTTCTCGGTGAGGGTCTGCTCTCCGAGCCCACTCGCGTCCTCCGCGCCACCGTCCGCTGACCTCGCAACCCCCGCCGATCGAGTAGCGCCGAAGGCGCGTACCGAGATCCCCCCGACCGACCGCCGATCGAGTAGCGCCCAGGCGCGTGCCGAGATCCCCGCTGACCGACCGCCGATCGAGTAGCGCTGAAGGCGCGTACCGAGATCCCCCGTTTCACGTGAAACGGGGGATGCTGCGTGAAGGTGGTCTCGATACGCCGGCTTCACCGGCTACTCGACCACCGGTGCACCCCTACGCGTCGATCGAGTAGCGCCGCAGGCGCGCTCCGAGATCCGCCCGTTTCACGTGAAACGCCGGGTGGCGTATGAATGGGTTCCCGATACGCCGGCTTCACCGGCTGCTCGTCCTCCGGAGGTCCCGCCGATCGAGTAGCGCCGTAGGCGCGTACCGAGATCTACCCCTCGAGATCGTCAGTCGCAGGCTGTCCGGTAGCTGCTGAAACAGACCCCCATTGCTTCTTGCTGAGCGGGCTGAGCTTGTCTACCTGACCCTTCACAAGCGCCAGTCGCTTACTGCGACTCCACCCTTGCACCTGCTTCTCGCGCCCGTACGCGTCGTCGATCCGCTCGAACTCTTCGAAGTACAGCAGCCGCACCGGCCGGCGCGTTCTCGTGTACTTCGCGCCCTCACCGAAGTTATGTTCCGCGAGTCGTCGATCTAGGTCTTTGGTGCTGCCCACGTAGAGACTGCGATCCGAACACTCGAGGATGTACATGTAGCCCATCACCCGAGTGTCGTGCCTGGATTGGGTGTCGTCAGCGACTAGACGACATCGGTGAATGAATCCGGCCGCACCAAGTGGTGTGCAGGAGAAGTTGGTTGACCGTTTCACGTGAAACGTGTGGGGACGTGGGTGGTTCGGATTCGAGCGAACGCGTAAGGCCGAGTTTGAGGCCGCGGATGGATCTCGGTACACGCCTGCGGCGCTACTCGATCTACGGGGGATCCCGGTGGTCGAGTAGCCGGCGGAACCGGCGTATCGAGAAGCCCTGGGTGGATCTCGGTACGCGCCTGCGGCGCTACTCGATCGCCGGGTGGGGTGCCCGGTGGTCGAGTAGCCGGCGGAGCCGGCGTATCGAGACCGGCCGAATGCAGCACCAGCGTTTCACGTGAAACGCGGGGATCTCGGTACGCGCCTGCGGCGCTACTCGATCGGCGGGTGGGGTGGGCCCGGGGGACGAGTAGCCGGCCGAGCCGGCGTATCGAGAACTCCGGGGTGGATCTCGGTGCGCGCCTGCGGCGCTACTCGATCGCCGGGTGGGGTGCCCGGTGGTCGAGTAGCCGGCGGAGCCGGCGTATCGAGACCGGCCGAATGCAGCACCAGCGTTTCACGTGAAACGCGGGGATCTCGGTACGCGCCTGCGGCGCTACTCGATCGGCGGGTGGGGTGGGCCCGGGGGTCGAGTAGCCGCCGAGCCGGCGTATCGAGAACTCCGGGGTGGATCTCGGTACGCGCCTGCGGCGCTACTCGATCGGCGGGTGGGGTGGGCCCGGTGGTCGAGTAGCCGGCGGAGCCGGCGTACCGAGACCGGGCGAATGCAGCACCAGCGTTTCACGTGAAACGCGGGAATCTCGGATACGCGCCTGCGGGGCTACTCGATCGGCGGGTGGGGGGTGAGGAGCGGGGAAAGGGGGAGGGGGAGGTTAGAGTAGAGGACGTTGTTGCCGGCGCGCGAAGGGAAGAGCGTTTCACGTGAAACCATCCGACGAGACCAGCGCCAGCACCTCCTTCTCGTTGGACGACAGTCCGATCGCCCGTGAGCTCGCCGACCTGTCCGCGCGCCGCCGGCAGCTCGAGAGCGTCGAAGTCGAACTCAGCGGCCGAACGCGCGTCGTGACCATCTCGAACCAGAAGGGCGGCGTCGGAAAGACGACCACCGCCGTGAACGTCGCCGCCGCGCTCGTCGCCGTCGGCGCCAGGGTTCTCGTGATCGACCTGGACCCTCAGGGGAACGCCTCTACGGCTCTCGGGGTTCCGCACACGGCCGAGACGCCCAGCGTCTACGACGTGCTGATCGACGAGTTCCCCCTCGCCGACATCATCCAGACGAGCCCGGAGTCGGATAACCTGCTCTGCGCGCCGAGCACCATCCACCTCGCCGGCGCCGAGATCGAACTCGTCTCGCAGGTGGCTCGCGAGCACCGCCTGCGCACCGCGGTCGAGGACTACCTGGCGGATCCCGCCCACAAGCTCGACTTCATCATCATCGACTGCCCGCCGTCGCTCGGCCTGCTCACGATCAACGCGTTCACCGCGGCGGATGAACTGCTCATCCCGATCCAGTGCGAGTACTACGCGCTCGAAGGTCTCAGCCAGCTTCTCGGCACAGTCAAGATGATCCAGAAGCACCTCAACCCGCGCCTGCATCTCTCGACGATCATGCTCACGATGTACGACGGCCGCACCCGACTGGCGCAGCAGGTCGCCGACGAGGTGCGGGAGCACTTCCCGCGTGAGGTGCTGCACACCGTCATCCCGCGATCGGTGCGGGTTTCCGAGGCGCCGAGCTTCGGGCAGACCGTCATCGCCTACGACGGCCAGTCCGCGGGCGCGATCGCCTATAAGGAGGCAGCGGTCGAGATCATCCAGCGCGATCACGCGAACATCGAAGAAGGAGAGTCCTGATGGCCAAGCGCACAGGTCTGGGACGGGGGATCGGCGCGCTGATCCCCACGAGTGAGCCGGCAGAATCCCGCCCTGCGGACGTGTTCTTCCCGCGCTCCAGCGAGCGGGCAGAGGACGCCGACGAAACCCCGCGTGACGAGACGACACGCGACGAGGGATCCGCGACCGATCAGCCGGCCGCCGCGGACCCCGCGACGCAGTCCGAGTCACCCGGGCGGGAGGACGAACCCCACGAGGACCTCGTCGCCGTCCCCGGCGCCCGTCTCGCGCACATCGACCCCCACGACATCGTGCCCAACCCGCGTCAGCCGCGGACACACTTCGACGAGGACGATCTCGCCGAACTGGTGCACAGCGTCCGTGAATTCGGCGTCCTGCAGCCGGTGGTGGTGCGCGCGAACGAGGATGGCCAGTACGAGCTCATCATGGGTGAGCGTCGCACCCGTGCCGCGCGCGAGGCCGGACTGACCTCGATTCCTGCGATCATCCGCGAGACCGCCGACGAGCATCTGCTGCGCGACGCTCTGCTGGAGAACCTGCACCGGTCCGAGCTCAATCCGCTGGAAGAGGCATCCGCCTATCAGCAGCTACTCGAGGACTTCGGAATCACGCAGGAGGAGCTCGCCAGCCGCATCGGCCGGTCGCGTCCTCAGATCAGCAACACGATCCGCCTGCTCAAACTGCCCGTCCCCGTGCAGCAGCGGGTGGCCGCCGGCGTTCTGAGTGCCGGGCATGCCCGCGCCATCCTGTCTCTCCACGACACGGACCGCATGCAGCGACTGGCCGACAAGATCGTCAACGAGGACCTCTCGGTCCGCGCGGCAGAGGCTGCCGCCAAGTCGACGGATGCCGGTGGCTCCCGATCCCCGAAACCTCACCCCGGTGCGCGACGGGCGTATCTCGACGAGGTCGCCGATCGTCTGGGCGACCGGCTGAACACCCGCGTCAAGGTCGCGCTCGGAGCGCGTAAAGGCCAGGTCAGCATTGAATTCGCCAGCATCCAGGATCTGAATCGGATTCTCGAGGAGCTGGGCGAGTCGGGGTACGGCTCGAACTGACGCGTCCTCCACAGGCGTGGCTGCGAAGCGACCGACGTCGCCGCAGCCACGTACCCTGGATGGATGGCGAACGACGAACAGCACCCCGCGCGCCGCGCGAGCCTGGAACTCCTTCGCGCCGAGGCCGGTGACGAACTGTCCGCCCTGATCGCCGAGCGGCTGCGCGGCGGTGAGGACCCGTGGGACTTCATGGAGGACCTGCCGAGCGTCGACGAACTGGTGGTGTTCATGCTGCGCGCAGAGAACATCGCCGCGAACGGGGGCGTGCGTCCGGGGGCCGCCCGCAATTACCGCGTGCTGCGTCAGATCGCCCTCGACTACCCGCCCCTCACGCCCGCAGTCTGGCGCCTGCTCGGAAAAGCGAACACGCACCGCCGCTGGGATGCGACGGTGCGTGTCGACGTACCGTGAGCCGGTTCGACCGGCCGGATGCTGATCAGCCGATGTAGGCGGCGAGGTCCTTCTCGAGCGCGAACTTCGGCTTGGCGCCGATGATCGTCGTCTCGACCTGACCCTTGTTGAAGACCTTCATCGCCGGGATAGAGGTGATCTGGTACTTCATCGCCAGGTCGGGGTTCTCGTCGACGTTGAGCTTGAGCACGGTGATCTTGTCGGGGTGCTCGTTCTGAATCTCGTCGAGGACGGGGGCCACCATGCGACACGGGCCGCACCAGGCCGCCCAGAAGTCGACGAGGACCGGGCCGTCGGCGTTGAGGACGTCCTGGTCCCAGGTCGCGGAGGACGTGGTCTTCGCAGTCATGCGGTTCTCCTTCGGTCGGGAAGACTGTCGGTGGGGGTAAACGCGAGGCGCGCCGGGATTGTTCCGGCGACGCTCAGACCGTGGAGACCTCGGGCAGGCCCTCGATGGGGTCCGCGTGCGGTGCGGGCTCGCCCGCCTCGCCCAGCCCCGCGAGGTAGTGCTCGAGGTCCAGGGCAGCGACGGTGCCGCTGCCCGCGGCCGTCACGGCCTGCCGGTACGTGGGGTCGATGACGTCGCCGGCGGCGAACACACCCGGCACCGAGGTGCGCGAGGAGCGGCCGTCCACCCAGACGGTGCCCTCCGGGGTGAGGTCGAGCTTGCCGTGCACGAGGTGCGTGCGGGGGTCGTAGCCGATCGCGACGAACACGCCCTCGAGCGCCAGTTCACGACGGGACCCGTCGACGGTGGACTCCAGCACGACGCCGCTGACGGCATCCTCGCCGACGATGTCGACGACCTCGCTGTTCCACACGAACTCGATCTTGTCGTTCTTGAACGCTCGCTCCTGCATGATCTTGGACGCGCGCAGCTCGTCACGGCGGTGGATGACGTAGACCTTCGAGGCGAACTTGGTCAGGAACGTCGCCTCTTCCATCGCCGAGTCTCCGCCGCCGACGACCGCGATGGCCTTCTCGCGGAAGAAGAACCCGTCGCACGTCGCGCAGTACGACACGCCACGGCCCGAGAGGCGGGACTCGCCCTCGATGCCGATCTTGCGGGGGGCGGACCCCGTCGCGAAGACGATCGCGTCGGCCTCGTGCGAGGTGCCGCTGCCGAGCGTGACCTTCTTCACCGGTCCGTCGATGTCGAGCGACACGACGTCGTCGTACAGCACCTCGGCGCCGAAGCGCTCGGCCTGCTGCTGCATCTTCTCCATCAGCTCGGGACCCTGGATGCCCTCGGGGAAGCCGGGGAAGTTCTCGACCTCGGTGGTGTTCATCAGCTCTCCGCCGGCTTCGACCGAGCTGGCCACGACGAGCGGCGCGAGGTTCGCCCGAGCCGCGTAGATCGCCGCGGTGTAGCCCGCAGGACCGGAGCCGATGATGATGACCTGACGCACGTGCGCCCCCTTCGATTGATACCGGGTGCTACAACACATGCTAGTCGCGGGGCATTCCGACCCCTCCCGCGGTTCAGCCGCCGGTCACCTCGTCGTCACCGTCGTCCCCGGACGCCACCGCACGGGCGTTCCGCCGGGCGCGCACGCGCAGCACGGTTCGGACGGCGCCCAAGACCACCATGCCGCCCACGAGGACGCCGAGCACGGTGATGCCCACACCCTCCCACTCGGCGCGGACGTTGACCGTGACCCGCTCGGGTCCGCCGATCGCGATCGCGGACGGACTGCGCAGCTGCAGGTCCAGCGAGACCTGCCCGCTGCCCAGACGCGCCTGGACGGGGACCACCACGCGGGTGTTGCTCTGCGCGGTGGCGGTGACGGTCGTCGCCCGCTGCACGTTCAGACGCAGGTCATCCGGCGCCGCGTAGAGGACCAGCTCGACGGGGTACGGCAGGTCGTTGCGCACCCAGAAGCGCAGGTCGGCCGACGAGCCGGCGAGGGTGATGTCGCTCGTGGGCAGCAGCTCGACCGAGCCGATGGTCGCCCGGGTCGACAGCCGGTGCTCAGAGACCGCGACGTCGAAGGCGAACGGCTGCGCGATCCACGCCGTTCCCAGCAGCTGCAGGATCTCGCCCCGCTCGGGGCCGGTGAGAAGAGAGGCGTCGTCGAGGATGGTGGCGAACCTCGCCAGGTCCTCTTCGGCCGCGAACAGAGCGGATGCCGCCTGGCGGCGCTCCTCGTCCACCTCGAGCTCGACGAGGTCGACGTCGCGCGCGGGCGCCGCGCCGACGGCATCCCATTGGGAGATCCGGATGCCGGGGGCCTGCGCCACCGCGGTGAGCGCCGTGCCGAGCCCCACGCGGGACCGGCTGATGCTGCGGTCGAGCGCCAGCGCGAGGGGCCGCCCGCCGCTCTGGGCGGAGGCGAAGGTGAGGTGGGCCGTGGCCGCCGTGAGCGCGGCTCCGCGCGGCAGCGTCTCGTCGACGGCGGCGGCGTCGCTGAGCAGCGCCGAGATGTCGGAGTCGTAGACCAGCGCCCCGGCCGCCTCGCCCGCGGTGGCGTGCGCGGGCACCGTGCGACCCGACTGGCCCTGGGACGTCGCACGGGACGCGAGGAGCGTCGTCGATGCGCGGTCGCCGTCGCCCAGATCGCCCAGCACGTCGACGGTCTCGGCCGGTGCCGCGCCGCGTGCGGGCCAGTAGACGTCCTCGATCGCCTCGCCGACATCGAGCAGGGCGGGCAGCTGCGGCAGGCCGTTCTCATCCAGCGCGGACGCGGTGGGCGCGGGGGTCGGACCGGCGGTGAAGTCCTCGGGGTCGAGGAACGCCGTCAGGGCGCGGGGTCGCAGCGGCGCGTTCGCGCCGGCGGCGAACTGGACGGCGACGTCGGCGTCGCCGAACTGCAGCGCGAACCGCTCGTTCGGGAGCTGCTCGAATCGCTGCAGCCACGTCAGGGCGGTCTCGGGTGCAGCGGTGCCGAGCACGCGGATGGAGGCCAGGATGGCGGGATCGACGGCGAGGATCGCGCCCGTGCCGTCCACGGCGTCGAGCTGCGCGGCCAGGCCGCCGCCGGGAGCGGTCAGCTCCGCGAGCTCCTCGCTGCCGACCAGCGCATCCGTGCGGGCGCCGGCGGTGATGGGCACCACCAGAGCCACGTCGACGGGTTCGGCGTCCGCGTCGGGGATCACGATGACGCTCGTGGCGCGGACCGTGCCGTCCTCGGTGTCCAGCGACGCCAGCAGCGGGTAGATCCCGGGTGCGCGACCCTCAAGGGCCCTGGAGTCGGCGTCCACGGTCACCCCGCGCACCTGCAGCTCGCCGTCGGCGAGGGGTTCGAACGTGGTGCTGCCGACCTCACTCAGGCGGGCACCGGTCGCATCATCCGCGAGCCACCGCGTGAGCGCGTCGCGGTCGCCGATCGGCGTCGACCCGAGCCGCACCGTCACCTCGCCGCCGGCGAGCACGTCCGACGTGCGGTTGGTCAACCCGATCGACATGGTGAGGTTCGAACCTGCGTCGACGACCCCGTTGCCGACGGGCGTGAACGTGAGGTCGACGGCCGCGCGGGTCAGCGGAGAGGTCGCCGGCTCGGGAGACGTGGACGGCGACGGCGACGGCGTGGCCGTCGCGGCGAACGAGGCGCCCGATCCCAGCCCGGCGCTCAGCAGCCCCGCGCTCAGCAGCCCCGCCACGAGCCCGGCGGTCGCGGCGGTCGCCAGGCGACGGCGCGCTGGGCGCCTCGGAGCAGAGAAGGTGAGGATCATCGAGGGGTTCGTTCTGCGCGACCGACCGGTCGCGCGACTGCACAGATTCTACGGAACGCCGGCCGCAAGCCCGCCGAGCCCCGGCGGGGTTGAATGGATCCGTGCGTCCCCACCCCGATCCCGTTCTCTGCCGTTCGCTGGCCGACGATCTCGCCGCCGCCGGCTACCACTCCGAAGCGGTGCGCGCCGCGTGGGGCGCGACGGCCGACGACGCCGTCGGCCGTGGGCTGCGGAACCCCGCCGTCCGCGCGCTCGGGGGTCGCGACGATGCTCTCGCGGTCCTCGCGCGAACCCTCATGCTCGGGATGCCGGCGGCCGCGGCATCCGTGGATCTCGCGCTTCCGCGCACGGGGTCGGCCGGCCTGGTCGCCCTCGGACTCGCCCGCCTCGACGGCGACACCGTCGTGCCGACGGCCCTGGTGCGTCCGCAGTCCTTCGCCGACGAGCGCGGAGCCGGGCAGTGGTGGGTGGCGAGCGACCTGGACGAGGCCGCGCTGGACGGCCCGATCGCCGAGGACCACGTGCTGGGGGTCGGCGGGGCGTCCCTCACCCTGGCCGGCCTGCAGCTGCCGACTCCGGCCGGCCGTGCGCTGGACGTCGGCAGCGGATGCGGGATCCAGTCGCTGCGCGCACGGCGCGACTGCGCGCATGTGGTCGCGACCGACATCTCGGACCGCGCTCTGCGCTTCACCGAGCTGAACGCTCTGCTCAACGACGTCGACGGGATCGAGACCCGCCGAGGCAGCCTGTTCGAGCCGGTCGCCGGTGAGCGCTTCGACCGCATCGTGTCGAATCCGCCGTTCGTCATCACCCCCCGCGCGGAGGGCATCCCCTCTTATGAGTACCGTGACGGAGGGATGGTGGGCGACGACCTCGTCGCCGCGTTCGTGCGTCACATCGGCGATCATCTGGAACCGGGTGGAGTGGCGCAGCTGCTCGGCAACTGGGAGACGCGAGACGGTGTGAGCGGCCTCGACCGCGTGCGGGAATGGGTTCGATCCAATGACATTCCGCTGGACGCATGGATCGTGGAACGGGAGGCGGCCGATCCTCTCGCCTACGCGGAGCTGTGGGTGCGCGACGGCGGTATCCGCCCCGGATCGGCAGACCACGGACGGCTGATCGATGCGTGGCTCGATGACTTCAGCGCCCGCCGCGTCACCGAGATCGGGTTCGGCTACATCCTGCTGCGGCGCCCGGCGACCGGCGCGCAGGTCACGCTGGACCGCTACGAGCGCCTGCATCACTCGCTGCCGTCCCGCGCGCTCGGGTCGCACCTCGCCACGGGGCTGCGTGCGCATGATCGGCTGGCGTCACTCGACGACGTGGAGCTGTCGCGCACGGTCTTCACCGTCGCCGGCGACGTGACCGAGGCCCGTCATCACCTGCCTGGCGAGGCCGACCCGAGCGTGATCGAGCTGCGCCAGGGTGGTGGATTCGGGCGGGTCCTCGCCGTCGACTCCGCGATGGCGGCCGTGGTCGGCGCCTGCGACGGCGACCTGCCCGCGGGGGTCCTGATCGATGCGGTCGCGCAGCTGCTCGAGGTCGATCCGGTCGCGCTGCGCGCTGACATCCTTCCTCGGATGCGGGAACTCGCACTGACCGGCATCCTCGAGATCAGCCACGACGACTGACGCGGCATCTGCCCTCGGTCCGCGCCCCCACGGGGCACGCAGGCGGCTCTCGGTAGGCTCGAACCCATGCTGAACATGGCCGAGGGTGTCGCGCGCCTCGGCGCGCTCGCGGAGTTGCCCGTCGTCGCGACCGTCGCGCGGGCGTTCGCCGACGCCGGCTTCGACCTGGCGATCGTCGGCGGGCCCGTGCGCGACGCGCTGCTGGGCCGCGCGACGCACGATCTCGACTTCACCACCGACGCGCGCCCCGACGACATCCTGCGCATCGTCACGCCGATCTCGACCGCCCAATGGGACATCGGGCGCGCGTTCGGCACGATCGGGGCCCGCGTGCGGGCGGCCGACGGCACCACCGACCAGGTCGAGATCACGACCTACCGCGCCGACAGCTACGACGGCACGACCCGCAAGCCCACGGTGGAGTTCGGCGACTCCCTCGAGGGTGACCTCGTCCGCCGCGACTTCACCGTCAACGCCATGGCTCTGCGGGTCCCTGGCAAGACGCTCGTCGACCCCACGGGCGGAGTCGAGGATCTCGTCGCGCGTCGCCTGCGCACACCGGCCGACCCGCAGGTCAGCTTCGGGGACGACCCGCTGCGGATGCTCCGCGCGGCGCGCTTCGCCGCGCAGCTCGACTTCGACGTCGAGGCGGCGACGCGGGACGCCCTGGCCGAGCTGCGCGAGACGCTGTCGATCGTGAGCCCGGAGCGCGTCCAGTCCGAGCTCGTCCGCCTGCTGCAGACCGGCGACCCGGTGCGCGGCATCCGTCTGCTGGTCGACAGTGGGCTCATGGAGCTCTTCCTGCCCGAGATCCCGGCGCTGCGCCTCGAGGTCGACGAGCACCACCACCACAAGGACGTGTACGAGCACTCGCTGACGGTCCTGGCGCAGGCGATCGACCTCGAAACGTCCCGGCATCCGGGACGCGCCCCGGATGTGCCCCTGCGGCTCGCCGCGCTGCTGCACGACATCGGCAAGCCCGCCACCCGCCGGCTGGAGCCCGGCGGCGGTGTCACCTTCCACCACCACGACATCAAGGGCGCGCGGCTGGCGAAGAAGCGCCTCACGGCGCTGCGGTTCGACTCCGAGACGATCCGCGCCGTCACGCACCTCATCGAGCTGCACCTGCGGTTCTTCGGCTACGCCGAGGGGGCCTGGACCGACTCGGCGGTGCGGCGCTATGTGCGGGATGCCGACGCCGACCTCGAACGCCTGCACATCCTCACGCGGGCCGACGTCACCACCCGGAACAGGCGCAAGGCGACGAGGCTGCGGACCGCCTACGACGACATCGAGCGGCGCATCGGCGAGCTCGCCGCCCAGGAGGAGCTGGACGCGATGCGTCCCGAGCTCGACGGGAACCGCATCCAGGAGGTGCTCGGGATCCCGCCGGGGCGCGAGGTCGGCGAGGCGTACCGCTTCCTGCTGGACCTGCGCCTGGACGAGGGCATCCTCGGCGCCGAGGTCGCCGAGGAGCGCCTGCGCGCCTGGTGGGCCGCCCGCGCGTAGACCCTCGGTCGCCGAGCGAGCGAAGCGAGACGAAACGCCCGACCCCCCGGGTTTTCCGGTCGTTGAGCGAGCGTAGCGAGACGAAACGCCCGCCCCCGGATCCGCGCTGTGCGCGATTGTCAAGAGGGCGGCCGAAACCGGGAGAAACTCGTCTGACTAGCGATATCGGCGGTATTTTGGATGCAGATCTCAGGTCCCAGACCCCCAGAAAAGGCCCTTCCCCCGGGGCCGCAGAGGGCGCAACGTTCGCGACGTTGCGCCCTCTTCTCGTGCGCCCGGCGCGTTTCGTCTCGGTCGCTGCGCTCCCTCGCTCAACGTCCGAGCCCCGGTCGTTGAGCGAGCGCAGCGAGGCGAAACGTCCTTACACTTGACGCACGCTCCACCGACGCCGATCGGAGCCGCATGTCATCGCCGTGGTCGCCCAGGCACGGAGTGTCGCCCGAGACCTCCCGCCTGCTGATCGAGCGCGCCCACGACGAGATCCTCGCCGGCAACACCGCCGACCAGCGGCTGCGGGATGTGCGCCCGCTCGTCCGCGAGTCCTGGCGGCGTGCGCTGGCGAGCCTCGTGGGCGCAGAGGCGCTGCCACCGCTGGACCTCGACGCCGACGACCTCGACGACTACCGCCGGGAGCACCCGCTGGCCGGGGTGATGGACATGGTCCGCGGGCTGCTGCTGCCCGGTGAGGCGAGCGAGTCCGGGGTGGTGGTGGCGGTGGGCGACGCGGCCGGGCGCCTGCTGTGGATCGAAGGCGACCGGCGCATCCGCACCCTCACCGGCGACATGGGGTTCGTCGAGGGGGCGAACTGGTCGGAGGATGCCGTCGGCACGGCCGCGCCCGGCACCGCGCTGCGACTGGACCGCTCGGTGCAGATACACGGCGCCGAGCACTTCAACCGGCTCGTCCAGCCCTGGTCGTGCACCGCCGTCCCGGTCCACGATCCCGAGACCCGTCGGATCCTCGGGGTCATCGACGTCACCGGCGGTGCCGAGGCGGTGAGCCCGCAGGCGCAGCTGCTGGTGGACGCCACTGCGCGCGCCATCGAGGGTGAGCTCATGGTGGCCCGGCTGCGCGAGCGCGCCGAGGCCCGCCCCCGCCGGACGCCGGCGCGGGCGGCCACCGCGCCCGCCACCCTCCGCGTGCTCGGGCGCGACCGCGGCCTGCTCGAGGCGCGGGACAAGACGGTCGAGCTGACCACCCGTCACGCCGAGATCCTGCTGATGCTCGCCACGCATCGCCAGGGATTGTCGGCCGAGCGCCTGGGAGAGCTGGTGTACGGCGACGGCGACAGCGCCGACACGCTGCGCCCCGAGATGGTGCGGCTGCGGCGCGCGCTCGAGAGGTCCGCACCGGCGCTGGTCCCGGCATCCCGCCCCTACCGTCTGACGGCCGACCTCGAGACCGACGCGCAGCAGGTGATGTCACTGCTGGATCGCGGCGCGCATCGCGTGGCGCTCGCGGCGTACCGCGGGGATGTGCTGCCGGACTCGGTCGCGCCCGGCGTGGAGGACCTGCGCGACACCATGCGCACCACGCTGCGCGACGCGCTCATGACCGAGGCGTCCGTGGACGTGCTGCTGGCGTACGCCGAGACGGATGCCGGTGCCGGCGACCCCGACGTGCTGCGGCAGTGTCTTCGGATGCTGCCTGCTCGCTCACCGAAACGGTCCGCTCTCGTCGCCCGTATCGAGCGCCTCGAATCCTCGCCGGCCTAGCGCTCAGGCGAAGCGACCGGAAGGGGTGCAACGTTTCGCAACGTTGCGCCTTCTACGTTCGACTGCACGCGACGAGGACCGTCGCGAGAGCAGTCGAAGGAGACAGCACATGACCATCGTCGAAGAGGGCGTCTCGAGCGTCTACGCAGCCCCCGGCCAGCGCGGCTCGATCGCCGACTACCGCTCCCGCTACGGCCACTACATCGGCGGCGAGTTCGTCGAGCCGATCAAGGGCCAGTACTTCGAGAACATCTCACCGGTCAACGGCAAGCCGTTCTGCGAGGTCGGCCGGGGCACCGTCGAGGACATCGACCGTGCCGTCGACGTCGCGTGGCGGGCGTTCGAGGGCTGGAAGCGCACGACGCCGGCCGAGCGCGCCGTGATCCTCAACAAGATCGCCGACCGCATCGAGGAGAACCTGGAGCGGATCGCCGTCGCCGAGACGTGGGAGAACGGCAAGCCCGTCCGCGAGACGATGGCCGCCGACATCCCGCTGGCTGTCGACCACTTCCGCTATTTCGCCGGGGTCCTCCGGGCGCAGGAGGGTTCGCTCAGCCAGCTGGATGAGGACACCGTGGCCTATCACTTCCACGAGCCGCTGGGGGTGGTCGGTCAGATCATCCCGTGGAACTTCCCCATCCTCATGGCCACGTGGAAGCTCGCGCCGGCCCTCGCGGCGGGCAACTGCGTCGTGCTGAAGCCGGCCGAGCAGACCCCGGCATCCCTGCTGTTCCTGTTCGACATCATCGGTGACCTGCTGCCCGCCGGCGTGGTCAACATCGTCAACGGGTTCGGCATCGAAGCCGGCGCACCGCTGGCTCAGCACAAGCGGATCCGCAAGGTGGCCTTCACCGGAGAGACCACCACCGGGCGCCTCATCATGCAGTACGCGTCCCAGAACCTCATCCCGGTGACCCTGGAGCTCGGCGGCAAGAGCGCGAACGTCTTCTTCGAGGACGTCGCGCGCTCCACGGACGACGCTTATTACGACAAGGCGCTCGAAGGCTTCACATTCTTCGCCCTTAACCAGGGCGAGGTCTGCACGTGCCCGTCCCGGGCTCTCATCCAGCGCTCGATCTACGACAGGTTCCTCGGTGACGGTCTCGAGCGGGTGTCGAAGATCGTGCAGGGGAACCCGCTGGATCCCGCCACGATGATCGGTGCGCAGGCGTCGAACGACCAGCTCGAGAAGATCCTGTCGTACATCGACATCGGCAAGGCCGGCGGGGCGAAGCTGCTCACCGGCGGCGAGCGGGTCGATCTGGGCGGTGACTTGTCCGAGGGGTTCTACGTCGCGCCGACCGTCTTCGAGGGGACGAACGACATGCGGATATTCCAGGAGGAGATCTTCGGCCCCGTCGTCTCGGTCACCGCGTTCGACGACTTCGACGACGCCATCTCGATCGCCAACGACACCCTCTACGGCCTCGGAGCCGGGGTGTGGAGCCGTTCGGGAGACACCGCCTACCGCGCCGGACGCGCCATCGAGGCCGGACGCGTGTGGACGAACACGTACCACCAGTACCCCGCCCACGCGGCGTTCGGCGGGTACAAGCAGTCCGGCATCGGCCGCGAGAACCACCTGAAGATGCTCGACCACTATCAGCAGACCAAGAACCTGCTGGTGTCGTACGCCGAGGGGTCGATGGGCTTCTTCTGAGCCGACCGTCGCGCGCTCGCTCAGCGTCCCCGCCGCTGAGCGAGCGCCGCCCCCCGCCCCCGGTCGCCGAGCGGCCGCCGTCCTTCAACCCCCGGCCTCTGAGCGAGCGCCGCCTCCCGCCCCCCGGCCGCTGAGCGGCCGCCGTCCCCTCGCCCGGTCGCTGAGCGAGCGAAGCGAGACGAAGCGAGACACCTCATGCCCCCCACCGCGACACCCAGCCGCGTGGCCGTCACTGCGGCCGCGGCCGCTCTGCTGCGTGACCTCACCGCGCAGCACGGCCCGCTGATGTTCCATCAGTCCGGCGGATGCTGCGACGGCAGCGCACCGATGTGCTACCCCCTCGGGATGTTCATCACCGGCCCCGGCGACGTCCATCTCGGCGCCGTCGACGCGGGACTGGCGCAGCCGGTCGACGTGTGGATGTCGGCATCCCAGTTCGAGTACTGGAAGTACACGCACCTCACCATCGACGTCGTGCCCGGTCGGGGCGCGGGCTTCAGCGTCGAGTCGCCGACGGGCAAGCGGTTCCTGATCCGTTCGCGCATGCTCGACGAGCCCGAGCTCGCCGCGCTCGGCCTCTCGGCCTGACGGTGCGGGCCGGCGCCCGGGTTCAGGGGCGGCCGGCGAGCATGTCGCGGGACGCCGCCGTGCGCGCCTGCAGGGCCCCGGCGACGGCGGCGACGGCGGGGATGCGGAGCGATTCCGGCCGCACCACCATCCAGTACGGCAACTGCTCGGCGAACTCGCCCGGCAGCAGTCGCACGAGGTCGGGGTGGCGGTCGGCGGTGAAGCAGGGCAGCAGGCCGATGCCGGCGCCGGCGCGCGTGGCCTCGATGTGCACGAACACGTTGGTCGAGGTCAGCCCGTCGGCCATGCGCGGCACGAGGCGGCGCGGCAGGTCGAGCGCCTCGACCTGAAGGATCGAGTCGACGAAGTACACCAGCGGATGCCGCATGAGCTCGTCCCGGGACTGCGGAACGCCGGTGCGCGCGAGGTAGTCCCTCGAGGCGTACATGCCGAGGGTGTATGCGCCGAGTTCGACCCGGTGGCTGCGCTCGGTCTGCGGGGTGCCGACGACGACCTCGAGGTCGAGCCCCGGGCGGTGCGCGGCGGCGCGGCGGGTGACCGTGACGATCTCGACGGACAGGCGCGGGTGGGTCAGACGCAGCTCGGCTATCGCGGGCGCGGCGATGTACGCGCTGAATCCGTCGGTCGCGGCCATGCGGACGACCCCGGCGATTGGGTCGGATTCCTCGGCAGCGCCGGCCAGCTGCGACAGGGCGGACTCCACGTGGCCACCCGCATCGGCGGCCCGCCGGCCCAGGGCGGTGAGCTCCCATCCGGCGGGGGACTGGGCGACGACCCGGCCGCCCAGGGCGTCCTCGAGGGCGGCGATCCGCCGGGCGACGGTGGTGTGGTCGACCCCGAGCAGATCGGCGGCGGCGGTGTAGCGACCCGTACGCGCCACCGCCAGCAGCGCGAGCAGATCGTCGGCGCGGGGCCGGACGCCGGCATCCATTGTGCAATTATGCACATCGCGGGTGCGCCACTGGGCATTGCCCCACAACAAAAACATGAACAGACTCTCAGGGTGATGTCATCGGCGACATCGAAGGAGAGACATGCAATCCCCCACCTCACACGCTGTGGACACGACGGACGTGCCGCACAGCAAGCTCAAGCGCGTCGTCGCCGCCTCGATGGCCGGCACCGTCGTGGAATGGTACGAGTTCTTCCTCTACGCCACGGCGGCGAGCCTCGTGTTCGGCACCTACTTCTTCCCGTCGACGGGCTCGCCGCTCGACGGGATCATCGCGGCCTTCGTCACCTACGCCGTCGGCTTCGTCGCGCGTCCGCTCGGCGGCATCGTCTTCGGGCAGATCGGTGACCGCTTCGGCCGCAAGCCCACGCTGCAGGCGACGATCATCATCGTCGGCGTCGCGACCTTCCTGATGGGCTGCCTGCCCGGCTTCGCCACGATGGGCTACTGGGCGCCGGCGATGCTCGTCGCGCTGCGCTTCATCCAGGGCTTCGCCGTCGGCGGCGAATGGGGCGGCGCGGTGCTGCTCGTGGCCGAGCAGAGCCCGAACCGCTCGCGGGCGTTCTGGGCCAGCTGGCCGCAGGCCGCCGTCCCGGTCGGCAACCTGCTGGCGACCCTCGTGCTGCTGATCACCTCGTGGATGATGAGCTCCGAGGCGTTCCTCGACTGGGGCTGGCGCATCGCGTTCTGGCTGTCGGCGGTGATCGTCCTCATCGGCTTCTACATCCGCACCCACGTCGAGGAGGCCCCGATCTTCCTCGAGGCCAAGGCGCAGGTCGAGGCCGAGATGGCCACGTCCTACGGCGTCGTCGAGGTTCTCAAGCGCTACCCCAAGGGCGTGCTGCAGGCGATGGGGGTCCGCTTCGCCGAGAACATCGTCTACTACATCGTCGTCAGCTTCTCGATCGTCTACCTGAAGGTCGTGCACGAGTACGACACCAGCCAGCTGCTGCTGGCGCTGCTGATCGCGCACGTGATGCACTTCCTGGTGATCCCGCAGGCCGGCCGCCTCGCCGACCGGCTGGGCCGCCGGCCGGTGTACCTGACCGGAGCCGTGCTGAGCGCGACGTGGGCGTTCTTCGCCTTCCCGCTGTTCGACACTCTCAACCCGGTGCTCATCGTCGTCGCGGTCACCATCGGCCTGTGCTTCCACGCGTTCATGTACGCACCGCAGCCGGCGGTGATGGCCGAGCTCTTCCCGACCCGGATGCGGTACTCCGGCGTCTCGCTCGGCGCGCAGGTCACCGCGATCCTGGCCGGCTCCCTCGCTCCGATCCTCGCGACGCAGTGGCTGCGCGACTTCGGGTCGTGGCTGCCGATCGCGCTGTACATCGTGTTCGCGTGCGTCGTCACGGCGATCGCGGTGCTGTCGCTGCGGGAGTCCAAGGGCATCTCGCTGCTGGACATCGACCGCGCCGACGCCGAGCGCACCGCCGAGGCGGAGCGCGTCGCAGCGCGCTGAGTCGCCTGCCGGCCGGGAGACCGTTGCCGACCGCGAGACTGCATCTCTCGCCTGAGACCGTGGTCCTGGACCACCGTCTGGGGACAGAGATGCAGTCTCGTGGTCGTGGGCAGCGGGTAGCGGGCACCGGCCGCCGGCACCGGGCCGCGGGCCGCGGCCCATCGGCATCCGCCGCCGGGCGGGTCAGCGGCCGAGCATGCCGGCGAAGCCGCCGAAGAACTGCAGGGCCCACACCACCGCGATGATCCCGCCGACGATGATCGCGACCCACGGGACCCCGCGCTCCAGCCGGCGGCCTGGGGCCGCCACTCCGGGCGGGGGTCGCAGCTGCTCGAGCGGGGTGCCGAACGGGACGGCGTCGTGCCCGCCGGGAGCCGGGCCTCCCAGGGCGGCGCCCGCGGCGCCGGCGGTCGCGGATACCGGGCGGACGGCATCCGCTCGCAGTCGCTCGTCGCGCCACCGCGCCCACTGCGCGAGCTTGTCGAGCAGGGCGCCGACGACCGAGAACAGCCACGCCCACGTGCGGGGGTCCAGGGTCGAGAAGTCGCGCTTGGCGTACAGGAACAGCCAGTCGTCGACGATCTCGACGTCCAGCGCGGCGGCGTTGTCGATGAAGCGCGCCATGATGTCGGGCGTGAAGAGATAGAGCGCGTCGCGCTCGTAGCCGGCCGGGCAGTAGAGGGCGAAGTAGCGGTCGAAGTCCCCCTCGAGGCTCAGGCGCTGGTCCTTCTGGAACGTCGTCGGCAGGTTGGAGCCGAACAGCCCGTTGTTGCCGGTGGCGTCCAGCACGATGTGCGGCAGCGGCACGTCGAGCTTCACCGCGACGTAGCCCCACTTGTGGGTCGTGCGGTTCTTCCCCGAGCCGGTCTCGTACTGATAGTTGCCGAACTCGACGAAACGCGGGCGATCGCCGCGCACGAGGTCGCTCGAGCGGCGGCTGTTGCCGATTCCGAAGATCATTCCCGGCAGCCTCGGGCTCGAGACCCCGGGCACGTAGCTCATCGCGTTCGCGCGGGCGAACCGGTCGAGGCGGTAGCGGCGCTCCGCGGTGCCGTGCAGGCCGCGCACGACGAGCGTCACGACGATGCTCAGGATGCCGACGGCCAGCACGAACGGGAAGAGCGCGAACAGCGACCCGAGGCCGCCGCCGTCCGAGGTCATCGCCATGCTGCCGGCGATCGAGGCGAACACCGACCCGAACATCGTCAGCACGAAGCCGCCGACGATCACGACGATGATGATGCCGACGGGGTTGCTCGCCGGCGCCCGCCCGGTGCGCCGCAGCTCGTCCGCGAAGGCGCGCACCGCCTCGCGGTCGACCGGTTCGGTGAGCGGACGCGGATCGAAAGCGGCAGCCATGCCGCCCAACCTACCGGCCGCAGAAGGGCGGATTGGGTGGCTGACCGGGCATCCGGTACCATGGGAGGGTTGTCCGCACGCGCCCCAGCGCGCGACATGCGGACGACGTGCAACACACCCTCCTGCTTCCGGGAAATGCCCGGGAGCCGTTCTAGTCCGAAGGAGGTGGGTTAGTGACGCACCAGTACGAACTCATGGTCATTCTGAACCCTGAGATCGACGAGCGCCAGGTCGGCCCGAACCTCGACAAGTTCCTGAAGGTCATCACGAACGATGGTGGCTCGATCGACAACGTCGACATCTGGGGTCGCCGCCGTCTCGCCTACGAGATCCAGAAGAAGACCGAGGGCATCTACGCCGTCGTCAACTTCACCGCGACCGCCGAGGCCACGCAGGAGCTCGACCGCCAGCTGAAGCTGAGCGAGCAGATCATGCGCACCAAGGTCCTCCGCGCCGAAGAGGCTCAGGCCATGGTCGCCGCCGAAGCGAAGCGCTCCGAGGAGAAGGCCGCCCGCAAGTCGGCCAAGGGCGCGCGCCGGGTCGAGCCCGTCGAGACCAAGGCTTGAGCTGATGGCAGGCGAGACGATCATCACCGTCGTGGGCAACCTCACGGCTGATCCCGAGCTGCGTTACACGCAGAACGGCCTGCCCGTCGCGAACTTCACGATCGCGTCGACGCCGCGCAACTTCGACCGCCAGGCGAACGAGTGGAAGGACGGCGAAGCGCTGTTCCTCCGCGCGAGCGTGTGGCGCGAGTTCGCCGAGCACGTGGCGGGTTCGCTGACCAAGGGCATGCGGGTCGTCGCAACCGGCCGCCTGAAGCAGCGTTCCTACCAGGACCGCGAGGGCAACAACCGCACCGCGATCGAGCTCGAGGTCGATGAGATCGGTCCGTCGCTGCGCTACGCGACCGCTCAGGTCACTCGCGCCGCGGGCGGCGGCGGAGGAGCCCCGCGCCAGCAGGCGCAGGTCTCGGAGGAGCCGTGGTCGACCCCCGGCTCGTCGAACTCCAACGCCGACGCGTGGAGCGCCCCCGGCGCCTACGGCGACGACACCCCGTTCTGAAACACATCTTTTAAGGAATCACCATGGCTGGAAAGTCGAGCGGCGACCGCCGCAAGCCGCGGAAGGGCGCGAAGAACGCCGCTCCCGCGAAGTCGATCCGCGTGGGCGTCATTGACTACAAGGACGTCGCCACGCTTCGCAAGTTCATCTCGGAGCGCGGCAAGATCCGTGCCCGTCGTATCACCGGTGTCTCGGTGCAGGAGCAGCGTCTGATCGCCAAGGCGATCAAGAACGCGCGCGAGATGGCGCTCCTGCCCTACGCCGGCGCTGGCCGCTAAGGAGCACCGGAATGGCAAAGCTGATCCTCACGAACGAGGTCACCGGGCTCGGTAGCGCCGGTGACGTGGTCGAGGTCAAGAACGGGTACGCCCGCAACTACCTCATCCCCCAGGGCTTCGCAGTGGCGTGGAGCCGCGGCGGCGAGAAGCAGGTGGCGTCGATCCGCGCCGCCCGCGAGTCGCGCGCGATCCACGACCACGAAGAGGCCGTGGCCCTCAAGAACACGCTCGAGTCGAACACCGTCCGCCTGGCCGTTAAGGCCGGCAACGAGGGACGCCTGTTCGGTTCGGTCAAGACCGCCGATGTCGCCGACGCCGTCAAGGCTGCGGGTCTCGGTGACCTCGACAAGCGCAAGATCCACATCACCTCGCCGATCAAGTCGGTCGGCGAGCACGAGGCGACGGTCCGTCTGCGCGACGACCTCACCGCCGTGATCACCCTTCAGGTGGTTGCCGCCAAGTAAGGCGAGACACCTCCGGATGCCGCGTCCTCCGCTCCCTCGGGAGCCCGGGCCGCGGCATCCGTCGTGTCCCCCCGCCGTTGGGCCGGGCGTTGACGCCATCCGCGGTCATCCGTCCGGATAACCGCGAACGGCGTCATCTCGGCAGCAGGAGCCCCGGCAGGCCCCGGCGGTCGAGTAGCCCGCGCAACGGGCGTACCGAGACCCCCCGCAGCGGCCGTTGACGCCATCTGCTGCTTCCCGGTCCCGTAGCCGCGAACGGCGTCATCTCAATCACCCGCCGGCCCGCCGGGCTGACGCCGTCCGCTGCCATCCGTCCGGATAACCGCGAACGGCGTCAACCCAGGGCGCCTCGGATGCCGCGACCCCGCCCCACAAGGACCGGGGAGGCCGCGGTATCCGAGGTTCGCCCCTCACGTTCAGGGCGGCCAGGCACGGTCCGCCCCGGACGTGTCAGGTGGTGCGTCGGCGTGCGATCACGATGCCTCCGATTCCTCCGGTGAGCAGCAGCAGTCCACCGAACAGGGCCGGGATGCCGGCGAGCCCGCCGGTCATCGCCAGTTCGGCGACGCCCGTCGCCCGGCTTCCGCCGGCGACCGCTAGCCTCACCGGCGAGGCGGCGCTGCGATCACCGGCACGGGCCTTCGAAGCCGCCGAGGCGTTCGTGCCGGTCGCACCCTTCACCGGCGCGGCCGGTTCGCGCGGAGCGCCCGGCGCCGGGCCGCGGGTGATCGGCTCCCCACCGTCCGTCGCGGCGCCCTTCACCCCGACCCGCAGACCGACGTCGCCTCCGCCGACCCGGGCCACCGCGACGCCGTCGCCGTCAGCTCCGGCCGTTCCCGTGCCGAGGGTCAACGACGCCGTCGCGGAACCCGCCAGGTCGGATCCCGACGTTCCGGACCCGAGCATGACCATCGCATCGCCACCGGCGGTGAGCCCGTCGCCGCCGGTCAGTGCGAGCATGACCTCACCCGTGACCGCGGCATTCGAGGCGTCCGCCGCAGTGGCGACATCAGCGGCGACGGCGAGCTGCGCGGACGAGTCGCCCGTGCCCGCGCCGAGTTCCGCCGACACCGCCGCCGCCACGTCATCGGCCACGACGGCTCCGATGTCCACGGATGCCGCGGCGGTCGGGTCGCCGTCAACCGCTGCCGCGATGGCGACCGAGGTCGTCGTGGCCGCGTCGTCGACGACGACCGCAGCCCCGGCATCGACGGCCGCGACGACGGCGGTATCCGCAGCCCCGGTATCCGCCGCCCCGGCATCGACGCCCGCGACGACGGCGGCATCCGCAGTCCCGCCATCGACGGCGGCGACGACCGCCGCGTCCGCAGCCCCGGCATCCCCCGCCCCGACGTCGGTCTCGACGACCGTCTCGACGGCATCCGCCGCACTGACCGCCGCGACGACCTGCGCGTCGGCCGTCAGGCCGTCTTCTGGTTCGGCCGCGTGTGCGACCGTGGCGCCGAACAGCGTGATGCCGCCGGCGATGAGCGTGCCCCACAAGGCACGCGAAACAAATGTACGCATGGAGTTCTCCCCAATGAATGAGTGATCGAAGTGCGCGAATGCGCGTGGTCCGTGCCGCTGCGAAGAGAGCGGCCGGATTCGATCAGTCGGGAGAAACGTCGCCGTCGAAGAACGGCGACGGCGGCGGGCCGTCGTCGCCTGCTCCGCGCCGGCGCACCCAGGCACGGTGTGCGGCGACGGGGAACACGGCGAGCAGCGCCCACGCGCCGCCTGCGGAACCCGATGAAGCGGAAAGCTGCGCGGGGCAGAGTCCTCCCCCGAGAGGCGGCGGCGGTGCCGGCGAGGCGACGTCCACAGGCACGCCACTCACCCAGACGATGACGGATGCCGCGCCCGCTGACGCGGTCCGCCGCACGCCCGCCGCATCCGCGGCGGCCCCGTCGTCCACGGCGCTCTCGTCGGCGGGCGATGGGAGCGCGGCCGGTGCGACGCCGTCAGATGGCAGGTCACCCACAGGGGCACTCGTCCCCGGGCCGCCGGCATCCCTGTCGACGAGGTCGTCGACCACGTCTTCGACGACATCGATCGTGCCGCGGACCCCGCCGATCACGGCACGCACCGCGTCGTCCGCCGACTCGGCGACGCCGGACACCGCGGTGACGGCTGGCTCGACGACCGCGCCGACGACCGGTGCACTCCGCACCGCCGGGGCGACGTCCTCCACGACGGGCGCGACCGCAGGCACATCGGGCGCGACCGCAGGCACATCCGACACGTCCGCGGGTGCCCCCGGACTCGGCACGACCGCTTCCACCGGCTCGACGACCTGTTCCACGTCCGCGAAGCCCCGCGCGACGTCGGCGACGCTCTCCGCCACCGGGTCACGCGCATCGGCCGCTTCCCTGATCGACACCGTGTCGCCCAAGAGTCCGTCCCCGGCGTAGGCATCGCTCGCGGCGCCGAAGAGGATGACACCGCACATCCAGGCGAACGCGAGTCCGACGGCGGCGAGAGCCGGACAGTCGAGCCGCACGGCAGTGCGGACTGGCGGTGCCACGTTCACCTCCCACGACGAAGATCGTCTTGCGGGGCGGCACTGGGTACGGCAGCCGCTGACGGCTGCATACCGGGGTGCCTGGAACGAGACACTGTAGACGGGAACCGCCCCATCGTCCACCCCCTGGCGGAATCTGTCCCCCATTCGAACGACTTGAGTTTCGCGATGATCTGTGTATAACTCGGCGGCCTAGCGGAACCTTCAAGCGTAGCTTCAACCTCGCATCCATCCACAGCATGTGAAAAGACAATGTCCAGGTCAGGAGCGTATCCGGGACGGCATCCGAAGTTCTCCCCACCGGTTGTCCACAGGTCTTATCCACACGGTCGACGGCGTTTCTCGCAGACTCTCCACATAGTTATCCACAGGCCATGTTGCGCCTGTCCGAGGCCATCCATACCGTGGTCCAGGGTCCATCGGGGGGATGGCCATCGGATGGTGGGAAGGTGCTTCACGCAATGTCGATCGCTGACATCTCGGAGGACCGACTCGGGGCACCGCGCGAGCGTGAGCACGAGCGCACGCCTCCGCATGATCTGCTCGCCGAGCAGAGCGCGCTGGGCGGGATGCTGCTGTCCAAGGACGCCGTCGCTGACGTCATCGAGTCCTTGCGCGGGTCGGACTTCTACATCCCCAAGCACGAGGTCATCTTCGAGGCCATCCTCTCGCTGTACTCGCACGGCGAGCCGACGGACGTCGTCGCCGTCACCGATGAGCTGATCAAGACGGGCGAGCTGCAGCGCGCCGGCGGCGCGGACTACCTGCACACCCTCACCTCGATCGTCCCCACCGCCGCCAACGCCGGCTACTACGGCTCGATCGTCGCCGAGCGGGCGCTGCTTCGACGACTGGTGGATGCCGGCACGCGCATCGTGCAGATGGGTTACGCCGGTCAGGGCGATGCGGTGGACCTCGTCAACAACGCCCAGGCCGAGATCTACGGCGTCACCGGCGCCGAGACGGTCGAGGACTACGTGCCGCTCGAGGTCGCCGTGGGCGCCGCGATCGACGAGATCGAGGCGGCCCGCGGCCGCGACGGGCAGATGACCGGCATCCCGACCGGCTTCCAGCAGTTCGACGAACTGACCAACGGCCTGCATCCCGGTCAGATGATCGTCGTGGCCGCGCGACCCGCGATGGGCAAGTCGACGCTCGCCCTGGACTTCGCCCGGGCCGCGGCGATCAAGCACAAGATGCCGACGATCTTCTTCTCGCTCGAGATGGGGCGCAGCGAGATCGCGATGCGCCTGATGAGCGCCGAGGGATCGGTGCCGCTGCAGAACATGCGCAAGGGAACGCTGGACTCCCGCGATTGGACGACCATCGCGTCGACCCGCGGTCGCATCAACGACGCGCCTCTCTACATCGACGACAGCCCCAACATGACTCTGGTCGAGATCCGCGCCAAGTGCCGCCGGCTCAAGCAGCGGGCGGGGCTGAAGATGGTGATCATCGACTACCTGCAGCTGATGACCAGCGGCAAGAAGGTCGAGTCGCGTCAACAGGAGGTGAGCGAGTTCTCGCGCGCGCTCAAGCTGCTGGCGAAAGAGCTGCAGGTACCGGTGATCGCGCTGTCGCAGCTGAACCGTGGTCCTGAGCAGCGCACCGACAAGCGCCCGCAGGTGAGCGACCTGCGCGAGTCGGGGTCGATCGAGCAAGATGCCGACATGGTCGTGCTGCTGCACCGCGACTCGGTCTACGACAAGGACACCCGCCCCGGCGAGGCCGACCTGATCGTCGCCAAGCACCGCAACGGCCCGACCGCGAATCTCGAGATCGCCTTCCAGGGTCACTTCTCGCGCTTCGCCGACATGGCCGTCGGTCTCTGACTCCCGGTCGGCCTGCGGCCGACATGCGTCCGCGATACTGGCGGCGTGAAGGTGGACTTCAAGAGGGACGACCCCTACCGCGCGAAGCCCGGCGAGTTCCGCGTCGTCGACGTCCCACCGACGCAGTATCTGATGACGGACGGGCACGGCGACCCGAACTCGACGAACTATGCCGCGGCGCTGGCAACGCTCTACCCCCTCGCCTTCACGCTGAAGTTCCTCAGCAAGAGCGACCTCGGCCGGGACTACGTCGTGCCGCCGCTCGAAGCGCTGTGGTGGGCGGCCGACATGGCCGCGTTCACCTCTGCACGCGACAAGTCGCAATGGTCGTGGACGGCCATGATCATGGCACCGCCGTGGATCACGCCCGCCGTATTCGCTCAGGCGGTGACCGCGGTGGCGAAGAAGGATCGCCTCGCGCGTCTCAACCTCGTACGCCTGGAAACCCTTTCTGAGGGACTGTGCGTCCAGACCCTCCACGTCGGTTCGTACGACGACGAGGCTCCTGTCCTGGCTGAGATGCATGATCGCTTCATCCCGCACGCAGGTTTGACGATGCGCGGGAAGCACCACGAGATCTATCTCAGCGATGCTCGACGGGTCGAGCCGGCGAAGCTGCGCACGATCCTCCGGCAACCGGTCGAGAGGTCGTAGAGCCCGGCACACGCACGCCGGACGTGTCCGTGGCGCGACCGGCCAGCCTGCCCGCGACGAGACATACTGGCCTCATGTCTGCTTCCGTCGAACGTCGCTCGAACCCCACGGCATGGGCCGCCTTCTGGATCGCGCTGGCCGGACTCATCCTGATGCCCATCCCGCTCTTCATCGGGCTGATCCTCGGCGGCGGCCTGTCGATCGTGGCGGCGATCCTCGCGGTCATCGCGCTGCTGAAGGGCCTCGCGCGCACCGGCAAGGGGATCGCCCCGGTGGTCTTCGCCGCCATCTTCATCGCGCTCACGTGGGGTGGCATCTCGATCGGCGGCGGCACGATCTGGTAGGCATCCGAGCCACGGCGGCGATCGCACGGGCCACGGCGTAGCGCGCCGCGCCTCGCCGATGTAGGGTCGGCCCACAGCGGACAAGGGGGAGCCGATGTCGAGCACGCGTGTGCCGGAAGCGA
Source organism: Microbacterium aureliae (assembly GCF_054780155.1). Lineage (NCBI taxonomy): Bacteria > Bacillati > Actinomycetota > Actinomycetes > Micrococcales > Microbacteriaceae > Microbacterium > Microbacterium aureliae. The sequence continues at coordinate 317,221 of NZ_BAAGWW010000002.1, forward strand.
GCCTGGGGGCGGCGCATCCGCGGCCGCGGACGATCCGCCGGCGGTCCCTGCAGGTGCTCCTCGGTCTGGGTGCCGTCGGCGCCGTGATCGCCGGATCCGTCCTCTTCGGGTGGACGGTCGACGAGACGCGGTTCGACCGGCCCAGCGCCGAGCTCGACGCGTTCGCCGCCGACCTCGCGGCGCTGCCGGACGTCGACAGCGTCGAGACCGAACGGTGGGTCGAGGCGCCCACCTTCTCGACGCCGATGACGTCGATCGCGGTCACCGTCGGCAGAGAGGGTCTCGGCGGTGTCCTGCGGGCCGCGTGCGACGGCGCCTACGACGATCCCGTCGGGTGGTCGATCCGGGTCCCGCTGCCGAGCTCGACCGAGGCGGTCCTCGCGGCCGACCCCGACCCCGCCGACCCGGCCGACCCGGCGGACGGCATCCCGGCCTGCCCGCACTTCGGCTTCGACGCCGAGGGCTTCGTCGAGCAGCTGGGACGCCTCGCCCCCGGGCTGCGCGTGCAGCCCGCGGTCTGGGGTGACGGTGTCTTCGCGCTCGTCGAGACGACCTACGACGAGCAGCTCGCGCTGGACCGCCTGCTGCCGCTGGTCGAGGACGCCGAGGTGCTGCGCGGCGCCGCCGGACTCGACGCCGGCCACGTCGTCGAGGTCAACGCGCCGAATCTCGGCCTCACGCTCGCTCCGGGCGATGCCGGCGGCTACGCCACTCTTCTCGCGCGGCTGGCAGACCTCGGCGCCCGCGCGTTCTGGGTGGCGCAGGACGACACCGCCGGTGGCGACGGCGCCGTACAGCTGGATGCGCCGGGCGACCGGCATCCGGCCCTCGAACAAGCGGTGCGGTCATCGGGCCTCGCGATCGCCGACGCGCCCGTCAGCTTCCTCGACTCCGCGCCATAGTCGCTGCGGACATCCCGCACCAGCCACTCGCACCCAGCGCCCGGGATGAATAGCGTGGGGGGATGGCGCGCGACGAGCACCCCGAGGACCTGTACACCGGCCCGATCGACCTGGCAGGCATCCAAGCGATCGAGGGTGACGACCCCGATCACGAGACCCCCGAGATCCCCGAGATCAGCTACGACGAGCAGCGGTATCCCGCGCGCCCGCGCCGGCTGCGCCCGCGCGACAACCTGCGCGGCAGCAGCGTGCGCCGCATCCGTACCGACCCGCGCACCGCGAACGGAACCAATCCCTCGTATGTCGAGTGGCTGGTGCGTCAATCGATGCTGAAGGATGCCGACGTGCTGGCGCGGCAGCTGTCGGGGCAGCCCACCATGTGGCGGCACGCCTACGCGCGCCCTGACGCGCGTCGCGCGATCGAGACGAGCGACGCGTGGTTCACCGCGTATCCGATCTCGCTCATCACCCGTCCCGGGCAGTCGTTCCTGTCGGCGCTCGGCGACGACGAGCTGTGGGCGACGTTCGAGCGCATCGGGATCAGTGCGATCCACACCGGCCCCGTCAAGCGTGCCGGCGGCATCGCCGGATGGCTGGACACCCCCAGCGTCGACGGCCACTTCGACCGCATCAGCACGCAGATCGACCCGGCGTTCGGCACCGAGGACGAGTTCCGCGCACTGTGCGACACCGCCGACACGCACGGCGGCAGCATCATCGACGACATCGTCCCCGGCCACACCGGCAAGGGAGCCGACTTCCGCCTGGCCGAGATGGGCTTCAAGGACTACCCCGGGATCTACCACATGGTCGAGATCCCGCCCGAGGACTGGGAGCTGCTGCCCGACGTGCCCGAGGGGGTCGACAGCGTCAACCTGGACCCCGCGACCGAGCACGAGCTCGCCGAGCGCGGGTACATCATCGGTGCGCTGCAGCGCGTCATCTTCTACACGCCGGGGGTGAAGGAGACGAACTGGAGCGCCACTGACGCCGTCCTCGGCCCCGACGGCGTCACGCGTCGCTGGGTGTACCTGCACTACTTCAAGCAGGGCCAGCCGTCGATCAACTGGCTCGACCCGACCTTCGCCGGCATGCGCCTCGTGATCGGCGACGCCCTGCACTCCCTCGGCGAGCTCGGCACGAGCGCGCTCCGCCTGGACGCCAACGGCTTCCTGGGCGTCGAGAAGAGCACCGAGGGACTGCCGGCGTGGTCCGAGGGCCATCCGCTGTCGCACGCGGCGAACCACATCATCGCCGGTATGGTGCGAAAGGTCGGCGGCTTCACCTTCCAGGAGCTCAACCTCACCATCGAGGACATCCGCGACACGGGGGCCGTCGGCGCCGACCTGTCGTACGACTTCATCGGCCGTCCCGGCTACCACCACGCCCTGGCGACCGGGCACACCGAGTTCCTGCGGCTCGCGCTGACCACCTCGCTGCAGCTCGGCGTGCAGCCGGTGCAACTGGTCCACGGCCTGCAGAACCACGACGAGCTCACCTACGAGCTCGTCCACTGGGCGACCCGGCCCGACACCGAGCTCTACCGCTTCCGCGGTCGCGAGATCACCGGCACCGAGCTGGCAGAAGAGATCCGCGCCGACCTCACCGAGGCGCTCACCGGCACCGCCGACTTCAACCGCGTCTTCACCCAGAACGGCATCGCCTGCACGGCGACGTCGCTCATCGCCGCGACCCGCGGCATCGCGCGGCTCGACGACGTCACCGACGAGCACATCCCCGCCATCCGCGACGCGCACCTGCTGCTGTGCGCCTACAACGCCTGGCAGCCCGGCGTCTTCGCCCTCTCGGGGTGGGACCTCACGGGCATGCTCACCCTGCCCGCGGGCGACGTCGCCGACCTCATCGCCGCGGGCGACACCCGCTGGATCGAGCGCGGCGCCCACGACCTGCTCGACGTCGACCCGAACGCCACGCGCTCCGCGGCCGGGATGCCGCGCGGGCGGTCGCTGTACGGGGCGCTGCCCGCTCAGCTGGAGGACCCGGAGTCCTTCGCGTCCCGCCTCGCCGACATCCTGCGACTTCGTCGCGAGCACGGTATCGCCACGGCATCCCAGGTCGACATCCCCGAAGTCGCCCACGCCGGAATGCTCGTACTCGTCCACCGCCTGGACGGCGGCGACCCGCACGCCGACGCGCCCATGCAGGTGACGGTGCTGAACTTCTCGCAGGAGCCGACCGAGGGGACCGTCCGCTCCGAGCAGCTGGTTCCGGCCAGCGAGGTGGTCGACGCGGCGACCGGCGACGTCGTCGGGCACGTCGACGACCTGCGCAGCTTCTCGGTGTCGCTGCCCGGGTACGGCGCGCTCTTCCTGGTGCTGAACCCGGTCGAGGCGGACGAGGCCGAGTAGGTCAGGCCGCCAGCGCGGCGTCGATCCCCGCGAGCGGCACCGGCAGCCAGCTGGGCCGGTTGCGGGCTTCGTAGATCGACTCGTACACGGCCTTGTCGAGCACGAGTGCGCGCAGCAGCACGGGGTCGAGTTCGACGGATGCCGCGGCTCCGGCATACCCCTCGAGGAACGCCGCGCGGCACGCGGTCGCCCAGGCGGCTGCACCCGGCCCCGCCGCGACGGCACTGGCGTAGTCGAACGAGCGCAGCATGCCGGCGACGTCGCGCGGCGGCAGATCGGGGATCGCGCGCTCGGCCATGGGCCGCAGCGGCTCGCCCTCGAAGTCCACGATCCGCCAGCCGCCGTGGGGCACCGCGAGCACCTGACCCAGGTGCAGATCGCCGTGGATCCGCTGCAGCCGCGGCCACGGGCGCTCCAGCGCGGCCCGGTAGACCGCCTCGATCGCGTCACGCCGGTCGGCGACGGCGGGGACCTCGGTCGCGGCGATCGACAGCCGCCGGCGCCACGCGGTGCCGACCGCGGCGACCTGGTCGGGGCCGGCATCCGTCGTCTCGAGCGCCGCGCCCAGGTCGGCGTGCACGCCCGCGAGGGCGGTGCCGAGGTCGCGTGCGGCGCCGGTGAAGTCGTGCCCCTCGCGAGCGACGTCGAGCGCGACCGCCCAGCCGTCCCGCACCCCGGGCAGGAACTCCTGCGCGAAGCCGAGCGTGCCGTGCGCGACGCCGGACTCGCGGCCGACGTCGGGCCACTCGCCGTCGAGGCTGCCGAGGAAGCGCGGCACGTACGGCGACCCGGCCCGGCTCAGCACGCGCTGCACCGTCACATCAGGGTTCTCGCCGTGGTGCAGGGCGCGGAAGAGCTTGAGGATGATCGTCGGCTGCCCGTCCTCGTCGAACACGATCGAGGTGTTCGACTGCTCGCCGGTCAGGGTCCGGCATCCGGTCACACTACTGACGTCGACGCCCATCTGCGCGAGCATCGCCGTCGCGAACGGCGCGTGCCGTGTGGCGTCGACGAGGTATTCGTCGCCGTCCCGGCTGACGACCGCCTGCGGGTCGGGCGCCTCGGCGACCCGCGAGAGGGGCAGGTGATAGAGCGTCGGCAGGCGGCCGGCTTCGTCCATCACGAGGTACCGCGTCGCCTCGGGCGCGGGTTGCGTGTCGAGGATCCGGAATCGTGGGGCATGGCTCTTGCCCGCGTACCACCGCTGCTGCGCCACCCAGGCGCCGAGATCGTCTGTGAACCTCACACTCCACTCTTACCGTGCATCCGGCCCCGCCGCAGGGGGTGGACTCATGATGTCGCGTGTCGTATGGCCCCGTCGATAGGCCGCGGCTGTCTTCTGCGGGCTGTGAGCGGGGTGGCTGCGGGCTGCGTGCGGGCTGCCTGCGGGGTGTCGGATGCCGGGTGTAGCGTCGCGGGCAGCCAGCGATCCAGGAGGCAGTCATGTCATCGAAGCTCGGCAACATCGTCTTCTACGCCGACGACCCGCCTCGGCTTGCGCGGTTCTGGGCGGCGGTCTTCCACTATCCGCCGGTGGAGTGGGAGGAGCCGCTGCGCAGCCAGCTGCTCGCCGCCGGGCTGACCGAGGACGATCTCGGCAAGCGGGGTCTCGCGCAGCCGCCCGAGGGCGATCCGGGTCCGCGGCTGTTCTTCCACCACGCGTCCGAGGCGAAGGCGGGGCGGAACCGCCTGCATCTGGACATCAGCGCGACCCCGGGTCGGCGTCCGACACGCGACGAGCTCGAGGCCGAGAAGGACCGCCTGGTCGCCCTCGGTGCCGAGGTCGTCCGCCTCGTCGACCAGTCGTGGGGGCCGTGGCCGGAGTACTACTACCAGCTCCGCGATCCCGAGGGGAATGAGTTCTGCCTGCAGTGACCAGAAAGAACGCGCCGACCGCTCGGTATACTCGCGGTATGACCACCACCATCAAGGTCAGCGATGACCTGCGCGACCGGCTCAAGGCACAGGCCGCGCGCGATGGACGTACTCTCGGGGCGCACCTCGCCCACCTCGCCGACGCCGAGGATCGACGATTGCGGCTGCACGCACTGAAGGTGGCGATCGGAGCCTCGGCCGCAGAGGACGCCGCCGCGTACGTCGCGGAAGCCGCCGACTGGGAGCGCGCCGAACTCTCCGACGAGCCGTGACGACGGACGAACTCGCGCCAGGAGTCGTCGCCTGGGCGGCGCTCGAGCCGGTCCGCGGGCGCGAGCAAGGCGGTCATCGCCCCGTGCTCGTGATCGCCTCAGCCGGGTACCTGGATGCGGTGACCACGCTGGTCATCATCCTGCCGATCACCACCACGGATCGGGGGTGGCCGAACCACATCCGCATCGAGGGGCCCAGCGGCCTCGATCGCCCGTCGTGGGTGATGACGGAGCAACCCCGCACGCTGTCCCGTGATCGGATCACGGCGGTCGCGGGCGAAGTCTCCGGCGGCTGCCTGGCTGACGTGCGGATGTGGCTGGGAGACTTCCTCGACCTGTAGGCCCGCGGCCGCCTCAGAGGACGAGCTCGAAGCAGCGGGAGTCCGGCATCGTCTCGGCGTAGGGCTCGTACGCCGGAATCGCGGTGAAGCCGGCGGCGGTGTACAGCGCCACGGACTCCGGCTGCGGGTCACCGGTCTGCAGGATCAGCCGTCGCGCGCCCTCGGCGCGGGCGCGCCGAACGACGGCGTGGGTGAGCGCCATCCCCACGCCGCGGCGCCGGCCGTGCGGGGCGACGACGAGCCGCTTGAGCTCCCATTCCTTCCCGAGGCGCCGCAGCATCACATGGCCGAGCGGTTCCCCGTCGTCACCGACGGCGATCCACGTCGCGAAGACCTGATCGTCCGGAGTGTGCAGCGCCGCCTGCCGCTTGGCGCGGCGCTCGTCGGACTCGCCGGCGTTGAGCGGCGCGTACCGCGCGTGCAGGTCCTCGTCGAGCAGGGCGCGCAGCGCCACCGCGCGCGGATCATCGACGGCGACCTGCTCCAGCCGGACGCTCACACCGACGAGCCGAGGGAAGGAGTCGGCATCCCGGTCATGCCTCGACCGTACCGGCCGCACGGGGCCGGCCCGGTCTAGGGTGACAGCATGCGTGCGCGCGCCGCGACGGAGCCCGCCGGACTCCGGGCCGGCCGCGCCGACGTGCGCGTGACCGCGGCGCTGCTGTTCGCCCTGCCGCTGGCCGCCGAGGCCGCGTGGGTCATCGCGGTCGCTCCGCCGTCAGCCCTCGCCGTCACCGCGGTCCTCGCGGGGCTCGTCGTGCCGGTCGTCGCCTCGGTCGCGCTGCTGCGGCGCCGGCCTCCGGTGATCACGCCGGCCGACCGTGTCACGCTCGGCCGGGTCGCCCTGACCGGCGTGCTCGCCACGGCGACGGTGCTGATGCTCGCCGGCGACCTGCCTACCCGGACGTGGCTCGTCGCCGTCATCGTCGGAGTCGCCCTCGCGCTCGACGCCGTCGACGGCTACGTCGCCCGCCGAACCGGGACGTCCAGCGCCGCGGGCGCGCGGCTCGACATGGAGTCGGATGCCGCGCTGCTGCTCGTCCTCTCGGTGCTGGCCGCGCCGACGGTCGGCTGGTGGGTGCTCGCGATCGGCGCCATGCGCTACCTCTTCGTCGCCGCGGCGTGGGTGCGACCGCGGCTCGGCGGGGAGCTGGCGTTCAGCCAGTTCCGGCGGGTGGTCGCCGCCCTCCAGGGCATCGCGCTGCTCGTCGCGCTGCTGCCGATCGTGCCGGTCCCGCTCGCGGTGCTCGCGGTCGCCCTCGCGCTCGTTCTGCTCGTGGCGTCCTTCGGACGCGACGTCGTCACCCTCGAGCGGGGCGCTACGGCGCCGCCCGCCACCCGCGGAACCCGAATGGAGCGACCGTGAACCCGCCCCTGCATCCCCTGATCGTCCACGTGGCGGTCATCTTCGTTCCCGTGGCGACCCTGCTCGTCATCACAGCCGTCGCGTGGGCGCGCGTCCGCGTGCAGATCGGCGCCGTCGGTGCGGGCATGGCGCTCGCCGGAGCGGTGGCGTTCTTCATCGCGCACCGCACCGGCACCGCGCTCGCCGCCGTGGTCGGCACGCCCTACGAGCACATGGCGTGGGCGGACCCGGGACTCACGGCGGCCATCGTGTTCGGCGTGTTCGCGGGCGCCTGGTACGCGCTGCTCATCCTGTCGCGCCGGCCCCAGCCGCCGCGCCTCGCCGGGCAGGCCACGCGGTGGGCGGGCGTCCTCGCGGGTGTCGCCGGGCTGGTCGCGACGGTGTTCACGGTGCTGCTGGGACACACCGGAGCCTCGTCGGTGTGGCGCGGAGTCACCGTGGCGGGCCTCGAGGCCGGTCTGCGAGCGGGGGGCCTGTGACCACGGCATCCGTCACCGCCACGGCGTACTGGGCGACCGCACCCGGCCTCGGCGAGCTGCGCACCGAGCAGCTGCCCGCCCCGCGTGCCGGCGACGCGCTCGTCCGCACCCTGTACAGCGGGATCAGCCGCGGCACCGAGCTGCTCGTGCGGCGGGGCGAGGTCCCCCCGTCGCAGCGGGATCGCATGCGGGCGCCGTTCCAGGCCGGCGACTTCCCGTTCCCGGTGAAATACGGCTACCTCGCCGTCGGCGTCGTCGAGGACGGGCCCGCCGAGCTGATCGGCAGGCGGGTGTTCAGCCTGCATCCGCACCAGGACCGCTTCGTCGTCCCCGCCGACAGCCTGCTGCCGGTGCCCGACGACGTGCCCTCGCGCCGTGCCGTGCTGACCGGCGCCGTCGAGACCGCCCTGAACGCCCTGTGGGACGCACCGCCGTGCGCGGGCGACCGCATCGCCGTCGTCGGCGCGGGACTCGTCGGCGGCGCTGCGGCTCTGCTGCTGCGCCGCTACCCTCTCGCCCGCCTGCAGGTCGTCGACGCCGATCCCGCGCGGCGGGAGCAGCTGGCGGCGGTGGGTCTCGAGACGGTCTCTCCGGCGGATGCCGCGGCGGACTGCGACCTGGTCTTCCACGCGTCGGCGTCCGAGGCGGGCGCCGCGACCGCCCTGGCGCTGCTCGGCGACGACGCCGACCTGGTGGAGCTGTCGTGGTTCGGAGACCGCGCACCGCGCCTGCCCCTCGGCGAGGACTTCCACTCGCGCCGGCTGCGGATCATCGCGAGCCAGGTCGGCCGCGTCGGAGCCGCCCGCCGTCACCGCCGCGACCTCGCCGCACGTCGCGCCTTCGCGCTGTCGCTGCTCGCCGACGACGCCTTCGACGCGCTCATCGCGTCCGAGGTCGACTTCGCCGGCATCGACGCGGCGTTCGGCGACCTCGAGCGGGGCGCCGGCTGCGTCGCCGTCCGTTACCCCGGCGCCGGGGCGTGACGCGCGCGCGTGTGCGGGTGGCGGGGGCGGCCCGTCCGCTGCGCACCGCGTGTCCGCTGTGCGAACCACGGGATGCCGGGCGAGACCGGAGGCGACGTCCTCGGTATCGCGGCGGATCCCATGTCTCGACGAACCGGCCGGGCTCGGCTCCTCCACCCGTAGCCTGAGACGACGACCGAGAGGACACCGATGTTCGGCCTGACCGTCCGCGACCACATCATGATCGCCCACAGCCTTCCCGACGCGTTCTTCGGCCCCGCGCAGGGGCTGCACGGCGCGACCCTCGTCGTCGAGGCGACCTGGCGCCGGCGTGACCTCGACGCGCACAACGTCGTCCTCGACATCGGCGAGGCCGGCCGTCACCTGGGCGAGGTCCTGGGGCCGCTGCGCTACGCCAATCTCGACGAGCACGCCGCGTTCGCCGGAACCCTCAGCACGACCGAGGCCGTCGCCCGGCACATCGCCCACGGACTCGCCGACCGCGTCGTCGATGCGGGCATCGCGCGCATCGATGTGGTCGTCCGCGAGCATCCGGACGCGTGGGTGACCTATGAGCTCGACCTCCCCGCCCGCTGAGCCCCCGCCGACCGCATCTCGCGCGTTCCTCGTCCCGGGCGACCTCGGCGGTCCGAGCGGCGGCTCGCGCTACAACGCCCGCGTCCTCGGCGCCCTGCGCGCCGCCGACGTCGACGTGGCCGAGCGGACGCTCCCCGGCGCGTGGCCGCACCCCCGTCCGTCCGACCGCGCAGCGCTCGCCGGGGCGCTGCGCTCCGCGTCCGACGTGCTCGTGGACGGCATCGTCGCGTGCGCGGCTCCGCAAGAGATCACGGATGCCGTGGCCGCCGGCATCCGCGTATCGATCCTGGTGCACCTGCCCCTGCCTGCCGAGACCGGGCTCGACCCCGCCGAAGCCGACCGACTCGCCGCGGCCGAGCGGGCGGCGCTGGCCGCCGCGGACGCCGTCGTCTGCACGAGCGCGTGGGCGCGGGACGACCTGCGCGCGCGGTACGGCGTGGATGCCGTCGTCGTCGCGCCGGGCGTCGAGCCGGCTCCGCCCGCCGCCGGCAGCGATCCGGCCCACCTGCTGATCCTCGGCGCGCAGACCCCACGCAAGAACGCCGTCGTCGCCCTCGAGGCCCTCGCGCGCCTCACCGGTCGCGAGTGGACCGTCACGGTCGCCGGTCCCCGCGGCGCCGACCCCGCCTATGCGCGCGAGATCGATCGGGCGGCGGGGATCCTCGGGTCCCGCGCCGCCGTGCGGGGCGCCGTCGCCGGCGACGAGCTCGCGGAGCTCTGGCACCGAACCGACCTGCTGCTGCTGCCGTCCCGCGCCGAGACGTACGGCATGGTGGTGACCGAGGCGCTGGCCCGCGGCATCCCGAGTCTCGTCGCCTCGGGGACGGGTGCGGTCGAAGCCCTCGCCGCAGGCGCCGGGGGGAGCGACCTTCCCGGCGCGGCGCTGGATCCGCGGGACACGGGAGCGTGGGCGGACGCGATCGCGCGGTGGCTGGACGAGCCACCAATCCGTCACCGTTGGCGGAGCCGGGCCCTCTCGGCGCGGCTTAGACTCCGGACGTGGCCGGACGCAGCGAAGGAGCTCCAGGCGGCGCAGGGATGGTGACCCGCCCCGTCGCCGCCGACTGGCTGTCGCTGCGCCGTGCCGCCGACCATCGCGCGCGCGAGGCGACCGTGCCGTGGCTCGACGACATCGCCGCCACCCTCGCCGAAGAGGTCGTCACCGTCGTCGATGTGGGCGCGGGCACCGGCTCGAACCTCGCGTGGCTCGCTCCGCGGCTGCCGTTCCCGCAGCGGTGGGTCCTCGTCGATCACGACGCCGACCTCATGGATGCCGTCGACGCCGACGTGCCCGAGCGGGTCGTCGAGGTGACCCGGCGGGTCGCCGCACTCGACGAGCTCCCCGCGCTCGTTCCAGCGGGCGCCCCCGCCCTCGTCACGTGCGCCGCCCTGCTCGATCTGCTCACCCCCGACGACGCGCGGGTCCTCGCCGACGCGATCGTCCGCGCGAGGTCCGTGGCACTGCTGAGTCTCAGCGTCACCGGCGAGGTCGCGCTCGATCCGCCTCACGCGGCCGACACGGCGATCGCGGCCGCGTTCGACGCCCACCAGCGTCGCGACGGCATTCTCGGGCCGGATGCCGCCACCCACGTTGCCGGGCTGCTCCGCGACAGCGGCTGCCGTGTCGACGCGATCGACACCGCCTGGCAGCTCGACGCGGCCCGCGAGGCGCCGCTGCTGCGCCGCTACCTGACCGACCGCGCCCAGGCCGCCGTCGAGCACGACCCCGCACTCGCCGCCGTCGCCGCGGACTGGCTCGCCGCTCGGACGGCCGGCATCGACCGCGCCGGCCTGCGCGTCCGGGTCGGGCACACGGACCTGCGGTGCCTGCCCGCCTCGGCCGGGTCACGGCCGTGAGCGTCCTCGCCCGCGGGGGCAGGGCCGGCGCGCCGGGGACCCCCGATCGCGGCCGCCGCAGGCTCATCGTCGTCTCGCTCGCGCAGCTCGCGGTGACCGTGCTGCTGCTGGGGTTCATGGTGTGGCGGTGGGGGCCGGCCCCGATGGTCCACGCGATGTCGGCGCTGCCGTGGTGGATGTTCCCCGCGGGGCTCGCCCTGGGCGGGGTCGGCGTCGTCGCGCAGGCCCTGCGGTGGCGCACGGTCGCCCGCCATCACGCGATCCGCATCGGCGTCGGGCCGGCGGTCGCCCGCTGCTGGCAGGCGGCGTTCCTAAACAGCGTGCTCCCCGGAGGCCTCGCCGGCGACCTCGTCCGCGGCGCCGACGACTCCAGCGACGCCACCGTGTCGGCCGGACGCCGGGCCCTGGCGAGCGCGTTCGCCGCGATCGCCGCGGAGCGCCTCGTCGGCACCGCGGTCGTCTTCGCCGCCGCGACCGTCGCGCTCGTGCCGCTGTCGCTGCCGGGTGCGGCGGTGACTCTGACCGTGGCGATCGTGGCGGCCGCCGTCGCGTGGCGGTGGCTGCGCCCGCTGTCGCTCGGCGAGCTCGCCCTGGTCGTCGCCCTGTCGATCGTGGGGTGGGCGGCGTTCGCGGGGCTCTTCGTCCTCGCGATCCTCACACTGGCTCCCGCGGTGCCGCCCGGTCAGGTTCCGGCGCTGGCGTCCATCGCCATCGCCGGCATGTCCGTGCCGATCGGCGTCGGCGGGTGGGGGACCCGCGAGGCGGCGGCCGCGTGGGCGTTCGGCCTCGTCGGCCTCGCGCCGGGCCTGGGCGTGGCGGTGTCGGTGGGGTACGGCATCCTGGCGCTGTGGTCGACCGTGCCGGGAGCCGTCATCGTCGCGGCACGCCTCGCTCCGCGTGTTCGCGAGCTCCGCCGCGCGCGGTCACGCCGGCGGCTGCGCCGGGCCGAAGGCGAACTCGGTGCAGATGTCCTCGCCGAACGTGAAGCGGCGGACCCGGCCGCGTAGCGCGTCGGCGAGACGGTCCTCACCATCGAAGCGGATGCCGGGAATCCCGTCGCCGATGAGCATCGGCGATGTCGTGAGGTAGAGCCAGTCGAGCGCCCGAGCCTGCACGAACCTCGAGATCGTCAGGCCGCCGCCCTCGACGAGCACGCGCTCGAGGCCGCGCGCGGCGAGGACGTCGAGCAGCTCCCGCGGCGGGAGTTCGCGCACCCGGGGAAGGGGGAGGACCTCGACATGGCCGGCGAGATCGAGCGGGACGTCGGTGCCGGCATCCACGACCCAGACGGTGGGCGCCGCGCCGTCGGTGAGGACTCCCGATGCGTGCGGGATGCGCGCGTCGGGATCCAGGATCACGCGGGTGGGGTTCCGCCCGGCGACGGCGCGGACGGTCAGCCGCGGGTCGTCGTTGCGGACGGTACGCCACCCTATGACGACGGCGTCGACGAGGGCGCGCAGCCGGTGCAGGTGGCGGCGGTCCTCTTCGCCCGTGACGAAGCACGCGTCTCCCGTGCGCGCGGCGATGAATCCGTCCAGGCTCTGGCCGAGCTGGCCGATCGCGACGCGGCCCTCGGTGCGGACGAGGTGACCGTAGAGCGCGCAGATGTCGTCGTCGTCGGTGGTGTCACCCGCGAGGATGTGGCGCCACGTGCCGGCGTCCGGGTCGGCGGGCGCCCCAGACGGCGATGATCCTCCGTCGGTGGTGGGCGCCATCCTCCCAGGGTAGACCGGCAATGCCGTCGTGGGCCGGGCGGGCGGCGATTGTTCAGCGGTCGCTGTATAGTCTTCCGTGTGCTGACCGTGACCACACGCCTGGACGTCATGAACCGCCTCGGGCGGGCGATGGCGGATCCCACGCGCTCCCGCATCCTGCTGAGCCTGCTCGAGGCACCCGGCTACCCGGCCGAGCTCGCGGACTCGCTCGAGCTCACCCGGGCGAATGTGTCGAACCACCTGTCGTGCCTGCGCGGCTGCGGGCTCGTCGTCGCTACGCCCGAGGGTCGCCGCACCCGCTACGAGATAGCCGACCCGCACCTCTCGCAGGGTCTGCGGCAGCTGCTCGAGGCGGTCGTCGCGGTCGAGGACGGCATGCCCTGCGTCGACCCGGCGTGCGAGTGCCGCGCATGAGCGGCGCGGGGACCCGCGCCGGCGGAGGCCCACCGGTCGACAGCCGTCGCGGGGTGCATCAGCGCCGCATCCGCTGGATCGTCGCTGCGACCATCTCGTACAACGTGATCGAGGCGATCGTGGCGATCTCGGCCGGGACGGTGGCGTCGTCGGTCGCTCTGATCGGCTTCGGGCTGGATTCGACGATCGAGGTGCTGTCGGCCGCCGCCGTCGCCTGGCAGTTCACCCGGCGCGACCCCGAGCGGTGGGAGCGGCCGACACTGCGTGTCATCGCGGTGGCGTTCTTCGCGCTGGCGGCGTGGGTGTCTGCATCCTCTGTGCTGGCACTGACCGCGGGTGTCGAGGCCGAGCACTCTCCGGTCGGCATCGCGCTGACCGCGGTGAGCGTGGTGGCGATGCCGGTGCTGTCGTTCGTCGAGCGCCGGACGGGCCGCGAACTTGGCTCCGCCACCGCGGTCGCCGACTCGAAGCAGACGCTGATCTGCGCGTACCTGTCGGGTGCCGTGCTCGTGGGACTGTTGCTCAACAGCCTGCTGGGCTGGTGGTGGGTCGACCCGATCGCCGCTCTCGTCATCGCCGGCTTCGCCGTCCGCGAGGGCATCGAGGCGTGGCGGGGCGACGCGTGCGCGACGTCCGTGGGGATGCCGCTCGACGACGAGCACGACGGGCACGAGCACGACCGGCACGACCACGGCCCGCACGACCACGACGGGCGCTGACCCGGCAGCTCCCGCCGACGACGGCTGTCAGTCGTCCTTGTTCTTGCCCTTGCCTTTGCCCTTGTCGTCGCCGTTGTTGCCGCTGTTGTTGCCCGGCCCGCTGTTGTCGTTGCCGCCGTCGTCATCGCCGTCGTCGTCCGCCGGTGGTGCGGGCTCGGGTTCCGGCGTGGGCGTCGGCGTGGGGGTGGCCGTCGACGTCGGCGTCGGGGTTGTGGCGGGCGCCGGCGCGAGCGAGCCCGCCCACAGCACCGCGAGCACCACGCCGAGGACGAGCAGCAGCGCGATCGCGCCCGCGATGAGCGCCGCACGACGGGGCAATCCTCCCGAGCGCGTTCTCGCGGACGCCGGAGCCGCGCCCGCGGCAGCCGCGCCCGCGCGCTCTTCGAGGACGGTGGTGGCCTGGGTCGCTCCGGCGCCCGGTCCTGCGGCGGCGTTGGCGGCGGCGCCCGCCGCGGCGCCGATGCCCGCGGCCGCGACCGCGGCGGGCACAGCCGGAAGCGGCGGCATGCCCGAGGCGGCGAGCCCGGCGGGCATCACCCGCGTGACGGCGGTGTCCCGGCTACCGGGGGCACCGGCATCCGCTGATCTTGCCTGTTCGACGGCGAGGGCGACTTCGATCGCCGTGGGACGGTCCGCCGGGATCATGGCGGTCATGCGCCGCAGCAGATCGTGCCACGCCGGTGCGACGGTCTCGGGGATGACCGGGGGAGCGGCCAGTCGTGCGGTCACGGCGGCCATGCCCTCAGCGTCGCCGAACGCGCGGGAGCCGGTGAGCGCCTCGAGCAGCATGAGGCCGAACGCGTAGATGTCGGCCGACGGCGCGGGCGCGGCGCCGCGGGCCTGCTCGGGGGCGAGGTAGGCCATGGTGCCGACGATGAGGCCCGGGGTGGTGACGCGGTCGGAATCCAGCAGGTGCGCGATGCCGAAGTCCGCGAGCTTCGCCCGCCACTCCCGGTCGGGTCGCGGCGATGCCGAGAGCAGGACGTTGCCGGGCTTGATGTCGCGGTGGACGATCCCGGCGTCGTGGGCGTATTGCAGCGCCTCGGCGAGGTCGGTGGCGATGCCGGCGAGCTCGCGCGGCTCGACGGGGCCGCGGGCCATGAGGTCGCGCAGGGTGATGCCGTCGACGTACTCCATGACGAGGTAGCCGCCGGCGTCGTCGTCGATGCGCGCGTCGTACAGCGTGACGAGGGCGTGGTGGTTGAGTGAGGCCAGCAGCGTCGTCTCGGAGCGCGCGCGCTCGATGACCTGCAGGTCGCCGGACGGCCCGCGCAGCACCTTGATCGCGACGGTGCGGCCGAGTGCGGTGTCTTCGGCGCGGTACACGCGCGCCATTCCGCCCTCGCCGATCCGCTCGATGAGGCGGTAACGGCCGTCGAGGGTCTCTCCGGTGACGTGATCGGGGGGCAGACTCGCGTCGGTCATCTTCCTCCGTCCAGGCGCCGCGGGCGCGGCGGACGACCCTTCACGTTATCCCGCCCACCTGCGCTTGCGCCCGGCACTTGACAGCTCCGCGCGTGCCGGACCCCCTGTCTGTCTGGGTGACCGGATCACGTGATGCGTACGAGATCACCCGCTGCGGACCGGAAACAGCGGGTGCTTTGGTACGTATCACGTGATCTGGCCCGGGAAGCAGCCCCGACTGCGCCGAGCCGCATTCCGTCCCGCCCGGCGGCGGTGGCAGGCTGGTCGCATGCACATCGAGATCCTGCACATCGAGGAGTGCCCGAACTGGCGTGAGGCCGAGCGCCGAGTGCGCGACGCGGTCGGCGATCTCGGAATCGACGCCGACATCGCGGTGCGCCTCATCACGACGCCCGATGAGGCGGTCGCCGCGGGATTCGCCGGGTCGCCGACGATCCTGCTCGACGGCGCGGATCCGTTCGGCGGGGCTCCGACGGCCGATCTCGCCTGCAGGGTGTACGTCACCGAGACCGGCCTGGCCGGTCTGCCGTCGGTCACCGGGCTCAGCGAGGCGCTCGCCGCGCACAGATGACCGGATGCCGGCTCCCCGGCATCCGGTCACTTCCCCTCTTCTTGACCACCAGATCACGTGATCTGCACGAGATCACCCGGTACGGACCGGAAACACCGGGTGATCTCGTGCGCATCACGTGATCCGGACACCGAACGGGCGACCCGGTCACCGAAAGCCGAGCGTTCCGCGCGCCGCGAGAGGGGCAAACCGGGGGATGCTGGGGGGATGAAAGCCACGATCCTGTACGGCCCGCGCGACATCCGCGTCGAAGAGCGCGACCGCCCCGCCATCGAGCAGCCGACCGACGCCGTGATCAAGCTCGCCGCCGCGTGCGTGTGCGGATCGGACCTGTGGCCGTACCGCGGCGCGGACGCGGTGTCCGAGCCGCGCGCGATGGGACACGAATACTGCGGCACCGTCGAGCAGGTGGGTGACGAGGTCACCACGGTGAAGCCCGGCGACTTCGTCGTCGGTTCCTTCTTCGCCTCGGACGGCACGTGCGAGATCTGCCGCGCCGGCTACCACACCGGCTGCGTGCACCGGAAGGGCGTCGGCGGCTCGCAGGCCGAGTACATGCGCGTGGCGCTCGCCGACGGCACGCTCGTCGCCACGCCCGGTCAGCCCGACCCCGACCTGATCCCGTCGCTGCTGGCCGCATCGGACGTGCTCGGCACCGGCTGGTTCGCCGCCGTCGCCGCCGAGGCCGGACCGGGCAAGACCGTCGCAGTCGTCGGTGACGGCGCGGTGGGCCTCCTCGGTATCCTGGCCGCGAAGCAGCTGGGTGCCGAGCGCATCATCGCCATGTCGCGCCACGCCGACCGGCAGGCTCTCGCGCGCGAGTTCGGCGCCACCGACATCGTCGAGGAACGCGGCGACGAGGGCGTGGCCCGCATCAAGGAGCTCACCGACGGGCTCGGCGCCGACAGCGTGATCGAGGCGGTCGGCACGCAGGAGTCGATGACGCAGGCGATCCGCGCGACCCGCCCCGGCGGCCACGTCGGCTTCGTCGGCGTCTCGCACGACGTCTCGCTCGACGGCCGCGAGATGTTCATGTCGCTCGTCCACCTGCACGGCGGCCCCGCGCCGGTGCGTCGCTTCCTGCCCGAGCTCATCCAGCTCATCTGGGACCGCCGGATCGACCCCGGCCGCGTCTTCGATCTGCAGGTGCCCCTCGCCGACGCCGCCGAGGCGTACCGTGCGATGGACGAGCGCCGCGCCATCAAGGCGCTGCTGACCATGTGATCGGATGCCGGTGGGGCGCCGACGCGCGAGCCCACCGGCATCCCGAACCGAAGGAAGACCCCGATGCGCCACACGCCGCGCTTCCTGATGACCGACCCGGACGAGGTGCGCCGGCTCATCCGCCGGCACCCGTGGGCGACGTTCGTGTCGGCGGCGCGTACGGGGCTGGTCGCCTCGCACTATCCCGTGCTGCTCGATGAGGATGCCGACGGCATCGTCATCGTCAGCCACTTCGGCCGTCCGGACGAGGAGCTGCACGAGCTCGGAGAGCACGAGATGCTCGTGATCATCCAGGGCCCGCACGACTACGTCTCGCCCAGCTGGTATCCCGAGGGGCAGGTCGTGCCCACGTGGAACCACCTCACGGCACACCTGTACGGCACGCCCGAGGTGCTCGGCGAGGACGAGAACTACGCGATGCTCAGCCGGCTCACCGACCACTTCGAGAAGCATCACCCCGGCGGCCGCAGCCTCGCCGAGGACGAGGCGGGCACCCGCCGCATGGCGAGGGGGACGGTGGGCCTGCGGATGCGGGTGGACCGCTTCGACGCGCGCGCGAAGCTCAGTCAGAACAAGCCCGCCGAGGTCCAGGCGGACGTCGCCGCGCGGCTCGAAGGCACCAACCCCGAGCTTGCCGCCGAGATGCGGCGCGTGCAGGAGCGCTGACGGGGCGGTCCGCACCGGCATCCGTCGAGCGGCCATGATGGGGGGATGACAACGACGTCCTCCTCGGCGACGTCGGCCGATCCCGCCGACTTCGCCGCCGTGCAGGTCCACGAGACCGACGACCGACTGCACGCCGCGATCCGCCGGCCCGAGACCCGCAACGCCATCGACGCCGCACTCGTCGACGAGCTGCACCGCCTGTGCGACCACCTCGAGCGGAACCCGAAGATCCTGATCCTCTCGGGCACCGAGATCGACGGCAGGGGCTTCTTCGCGTCGGGCGCCGACATCGCGGAGCTTCGCGAGCGGCGGCGCGAGGACGCCTTGCGCGGCATCAATTCCGGTGTCTTCGAGCGCATCGCCCGCCTGCCGATGCCGGTGATCGCCGCGCTCGACGGCTACGCGCTGGGCGGCGGGGCCGAGCTGGCGTGGGCGGCGGACTTCCGCGTCGCCACGACCCGCGTGCGCATCGGCCAGCCCGAGGTGGGCCTCGGGATCCTTCCCGCCGCCGGAGCCCTGTGGCGGATCGCGGAGCTCGCCGGCCTCGACACCGCGCGCCGCCTCGTCCTGGCCGGGCACTCGCTCACCGCGGACGAGGCGCTCGCCCGCGGTCTCGTCACCTCGCTGCACGAGCCGGCCGAGCTGCTCGACGCCGCAGACGCCCTCGCCGACGACATCGCCCGGCAGGACCCCCTCGCCGTCCGCCTCGGCAAGCAGCTGCTCGCGATGCCCCGCGACGCGCACCCGGCCGTCGACAACATCGCCCAGGCGATCCTGTTCGAGTCCGACGCCAAGTTCGAGCGGATGCAGTCCTTCCTCGACCGCCGGAACACCCGAGGGGACCGCGCGTGACGGCGGTCGGTTCCGGCGGCGGGGCGTCTTCGGGGGCCGCGTCGGGGGTGGCTTCTTCGGTGCCCGCAGCGGGCTATGGCGGCGCGGAGTCAGGGGTGCAGGCGGGGATGCCGGCGCGGGTGCCGTCAGGGGTGCCGGCGCGGGTGCCGGCGCGGGTCGGCGTGCTCGGCGGTGGGCGCATGGGAGCCGGCATCGCCCACGCCTTCCTCGTGTCCGGCGCCGCCGAGGTCGTCGTCGTCGAGCGGGACGAGGCCTCGGTGGCCGCCGCGCGCGAGCGCATCGACACCGACCTGCGCCGCACGCGGGAACGCGCCGCGGCAGCCGTTGCGCCGCCGACCCAGGGGATTCCCGCCGAGACCGGGGGCGACGGCATCCGTCTCGCCGCGAATCCCATGGCTCGCGAGCCGAACGCACTCGGCGAGCCCCACACGCCCGGCGAGCCGAACGCACCCGGCGAGCCCCACACGCCCGGCGAGACCCACGCACCCGCGCCCACCCTCACCGTCACGATCGATCTCGCCGCGTTCGCCGGGTGCGGGCTGGTGGTCGAGGCGGTGCCCGAAGATTTCGCGCTCAAGACCGAGGCGCTCGCGCGCATGGCGCGGCACGCGGGCCCAGACGCGTGGCTGGCCACGAACACGTCGTCGCTGTCGGTGACGGCGCTCGCCGCGGGGCTGGAGCGCCCCGAGCGGCTCTGCGGGCTGCACTTCTTCAACCCGGTCCCGGCGTCGAAGCTCGTCGAGGTCGTCGTCGCCGAGCAGACCGCGGACGAGCTCGTCGCCCGCGCCCGCGAGTGGGTCGCTGCCCTCGGCAAGACGGCCGTCGTCGTGAAGGACGCCCCCGGGTTCGCGTCGTCGCGGCTCGGGGTGGCGATCGGGCTCGAGGCGATCCGCATGGTCGAGGAGGGCGTCGCCTCGCCCGAGGACATCGACGCGGCGATGGTGCTCGGCTACCGCTTCCCGATCGGGCCGCTCGCCCTCACCGACATCGTCGGACTCGACGTCCGCCTTGGCATCGCCGAGTATCTCGCCGCCGAGCTCGGCCCCCGCTTCGAGCCGCCGCAGCTGATGCGCGACATGGTCGCCCGCGGCGACCTGGGCCGCAAGAGCGGGCGCGGCTTCTACACCTACGGGTAAGGTCGACGGATGCCGTCAGCCCTGGTCACCGGCGCCGCGCGCGCCGACAGCATCGCCGGCGCCGGCATCGTCCCGCGCTTGCGCGCGGAAGGATGGCAGGTCGTGACGAGCGACCTCGCCGACGCCGACCACCTCGCGGACCTGTCCACCCCCGAGGGGCCCGAGGACCTCATCGCCGAGGTGGTGCGCGACCACGGCCGCATCGACGCACTGATCCTCAGTCATGCCCACGACGTCGAGAGCGGCATCCTGGACACCACCGCCGAGAGCTTCGACCGGCACGTCGCCGTCAACGCCCGTGCGTCGCTGCTGCTGATCGCCGCGTTCGCGCGGCAGGTGGGGCCGGACGGCGGGGCGGTCGTGGCTCTCACGAGCGACCACACCACCGGCAACCTGCCGTATGGGGCGTCCAAGGGCGCCCTCGATCGCCTGGTGATCTCGGCCGCGCGCGAACTCGGTCCGCTGGGGATCTCGGCGAACGTGCTGAACCCCGGACCGATCGACACCGGGTGGATGGACGACGGAACGCGCGCGCACCTGCAGCCGCTGCATCCGCTCGGCCGTTTCGGCACGCCCGACGACATCGCGGCGTTCGTGGCGTTCCTGATCTCGCCCGAGGGCCGGTGGATCTCGGGTCAGCTGCTGCACAGCGACGGCGGGTTCTCGGCGCGGTACTGAACGAAGCCTCAGGCCAGGTCGGCGATGACGGCGCGGGCGACGCGGTCGCCCGAGACCAGCGCCCCCTGGATCGACGCGGTGTCGCGGTGATCGCCCGCGACGTAGAGCCGCTCGGCGACGCGGGCGGGAGTCGTCGTCCGCAGCGGCGGCGTCTGGGCGGGCAGGGCGTCGCGGATGTCATCGCGCCGCAGCAGCCGCCACGTCGCGGCGGCGGGTCCCCACAGCTCGGCGAGCTGGCGGCGGACGTCGGGCTCGCGCGGGGCGTGCTCCGGGTCCGGCGGCAGCAGGCACGTCGCCTGCGCGAGGTGGCGGCCGGGCGGGGCGTAGGACGGCACCGTCCGGGACATCACGGCGGTGTTCACGATCGGACCCGCGCGACGTCCGTCGACGGTGAGAAGAGCGGATGCCGGAGCCCCGGCATCCGCGTCGAACCACCAGGTCTGCAGCCCACGCATCGCCGGCGTGTCCAGGCCGAGCAGTGCGGCGGCCGCCCGCGGGTCGGCCGCGACGACCGCAGCATCGGCGTGGAGGGTGTCGCCGGACTCGACGTCGACGCCCCGCGCGGTCGCGCGCACGGCGTCGACGCGTGCGTTCAGGCGGAACTCGACCCCGGCGGCCTCGGCGCGGCGGGCGAGCTGGGCGGGCAGGGCGGCGATGCCCGCGGCGGGAAGCCCCGGGCGCCCGAGCGCGAACATCCGCACGAGCAGGCGCGCGAATGCGTCGGACGTGGCCCCGGTGTCGTCGGCGACGACCCCCGCGAGGAACGGCTCGAGCACCTCGGTGCGAAGCGGCCCGGTGAACCCGGCGCGATCCCACGCCTCGGCGAGCGTGGTGTCGCGCCCGGCGATGACCGCCTTCGGCCGCAGCACGGCGGGCACCGCCCACCTGGCCAGGGCGACCAGATCACGTGATCCGGTCAGCCCGCTGGCGAGTGTCATCGGGATGCGGGTGGGATGGCGGAGCGGATGGGCGAGCGCGACCGTGCGATCGGTGCGCCGCACCCGCACGCCGACGGGGAAAGCCCGCAGGTCGAGCGCGCCGACGTCCACCCACCGGCGCACGGCGGGATAGGCCGGGTTCAGCACCTGGAACCCGCGATCCAGCAGGAACCCGTCCACGCGGTCGGTGCGCTGCCGGCCGCCCACGCGGTCGGCGGCCTCGAGCACCGTCACGCGGCACCCGTGCTCGGCCAGCCGCAGGGCGCACCTCAGGCCCGCGAGGCCCGCGCCGACCACGACGACGTGCCGGCCGGGGGCGCGGGCGGGGGACGCGGCATCCGTCACGCTTCTCACGCTAGGCCCCGCGTCGCCCCGCAGGCGCGGTCAGATCTCGGTGCGCAGGTCGGTCGGGCCGGCGTCCTCGAGGCTGGACGAGGCGGCGGGGTCGTCCTCGGGCGCGAGGTCGCCCTGGCCGTCCTCGCCGAGCTCGGCCTCGAGCGGGTCCTCGCCCTGGGTGTCGGGCTGATCGAGGTCGCCGGCGTGCGTGTCGACGGCGGGGATCTCGCTGACGTCGACGCCGTCGGTCTCGGAGGCGAGCGGCTCGACGATCACGTCGTCGTCGGGATCGATGCTGGAATCGCGGTTCATGATTCTCCTTCGCTGTCCCGCCCAGCCTCGCCGAGGCACTCGCCCCCCGCATCCCGTTGACGCCCGCCCCCCGACCGGCTAGGTCCGCGGGTGGCCGGGTGCCACCGCCGCGCTTCCGGGCCTCGCGGGTCCGGCCGGGCCCTCACCGCGCGCTCGCATCCGCTCGCGCGCCGGCTAGGAGAAATGGTGCTGGTGAGGTAACCCGGGGCGAGGTTGATCCTTTCGAGTGCGCATCTCCTATCCGGGGGTGAGGGGGGCCGCCCCACCGCGCGCGGCGACGCCCTCGTACGATGGGCGGGGGAGGGATGCCGGTGACTCACCAGATCCGCATCGTGTACTGCACGCAGTGCAACTGGATGCTGCGCGCGGCGTGGGTGGCGCAGGAGCTGCTGACCACGTTCCAGGACGAGCTCACCGGTGGCGGGGTCACCCTCGAGCCCGGCACCGGCGGCATCTTCGAGATCCACGCGGACGGCGAGCGGGTGTGGTCGCGGGCCGATAACGGCGGCTTTCCCGACATCGTCGCCCTCAAGCGCCTGGTCCGCGACCGGATCGCGCCCGGTCGCGTCCTCGGTCACGCCGACCGCGCCGCGCGCCGCTGAACCCCGCCGCCGAAGCCCGCCGCTGAAGCCCGCCGGCGAAGCCCGCCGCTGAAGCCCGCCGGCGCCGACCCCGGCGACGTGCCGAACCGCGAGTCAAGGGATTCCCCGCGAGACCGGGGGCGACGGCATCCGTCTCGCCGCGAATCCCCTGGCTCGGCGCCGACCCCGACCCCGCCGCAGCCGACCGCCGACCCGCTGCCGACCCAACCCCGACCCCGGCTCAGCCCACGCGCACCACGATCTTGCCGCGCGTGTGTCCCTGCTCGAGTGCGCGGTAGGCCTCGACCGCGCGCTCGAGCGGGTACGTGCCGCTGCGCTCGACACGCAGGTCGCCGGCCGCGGCGAGTTCCGCCAGGTGGGCGAGCTGACCGGCATCCGGCCTCACCCACACGTACTGCCCGCCGTACTCGGTGCGCGCACGCGGGTCGGCGATCGACACCAGGCGCCCGCCGGAGCGCAGCAGCGCGGGCGTCGAGTCGAGCGAGTCCCCGCCCGCGAAGTCGAGGACGACGTCGAAGCCCTCCGGAGCGAGCGCCCGCGCGGCATCCGCCAGCCCTTCGCCGTAGGCGACCGGCTCGGCGCCGAGCGAGCGCAGGTAGTCGTGGTTGCCGGGCGACGCGGTGCCCACCACGCGGGCGCCCGCGCGGACGGCGAGCTGCACGGCGAACGAGCCGACACCGCCGGCGGCCCCGTGGATCAGCACGGTCTCGCCGCGCGTCAGCCCCGACCGCTCCACGCTCTGCAGCGCGGTCAGCCCCGTGAGCGGGATCGCCGCGGCGTCCTCGAAGGACAGACCGGCGGGCTTGCGGGCGGCCGTCCGCACCGGCACGGCCACGTATTCGGCGAGCGTCCCGTTGCGCACGACGTCGGCGCGCGCGTACGCGAGCACCTCGTCCCCGGCCTCGAACTCGGGGGTGTCGAGCCCGGGCTTCTCGACGACGCCGGCGACGTCCCAGCCCGGAACCGCCGGCAGGTGCGTGTCGATGAGCCCCTGCAGGTACCCCTCGCGGACCTTGTAGTCGACCGGATTGATCCCCGCGGCCACCACGCGGACCAGCATCGTGTCCGGACCGATGTGGGGCGGATCGATCTCGGTGAGCTCGAAGCGGTCAGCGCCGCCGAATTCGCGATAGACGAGTGCCTTCATGCCGGGGCCCAACGGGTCGCCGTCCCGTCATATTCCGGATGCCGCCCGCACGAGGACGATGATGGAGCAATGGATGCCGTGCCCTCCGCCCTGACCGAGATGCCCGCACCGCAGTTCGTGATGTCGGCCGAGGGCCACCGCATCGCGACCTATACGTGGGGCGACGACGACGCCGAACCCGTGCTCTGCGTCCACGGCTTCTCGTCCAGTTGCCGCGACAACTGGGTGAGCACCGGGTGGGTCCGCGACCTGCTGCGCGCGGGCTTCCGCGTCATCGGCGTGGACCAGCGCGGTCACGGCGCGAGCGACAAGCCGCACGAGCCCGGCGACTACTCCATGCGCGCGCTCGTCGCCGACCTCCACGTGGTCCTCGACACCTACCTCATCGACACGGTCCGCTACGCCGGCTACAGCCTGGGCGCGCGCGTCGGCTGGCAGTTCGCGGTCGATGCGCCCGAGCGGGTGTCGCGGGCGGTGCTCGGCGGCATCCCCGATGGCCGTCCCCTCGCGCGGCTGCAGCTGGAACAGGCCCGCGCCTACGCCGACCACGGAACCCCCGTAGAGGACCAGGTCACGCGCAACTACATCACCCTCGCCGAGCGGGTGTCGGGCAACGACCTGCGCGCGCTCGTGGCGCTCGGCGAGGGCATGCGAGAGGGCGACGCCGACCCGGATCCGCAGAACCCGCCGCTGCAGCCGGTCCTCTTCGCGACCGGAAGCGACGACGCCATCCTCGAGCGCTCACGCGGCCTGGCCGCCGCGACCCCGAACGGCAGCTTCGTCGAGGTCCCCGACCGCCACCACTTCAACACCCCGGGCTCGCGCGTCTTCCGCCAGCGCGCCGTGGAGTTCCTGCAGCAGGGTTGACGCCGTTCGCGGTCACAGGCGCGGGTGGCGACGGATGCCGTCATCCCGGCGCTGCGCCCGCTGCGCGAGTTGACGCGGTTTGCGGTCACCGGGGCCGGTGATGACGGATGCCGTCAACCCGGCAGCCCGCGCGCCCGCGGGGTTGACGCCGTTCGCGGTCAACGGCCGCCGTAGCCGCAGACGCCGTCAACCCGCGCCCGACCTGCCGCACCACCCCACGACCTAGACTGGAACGGTCCCCGACACCCCCGCAGGAACCCCCGTGAGCCCTGATTCCGCCCCCCGCACGTTCGACGTGCGCCACGTGCAGCTGGCGCGCGCCCTGTTCGCGGCGATCGCGGCGATCATGATCACGTTCTCGTCGGACCACTCCGCCGCCGTCGGACTCGCCGTCTTCAGCGGCTTCGCGGTGGCGACGGGATTGGTGTGGATGCTGTCGCTCTGGCTCGTGTACCCCGCGGGCCGCCGGTGGCCCGCGCTGGTCCTGGGCCTTCTCGCCCTGGTCGCCGGCATGGTGAGCGGCGTCCCGAGCGCGCGCACCGTCGCCGGATTCTTCGCGGTCGTGATCGCGTGGGCGGTCCTGAGCGGACTGGTCGAGGCGCTCGCCGCCTGGCGCGAACTCCGCCGCCGGCCCGCCCCCGCCACGCACCCCGCCGCAGCGCACGAAACCGCCGCGACCCCGCAACCGGCGCCCCCCGCACCCCGCCGCGGCTATGTCGCCCCGTGGGTCGGCCCGGCCGGCGAGGCCCCGCCCGCACCCCGCGCCGAGTCGCGCGACGCCCTGACCGCAGGCATCCTGACACTCGTCCTCGCCGCCGGCACGCTCGCCGTCCCCGCGGGGTTCTCGCTGGACTACACGATCGCCGAGGCCGGATCCTTCACCCTCACCGGGATCACGATCGCCGTCGGCGTCTTCGGCGGATACGCCGCCGTGCTCGCCGTCTACCTCGGCATCGCCGCGTTCTCGCCGCGCCCCGGCGCGGCGCAGCCGGCCGACCCCGCTCTCATCGCCGCCGACCCGAAGGATCCCTCGTGACCGATCGCCCCACCCGCCGCGACCTCATGAAGCCCGTCCAGCTGATCGGACTCGCCTTCGCCGCCGCCGCGTTCGCGGGGGTCGTGACGCTCGTGTCGATGGGCTTCTTCCAGGGCGGCTCCGCCGAGCAGATGCAGAACGCCGTCGTCCTGGCGCTGGTCGTCGGCGGCATCTCGTTCATCGCGGTGCTGCTGATCATGGCGCTGCTGCTGCTCGCCGTCGACCCGGCGCAGGTCGCCAAGACCATCGACCGTCCCGTCCTGCTGCCCGACGAGAAGACCGGAGAAGGCGAAACGGATGCCGGCAGCGCCGGCACCCGTTCGCCCTAGCTCTCAGGCGTCGAGGGTCACGCCCCGAACCCGACGCGGTCGACCCGGCGGTGGAACCGCATGCCCGCCAGCCCACCCAGGATCGCGGCGATCAGGGTGATCACGGCGGCGCCGACGGCGGTCAGGATGCCGGTGGTGGTGGCGGTCTCGGCCGTCACGGGGATCCGCGGGAAGCTGTCGAGGTTGGCCAGCACGTCCCACTCGCTGCCGGCGATCACGGTGATGACCGCGACGACGATGGCGATGACGACCGCCCACAGCCACACGGCGACGCCCTGCTTGACGCCGTCGAAGCGGGCCATGCGCCCGGCGACATATCCGCCGGCGAAGTAGGCGATGAACAGCACCAGCGCGATCGCGATGGCGCCGATGATGGTGGCGGCGCCGAGGTTGTCGGCGGCGGCCTGGGCGGCGTCGTCGACGGCTTCGGGTGCGCCGAGTCCCAGTGCGCCGCCGATCGCGGCGACGAGGGCGGTCAGCAGGACGACTGCGCCCATGGCGGTCAGCCAGCCGAAGAAGGCGGAGCCGAACTTGAAGCCGCCGAACCGCTCGTGCTCGCGGCGCAGCACATCGTCGCGGACGACGGCGGCCTGCTCGGCGCGCACGGCCTCTCGGTCGTCGGCGCGCGAGTCGTAGGCGCGCGTCACGGGCTCGTCGTGGACGACGCGGCGGTCGTCGTGCACGACCCCGTGTTCATCGCGGACAACCCCGTGTTCGTCTCGCACGACCCCGTGCTCATCACGGACGACTCCGCGGTCGTCGCGGACGACATCGCGGTCGTCTCTGACGACGCCGTCGTCGCGCACGGGTCGGTCGGCTCGGTTCGATGCGTCGGCGTTCATGTTCGAAAACTATCGACGCGCCCTCGCCCCCTCAGCCCCGTTGCGGTGGGGCCGCGGGGGGCGTACCCTGTCGCCCCCCGCCGACCCGGATCAGTCCGCGTCAGCGACCAGCTGCGACGCCAGACCGGTGTACGAGGCGGGCGTCAGCGCGATGAGGCGCTCCTTCGCGGCATCCGAGATATCGAGCCCGCGCACGAACTCGGCGAGCTCGGCGGCTCCGACGCGGCGCCCGCGCGTGAGGTCCTTCAGCAGCGCGTACGGGTCCGTGATGGCGGAGTTCCCGGCGGTGATCTCGGCGCGGACGACCGTCTGGATCGCCTCGGCGAGCACCTCCCAGTTCGCGTCGAGATCGGCGTCGAGCACAGGCTGCGCGAGCGAGACCTCGCCGAGGCCGCGGTTCAGGTTGTCCAGCGCGAGCAGGGAGTGCCCGAACGCGACTCCGATGTTGCGCTGCGTCGTGGAGTCGGTGAGGTCCCGCTGCAGCCGTGAGGTCACCAGCGTCGAGGCGAGCGTGGTGAGCAGGCCGCCCGCGATCTCGAGGTTCGCCTCGGCGTTCTCGAACCTGATCGGGTTGATCTTGTGCGGCATCGTCGACGAGCCGGTCGCTCCGGCGACGGGGATCTGCGAGAAGAACCCCAGCGAGATGTAGGTCCACATGTCGGTGGCGAGATTGTGCAGGATGCCGCCGGCGTGACGCACCCGGTCGTACAGCTCCACCTGCCAGTCGTGCGATTCGATCTGGGTGGTCAGCGGGTTGAACCCGAGGCCCAGCGACTCGATGAACTCGCGCGAGACCAGCGGCCAGTCGACCTTCGGGTCCGCGGCCAGGTGCGCCGACCAGGTTCCGGTCGCGCCCGAGAACTTCGCCAGATAGTCGGATGCCGCCACCTGGGCCGCGACGCGCTCGAGCCGCGACGCGAACACGGCGAGCTCTTTGCCCATCGTGGTGGGCGTGGCCGGCTGGCCGTGGGTGCGCGAGAGCATCGCGGCATCGCGGTGGGTGTGCGCCATCGTGCGCAGCGTCGCGACGACCTGGCGGAGCTTCGGCAGCCACACGTCGTGGACGGCGCGCTTGACCGTCAGCGCGTACGCCGTGGAGTTGATGTCCTCGCTCGTGCACGCGAAGTGGGTGAGTTCGGCGATGCCGTCGAGTTCGAGCTCCGACAGCCGGTCCCGCACGAGGTACTCGACGGCCTTGACGTCGTGGCGGGTGACCGCCTCCTTCTGGGCGAGCCAGTCGATCTCGGCCTGCCCGAAGTCGAGGTAGAGCACCCTCAGGCGGTCCTTCTGCACGTCGCTGAGCGGCGAGGTGCCGAACAGGTACCGGTCGGTGAGGGCGATCAGCCACTCGACCTCGACCTCGACGCGCGCCCGGTTCAGGCCTGCTTCGGACAGGTACTCGGCCAGCGGCGAGACCGCCGTGCGGTAGCGGCCGTCGAGCGGGCTCAGGGGCTGCGGGGGAAAAGGGGTCACGGTGCTCCGTTCGCGGGGTGCGCGGCGCGGCGCCCGGCGGGTCACACCGCCGGACGGATCGCCGGCTCGAGCTGCCGGAAGAGGGCCCGGCTCGCGCTCTCGATCATAGCGAGGACCTCGTCGAACATCCGGGGCCCGGCGTAGTACGGGTCGGGCACGTCGAGGACCGGCGCGTGCGGGTCGAACGACATCAGCAGCGCGATCTTGTCGGCGTCGGACTCGTCCGCCGCCCAGCCGTGCAGGATCCGCTCGTGGCTGCGGTCCAGCGCCACGACCAGGTCGCTGCGCGTGAAGTCCTGCGGGGTGAACTGCCGTGCGCGGTGGTGCGCGCCGTCGTACCCGCGGCGCGTGAGCGCCTCGATCGTGCGCTCGTCGGCACGCTCGCCCACATGCCAGTCACCCGTGCCCGCGCTGCTGGAGGCCACCCGCGAGCCCAGGCCCGCGGCATCCGCCATTCTGCGGAAGACCACGTCGGCCATGGGGGAGCGGCAGATGTTGCCGGTGCAGACGAACACGACGCGGAAGGGCGCGACGGCGTCGACAGTCATGATCTCCATTGTGTCCATCCGGAGCCGGAAGTTCACGAAACTCTCATCTTGCGTCCCTCACGGGGTGTCGCACGGCTCGCTTAGCGTGGCCGAGGGGGTCGGTCGGCCTCCGTTCCCACAAGGAGGATCCGTGCACCGTCCTGCCCGAAAGGCCGCCGTCGTCGCCACGGCAGCCGCTCTCGCCACGACCGCGCTCGTGGCGCCGGCCGCCTCAGCGGCCGAGCCCCGCGTCGTCATCAACGAGTTCTCGGCCTCGACGGCCGGCACCGACGTCGAATACATCGAGCTGCTGGCCACTGGCGGCGCGACCGTCGCCGGCTACTCGGTGCTGCAGATCGAGGGCGACAACGGCTCGCCGACGGGGGCGGTCGACTCGGTCACGACCTTCCCGGCCGCCGGCGCGGACGGGCGCTCGACGGCGGAGCTCGCCGCCAACACCCTCGAGAACGGAACGATCAGCCTGCTGCTGGTCACCGGCACCGCCCCCGCGCGCGGCACCGACATCGACGTCGACAACGACGGCGTGGTCGACGCGGGCCTCGCCTTCACCGTCGTCGACGCGATCGCCGTCAACGACGGCGGGGCCGGCGACCTGACCTACGGCGGCACGACGCTCGGCGTCGCGTACGACGGGCTGTCCTTCGCGCCTGGAGGTGCCAGCCGCATCCCCGACGGCACCGACACCGACGCCGCGTCGGACTGGGTGCGCAACGACTTCGACCTGGCCGGCATCCCCGGCTTCGCGGGCACGCTGGTCGCCGGCGAGGCGCTGAACACCTCGGGCGCCGTGAACGCGACCGAGGTCACCACCGACCCCGGCGGCGTCGCCGACTGCGACGCCGCGGTCGTCACCATCGGCTCGGTGCAGGGCTCCGGCGCCGCCTCGCCGGTCGCCGGCAGCACGGTGCGCGTCGAGGGCGTCGTCACCGGCGACTTCCAGGTCGGCGGCTTCAACGGCTACTACGTGCAGGATGCCGGTGACGGCGACCCCGCCACGTCCGACGCCGTCTTCGTCTACGCCCCCGCCGGCGCCGCCGTCGAGCCCGGCGACGCCGTGCACGTGGTCGGGAAGGTCAGCGAGTTCAACCAGCTGACCGAGATCACCGCCGACGACGTCGCGGTCTGCGGCACCGCCGAGCTGCCCGCGGCGACCGAGCTGACGCTGCCGGCCGCGCCCGAGGTCTACGAGCCGCTCGAGGGCATGCGGGTCGTCCTGCCGCAGACGCTGTCGATCTTGGAGTACTTCGAGTTCGCCCGCTACGGCACCATCGACGTCGGCCTCGACCGGCAGATGACCCCGACCGCGGTCTACGAGCCCGGTTCGGACGAGGCGGCGCAGCTGCTGGAGCGGAACCTTCTCGAGCGCATCACGATCGACGACGGCCGCAGCATCCAGAACCCCGACCCGGCGATCCACCCGAACGGCGAGATGTTCGGCCTCGAGAACACCTTCCGCGGTGGCGACACGGTCACCGATGTCACCGGCATCCTGGACTACCGCTTCGGCACATGGGCGATCCAGCCCACGCAGGGCGCCGTCTACGACGCCGCGAACCCGCGTCCCGAGGTGCCCGAGGTGGGCGGTGACGTGACGGTGGCGAGCTTCAACGTGCTCAACTACTTCACGACGCTGACCTCGCAGAGCTCCGCGGCCCGCGGCGCGGACACCGCCGAGGAGTTCGACCGCCAGGAGGCCAAGATCGTCGCCGCCCTGAGCGAGATCGACGCCGACGTGTTCGGTCTCATCGAGATCGAGAACAACGGCACCGCCGTCGCGACCCTGACGCAGGCGCTCAACGACAAGCTCGGCGCGGACGTGTACGACTACATCGAGACCGGGCGCATCGGCACCGACGCGATCACGACGGCGCTTGTCTACAAGCCCGCCACCGTCGAGCCCGTCGGGGACTTCGCGCTGCTGGACGGCTCCGTCGACTCCCGCTGGCTCGACACCAAGAACCGCCCGGCGCTGGCTCAGACGTTCGCGGACGTGGAGTCCGGCGAGACGGTCACCGTCGTGGTCAACCACCTGAAGTCCAAGGGCTCCTCGTGCGCCGACGTCGGCGACCCCGACACCGGCGACGGCCAGGCCAACTGCGCCGGCGTGCGCACGGCGGCCGCCGAAGCGATGGTCGACTGGCTCGCCGGCGACCCGACCGGGCAGGGCGCGGGACGCGAGCTCGTCATCGGCGACCTCAACTCCTACGACAAGGAGGACCCGATCGACGCGCTGGTGGCCGGGGGCTACTCCGACCTGCTCTTGGAGTACCAGGGCGAGAACGCCTACTCGTACGTCTTCGACGGGCAGCTGGGCTACCTCGACTACGCACTGGCGGGCACCGGCCTGACCGAGGACGTGACGGGTGCCGCCGTGTGGCGCATCAACGCCGACGAGCCGAGCCTGCTCGACTACGACATGTCGTTCAAGCTGCCGGCGCAGGACGCGATCTTCGCGCCCGACCCGTTCCGCTCGAGCGACCACGACCCGGTGCTCGTGGGCCTCGACCTGACCGCCCCCGATGTGACGGCGCCGACCATCACGGCGACCGCCTCGCCGTCGGCGATCTTCCCGCCCGACAACGGTGAGCGCGAGGTGACGATCACCGTCGAGGCCGCCGACGACAGCGGCGAGGTCTCGGTGGAGCTGGCCGGGACCACCGCCACCGGATCGAAGAAGGCCGCGATCCGCCGGATCGACGACACCACCTTCGCGATCGTGGCGGCCAACAAGGCGAACTACACGTTCACCTACACGGCGACGGACGCCGCGGGCAACACCGCGACCGCGACCGCGACGGTGGTCGTGAAGGCGCCCTACGGCATGCGCTGATCCACCGCGAGGAGCGACGTCTCCTCCCCAGTCCGAGCCGCGGGCCTGTTCGTTCACAGGTCCGCGGCTCGGCCGTGTGCGATGCGGCCCGCCCGCCAGCATGGGGGCATGACGCTCGCGTTCTGCTCGTCGGCCGCCTCGGCGGCCGCGGCGCTGCCCGACCTCGAGATCGTCGCGCGGCTTCTCGACGGCGTCCTCACCCGCCTCGACGAGGTCGCCGCCGGCGCCTGGCAGGTCGCTGCCGACGTCGAGTGGCAGTCCCGCTCCGCGGGAGACTTCTTCGCGCGCGCCGAGGACTGGGCGCGGCAGACGGTGGCGATCACCGCCTACGCCGATGACCTGCGGGCCGAGGTGCAGCGCGCGTACGCGACGGTGCGGCTCGCGGCGTGGAGCTGCCCGTGAGCGACGAGCTCGAGCTTCGCGGGGGCGGCGCGATCGCGGTGGACACCGCCACCGTCCGTGCGGCCGCCGCCCGCTTCGACGCCACCTGCGCAGAGCTGGAGCGGGCGCTCGACCGGTTCGGCCCGCTGCAGAACCAGCTGGCCGCGCAGCGCGCTCACGCGTGGCCGGCGGTGTCTGCCGCCGCCGTGCTCCACGGCAAGGTGCGCGAGGTGATCGCCGCGGCTGAGGTCATCGCCGACCGGCTGCGCTCCGTCGCGGGCATCTACGAGCTCGTCGAGCTGAACGCCCAGCACCGGGCGGCGTTGCTCGCGGGCGACGACGCGGCTCTGAAGCGCATCGACGCCGCACGGCAGCGCATCATGGCCGAGGACGACACCGCGATGGCCGCGGCGGTCGGCCTCGAGGTCGAGCACGGCGCGATGTGGCCGCGACACCTCGTCCGCCAGAGCACCGAGGTGGGGCGCGATCTGGGGTCGGCGTTCGGGCTGTGGGGCGGTCCGGTCGGGGGCGTCGCCGCCGGCGGCTTCGTCCTCGGATCGGCAGCGCTGCTCGCCGCCGGCGGGGCCGGCCGGGTGTCGCGCGAGAGCCGGTTGCAGGGTCCTGCCCCGCCCGTCCTGCTGCAACCCGTGCCGGTGGCTCCGGTCACCGCGCCGGCGGGCCTCGCCGCCGCGGCCGGCCGGGTGCCGCAGGGCGGGGCGTCGCAGATCCGCGTCGAGAAGTACACGATGGGCGACGGCTCACGCCAGTTCGCCGTCTACGTCGCCGGCACGAGGACGCTCGGCGCCGGCGGCCGGGAACCGTGGGACATGGCCTCGAACCAGCAGCTCTACCGGGGCGAGCGCTCCGCCTCCTACCAGGCGACGGTGGCGGCGCTGCGGGATGCCGGTGCCGAGCCCGGCGACGTCGTGCACGCCTTCGGTCACTCCCAGGGCGCGATGATCGCGTCGCACCTGGCTCTCGAGGGCGAGTTCGACGCCCGCACCGTCGTGTCCTACGGCTCGCCGATCAGCGCCGACGTCCCCGAATCGACGCTCAGCGTGGCGCTTCGCCACACCGACGACCCGGTCGGCGCCCTCGCCGGGGGCGGGCACCCGGGCGGGGTGGGTGCGCCGGGCAGTTTCATCGCCGAACGCGAAGCGCATCCGGCATCCGGGGTGTCGGACTTCTCGCTGCCGGGCCACACCCTCGCCGGCTACGCCGACACCGCCGCCCTCGTCGACGACTCGTCCGACCCACGGGTGAGCGCCGTGCGGGGCGTCTTCGACACGCTCGGTCAGGCCGTCGAGGTCGAGGCGATGGAGTACGCCGCCTCGCGGGACGAGGTCAGTCCCTCTTCTTCGGGCGCAGGATGAGGCCGAACAGCCAGTTGATGAGCGTGATGATGAGCGCCGCCACCAGCCCCAGCCAGAAGTCCTCGACCCGCAGGCCGAAGCTCCAGAACTCGGTGATCCAGCCGGTCAGCCACAGCAGGAAGGCGTTGATCACCAGGCCGATCAGGCCCAGGGTCAGGATGTACAACGGAAAGGCGAGCACCTTGATCACGGTGCCGATGAGAGCGTTGACCAGGGCGAAGATGAGCGCCACGAGCAGCAGCGTCAGCACCAGCTGCAGCGTCTCGCCCGGCTGGAACGGGATGACCGAGACGCGCAGCGGCTCGATCAGGGTGACGATCCAGATCGCGAACGCGTTCACGAGGATGCGGACGATGAATCCCATGGCGGAAGTCTCCCAGCGCCCGCCGCGGCGCGCAATCAGCCGCGCGGCACGCGGTGCCGGCTGGTCGCAGTCGCCGCGGAGGGGACGTCCACACGTCCCTCGGCCACGCCGACGACGAGATCGAAGGCCGCGTCCGTCGTGAAGTCGTGGCGATACCCGTTTATCCACAGGAATGCCACCATCAGGGTCCATCCGGTGCGCTTGTTTCCGTCGACGAGAGCATGATCCTTGACGAGCGACTCCAGAAGCGCGGCGGCCTTGGTGTCAAGGTCGGGGTACGCGTCCTCGCCGAACATGGATGCCGCCGGCCGAGCCAGTGCGGAGGCGAGCAACCCCGCATCCCGCACGTGGAAGCCGAGCGACTGGGTCACCTGCACGGCGTCGTCGAGCGTCAGGTAGTCCGCCCTCATGCGTCGGCGAGTCGATCGAGCAGCTCGGCATCGTGGCTCACGACGAACTCGATCGCTTCCGCAATCTCGCTTCGCCTTCCACGGCGCTCCACGATCATCTGCGCCGCCTGGAGGAGCAGCGCGTGCTTGGAGATGTGTTCCGCCGCGGCGATCTCTTCGAGCCGGCGGTCCAGTTCTTCGGGAAGACGCAGCGTCATGGCCATACCGAAATGGTATCAGCGGGCGCCTGGCAGGGCTCGTAGACTCGGCACGTGACCGAGGCTTCCAACATCCCGGCTTCCGACATCCCCGTGCGGGTCCGGCCCGAGATCGCCGCGCTCCCGCCCTACAAGCAGGGGCGGCAGGCCGGTGCCGACGCCTTCAAGCTCTCGAGCAACGAGAATCCCTTCGACCCGCTGCCCGGTGTCGTCGAGGCGGTGGCCGCGGCATCCGCCTTCAACCGCTATCCCGACGCGACGGCCGGGCGCCTGCGGGCGCGACTGGCCGAACGCTACGGCGTCACGCAGGACCAGGTGCACGTCGGGGCCGGGAGCGTGTCGATCCTCGCCCAGCTCGTGCAGGCGACGTGCTCGCCGGGCGACGAGGTCATCTTCGCGTGGCGCTCGTTCGAGGCCTACCCGTGGCTGGCGGTGCTCGCCGGCGCGAAGCCGGTGATGGTGCCCCTCGCCGAGGGCGCCCGGCACGACCTCGCGGCGATGGCGGCCGCGGTCACCGACCGCACCCGGGCGATCATCGTGTGCACGCCCAACAACCCGACCGGGCCGGTCGTGACCCAGGCGGAGTTCGACGCGTTCGTCGACGCCGTGCCGGGCGACGTCCTGGTCATCCTCGACGAGGCGTATGCCGAGTTCGTCACCGACTCCGAGGCCGTGAACGGGCTCCGGATGCCGGGAGGGCCCGCACGCGCGAACGTCGTGGTGCTGCGCACGTTCTCCAAGGCGTTCGGGCTGGCAGGACTGCGGGTCGGGTACGCCGTGGGCCACGCGCGCGTGCTGGACGCCGCCCGCAGCACCAGCATTCCGCTGTCGGTGACGGGGCAGGCCGAGACCGCCGCGCTGGCGAGCCTGGACGCCGAGGCGGACCTGCTCGAGCGCGTCGCAGTCGTCGCCGAGCGCCGCGACCGGCTGGCGGCCGGACTCCGCGAGGCCGGGTGGGACATCCCCGCGGCGCAGGGCAACTTCGTGTGGCTGCCGACCGGCGAGGCCACTGTCGAGGCCGCCGAGACCTTCGATGCGGCCGGTCTGATCGTCCGCGCGTTCGCCGGTGACGGTATCCGGATCTCTGTCGGCGAAGAGGAGTCTGTCGAGAAGGTCCTAGCGATCGCCGCATCCGTTGTGAGAGACCTCCCAGAGGGGCACGCCGCGAAGGGCTAGCGTGGAACGGTGACTCTGCCTGACATCTCGGCCGCGGCCGACGACGCAGCACACTCGGACGACGCGCGCCTGGTGCGCGTGCTCGCCGCCGACGGTTCCCTGGCGCCGACCCCTGCCGCCGAACCGTACCTCTCGGTCATCGACGGCCTCGCCGACGCCGAGCTCGAGGGGCTCTACCGCGACATGGCGATCATCCGCGCCTTCGACCGCCAGGCGACCAACCTGCAGCGGCAGGGGCAGCTGGCGCTGTGGCCGCCGAGCCTCGGGCAGGAGGCGGCGCAGGTCGGCTCGGCGCGCGCGGCGCGCGCGCAGGACCACCTGTTCCCGTCCTACCGCGAGCACGTGGTCACCCGCATCCGGGGCGTCGACCCGATCGACATCATCCGCCTCATGCGCGGGCTCACCCACGGCGGGTGGGACCCGACCGACCCGAAGAACGGCAACACCCGCCCGTACACGCTCGTCCTCGGCGCGCAGACCCTGCACGCCACGGGCTTCGGCATGGGGCTCGTCTTCGACGGACGGTGCGGCACGGGTGACGTCGACCGCGACGAGGCCGTCATCGTCTACTACGGCGACGGGGCGTCCAGCCAGGGCGACGTGCACGAGGCGATGGTCTTCGCCGCCAGTTACAACACACCCGAGGTGTTCTTCCTGCAGAACAACCAGTGGGCGATCTCGGTGCCGGTGGCGACGCAGTCGCGCTCGCCGCTGTATCGCCGCGGCGACGGTTACGGGATGCCGTCGGTGCCGGTCGACGGCAACGACGTGCTCGCCAGCTACGCCGTGACCCGCGTCGCGCTGGATGAGGCGCGCGGCGGCGCCGGTCCCCGCGCGATCGAGGCGATGACCTACCGCATGGGCGCGCACACGACCAGCGACGACCCGACGAAGTACCGCACCTCCGACGAGGAGTCCAGCTGGGCGCGGCGGGACCCGATCGCCCGCATGAGCGCCTACCTGCGCGGACGCGGGGCCGCGGATGCCTTCTTCGCCGACGTCGAGGCAGAGGCGGCGGCCGTCGCCGACGACGTCCGGGTCCGCACCAGCGAGCTCGGCGGGCTCGACCGCGACCACATCTTCCGCCACGTGTACTCCGAGTCCCACCCGCGCATCGACGAGCAGCAGGCGTGGCTCGCCTCGTACGAGGCGTCGTTCGATGAGGGGAGTGCGTCGTGACCGACATCGCTTCTGCGCCGGCATCCGCCGCTGCGCCTGCTGCGACTGGCGCGCCTGCCGGGCCTGTCGCGTCTGTCGCGCCGACGACCATGCCGCTCAGCCGGGCGATCAACGCCGGTCTGCGCGCGGCGCTCGCCGGCAGCGACCGCGTGCTGCTGATGGGCGAGGACATCGGGCGCCTGGGCGGGGTGTTCCGCGTCACCGAGGGCCTGCAGGCCGAGTTCGGCGACCGGCGCGTGCTCGACACCCCGCTGGCGGAGTCGGGCATCGTCGGCACGGCGATCGGGCTGGCGATGGCGGGCTTCCGCCCGGTGGTCGAGATCCAGTTCGACGGGTTCGTCTTCCCGGCTTTCGACCAGATCACGTCGCAGCTGGCGAAGCTGACGTACCGCAACGAGGGTGCGCTGCAGATGCCGGTGGTCATCCGCATCCCCTACGGCGGGCACATCGGCGCGGTCGAGCACCACCAGGAGAGCCCCGAGGCGTACTTCACGCACACGCCGGGCCTGCGCGTGGTGAGCCCGTCGACGCCGAACGACGGGTACTGGATGATCCAGGACGCGATCGCCTCGCCCGATCCGGTGATCTTCCTCGAGCCGAAGAGCAAGTACTGGATGAAGGGCGAGGTCGACACGTCGGCGCGCGCCCTGCCGCTGCACGCCAGCCGGGTCGTCCGCCGCGGCACCGACGTGACGCTCGTCGGCCACGGCGCGATGGTGCACACGCTGCTGCAGGCGGCGGCCGTCGCCGAGGGCGAGGGCACGTCGTGCGAGGTCATCGACCTGCGCTCGCTGTCGCCCGTGGACTACGGGCCGATCCTCGACTCGGTGCGCCGCACCGGCCGGATGGTCTACGCGCAGGAGGCCCCCGGCTTCACCTCGCTCGGCAGCGAGGTGTCGGCCACCGTCATGGAGCAGGCGTTCTATGCGCTCGAGGCTCCTGTGCTGCGGGTGTCGGGCTTCGACACCCCGTTCCCGCCGGCGAAGCTCGAGGGGACGTATCTGCCCGACGCGGACCGCGTCCTCGAGGCCGTCGACCGCGCGCTCGCGTACTGATTCGCTGATTCGCTGATTAGCTGATTCGCTGAGGAGAGCTCCATGAGCACCCAGACATTCGTCCTCCCCGATGTCGGCGAGGGGCTGACCGAGGCCGAGATCGTCTCGTGGCGGGTCGCCCCCGGTGACACCGTCGCCGTCAACGACGTGCTGGTCGAGATCGAGACGGCGAAGTCGCTGGTCGAGCTGCCGTCGCCGTTCGCCGGCACCGTCGGCGAGCTCGTCGCCGCCGAGGGGCAGACGGTCAACGTCGGCGCCCCGATCATCACGATCGAATCGCTGACGGATGCCGGTGCTCCTGCCGTCGTCGGCCGCAGCGAGCACGGCGAGCCGTCCGAGCCCGCAACCCCCGAGGGCGATGGCGCCGTGCTTGTCGGGTACGGCACCGGCGGGCACGTGCAGTCGCGGCGCAAGAAGCCGGCGCCGTCCGCCGTGGAGCGGGTCGTGTCGTCGGTCGGAGTCATCGCCAAGCCGCCGATCCGCAAGCTCGCGCGTGATCTCGGGGTCGATCTCGCCGCAGTCACGCCGACCGGCGCCGCCGGCGAGGTGACCCGCGAGGACGTCGTGCAGCATGCGTCGCAGGCGAGCGTGTTCCGCAACATCGCGACGCCCGAGTGGGGCGATGTCCGCGAGGAGACCATCCCGGCGCCCGCGCAACGCGGCCCCGCGCAGGTGTCGGCGAGCGCTTCTGGGCCGGGCTCGACCCCGGCGCCGGATGCCGAGGGCCGCGAAGAGACGATCGCCGTCAAGGGCGTCCGGAAGGCGACGTCGTCGGCGATGGTCCAGTCGGCGTATTCGGCTCCGCACGTCTCGGTGTGGACCGATGTGGACGCGACCCGCACGATGGAGCTCGTCAAGCGGCTGAAGGCGTCGCCGGACTTCGCCGACGTGAAGGTGTCGCCGCTGCTGATCATGGCGCGCGCGGTGATCTGGGCTGCGCGCCGGACGCCGATGGTCAATGCGGCGTGGGTGGACACCGACGGGGGAGCGGAGATCCGCGTCCGCCGTTTCGTGAATCTCGGCATCGCCGCGGCGACCCCCCGCGGCTTGCTCGTGCCGAACATCAAGGACGCGCAGGATCTGTCGATGCGCGACCTCGCCCGTGCCCTCGAGAAGTTGACGCTCACCGCCCGCGAAGGCAAGACCTCGCCCGCGGATCAGCAGAACGGCACGATCACGATCACCAACATCGGCGTCTTCGGAATGGACGCCGGAACCCCGATCATCAACCCCGGCGAGTCCGGAATCGTGGCCCTCGGCACGATCCGCCAGAAGCCGTGGGTCGTCGACGGCGAGGTCCGCCCCCGCTGGGTCACCACCGTCGCGGGATCCTTCGACCACCGCGTCATCGACGGCGACGGCATGTCGCGCTTCATCGCCGACGTCGCGTCGATCCTCGAGGAACCCGCCCTCCTCCTCGACTGATCCGCCCCGCCCGTCCGGTCCGCCCCGCCCCGCCCCGCCTGCCCCGCGCCGCCCTTCCCGCACCGCGCCAACCGCGCGCCGCGCCGTCGGGCGAACGGTGGCGCGCCTGCGTTCCTCGCCGCCGAAAACCCGTCGACAGTTTCCCAATTCGCCATTGAACTTCACGCTCACACGGCCCTCCGCTGCCACCCTGCTCGGCGCCGCGCACATCGACTCGCGTGCCGATGCTTGGCAGGAGACGGTCGAGAGGGCCGTTACGGGCCGGAAAGTTGACGGCATCCGCGATCTCCGCCGTCGATAGCGACGAATGCGGTCATCCGCGTCGGGAGGGCATTCGGCATGTTGACGCCATCCGTCATTACCGTCGCGGATGACGACGAATGCGGTCATCTCCAGGCGCGGTGACGACCGACGCGCTCGGCGGCGGGTGCCGCTTGACGCCACCGGCTGTCGTCGTGCCCGGCGACGATGGACGCGGTCGGCGGGGGTGCCGATCGCTCGGCGGGTTGACGCTATCGGCGGTCTCCGCCGTGGGTGACAACGGATGCCGCGGGTTGTCGCCGTTTGCGGACATCGTGGGCGACGGCGAGGAACGGCGATGGCGAGGGATCCGGTCGGTGCCACCCGCCGAGTGCTCGGCGGGTGGACGCTGTTTGCGGTCGCTGCGTGGCTGACAACGGATGCGGTCATCTGCGGCTATCGCACGCTTGGCAGGTTGACGCTGTTTGCGATCGTTGTGCCCGGTGGCGACGGATGACGTCAACTGCAGCGCCGGTGCGGGTGAGCGCGCGGCGCTGACCGTGTCGGCGCCCAGTTCCCTCCGGCTATGTGAGCGTGAAGTTCATTGGCGAAATCACAAAGGTTCGAAACCGCGAGTTTGAGAACGATTATCAATAGCAGTACGATGAACGCATGCCCGTTCTTCGTCGTGCCTCGATCGTCCTCGGCCTTACCGCTGCCGCCTCGCTCGCCCTCGCGGGCTGTGCGGGCGGCGCAGCGTCCCCGGGCGCCGGCGCGCAGGACGGCGCCATCCAGGTCGTGGCCTCGACGAACGTGTACGGGCATCTCGCTGAGCAGGTCGGCGGCGATCTCGTCGACGTCACCTCGATCGTGTCGTCGGAGTCGCAGGATCCGCACTCCTTCGAGCCGAGCGCGCGCGATCAGCTCACCGTCGCGTCCGCCGACCTCATCATCGAGAACGGGGGTGGCTACGACGCCTTCATCGACGCGCTGATCGAGGCCAGCGGCAGCGACGCGCGCATCGTCACCGCCGTCGAGTTCTCTGACGCGTGGCCCGAGAACGCCCGCCACGACGACGACGCGCACGACGAAGCCGCGGTCGGCGACGACCACTCCCACGAGCACGTCGACGGCTTCAACGAGCACGTCTGGTACGACCCGCACGCGATCGGCGGCGTCGTCGAGCAGATCGCGGCCGAGCTCGGCGAGCTGAGCCCCGACGACGCCGACGCCTTCAGCGCGAACGCCGACGAACTCCTCGCAGGGATCGAAGTCCTCGAGGCGTCCCTCGCAGACATTGCAACCACCCACGACGGCGATCGCGTGTTCGCCACCGAACCCCTCGCCACGTACCTCATCAACGACGCGGGACTCGAGAACGTCACGCCCGCGGCGTTCAGCGAAGCCGTCGAAGAGGGGCAGGACGTCCCCGCCGCGACGATGCTCGAAGCCCTCACCCTGCTGCGCGACGGCGGTGTCACCGCGGTCATCGCCAACGCCCAGACCGGCGGAGCCGAGACCACGCAGCTGCTCGACGAGGCGTCGGATGCCGGCATCCCGGTCGTGGAGTACACAGAGACCCTGCCCGGGGACCAGACTTACATCTCGTGGATGCAGCAGAACATCGACGCCCTCGCCGAAGCGCTGGGGTCGTGACCGGCGCGCCACCCCTCGAGATCCGCGGCGCGAGCCTGCACCGCGAGGACCGCGAACTGTGGAGCGGGCTCGACCTCACCGTCGAGCCCGGTGAACTGATCGCGGTCCTCGGTCCGAGCGGGTCGGGCAAGACGACGCTGCTGCGCGCCATCCTCGGCCTCGAGCAGCTGAGCTCGGGCACGATCACCGCGCTCGGCGAACCTGTCCGCCGCAAAGGCAACCGCCGCATCGGCTACATCCCGCAGCAGCGCCCGCTGCCCCGCGAGACGGCGCTCCGCGGCCGCGACCTGGTGCGCCTGGGCGTCAACGGGCACCGCTTCGGTCCGCCGCTGCCGCGCCGCGCCGACCACGAGCGTGTCGACGCGCTGATCGCCGCCGTCGGCGCCGAGAGCTTCGCCGACCGTCCGGTCGGACTGC
Organism: Microbacterium aureliae; assembly: GCF_054780155.1. Taxonomy (NCBI): domain Bacteria; kingdom Bacillati; phylum Actinomycetota; class Actinomycetes; order Micrococcales; family Microbacteriaceae; genus Microbacterium; species Microbacterium aureliae. Next base: position 358,774 of record NZ_BAAGWW010000002.1, read on the forward strand.
TGTCCGGCGGCGAACAGCAGCGTCTGCGCGTCGGCCAGGCCCTCGCCGACGACCCTCGCCTGCTGCTGTGCGACGAGCCGCTCACCAGCCTCGACCTCGCCAACCAGCGCGCGGTGGTGAACCTCATCGACCGCCACCGCAAGGACACCGGCGCCGCCGTGCTGCTCGTCACCCACGACATCAACCCCGTCCTCGGCAAGGTCGACCGCATCCTGTACCTCGCCGGCGGCCGGTTCACCCTCGGCAAGCCCAAGGACGTCCTGACCTCGCAGGTGCTCACCGACCTGTACGGCGCGCCGGTGTTCGTCCTGCGCGCCGGCGACCGGCTCGTGGTCGTCGGCGCGCCCGACGCCGAAGCCTCGCACCACCACCACGAGGACCACGTATGAACGAGGGCCACCGATGAACTGGAACGACATCGGCGACGCCATGTTCGGGGGCATCCCCGTCTACGGCGAGATCCTCGCGCTCGTGTCCAACTCGGTGTGGGCCGGCGCCGTGCTCGGGCTCGTCGGCGGACTCATCGGCGTCTTCGTCATCCAGCGCGACATGGCCTTCGCCGTCCACGGAATCAGCGAGCTGTCGTTCGCCGGGGCCGCCGCCGCCCTGCTCATCGGATTCGACGTCGTCACCGGCTCGATCCTCGGCTCGCTCATCGCCGCCGCGCTCATCGGCTGGTTCGGGGCGAGAGCGCGCGAACGCAACTCCATCATCGGCGTGCTCATGCCGTTCGGCCTCGGCCTCGGCATCCTGTTCCTCTCGCTCTACGACGGCCGTAGCGCCAACCGCTTCAGTCTGCTCACCGGGCAGATCGTGTCGGTGCAGACCGGCCAGCTCGGCTGGCTCATCGGCATCGGCGCGTTCGTCCTTCTCGGCCTCGTGCTGGTGTGGCGCCCGCTGCGCTTCGACTCCCTCGACCCGCAGGCCGCCGCCGCGCGCGGTGTGCCGACGACCGCGGTGTCGCTGACCTTCATGCTGCTGCTCGGCCTGATCGTCGCCGTCGCCGTCCACATCATCGGCGCGCTGCTCGTGATGGCGCTGCTGGTGACCCCCGCCGCCGCCGCGATGCGCATCGCCTCGGGACCCGTGTCCGTCCCCGTCCTCTCGGCCGTTTTCGGGTTCGTCTCGGCCGTCGGCGGCATCCTGCTGGCGATCGCCGGCACCCTTCCGGTCAGCCCCTACATCACGACCATCTCGTTCGCGATCTACATCGTGTGCCGCGCGATCGGCGCCCGCCGCGGCCGCTTCGCGCGGTCCGCCGAGAACGCGTGAGCGCCCGGGTCCCGTTCAGGACGCGCCGGTAGACTCCCCGACCATGGCCCAGCGGAACACGTGGCAGCGCGAACGCGTGCGCGAGGCCCTCGCCGACGCGCGGGGCTTCGTCAGTGCGCAGACGCTGCACGCCACCCTCCGCGACGAGGACACCGGCATCGGACTGGCCACGGTCTACCGGGCCCTCGCCGGCCTCGCCGCCCAGGGCGACGCCGACTCGCTGCAGAGCCCCGACGGCGAATCGCTGTACCGCGCGTGCACGAGCGCCGGCCACCACCACCACCTGATCTGCCGGTCGTGCGGCCTAACGGTCGAGATCGAGGCGACCGACGTCGAGCAGTGGGCGCAGCGCACCGCCGCGACCCACGGCTTCCGCGACGCCGAGCACATCGTCGACATCTTCGGACTGTGCGCGACGTGCGCCCAGGCCCGGGAACAGCAGCGTGACGCGGACTGACCCGCCCCGCACCGCGCGGCTGGAACCCACTCCCACCGCGCGCGCTCTGGTCGCACTGGGCATCGGTGCGGCCGTCATCGCCGCGCTGTTCGCGATCGACGCGTTCGCGCCGTCGCTCTTCCCCGCGCCCCTCCCCACCCGCGCACAGGACGGCCTCACCCTCGCCGTCAGCGTCCTGATCGAATCGCTGCCGTTCGTCGCGCTCGGCGTGATCCTCTCGATCGTCGTGCAGGTGTGGGTGCCGCCGGGTGTCATCGAGCGATGGATGCCGCGTCGGGCGTGGGCGAGACGCGCGGTGCTGTCGCTGCTGGGCATGTTCATCCCGGTCTGCGAGTGCGGCAACGTGCCCTTCGCCCGCGGTCTGCTCATGCGCGGCTTCACGGTGCCCGAGACGATGGCCTTCCTCATCGCCGCACCGATCGTCAACCCGATCGTCATCATCACCACGCACGCCGCGTTCGGCTTCGACGACGGCATCCTGGTGCTGCGCCTGCTCGGCGGCTACGCGATCGCCAACCTCATCGGCTGGCTGTACAGCCGGCATCCGTCGCCGGACGCCCTGCTGACCGATCGCTTCCGCGACACGTGCGTGCTCGTGACCCACGAGCCCGGCAGCCGCTGGCGGCGGACGCTCGCCCAGTTCGCCATCGAGCTGCGCGCCGTGATGCCGGCGCTCGTCATCGGCTCCGCGATCGCCGGCGCCGTGCAGGTGCTCGTCCCGCGCGAGGCGCTGCTGGCGATCGGCTCGAACCCCGCGCTGTCGATCGTCGCGATGATCGCCCTGGCGATGGTCGTGTCGATCTGCTCCAACGTCGACTCCTTCTTCGCGCTGTCGTTCGCCTCGACCTTCACGCCCGGCTCGATCCTCGCGTTCCTGCTGGTGGGGCCGCTCGTGGACGTGAAGATGCTGGCGCTGCTGCGCACGACCTTCACCACGCGGACCCTCGCCGGCATCGTCGCCGTGGTCATCCTCTTCGCATTCGCGCTCGCCGTGGGGGTGAACCTCGTTGTCTGACGCGACCCGCACACCCGCACACGCGCCCGGTCACTCGACGCGCCACGCCCTCGCCACCCGCTGGCTCGGGGTGGGTCTTGCCACCGTCATGGCCGTCGTCACGATCGCCCTCGCCCTCACCGGCAGGCTCGGGCTCTACATCAACCCGGACTCGACGTGGTTCGCGATCTCGATGGCGATCCTCACGGTCGTCGGCGCCGTCGCGTCGTTCGCGCTGCCCCTGGGTGCCGAAGACGACCACGACCACCACGACCACGACCACGGCGACGCGCACGGCCGCCGCGGCCCCTCGCTCGGCGCCGTCGCCACCGCCACGGGCGGGGCGCTCGCCTCGGGCGTGGTGCTGCTGACCCTGCTGCTGCCGCCGGCGTCGCTGTCGGCCGAACTCGCGATATCACGTGATGTGGGCGCTCCGCCGCTGTTCGCCGGGTCGGATGCCGTCACCCTCGCGTCCACGGGAGACACGGCGTCGTTCGGGGTCGGGGAATGGTCGGCGGTGTTCGCCTCGTCGACGAACCCCGAGGCCTTCGACGGCGACGAGGTGGAGCTGACGGGCTTCGTCACCCCGGGCGAGGGCGGCGACTTCGACCTCACGCGCCTCGTGATCACCCACTGCGTCATCGACGCGCAGTCCGCGTCGGTGCCGGTCGTCGGCGGCGACGCCCCCTCGACCGGCCAGTGGGTGACGATCACGGGGACCGTGCGCTCGTCGTCTGACGGCAGCCTCACGATCGACGCCTCCGAGATCGAGGTCATCGACGAGCCTGAGGACCCGTATGAGTACTGACTCCCCGACGCGCCGCACCCGCGGACGCGCCCGGCGGGGCCGGACCTTCGCGGTCACCTTCGCCGCCGTCGTCGGCGTGCTCGCGCTGCTCGGCGCCGCCGGCGCCGTGGTCAACGTCGCGCAGGGGCCGCGGATCTCGAGCGTGCAGGTCGATCCCGAGGCGGCGGTCGCGGCATCCGGATCTCGCTTGATCTTCACCACGTCGCAGTCGCTGGCCGACATCGATGCGTCGCAGGTGACCGTGACCCCGGCGACGCCGTTCGCGGTGGACACGTCGGGTCGCAGCGCCGGCGTGCGCTTCACCCTGCCGCTGTGGGACGACACCGAGTACACCGTCCGGATCGACGGCGTCACCGGACTCGGCGGCGGCCCCGACGCGACCCTCGAGCACACGTTCCGCACCGCGTCGGCGACCGCGCACCTGCTGCAGCGCGGCGACGACGAGGACACCGTCTTCGCCACCGACCTGTCGGGCGAGAACGCGGTCCCGGTGTTCCGGCATCCGCACATCGAGGACTTCCGCACCACCGCCGGCCACCTCGTGGTGTCGGTGCGCACCGAGGACGACGAGGCGGCGCTGCTGGTCACCGACCTCGACGGCGAGAACCCGCGCGAGATCCCGCTGCCCGGCGACGGCTTCGTCACGGCGCTGCAGAGCGCGGACCGCGGTGAGCGCATCGGCTTCGTCTACTCCGACGCGAACCTCGGCGAGGACGGCGGCCGCGAGAGCCAGCTGTACACGGTGTCCCTCGGGGCGAATTCCGACTTCGGCCTGGTGCCGGTCGCGCCCTCGGGCGTCGACCCCCGGATCGCCGAATGGCGCTTCGTGCCCGACACCGACAGCATCCTGCTGCTGTCCTTCGACGGGTCGCTGCTGCTCACCGGCTCCGACGGCGCGAACGCCACCTCGCTCGGCAACGCCCTGTCGATCCAGGGGATCCCGCGCGGGTCGACGGTCGCGGTGGTGGAGCGGCTCGAGAGCCTCGTCGCGATAGACCTCACCGACGCCAGTGAAGAGCAGCTTCCGGATGCCGTGCCCGCCCTCGGCCGGATCGACGCGCTGACACCGCTGCCCGACGGGTCGACCATCCGCTCCGCCGCCGTCGTCGAGGGCGACCGGCCCACCGGCCGCACCGCCGTGGCCGTCGTGGACCCCGACGGCGCCTCGCGCGTCGTGTTCGAGACACCCGAGACCGACGCGGTGCTGCAGACCTGCGCCTCGCCCAGCGGCCGCTACCTCGCGGTGCTCGTCGCGCCCGACGCGATCGAGAACCCCTACGACACCTATCTGCTGCCGCTCCCCGGCCGCCTCGAGACCCGCGTGATCGAGCTCGCCGACGCCTCCGAGGTGGTCGCGCTCGCCGGGTCGTCGATGTCGTGGTGCCAGACCCCGCCGCTGTGACCGAGCCGCCTGTGACCGAGCCGCCTGCGACCGAGCCGCCCGTCACCGAGCCCGCCGGCGGCGAGCCCGCCGGCGACGCCACGCCGCGGCATCCCGCCACGCGCGAGGAGCTCAGCGCGCTGCCGCTCGAGGTCGCGCCGCGGCTGCTCGGCGCCCACCTGTCGACGCTCGTCGCGGGCGACCGCGTCACCGTGCGGATCACCGAGGTCGAGGCGTATCACGGCCGCGGCACGGGCGACGTGCCGGACCCGGGCTCGCACGCCCGCATGGGACCCACCGCCCGCAACGCCACCATGTGGGGCGAACCGGGTCACCTCTACGTGTACCTCAGCCACGGCATCCACTCGTGCGTCAATGTCGTGTGCGGCCCCGAGGGCACCGCCGGCGGGGTGCTGCTGCGCGCTGCCGAGGTCATCAAGGGCACGGATGCCGCCCTGCGGCGACGCCCCGCGGCGAGAACGCACCGCGACCTCGCGCGCGGGCCGGGGCGACTGGGCGACGCGGTCGGTCTGCGGCATCCGGTGCATGACGGCATCGACGCGGTCACCGGTGACGACCTCGCCGGGGCACGGGCGTGGCTGCGTCTGCTCGACGAACCGGTCGCCGCCGTCGCGACCGGGCCTCGCGTGGGGGTCGCGGGCGAGGCGGGCGGCCACGGGTATCCGTGGCGGTTCTGGATCGCGGGCGACCCGACGGTGTCGGCGTTCCGGTGGGGCCGCGGAGCGGGCCCTGTCAAGCCCGACACGCCCCCCGTGCTAGGATGACTCTTTGTCTGCGCGCACTCCAGCACGCAGTTCGTGTTCCGGTGCGTCCGCGCCCGGGACGCAGACAAGGGATCTTGGGTGGGGCCGTCCGGCTCCCACGGTACTAAGGAGACATCACCATGGCAGCAGTGTGCCAGGTGACCGGAGCAGTTCCCGGCTTCGGTCACAACATCTCGCACTCGCACCGCCGGACGAAGCGCCGCTTCGACCCGAACGTGCAGAAGAAGACCTACTTCGTTCCCTCGCTTGGTCGCAAGATCACGCTGAACGTGTCGGCCAAGGGCATCAAGGTCATTGACGCCCGCGGCATCGAGTCGGTCGTGAAGGACCTGATCGCGAAGGGTGTGAAGCTCTGATGGCCAAGAAGGCACAGGACGTCCGTCCGATCATCAAGCTGCGTTCGACCGCCGGCACGGGGTACACCTACGTGACGCGCAAGAACCGCCGCAACAACCCCGACCGCATCGTCCTGAAGAAGTACGACCCGGTCATCCGCAAGCACGTCGATTTCCGAGAGGAGCGTTGATCCATGGCTAAGAAGAGCAAGATCGCGCGCAACCAGCAGCGCCAGGAGGTCGTCGACCGCTACGCCGCCAAGCGCGCCGAGCTGAAGAAGGCCCTGGTCGACCCGACCTCGACCGACGAGCAGCGCGAGGCCGCCCGCGTCGGCCTGCAGAAGCTTCCCCGCAACGCGTCGCCGGTCCGCCTGCGTTCGCGCGACGTCATCGACGGCCGCCCCCGCGGTGTCCTCACGAAGTTCGGCATCTCGCGTGTCCGCTTCCGTGACATGGCGCACCGCGGCGAGCTGCCCGGCGTGACCAAGTCGAGCTGGTAAGCCAGTACGCGAAGCATTTCGCTGTGAAGGCCCGGAGTTCCTCGGAACTCCGGGCCTTTCCCGTTGCCGCCGGGGGCAGGATGGGCAGATGCCGCTGGACCCCTTCTTCGAGCAGCGCCTGCGCGTGCACCGCCGGTACCTCTTCGACCAGGCTCTCGGCACCCTGCGCTCCCGGCTGACGTCCCGTGTCGCGTCGCTCGGCTCCCGCCTCCCCTTCCTTCGCTTGCCCTGGATGTCGGCGTTCGCGCCCTCCACGCGTACATCCACGACAAGCGAAGCGAAGCGGGGCGCGGGGGGCGCGGGCGGCGCGGGGGACGCGCGTGCTGATCGCGGCGTCGCGGGCGGCGCCGCGGCGCCGCACGCCCGCGCGCGGGCGCGGCACCGGCGCGCGGCCCTCGCCTGGGACCGCACCGAGCTGCAGACGGTCGGCACCCCGGGGCCCGGCATCCGGACCAGCGAGCATCTCGTCGAGGTCGCCGGACACCCCGCGGTGCGGGTGCGCGTCTATCACCCGCGCGACGACGGCGAGGCGGTGCCGGCGGTGCTGGCGTTCTTCGGCGGCGCGTTCCGCATCGGGGGGATCGACTACCCCACGACGGATGCCGGTTTCCGCCGCCGCGCGGCCGATTCCGGTGTCGCGGTGGTCGCCGTGGACTACGCCCTCGCCCCTGAGCACCGGTATCCGACTCCGGTCGAGCAGGGGTACGCGGCGCTGCTCTGGCTCGTGGAGTCCGCGGCCGCGATCGGCGTGGACGCGGACCGGCTGGGGATCCTCGGCACCTCGGCCGGAGCCGGCATCGCCGCCGCCGTCACCCTGAAGAATCGGGACGGGGCGGCGATTCCGCTGCAGGTGCAGGTGCTCGAGGTGCCGGTGGTCGACCTCACCGGCGGAAGCCTGGATCTGCGGGCGACGCGGGCCCTCGGCATCCCCCGTCTCATCGTCGCGCGCGAGCTGCGCTCCGTCGCGCGCACCTATCTGCCGTCCATGCGCGCCGCGCGGGAGCCGTACGCATCGCCGCTGCGCGCCGCCTCGCACGCCGGCCTGCCGCCCGCGGTGATCCTGACCGCCGAGTTCGATCCCTTGCGCGGCGACGGCGACGCCTACGGGGCCGCGCTGCGGCGCGCCGGAGTCGATGCGAGCGTCGTGCGGTACCAGGGCGTGACGCACGACACCCCGATCTTCACCGGCGCTCTGCCCGCCGCACGCCGCTGGCACGACGACGTCGTGTCCGCCCTGCGCCGCCTGCACGCCTGACCTCGCGGCGTCGCCGCGGGGCGTCGGCGGTCGGCGGATGCCGGAGTCAGGGGTCGACGCGGTGGCCGGAGCTGGTCGCGACGTGGGCCAGGACCTCCGCGGGGGATTCGCCGCGCACGGGCGCGCGCGGCGGACAGGCGGGCGTCGCGCTCGGCGAAGTAGAAGATCTCGGTGTTCTGCACGAGGTCGGCCGTCAGCGCGGCGAGCGACTGGGTCACCCAGCGCACCGTGTCCCGCGCGGCGGCGGGTCCGATGGCGGCCAGCTCGCGCGTGAGTCCCGCCTCGTGCAGCCCGGTGAGCTCGATCGCGAGTGCCCGGCGGCGCGCGAGCGCGGGATAGAGCTGCATGAACCACGACACGGATGCCGACAGCAGTGCGAAGCCGGTGAGCGCCTCGAGGGGCGAGAGAACGCGGATGAACGGGTCGGTGGGCACCGCATCGCCAAGACCCAGGGTCGTCAGGGCGACCAGCGAGAATGTCAGGGCCTCGAAGAACGGCAGGTAGCGACCGGGATCCACGCCCGAGTACGCGAAGCCGTCGGGCACGTGAGGCAGGTAGACCAGGGCCCAGCCGACAGCGATCAGCACCACCCACAGCCCGATCGTCAGCAGCACCGTGAGCGCGCCGCTGGCCACGAGCGCGCGAGGCCGGCGCCTGGCCACCGCCCACGCTCCGCGGAAGATCAGGTGGGTCAGGCGGCCCGTCGCGCTCGGCCGCAGCAGGGTCTGGAAGACGTCGATGAGGGCGATCAGCACCAGGAGCGCCCCGGCCACCGTGCTCACGACGCTCATTCCTTCAGCGTACGGCGGGGTGCTCCCACATCGGCCACATCCGTCACTTCCGACCCCGACACGCCGGGGCGAATTGGCCCAAAGAGTCGAAAATCCGCGAATTTCCGGGGTTTCTGGCTATAGTCGAGGCGGTCGATCCGACCAGCCGACGGGCACGACGCCCCTCGGTCCGAGCAATGAAGAAGGCAGCGGATCCCGCCGCCTTTGGAGGACACACCTAATGGCCGACAAGTCCATCACCAAGACCGAACTCGTCGCGAGCATCGCCAGCGCGACGGGCCAGAGCCAGTCCGCCGTCTCGGGCGTTCTCGACTCCCTGTTCTCGACCGTCTCCGAGGCCGTCGCCAAGGGCAGCAAGGTCTCGATCCCGGGCTGGATCTCGTTCGAGCAGGTCGCCACCTCGGCCCGTACCGGCCGCAACCCGCAGACCGGCGAAGAGATCGCCATCCCCGCCGGCAAGCGCGTCAAGGTGACCGCCGGCTCGAAGCTGAAGGCTGCCGTCAAGTAAGACGTCGTCGTCGGAAGGGGGATGCCGCTCGCCCGGCATCCCCCTTTCGCATGCCCGATTAGGCTTGTGTGGTGGATTCCCGTGCCCTGCGGGCCGCCGGGCCCGCCATTCTCGCCGTGTCGGCCGTCGCCGTCCTGGCGTGGGCGCTGGCCTACGGCGGAGCCGTCGAGCCGCTCCTGATCGGGGATCCCGGACCGCTCGTGCGCTGGGGCCTGCCCGCCGCGAAGCTCATCGTGAACCTGTCGGCCGCGGGCCTGGCCGGCACGCTGGTCACAGCGCTGTTCACCCTTCGCGCGGGTGAGCGCGAGTTCGACACGGCCCTGGATGCAGCATCCATCTCTGCCGCCCTCTTCACGCTCGCCTCGGCCGTCGTCGGCTTCTTCACCTTCGTCGACGCGTTCAACCCCGTCGTCAGCGCGAGTCCGGAGTTCGGGGCGCAGCTGGCAAGGTTCCTCGTCGAGACGGAGCCCGGCCGCACGTGGCTGATCACCGCGATCGCCGGCGCCGTCCTCACCGTCCTGACCTTCGCGGTCCGCTCGTTCACCGCCGTCTTCCTGGTCGCGGTGCTCGCCGCCGCCTCGCTCGTGCCCATGGCGACGCAGGGGCACTCCGGCGATGAGGCCGACCACAACTCCGCCGTCGTCGCCCTCGCCCTGCACATCGTCGCCGCGGCGGTGTGGCTCGGGGGACTCGTGCTGCTGGTCGTCGTGCGGCCCGTCCTGGACCGCGCCCGCATCGCCGACGTCGTCGCGCGGTACTCCAGCCTCGCGCTGGCCGCCTTCATCGTCGTCGCGCTGACGGGAACCGTCCGGGCCGTCGTGGGGCTCCGCACGTGGGACGCGCTGTTCTCGCCGTACGGACTGATCCTGATGGTGAAGGTCGTCGCGCTCGTCGCCCTCGGGGTTCTCGGCGCGTGGTACCGGCGACGCGTCATCGGGCGGCTGGCCGAGGCACCGGCATCCCGAGCGTTCTGGGGCTTGATCGCCGTGGAGCTGGCCATCATGGGAGCGGCCAGCGGCGCGGCCGCGGCGCTCGCCCGCACGCCCCCTCCTGCCGGCGCCGGGCTGCCCCTGCAGCAGACGCCGGCCGAGATCCTCACCGGCGCGCCGCTGCCGCCGGAGCCGACGCCGGCCACCTGGGTGACCGCGTGGGACATCGACCTGCTGTGGGCGGTCGCCGCGGGGCTCGGCGCGTTCTTCTACGTCGCCGGAGTGTGGCGGCTGCGCCGCCGCGGCGACGCGTGGCCGGTGCACCGCACGATCACGTGGCTCGCCGGTGTCGCGCTGCTGGTGTGGGTGACGGGCGGCGTCGTGAACGTCTACCAGGATTACCTCTTCAGCATGCACATGGTCGGACACATGCTGCTGACGATGGCGATCCCGCTGCTGCTCGTGCTCGGCGCCCCGGTGACGCTCGCCGCGCGGACGATCCGCAAGCGGGACGATGGCACGCGCGGCGGCCGCGAGTGGATCCTGTGGGCCGTGCACTCGCCGTTCTCGCGCGTCGTGACGCACCCGTTCGTCGCGGCGGCGCTGTTCATCGGGTCCCTGTGGGTGTTCTACTACACCGACCTCTTCCGCTGGTCGCTGTACGACCACCTCGGTCACGAGTGGATGATCGCGCACTTCTTGATCACCGGATACCTTTTCGCGCTGTCGCTCGTCGGCGCCGACCCGGTGCCCTACAGGCTGCCGTATGCCGGACGGCTCCTGCTTCTCATCGGCGTCATGGCGGTGCATGCCTTCTTCGGCATCGCGATCATGATGCAGGAGGGCCTGATGATCGCGGACTGGTTCGGCGCGATGGGCCGCACGTGGGGGGTCTCGCCGCTCGAGGACCAGTACATCGGTGGCGGCGCGGCGTGGTCGATCGGCGAGATCCCGACGCTCATCCTCGCGGTGATGGTGGCGATCCAGTGGTCGCGCAGCGACACCCGCGAGACCCGTCGCCGCGACCGGCACGCCGACCGCACCGGAGACGCCGAGCTCGACGCCTACAACGCCCGCTTGGCCGAACTGGCCGAGCGCGACGCGCGCGCCGCCCGGCGATGACGCCCGCTCCGCGCGTCCTGGACTGGGACGGACTCCGCAATGTCCGCGACCTGGGCGGCCTCACCACCGACCTGTCGCCGACGGGCACGACGCTTCTCGGACGCGTCGCCCGTGGGCCGCGGCGAGAACTGCTGACGGATGCCGGGTGGACTGCGGCATCCGCGTGGGGCTTGCGGTCGATCGTCGACCTGCGAGCAGCGGACGAGGTCGGTCCTCGCGAGGGCGACCCGGCGGTGCCGGCCCCGCCGCAGGTGGCCGTCACCCTCGCGCCGACGGAGGACCAGCGGCATCCCGAGTTCCGGGCCGTATGCCTGCCGATCCTGGACTCGCCGGAGTACTGGCCGCACAACGTCCGCATCCTGCCGCACCTGGTGCGCGGAGCGCTCGAGGCGGTCGCCGACGCGGAGCCGGGAGTGCTCGTGCACTGCGCGGCCGGACGCGATCGCACCGGGATGATCAGCGCCCTGCTGCTCGCCCACGCGGGCGTGCCGGCCGCCGAGATCGTCGCCGACTACGCCGAATCGGTGCGGGCGATGGCGGGCGCCGCCCACCACGGCGGACCCACCCCGGACCGGCAATCCCGGTGGACGCCGGCGCAGGCGGCCGCGTGGCTCGGAAGCGTGGCGCACCACGTCCATGCTTTCGTCGCCGACCCGCAGGCGGTGCTGGACGCGGTGGGGCTGGACGACGATCGCCGCCTGCGGCTGAGGGGCCTGCTCACTGCCCCGTGACGGCCGGGCGCCGGCATCCGTCGGTCGGAAGTGTTGTCGCGCCCGCCCCCGCATTGCGCGTACGGATCACGTGATGCGGTGGTTCGGGGGAGGCGGCGGCGGGGTTGCTGACGCTGTCCGCGGCTACCGCGCGCCATAGCGACGGATGCCGTCAACCAACCCCGCGCCCCCACCAACCCCCACCCTCACCGGGTGTCGGGGCCGGACACCACGATCGACGCGGTCCCGTCGGGCAGCACCGAGATCCGGGCGGTCACGATGAACGGGACGTCCTCGGACACCGGGTAGATCGACCCGTCGAAGAGGGACTGGACGTCGACGTCGAGGTGCGCGACGGCGTCGGTGTCGGGGATCCGCCAGCCGGCGCCGTCGGGGACGACCTCGACCGGCGGATACTCGGCGATCGACCAGTCGGGGGTCGACACGACGCGGTCCTGCAGCACGAGCCCGAACGGGCAGGCGGTCGGCTGCAGCACCTCCTGCGTGGCGCAGTTGTCGAGGAACTCGTCCACGCGGTCCTGCACGACGCCGATGAACTCCTCGGTGGGCTTCGTCTGCACCGTCACCGGCACGTTGGTGAACGGGCTGTCCGACACCACGACGACCCCCGGGCTCTCGGAGATCGGGGTATCGACGGCGACGGAGTACACCCCGGGCGAGAACACCAGCAGCGGCACCGCGTCGGCGGGGTCGGCATCCACCCCGTCGACCGAGACCTGGCGCTTGTCGATCGCGAAGCCGTTGACCTCGAAGCTCATCGACCCGCGCACGGTGAGGTCGAGCACGGCCAGCGGGCTCCGCGCGAAGCGCCACGTCGGCGCGACCCCGATCATCCCCGCGCGCTCGACGGCGAACACGGCCTGGCCCTCGTACCCTCCGGAGCGGTAGTCCGCCGTGACCCGGGTGATGCCGGTCTCGGCGTCGGTCGACTCCGCGACGATCACGATGTCGCTCAGCTGCGCCAGCGCCGCGCGGCGCAGAAGGGCTTGGGATGCCGTGGCCGGCAGGCCCGCATCTTCGAGGGCGGCGGAGTCCACCGCGACGCCGGGTACGGCAAGTGCGTCGGCGGCCCGGCCGTCCGCGAGGAGCGACAGATACCGCTCGACGAACGCGCCGGGGCTGTAGAGCTCGCGGTAGAGGAAGGCGCTGGTGGCCCACACGGCTCCCGCGAGCAGGGCGAACAGCAGCGCCAGCACGGCGAGGAACGGCCAGACCCGGATGCGCTTGGGCGGCGCGGGCGTGGGGGCATCGGATGCCGGCGGCGCGGGCGGGGGCGTCCTCACGGGCCCGGCGGCTGCAGGCGCCGACGCGCGCGCAGCGTAGGTGTCCACCGCCCCTTGGTCCACAGGGTCAGTCTAGGAACCCACACCTGGGAAACGGCAGGAGCCGCCGCCGATTACCATGAACCGGTGACCAGGCCGCCGCTCTCTGCCGAACAAGAGGCGGTCTTCCGGCTGATCGAGGACACCCGCGAGCACGTGTTCGTCACCGGGCGCGCAGGAACCGGCAAGTCGACCCTGCTGCAGCACCTGGCGTGGAACACCTCGAAGACGATCGCCGTGTGCGCGCCGACGGGCGTGGCGGCCCTGAACGTCGAGGGGCAGACGATCCACTCGCTGTTCCGGCTGCCGATCGGGTTGATCGCCAACACCCAGCTGGACCAGTCCGACGCGACCCGCAAGATCCTCAACGCGATCGACACCCTCGTCATCGACGAGGTCTCGATGGTCAACGCCGACCTCATGGACGGCATCGACCGGTCGCTGCGGCAGGCCCGCGGGCGGCGGTCCGAGCCCTTCGGCGGCGTGCAGGTCGTCATGTTCGGCGACCCGTATCAGCTGGCCCCGGTGCCGCCGCGCGGCGACGAGCTGCGCTACATCCGCGACCACTACCGCTCGTTCTGGTTCTTCGACGCGAAGGTGTGGAACGGCGAGGCGGCGACCGACGGCATCCTGGATGTGGGGTCGTACGGCGCCGATCTGCGCGTGCGCGAGCTGATCGACATCCACCGGCAGGCGGATCAGTCCTTCAAGGCGATGCTCAACGCCGTCCGCTACGGCCGGGTCACCGCCGACATCGCGCAGGTGCTCAACGACACCGGCGCCCGCACGCCCCCCGACCCGGCCGAGGACGAGACCCCGATCATCACCCTCGCCACCCGCAACGACATCGTCAACACCATCAACCGGCGCCACCTCGATGCGCTGCCCGGACGACTGCAGACCGCCAACGCCGAGGTGAACGGAGACTTCGGGCGCGGGGATGCGGCCTACCCCGCCGACGCCGAGCTGCGGCTCAAGGTCGGGGCGCAGGTGATGTTCCTGCGCAACGACACGTCGTCCTTCGGCGAGCCGCCGCGCTGGGTGAACGGGACGATCGGAACAGTCACCCGCATCGCCGGCGAATCCGTGCGGGTGGACATCGACGGTGACGAGGTCGATGTCGAGCCGGCGGTGTGGGAGAGGTTCCGCTACGCGTACGACCCCGGCTCGAAGTCCCTCAGCCGCGAGATCGTCGCCGAGTTCACCCAGTTCCCGCTGCGGCTGGCGTGGGCGGTGACGATCCACAAGTCGCAGGGCAAGACCTACGACCGTGCCGTGATCGACCTGGGATCCGGCGCGTTCGCGCCCGGCCAGACGTACGTGGCGCTGTCGCGGCTGACCTCGCTCGACGGCCTCTACCTGTCGCGGCCGCTGCGGCCGAGCGACATCCGCGTGGACCCGGACGTGCAGCGGTGGATGGCGGACAGGCGCGCCGCCGCCCGCCCCGCGACCGCCTGACGCGTCAGCCCGCGCGCTTCGCGGCAGCGAGCTCCTCGAACACCTCGGTGTTGAACCGGTAGGCGAGCAGCACCTCGTCGATCACGCGCTCCTGTTCGGCGTCGTCCCACGGGGCGGCATCCAGCTGCTCGCGGTAGACGTCCTTGAACGCCTTCGGGTCGGCGATGTCGTCGAAGACGTAGAACGCCACCCCGTCGGTGTCGAAGCCGAAGCGGCGGGCCATGAGCCGGCCGATGTACAGCCCGCCCGACAGGTCGCCGAGGTAGCGGGTGTAGTGATGGGCGACGAATCCGCCCGGCCAGGTCCGGCCGACGTGCTCGATCCGCTCGACGTAGCGCCGCGTGGCCGGCAGCGGCGTGATGCGCTGCCGCCAGTCGTCGCCGATGAGGTAGGTCAGGTCGGCCTCGAGCGCCGGCACGCGGGTCAGCTCGCGCGACATGAAGACGCGCGCGACCGCGTCCTCCCGCATCCGTTCGGCGGCGCGTTCGAGGGCGTCGTAGATGAACCAGTGCTGGGCCACCAGGGCGACGTAGTCGGCGCGCGTGCCGTCGCCGGTGACGAGGTCGGACATGAAGCCGGCCGATTCACTCGACGAGTGCGCCTGCGACGAGCGCTCGCGCAGCTCGGCCGAGAACGGAGTGGTGTCGTCCATCCGCTCCATGCTAGGCGCCGCCCCCGACCCGCCCCTGTGAGGCCTCAGCGGGGCGTGACCCCCAGGCGTTTGCACGCGGCGCGGTAGAGCGCGACGATCTCGCGCCGCACTTCGGGGCGCTCCGAGATCGCGCCCTGCGGCCACGCCACGCGGACCTCGGTGTGCGAGCCGTCGGCGCGCTCGACGAGCCAGGTGCCGGCATCCCCGTCGAGCCCCGTCATCGTCGCGGCGACGGCGTCCTCGACCGCGAACGCACGTGCGATGAGCAGGCTGTCCCCGGCATGGTCCTCATTCATATGGCGAAGGATGCCGGCGGTCGCGCCCGCGTCGAAGGTGTGCGTCACCTCGCCAGCCTACGAGCCGGATTGTAAGGGAATGTCCTGGTGCGAGCGGCGTGTGTTTGAATCTAAGGACGATCCTCGGGGAGTGTTATGCCGTTCCGACCCACCACGTGGTCCTCAGCGACGAGGAGCACCGCGGCCGTCGTCACTGCAGCGGCCCTGGTCCTGGGCCTCTCCGCCTGCTCCAACGACGTCTCGGTCTCGATCGACGTCCCCGCTCAGGTCGAGGGCGACTTTCCCGAAGAGACCCTGACGCCCCTGCGCGAAGCGGTCGACCGCGCGGTCGTCGCCAGCGGCGCCTCGGGGGCGATCGTCGGGGTGTGGGCGCCGTGGAGCGGCAGCTGGGTCTCGGGTGTCGGCACGACGACGCCCGGCGGCGACGAGGTCACCGCCGACATGCAGTTCCGCGCCGGCAAGATCACGCGGGCGATGACGTGCGACGTCGTGTACGAGCTCGCCAAGGAGGGCGTCCTCGACGTCGACGACGACGTGGCCACTCACGTCCCCGGCGTCGCCGACCTGACCGACGTCACCCTCGAGATGCTGTGCGACAACACCAGCGGCATCGGCTCGTACTCCGAGCGGCTGCTGCGCATGTGGCTCGACAATCCGGAGCGCAAGTGGGTGCCGCTCGAGCTCGCCACCTATGGGCTCGGGCAGGAGCGCACGGCCGAGCCGGGCGCCCGCTACACCGACTCGGATGCCGGCTACCTGCTGCTGGGCCTCGCGCTCGAGAACGCCAGCGGCGAGCGGATGTCCGCCCTGCTGCGCGAGTACGTCACCGACCCCCTCGACCTCGAGGGCACCTACCTCGCCGCCACCCCCACCGAGGCCCCGCGTCTGAGCGGTCTGCGCTCCCCGCGCGTGGAGGGCACCTGGGACTGCGCGGAGCCGGCGGACGTCTCGAACGTCTCGCTCACGACCGCGTTCACCGACGGCGGCGTCATGACGACGATCACCGACCTCGGTCGGTACACGCAGGCGCTCGCCACGGGCACCCTCACCGGCACGTCCCGGTTCGACGATGGCAAGCCGCCGTCGCCGACCTCGTCGTCGTGGTACACCTACGCCGGCGGTGCGTTCCGCGCCGGGTCGATGGTCGGCCAGACCGGCTCCGTGCCCGGGTACCTGACCTCCGCCTACGCCGACCCCGACACCGGCCTCACCGTCGCCGTCGTGCTGAACAACTCCTCGGCTCACCCGAACTTCGCCGGCTGGCTCGCGTTCGAGCTGGCCGCCATCGCGTCGAAGGCGCCGGCGGCGTCCGGGCAGGAGGCCCCAAGCGCCGGCCTGCCGTGGACGCCGGAGCAGTTCTCGAAGACGATCGACAAGAACGCCGTCTGCTCCGCACCGACGGAGTGAGCGCCACCGCGCGTCCGGCCGGGGCGCCCGCCGTCCTGCTCGTCGTGGCGGGCCTGGCCTGCCAAGAGATCGGGGCGTCCTTCGCCGTCCTGCTCTTCCCCGAGGTCGGGCCCCTCGGCATGGTCATGCTGCGGCTGGTCTTCTCAGCGGTGCTGCTTCTGTTGATCGCCCGTCCGCGGCTTCGCGGGCACACGGCATCCGCGTGGCGTGACGTGGTGTGGTTCGGCGTCGTCCTGGCCGTCATGAACGGCTTCTTCTACCTCGCCCTCGAGCGTCTCGCCCTGGGCGTCACCGTGACGATCGAGGTGCTCGGACCCCTCGTGCTGTCCATCGTCGCCAGCCGCCGCGCGTCGGCGTGGGTGTGGGCGATCGTGGCCTTCGCGGGCGTCCTCGCCCTGGGCGGCGGCGGGTGGGACCGTCTCGACCCGCTCGGCGTGGCGTTCGCACTCGGCGCCGCGGCGAGCTGGGCCTTCTACATCCTGGCGTCGGCGCGCGTCGGCCGGGTCTTCCCCAAGCTCGACGGGCTCGCCCTCGCGATGGCGGCGGGCGCGCTGCTGTCGCTGCCCTTCGGGCTGACGGATGCCGGTGCCGCCCTGCTCCGCCTCGAGCTGGTGGCCCTGGGGGCGGCGGTGGCGGTGCTGTCCTCGACGATCCCCTACGCGTTCGAGCTACTGGCGCTGCGGCGACTGCCGGCATCCGCCTTCGCGATCCTGATGTCGCTGGCACCCGCCACGGCCGCGATCGCCGGATTCCTGCTGCTCGGCCAGCACCTGACGTGGCTCGAGATGGTGGGCATCGCCCTGGTCATCGCCGCCAGCGTCGGGGCCGTCCAGGCATCCGCGCGGGCCGCGCGCCGGGCGGCCGAGCCGCTGGGGTGACGAGCCGCATCCCGTCCGCGGCCTCCCTTCCGTTACAGATCACGTGATGCGCACGAGATCACCCGCTGCGAACCGGAAACAACGGGTGAGGTCGTGCGCATCACGTGATCCGGTCACGCCTGGGGCCGGGGCCGTGGCCCGCCCGCGGTACCGTGACCAGATGCGCGCGATCGTGATGGATGCCGTCCGGCAGCCCCTCGCGGTGCGCGACGTGCCCGCACCCGCGGCGGCGCCAGGCGGTGTCGTGGTCGAGGTGCGTGCCACCGGGCTGTGCCGCAGCGACTGGCATGCGTGGGCGGGCCACGAGGACATCGCCCTGCCGCACGTCCCCGGGCACGAGCTCGCCGGGGTCGTCGTCGAGGTCGGCGACGGCGTCGGGCGGTGGTCGGTCGGAGACCGCGTCACGGTCCCGTTCGTGTGCGGCTGCGGGCGCTGCCAGTGGTGCCTCACCGGGCAGGCGCAGGTGTGCCCGGACCAGGAGCAGCCCGGCTTCACGCACTGGGGCTCGTTCGCCGAGCGCGTGTCGCTCCACGCGGCCGACACGAACCTCGTCCCGATCCCGGATGCCGTGTCCTTCGAAGCCGCGGCGGCGCTCGGCTGCCGGTTCGCCACCGCCTTCCGTGCGCTCACCGGCCGCGCCCGCGTCCAGCCGGGGGAGTGGGTCACCGTCGTCGGCGCCGGAGGCGTTGGCCTGAGCGCCGTCATGATCGCCCGCGCCCTCGGTGCGCGGGTGGTCGCCGTGGACCGCAACGACGCCGCGCTCGCCGCCGCTTCCCGGCTCGGCGCCGAGCACGTCGTGCACGCGGGCGACGCCGACGTCCCCGGTCGCGTACACGAACTCACCGGCGGCACCCACGTCTCGATCGATGCCGTCGGCAGCGAGCAGACGGCATCCGATGGGGTCCTCAGCCTGCGCCGCCGCGGCCGGCACGTGCAGGTGGGTCTGCTGCCGTCGGCGACGGGATCGTCCGGGATGCCGATGGCGCGGGTCATCGCGTGGGAACTCGACATCCTCGGCAGTCACGGCATGGCCGCGGCCGACTACCCCGCCATGCTCGCCCTCATCGAATCCGGCGCGCTGCGCCCCCAGGACCTGATCGAGCGCGTGATCGGGCTCGCCGACGCCGCGGAGCTGCTGCCGCTGCTCGACCGTGCGGCGCCCGCGGGCATGACGATGCTCGACCCGCGGATGCCGTGACGGGCGGGGTGCCGCGATAGCGCTCGCGGGGCGACCCCGGGGTTTCTTCGCGAGCCAAGGGGTTCCGCGCGAGACCGGGGCGTCGCCCCGTGTCTGGCCGCGATCCCCGCGGCTCGCCAACCCCCCCGCCCCCCTCCCCGCGAGCGCTCGCCGGCTGCGGCGTGCGCGCTGCCGGCCGAACCAGGGGATTCCGCGCGAGACTGGGGACGTCGCCCCGTGGCTCGCCGCGATCCCCGCGGCTCGCCGCCACCCGCACCCCCACCCCCCCGGCCACCCCGACCCACCGACGCCCTGACCCCGCACCCCCAC